>NZ_LT635530.1 GCF_900120385.1 Olsenella phocaeensis | reverse complement strand
CCCCGCTTGGCCCCGCGACGTCCGGCGCGCGCGAGTGGAGCCTCTGCGGCAGCCTCTGCACCACCGCCGACGTGCTCGTGCGCAGCCTCCCTATGGACGACCTGCGCATGGGGGACGTCCTGGCCCTGAGGAACCTCGGTGCCTACTCCGTCACCGAGGGCATCCACCTCTTCCTGAGCCGGACGATGCCGCGCGTCCTGCTCGTGGAGGAGGACGGCAGCGTGACGCTTGCGCGCGACTGGGTCCAGACGAGCGTCCTCAACACGCCTTCCACATCGCACGCCTAGACTCTTCCCGGCTTCGCGCCGTCCCGCGCGGCAGCCAGGCCCGTGACAATACGCAAACCGCCAGAACGACCCAGATGGGAGACAGCATGGACATCGACCTCGACGCCATGATCGACCTGCTCAACGACGTGAAGGAGGGCGTGGACTACGCCAACTGCACCACCCTCATCGACGAGCGCATCCTCGACTCCTTCGACATCCTCTCCATCGTGAGCGCCATCGACGACGAGTTCGACGTCGCCGTGCCCGCAAAGGAGATCGTCCCCGCCAACTTCAACAGCGCCCAGTCCCTGCTGGCCATGGTCCAGCGTCTGGCCGACGAGGACTAGCCCGTCGCTTCGGGCCTTGACGGACGTTTCCGTGCGCGAAAAACTGCGCACGGAAGCGCCCAATTGTGAAGAAGTCTGGCGTTTGGCCAGGATTGCGGAGGCCTCCACAAAACCAATGCGCAGTTTTTCGGCCGCATCAAAAGTGGCGGCCCAAATTCGCAGCGCAGGGCACACGGGCTCCGCTCCGTGCGGCGACGCCGAGAAGGGGAGAGGAAGATGGCAGACGAAGGGCAGGCGGCGCACGACGCCGAGCTTCCGGACGTGGTCGAGCGCTTCATGCGCTACGTGCAGATAGACTCCGAGTCCGACCCGCTGAACGACGGGGAGGTGCCCTCCACGCCGTTCCAGCACGAGATGGCGCGCTACATGGGGGAGGAGCTGCGCAGCCTGGGCGTCCAGGACGTGGTCGTGGACGGGCACGCCTACGTGACGGGCAGCGTGCCCGCCTCCGTCGGCGCCGAGGGGCTTCCCGCGCTGGGGCTCTGCGCGCACATCGACTCGGTGAGCGACGTGCCTGCCAAGGGGGTCCGTCCCCACGTCGTGCGCTACGAGGGGGGAGACCTGGTCTCCGGCGTGGTGGACGGCAAGCCCGTCGCCACGACTCAGGAGCAGTTCCCCGACCTCAAGGGCCTTGTGGGCGAGGACATCGTCTGCAGCGACGGGCGTACGCTCCTCGCGGCCGACGACAAGGCGGGTGTGGCCGAGATCTGCTCGCTCCTGCACCGCATCCAGCAGGACCCCGACATCCCGCACCCAGCGCTCAAGATAGCCTTCGTCCCCGACGAGGAGATAGGCCATGGCGCGCGGCTGCTCGACCTCGAGAAGTTCGGGGCGAAGTGGTGCTACACCGTGGACGGCGAGGCCCTGGGCGAGTTCAGCTACGAGACCTTCAACGCCATGGAGGCGACGGTGACCGTCCGCGGCGTCATGGTGCACCCGGCCGTGGCCAAGGACATCATGGTCAACGCCATCACCGTGGCGAGCGAGTTCCAGCAGATGGTGCCTGCCTTCGAGCGCCCCGAGCACACCGAGGGTCGCGAGGGCTTCTACCACCCCATTCGCATCGAGGGCACGGCGAGCGACGTCCGGCTGACCTACATCATCCGCGACCACGACTCCGGGCGCTTCTTCGCGCGCGAGGAGACCCTGCGCAAGATCGCGGCCTTCCTGAACGACCGCTACGGCGCCGACACGGTGAGCGTGGACTCCCGCATCCAGTATCGCAACATGGGCGAGCACCTGACAGGCATGGACTTCCTGGTCACCAACGTGCTCGAGGCGCAGGAGGAGCTGGGCATCCCCACCAAGGTCATCGCCATGCGCGGGGGCACCGACGGGAGCCAGCTCACCCTGCGCGGCCTGCCCTGTCCCAACCTGGCCACGGGTGGCTACAGCGCCCACTCCGTGAGGGAGTTCATCCCCGTGAGGAACATGGTGCTCACGGTCGACCTGCTCCAGCGCCTGGTGGGCAAGTTCTCCGTGCCCCAGCTGGCGTAGGGGAGAGGGGGCGGGGGAGAGGCCCCGCCATCCCGCGTCGAACCCTACCCTGGGCCCCGCCGCCCGCAGGCGAATTCCTACCTCTGGGCTGGGGATTGAGCCGCATACAGAAGAACGCCGCCCGCACGCCAAGCGCCCGTGGGCGGCGTTCGCCTTACCCCCTAAGGTAGTGGCTGAGAGAGTCATGCACGTTGGTGGGAAGTTCGAGGATGGGGGAGGTTCCATGCGCGGCAGGCACGGAGGGGCGATTCGACCATGACCCTGCAGATGCTTGCCGGCCTCACTGCCGCCGTGCCCGTGGTCGCCACTGCCATCGAGCTGGTGGGGAACCCGGGGCTTTCCGAGCGCCACCACAGCCACCACGACACCTACATCGTGTCGGGCCAATTCTCGCGCATGCTGGTCATGGCCATGGTCTTCATGGGTGCCTTGGGCCTCATGTTGGGCTGGCTCTGCGCGCTGGGCGCCTTCAAGGCGGACACGACCGTGGTCTTCGCCTTCTTCCTGGCCTTCCTCCTGGTCACCTTCTCCTTCTGGCTTGCGATTAAGCACTACCGCGTGGTCACCTACGTGGACCGCATGCGCATCACGCCTTTCGTGGGCCTCACGCGCACCGTGCGCTATCGCGACATCGCGCGGATCGAGTGGGCGAGGCCCAACGCCCTCGTGGGCTACCAGAGCGTGCGCGTCTTCGAGCGGGGCAAGAAGGGCTCCGTCACCATCTGGGGGTCACTCGACGTGGACCAGATCCTGCTGCGCATCAACCGCTTCGACGCTCTGGACTCGGGCCTGTAGCGGCGGTTGCTCCTGGGCCTCTTTTCGGTCGAAGCGCGATGGCAAAATCAACAGCAAAATTTTGCTGTTGATTTTGCTGTTGATTTTCGGCTGCAATCGTTGATTTGGAGAGTCTCATGAGGAAAACGAGACGCTTGAATTCAGAGAGGAGATTTCAAACAGCTTTCTCAAAACTGTGTCCGCCTTTGCGAACTATGAGGGCGGGTCAATCCTGTTTGGCGTGGACGACGCGGCGCGGGTTGTGGGGCTTGGCAACGTACGGGCAGCCTGCCTTGACATCGAAAACAAGGTCAATGATTCTATTTCTCCCCGCCCCGACTATGAGCTTCTGCCCAACACGAAAGACTCCACTGTCGAGCTCGTGGTTCGTCCGGGGAGGTCAAAGCCGTATCTCTATCGCGCCAAGGCATACCGACGTAGCGATAGCTCGACCGTCGAGGTGGATCCCATTGAGTTCAGGAGGCTCGTGCTCGAGGGGAGTAACCTTTCGTATGAGCGGCTGAGCTCAAGAAGCCAGCAGTTTACCTTCGAGACGCTCGGCTCGGCGCTGAAATCCACGGTTGGCATCAAGAATTTCGACACGGACACCCTCAGGACGCTCGAGCTCTACTCGGACGAAGATGGCTACAACAATGCCGCTGCCCTGTTGGCAGACAAGAACGATTTGCCCGGCTTTGACATGGCTCAGTTTGGAGAGAGCATCAGCGTAATTCTGCGTCGGGAGACGAGTGCCGGGAAGTCCGTGTTGCTCGAATACGAAGATGCAGTCCGCATGTACAGGGATTGCTACTGCTACGAGCGGATTTCTGGGTTCGAGCGAACTCAGGTCGAGCGCATACCCTCCGAGGCGTTTAGGGAGGCAATCGCGAATGCATTGGTTCATAGGACCTGGGATGTGCCTGCCCACGCGCGCATCGCGATGTATCCCGACCGGGTGGAGGTGTCATCCCCTGGCGGCCTGCCAACGGGCATCTCGGAGGAGGAGTACCTTGCTGGCATGGTTTCGATCAGGCGAAACCCCGTTCTTGCCAACGTGTTCTACCGGTTGGGCCTCATAGAGGCATTTGGAACGGGGGTTCAGCGTATCCGGGACGCATATGCCAGCAGCAAGACAACGCCGCGTTTCTTGGTGATGGAGAACACCATCACCGTGATCCTTCCGGTGACAGTTGCCGACCTTGGGCTCACCGACGATCAACGGCTCGTGTATGGGCTGTTGAGCCCTACCGTTCCTTGGTCTTCGGGAGAGCTGCTGGGTATGGTCGACTTCGGAAGGTCAAAGCTATCGCGCATCCTCAAGGAGCTCATTGAGCTTGGGCAGGTCTTTACGGTTGGGGCCGGCAGGGGGCTCAAATATAAAAGGGGCAATTGAGACCGTGCTTCTTGTGAGTTTGAGTCGCAAGCCCCTGGTTGATGGGTAATTTGCACGCTTGTGTCCAGGAACGGTGGGCTCGGGTTCCCTGTACTAGAATGTCTTAAGCGTCCCTGTATCCACGGATTCGAACTTTAGCTACGCGGGCGACGGCCCGCTTCCAGGAGTTTTTAGCTATGGAAAGACCCAAAGACGATCGACGCGGCCACTCGGGCGGCGCCAAGAGCCACCGCAGACACCTGGCCATGTATGGGGTTGCGGGTGGTCTAGGCGCTGCCATCCTCGCCGTTGGTGCGGTGGGGGAGGCCGTCGCGATAGTGCGCGACGCGCGACTCAAGCCCAAGCAGGAGGCCCTGGCTCCTGTCACGCGCGAGAGGGCCCAAGCGGTCGTTTCCGAGGCCACCTATGGCACGGGCATCGTGATCGAGGAGGAGCAGATTCCCCCCGTTCCCGGCTCGCGCGACACAAAGGCATATCACATTGCCAAGCGGGTCTTCGACGTGGCGTTCTCGAGCGTAGCGGTGGTCGTGGGTTTCGTTCCCACCGCCGCCATCTGCCTTCTTGTGGCGTTGGACAGCAAGGGGAGCCCCATCTACGCCCAGCGGCGTGTGGGGCGCTATGGCATACCTGTGGACATCCTCAAGATCCGCACCATGGTGGCTGATGCGGACGACGTGGAAAAGCACCTCAATCCCGAGCAGCTGCAGCAGTGGCTGTCCGAGCACAAGGTGGATGACGACCCGCGCGTGACCAAGGTCGGCAAGTTCCTGCGCAAGACCTCGTTGGACGAGGTGCCCCAGTTCCTCAACGTCCTCTCTGGCTCCATGAGCGTGGTCGGCCCGCGCCCTGTCGAGCCGGACGAGCTGGCGGCCTACGGTCAGAGCGTGGCGGAGTTCCTCAGCGTCACCCCCGGCATTACGGGCTGGTGGCAGGTCAAGGCCAGAAACGACGCCACCTACGAGGACGGCTCGCGTCAGAGGCTGGAGCTCGAGTACATCCGCGACCGCAGCCTTGGGAGGGACCTCCTCTGCATCCTTGGCACCTTCCACGCCATGTTTGGCTCAACAACAGGTTCTGGCAGATGACTCTCGTGGTGTAGCTCGCCTTGAGGGAGCTTGTTGACTGTCTGTACGAATTTTCGAAAGAGAGAACATCTTGATTAACTTCGCCGTCGGTCCGGTCCAATCAAACGACGACGTGCGTGAGTTAGGTGCTCGCGACGTCCCTTACTTTAGAACGCCAGAATTCTCGAGGTTGATGTTAGAGAACGAGAGCGATTTCCTACACCTAGTGGGTGCGCCAGAAGGATCAAGGGCGGTCTTTGTCAGTGGTTCTGGAACTGCTGCGATGGAGGCCACGATCGCTGGGGCCTTTGATGGCTCTGATCGAGTCCTGGTGGTCGATGGTGGTAGTTTCGGACACAGGTTCGTTGAGCTGTGCGAGCTCCATGGTATTGCTTACGAGGCGATAGCGCTAAAGCGCGGTGACACCCTTGAGGCATCCGACCTCGCTCCCTACGAAGGCTCTGGTTTCTCGGCCCTTCTCGTGAACATACACGAGACGTCAACGGGCATTCTCTACGACAAGGATCTCGTCGGAGATTTTTGTAAAAGAAATGGCCTACTTCTTGTAGTTGATGCGATTAGCTCATTTCTGGCAGATACCTTCGATATGTCTGCAATTGGAGCAGATTTTGTTATCGTTGGTTCGCAAAAAGGGCTTGCATGTCCTCCAGGAGTCTCCATTGTTGCTCTATCTGCACGCGGCTTGGAGAAGGTCGCACAGGTCAAGCCGACTTGCATGTATCTTGACTTGCATTTACTGTTGAGAGATGGCGAGAGGGGGCAAACGCCCTTCACTCCGGCAGTCGGCACGCTCATTCAGGTTCATTCCCGGCTCCATCAGATACGTGAGCGAGGGATAGATACCGAGATAAGTAAGGTTGCAACTTTGGCAGGTGATTTCAGGCGAAGGGCCAAGGGCCTGCCCTTTTCCATGCGACTCAAGTCTCCCTCGAATGCCGTGACCTATGTCGAGACTCTCTCCCCCTGCGCTCTGGAGGTACTTCATACGCTGAAGGACGAATATGGGATCTGGCTCTGCCCTAATGGGGGGGGAGAATCGTCCTCATCATTTAGGGTCGGGCATTTGGGTGAGCTGTCCGTTGCGGACAATACGCTGCTCATTGCAGCGCTATACGATCTTTCGAGGCGTGAAATCCTCTTGTAGGGCTGACTCTGTCTGGAATTAGAGCACGTGTCAGTAGCACAGGCCGGGAGCATTGGAGACTCATGGACGCATGGTATCGGGGGAAGAGGCGTTACTTGCTCCTGTGGTCCCTTATTACAGTGACCTTCCTGGTTCTCTATGGAAAATTCGTCTTCGCCGCGAATATTTACGCCTATACGGACATAGGCGCTGACACGGTGAATGCATATCTGCCGAACATCATCTATGACCTGAGGAAAATTGCCGCTTTTGATTTTAACACCTATGATTTGACTAGGGGATTAGGTGATTTTTCGGGAACTCCTCTTATAAAATATCTGCATCCTCTTAACCTTCCTCTCCTCATATTCGGAGAGAAGAACATCAAGTGGGGCCTTATCGTCAGCACCTACCTGAGATACCTGTGGATGGCAATCTTTGCTGATTTGTATTTTCGGAGGGTGCTAACAGACGGGCTTGCAAGCATCTCCGCAGCCATGCTGTGGTGCTTCAATGGCTTCGCCGTACTCTGGGGACAGCATTACTCGTTCCTTCTCACGATGGCTTCGTTCACCACTGCGCTCTACGGATTCCAGCTCTTCCTTGAGAGAGACCGCCTCGCTCCGCTTGTGGTGCCTGCAGTGGCTTGCCTAGCTTGGGCAAGCTATCCTGTGCTTTATGTTGCCAGCATATTTTTTGCATTCTATGGGGTTATCTACCTGAGAATCCATGAGAAACCTTGGCACGAAGTGCTAAGCAGGGCGCTTCTTTTCATAGGTGTCGTCATCGCCGCTCTCGGAATGGCGTCGGAGTATATCATCCCAAACATTTCAAAGCTTATGGGGAGTACGAGAGCGAGCGTTGTAGGCTCTCAGGTGGTTCCTCCCTATTACTCCATAAAGTACATCGGCTGCTTCATAGGTCGGTTTCTTTCGAGCGATTTGCTGGGCATAGGTGGGAAGTATTCCGGCGCGGGCAACTATTATGAGATTGCGATATTGAGCGTAAGCGTCCTGTCGATTTTTTCGTTCGTCGAATTGACTCGCAGCAGGTATAAGAGGCGATTCCTTCTGATTTTCGCGCTGTGCCTCATTGCGCTGGGCTGCCCGGTAGTTTCCCAGATGCTTTCTTTCAGGGCCTTGACGCAACGGTGGACGTTCATACTGTGCTTTTTGCAGGTGCTCATGATTGGTGAGGCAATTTGCTTGATTCGGGAGGAGGTCGCAGGTCAGAATTCGCCTGCGCGCCTTTTGACGACGGTCAAGTATTCTGCGGTACTGTTCCTGATGCTTGTCTGCATCACATACGTCATTGGCAAGGTTTCGGGGTATCGCGTCAGCAGGAATACCTTGACCAAGTTGGTCATCGTCTTTACCTCCTATGCTGCATTCCTCATGCTCTATGCGAGGATTCTGAATCGCAGGGCAACTGAGGAGGAGCATGCCTACAAACGACTGCTTCCGCTTGTGCAGCCATTGTTTCTTGTCCTGCTCATCTTCGATGTCTGTGCTAGTAACTACTTCACCGTCAATCTGAGGAGCTATGTTTCCATCGACGCATGGAACAACGGCCTGTACTCCGACGGCACGTCCTTGGTTGCGCTGTCTTTGCGCCAAAAAGATGGTGGCACATATAGAGTGAACAAGACGTACGATTCGCAGAGCTTCAACGATCAGCTCGTACAAGATTACCCTGGCGTTGGATCATATAGTTCTACGAATTCCGCCGAACTAGTTGGGGCATATTCCAATTTTGGTACCGTGCGGAACAATACGTCAACCACTACTGGAAGTAATTGGATACGCTTTCCGCATCGTAGCATCCTCAGCGATCGTTTTCTGGGCGTGAAGTATGTGATCACGCAGGATGACGACAACATGGACCCACGCTTCTATGACCTGGTAGGAATGCGGGGGGACAAGATGCTCTACCGTTGTTCCAACTTCCAAGGCTTCGGATATCTGGCAACGCATGCAGTGACAAAAGACCAGCTATCTCGGATGTCCCCGAATGAGAGGAAGCTTGCCCTGACGTCCGGTTATTACTTGACGGACGGCGATTCTGACTCCCTTGGCGCTACAGGGCTCTCTATGGACACGGTGTCTGACTCGATACGCAAACTGAATTTGCTCGACCGCACCGTCGACAATAGGGGGAACATCTATAAGGTTGATGGTGTCGTTCCGCTCAAGGGCGGGAAGCATTCTCCACTTTGCTTTGATTTGGGCGAAGACCCAGGGGCAGAGTTCGGGAGGATGACCATCTTTCTCAATAGCCGGAAGGCGTCTGCGCTACGAGTGTACGCAACTGACGACTTGGGGAATCCTGATGCTGCAAGGTCGACGAGTTTCTCCATTCACGATGGCGTGGGAGAATATGCCATCGATCTAACTGATTTAGGCCCGAGTCGATACATCGTCCTCTCTGCTTCCGATGGCGTCGAAGCCGACGTATATAGCATTGACCTGGAGAGCATCTCTGCCGAGACGGTTGAATCCGTCTTTGCGAGGCAGGGGAGCCTGGGGGATATTGAAATCACGCAGCATGGAGCTGTTTTTCAGGGAACCGTCTCGAACGACTCGGAAGGCGACGCCATGCTCTGCCTGCCTTTACTCTATGGTAGTAAATGGCAGTTGAAGCTTGATGGGCTTACGACACCCGTTGTTGATGTCGACGGCGGCATGGTCGGCATCAGACTTAGCCCCGGCATGCATAACCTATCGCTCGAGTATGTTGATAGGGAGCAGCAACTTGGCGTGGTTATTTCGGCTGTAACTACGCTCGCCTATGCGATTTGTATTTTAGCGAGAGGCCGTCTGCGGACGAGAGGGGGACGTGCAGAAGAGAATTCGCTTCCTTCTGCATAATCCAAGGTGAAGATGATCAGTTTTGTGATTCCCTGCTACAACAGCGAGAAGACGATTCTCGCTGTCATCGATGAAATTTCTTCTGTCATGCGCATGCGAGAAGGGGCCTACGATTACGAGGTCGTGGCGGTTAATGACTGTTCACCCGACAAGGTCCTTGAGGTCTTACGAGACAGAGCGGCCCGAGACCCTCATCTGCGCGTTGCGAGCCTCGCTGGAAATGTTGGGAAACATGCGGCAGTTCTGGCGGGATACTCTTTGGCTGCCGGAGACTACGTCGTGAGCGTGGATGATGACGGCCAGTGTCCAATCGAGCACCTCTGGGAACTCATTGCGCCTCTCGAACGTGGCCATGATATGGCGATGGCAGATTATGGCGTTAAGCAACAGACCCCATTGAAGCGCTTCGGCAGTGCGATGAACCATCAGATGTCACACCTGCTGCTTGGAAAGCCGAAGAATGTCGTGTTTTCGAATTTCATTGCACGCACCAAGGTGGTCTGCAAGTCGATGGCGACGTATAAGAATGCGTTCCCATATCTGGAAGGCCTTTCTCTAAGGATAACGACGGATATCGTGATGGTTCCCATGGAGGAGCGGCCGCGCCGTGTGGGGCAGTCGAACTTCACTTTTTCCAAATCGCTTGCTCTTTGGGTGAATGGCTTCACGGCGTTTTCTGCGAAGCCCCTTCGGGTCGGCGCCTTACTGGGAGGGGTGCTCTCGCTTCTCGCCGTCGCCATGGGATTGTTTTCGATAGTCTGCAAGCTAATAAATCCAGGCGTTTCCAGCGGCTACCGTTCCCTCACCATCGTGATATTGCTCTGTGCGGGCTTGATAATGCTGCAGCTCGGTTTGCTGGGTGAATATATAGGGAGAATATTTATCTCAGTGAACCAATATCCTCAGTATGTAATAAAAGAAAAAATAAATTTCTGATATTTGTCATACTTTGTGGGAGGCAACGATGGAGAAGGTATTCGTCCTACTCTCAACCTACAACGGAGAAAAATTCCTTTCTCGCCAACTCGATAGCATACTAGGGCAGTCGGGGGTGGACGTCCGCTTGATGGTGAGGGATGACGGATCAACGGACAATACCGTCGCCTTGCTCAAACGGTACGCTCGTGAAAACAGCAACATGAGCGTTTTCCTTGGAGAGAATGTGGGGTATATCAAATCTTTTATGTGGCTTGTGAACAATTGCCCTTGCGTCTCGAAGGCATATTACGCATTCTCTGATCAAGATGACTTCTGGCTGCCCGAGAAGCTTCTGTCTGCAGTTGAGATGCTTCAGCAGACCGACTCCTCGTTGCCTGCATGCTATTACTCGGATCTTGACGTCGTCGATGCGGAAGAGAACTTCATCAGGAAGGCGAACGCTTGGGAGGGAAAGATAGACAAGTACATGCTCTCTGTCTTCATTGGGATACGCGGATGCACGATGGTCTACAACGATGCACTACAAAGGTTGTTGGCGCCCATTCAGGTCGGGGAGATTTCAGGGCATGACACCTACGTCGCCCTTGTCGCTTTTTGGCTTGGGACCGTCGTGTATGACAATAGGTCCTACATTCTATACCGCCAGACAGGGTCGAACCTCTCCATTACGTCGACCAATCCGCTTGATCACCTTCTAAAGAATTTTGACTACCTCTCCCGCCGCCTTGGCCCCCGGAGCAACATTCATGAGAAGAACGCGCGCGAGGTTCTGCGCAATTATGAGGCCGTCTACCCTGACAAGCTCGCTGAGCTAAGGGCAGTCGCCCTGTACCGTGAGAGTCTCGGCAAGAGATTTCACCTAATCTTTGACTCAAAGTTCAAATCTTTCTCGCCTATCATTAGGTTATTCAACGATGTTCTCATATTGCTCGGAAAGCTCTGATTTTTTGACGGCACTTCTAAGGGAGATACATAGGGGGTTGTGATGTCCGTTCGGCGCAGAATAATGGTTGTCGGTGCTGGTAGAGGACAAATGGGTCTGTATGCCGCCGCGCATCGGATGGGACTTGTTACCATAGCCGCTGGGCTCGATGGTGATTATCCTGGACTGGCGGTTGCTGACGAAAAATGCTTCGTTAACATAACGCGCCCTGCGGAAGTGGTTGCTGCAGCCAAGAGCCTTAACATCGATGCTGTAGTGACAAGCTGCATGGACACAGGGGTCGAGGCGCTTGGGGCGGTGAATGACGCACTTGGGTTCAGAGGGATTTCGCAGGAGGTGGCTCGCTCCTCATTCGACAAGGTGCTCCAGAAGCGTGCCCTTTTGGATGCCGGGGTCCCTGTGGCTGACTGCGTGATTTCCAAGGGAGAGCCTCGCGATCTTGATGAGGCAGAAGTCAGGCTTGGCTATCCATTGGTGCTCAAGAAGCGTCACTCACAAAGCAGCAACGGCGTCTTTGTTGTGAATGACAGGCTTCAGGCCGAATCCGTCCTCGAGCGAGAGTTCCGTGACGAGGACGAGTTTCTCATAGAGGAATATCTTCAGGGAGACGAGTTTGGCGCCCAGGCATGCGTGGTCGATGGTGACATCCGTTTCGTGATGTTGCATGGGGACCTTCTGTTCCAGTCGCATGCCCCCATCCCTGTTGGACACTTCTGCCCGGTGAACCTAACCGAAGACCGTGCCGAAATCGCCCGAGATGCTGCAATCAAGGCAATACGGGCTAGTGACTTCGATAACTGCGCAGTCAACATGGACTTTAAAATGAGCGGCAATGAGGTCCGCGTCATGGAACTCACGGGCAGGGCCGGTGCCAACGGCCTGCCAGAGCTCGTAGGCATGAACTATGGCATCGACTATTACGAGTCCATCATTAGGGTTGCCCTTGGACTTCCCGTCACGTTCTCCGACTCGGATGCCCCAAACGCCACGCTTGCAAAGATGATTCTCCCCGACAGGGACGGTACGTTGAGCGCCGTCAGCCTCAAGCCAATCGACCCGCAGGTCTTTGAGGTCCAGGCATTTCGCAGCGCCGGCTCACACGTCAACAGATACGAGAGCGCCAATGACTGCATAGGACAGGTGTCTGTCATGGGAGAGAGCGTCGAGTTTTGCGAGGCGCTCGCCGATCGACAGGCAGCGTCCTCATTCCTCATACAGTAAGTTTCTGCAGTCATCGTTCGCCAGAAGCTATAGGAGAGTCGTATGCAGAGGGCTTCGGACGCCAGCTTATATAGTGGTAAGAAACTGGCAATTATAGGAGCTTCCTATCTTCAGCTCCCGCTCATCAGGCGTGCTAGGGAACTTGGCTTAGAGACGCATGTCTTTGCTTGGCAAGTGGGGGACGTGGGCGAGTCTGAGGCGGACTTCTTTTATCCGATCAGCATTACGGAATACGAGAAAATTGAAGCGGTCTGTCGAGCAATTGGGATAGATGGCATTTGTAGCATTGCGTCAGACCTTGCCGCCATCACCGTTAACTACGTTGCGGGTTGCCTGGGGCTCATTGGCAATACCTGGTCTGACACGAAAAAGATGACCAACAAGTTTGCCATGCGGCGTGCTTTTGCCGCCGGGGGCGACCCGTCTCCCAAGAGCTATCGGGTAGATGAGGGCGCGGATATTGATTCGTTTGACCTCGCTCTGCCCGCTATCGTCAAGCCGACCGATCGTTCAGGGAGCAGGGGCGTTACATACATAAGCTCGCGCTCGGAGATAGGACCCGCCATCCAAGATGCCCTTTCCCAAAGCTTCGAGCGAAAGGCCGTTCTCGAGGAGTATGTGATTGGCACCGAATACAGCGCGGAATGCATTTGCTTCGCTGGCCGCCGACAGGTGCTGGCAGTGACGAGAAAGTTTACGACAGGGATACCCAATTTTATCGAAACGGCACATCTTGAACCAAGCTGCCTCCTGCCACAGAATGAGGCCCTGCTGCGTAAGACGGTGTTGCACGCCCTTGCGACGCTTGGCATTGACAATGGGGCGGCCCATGCTGAAGTAATTATGGACGCGAACAACTGTCCCCATATCGTGGAGATAGGGGGGCGTATGGGTGGGGATTGTATCGGGAGCCACCTTGTTCAGCTGACCACGGGCATTGACTACGTACGAGCGGTCATAGACGTTTCTTTGGGGATTGACCCGGCGGTCGACTCTACTTGTACGGGTAATGCGGCCGCTGTCCGCTTCTTCTTTGGCGAGGATGATCTTCGTGCCTTTTATGAAGTGCAGAATGACGAGAGGGTCGATATAGTCGAGTTCGAACTTCCAAGTGACAGTCTGTTTTCCAAGGCATCTGTCCATGACAGCTCGGAGCGTGCAGGCTATTTCGTGATGACGGCTGCCAGGCCGGAAGATCTCGAAGCTTACCTGCCTTGCTAGACTTTCGGTTCCCTTTACCCTCTATGATCATGGAATGGAGGAACGTGAGTGATTGACTTTAATGTTCCGCCCTATCTTGGCACGGAACTCTCGTACGTGAGAGAGGCTGCGGAGCTCAATCATAAGATTTGTGGAGACGGCCCATTTACGAAACTCTGCAACGAGTGGATTGAGGAACGTTTTAGGGCACAGAAGGCCCTGCTGACGACGAGTGGAACGAGCGCTCTCGAGATGGCAGCAATCCTGTGCGACTTGCATGCTGGAGACGAGGTAATCCTGCCTAGCTTCACCTTCTCGTCCACCGCCACTGCCTTTCAGATGGTTGGGGCACATCTAGTCTTTGTTGACATACGACCCGACACGATGAACATTGACGAGAAGCTCATCGAGGATGCGATTACTGACAGGACTCGCGCTATCGTTGTGGTGCATTATGCGGGTGTGTCCTGTGATATGGACGAGATACTGCGCATTGCTCACAAGCATGGCTTGCTCGTTGTCGAAGATGCCGCACAGGGCGTCATGAGCAGCTACAAAGGAAGGGCATTGGGCACGATTGGCGACTTCGGGTGCTTTTCGTTCCACGAAACGAAGAACTATTCGATGGGGGAGGGCGGTGCCCTTCTCATCAAAGATGCCAAGTATAACGATTTGGCTGAAATAATTAGAGAAAAGGGAACCAACAGACAGCGCTTCTTTAGGGGTCAGGTCGACAAATATACGTGGGTTGACCGAGGGAGCAGCTACCTTTCTAGCGACATGAACGCGGCATACCTCTGGGCTCAGCTCGAGCGTGCAGACGACATCAACGAGAATCGCCTGGCGACCTGGAATCACTACTGGAACGGCCTATCCGGACTGGCAGATGAGGGGATAATTGAGCTTGCTAGCATCCCCCAGGATTGTGTGCATAACGCGCATATGTTCTATATCAAGTGTGCAGACCTATCGGAGAGGAGCAGGTTTCTCGAGGCTGCGCGAGAGCGTTCTATAGGCTGCGTCTTTCATTACATACCACTTCATTCCTCACCCGCAGGCCGTCGCTTCGGGGAGTTCCGTGGGCTTGATCGATATACGACTGCGGAAAGCGAGCGTCTCGTGAGACTCCCCATGTACTACTCGCTCAGCGAATCGGATTGCCAGAGCGTGATTGACTTCGTGAACGAATTCTATGGATGCTAGACCGAGGGAGGACCGCCAGGGGACGAGTCGATCGACGTACCTTTGGAATACCGTAAGCAGCATGCTCATGGCCTTTCAGTCCGTCATCATGCTGGTGGTGGTCACCCATGTTTGCGATGTCAGCACGGCTGGTGTGTTGACCCTTGCATATGCCCATGCCAACCTCTTTCTCAACTTGGGCAAGTATGGCGTAAGGAACTACCAGGTCTCGGACGTGGAGAGGCGTCACAGCTTTATCGCATACGCGAAGCTGAGGGTGCTGACGAGCACCCTGATGTTGGTCTTCGGCTCGGCGTTTCTACTTTCTCCTTTTGGCGATACGGGATACTCTGCTTCGAAGTCGGCAACCATCTTTGTGATGCTCCTGTTCAAGTGCATTGATGCGTTGGAGGATGCCGTCCATGGAAACTACCAGCAAAACGGGCGCCTTGATGTTGGCGCCAAGGTTCTCTGTTTCCGGTTGTCTACCACGATCGCCATTTTTGCGCCGCTCGTCTGCCTGACACGTGATCTCCTCCTGAGCCTCAGCATCGCGACGGCGTACACCGCGCTGTACTTTCTTGCCGAGACGGCTTGGGTGTGGAGACGGTATGGGCTTCCATCATTCGATGCGGGTGGCAGCTCGAAAGTCCTGCCTCTCCTCAAAGCCTGCTTTCCCCTTTTTCTCTCGCTCTTTCTTCTGTTTTATATAGGAAATATTCCAAAATATACCATCGACACTCTTATGGACGACGCAGCGCAGGCGATCTATGGCTTCATTGCCATGCCCGTCTTTGTGGTCGGCCTGTTGTCTAACTTCATTTTCAATCCAATTGTCGCATCCCTTGCCCTCCAATGGTCCAAGGGTAAAGTGGACGCGTTCTCAAAAAGATTTTTGCGGCAGTCCATAGTCATCCTTCTTATCACAGTCGGCTGCATCGTGGGTGCATGGACGATAGGCGCCCCCGTTCTCGGGGCTCTGTATAATACAAATCTGTATCCGTACAGGATTGATTTGATTGTGCTCCTTATGGGCGGTGGTCTGCTCGCTCTGGCAACACTCTTCACTACGGGCATCACCATCATGCGAAACCAAAGGATGTTGACCTTCGGATATCTCCTGGTCTCCCTTATCGCTCGCATTCTCTGCCCGGTGATGGTAAGGGCTGACGGAATCGATGGCGCGTCATGGTCATACCTTTGGGTTATGCTGTGTCTGACACTCTGGTGTCTCGGCGGCTTTCTGATGGGTCTCCGCTCGAATAAGGGAAGCGCAAGCGACTGACCGCCTGAAATGCATCAGGGAGGAATGTGGTGCCCCTGTGCGGATTGCGAGAAGGCATATGAGAGACCTGTGCGTGTCAGTTGCAGCGCATAAACGCTATTGGATGCCCAAGGATGAGGCCTATCTTCCCGTTTGGGCCGGCAGTGCCCTCAAGGCTCCAGCCGATTTGCCCCAGGGGTGGCGTCGGGATGATGAGGGGGAGGGAATAAGCGAAAAGAACAGAGGCTACTGCGAACTGACAGTAATGTACTGGATGTGGAAGAACGTGACCGCGAAGCATCTCGGGCTTGTTCATTATCGCAGGCATTTTTCTCGTTCCCCCTTGGGAGGGAAGACTTCGCGGATTGCCTCTAGCGACGATTTTCTATATAGGTTCGAACGCCATCCCGTCATCCTCCCGAAGGAACGAAACTATCTCATCGAGACGAGTTACAGCCAGTACGTGCACGCACATCACTCGGTGGACCTAGACTGCACGAGGGAAATCATCAAGGGCAAGTATCCGGCCATGCTAAGTTCCTATGACGAGTGCATGTCTCTGACGCACGGCCATCGCTTCAACATGCTCGTCATGCGAAATGACTTGTTCGACGAGTATTGCTCATGGCTGTTTGGCATTCTTTCAGAACTCGAGGACGAGCTCGACACCTCTGGATACAGCACAAACGATCAGAGAGTATTCGGGTTTGTCGCGGAGAGGTTATTGGATTCCTGGATTCTTGCGCATGGCGTGGATTATTCCGAGATGGGTGTCGTCAACATGGAGAGTCAGCATTGGATAAAGAAGGGAACGAGCTTTCTCAAGCGAAAAGTGGCGAGTGGGACTATCCGTGACTAAAGTCATAACATACGGTACCTTTGACTTGCTGCATCATGGTCACGTGAGGTTGTTGGAACGTGCCCGCTCTCTGGGTGACTACCTTGTGGTTGCCGTTACGACGGATGACTTTGATATCGCACGGGGAAAGATCAATGTCCAGCAGTCACTGGCTGAACGCATGGAGTCCGTGCGTGAGACGGGCCTGGCCGACGAGATAATCGTCGAGGAATATGAGGGCCAGAAGATTGATGACATCCAGCGGCTGTGCATTGATGTGTTCGCCGTCGGTTCAGATTGGGTTGGGCAGTTCGACTACCTGAAGGAGTACTGCGATGTGGTCTACCTGGACCGCACGGAAGGGATTTCGAGCACTCAGATACGCTCCGAAAAAAAGAGGATGCGCTTGGGCCTCGTGGGCGACGTTTCCTTTCTTACCAAGTACCTGTCCGAAAGTGAGTATGTGAACGGACTCGACGTGAGTGGAATCTGCGCTCGTCATCCCGAACGCCTTCAGGGCCCACTTCGTGATCTAGGGGTTGTCACTGGCTCTCTTGACGAGTTGCTTGCCTCTGTCGATGCGATTTACATCGCCTCTACTCCTTCGGAGCACTTTGAGCAGATAAAACAAGCCCTGGAGCGTGGTATCCATGTGCTTTGCGAATCGCCCATCGCCCTTGACCTAAACGATTTCGAAGAGCTTGAGGCGATTGCGCATAAGGCGGACGTTCGTCTTGTCGAGGCGATTCGTCCCGCCTACAGCACTGCATTCAAGAGGCTGTGTCTTCTTGTGAAGAGTGGAGTGATAGGTAAGGTGACGTCGGTCGATGCCACGTGCACGAGCCTGATCGAGGGAATAGGCTCATCTCCTGAGATTCCTGCTGGCGTCTGGGGCAGCATGGAAGAGTGGGGCCCGATTGCCATGCTGCCGGTTTTTCAGATGCTCGGAACGGATTTCTCTGATTTGCACATGGTCTCCCGTCGTTTCGAAACGAGTAGGAAGCTCGACGCCTTTACCAAGGCTGATTTTGTGTTTCCTGATGCGGTCGCGTCAATTATCGTGGGGAAGGGCGTGAAGTCGGAGGGAGACCTCGTTGTTTCGGGAACGCGCGGGTATGCCTATGTCCCTGCTCCTTGGTGGAGAACAGACTACTTTGAGCTCAGATTCGAGAACCCTGCGAACAACAGACGTTATTTCTACCAGCTTGACGGTGCTGGAATTCGTAATCAGCTTGCGTCGTTTGTGCGAATGGCCGAGAGTGGTACGAGGACACGCTATATCGATCCAGAGACCTCGCGTGCCATCGTGAGAGTCATGTCTGACTTCGTTGACGGGAGGAACGTGACGCAAATCGCCTAGCGTTGCACCTACATCTATGAATCAAACTCAGATGGACATGGTCGCTACTGGTGACCTTCGTCGCATGCAGCTCGAGGAACTCGACATCCTCAAAGAGTTCGTCGCCCTTTGCAAGAAGCACGACCTCAGGTACTTTTTGTTGGGAGGGACGCTTCTCGGGGCCGTTCGACACCATGGCTTCATCCCTTGGGATGACGACGTTGACATTGCGATGCCGCGGGGGGATTACGAGCGCTTCATCACGCTTCCAGATGATGAGTTCCGTGAACCTTTTGCACTATGCACCTTTGAAGACGACGACACGTACCGGTACCCATGGGCTCGCATGGTCAGCCATAACATGCGAGAGATAAATCGCATGGCGAACATACCGCGCATCGAGTACGCATGGATTGATCTCATTCCCCTTGATGGCATTCCTGATTCCGCAGCCTTACGAACGCTGCATAAAATACGTCTGAGCTTCTGGTGGAATCTCAACCAGATAGTCCAGTTCGACGAGCTGGTGGACCAACGTCGCAGACGAAGTCCTCTGGGGGCACTATCTGTCAAGCTTGCCTCTTGTTTCAAGTGGCTTGGACGCATCATTCCCTATAAGAGCTGCCTGAGGTCGCTTAACAGGGTGCTCATGTCCTGCCCTTACGATTCAGATACCCATGATGTCCTGAATTTCCTTGCGGCCTTTGGGTTTGACGAGATCTTTCCCCGTAGTTCTTTCGCGACGGGCACCACCTATTCGTTCGAAGGCGAGCGACTCGTCGGACCATGCGATTACAAGACGGTGTGTAAGACGATTTACGGTCCAAAGTACATGGAGTTTCCTCCTGAGAGCGATAGGAACAAGCACAGTGCGGAAATTATCAATGACTAGCGTGGACGTTACCGTGATGCCACGGCAGCGTCCCTTGACCATCGACGAGATTCATTCGGTGGGGCGCACGCTTCTCGCGGAGTTCGATTTCCTGTGTCGCAGCCATGACCTTCGCTATGACATCGTGGGAGGGACCTTGCTTGGTGCGGTAAGACATCACGGCTTCATACCTTGGGACGATGACGTAGACGTCTCGATGCCTCGTCCGGACTATGAGCGCCTACTCGTCCTGTGTCTGGAGGGAAAAGCCAGTCTTCCTGCCAAACGTAGTGTGGTCTCTTTGAGGGACGAGACCTTTCCGCGGCACTATGCCAGGTACGTTAGCCACGCCGTCTTAAGAGATGCGCGCTATGCGTCCGATGACGACTGCCCCTACTTCGGCCTGGACATCTTTCCGCATGATGGGGTGCCAGCCGATGACATCGCCTTTTATCATCAGGTTAAGCACATCGAGCGCTTGCGACGGATTCTTCTGCTGAGCACGTCACGCAAAGGAATGAGCAACCGTGGCAAGAAGGTCGCCCTGGCAAAGGACATGGTCCGTCCTTTTCTCAAGCTCTACGGCAGCTATCGCATCGCGAAGAGGCTTGATGCGGTCTGTTCCCAGCTGTCCTTCGAAACTGCCGAATTCGTCGGTGGGATTACTGGTATGTACGGCTTGAAGGAGCGTTGGGCCAAAGCGGACATGCTTCCTCAAACGAGCTTCGAGTTCGAGGGCCTTGAGCTTCTCGGATACAGGAATTACGATAAATATCTATCAAATATCTATGGCGACTACATGCAGCTCCCGCCTGAAGAGGAGCGACTTCCGCACCCCGATGATTTCTATTGGGACAGATCCGTGTGTGACTAACCCACAAAGGTATAGTGTTCCTCAAGGTGGCCATGTGGGAGTGTCCCTTAATTAAGTGGCTCACATCTGCCTTTTGCGCTCTTGTGGCGATGTTGCCGCCTCCTTGTGCAGTGGCTGTCCAACGTCTCGTCGCTCTGAAGGGAACCATATGAACATTGCGGTGATATTCGCAGGTGGCGTTGGCAGTCGCATGCGCTCGAAAGAGCTTCCCAAACAGTTCCTGGTCATACACGGCAAGCCAATCATCGTTCGTACGGCGGAACTGTTCCAGGCCCATGCGAAAATCGATGCAATCGTGATTTCGTGTGTCTCGGAGTGGATTGCGTACTGCAAAGAACTCATGGTCGAACATGGCCTCTCGAAGGTTGAGAGGGTCGTGCACGGAGGTTCCACGGGCCAAGAGTCCATCTACAATGCGCTCTGTGCTGCCGAGGAGCTTGCTGCAGGTGAAAGAAGCATTGCGCTCGTGCATGATGGCGTTAGACCCCTTATCTGTGAGAAGACAATCGATGACAGCATCTCATCGGTGCGCTCCTTCGGCTCTGCCATTACTTGCGTATCAGCCAAGGAGACAGTCGTGGAGATTGATGGGGATGGGGCCGTCAGGGACATCCCTGCACGCAGTAGCATCCGTCTTGCAAGGGCACCCCAGAGCTTCTGGCTTGATGAGATTCTGCGTGCGCATCGTAGGGCGATTGCAGAGGGTCGGCAGGATTTTGTCGACTCAGCGTCCATGATGCGGGAGTATGGCCATTCCCTGCATCTGATTGATGGGCCTGAGGAGAACATCAAGATCACGACCCCTGGTGACTTCTTTGCCATGAGGGCAATACTTGATGCGCGCGAGAACGAGCAGATCTATGTCAGCTAGGCAGCGTTCGAATTCGGACCGGAGGAAGCCGATGGTGCCCGTCGTTTGGTCCCGTGTGCTCGACGAGGATTTTTCCCGCATTCCCAGGGACGAGTTCGAGCCGTTCCATGGGAAGACCGTCCTCGTAACGGGCGCTACAGGACTCGTTGGCTCACTTATAGTGAAGGGCTTCGTCTATGCCCGCGAGACATATGGGATAGACACAAGGGTCATGGCTGTCGTGCGCGATGGGTCGAAGGCACGGAGGACCTTCGCGCCCCACTGTGGCCAGCTTGATCTGGTGGTCTGCGATCTTATGCACGACGTGCCCAAGATAGACGGGGAAGTTGACTATATCGTCCATTGTGCCGCGATCACACAGTCGAAGCTCATGGTAGAGCGTCCCGTCGATGTCATCGACCTGTCCGTCTGTGGGACTAGGTCGGTCCTAGGAATGGCCGTCCAAAAGCGTGCACGCATGGCATACCTCTCATCGATGGAGGTGTACGGGACGATTCCGGGGAAAGACAGGGTGGGTGAAGACCAACTCGGCTTCATCGATCTGGGGTCAGTGCGCTCCTGTTACCCGGAAAGCAAGAGACTGTGCGAGAACCTCTGCGTCGCTTTTGCGGTGCAGCACGGCCTCGACGTGTCAATCCTCAGGCTGGCTCAAACCTTTGGCGCCGGTGTAGGCCGCACGGAAAGTCGAGCCGTCGTCCAGTTCGCTCGCAAGGCGGCAGCGGGAGACGATATCGTTCTCAAGACGAGGGGTCTTTCGGAGGGAAACTACGTCTATGCTTCCGATGCGGTGAGGGCCATCCTTCTAGTACTCCTGAAGGGTGAGGCCCGAGAGGCATACAACGTCTCCAACGAGTCAACCCACATGACTATCCGTGAGCTTGCGCACTTTGCCACTAGGGTCTTTCCCACAAGGGGGAGTCGGGTTGTCATAGATGTCGACGAGCAAAATTCCAGTGGTTATGCGGCGGACGTCAGGCTGTTTCTCGATTCTTCTAAGCTTCGACGTCTTGGCTGGGAGCCGCAGGTCGACCTTGGCGAGGCCATGCTTCGTACCATCGCGTATCTGGAAGAGCAGGACGAACCCCGGGAGGACTAGAACCTTGACCCCGTCTGCCCCTGACATGGCCGTCGGCGTGCGCGTGAGCGTAATCGTGCCGGTATACAACTCGGATGAGTTCGTACGCCATACCGTAGAAACACTGCTGCAGCAGGACTTCGAGGACTTCGAGGTTCTGCTGATGGACGATGGATCGTCCGACAGCAGTGGATCGATTTGTGACGACATGGCAGCTCACGATAAAAGGGTACGCGTTTTCCATCTCGAAAACGGTGGCATGTGCCGGGCCAGGAACCTGGGAATCGAATACGCAAGGGGAGAGTACGTCTCCTTCTGCGACAACGACGACGAGTGTCTTCCGGGCTTTCTGTCCGCCAACTTTAATCTGGCATACAGGTATGGTGTCGACTGCGTCCGCTTCGGTCGCAGGCACGACCTCATCATGGGCGGGCGGGTGTGCCGGACGGACGTGCTGTGCCCCTCCAAGGAGGAGGTGCTGTGGGGTGATGACGTCGTCGAGCACTACGATACGGTCATGACAGCAGGCTCGGGAGTCTGGACTGGCATGTACCGACGGTCGACCATCCTTGAGAATGGCATCAAGTTCGATGAGAGGCTGAGGAACGGCTACGAAGACCACATCTTCAACGCACGGTTTATGGAAGTGGCCAACGGCGTAGCCCTTAACCCCTCTGTTCTCTACGTCTGGTCTCAGCGCGCGTCGCACAGTGCGTCAATGAAAATTCGGGATGACTACTTCCTTGGCCTTCGCTTGGCGGCCTTGGCAGAAACGAGGTTGCTTGACAGAAATGGATTCTCTGGCAGGAGGCCAGACATATACGCGAAGTGCATGTGCTTCTATCTGCATAACGGTCTCAGCATCTCGAGCAAAAGTGGGGCGAGTGTCAGCCTGGAGGCGAATCGTCCCTTTTACGAGTCCTTACGTCAGACGTTTTGCGAAAGTGGCGTCCACCGTTTGGACGAAAAGTGCCTAAGGCCGCGTGACCGCCTAGCCTATCACCTGTTGTGGTCCGGACGCTACCGCGTCCTCCATCTTGCCTGCATGGTTGTATATGGAGCTAAATATCGTCTAAGGCATCCTCACGTCTAAGTGCTCCGCGCATATGCCGACGGAGTTGCAAGATATACGTACCTAGGCTTCCGGTAAGCCAGAGCGTTACGATGACGGCGAGCACCACGATTACCAGCACGCTCGTGTTCAGCATTCTGCTGAACACGTACTCCTCACGCTCGAGATCGAATAGGTTGCTCCCTACGTACAAGAAGGGCACGACGACTGCGGGGATGGTGTGCCTTCGGGCGTACTCGTACATCGTCTCGAAGATACCTCCTGCTGCAGTGCCCAGGACGATGATGCCCGCTATGCCGAAGTCGGCGAAGTATCTGAAGAACATCGTGTAGATATTGCTGCCATGGTTGCCTATGCGGACGAAGTCGGATGCGTAGGGCTGGAGGCTATGGATGATTCCGAACTTGTAGGCAAAGACGTACAGGTTGTAAAAGCTGCGCATGCCTGGGTATGGGGATGCCGCAATGCCTCTGTCGAGAGCGAGCTGAAACGAGGGAAGCCCCCCGCTCACATAGAACGATATGTAGCTGTCGAGCGAGCTTGATGCCATTCTCCCCACAAGCGCGGACGAGAAGTAGAACAACGGGATGCCAAGCAAGACAGCGATGCCACCGATGGTGATCATCTTCTTGGTAATCAGTCTCGCACTGCGTCCGTCTCGGAGTTGCAGGAGGAAGAAAGCCAGGGCACTTGCGAAGGCGTAGTTCGCAATGGGGCCTCGGCTGCCCATGAGAATGGTGTATCCGCACGTTGCCAGAAGGCAGGACAGGGGAGGAACGATTCCTTTCCAGCCACGAGCATCTGCGATGCTCCGTACTGAGAAGAAGACGGAGCAGTATGCGATGACGGTCACGAGCTTATCGGACTGACGAGAGACGAAGCTATACCCCTCGCCCATGCGTATGTTGGCGGTTGAGAACGAGCTGCTGGTGACTTGTCGAGCCCACTTCGCAAGGTCGACGTAGCTCTCGAAGTGCTTGCCTGCCCCAGCTGCCATCTCGGTCATGTCGTGGATGCGGATGGCTGCGGCGGCGATGACCACGACGAAGAGGACGAGGTACTTCCATGAGGCCACCTCAAAAGAGTGGGTGTGGTGGCTGTCTAGACTACCTGGCCTGGCATAGTGTCGACCTCGGGGGTTTCTGGTTTGCCAAAACGCTCGCACGAGAAGTGCCCCTAGAGCGAAGCACGTGCAGCCAAGCAACAGAAAGGAGAAACCGTCCACCTTGAGAGGCACTTCGTTCCAGGTACGCATTCCCAGGATGGAGAGCGCGGCGGCGAGACAGAAGACAAGGGTGTTGAGGGGTGCGGGTGACAGGAGCTCGAAGTCCGATTTCGTCAAGCAGAGCCAGAACTCGATGAGCAAGACGATTGCAAGAAGCAGGTTGAATAGCATCACGTTGTCCCCATGGTAGTCGTTGGCGCATGTGGCCTTGCGCATACCCTATCATTGCGGGCTTTCGTTCGGGATCCATGTGCGCAGTGAGACCGACCGCGCTGGCACCCTATGTTCTGAGGGCTTTGTAGGTTGATTGGACGCGGTTCCCGTTGGCGACAAGGAATGCCACATAGAACAACAGGTACGCTGTGGTTGCTACGAGGGGAGGCAGGAGAATCGTCATGGTGACGAAGGCTCCCGTCAATACAAGCTCCCATATTCCGATGCTGGTGGGTGGAACGCCGATGGCACGGTTGAGGTAGCTTTCTGAGTAAAGGCTCCTGATTATGATTGCCAAGACGACGGAGCCTATGATTACGTAGATTGAGTGGAAGATACTGGTTCCTAGGAAGGTGCCGAGGGCGCTGAGCAACGCAATGCACGCATTGATTCTGAATAGCACCGCCTCCTCGCGGCGCACCTTAAAGAACGTGGTGCATGTAATGTTCATCTTGCTGTCAAAGACGCAGAGGGGCATCAGATAGATGAAGAAAACGAAACTATGCGCGTACTGGGGCAGCCACAGTCCGAGGAGCCAGGTCATCGGTTGGTACAGCAAGTAGACCGCAGGGAAGGCGAGTCCCATCGCATCGCAGGCCACGGTGTAGAAGTGCTTGGCGGACTGGGCGCTGCCCTGCCTGAGGGCAGGGAAGAGCACCATGCTTGCCTGTGAGACGAACGCTAGGAAGAAGTTGACCATGGAGAGAGCGAGCGAGAGCTCTCCGAATGTCTTGATGCCCCACGTCGCATCGATGGCGAAGCGCGCGATGCCGAGAACCAGCTGGCTGGCGATGTTTGCAAGCATGAGCTTGATGCCCACGCGGATGCTCTGGATACCCTCCCGGGCGGCTTGGCTCGGTGCTAGGATGCCAGATTTTGTAAAGTCCCGTAGTAGGTACAGGCAGAAGCCAAGCTGCACGACACTTGAAAAGATGTAGGAGATGACGTATGGCTCGAACGCATGGATCCGCCCCGTTAGGAGTAATAGGAGTGGGACGAGAAAAGACAGGCGCTCGACAATGGACGAGTAGGAGGAGAGCCTGGTCTCGTTCATTGCCTGCAGTAGGAAGGTCAAGTATGTCGCCGCGTTCTGTATGACGAGGAAGATGCCCGTGCAGACAATAACGAACTCCCGCTCGGGGCCAAAGCCTCCAAGGACGGCTATCGCGACGATGACGACGGCCATGATCAGTTGGAACGATAGAGCGAAGGCGAACTGTGAGTTGACCGACCGTCTGTCAATCTTGTCGCGTGACTGCCCTCCCTTGATGAGGTAGACACCGTCATTGAGCCCTAGGTGAAAGAAGCCGACATAGCCTATGTAGAAGATGAAGAGCTGCCAATAGCTGTATTGTTCGGTGCCGAGGAGCTTCGGGACGATCAGCGACTGGACGATGCTCAGCAGCATGCTCACCCCCTGGGCGAGGAAGGCTACCGAAACATTCTTGATAAGGGTTCTTTTGTCCATGGGAGAAGTATAGGGGAGGCGCGATGCGTCTGTCTCTTGGTACCGGCGGGCGCATGGAAAGAAAGGATATTAGGCGAGATAGGTGCAGGTTCTTTTGATGCGTCATGGAAAGATGAGTCAGTATTCTGCGCGTTGAATGCGCCAATTTTCTCGCGTGTTGATAAAACGAACGGAATGACCATCCCTCCTAATAAAACTATCCAGAAAGGAGTCTGTGGTCTTCTCCGAGATGCGCTCAAAAGGGCGTACATGTCATGAGAGTTGATTTTCGCATCGTCACATCGAGGGCCTACTTGGGTAGTGCAGACTGAGGTGTGTTTAGCGGTATGCTTCGTCTGAAGATACGTGACTAACGAGGAGATTTTACTTGGGTGAGCCCAGGCCATGGCTAAGGGCAGTCTTGGGAATGAAGTCCATGGCGCTTCTTCTCATTTTGGTTTGGCATTGTGGAGTTCTGAAAGCGCCCGATTTGGGTGCTAGGTGCTGCGAGATATTTTTCGTTTCCTCTGGCTTCCTTGAGGCGTACCGACATGGCTTCTCTTGGGAGTTCACATTGGAGGAGTGCTTTCTCTCCGTGCGTAGGAAGTTGCGCGTCATTTATCCGATGTATCTCGCATCCCTCCTGTCGGCTGTCGCCCTGTCTTTCCTGACTGGAAAAATCACCCTCGAGTTGAGGTTCGTGGGAACAATGCTGCCTTACCTCTTGTTGATGCAATCTTGGTTTCCCAAGATTGCATTGCTTCCGGAATACAATGGTGCAAGCTGGTTCCTATCTGCGCTGTTGCTTTGCTATGCAGCGACCCCATTCGTTGCATACGTCGTGAAAAGAGTGATGGGTGCGACCGCTCTCGGCTCAAAGGTCTTAAAGATGTCTTTGCTCATGGCGACGATCTTCTTGGTGCGGACGGTTGCCGAATTACTTGCCGTGACATTTCCAGATATCTATTCCTACAGCGTCCACAGCAATCCTCTCGTCCGTCTCCTGGAATTTTCGCTTGCCTATTGCGTTGGCATCGTCTTTACGGATTTTTTGTCCACGAGAGATATCAGTCCTTGGAAGAAGGCGACTCTCGAGTTGTCGATAGTTGCCGTCTATGTAACCGCTGTCTGGTACGGTAATGCGCTGCTTCCGCGCTCTGCTTTTGTTTTCCTTGCATGCCCACTGGTGGTGGTCTTTGCTAGGGGAGAAGGGCCTATCTCTCGCTTTTTGTCCCTGGCGCCCCTCCAGAGCTTTTACGCAATCGAGATGTCCTTCTATCTTTTTCACCAAACCGCCTGTCGCATTGCGGCGATTGATGTTTTCAAGACTCTCTATAGTGGCATTCGCGGCGGCAGAATAATTCACGTGACAATTGCGTTGGCTCTGACTTTGTTGTTCGTCATGGCCTGGAGACTGTTGTCTACGGCTTTCAACTCTCGTTTCCACCGCTTGAACGTCGGGTAGCCGGTCCTCTCCTTGGTGTAAGGTTTCGGACGTGGTCGCGTTAGGGGAGGGCCCTCCTCGCGACCGGTGCCTCGTCTGGTTGCCCTTTGACCCAAAGGAGCTCACATGACCCAGATTGCCACGCGTTGCGTCCAGGCTGGCTATGCGCCCGGGAACGGGGAGCCGCGCCAGATTCCCATCGTGCAGTCCACGACCTTCAAGTACGACACCTCCGAGCACATGGGGCAGCTCTTCGACCTCGAGGCGGAGGGCTACTTCTACACCCGCCTGCAGAACCCCACGAACGACGCCGTCGCCGCGAAGATCTGCGCCCTCGAGGGCGGCAGCGCGGCCATGCTCACCAGTTCGGGCCAGGCGGCCAACTTCTTCTCCGTGTTCAACATCGCACAGTCAGGCGACCACGTCGTCGCCTGCTCCACCATCTACGGCGGGAGCTACAACCTCCTCGCCCACACCATGGCAAAGATGGGGCTCGAGACCACCTTCGTCTCTCCCACCTGCTCGGACGAGGAGCTCGAGGCGGCCTTCCGTCCCAACACCAAGGCCGTCTTCGGCGAGACCATCGCAAACCCCGCCCTCGCGGTCCTGGACATCGAGCGCTTCGCCGCCGCCGCGCACGCCCACGGCGTGCCCCTGATCGTCGACAACACCTTCCCCACGCCCGTCAACTGCCGGCCCATCGAGTGGGGCGCCGACATCGTGACCCACTCCACCACCAAGTACATGGACGGCCACGGCTGCGGCGTGGGTGGCGCCATCGTGGACTCCGGCAACTTCGACTGGATGGCCAACGCCGAGCGCTTCCCAGGTCTCACCACGCCCGACGAGTCCTACCATGGCATCGTCTATGCCGAGCGCTTTGGCCGGGCAGGCGCCTTCATCACCAAGGCGACCTCCCAGCTCATGCGCGACTTCGGCTCCATACAGTCGCCCCAGAACGCCTTCTACCTCAACCTGGGGCTCGAGAGCCTGCACGTCCGCATGCCGCAGCACTGCGCCAACGGCCAGGCGGTGGCGCAGTTCCTGCAGTCCAACCCCAAGGTGGCCTCTGTTCGCTACCCCGGGCTCCCCGATGACGAGTTCCACGCCCTTGCGCAGAAGTACCTGCCCAACGGCAGCTGCGGCGTGGTGAGCTTCGAGGTGGCGGGGGGCCGCGCGGAGGCGGAGAGGTTCATGGCGGCGCTGCGCCTCTTTGCCATCGAGACGCACGTGGCGGACGCGCGCAGCTGCTGCCTGCACCCCGCCAGCTCCACCCATCGCCAGATGAGCGACGAGGAGCTTGTGGCGGCGGGCATATCCCCCAGCATGGTCAGGCTCTCCTGTGGTCTGGAGGCGGGGGAGGACCTGGTGGCCGACCTGGACCAGGCGCTCGCGTCCGTCTAGGGCCAGCGCGAGGGAGGGAGCATGGAGAGGGACGCCTTGGTGAGGGTCGCCGCGACGGGCGGCTACGGCACGGTCTACTCCGTCGAGGAGGGCGTGTGCGAGGTCGCCTTGATTGACCCCCAGGCCGAGGAGGACTTCCTGTCCGTCCCGCAGGCCATGGTCGAGCCGCTCGAGCGGGCGTATCCGGAGTCCATGGGCGAGCTTGCGGGACGGCTCGCCCTCCTTCACCTGCGCGTGAGCAGCGATGCGGCTGCGGGAGGCGGCTTCGAGGCCTTCGTCGGCCGAACCGAGGACGACGCGCTCGAGCTCTGGTGGGCCGAGGGCAACCATCGCGCGAGGCGGGTGTCCCACCTGGAAGGGGGACAGGCCAGCGCCCTGGTGTCAGCGCTCAGAGGGCTGGACCTGGAGCCCTGGGAGCACGGCGGGGGCGCAC
>NZ_LT635529.1 GCF_900120385.1 Olsenella phocaeensis | reverse complement strand
GGGGGAGGGGGGAGGGGGGGGGACGGGGAGACGCAGGGGGATGACTCCGGAAAGGCGAGAGATGCCAGCGGAGAGAAGCCTCCCTACCGGCGCCTGTCGCGCCGTCCGCGCAAGCCCACGACCAGCGCGACCACGCCCACGACGCAGATGGCAGCGCTCAGCTTGATCATGCCCCAGCTGGCGTCGCCGGTCTTGGGCAGCCTGAGCCCCAGGACGGTCGGACCCTCGGGCTCCTTCTCCCCCGGCCGGCCCGGCTGGCCTGGCTCCACCGCCCCCGCAAAGCTGTGACGATAGGCGATGGCGTCGGTCTTCTCTCCCTTGGAGTCCCTGACCTCGACCCAGCCGATGCGCAGACCTGAGGCGGAACCGGGGTCGCTCTGGACGCTCACGCGGATGTCGTACGTGCCATTGTCCACGCTCAGGCCCTCGGCGGAACTGGAACCAGCGACGCCCAGGCAGCTCAGTCTGTAGGAGTACTCGCCCACGTGGTCGAAGGCAATCCTTTCCGGAGCGGCGGAGCCCGTGGCAGAAAGCGCGATCGACTGGGTCGCGTCGCCCGTGAGCGCGAAGCCGTACCTTCCGCCGTCCGCATCCGCGGGCAGGGGCGCGCCGTCGACGGCAGCCAGCTCGTACTCGAACGTCCCGTCGACGCCTTCGGGTACCCGGCCCGTCACCACGAAGCTCTGCGCCACGTCAATCGAAAGCGGCCCCTTGGCCAAGGCCACACGCACGGGCAGCAGGGAGGCCACGAGCGCCAGCAGGCAGGAGGCAAGCGCAAGCATGGAGCGAGAGAGGCCCCGCGTCGGGTCCGTAGCGTTCTTCCTCACGAGCGATCACCCTTCCTTGCGCCTCGGCTCCCCTTGCGTCCCCGCGAGGGGGCGCCAACCACCCAGGCCAGCAGCAGGAACACCAAAAGTCCCAGGCCGATCTTCGCCCAGAGCGCGAGCCCCTTGCCCACCGTGCCCGCGAGCGTGCGGTCGACGGACTCCTCCGTGAAGTCGTTCTGGAAGGTCTGGTCGACGACCTTCGCCACCACGATGTGCCGGTCGTTGGTACCAGACCCGCAGGTGGAAAGGACGAGCATGTGGTCGTCCGGAGTCAGCGCCCCATCCACCCACTGACCCGCATGGGACTTGAGGTAGGCAAGGAACTCCTCTGTCGAGGGAGAGCTCCCCACCGATGTGCTGTACACGACCTCGTCGTACGCGTCTACGAGCAGGTAGGCGCATACCTCGACGCCGTGGTTAGCACCCCCGTAGTAGATGTTGCCATGGCGGTGCCGGTTGAAGTACTCGCCGTCCCCGAAGCGGTCCAGGTCGCCAAACATGAGGGAGTTCTCCATATGGTGTCCAAAGACGATGGTGCTGGGCGCGGAGAAGTCCTTTGGGCTGCGATAGTCCAGGAAGAGCGAGCCCGAGAGGGCAAACTCCCCCATGGGGTTGACGTTGAGGTACTGGTCGTTGTCCTTGCCCTGCACCAGGGGGTAGTCGATCCCCGTGCCATAGAGCGTGAGCCAGCCCAGCACGTCGGGGTTCCTGGCCTCGAGCTCCTCGAAGCTGGGGTCGTCGTTGGAGCTGGGGCGGTAGGACTCGAACTGCTCGCGGTCCGCCTGCTCGACCACGCGGTTGTTGTCGAGCACCGCGTAGGCCGTGAAGCAGACGATGAGCATCAGTACGGAGAGAACCACCCCGTCGACCAGCCAGTTTGTGAGTCGGATGGCACCAAGGGCCAGCCGACGGGGCAGTTGACGATTCATCTAGCGCTCGAGCTTCCTCTTGGCTGCGCCATAGAGCACGACGCCGGCCACGGCCACGCCGCCCATCAGGACGAAGGGCAGGTTGTTGAGGACGATGCCCGTGGGGGTGACGGACTCCTTGTTGTTGGTGACGGTGACGCCGTTGGCAGCGTCATCGGCAACAGCCTTCGCCTCTGCGAAGACGCCCGTGGTAGTGTAGCCGTCCTTGTTGGCCTCGGACTCCTCCACGCTGTACTTGGTGCCGATGACCACGTTGTCAAAGGTGACGGTCTGGCCATGCTTCAGCTTGAAGGTGACGGTGCCGTCGGCGTTCTGGATGCCCCCGACGCCACTGGCGGTGATCTGACCCACGCTCCAGCCGGCAGGAACGTTCGTGGGCGCGGTGAACTTGACCGTGAAGTTCCAATCCTTGTTGTGGTCGCCAGAGCCGCCCGTGACGTTCTTGGTGACCTTTACGGCATTCTTGGAAGGTTGGCCCGGAGTGTCTGGGGTGGTCTTCTCGGTGAAGGTGTTTTCGAACTTTACATTGCCCTGGGAAACCTTCGTGCCAACCGCGCTGGTGGTGGGATTCTTCTCGAAGGTCACGCTCTTGACGGCGACGCCAGAGTTCCCGTTCTCCACGTAGACGCGCATGAGGTACTTGTCGGTGCTGTCCACCATCGTGCCACTGGCGCCGTCGGTGTTGGTGATGTCTTCCGCCTTGGTGGCATTCTCGCTGATCAGGTAGGCATAGACGCCAGCGTGGGTGTAGGTCGGAAGGGTGACGGCCTGCGCCTGGGACTTGTCTGCGCCATCACCAGTGGCCTCGAGCGTGATGTCGCCGATCGTGGGGATGAGCCCGTCGGTCGACTCCGAGCTGCCGCCGTTGCCCGTGTCCACCGTAACGCCCTCGACCTTGAAGGTGAACTTGGCCTTGACGTGCGACCCCTCGTTGGTCTTCAGCACCTTGGTGATAGAGACGTTCCCGCCGCTGATGACCTTGCCCGCCGCATCCCCGCCGACGCCATAGCCAGGCTCCGCCGCCAGCGCGGGCGTGATCCCTCCGAGCGCGAGAGCGGCCGTCAGGGCCACTGCCGCAAGCTTGCTTTGCATCCTCATGTTCAAATCCCTTCTGTTCGCGCCTGCTAGACGCATCCTACCCTTGCTATGTACGCGGCCGCTAGAAGTTCCTCCTCCTGACGACCGTCATTACCTCGCCCTCGGTGCCCGTGTCGATGTCCACCAGGCCGTAGATCCTGCTGTCCTTCGACTCGGGGCGGTTGTCTCCCATGACGAAGACCTGTCCCTCGCCCACCGTCACCGGGTACGTGATTCCGGCCGAGAACGGCAGCGTCTGGGTGTAGATGCCGTCCTCCGCCTGGCGGTACCCGTTGAGGACCAGCCCGTCCTCAGAGAACTCGACCTTGTCACCAGCCACGGCTATGACACGGCGGACCTCCTTCTTGCCCTCGTCGTTGACCACTATGAGGTCGCCTGCGGAGTAGTCCTTCTGCAGGCGGTAGTACACGATCAGGTCGCCCTCCTTGAGGGCTGGGCTCATGCTCTGGTCCGGGGCCTGGAACAGGCCAAAGAGGAAGAGGAACACCATGGCCACGAAGCCCAGGACGAAGGCCAGCTTGAGCACCAGGAGGACGAGCTCTGCGATCAGGGGCGCCTGAGGCTCGGACCCGGCGTCGGACGTGGAGGCATCGGCATCTTCCGCAAGCTGCGCGGCAACGGTGGCAGCCGCGCCCTGCGTCGTGGGCTCGCGTCGCAGGTGCGCCTCCTCGCCTGGGAGGGGACTCTGTGCGTAGTGCCTCGGCATCACGCACCCCACCCGGCATTCCTGCGACGGGTGACGATCACTCCGGCGATGGCGATCGCCCCGCCAACGCCAAGTGCCAGGGGGAGAGAGGCCCGGCCCAGCGTCGCCGCAGCGATGCCGGTGACGGGAATCGGATTCTTGGTGTTGGTGAAAGTGACCTTCGAGGTAATTGTGTTATCCGAAGTGTTGTTCACCGTTACATTAGATTCCGTCAACTTGTAACTGCAGATTATTCCGTCTCCAGCAGTGACATCCTGGATAGTCCACCTAGCCGTATAGCCAGGCGCCTCCGCTTCCTTAACAGTCACCTCGTCTCCGTAACGGAGGTCATAGGTAAGCCCATTCGAATCAGCAAGCTTTGCGAACTTGCCGGCTTCGCCATTGCTCAGTTGTGCATTGGCAGAATATGTCTTGCCGTCGTGGGTAACGCTGACCACAAAGTCGAACTTCTTGGTGAGGTCAGCCTGCTTGCCCTCAATCTCCTTTTGAACAATTAACTCGACCGGCCTTGGCTCCCACACTGCATAGAGAACGTTGGCATCCTGCCCCGCGTCCCACGCCAGACCAGAGAGATTATCAGCGGCATAGCCCTTTTCGGATGCGAGCTTGGGATCGGACGCAACCGCGAAAGCAGTCGAATCGGCAGAGGCGCCCCAGCCTACGAAGTCGTAGCCCGTACGCGTCGGGGCGGCGGGGACGGTAATTCTGTCGTTGAGGTTGGTCACACCCTTGATTTTGGTTCCCTCGCTGAAGCTTCCGCCGTTGGCGTCAAAGATGGTCTTTACCGTCGAAGGACTGCCCTTGTCGCCGTACTCAGCACGCAGCTGCACGGTATAGGTGTAGCTGGGATGCTCTGGGGTGTTGTCATCGTTTTCAGTGACTCTCGCGTTGTCCTTGAGCACCGTGAACGTGTCGCCGGGGAACACCGTCTGCTTTGTGCCAGACACGTCCGTCACGTCGACATACCTACCCTGGCCCTCGTCCCACGTCTGGATGACCCAGTACATGAACAGCTTGCCGGCGGGTGCCGTCGACGCTGCACCGGCGACGGCCATGGAATTATCGAGGTAGAGCATGGTGTCGCTGGGAGCATTCTCGCCGCCGTTGCTGTCGTATGTGACCCCGATGCCGTTGGCGCCCGTCAAAGTCTTGCGCCACTTGGCATACAGGTCGAGCTTGCGCATGACCCAGGGACTGTCGACGTCCTCGTTGGTCGTCGCGCCATTGCCCCACTTGTCCATGGGGTCGGTCATGTCGACGTTCTTGTCGTAGGGGATGGTCACGGCATCGCTGAGCAACGTATCCGCACTGAACACCTGGGTGCAGCCGGGGTCCGTATACCAGCCCACGAAGTCGTAGCCCTCGCGGATGCCCGTAGGCAGCGACACCTTTTCACCGTATGTGATGAGCGAGGTCATGGGGACGTCAGAACCCTAGTCGAGCGTGTTGTCCGTTCCCGCGTTGGGATGAAGGAAGACACGATAGCGGTTCCTGACCCACTTGGCATAGACGGTAACGCCGTTCTCAGGCATCGTGCTGAAGGTGTAGGGGCGCGTGCACCGCTCGTCCAGGTACCACCCAGCAAACGAGTAGCCCGCATGGGCAGGAGTGGGCTGGTAATAGTTGCTTCCACCCGCGTTGTAGGAGCTGAGGTCGTCACCGTAAGACATGGAGTCCGTGACTCTCAGCAACGTGTGACTGATGTTCTCGAGCACGATGTTGTTGCTATCCACGTACACGCCATCCATGTACTGGACGTTGTAGGTGTTACGGGAGTAGTAGAAGCGTATCGAGTAGCCGTTCGACACGTTGAGGGACACTTTATCGCTGCTGCCGAAGGACGGGTCGGACGTGAGCTGGGTGAATCCAGCAATGTCGTGGAAGTCCTCCGACTTTGTGGAGTGCAAGGTCACTCGGCTCGCAATCTGCAGGTGCAGGTGCTGGTTGTACTGCTTGCCCCGATAGGTAACGTCGCCCGTCTCGCCGGGAGCCACCTCGGTGTAGTAGTACAGGTGATTCATGTGGCCCGCACCGTAGCCACGGAGCCTTAAGGTCGTGTTCTCGGCCGGCATGATTTCGAGCGAGTGAACGTCGCCCGTCGTGAACACCTGACTGTTCCGTGGCGTCCAAGCGTATCCGTCATAGCTCGTCCCGTCATTCCCAACAATGGGGAAGTTCTGCGAGATGTCCTGCCCGTACAGGGCCGTGATGGTCTTGACCGTCTGGATGCTCTTCTGGCGGACATAGCGCTGGCCGGTGTAGCGGTAGGTGTTGCCGCCTTCCGTGTATGTCCAGATATAGCCGTAGTAGGGGTAATAATCGTAGGTCAGAGGGACATAGCTGCCGTTCACATAGCCGTACTGCTCGCCGTAGGCGCCGAAGGTCGGACTGTAGGTGTCGACGGGAGCTTGGAACGACAGGGTGTACTCCGTGCGGTCGTAGTACACGTTGAGAACCGCGGTGCCCTCGGGCGTTATCCTGACGCCCTGGTCGAAGTGGTCCAAATGAAAGCCGGCATAGGTTTCGGGGTTGCCATCGATTGTCGCGTATGCCGCGTTGCCGCTACCCCTCTGCACGACCGTGTCGATGACACTGCCCACGCTTCCGTTGAGCATGATGTACTTGCTGAAGTCATAGCCATTTCCCGCCACGTTCTGCTTCCACACGACCACGGTGTAGTCGGCCGTGTCGCTGTGGTCCCACTTGGCATAGATGGTCGTGTTGTCCTCGATGGAGCTACCGAAGTGGAACTCGTTTCCGGGAGTGCAGTCCTTGTCCGTGTACCAACCGGAAAAGGTGTAGCCGGCACGCTTGGGTGCGATGCCCGGTTCCTGGGTTGGCTCGCCGCTCTTCACGAACTGGGGTGCGTTGTAGGTGGCATCCTTGCCGTTCTCGTCAAAGACGAGCCAGTGACCTTCGGGGGCATTGACAGAGAACACCACATCGCCGGTCAACGTGAGCGGCGAACCGTTTGGATAGCAGGCACCCGGCGTATAGTCCGCGATGTACGTACTTCCGGAGCTCACGTCCCAGCCTTCGAAGTTCTGAGAGGAGCTTGCCGGCGTGTACGCCATGTTGACGGTATAAGAGAGGGAGTCCTCATTGCGGTCGAGGTAGGTCGTCGTGGAGCCAAGCGACACGTTGTGCTCGTCGAGGTACGAGACGCTGATGGACTTGAGGACGATGGGATACAAATCTAAGGTGTCACCGTCTTTGAAGGTCTCGCTCGCGAGTGCACTGGTCGCAAGCGAACGCACGTCAGCGATGGTCTGGGGCGCCGTGTCCTTCGTGTAGTTGGCATCCGTCGTCCAGCCGCGGAAGCTCTTGCCCTGCGGCACCGTGCCCGCGCCCGGATCGTACACGACGGAGTCCACGTCATCGGTCTTCTTGACCAGAATGGACGTGACGTCATCGGAATCCGCCTTATGGAACCTCACCTCGAGACGCGCGACGTCGCCCGTGTCCACAATCGCATAGATCGAGAAGTGGTTCGCCTCGAAGACCTGCTCGTCAGCGTCGGCCTTGATGGTCTTGACCTCCTCGACCTTTAGGGGTGCCTCGGCCGTGGGTCCAACAGTCGAACCCGTGGGAGCGGGATCCTCGGTGCTCTCGCGCTGCTGGCCCTCGCTCTGCGGACTCGCGGGCGCGGTACTCTCGCCTCGGTCATTTCCTTGGTCCGTGGCAGCCGTATCGGCTGCACTGGTCGCGTCAATCGCACCGGCCGAGGCTGTCGTGTCGTTCACATCTGTCGCGTCAATCGCATTGGCCGAACCGGCCGCGTCGGTCACGTGGTACACCAGGACGCCATCGTTCTGCATGCCAGTCTTCGAGAAGGTCACCTTCACGCTTCCGTTGGGCTGGACCTCGTTGCCATTGGAATCGCGCAGGGTGACGTCGATCGCCTTGATGGACGTGGCGCTGTTGCCGCCGTCCTGGAGCTTGCCGTTCACGGCGTCGATGACCTTCTGGTCGTCAACAAGCCGCGCCTCGACGGTGGTTCCCTGCGGCAGCACGTCTGCCTGGGCCTCGATGGTGACGACGGTCCCGTCGTCCATGGTGGTGCCAAGCGTGTGTGTGCCGGTCTCCTCCGCACTTGCGAGCGTCGAGACATGGCGGCCGAAGCCCAGCGCCGCCACGAGGCAGGCGATGATGACCGCGGCAAGAAGCCCGGGAGCCCTCTTGTTCGAAACCATATCCACCGTCCAAGCGTCTGCGTATATGCTGTGGCAGACGGTATACGATCATTACAATATGCTCTACGCGAACCCTTTAAGGGACTTTATAGACACTCCCATATTAGCCATACGAACCGCGGTTTTGCTGCATTTTTTCTCAAACTCATAGTAATGGTCACTTAAATAGTAGCATTTACGCTGCTTACCTTTGACAAAATATTATAAGAATAATATTCATTGACTTCGCAACGCGAGTCAGGACTTGGCCGTATGACTGGCCCAGAAAGTCGTCTGCGCACCTGCGTCATGCGCAAACGACGCATGAACTGCACGCCACGTCACAAGAGGCCAGGTCAAGCGAGAGTGGCGCGCATGCCACGGATCGTTTGCGCGCCGCATGCCGGACCCGAACACGGCCCCGCGCCCCCGTCCCAGCAAGCGTTCTCTATGCCGATCCCTGACCCAGCGTCGTTGGCGGCCGTTCTCTATGCCTTCTCCTGAACCTGCCTGCGTTCTCTATGCCTTCTCCTGAACTCGGCAGAAATCTACCTGGGCTTTTGTCAGAAAAAGTCAGAGAAATGCATAGAGAACGCAGGGTGAGAGGGGTGAGGCAAAAAGGCAAAGAGGCAGAGGAGCGAAGCAGCGGAGAGGCGAGGAAGCCGACGTCGGAGCAATCTTCGGCTATGTCGTCTCGGTCGCGACCAGCGCCCGAACCAGCTCCTCGCTCACCTGGTAGCGACGTGCGACGTCGGCGTCCCCCTGCACGGCGAAGCTCACGTCGCGACCCGAGGCGGCGGCATCATCGACCAGCGCTCGGCAGGAGGAGTGCAGCTGCCCCACGCCCGTGAACTCCCTCAACTCCCGCGCGTTCCCCGCATTGACGCCGGACCCGGGCAGTATCTGCAGCTCGTCTCCCAGCTGCACCTGAAGCTCGCGAATCAGCTCGCGCCCCTCCCAGGCCGTGTGCCTCTGCCCGCTGGTGAGCAGGCGGTCCACGCCCAGCCCAACCAGCAGCCGGGCCGCGGCAAGTGGCTCGTCCACCAGGTCGAAGGCCCTGTGAAAGACTACCGTCGCCCCATACGAGTGCACCAGGGACACCATCTGCGCCGTTCTCGCCTCGTCAAGGTGACGCGGCGCGTCCAGCGCCCCGAAAGCGATGCCGTCCGCCCCCTCCTCGAGCAGCATCGTGGCCTCGTCCAGGAGCTGCCGCCACTCAAGCCCCCCATAGCAGAAGCCCCCGCCTCGTGGCCGTGCCATCACCACGACCTCGAGGCCCGTGGATTCCCTCACCAGCCTCAGGCTGGCCACGCTGGGGGTGAGCCCACCCAGCTCGAGGGCCGAGTTGAGCTCGATGCGCCGCGCGCCCCCGCGCCAGGCGGCAAGGGCGTCCGACGCGCTCCCGCAGCAGACCTCGATCATGGCAGCAACAGCCCCTCT
>NZ_LT635528.1 GCF_900120385.1 Olsenella phocaeensis | reverse complement strand
AGGACCTGCTTGCGCTTGCCGACGAGGTCCTGGTGGTGAGCTGTCCCGCTCCGACCAGGCTCGAGCGCGCGGTGGCACGCGGCATGGGCCGGGCGGACGCCGCAGCCCGCATGGCGCTGCAGCCCACGGACGAGTACCTTTCCGCCCACTGTGACGTCGAGCTCGCAAACGACTCGGACGAGGAGGGGCTTGCGGCAAAGGTCGATGCGTGGTGGACGGAGCATGCGTCACGCTCATGGGCTCCCGCCCCAAGGAGGGGAGGGCCTGATGCGCCACGAGCGCTTCTTTAGGTGGTTCAGGACCCTTCCCATCCTCGCGATGCTCGCGGTCTGCGCGCTCACCTTCGCCGCTGACCTCGCGCCCAGGCAGGTCGTGAGGCAGCTGCTCTTCCCCGTGAGCCATGCGAGCCAGATTAACGAGTCCTCGAGCAGGCATGGGGTCGATCCCTACCTGACCTGTGCCGTCATCAAGTGCGAATCGGGCTGGAACGCCGACGCGAGCTCGTCCGCGGGGGCGGTGGGGCTCATGCAGCTCCTGCCCGCCACCGCAAGCGAGATGGCGCGCCTGGGGCTCGTCGACTCCTCGCGCTACGACCCCAGCGAGCTCACCGACCCAGCGACGAACATCGAGTACGGCACGGCATACCTAGCCTACCTGCAGAAGGCGCTGGGAAGCCGCGACGAGGTCATCGCCGCCTACAACGCGGGGGTGGGCAACGTCCAGGGCTGGCTCAGCGGCGGGGGAGAGATCTCGTCCAAGATCGAGTATGCCGAGACCGCCGCCTACCTGGTGCGCGTGAACGACGCCTACGACCGCTACCAGGAGCTGTACCCTGAGGGAGTGAGCGACTCCTCCCTCGCGCTCTCCTGACGGTCGGGGCCCTTGCCCGCCCGTGGGACGGCGTCCGGCCCGGTACCCCTGGGCACATGCTGCTGCGGAGGTGCCGCCGAATGTGGGTACACTTGTTCCTGTGAGCAGACGGCGGGCAGTGCGCCCGCGAGGGAGGGGCAGCCATGCCGCAGGAGCAGAAGCCGCGCACGTTCGTCTCTGACGAGGGGCAGACCATAAGCTACGAGTCCCTTGCCGGGACGGCGGAGGCCAAGGAGCGCTTCGGCGCCGAGCTCAAGCGCTTCGGCTTGGAGCACGGTGACGAGCGGCTAGAGGTCGTCTCTCCCTTCGAGCCCGCAGGTGACCAGCCCCAAGCCATCAAGAAGCTCAGCGAGGGCATCGAGCGGGGCCTGCGCTACCAGACGCTGCTGGGCGTCACCGGGTCGGGCAAGACCTTCTCCATGGCGAAGACCATCGAGGCGGTGCAGAAGCCCACGCTGATCATGGAACCCAACAAGACCCTCGCCGCCCAGGTGGCGAGCGAGATGAAGGAGCTCTTCCCCAACAACGCCGTCGTATACTTCGTGAGCTACTACGACTACTACCAGCCCGAGGCCTACGTCCCGCAGTCAGACACCTACATAGAGAAAGACGCCTCCATCAACGAGGAGGTGGAGAAGCTACGTCACCAGGCCACTTCGAGCCTCCTCAGCCGTCGGGACGTGATCGTGGTCGCGTCGGTGAGCTGCATCTACGGCATCGGCAGCCCGCAGGACTATGCGGGCCTCGCCCCCAACGTGGACAAGTCGCAGCCCCTGGAGCGCGACGACCTCATACGCGAGCTCATCGACATCCAGTACGACCGCAACGACTACGACCTCGCCCGTGGCAGCTTCCGCGTGCGCGGCGACACCGTGGACGTGTACCCGCCCTATGCGGAGAACCCCCTGCGCGTGAGCTTCTTCGGTGACGAGGTCGAGCTCATAGCCGAGATAGACAACGTGACGGGCGAGGTGGTGCGTGAGTACGACGCCATCCCCATCTGGCCCGCCTCCCACTACGTGACGGAGCGGCCCAAGGTGGCGCACGCGCTCAAGACCATCAGCGAGGAGCTGGAGGGGCGCGTGGCGGAGCTCAAGGCCAACGACATGCTGCTCGAGGCGCAGAGGCTCTCGCAACGCACGGCCTACGACCTCGAGATGCTCGAGACCATGGGCTATTGCTCGGGTATCGAGAACTACTCACGTCACATGGACGGCCGCTCGGCGGGCGAGCCCCCCTACACGCTGATCGACTACTTCCCCCGCGACATGCTCTGCATCATCGACGAGTCGCACGTCACGGTCCCGCAGATCCGCGGCATGTACGAGGGCGACCGCGCGCGCAAGATAACCCTGGTGGACCACGGGTTCCGCCTGCCCTCGGCGCTGGACAACCGCCCGTTGCGCTTCGACGAGTTCGAACGGCGCATCCCCCAGTTCGTCTACGTGTCCGCCACGCCGGGCGACTACGAGGAGGGCGTGAGCCAGCAGGAGGTCGAGCAGGTCATCAGGCCGACGGGGCTCTTGGACCCCGAGGTCGAGCTCAGGCCCGTCCGCGGCCAGATCGACGACCTCCTGGACGAGATTCGCGAGCGCACCGCCCGCAAGGAGCGCGTGCTGGTCACCACGCTCACCAAGCGCATGGCCGAGGACCTCACCGATCACCTGCTGGATGCCGGCGTCAAGGTCAACTACATGCACTCCGACACGGCGACCCTCGACCGCATAGAGATCATCCGCGACCTGCGCCTGGGCAAGATCGACGTCTTGGTGGGCATTAACCTGTTGCGCGAGGGCCTGGACATCCCCGAGGTCTCGCTCGTGGCCATCCTGGATGCCGACAAGGAGGGCTTCCTGCGCAACCGCCGCTCCCTCATCCAGACCATGGGTCGTGCCGCGCGCAACGCCCAGGGCAAGGTCATCATGTACGCGGACTCCGTGACCGACTCCATGCGCGTCGCCATGGACGAGACTGCCCGCCGCCGCGGCATACAGCAGGCCTTCAATGCCGAGCACGGCATCACCCCCAAGACCATCAACAAGTCCATCACCGACGTGAAGGGCTTCATCGACGAGGCGTCACGGACCCTGGACGACAAGTCGCGCATGAACGGGGAGTTCTTCACGGCGGCAGGGGAGGCGGGTGTCTCGGCGGACACCCCGGAGGGGCGCGAGGCAGTCGCGGACGCCGTGGCCGAGGAGCTGTCGGGCCTGCCCAAGGACGAGCTCGCGCGCGTGCTGGGGGCACTTGAGGACGAGATGATCCAGGCTTCCGCGGACATGGACTTCGAGCGTGCGGCGGTGCTTCGCGACCAGGTGGTGGCCCTGAGGGCGCGGCTTGAGGGTGCGAGCGCGGAGGACGTCATCGCGCGCCTCAAGGCAACGGATCGCAAGGGCAGCGCCCACGCCACGAGGCGGAGGTACAAGCCGCGCAAGCACTGATGTGAAAGAGACGCCTCCATCTCTTGGCTTCTCCTCTGGGAGAGCTCAGATGGTAGCTCGCTGCAAGATTACATATGTGTTCCGTGCCGCCGCTCGTCATCTGCGCGATGAGTCTTGATGTGCATGGTCTGTCGGATACGGACTACGATACTCATTCCCACGAGCATCGACTGTTCTGGTACGAGCGAGAAACTCTTTTACACCGACGCATTTTCTTTCCTGTTCTCCGTCGTACCCTTCCGCTTGTCAAGGTAGAGGAGGCTATTTCTCACTGAGCGTTAGCTTGTGCTCGGGTTCGATGAGGTCCTCCATGCTGCATCCGAGCACACGCGATAGCTTGAGAATCGAGAGCGCCTGGCCCTTATTGAGGTCTTTCTTCCGTTGCTCGTATTGTTGTATGGATCTCAGGGACACGCCAGAGAGTCTCGCGAGGTCCGTCTGTGTGATGGATTTCTGCAGCCGCCGGATAGCGAGCTGTGTCTGGTCGTGGTGCCTGGTCGTGCGGCAGATGATTTCTTGTAGGCATTTCTCAATATCTTGCTCGCCGAGCTCATTGTGAAGCCTGCGTAATCTCTCAAGGGGAAGCGTCTTCGGGAGCGTGGCAAAGGAGTCTCCCGACGCCTCGTGGTAGCGCAGTACGATCTGCCCGCACCATCTGGCAAAGTGCTCCCGTTCTTTCGATATACGAGGAGTGTCCTGAATCATGAGGTCAAGGTTACTGCCGGCGTCATCCCTGAGTGCCAGGACGAGTTCTATGCCCGAGGCATAGCCGAAGCTTCTTTTGCCCCTTGGAGAGTAGCGGGCTGCGATTTCCGAGTTGCAGAACTCAGGATAGAAGGTTACAAGCCCTCCGGGGAGGTATCGATCTGCGAACTCGAAGGCCCTTCCCAGGAGGCTCGCATCAGTGGCAAGGTGCCTGTTCTCGTTCTCTTCTGCCATGCCTTACCTCCTGCCGCAAGTGTTGAAAATATGGAAGAACTGTGGTGTATAGACCTTTCACCGAAAGCGCATTCTCCCAGACCTTTTGGGTTTTCATGACCCACGCGAGCAAGCTAGACCTAATGGGATAGCTAACTCTGTGGAGATAGTACTCCCCACAAGCATGGTTAGAGATTGGTCCTTCCTCAAGCGGCGCGGCTCACCTCACATCTCGTTTGAAGACTAGCTCCCCTTTTTTGGAGTTTACGCTCGCGGATGAGGGGGCTGCGGAACTACCCCTGCTGTCGTAGACATTGACAGAGGTCAGGAGACGTAGCGTCCTGACACGAGCAAACAGGCAGTTCGAAGGTGCGGAAGAAAAGAGGAAACATGGAAGTACTCCAAGTGGTGCTGATTCTCGCCGTATTTATCGGTGGCGTTGCGCTCATGATGACGAAAAAGCTCCCGGCAATCCTTGCGCTGCCCTGCATGGGAGTCCTCATTGCGGCAATTGCCGGCGTACCGTTCGCGCTGCCTGCGGGTGCCGACCCCACCAAGGACCAGTCAATCACCACCTACGTGATCGCTTCCGGAGCCACCAAGCTCATGTCGACGATTTCGGTGACCATCTTTGGTGCGATCTTCGCGAAGGTCGTCCAGAAGGAGGGCATCTCTGACGCTATCATCCGCAAGGCCGCCGAGATGGCCGGTGACAAGCCAGTCGCCATCGCCATTGCGCTGACCGCGGCGACTGCGATCATCTTCACTGCAATGAGCGGTGCCGGACCCGTGATTATGGTCGCCCAGATCGCTGTTCCGCTGTTCCTCTCCGCTGGCATCGAACCTGTTGTCGCCGCGTCGCTCGTACTGTTGGGCCTCAACATGGGCCTGCTCTTCAACGTATCCCAGTATCAGCTCTACGTTGACACCATCGGCATGAGCATGGATACCATCACGTCTACCTCCGTGGTCATGGGCATCGTGTGCGTTGTCGTGACCCTCGCCTACATCCTTGTGAATGTCAGACGCGACGCCAAGGCGAGCGCCTGGGCCATGAGCGTCAGCACTGGTGCTAAGAAGGTCAGCCCCGTTGCCCTCGTAATGCCGCTTGTGCCCATCGTCCTCGTGTTCTTCCTCAAGTGGAACGCCGAGACCTCGCTGCTGGTGACCATCGTCGCGACGGTCCTCATCTCTGGTCCTCGAGATGCCGTGCAGGTGCTCTCGAGCTCCGTCGTTGAGGGAATCAAGGACGTTGCTGGCGTCATTGGCCTCATGATTGGCATCGGCATCCTGCTGAACGGCGTGTCCGCGACGGCGACCTCTGCACTCATGCAGCCGATCATTAGCAAGATCCTCCCGTCCAACCCCATCGTGTACGTCCTCGTGTTCACCGTTCTCTCGCCTCTTGCCCTGTACCGTGGCCCGCTTAACATGTATGGCCTTGGATCCGGCCTTGCGAAGATCTTTGCGGCAGCTGGCATACTCTCCGCTCCTGCAGTGGGCATGGCCCTGAGATCCACGAGCGTTGTCCAGTGCGTTGCCGACCCGACCAACACGCAGAACGTGATCGTTGCCGACTACGCGAGCGTGGACGTCAACGACATTCTCAAGTCGACGCTGCCTTACACCATGGTCATGGCACTCTGCATCCTTGTCTATACGGCCGTCGTCCTCTTCTAGCGGGTGCGGCACTCATGGGGTGGCCCCTTTCTTGGGACCACTCCAGCACGAATCGACTCGAGGCACGTAAGGAAGGCACATGGCCGACAGGAAAGTACGCATTGGCATCGACGTGGGCGGCACCTTCACGGATGCGGTCGTCCTCGATGATGAGACCTATGAGGTCATCGCGAAGGAGAAGGTCCCCACCACGCACCACGACCCCAGGGGCGTGGCCGCCGGCATCGTCCAGACGATTGCCGATGTGCTCAGGAATAACGACATCTCACCTGAGGACGTGACTTTCATTGCGCATGGGACGACCCAGGCGACTAATGCCCTCCTCGAAGGCGACGTAGCGAAGGTGGGCATCGTGGGCATGGGTGCCGGAGGCCTTGTCGGTCGTGCTGACGGCGAGACGACCGTAGGCAACATTAAGCTTGCCCCTGACAAGTATCTGGAGACGGAGCACGAGTTCATTGACTCGTCGAATCTGGATGACAGCTCCATGCGTCAGGCGGTCAAACTCTTGCGTGACAAGGGCTGTGAGGTGATTGTCGCCTCTGAGAGCTATTCGGTGGACGATTCCACCAACGAGCGCAGGCTCATCAGCATTGCCGACCAAGAGGGCGTAGTCGCCACTGGTGGCTACGAGATTTCGCAGCTCTATGGACTACAGGCACGCACCCGCACTGCCGCGGTCAACGCGGCGCTCATTCCACGCATGATGGAGACGGCCAATATGACCGAGGGTGCCGTAAAGGACGTGGGTATCACGCGCCCCCTCATGATTATGCGCTGCGACGGCGGCGTCATGAGCATCGACGAAGTGCGCAAGCGTCCCATCCTCACCATGCTCTCGGGTCTCGCAGCCGGCGTTGCTGGCGCCCTTATGTACGAGAAGGTTACGGACGGCATCTTCCTTGAGGCTGGTGGCACTTCCACGGATATTTCCGTCATCAAGGACGGGAAGGTAATGATCAAGAACGCCGAGGTGGGCGGGCACAAGCTCTATCTCACCTCTCTTGATGTACGTACGCTTGGCATTGCGGGTGGTTCCATGATTAGGGTGGTGGATGGGCACCTTTCTGACGTGGGGCCGCGCTCCGCACACATTGCCGATCTTGACTACGAGGTGTTCGCCCGTCCCGAGGACATGCTTTCTCCCGCGGTGGAGCTCGTGGCGCCACTACCGGATGATGAGGCCAACTACGTTTCGATTTCCTGCGGGGGTGGAAAGTCCTTCGCGCTTACGCTTACGGGAGCGGCCAACGTGCTTGGCTACGTGCCAGAAGGCGATTATGCTGCCGGCAACGTCGAGGTGGCGCGTCTGGCCTGGGGTGCTTTGGCGGAGCAACTAGGTACGAGCGTGGATGGGCTTTGCCATCAGGTAGTGGACATTGCTACGGCGAAGGTCGAGGCCATCGTCTCGCAGCTCGTCACCGAGTATTCACTCAACCCCAACCTCACGAGCCTGGTGGGTGGCGGCGGCTCAGCTGCAGTCGTGGCGCCTGCACTGGGCAAGCGTATGGGCATTCGCCATCGTCTGGCACACAACGCTCCGTACATCTCCACTATCGGCGTGGCTCTTGCCCTCGTGCGCGAGCAGATTGAGCGCAACGTGGCGAATCCTAGTGACGAAGATGTACGACGTATCCGCCATGATGTCATGGAGGCGGTCACCCGCGCGGGTGCTGATGAGCGCACGGTAGACATCTCCGTGGAAATTGATTCGCAACGTAACATCCTTCGCGCTACGGCGACTGGGGCAACCGAACTCAGGACCAAGGACCGCGTGCAGAGGTCAAAAACTGACGACGAACTCAAGGCCATCGTCGCCGAGGCGTTGGGCATTCCTGTAGGTGACGTGAGCACCTTGTGTGTCCAGGGACGCTGGCATGTGCTCTCAGGAACCCTGCAAAAGAAGTCGTTCTTCGGCCTCATCTCTTCCAAACGAGAGGTCGTGCGCGTGCTCGACGAGGATGGCGTCATTCGCCTGCAGCGCAATGACGCGCGTGTGCTCCAGTTCACCCGTTCGGAGCTGCAGGGTTCGTTCGCACGCTTTGTGAGCGATATGACGAGGTACAGTGACGCGGGTGAGACGCTACCGAAGACCTTCCTGTTCTTCGGCCAGAAGATGAGTGACCTCTCGGGTGTCCTCAATATGGAGCAGCTTCTGAGCCTGGCAGAGATGGAGCTCGAGTTCGTGGCCAGTGATGAGACCATCATTGCTGTTGCCGCACGGGACTAGAGACCATGCTTGCGGCGCTGTACGAAAACCCGTCTGACGCTGCTCGCGAGCTGCTCGGGTCCTCGGACGAGCTGTGCGCAGCGCTCGAATTCTTGAAGGACCCGCTTGCATCCCAGCTTTCTGACGAGGAGGAGAGGGCCTGTGTTCGCGATGCTATGGAGGCGGGCCATGAGGCTGCTTGCCAATGGGTGGGGAATGACCTGCTCAGCACGCTTGCAGAGCATGGCTTCTTTTTACGGCAGATTGAGACGGGTGTGGTGGACACTACCGTGCGAAACCGCATACAAGCACGGCTGGTATGCCAGAAAGATGGCGGCACGCTTGACCTGTTCATGCCCCAGCTGCGGCACAAGAGCGAGGTGCTTGCTGCGCTATGTGGTGACGGTATGCCCAAGGACACCCTTTCCTGGCTCATCGACCTGCACATTGCTCACGAGTTCTTTCATTACCTCGAGCATCGCGAGGGGAGGAGCGTAGGCATGCGCATGCGTCCAGTGTGCATGCAGGGTCTCCTGCGTGTTAGGAGTCGACACTTGTCGTCGCCGAGCGAGGTTGCGGCTCATGCCTTTGCCTACGACATGGCAAGTGGTCCCGTGAGGCCGACAGCGAGCGACTATCTCGTGCTGTTGGCAGATGGTGCCATGACCGGCACCGAGGTGGTCGAACTGGTGGCTTCGGCACGACGGTTTGTCAAAGGGGGCTCTCATGAACGTGCAGAAAGACGTTGTTGAGGCACGGCTTCTTGGCCATTGGGACACCGTGGTCGTTGGTGGAGGCACTGCAGGGGCAAGCGTTGCTGCGAGCGCGGCACGGGAAGGAAATTCCACGCTCGTCGTTGAGGCCGGCTCCGTTCTGGGAGGCTCAATGACACGAGCGTTGGTCTCCCCGATGATGCCGTCCTTCGTACCGGGGCACGGACAAAACCTCACCCTCATCGAGGAGGGTCTTCGCGCATGCGGCCTTGAAACGCGTGAGCTTAATGCCTCGATGGGATATGTCTGGCATAACCCAGACGCGATGTCGAGCGTACTTGATGATCTGGTGAGTGATGCTGGAGCCCAGGTGCTGTTTGGCGCCAGCCTCGCAGGCGTGAAAGTGGAGGGCGTTCGCATCGTCTCCATTTGCGCAGGCTGCCCTGAGGGGTTCGTGCGCATCGAGGCGGACCAGTTCGTCGATGCGACGGGTGATGCCCTGCTGTCGAGGATGGCAGGAGTTCCCTGCGACAGGGGAGATAGCCTGGGACACAACCAGATGTCATCCCTGCGCTTCGAGATGGCCGGCATCGACATCGACGCCTATCGTGCCTATTGCCTTTCACTCGGAGACCATTTCTCACCGCTTGTTGACGGCTACTTTTGGGAGTCTGCCATGGTGGTGGCTAAGGGCTTCAAGCTCGAGCCACTGTTCAGGAAAGGCGTCGAAAAGGGATTGCTCAAGGAGGAAGACCTCGTCTACTATCAGTGCTTCTCGCTTCCTGGCATGCCAGGTTGCATGGCCTTCAACTGTCCTCATCTCACTGGTCTGAAGAATAATGAGAGCACCCTTGATCGTTCGAATGCGCTTATTGAGGGTCGCAGAAAGATAAGGCGTCTCGTAGACTTCCTGACGAAGATGATGCCCGGCTTCGAGCATGCCTTTCTTATTCGCACGGCGGACATGTTGGGCGTGAGGGAGTCATGGCGCGTGCATGGTACCTACACATTCACCGAGGAGGACTATCTCGCACGAAGGCGCTTCGACGATGCCGTGGCGAGGGGTGACTGGTACATCGATGTGCATTCGGTCTCGCGTGGTCTTGTGCACATGGATAAGTACGAACGGGGAGAGTTCTATGAGATTCCCTATCGCTGTCTCACCAACGAGGCCATAGAAAACATGTTGACCGTGGGCCGTTGCATCTCTACGTCGTTTTTGGCACAGGCGAGCGTACGTATACAGCCGACAGTAATTGATACGGGAGATCGTGCTGGTGTCGCGTGCGCCTTGGCAAAACGTGAGGGTGTCACGCTCTCATGTTTCGAGCCTAGGAACCTCATTGAGCCATGATGCGTGACCCATCGTTCACGTGGGCGGAAGGGCATGCTATTCTTTCCTTACACGAGTGTGGAAGGAGAGCCTCATGTCCGCCAAGGTAGTCGTCGCGTGTGGTCACGGAATCGCAACTTCGCACATGGTCGCCCAGAAGGTGGCCAAGCTGCTCGCTGCCGAGGGCGTCGAGGCAAACGTCGTTGCCGTCGACATGGACTCTCTGGCAGAGCAGCTCAAGGACGCCGACGCCTACATCCCCGTGGTGAAGACCGAGGAGGAGCTTGACGTCCCTACCTTCAACGGTGTCGCCTTCGTTACGGGCATGGGCCAGGACGAGGAGCTCAAGCGCCTGATCGAGGCCATCAGGGACAAGTAGCTCGCGGCTAAGAGAAGAGAATCGGGCCGACCGGCGGGGAAATTCCCCCGGGTGGGCCC
>NZ_LT635527.1 GCF_900120385.1 Olsenella phocaeensis | reverse complement strand
GGGCCTGCCTCGCGGGCCCCAGCACCTGGTCGGCGAAGTTGGCGTCGACCACCCCCGCGAGCTCGTGCTGGTCCGCGCGCGACCCCCTGGTCGAGAGGTACATCGCCCCCACCACCTTGAGGTCGGGCATCATGCGGCGGATGACCTGCGCGTAGATGAGGGCCTGCACCCTGCGCGGGAGCCTGAGCCCCCCCGGCCCGGGACAGCCCTCCCTCCCGAACACGTCGTACTCGGCGGCGAAGCCCGCAGCGCCCTTGTGCTTGTAGTCGATCACCACGGCGCAGCCGTGCTCGTTCACGTCCACCCGGTCGACGCTGCCCACGAAGTCGGCGCCGGCATAGCTCACGTGCACGCTCTGGGGACGCCTCCCCCCAAAGCGGAGCTCGAAGTGGCGGGGCTCGAAGCCCTCGAGCACCCCCAGCTCGAACTCGACGGTGCTCAGGAGGTCGCGACGCAGGAAGTCGAGCTGCAGGCGCTCCCCGCTGTCATGCGGGACGAGCGATTGCGCGGCGACGGTGGTGGCCCGACGAAGCTGGTGGGCGAGGTGGTGGTCCACCTCGGTCAAGACGAGCTCGCGCATGTGCTCGAGGTTCTGCGGCGTGACCCGCGTTCCCGGGACGTACGACTGCCCCAGCAGCTCGAAGTCGGCCTCCCCGCCATCCCCGAGGAGCCCGGCGGCGCGGGCGGCCTCCGTCGCGAGCCTGCGGTGCGACACCTCCAGGACGCGGTGGGCGAAGCTTCCCATCTGGAGCGGGCCGAAGCCGGCGTCCACGCGGTCCAGGCCGAGCCTCCTGAGGGTGAACCACTTGTGGGGGCACTCCAGGTAGGACTCCATCTGGGAGGCGGAGAGGGACGGACGGCCCCCCGGCAGCTCGGCCTCGCCCGGGCGGGGGACGACGATCATCCCGCGCAACCCCGGCGAGAGCATCGAGCCGGCCGCGACCGCGCGCGAGCCCTGCGGGGCGGGACGCGAGCCCTCCCCCGAGAGGCAGAGGCTCGCCTCGCCCTCCCCCATGCCGCGGACGCGGAGGGGACAAGGACCCTCGCCCTCGAAGCCGTAGCAGGCCAGCGCCTCGGTGAGCATGACTGCCGGATAGCCGACCGAGGCGTCCGCGGCATGGGTCGCGCGCTCGAGCAGAAGCGAGCTGCGCGCCGCGGCCACGGCGGAGGCGAACTGCGAGCGCGCGAGCTCGAGCGGGTCGTCGGAGCCGCCGAGGCCAAGCTTGGAGAGGAGCGCCTCGTACGCGTCGTCCCTGGGCGCGAGCGGGTACTCCGCCGCCGTGAGCCCCGAGACCAGGACGAGGTCATGGGAGGCGGGCTCGAGCCGGGCCGCCTCGGGGCGGGAGAGGAGCCTCACTCCCACCTGGGCCGCCTCGTCCCCCAGGACGAGGCGGCGGCGCAGCGCCTGCCTCCCCGCGAGCTCGGCGAAGAGGTCGCAGAGCTCGGAGAGCGACATGCCGGCCGGCGCCAGCCCCTTGCCCTTCCCGCGGCCCAGGCCGAGCTCGCTGACGCTACCGGAGACCGCCTGGAGGGAGCGCAGGCCGTCGATGCCGCGGAGCCGGGACTCGCCAGGCGTCCCCGGCCCCTCCCCCCGCGAGCGTGCGAGGTCGGCCTGGGCCTGGTCCGCCTCCTCCATGGCATGGGCGAGCAGCCCCGCGGCGTGACCGATCTGGCCGCGGAGTATCGCCGCCGTCGCCTGCTGGACCTCCGGACTGGTGCTGCGCTTGCGGCCGAGGGACTCGAGCAGCTGGCGCGGGGTGAGGGAGCGGTTCCCCCGCCAGCGGCGGTCGAGCTCCCACGCCTGCTGCCGTCCCATCCCGCTCGCGTCGCTCAGCAGGAAGTCCACGATGGGCCGGGGGGGCCACCAGGACATGTCGCCCAGCTGGGGCAGTGGCCTGCCGTCGGGACCCTGGACGGGCCCGGGCCAGCCGAGGTCGAGCTCGGAAAGGCGCGCGAGCTCCCTTGCGAAGCCCAGGAACGCACGAACCTGGGGGATGCGGTCCAGGCGCACGGGGATGCTGGCCCGGACGCAGGCGCCGCGGGTGGCGAGCTTGGGCGCGAGCTCGGACCAGGCGCGGCCTACGTCGGGCACCACCACGGCAAGGCTCGCCGTCCCGGCATCGGCCGCCAGGGCACGTCCCCGCTCGAGGAGCTCGGCACACATGAGCTCCCCCTCGCTGAGGGGGCCCGACGCCTCGAGGAGCGCGACCCTGCCCGATGGCTCGAGCGCGCCCATGGAGGGCTCGCCCATGCGAAAGAGCCGCGCACGCAGTCCCAGGAGCTCGCCTGCCGCCGGCGCGCGATGCCCCTCGACCGACTCCTCCTCGGCAACCTCGACGCCGAGCTCGCGACAGAGCGCCACGACGGCGCGCGCGGACGATTCCGCGAGGGCCGTCGCGGGACCCCCGTCCGAACGCACCACCAGTACGAGCTCCCCCGCGCCCGCGAGGCGCGCGAGGAGGCGCAGGACCGAGGGGGGCGCCTGGTCGAACCCCGCCGCGACGACGCGCGGGTGGCTGCCATGAGCCTCGGCGAGTGCGTCGGGCAGGAGCCACATGGCCTCGCAGAGCTCCACGAGGCCACGGCGGCGGAGCGCCTCCCCGTACTCGCACACAAGCCCGCAGAGCTTGCGCTCCGCGCTCCCCAGGGCCCTCCATCGCGGGTCGCCCTGGTCCGGCGGCAGCTCGGGAAGGTGCTCGGAGCAGAGGCGGGCGAGGAGGTCCAGCGTGCCGCTGGTGCCGGCAAGGCCCTCGAGGGCGCCCTGGGACCGGGCGCGGTTGAGCAGGACGCGCAGAAGCGCGAGCCGTGCCGTGGCGTCGACGACGCGGCGTCCGTCACCCCACAGCCCCCAGCGCTCCTCCGCCCAGGCGACGGGGGTCGCCACCTGCAGGAGGTGGGGCGCGCGCGGGTCGTCCGCAAGCGCCCTCCTGCAGGCGAGCGCCTGATCGACCGAGGGCACGAAAAGGGTCGCCTCGGCGACGGCGGAAGTGGCGCCGAGCTCGCGCATGACGGGGGCGCCCAGGAGCCGGGGGTCGTCCGTGCGTATGAGCTTGAGTGGCATGTGCCCTCCCCTTCCTCGAACCGAACGGCCGCGCCTCGTCGCCCGTGCCGACGGGCACATGGTAGCGCGGGGGGTGGGACGCCAAGCCATGGGCCCGCGGCAGGGAGCCGCGGGCCCATGTCGGTGCCGGATGGCGGTGCGCCCTACTCCCCGTCCATCCGGGCGAGCACGCGGCGGTACCCGCCCGCCTCGCCGTTCAGGCACTTCGAGACGCGGCTCACGGTGGTGGAGGACGCCCCGGTCTGGCGGGACACCTCGAGGTAGGACGCCCCGTCCCTCAGCATGGTGGCGACCCGCAGGCGGCGGGCCAGCTCCTCCACCTCCTTCGGGCTCAGGAGGTCCTGGAGGAAGGCACGGGCCTCGGAGGGGTCGGACACCAGGCCGACCGCCCAGTACAGCCGCTCCGCGTCCGCGCTTCCGATCCTCTCGCCCGCACTCCGAGCCATGCGCCCCGCCCTTCGCCATGGGCAGGACATCCGTGGCCTCCCCTGGCCGCCTACTTTACTCCATTAAAGCGAGAGGGGGGCCTTGGCACGAGGCATGGCAGGAACCGAACCTGGGTATAACCAAGCCATCAGAAGGAGGAACCCATGTCATTTCTCGGAACCTGGTTCGTCACCGCAATTGCCACCATGGCAGCGATCGCGCTGGTCCCCGGCATCGAGGCCGTGGGGGGCAGCTGGATGGGCCCGGCCATGTGCGCCCTCATGCTCGCCCTCGTCAACGCGACCGTGAAGCCCGTGGCGACGTTCTTCTCGCTTCCCCTCAACTTCCTGACGCTCGGCCTCTTCTCGCTGGTAATCAACGCCCTGATGCTCGAGCTCGCGAGCTACCTCTCGCGCAACGTCTTCCACGCGGGGATCCTCATCTCGAGCTTCGGCGCGGCGTTCTTCGGGGCCATCGTGATCAGCGTCGTCGCCAGCCTGGTGGGCGGCGTGACCGGGCTGCGCTAGGCGTCGTCGTCCGGGCGCGCCCCCCTCGCCCTGGGCAGGAGCGGCTGCCTCCGCGGGGCCTCGGCCTCCCCCTCCTCGCCCGCGAGCGCCAGGTGGTCGGCGACGTCTCGGACCAGCTCGCGGGCCTGGCGGGCGGCAGCCTCCCGCGCCTCGGCGACGCGCTCCCCCGCCGACGTCCGGTAGGCGTCCACGGTCGCCCCCACCAGCCTGCGCACGAGCTCGCGGCTCTGGTCGCTGACGGACACCGCGGCCGCGAGCACCGCCTGGATGCTCGGCGGCTGGAGCACCTCGTCGAAGGTGGCGGCACCCCCTGCGCCGAGCACGCCGAAGAGTTCGGAGACGAACTCCGCGCGGTGGTCCAAGTCGATCTGCGAGACCCAGGCCGCGATCGCCTCGTCCACCCTCCTCGCGTCGTCGTCCAGGCCCTCCGCCCTCGCCAGCCCGTCGGGCAGGCACTCCCAGGTCATGGGGTCGTGCTGCAGCATGCCGCTCCCGTCGCTTCGCACGAACGCGTGGGGGTCCTCGGGACGCGAGAGGAGCATGCCTATGACGCTGTGCTCGGGACAGACGTGATGGAAGCGGTCACCGAGGAGCGAGGACGGGCTCTGGGGCATGATTTCGGGCGCTATGCCCGGGCCGTCGAAGCTGTACGCCTCGCGGATCCGCGGGCGTAGCCCCTCGGGGCAGGAGAGGGCGGCGAAGGCGACCAGGTTCCCGCCCTTCGAGTGCCCACCGAGGTAGGCGTCCCTCCCCCGGGCCGCAAGCCCGCGCAGGGCCTCCGCGCAGTAGGCCGCCGCGCGCCTCTGGGCCTCGGTCACCGTGAAGCTCAGCATGAAGTCCTCGCGCCAGCCCACGAGGGTCGAGTCGGTCCCCCGCAGGGACACGAACTCGTCCCCGTCCGGAAGCGTCGCGCGGAGGGCGGCGAACTGCAGCGAGCTCCCCTCGTCGATCTGGTCCACGTAGTCGTGGAGCACGAGGTCGCCGAAGCGCCTCGACGAGGCGAGGCGGCGGAGGTACTCCGCGTCCAGCGTGGCAAGCGAGCGCACGCGGCCGGACACGTCCTCGCCC
>NZ_LT635526.1 GCF_900120385.1 Olsenella phocaeensis | reverse complement strand
CCCGCAGCGGCGATGCGCCGTCCCAGGCGGCCCATGGTGGCCCCTCCCCCGCAGCCCACGTCCAGAGCGCGGGTGTCGGGAGCAAGGTCCAGGAAGTCGAGAGCCCAGTTGGTGAGACCCTCGTGGCTCTGGTTCATGCGCCGCAGCATCTGCGCGCCAAAGCTTCCCTCGGGACGGGCGGGGTTTCCCGCCTGGGTCACACGACGCTCATGGTCGTCAAGCCCTGCCACGCCGCCCTCCCGTTCGACGCGGTCGTTCGTCTGGCCTTCGCCTTCCATGGGATCCTCCCGTTCCTCTCGCCCATACGGACGACCCATGTCGACCGTCCGGCGTCACGTTTGTCACGCCCACCCTAGCCAAGCCACGACCACTCGGCAACGGTCTTTCGACTTTGTCAATTGCCTGCCATGGGTGCAATTGTGGTCTATGCTCAATAGGTTGCCAAACGAACGAGGATGCGAGCATGAAGCCAATCATAGGAGTGACCCCCCTTACCAACCCCGACACGGACGAGACGGTGATCCGTCCCGGCTACTTCGAGGCGCTGACTGCCTGTGGGGCGATTCCCATCATGCTTCCCTACACCGACGACGTGACCGACATCGACCAGATCCTGGGTCACGTGGACGGCATCCTGCTCACCGGCGGCTACGACGTCAATCCCCATCTGTACGGAGAGAGCCCGCTGCCCCAGGTGGACGAGCCCCAGAGGGAGCTCGACGCCCTGCAGATGGTGCTGGTGCCTCGCGCCGTGAGCCGCGACCTGCCCGTGCTGGGCATCTGCCGTGGTATCCAGGTCATCAACGTCGCGCTGGGCGGCAACCTCGTCCAGGACATCCCCACGCAGTGCCCGCAGAGCCACACCCACCGCATGGACCCGCCCTTCGACGCACCGTGGCACGACGTGAGCATCGTCGAGGGAAGCCCTCTTGGCAGGCTGCTCGACGGGGAGCCGTCCATGGGCGTCAACAGCAAGCACCACCAGGCCCTGCGCGAGCTCGCGCCGGGAATTGAGCCCATGGCCTGGTCGGACGACGGGCTCGTCGAGGCCGTGTGGATGCCCCAGAAGAGCTACGTGTGGGCGGTCCAGTGGCACCCGGAGCTCATGTTTGCCAGCGACTGGCACCAGCGGCGGCTGATCGAGAGCTTCGTGGCCGCAGCCCAGGAGCACGCGTCCGCGAGGTAGCGAGCGCAAGTCCTTGTTCTATTTGAGCTGTGCCATGATGCGCTCGAAGTTGCGCGTTATTGGCGTCTCCATCCTGGATCTCAGCTCCTCGATGCCCGGAAGACCCTCGCTGGCATCGAACACCCCGCCAATCTTGCCGATTACATCGGACGCGATCCGCAGCATAGTCTCCACGCACCATGCCTCGTCGAATCCATAGCCCCTCATGCCCGCACCCTCTGCATACTTGCTCAATGCCTTTCTGCTCATCCGACCGAAGCGATTCTCTCCCCCTATGCCCATCGCAAGCCGTCCGTCCCTGCGCATGGACTCGTAGCAAAGGCCAGATGCGACGTCGTACATCGGAGCCAGAAGCGCGTCGCCCCCTCCGCCCAGCAGGACCGAATAGTTCTTGGCATGAGCATCTGGAGCCCCTATCAGCGTGTTGAAGAAGAGCATCCTGGTGAACAGCTCAACATTTGTGCGTGCCCTGCTGGTCTTCGACAGCAACCGTACGACGTCCAACGCCCCGGGGCCTCCGTCAATCGTGTACTTCATGTCGGGCATGACGCCCAAGGCCTGGCATAGGTCCTCCTGGTGGATGCGAGCGATCTCGCCCTCTCGGCCGACCGCCCTGTCATAGCAACGAACGACGATTGCGGGCTCATCTCCGAACATCCTGTATTCGACCCTTGATACGGGCAGGTTGCATGCAGCAGCAAGTCTCATGCACACGTATTCGTTCAGAGCCTGGAGGCTATAGCCAAGGACCCCGTTCTTGAAGATATGCGTGGTCGCGGCGGATCCCTCGCAGGAGCACCACGCGCCTTCTCGCAATGCAAGTGCGAACTTCCCCTGATTGCCACCCAACGACCAATGCTCCCCCCTCCCCACCCAAGAGTCCTCCGGGCCTTGGCGAAGCCGTCTGAGGCGATTGCAAATCTGTTCGTCAGAGAGGGACACGTAGCGTGAGGAGCGTCCCAGCACCTTAGACACGCTGTCTGGCGTGCAGAACTGGACCCCGCCAGGACAGTCCAGGCCGATATGCTCAAGCAGGGCCAGGGGATTATTGGCGCTCACGTCGAACTCACGTGCAATGTCTCGGCGGACTGCCTCGCTGTCGGGCAAGAGGCCGAACAGATAGGGCCTTAGTCTTCGCTCCGCATATGCACCATTCCTCACGGGAAGGGAAAGGGAGAGGGGAATTCCATCGTAGCCATCGGCATACCTGAACTCGAAGCTGCCCGAGTCGGTCTGCGAGAGCATGCCGACCTCTTTGGTTCCCATAATTGCGACAAGCTGTCGGGACATCCTCACCCCTCCCAGCCATACGCATCGGAGAGGGACTCGGCAACAAAGTCCGCGTAGGTCTCTTCATAGCATTTCGTTAGCTCTTCGTCAGACACCTGAGGCGAAGCAGACGCCTGCCGCACGGCAGTCGCGGTGCTCGAGCCACCACCAACATACAGCGAGAGCCCAAGGGAGCCCAAGATCCCCAAGAGTTTGTCGAGTCGAATGCCCGTCGCCTCTCCCTGCTCAAGCGAGAGCACAAGCCGCTCGGACACCCCGGCCTTGTCCGCAAGCTCCCGCCGCGTCAGCCCAAGCTCGAGCCTCCTCGAACGAACCGCTTGCCCCATTTGTCTCGGAATGTGAATCTGTCGCATCGTCAATCCAATCCGCAAAGTTCTGCGGTCAATCACCAGGACAGCGCAACTCAACATTGTCACATGGTGAGAGGTACGGGTAGCACGGGGACTACGCCCAGTCGAAGTTCTCCCTGCCAGCGCCCAGCTCGAAATGATGCCTCACGATGCCCAGGTCGACGCCGGCGAGCGCCCCGGGCGCATAGCTCGCATGCACCGTGCGGCCCGAGCCCTCCAGCATGAACGCCTGACGGTTGATGGCAGTGGGGGCAAGGAGGGCCGCCTCGACGCCCGCCCTGAACCACTCGGGCTCCTCGCCTGCGTAGGAGCTCACCTGGTCCGCACGCTTGGAGCGGTGAGGCCTCCCCTGCTCGAGGCCATGGCCCACGCAGACGATGCCCACGAGCTTCTCGCCCTGGGCCATACCCGCCGCACGCGAAGCACCGCCACGGCTGAAGGTCCCGCCCACCCACCAGCTGTTCAGGCCCAAGGTCTGGGCATGGAGCATGAGGTCCGAGCTGCACCAGCCCAGCGCCTCGTCGAGCGAGCCGTCCTCGGGACCCATGAGGGCGACGTAGTCACGCACGCCGCGGGCGAGCGTCATGCGGAGCAGCGCGCCAAAGGCATGTCCGTCGTCGTGGACGAGCACCATGTGGGTGCCATGCTCGTGGTTGAGGAGCTCGACGCGCCCCTCGAGGGCGGCAAGACCCTGGTCGTCGAGCGACCGTCCGTCGAATTTCCTCACCGTGTGGCGCGCGGCCATGGCCTCTTGCATGTTCATATGTGACGTCCCTTCGGTTCGCGTTGGGGAAAGACTATCCCAGCTCGATGACGTCCAGGTCGTCGGGCACGAAGACCTGGCCGCCGAAGAGCGGTGCGCCCTTCGCCAGATAGAGCTCGCGGCGTCGCCCGAGCTGCTGCTCTCGCTCGGCACGCGATTGCGCACGCTCTTTTCGCCCAGCACGCTGTTGCGCACGGCGGACCCTGCGTTTGCACAGATGGTGAGAGGGGCGAGTGTGCGCAAGCGCGTGGCGGATGCCGGAGGCGTGCGCAACTGCGTGGCGGCACAGCTCGCACACATGCCGACCTGCCTTGCAGGCATTAGCGCGCCTCCGACGCGACCTTCCGCAGGATGCCGGCAAGCGCCAGGGCATCCCTCTCGCTCAATCGGCCAATGCGTCCCGCAGTCCCCAGGTACGAGGCAGGAATCTGGGCAATGCGATCCACCCGAGCGATCGACGGCTTGTCCAACCCCGCCTGTGCCCAGTCGACAAGCCTGTAGTCATTCTCAAGATGGAGCTTGTTGGTGGCGCTGGTAACCATCATGACCAGCTGGTCTCTGCCATCAGACGCCAGCACGATAACGGGCCTGTACTTGTAACCCTTCCCTTCCTGAAAGTTGAAGCGGGCGTGCCAGACCTCCCATCTGCATAGGTTCAAGTCACTCATCCTCGTCCCAGTCCGCAGGGAGGATGGCGGTGTCCGAGGAGTCCAGCTGTGCCTTGTATGCCAGCGCCGAGAGCTCCTCGAAGCTCGGAGCCTCAGGACGGAGGTCAAAGGGAAGGCCGCCGACCTCTATCGACTTGACCAGGAACATGTTGATCGCGTCATTCAGGCTGATGCCCCAGCGCGCGTAGACCTTCCGCGCCCCATCGCGCACCTTGCGGGGAGCGCGTGTCTTTATCTCCGCGTCATGAGGGGGTGTCACAGTTGCCATACTTTACCTCCTTTGCAGTACTTACCCGAATAGTACCCAAATCGGGTACTATCTCGAAGTCTTTCAAGCGAGATGAGCGGTGCCTTTCTCGCTTGGCACGCACGAGCGCACGAAGTGCCCATCCCGCACGCGCATGCGCACACGTTTTTCATCCAGCACGCTGTTGCGCACGCCCTTTTCGCCCAGCACGCTGTTGCGCACAGCAGACCCTGCGTTTGCGCAGATGGCGAGGGGGACGGGCGTGCGCTTTAGCGTGGAGGATGCCGGAGATGTGCGCAGCTGCGTGGCGGATGCCGGAGATGTGCGCTTTAGCGTGGAGGATCCCGGAGGCGTGCGCAACGACGTACTGGCGGCACGGCCGCACATGGACCGCCCAGCACGCAAGACATCAGTGAACATTCGATGCAATCTTACTCAGAATGCAAGCGAGCGCCAAGGGATCCCTGTCGCTCAGTCGGCCGATGCGTCCTGCAATCCCCAGGTACGAGACCGGAATCTGAGCGATGCGGTCAACCCAAGCAATCGATGATCGCTTCAAAGGCATGGGCCATCAGAGGTACATCACGATGAGCTCTACCATGCAGATGGCGGCCATCCCAATCAGTATGCCGCCAATCGCGTGGCCCAGCCCGTCTCGCTTCTGGGCCTCGATTTGCTCATCGGTCGCCTTCCTGTTTCCCGCAATGGACCTGAGACCCCTGCCGGACACGAGCAACGCTCCCCAAACAACTAGGACCAGAGAGACGACAAGCAGAGCCACCACCCCGATGGACTTCGTTTCCATGCCATCCTCCTGCGGAACCGATGAATAATTCACTCCGGCCACATCATAACCCGACCGACCGAGTGCCCGCAAGGATGCCCCGTAATGTCAAATATACCTATCTACCTGCTAATATGGCGTAACTGACGTCAGGGAGCAGACGCCAGAACGACAACGGGCCTGTACTTGTAGCCCTTCCCCTCCTTAAAGCTGAAGCGAGCGCGCCAGACCTTCCGCGCCTCGTCCCGCACGCGATTGCGCACGCCCCTTTCGCCCAGCACGCTGCTGCGCACAGCAGACCCTGCGTTTGCGCAGATGGCGAGGGGGACGGGCGTGCGCTTTAGCGTGGAGGATGCCGGGGACGTGCACAACTGCGTGGCGAGTCCAGACGAATGCGCGCAACGGCGTGCCAGCGACCCAGAGGCATGCGCAACGACGTACTGGCGGCACGAGCCGCAGCCGTAACACAACCGGCCACGCCTCGCACCGCCACCAGCGCCGTACGCGCGTCCCTCTCGCCTGGCCCTCGCTCCCGCTAGAGGGCGGCAGAGTAGATCTGCTCGACGTCCTCCTCGCTCAGCTCCACGAAGCTGCCCTTGGAGCCAGCCGCCGCCTTCTTGGCCATGACTGCGAAGTGCTCGTCGCTCGTGATGCCCACCTCGCGCAGCGTCGCGGGCATCCCCATCGTCCCGAAGAAGAACTCGCGCGTAAGGCGAATGGCCTCGCGCGACGCGGCCATGTCGTCGGCCTCAGTCACGCCCCAGACGTTGCGGCCATAGCGCGCAAACACGGGAGCCGTGCGCTCGTCCAGCACGTGCTCCATCCAGGCGGGCGTCAGGATCGCGAGCCCCTCGCCATGCGTGATGTCATAGAAGGCCGAGAGCTCGTGCTCCATGGGATGCACGCACCATGCCGGCGAGCAGCCCTCGCTCACCAGGCCGTTGATGGCGTGGCTCGACGCCCACATGAGGTTGGCGCGCGCCTCGTAGTCGTCCGGCTTGGCCAGCGCGATGGGCCCGTAGTGGATGCAGGTCTTGAGGATGCCCTCAGCGAGGCGCTCCTGCAGGAAGCTGCCAGGCTCGAAGTGGAAGTAGTTCTCGAAGGTGTGGCTCATCATGTCCGCCGTCCCCGCTGCCGTCTGGCGCGCGGGCACCGAGAAGGTATAGCTGGGGTCGAGCACGGACATCGTGGGAAGCAGCGCCGAGCCGGCCGTCCCCCACTTCTCATTCTTCTCGAGGTCGCTGATCACCGCGAAGGCATCCATCTCGGACCCCGTAGCCGAGAGCGTCAACACGGTGTAGATGGGCAGCGCGGCCTCGATCAGCTGCGGATGGATGACCAGGTCCCAGGGGTCCCCGTCGTAGCGGGCGCCCGCCGCGACCACCTTCGCGCAGTCGATGGAGCTGCCCCCACCGATGGCGAGGACCATGTCGATGCCGTTGGAGCGGCAGAGCTCGACGCCGCGTCGCACCGTCTGGATGCGGGGGTTGGGCTCGACGCCATCGAGCTCAAAGACCTGAATGCCGGCCTCGCCCAGGACGCGAAGCGCCTCGTCGTAGATGCCATTGCGCTTGATGCTGCCGCCGCCGTAGCAGAGAAGCACCCGATCGCCGCTCTGGCGCAGCTCGCTCAGGTGGCTGATCTGGCCTCGGCCGAAGTGAATCTTGGTGGGCGCAAAGTAGGTGAAGTCGAGCATGGCACTCCCCTTCCGACGACGTCCGTGCCGTCCCCACGGCATCGTGACGGGAAGAGCGTAGCACGGAGGGGAGAGGCCCGAGCCCTTTGGCTGGAATGCGAGCGCACGCGACGGTCGTGCGAGGCCATGACCGGAGCGGCCATGCTAGAACGCTAGAGCAGCCGCACCCCGTGCTCCTCGCAGGCACGCACCATGTCCTCAGGCCAGATGCTGGCCTGCACCTCTCCAACGTGGACGCGGCCCAGGAGCAGCATGCACAGGCGGGACTGTCCGATGCCGCCACCGATGGTGAAGGGCAGCTCGTCCGCCAGCACCGCGCGGTGGTACGGAAGCTCGGCTCGCTCGGGGCACCCCGCCTTCTGGAGCTGGGAGCGCAGTGCCACGGCATCAACGCGGATGCCCATGCTCGAGATCTCGAGCGCGCGCTGCAGGGGCTCGTACCAGAAGAGGATGTCGCCGTTGAGCTGCCAGTCGTCGTAGTCCGGCGCGCGACCGTCATGCGGCTCGCCGTTAGAGAGACGGTCGCCGATGCGCATCAGGAAGACGCAGCCAAGCTCGCGGGTTATCGCATCCTCGCGCTCGCGCGGCGTGAGGTCGGGATAGCGCCGCAGCAGCTCCTCGCTGTCCACAAAGTGCATCTCGTCAGGTAGGCGGTAGAAGGCGTCCGGGTACTTGTACCAGACCTCGTGCTGCATGTGCTTGATGATGCGGAAGACCTCGGACGCGGTGCTGCGCAGGGTCTCCTCGTTGCGGTCCTCGCGGCGGATGACGCGCTCCCAGTCCCACTGGTCCACGTAGCAGGAGTGCAGGTTGTCCAGCTCCTCGTCGCGGCGCACGGCGTTCATGTTGGCGTAGATTCCCTCGCCCGGCTGGTAGCCGTACTTGCGCAGCGCCATGCGCTTCCACTTGGCCAGCGACTGCACAACCTCCACGGTCTCGTCCGGCTGCCAGGGCACGTCGAAGCTCACGGGGCGCTCGACGCCGTTGAGGTTGTCGTTGAGGCCGGAGCTCCTCTCCACGAAGAGCGGGGCAGAGACGCGCGAGAGCCTCATCTCGCGGCCCATCTCGCGCTGGAAGGTATCGCGGATGTACTTGATGGCATCCTCCGTCTGGCGGACGCTCATCTTGGGGTCGTACTGCTCGGGCAGGTAGAGGGACATGTCTGGCGCTCCTCGGCGATCAGCTTTGCGTTTGCACGTATGGCATTGTGCTCGCAGTGGGCATGCCCAGGCAAGCTCTCGGCAAGGGCGCAACACGCTGATAATACAGGCGAGAGGGAGGCGCATGCCGCCGGCGCGACGGCGGAGACAATACGCTGTGGCCGCGGCTGCGTCACGCTGCGGCTGCGTCACGCACGCTGACGCACACACGCAGTACCGCTGAGTGCGCTGATACGCACGCCAATTTCGCCGAGTACGCTGATACGCACGCGCGCCAGCACGTTTGCCCAGTTGGGCGCTGGCGACATTGTGCGCTCGAGCGTGGAGAATTCCGGGCGCGTTCGCTTCAGCGTGTGGGATGGCCCGCACCGCACCATTGGGGTATGCCTCGTGGTTTTGGGCGTTCTTCTGCTCGCGCTTCCCGCAAGGCCCGCACTTGCCGGTGCGGCGAGGGCGGTGTCCATCGTCGTTCTGGCAGCCTGCGCTCTGATGCTTTGCATGGGCTTCGCGTCCAGCGAGGGCCTTGCGCTTGCGTTCGACGGGGTCGGCGCCGCCATGTGCGGCGGCGTTTTGCCGCTTGTGCGCGAGGGGAGGGTTAGCTGATGTTCGAGAGGCTCGCCGAGCCCCACAGGACCTCCCCCGCCTCTGACGGGGACGGGGTTGGCATGCCGGCCGCCTTCTGCCGCGGCCACGGGGGAGGCCCTTCGGCGACGGGCTCCTGACCGTCCTCGCCCCCGAGGGGGCGGGCTG
>NZ_LT635525.1 GCF_900120385.1 Olsenella phocaeensis | reverse complement strand
GGCGCCGGCGACGGCGGGAGTCGAGGAGGCGCTTGGTGGCGAGGGCGAGGCCCGCCGCGCCCATGCCAAAGAGGAGGACGGAGGCGGGTACGGAGGCGCGGAGCACGGGGAAGCCCAGCACGAGGAGGAGCAATCCCATGTAGCCGAAGAACGCGACGCGGGGAAGCTCCCCGGGCCGCCAGGCAGCGTCTTCCTCGACAAGCAGGACGTAGGGCGACGCCTTCTGCGGCTCCGACGCCGGTGCCGCTTCGGCGGGAGTGCCAGTAGCTGCGTCGGTAACATCGGCAGAGGCAGAGGCGATGGCGGCGCAATGGTCGTCGGCAGGGGCAGCCAGCTCAGGTTCCGCCTCCACAGTCTCGGTGGCGACCTCCTTCGGCGCCTCGGCAGGCACCGGTTCCGCGGTGACGTCCTCCACGTTCTGGGGAGAGGGGCTCGGCTGCGGGGCCGTGGGCGCATCGCCTTGGCGCGAGCCGAGGACAACGGGGGCCTCGTCACGTCCCGGCACCTCCTGGCGCAGCTCGTCGACGGAGGTCGCGAGGCTGGCGAAGTCCACCAGGGCGAGGAGGTCAAACATGCCATGGGCGAACCGCATGCCGTCGGCGCGTGAGCCCTGGCGCGCTCGCCTCTCGTCCAGCTCCCGCAATGCCTTGTTCTCCATGAGAGACGCCCTCCACGCGACCGGGGGCGATCCTCTCGCCCGGAACCAGACGTTTTCCAGTATACGGACAAGCCACGACATCAGCCTTCACGGGCGAGACATGCCGCTTGCTTCTCTGCGCTTGCTGGCCCCACTCCTCTCCACCGGCCCAATCTTGTGGTTGTGGACAGAATTGCCGCCGGAGGACAAGAAAAGTGTCCGCGTTTGCAAGATTGGACGTCGCGCCAGCAGGCAGTCACGGCCCCGACTTGTGCGTAGCGTGCGTGCCGTGGGGCTTGGGCGTGCCGTGGGGGTCCGGCTTCGCAGCCCTACAATCACCCGCTACCTCGCCAGCCAGGCGTAGACGGGGACGTCCCGCCCGCATTCCTTCCCCTCCGCCTCCGCGAGGGCGCGCACGGCAAGCTCGTGGTCGAGGCCCTCGTGGAGGCCGCTCACGCAGAGCGTGGCCAGCAGGGCGCCGCGCTCGTCTCGGATGGGGAAGGCCCCGG
>NZ_LT635524.1 GCF_900120385.1 Olsenella phocaeensis | reverse complement strand
CTTCGGCCCCGCCATGACGCTGTGGTTCCTCTTTCTGGGAATCACCGGCCTGCTCAACATGGGCGCCGACTTCGGCGTGCTGCGCGCGCTCAACCCCCTACGCGGCATCACCTTCCTCTTTGACGGCAGCATCAACGCCGTGGGGCTCATGGTCCTGGGCAACGTCTTCCTCTGCACCACCGGCGCCGAGGCCCTCTACTCCGACATGGGGCACGTGGGCAAGCCCAACATCTACATGACCTGGCCCTTCGTGAAGGTCTGCCTCATCCTGAACTACCTGGGCCAGGGGGCCTGGATCCTCTCGCAGCGTGGCAACGAGCACCTGGCCAGCGTGACCGACCTCAACCCCTTCTTCCAGATGGTCCCCGAGGACTTCCGCGTCTTCGCCGTCATCCTCTCGACGCTGGCAGCCATCATCGCCTCGCAGGCGCTCATCACCGGCTCGTACTCCATCGTGTCGGAGGCCATCCGCCTGGACCTCATGCCCCACATGAAGATCAACTACCCCTCCGAGACCCGCGGCCAGATCTACATCCCGCTGGTCAACTCCATCATGTGGGTGGCCTGCATCTTCGTCGTGCTGCTCTTCCAGCGCTCGAGCCACATGGAGGCCGCCTACGGCCTGGCCATCACGGTGACCATGCTCATGACCACCATCCTGCTCTACACCTACCTCTCGCAGGTGAGGCGCCGGCGCGCCCTGGCCGTGGTCTTCCTGGTCTTCTTCGGCGCCATCGAGTTCATGTTCTTCTTCTCGAGCCTGACCAAGTTCTTCCACGGCGGCTACTTCACCGTGCTCATGGCGGCGGCGATCTTCGTGGTCATGTACGTGTGGAGGCGCGGCACGGCGGTCGAGCACACCCAGACCGTCTACCTGCCCGTGAACAAGTACATCGGCCAGCTGGACGCCCTGCGCAACGACGACGACTACCCCTACGTGGCCGACAACCTGATCTTCCTGACCAACGACTCCTCGACCGACAAGCTGGACCGCGACATCCTCTATTCCATCCTGGACAAGAGGCCCAAGCGCGCCAAGGCGTACTACTTCCTCAACGTGCAGGTCACCAACGAGCCCTACACCCACGAGTACATCGTGAACGACTTCGGCACCGACTTCGCCTTCAAGGTGCAGCTGCGCCTGGGCTTCAGGGTCAACCAGCGCATCAACACCTACCTCTACCAGATCGTGGCCGACCTCATGTCGTCGGGCCAGCTGCCGCCGCAGGACCACAAGTACTCGATCTACCGCGACCACAGCCAGGTGGGCGACTTCCGCTTCTGCCTGATCCGCAAGGTCCTCTCGCCCGAGTCCGACATCTCGGGCCTGAACGCCAACGTGATCGCCCTGAAGTACCTGATTCGCCGCATCTGCGGCTCTCCCGCACGCTGGTACGGCCTCGAGAACTCGAGCCTGATCTTCGAGCACGTCCCCCTGTTCGGCAAGTCCAAGCGCCAGCACAAGCTCACCCGCATCGCCGGCGTGAGCAGCACCGGCAGCATGCGACCCGTCACGGCCGAGGAGGCCGTCGAGGAGGAGGGCGACATCTTCACCGACACCATGAAGAGCCAGATCGCCATCGCCGCCGAGGAGGTCGAGCACGAGATCGTCGGTGGCGACACCGCGAGCTTCAGGCCCCTCGTAATCGACGACGAGGACGAGGAGGGCTCGGGGGACGCGGGCTACTTCGACGAGGAGGGCGAGGAGTAGGACCAGCCTTCACATGCGCGATTCAGTGACGAGAGGCACCGGGGACGCAGTCCGGTGCCTCTCGTCTTGTCGAAGACCCTTATGTCTGCCTCAGGGGTCCGGCTGCCATGCCAGGGCTACGATGCGAACTCGCAGCCGCACCAGTACTCCTGCCCGTGATAGATGGCAAAGTCGTCGAATCCCAGGAGCTCCGCCTTGGATGGGGTGCCGTTGCAGACGTCACGGAGCAGGGCTTTGAGGGAGTCTGCCTGCTCCCCCAGCGTAGAACGCCCCGCTATGACCCCGGAGGCATCGAAGTCGATGTTGTCCCTCATGCGCTGGAAGGTAAGTGCGTTCCCCGTCACCTTTATGACTGGCATGAGGGGGTTCCCTATCGGGGTGCCCCTGCCCGTGGAGAAGAGCATGACCTGCGCTCCCCCGGCAGACATGCCCGAGACGGACTCGATGTCGTAGCCCGGGGTGTCCATGAAGACGAAGCCACCCTTTGAGGGCACCTCTCCGTACCGGACCACCTGCGAGACGGGATGGGAGCCACCCTTGGAGATGCCTCCCAGCGACTTCTCCTCGAGCGTCGACAGGCCGCCGCGCATGTTTCCGGGCGAGGGGTTCGCACCACGCACGTCTATGTCATTGGCCAGGAAATCGTCCTCGAGACGCCCGACCATCCTCAGGATGTCGTCCGAGACCTCCTTGGTGGCAGCACGGCGCGAGAGGATGTGCTCGGCACCGATGAGCTCGGTCGTCTCGCCCATGAGGACGGTGCCGCCGCCATCGATGACCCAATCGCTCACGAGACCGATGGTGGGGTTTGCCGCCAGGCCGCTCGTGGCATCCGAGCCTCCGCAGTTCGTTCCCAGAACCAGCTTGTTCAGGGGCATCGGAACGCGCCGGGCCAGGGCGGACTGCGCCACCAGCTCGCGGGCGATGCGCACGCCCTCCTCGACGGCCTTCAGGGTGCCGCCGCAATCCTGGATGGTGATGGCGGCAACAGGCTTGTCGCTCATCCGCGAGACCTGCTCGGCGAGCTCCAGGGGCTTCGTGCTCTCGCAGCCCAATCCGACAAGCAGAGTTGCGAAGACGTTGGGGTTCTGGGTCAGGTTGGCAAGGCAGCGTCGCATGATCCTGATGCCGTTGCCCACCTGGCCGCACCCCTTGGTGTTCTCCACGCCAACGGCGCCTTCGACCTGCTGGGCGATGCGTCGTACCACATTGTTGGCGCAGCCCACGCTCGAGAGGACGAGCACGTGGTTCCGGATACCCATCTTGCCGCCGGGGCGGACGTATCCGCTAATCATGCTTCCTCGTCCTTATGCTCTCCAGGTTGTGCACGTGAACGTGGCCACCCGGAAGGATGTCCTCGGTCGCCCTGCCGATCGCCTCTCCGTACTTATGGACCACCTCGCCCGAACCGATGGGATGCAGGGCGATCTTGTGAAAGGCGTCGATCGAGTCCTGGCAGACGAGCTCGCACACGCGTCCACCAGCCTTGTCGGTCACCACGACGCGGTCGCCCATGGCGACGTCCGACAGCACGGTGGCGACATCGTCGTCGGCATGCAGGCAGAGGGCTTTGCAGGGCACGATTGACCTCCCTTGACGCGACAGAATCTGGTTGGCCGGCACGTCTCCGGATCAGGCCGGGAGGAGCCCCTCGAGGTACTCGGCAACGCCGGACTCGTCGTTGCCGAGGCGAGTGACGTCGTCCGCCTGAATCCTGACTCCCTCGTCGGCGTTGACCATGGCGACGCCGACTCCGGCCTCCCTGAGCATCGAGACGTCGTTCAGGGAGTCCCCGAACGCGATGGTCTCCTCCGCAGGTATGCCGAATCGGTCGCAAAGCCAGAGCAGGGCACTGCCCTTGCTCGCCCCGGCACTCGTGACCTCGATGTTCGCCCGCTGGGAGGTGTAGCAGGCCAGGTCCCCTCTTTCTTGTGAGAAGCCATAGACGGCGTCACGCATTCTCTCATCCGCAAAGAAGACCGTGAGTCGCTCGACGGGGTGTCCCTGGGCAACGAAGTCCACCAGCGTGGTGTCGATCTCGTTGCGGACGGAGCGGATGTATGCCACGTCGCCAGGCAGGAGCCCGAAGCCATCGAGCTTTCGCATCTCCCCCCGCTCGACATACGCCTCTCCCTCGCTGAAGAGGTCGATGTACGAAGCCGAGTGACCGACGAGGTCCAGGAGGCCGACGACCGCGTCCCGCGGGATCGTGCTGGCGCGAAGGTCCGTCTGCCCGCCGTGGGAAAGCTGGCAGACCGTGGCACCATCGGCCGTGATCGCGTAACGAGCGCCAGAGAGATCGATGACCTCCTGCGGAATGCCCACCACGGAACGGCCCGTGCTGGGAACGAAGCCAATGCCGCACCCGGCGAGCCTCTGCAGGGCCCTCCGGGTGCGGTCGCTCATCTGCTTCTCGCCGTCGAGAAGGGTCCCGTCCAAGTCACAGAAGACCATCTGCGGCATCCCGGTCATCGCATTCCCCTCTCGCCAGCCAAGCTCCTTGGCTATCGAACCTATGCCATCTGATGGACGGCCTCGTGAAGGCGACGACGGTCATCAGGGTCGTCGCTGTTGTAGTGCCTCGAGTTGACAATGTACTCCTCGATGGCGTCAAGGTTCTTGTCGCTCGACTCGATGCCCAGGTCCTCGAAGCTGAGCGGCATGTCCATGGCACGCATGAACTCCCGAAGCTCCTGCACCTGGTCCTGCTGGCCGTTGAAGTAGAGCTGGCAGAAGAGCCCGACGCCGACGATCTCGCCGTGGACGGCCTTCTGGCCCTCTTTGGTGAAGATGGTCCTCACGCCGTCGTAGATCACATGCGCGAGCTCGGACTGCTTGAAGCTCTTCGTCGTGTTGGCGATGACGCCCGTGATGGGAACGTTCATGAACGCCACGTCGTTGAGTGCCTTGGTGGCCTCGTGCCTGCGGTTGTCTTCGATGGCCGTGAGGGCGTTGTCCTTGAGGACCCTGTAGGTGTACTCGGCGATGCTGTAGGCGCTGAAGATGTCGACGGGGGTGTCTGCCAGGCTGAGGGCGGGCTTTCCGTTCAGCATCTCGATGCGCTTGGCCATGGCGTCGACGATGCCAGCCGCGGTAAATCGGATGGGACAGTTCGCGATGACGTCCATGTCCATCAGGCATGCGTCGATCTCGTGGTCGAAGCGCCAGCTGAGCTTCTTGCCGCCCTCTGCGGTGTACATGACGCTCATGCAGGTGAAGGGGGCACAGCTCGATGCCGCAGTGGGAATGTTCACCGTGCCCAGGCCCGCCGTCTCGCCGACTGCCTTGGCGAGGTCCATGATCCTGCCCCCGCCAACGCCGACGACCTCGTCGGCACCGTACTTCCTTGCCTTCTCGGCGAGCTCCTCGGCACCCTCGAAGGAGCACCATCCCCCGTAGACCTCCACCTGGGGCCTGAGCCCATCCGCCTCCATGCTGCGCATCAGGGCGTCTCCCATTGCCTCCCAGGAGTTGGGGCCGGCGACCACGAGGGGACGCCTCCCGAATCGGCCGATCTCTGGGCCGCACTCCGCCAGCAAGCCCCGTTCCTGGCGATACCTTCCTGCTCCGAATTTGATTGCGGTGTCCAGCTCTGTCGTGCTGCTTGCCATGTCACTCATCTCCATCCACACGGCGTGAATACTGCGAAAGCCCTCGTGTCCTTAGGAGCGAATCCCTGACACGCGTTCCGACGCCTCTCGCGCGATGCGCGTCACCTCGGAGAAGTCGCCGTCCGCGAACAGGGCGGGCTTCACCATCCACGTTCCCCCTGCCGCAATCACCGCAGGATTGGAGAGGTACTCGCCAAGGTTGTCCCGGCTCACTCCTCCCGTGGGCATGAACCTATGCCCGACAAAGACCGAAGCGAGTGCAGTGATCGCCTTTGCGCCTCCGAAAAGATTCGCCGGGAAGAACTTCGTCACGTCGATTCCCTGGTTCCTCAGCCAGGTGATCTCGGTTGGCGTGACGCCGGCGGGAATGACGTTCACGCGCTCGGAGAGGGCCCACTCGACGACATCGCGATCCGTGCCTGGAGAGACGAGGTACCTTGCACCCGCGTCGACGGCACGCTTTGCCTGCTCCAGGTCAAGGACGGTTCCCGCGCCAACCAGGACGCCCGGGCACTCGCGGGAAATCAGCGAGATGCACTCTGCCGCCGCGGCGGTCCTGAACGTCACCTCCGCCGCAGGAAGTCCACCCTCCTCGAGCGCACGTGCCAGGGGAACGGCATCAGCCGGATCGTCTAGCACCACGACAGGCACCACGCCACAGCGAGCAACGTCCTCATAGAAGCCGTTCTCCTTCATGAATGAAATACCAGTCATCTGCCCTCCTAGCTTTGTCTAGAAAGATTTTCTCTCCTGACTCCAGTATAGCGAATTCTTTTTCCTATTTTCTTTCTATTGTCGAATTTTTTTCATATAGAAGACGAAAAGGAGATGGCTGTCCCGACCAGAGGAGCAGTCAGGACAGCCACCAACGTTCAGTTCAATGGGGAAATCGCGTTAGCTTTTTGCATTGACAGGCGCTTCGCCCCGTACAAACCTCTCGACATCACCGACGCATTTCTCACCCATTCCGTACAGACACTCCCTGGTATACGCAGAAATATGTGTCGTAACCAGGACCTTTGGGTGGTTGAAGTAAGGGTCATCCGGTGCAGGCGGCTCATCATGCATGACATCAAGAGCGAGACCAGCTACGGTTCCGTTATCAAGCGCCCTCAACATCGCCTCCTGGTCTATGAGGTCTGCTCGCGCATTGTCAACGACATAGACGCCTCTCTTCATGAGCGACAAAGTACGCTCGTTGATAATGTGATGTGAGCTCTCATTGAGATCTGCGTTGAGCGAGAGGACATCACACTGGGAGATAACCTCGTCGAGACCACAGTACCTCACTCCGAGAACATCAGCCCACATCCCATGTTGAATAGGATCGTATGCGAGAACTCGCATGTCAAAGCCACGGCTCAGAATCTCGACCACACGAGAGCCTATATTGCCACAGCCAACAATACCAAGGGTCTTTCCACTCAAACCAGACCCAATAAAGCTTGCTCTGTCAGCCCACCGACCCGCATTCGCTGCAGCATGAGAGTCACTGACTCTTCGCATGACATCCAACAACGTCGCAACCGCACCTTCTGCGACCGCATCGCGCTCAACCCTCGGGGAGACAGTTGTCACCAAGGTCCCGGCCCTCTTTGCAGCAACAACATCCACGTTGTTGAACCCAATTCCATGCCTGCTCAGAAGGAGCAAGTCCGTTTTGTACTCGAAGAACTCGGCATCAAAAAACGGGGTAACGGATGAAATGACGACATTAAAGTCCCTGAGGACATTGGCGAGCTCACGTCCATGGGCATCCCCAGCAATGCGCACACGAGCCACCCTGCCAATTTTTTCCAGTCTCTCCAGGTGCTCCGGATAGTACTGACCAAAAGATGATGAATTAACGATTGCAATTTGATAGTCCATGAATCCCAATCTCTTTTCGTCTTTCAGCAAAGTAAGTCTGAAGAGCTAAATCTCAAATTTTTTGTTGCAGAACGCATTTCTAGCGTTATATATCGTTATCTTTCGTATGGTTTCCTCAGGCACGCCGCAATCAATCAATCTCGGAACGAATATTCCGAAGTTGTAGCCCAATCCCGGACCGCCCTCGTATGCCCTGAAATAGGATTTTCCACCGAGATCCGCACCCATCAGGAGCTGATCCTCAAAGCCCAGGTCAATCATGCTCTTATACAGACTAACAATCACAGCGTCTGTGTAGTACTTAACTCGTGCAGCGCCATCGTATGCCAGGAACACTCCACGCTCGGCTATCGCTCTGTGGTAGTAGAGGTCTGGATTGCGATCAATGTGGCCAAGGATGATGTTGTCCGGGCTAACCCCGTTTCTTGTTAGGATGTCAATCGCCTCAAGCGCCATGGTTCCCTTTTCAAGGTGAAGAGAAATCGGTGCGCCCGTCTCGCCTGAGGCAATCGCTGCCGCCTCAAGTTCCTTCTTTTCAATCGATGTGATGCTCTGAAGGCTACATGCCGCCTTGATGAGTCCAGCCTTGCCCTCTGAACGTTTCACGACTGGACCAGCATAGTCGTAGACGTCTATACCCCTCATCACATCATCAATCAGGAGTTGAGCAAGTGTATCTCGATCGTATTTCCACAAGAAGTGAGACTTGTCATAGAGCTCTGACTTGTGAAAGCCTGTCGTTGACAGGATGTTAACTCCTGACTCACGACTAAGGAATCTCAAGCTTTCAATTGATCTGCCGCTGCCGATGGGTGTCATTTCGACCAGCGTGTTTCCGTTCACCGCTTTGAATAGCTCAAGTTCCTCCAGTGCCTTGCGTTCGTCATGCATGTCGAAATCTGAGCCATTGCAGATTACCTCGATGCCACCAACACGAATGAGGTGGTCATGAGCGTCTGTCATCCCGATGTCATCAACCGGCACTTTTCCGAGAACTGTCTGGACATATCTCATGACCAACCTCCATTCAGGCATAACACCGACAAGACTGAAATTAGATGAGGCCACCAATGAACTTAAATACCAGCAGAAGAGGCAGCCAGAGGACTGCGTAGTCAATGTTGCTGAACATGAGACCAGACCCGAAGAGAGAACCCATCATTGGGTATAGCGGGATGATAGCAAGGTGAGCAATGAGGCTGGAAACGAAGCCGCCCAGGAGTGCGCCCTTCCAACCACCGTACTTGTTACCAAACACACCGACTGTGCATCCGTCGAAGAAAAGGATGATGGGACTTGGGAAGACAACGACCGCGGAGCCGAGCACAGCCGTAAGCACGCACACAAGAATGCCAGCAGGAATAGATCCAAGGAAACCGAACATTGCACCAGAGGGGCTGTAAGGGTACAGGACGGGACAATCGAGTGCGGGAACTGAATTAGGAATGAGCTTCTCAGAAATGCCCTTGAAGGCGGGTATGATCGAGTTCAGGAACATGCGCACTCCGTAGAGCATCACCGCAACCCCGGCCGCGAACTGTAGACCTTGCATCAGCAGGAAGATAATCCAGTTCTGGGTGCCTGCAAGGGTCATAACCTGGTCCTCGCCAACCACTACACCGATGATCACGAAAAGAATGGGCATAATGAGGGAAAGCGCCAGTGTAACGTCCTGGAAAAGATAAAGACCGCCGGGAAGAACGATGTTGTCTGCGTCTTCCTCCTCGGCATGGTTCTTGAAGAGTTTGCCGCAAAGAGCGCCTATCAGGGTGCCAAACTGCTGAGCGTGGCCCAGAGTAAAGTCCTCGCCAAAATACTTCTTACCAAGGGCACGTGGAATTGCTGGAGTAAAGGTCCAGTAGAGCGCCGCGAGGACAGAGGAAACAACAATTAGGGGAATGCCCTCGAGACCCAACGTGGAGTTCACTGTAAGTGTCAGAAAGATAGCAAGATAAAGCATCATGTGCGCGGTAAGGTACACGTTCTTCATGCCTTTGTTTGGGATGAGGTATACGAGGACCAGATGAATCAAGAAGCCGAAGACAAAGATGGTCACGGCAGTCTCAGCCACTGATGTCATGGCGACTCCGAAAGCGGCCTCGTTCATAGGCATGACACCGCTAACGCCGACAACATTGTTGAGGAGCTGCATGACCGGGGTAATGGTTCCAGAAATGAGATTGGCACCAGCGCTAAGGATAAGCATGCCGACGACAGTCTTGATGACGGCATCAAAGATTTCGGACCCTTTGGATTTCTGGAGAAGCATACCCACAAGAGTGATGAGACCGAGGAAAATAGGTGCTTGGTCGAGAATTTGGAAGATAATAAAGTTCCCAATATTGCTAAGCAATTCCATGACTACCCCTTTGTTTGAGTCAGCTCAGACAAGAACGTGCTACTCACTAACTGAGGAGAAGTACTCATCTAACTTCGAGTTGATTTCGTCCTTCTTGATGAGGTTCGTAACGAGAATGACAGTGGACTGCTCGCTCACAGAGCTGGGAATGTGGTTTGCCATGCTCTTAGTGGTCAGGATGATGTCGCTCGTAATGCCCTTGACACTACCAATGTCAGCGACAGTCACATTCGCATCAATTCCATGACTCTTGACGTAATCCATGATTGCCATACGCGCAAGACTGCTTGTACCAAGTCCCATGCCGCAAAGAGCGGTGATGCTATATCTCTTTTTCATAAATCTCTCCTTTGCTCAGATGTGCACTCGCGGTCTCGATACCTCCTTACTAATACCTTGAGATCAATTCAATAACCTCTTCGGCATCACTAGCGTTCTTTATTTTCTTAACCGCTTCATCATCAGCGAGGAGGTTCGCGAAGCGCTGTAGAAGCTCAATGTGCGACTCGGAATCCAGCGCGCATAGACAAGCAACAAGCCACACGGGGTCGTTTTCCAGGTTCCCGAAGTTAACTGGGCTATTCAGTGTCACCAGGCTAAGACCGACTGCCTTTGCACCACTCTCGGGACGAGCATGAGGGATTGCAATACCAGGAGCGACAACCATGTACGGCCCTAGGTCAGCAACAGCATCAATCATGGCCGTGACAAAAGTTTTTTCTGCCTTGCCATTTGCAACAAGTAGATCACCACCAATCTGAATCGCTTGGCGATAGTCCTGAGCGTCAACGTTCAAGCTGATGCAATCTTTGTTTAGCCAGTTCTCAAGCATGTGTCTGCTCCTTTTTTGGTGGAGGAGGCTCGTTTCTAGTCCAGCTCCTCCCACCTGTGGTGGAAGGAGAGATCGTGAGGCTGGTCGTCACGGTGATAGGTGTGGGCGCCGAACCAGTCCCTCTGCGCCTGGCAGAGGTTCGCAGAGAGAAACTCACTCGTATAGCCATCGAAGTACATAAGGGAGTTGGCAAGGGTCGGGACATAGACGCCGGCCTCGATGGCCTTGACGACCACACGTCGCCAACCAGGCACGGCAGCCTTTATCTCGTCGCGAAACTCGTCGGTGAGCATGAGGTTCTGAACCTTGCCGTCACTCTGGTCATATGCCGCCTTGATGCGGCCGAGGAACTTCGCGCGAATGATGCAGCCCTCGCGCCAGAGCAGTGCGATGTCACCGAGCTTGAGGTTCCAGTCATGCTCGCGGGATGCCTTTTCCAGAAGCTGGAACCCCTGCGCGTAGGACATGATCTTGCTCGCGTACACCGCCTGCTCGAGGTCGGCGAGCAGCGCATCCCTGTCCTCGACGCTCACGCTCGGCTTGTCGGTGAACACCTTTGAGGCGATGACGCGCTCGTCCTTCACGGCCGAGAGGTTACGTGCGAATACGGCCTCCGCCATGGTGGGAATCGCCATGTGCATCTCGAGGCCCTCGATTGCCGTCCACATGCCCGTGCCCTTCTGGGCGGCTTCGTCCAAGATGTGGTCAATGAGGTCGTCACCCGTATCAGGGTCCTTCTCGCGAAGGATCTTGTAGGTTATCTCTATCAGGAAGGAATCCAAGCGGCCGTTGTTCCAGCTCTCGAAGGTGTCTGCCATCTCGGCGTTGCTCATGCCGAGCACGTTCTTCATGATGAAGTAGGCCTCGTCGATGATCTGGATGTCACCGTACTCGATGCCGTTGTGCACCATCTTGACGTACTGGCCGGAGCCCTCCGGACCGATGTAGTCGCAGCAGGGGCTGCCGTCCTCGGTATGGGCCGAAATGTCGGTCAGCAGCTTGCCAAGGTAGTTGTCATAGAGATTCTTGTCACCGCTGGGCATGATGGACGGACCGACGAGAGCGCCCTTCTCGCCTCCGGATACACCCATGCCAAAGAAGCTGATTCCCTTCTTTGCATAGTCCGCCATGCGGCGACTCGTGTCCTTGTAATAGGAGTTCCCGGCGTCGACGACGATGTCGCCCTCGCTGAGGAAGGGAAGGAGGCTGTCGGTGACCGCATCGACCACGGGACCGGCCTTCACCATGAGGATGACCTTGCGGGGAGCCTCAAGCGAGTCCACGAAGTCCTTGAGCTCGTATGTTGCGGTGACCTTGTCCTTCTGGGCCTTCACGCGACTCTCCATGAAGTCCTTGGTCGCCTCGCCGTGACGGTTGTAGACCGAGACGGTATAGCCATGATTGGCGATGTTGAGGGCAAGACTCTGGCCCATCACTCCCATTCCGACGACTCCCACGTAACTGCCCATGGCGCTCCCCTTTCAAAGAGATCCTTCTGGACAACGCAAACCACACATGAACTCCTGAGACTCGTCATATTCTAGACTAGTTTTTTCCAATTTAGTATTTGGTGTCGAAATTTTTTTGTTTTTTGTCGCGATTTGCGGTGGCAGGTCATTCAGGCGATAATATTGCAGGTATATTTTATAATTGCTTTTATTAAAAGCGACGTTCTACTCTTGAGATTGGACGAGCGCAATGAGCGCAACCCCTGCCGTGCTGCTCAGAATCAAGTCCTCTTCTTCGACCTTCACGCCGAAGGAGCAGAAAATTGCTCAGTTCATCCTTGCCAATCCCGTCGAGGCCTCCCGAATGACGATCAGCGAGATGGCCTCGAAGCTCCGACTTGCGGACTCGACCATCTTCAAGTTCGCGAAGCGGTTAGGCTACCAGGGATTCAGGGAATTCCGTGACGACCTTCTCGCAGATGCCTACGACCCGCAGACGTCCATCCACGAGAACATTTGCCCGGACGACGACATCCCGACCGTAACTCAGCACGTGTTCCAGTCAAGCATCAAGTCTCTCGAAGACACGTTGCGCCTGCAGGACCCCGAAGCGATATCGAACGCCGTCGACATACTCCTGGGGTCGACGCGAGTGTCATTCCACGGCTGTGGAGAGTCGAACGCAGTCGCCTACGACTCATACCAGAAGTTCCTTCGCTCTCCCCTGCGCTCCCAGTTCGCCCAAGACTACCACCTGCAGCTCATGCAGGCATCCGTCATGGGGCCGGAAGACTGCGCCATCATCATCAGCCACACCGGGCTCACCAAGGAGATGATCCACCTCTCCGCCATAGCAAAGGATGCGGGCGCGCGCACCATCGTCATCACGAGCTACCCCTCGAGCAAGCTGTTGGAGAATGCGGACGTGGCCCTCGTCTCCATCTCGGACGAGACGGGCTATCGCTCCGAGTCGCTCTCCAGCCGCATCTCCCAGCTCGTCCTCATCGACACGCTCTACACGGCAGTGATGTTCAGGATGCCCCAGGTATCAGAGACCCTGCACAAGATGCGCCGGGCGATTGCGACCACGAAGGCAGACTACTCGGGCCAGATGGACCCCCTCTAGGAGCGAGCCTAGCCCCTCCTGCCTATGGGGACGTAGGATGAGCCCCCCATGACCGAACGGTAGGCGGGACGTATGATGCGCGCGGCGCCATAGAGCTCCTCCATGCGATGGGCCGCCCAACCGGCGCAGCGGGCCATGGCGAAGATGGGCGTGTAGAGGTCCTTGGGGATGCCTAGCATGGAGTACACGAAGCCGGTGTAGAGGTCGATGTTGGTGCTGATGGGCTTGGTGATGCCGCGCACCTCGCGCATGAGCTCGGGGCCAAGCCTCTCCACGCGGCCAATGAGCTCGAGCTTGTCCAGCTCCCCCTTCTCCTCCGCAAGCTTCCTCGCCTGCTCGCGCACGACCTCGGCGCGCGGGTCGCTCACGGTGTATACGGCATGCCCCAGGCCGTATATGAGGCCGGTCCCGTCGAAGGCCTCGCGCCCCAGGATGCGCGTGAGGTAGTCCGCCACCTGCGTGTCGCTCGACCAGTCGCCCACGTGAGCGGCTATGTCCTCGATCATCTCCCCTGCCTTGTAGTTGGCTCCCCCATGCTTGGGGCCCTTGAGGGAGCCCAGCGCGGCGGCGTAGGCGCTGTAGGCGTCCGTGCCCGAAGAGCTCAGCACGCGGCAGGTGAAGCTCGAGTTGTTGCCGCCGCCATGCTCCGCGTGCAGCATGAGCATGGCGTCGAGGAGCATGGCCTCGCTCCTGCTGAAGCCCTCGTCCCCCCGCAGCACGTCCAGGATGGTCTCGGCCATGGAGTAGCCCTCTCGGGCGGGAGGCACGCGCAGGCGCACCCCCTCGTTCGAGGCGACGTAGGCCTGGTGCGCAACGCTCGCCACGCGGGGCCAGCGGCCCAGAAGCGAGAGCGCCACGTCTATCTCGTGCTCGGGCGAGGTGTCGTCCGGGTTGCGGTCGAAGGCGTAGAGCAGGAGGGTCGCGCGCTGCAGCACGTTCATGATGGAGTGGCTGTAGGTGACGCGCGGGAAGATGTCCAGGTAGCCCTCGGGCAGCTGTCGGCGGGAGTCGATGCGCGCACGGAAGTCGTCGAGCTCCGCCTGGGTGGGCAGGGCACCGGAGAGGAGGAGGTAGGCCACCTCCTCGTAGCCGAAGCGGTCGTCGGCGTGGCTTCCCTCCACAAGGTCCGAGATGGAGTAGCCACGGTACCTGAGGTCCCCGCGGTCGGGGACGAGGCGCCCGTCCACCTTGTTATAGCCGTGCACGTTCGAGATGGTGGTGAGGCCCACAAGCACCCCGGAGCCGTCGGCGTTGCGCAGGCCGCGCTTCACGTCGTAGCGCTCGTAGAGCTCGTCCGGGAGCCTGTCCGCACGCTGCATGCCTTCGTAGAGGCCATCGGACGCGGCGGGACGTCCCAGCCCCTCGGAGGGCATGGGGTAGGCGTCGGCTATGTGGCTCAGGGCGGAGGTGTCCTTCGAGGTGAGGAAGCTCCTAGCCCGATGCGTCAGGGGGCTCTTGGGCATGTCTCTTTCCACGCTCCTCTCGTCTGCCGCCATTGCGCGCGGGAGCGCCGCCGCGGCTGGCCGCGCTAGAGGCGGTACATGAAGTTGAAGACTTCCTCGCGCTGCATGTTGGTCTGCACGCCCAGCTCGCCCGAGAGGCCGCTCAGCTCGTCCTGGAGCGCGGAGAAGTCGACCTTGGAGTCGGCCAGGTCGACCAGCATGGTCATGGTGAAGGTACCCTGCAGGATCGTCTGGGAGATGTCCAGGATGTTTGCGCCGTGATGCGCGAGCGCCGCCGTGACCGCGGCCACGATGCCCGGGCGGTCGCTGCCCAGGACGGTGATGATGGCACGGGACTTGGAGGCTTCGTCTGCTACCGCCATGTGGCGTTTCTCCCCTCAAAGAGCGCGTGGGCACCGCATCGGCGCCCACGCTGGTTCTGCGTCGTACCATTGTATGGCAGTCCCGCCCCCGTCCCGGCCGGACGGGCCAAGCGGGAGCACAAGCGTAACCTAGGCCGTGGCGGCCTCCTCGCGCTGGGCGAAGAGCTGCTGCACGTCCTCCTTGGTGGAGTCCAGGGCCACGGCAAGCTCCTGCAGGGAGCGCTCGCGCGCCTGCTTGAGGATGCGCTCGTACGCCACGGGCGGCTTCTTGTTGTTGGCCCTGACCTGCGCGATGCGGCGGCGGAAGGTCTTCGCCACGCGCACGGAGTCACGGCAGCTGCCACGGCGGATCTTGTTCTTGAAGTGCTCCTCCATGGCGTTGTTGTTGGGACCGAGCTCCACGACGTCCAGGCTCGGGTACTCGCCGATGAGGGTCATCGCCTCGTCGTGGGTGAGGACGGGGCGAAGGCGCGACTCGCTCGCGATGGGGAAGCTGATGCGCATGGGGTGCCTCGCGTCCACGGGCATGAGCTGATAGCTGGGCTGAGGGTCATCGACCACCTCATCCACCCTGCAGACGCCCTGGCCCGGATGAACGATGTACTCCCCGACCTCATACATGCAGACAGCACCCCTTCCGTGTTCGACTTCTTCGAGTCTATCACGGAAGGGGAGAAAATCTCAAATTTTGCTCTGTTTACTCTTGCACTCAGGTAAGGGTAGCCGTATCTTTATTCGTTTCCTTCTCGGCGATAGCCTAACTTGCCTGAACGGCGGCAGCCTCGGACTCCAGGCAGGAGAGGACCCAGGCGACAAGCCTGTCCTGCGGGTCTCCCGAGGCCTCGGCGAGCTCGTAGCCCCTCCCCCACACCGGGGTGAAGGCGACGTCCCTGACGCCGTCGTAGGCCGAGAGGGCGCGCGCGAGGTTGAGCTCCCCACAGAGCGCGGACTCGGTCTGGAAGAGCCCCGTGTTGATGCGCCAGTGTGGGGCGACCTTAGCCTGGCCGAAGCCCTCGTAGCTGCCACAGATGTGGTACAGCGGGTTCATGGACTGGACTCGGTCGGCCATGCTCACGCCCAAGGCGTCCTTCTTCACGACGTCCGCGCTCCAGGAGCTCACGTAGCTGCCGTCCCAGCCCTCGAAGGTCGCGTAGCTCACCTGGTTATTGGCCAGGAGGTCCGACACCGTGCGGTCGAAGTGGAGGGTGGACTCGGCGTCGATGCCAAAGAGCTGGTTCGCCATGGTAGAGCGGTCCAGCGCGTCGAAGGCGCAGACCTCCTTCTGTGCCGGGCGGCACTTCGCGACGAAGTCCCAAAGCTCCGTGATGCGCGCGGTCTGGCGCGAGCTGCTGTAGGTGATCCAACGCGAGTCCGAGTTGAGGGCAGAGAGGTAGCTACCCAGAGACTCATAGACCGTGGACTGCACCTGGGAGACGCCGGTGGCCGACGCGGTGGTAGACGCGGATCCGGCCGAAGACGACTCCGCCCCCGTACCATCTCCGCCCGTCCCGGACGTGCCCGCACCAGAGGTCGTGGGCGTGGAGCCGGCGGAGCTCAGGGCGTCGATCTCGTCCGCACCCGAGGCGGCGAGGTTGGGGTCGCCCGGGAAGCAGGAGTCGGACATGCGGGCAGGCGTGTAGGTGTAGGGGAACTCAGTGCTGGAGAGGAAGCTGCTCGCACCGTCCTCGATGCAACCTAGCAGCTGGTCGTAGTACTCGCCCGCAAGGTAGCTCCCGTCCGAGGTCTCCTCGAGCCCGAGGGCGTTGCCCTCGCCGTCCGTCAGACCGAGCTGGTTCACATAGTCACCGTAGGAGTCGGCGAGGTCGTGCGAGAGCTGGGCGGTCCAGCTGCCCTCCTTGCGCGTCCCCGTGGTGGAGAACTGGCCCATCATCCATTCGTACGCCCCGTCAGCGGTGTCGAAGGAGGTGACGGGACACCAGGAGGCGGAGCCGCAGATGGCGTCGGACACCGCGTTGCCCTCGTGGTCGTGCGTCACGGCGCCGATGGCCTCCAGGTACTTCTGGTAGAGCGCGGAGTCCCCGCCCGCACCGAG
>NZ_LT635523.1 GCF_900120385.1 Olsenella phocaeensis | reverse complement strand
GCTCAAAGACGCGTTGGACGTTTTCGCGTTTGTATCGCACGCGTTGGACGCTTTCGAGCGCGAGGCGGACGCGTCGGACGCGCTCGTGCACGGGCGGAGCGCGGCATGCGCACGGGTGGCGCATGCGATGAGGGAGCTTGCGGCGCTGGCGGCCCTAGCGTTCGGCGTGCCCGAAGGCGAAGACCGTGCGCGAGACGAAGGGGTGTCCCGGCGCGTAGACCGGCTGGGGGAAGTTCTTGTGGTGGATGGCGTCGGGGAAGAACTGGGTCTCGAGGGCGACGCCGTCGAAGCGGCCATGATGCACGCCGCCCTTGCCCAGGGCGTCGAGCCCGCCTGCGGTGTAGAGCTGCAGGCCCGGGGCATCGGTCCAGACGTCCATCCAGATTCCGCTCTGGTCACCCGTGAGGCGGGCGACCCTCTCCACCCTCTCGTCGTTCTTCAGGACGAAGTTGGTGTCATAGCCTCCGGGAACGAGCCATATGTCGCGACCCAGCGCCTTCGCGCTGCGGAAGTCGTACGGGGTGCCCGTGACGTCGGCGAGCTCTCCGGTGGGGATGAGCCGGGCGTCGGAGGGGGTGTAGCGGTCGCAGTCGAGCCAGAGCTCGTGCGAGAGGACAGAGCCGGCGGCATGGCCGTTGAGGTTCCAGTAGGCATGGCAGGTCAGGTTGACGATGGTGGTGGCTGAGGGCGTGGCCTCGAAGCTCAGCTCGAGGCGGTCGTCCTCGAAGAGGCGGTAGGTGAGAAAGACGTCGAGCGCACCGGGGAATCCCTGGTCGCCCGGCCTGCTCAGGAGGTTGAGCGTGAGCTGGCAGCTGCCGTCCCCGTTCTGGCGCGGGCCGTCGGCGAGCTTCCAGAGGCGCTCGAACCAGAAGCGCGGGCCCGAGTGCAGGCTGTTGGGGCCGTCGTTTGCCGCGAGGTGGTAGGTCGTGCCGGCCAGCTCGAAGCTCGCGCCGGCGATGCGGTTGGCGTTTCTGCCCACGATGGCCCCGAAGTCTGCGCCGTTGTGCAGGTAGCCGGGCGCGCCGTCGTAACCCAGGGTCACATCGACGAAGCTGCCCCTCCCGTCGGGGACGACGACCGCCTGCAGGCAGGCGCCGAGGTCCGTGACGCAGGCGCGCATGCCCGAGGAGTTCTGAAGCTCGTACAGGTGGACCTCCCGGCCATCCTCGCAGTGGCCAAACGGTCTGGTGGCAACCGGCATAGGAGCTCCTCTCCCCAAGGAATGAGCATGAGCGGGTAGGCCCGCTGACCCGTAGGCTAGCGCGAACGGGAGGGTCCGCGTCCGTGGTTGGTGGGGTTTTCGGCGGGGCAGCACGGGCTGTCGGCGGGGGAGAGGCGCGCCCGCCGACACTATGTCCCTTTCCAATTGGCGAGGAGACGGGACTTCGCCAAGGCCGTGCGAACGAGAGCATGGGACCAAACACAGGCCAGGGGCCCTCCGCTCAGTCTGGAAGGTCCCCTGGAGGTCATATTCTGACGTCACTTGATCCCTAGTACACAGGGTTCTCTGTCTCGACCTTGTCGGATTCCTGGAAGGGAGCAAGGGTCGAAACCATCTTTACAGCCTGGTCATAAGGGTTTCGCACGTAGTGGACCTCGCTGGGCTCGATGTGGATGAAGTCGCCTTCGGACAGCGTGTGCACAACGCCGTCAATCACGATGTCCACCTTGCCAGTGAGGATATAGAAGTTCTCTTCCATCACGTTGTGGAAGTGAGCCTGGAAATCCTGGCCGGGCTGGAACTGCACGAGGGCATAGTTCATGCGAGGGCCCTTCATGAGGTACTTGGGTCCAGAGTCGCCGAAGCGATACTCGAAGTCGTTCTCGTTGACGATAAACATGCGCATGGTCCCTTCCGAAACGTCGTGATGGCATGTGATGGAGTCCGTGCTTTGGCCCTAGATGCCCGGCGCGCTCCACATTCCCTTGGTGATGCCCTGCTCGCTGAGGCGCAGCTGCTCTGCATAGAGCTTGCGCCAATTGGCGTAAAGCTCGTCATAGACGGTACGGTTCTCTTGGTTGGGCGTATAGCTCCGATCCCACTTGACCACCTGGTGGGCGCCGTCGGCGATGCTGGGATAGATGCCCACGCCATATCCGGCGAGCACTGCGGCACCCAGCGCTGTTGCCTCCTTCACCCGAGGTACCTTCACCACCTTGTTGCAGACGTCAGCCACGATCTGCGCCCAGAGTGGGCTCTTCGAGGCGCCGCCTGCAAAGATGAGCTCGTCTGGCTCGTTGCCCGTTGCCTCGCGCACCAGGTCGATGTGTCCGCGCACGAGGAGCGCGGTGTTCTCGAGTATGGCGCGATAGAAGCAGTACTTGTCGAAGCGCTCTGGGTCGAGCTCGAAGTTGGTGAAGGTAGGGCTGGCATGAGTCCAGTGGATGAAGTTCATTACGTCGCTGAAGCAGCAGAGCATGCCATAGCTACCCGCAGGAACCTTCTCGGCCCTCTCGTTCATGAGGTCGTAGGCGTCCTTGCCGAGCGTCGCCGCCTCAGCCTTCTCCGCCTGGCAGAAGCCATCGCGATACCAGCGCATCACCAGGCCGGGCTTGAATGCCAGCGCCTCGTACTGCCATACCTTTGGGATGGCATGGCAGTTGACGCGCACGCGACAGTCGGGATCGGTCGTGGCGCTGGCAGTGTTGAACTCGTACTGCCAGAAGCTTCCGCCAAAGACCCCGGCCTGTCCCGGCTCGCAGGCGTCTATGCCGATCATGCCTAGCTGGCAGTCTCCGCCACCCACTATCACGGGCGTCCCCTCGGCGAGGCCAGTCTGCTCGGAACCCCAGGCGCTTACCTCCCCCGCGCGCGAGCCACACTCGAGCACCTTGCCGAAGATGTCAGTCTTGAGACCGCAGCGCTCGGCAATCGACGGATCCCAGTCCCGCCTCTCTAGGCTCATCATTCCCGTGGTGCTGCCATTGCTGGGCTCCACCGCGAGGACTCCAGTGAGCTTGTATATGAGCCAGTCGTTGAACATACCCACGCGCGCACAGCGCTCGTAGACCTCGGGCATCTTGTTCTTTACCCAGAGTAGGCGAGGGAGCGCTCCGAGCGCATAGGTCTGGCCACTCTCGCGATAGATCTCGCGCTCGAGCTCGGGGTTCATTCTGATGAGCTCGCCCACCTCGTCGTTGCTGCGGGCGTCGACGTTGGCACAGGCCCAGATCTCTTGGCCCTGGTCGTCGTAGAGGACGATCCCCTCGCGCATGCAGGTGGTTGAAATGGCAGCGATGCTGCTGGGGTCGACCTTGGAGTCGGACAGGACCCCCTTCACGCAGTTGCGAGCGAGGTCCCAGCCCCCAACCCAGTCGAAGTCCATGCTACCTGGCCAGCGGGGGTCCTCATGGTGCTCCCACTCTCGTTGGGCGACGGCAACCTGCTCGCCCGCAGTCGAGAACAACACAGCGCGTATGCTGCCTGTTCCCGCGTCCAACGCCAATAGATACCTTTCCATTGTCACCATCCCCTAATTCGTGCGACCGTCAGTTCCCGAGCAGTCCCAGTGCCGTCTTCTCGTCCGTTATGAGCACGTTGAGGTAGTCGTGTGCCAGCGCCGCACGCAGCACGGCCACCTTCTCGGCACCACCGGCAACTCCCACGACGTTTTTCATGGCACAGAGGCTTTCCAGGCTCGTGCTCACGGACCTGCTGTCGATGCTGGTGGGGATGACCTCGCCCTTGCTGTCAATGAAGTGGTTGAGGATGTCACCCACGCACCCCTCCATCCGCAGGAGTGCAAGGTCGTTTGCGTTGATGATCCCATTTCGCATGATGGTGGCGTTCTCCGTGAGGGCGCCCATGCTCATGACCGTCATGTCGGCCAGCTCCGTCATGCGGCTGATGCCCTGGATGGTCGGCTCCCTCATGAGCGCCTCCTTGAGCTCGACTGACGAGAGAATGAGAGGCGTGGGGGTTAGGTAGAGCTTCATGTTGAGGGAGCCCAGGGGAACTTTGGGCAGGTAGAAGCTTACGCCTCCCGTCAGGCTGACTACGCTGAAGTCCTTTCGGCCACTGTTTGCGAGGTGGCTGAGGGTCAGCCCCATCGTGTCGCCGTAGCCGATGTTCAGGTAGCCGCCTGGCTTGAGGTGGTAGGTGATGTACATGGCCGCGGCACGCGCGATGCTGTCAAGAAGCGCGGACTGGTCTACCGGCGTGGGCACGACCATGGCGTCGTCCAGCCCGAACGTCTTGACCAGGTTTCTCTCGGTGCTCATGCGCGCGTTGTCGTCCTCGCGGAAGTTGAACCGTATGATGCCGTTCTGCCGCGCGTCGTCCAAAAGGCGAATCACCTTCGCGCGAGAAATACCCATGAGGGACGAGATTTCTTGCTGCGTATAGCTCTCCATGTAGTAGTACCAAGCGGCCTTGAGCGTGAGAGAGTACTCGACTTCCGACAAGACATTCGCCTCCTTGCGATGAGCTGTAGAACAAATGTCCATATATCAGACAGGAGTTCGAAAACAGATATACAGCCATGCTAGCGATAAGTCAATTTCGACTTGTTCGAGCGGAGGGATCGGTCGGCTGGGACCGATGCGAAGATAAAGATTAAATAAGCAGTTAATAAGATGGTTAGATTCACTTCGACCAGATTGGGGCAGTTCATCCGGAGTGGAGGCGACATGTAACTCACCTAGTTCACAAACCGTACTCAAGGTTGGAACAAACGTCACAAGTAGAAACAATTTGCCATTCATTGGCACTTTTCTACCGCTCATGTTCCGGTCAGTGGCCCGTGCGCCAAGCGGGTTTTATCGTCCAGATAAAGGGATGGACCCCCCCAGGGGCTCGTCTCTCTTACCACTAGGGAAGGGAGGCCACGTGGAAGCTGCCGACAGTCAGAACGGCACCGTAGGGCGGGATGAAGCGAGAGTTAGCTACCAGGTTCCCAACACGCTGCTCTCGGTGCAGAACATCTACAAGTCCTTCGGCTCCAACGAAGTTCTGAAGGGCATCAGCCTCGATCTCTGCGAAAGCCAGGTGCTCGCTCTTATTGGAGGCAACGGAGCGGGCAAGTCCACGCTGATGAAGATCATCATGGGGATTTACTCTGCTGACAGCGGAGAAATCACCATTGCGGGCAAGAAGGTCGACATCTCCAACCCCAAGGCAGCGTTGGAGCACAGCATCTACATGGTGCCTCAGGAGCCCATGCTCTTTCCCAACATGACCGTGCGCGAGAACGTCGTCATCGGCTTTGACGAGGGAGCTTCCGAGCTGGAGAGCCGTCTGAAGTCCGTCATGGCGGAAATCGGATGGTCTCTTGACCTTGATTGCAAGGCATCCACGCTCTCCATCGCCGAGCAGGGCATGGTCGAGATCCTGCGTGGCCTCATGCGCAATCCCAAGGTGCTCATCTTGGACGAGCCCACCTCTGCCCTCACCTTTGACGAGGTCCAAAGCCTCCTTGCCTGTGTCGAGGAACTTCAGAAGAAGGGCATTGGCATCATCTATATCACCCACCGCCTTTCCGAGGTCTTTGAGATCGGTACGACGGTGGCGATTCTGCGTGACGGCATCGTGACCACACAGGGAAACGTATTCGAGTTCACCCGGGACGACCTGGTGCGCGGTCTGCTTCCGGAAGACGCGAGCGTGGATGGTGCGACGACCGGGGACAGCGCATGCGAGATCGACTATTCCCAGGAGCCCGTTCTTAGGGTGCGGGACTTTTCGGGCTATGGCTTCTCGGACGTCAGCTTCGACATCTATCCCGGAGAGATCGTGGGCTTGGCAGGCGTCGTTGGTGCCGGGCGCACGGAGATGGCGACCACGATCTTCGGCAGGGACAAGGTGCTCGGCGGGAGCGTGACGCTCAACGGGCAGGACATTACCGGCCGCAAGACGCGCCAGGTCATCTCGATGGGACTTAACTACGTTCCTGAGGACCGCTTCAACGATGGTCTCTACCGCATTCGCGGTGTTGCCGAAAACACGACCAGCGCCCTACTCTCCAGTAGCCGGATGGGCAGGTTCTTTCTCAACTCCAAGGAAGAGGAGAGGGTCTCGCAGAGCTACGTGGACCGCTTCCGCACCAAGGTGACCGGACTCGACCAGGAGGTGGGAGGTCTCTCTGGCGGCAACCAGCAGAAGACCGTCATAGGGCGGGCATTCTCCACGTCGCCCAAGGTGGTCATCCTCGACGAGCCCACCCGCGGCATTGATGCTGCGGCCCGTGGTGACGTCTATGCGGTGCTGCAGGAGCTCAGGGACACGGGGGTGTCCATCCTCCTCATCTCTTCCGACATGGAAGAGATCGTGGAGCTCTCGGATCGCGCGCTGGTCATGTACCAGGGACGCATCGTTCAGGAGTTCGGCAAGGACCAGATCGTTCAGGAGAACCTGACCGCTGCTGCGTTTGGCGTGTATCAGGCTGACGCAAAGGCGGTGACCGACTAATGGGACGCATCAAGAACCTCCTTCATGCGCGGAGCATGAGCAGCTTCGCGTTCCTGGTCATCCTCTTCTTGGTGGTCGGCCTCATCAACCCGGCGTTCCTGACCCCCTCCAACATCTCGGCCTGCTTCAACACCTCGGTGGTGTACACGCTGGTTGCCGTGGGAATGGCCTTCACGCTATTCATTGGCGAGATCGATGTCTCGGTCGGCGCCAACCTCGGCCTGGTCGCCGCTGTTGTCGGCAGCATGTTGCGAGATGGCCAGTCCATGGGCCTGGCCATCATCGTCGGGGTCGTGATTGGTGCCATGATCGGACTCATCAATGCCTGGGGCGTGGCCGTCATGAAGGCTCCGTCGCTCATCTTCACCTTGGGCGTGAATGGCGTTCTTCGCGGAATCGTTTACGTCTACACCAATGGTGCCTGGGTGGAGAACCTTCCCAAGGGGTTCAAGGACTTCTCTTCCGTGACTGCCGTGGGCGATCTGACGGTCTACTACTGCGCCACCATCGTGCTGGTGGCCGTTATTCAGCTCCTTCTTGTCAGGACTAAGCGCGGTCGCTACTTTCACGCCGTGGGCGACAACGCCCAGGGCGCCACGCTCGTGGGCCTGCCCACCCGCACCACCAAGATCCTGGCCTATGTCATTTGCGGAGTCATGGCGGCAATCGGAGGCATCATCTTCTGCAGCCGCATCGGCTTCGTCACCCCCGCCAGCGGCAACGGCTACGAGATGAAGGCCATCGCCGCCTGCGTGCTCGGCGGCATCAGCCTCCTGGGTGGCGTGGGGTCCGTCGTGGGGTCCGCCATCGGCGCTGTCATCATGGCCTCGATCAGCTACCTGCTGGTCTTCATGGGCTTCTCGTCCAACTACGACAACGCCATCACCGGCATCATCCTCATCGTGATCGTCGTGGTTGACGCCCTCCTGCAGCGTCGTGCCATCGTCAAGAACCGCCACGCGCGCCTTGCCGCCCGTGTCTCCTCTGGCACTGAAGTGGCTGCCGCTGCAATGGAGAAGGCCCAGGAAGGAGGCGAGGCGTAGATGACGCGTATCAAGCAGCTTCTCACCAAGGGCCAGGCAAGTTGGAACCTCATTCTCATTGGCCTGCTCGTACTCGAGTTTGTTGTGTTCGGCGCTGCCAACCCCAAGTTCCTGCGTCCGGCGCTGCTGTTCACCAGCATCAATGACAACCTGCCCGTGTTCATGATTGCCCTGTTCGTCACCCTTGTCATGGTCACGGGGGGCATCGACATCCAGGTTGCGTCCCTCGTGGGACTTACGTCTATCACCATCGGCGTCGCCTGGCAGGACTTTGGCTTCTCGATTTGGGCTGCGGTCGCCTTGGCAGTGCTTATCTGCATTGCCTGCGGCGCATTCTCAGGCTTCCTGATTGCGTACTGCGGGGTTCAGGCCATGGTGGTCACGCTGGGCGGCAGCTTCCTCTATTCGGGAATCGCACTTCTCATCTCCACCCTCTCCAGCACCGAGAGCTACCAGGGCATCGGTGGTTTCCCCGAAGAGTTCAAGTTCATCGCCAGCTACCAGGTATTTGGAGCCATCCCCTTCCAGCTGCTCATCTATGTCGCCATGTTCGCAATAGCCTTCATCCTGCTCCATAAGACCAAGTATGGTCGCAAGGTGATTCTCACTGGCGTCAATGCCCAGGCAGCCGAGTTCTCTGGCATCAACAGCAGGCTTGTGATCATGTCCACCTATGTCCTGAGCGCCGTCGCGGCTGCCATCGCGGGCATCGTGCTCACCGCATATCTCGGCACGGCCAAGTCCGACCTGGGCGGAAGCCTCACCATGGACATCATCACCGCGGTCGTGTTGGGTGGCACCCTCTCGACGGGCGGCAAGGGCTCGATCATCGGCACCGCGCTCGCCTCATTTGCCATCGCGTTTCTCAAGTTTGGGCTTCCCCTTTGCTTCAAGGTGGGCACCCAGTACCTGAACATACCCGTTGGAATCTTGCTCGTCGCGGTCATCGTTGGGCGTTCTGCGGCTAGTAGCACGGGCTACCTGTCCATGCTACGGACGCTGGTTTCAAGCAAGGTGGGCAATGGCCCCAAGGTCAAGGCCTAGGCAGGCCAGGAAAGATGGAGGTTGCGCTATGAAGAACGTATCTCGTCGTAGTTTCCTGAAGGTAATGGGCTTTTCGGCAACTGTCGCTGGACTTGGACTCGCTGGCTGCGGCAGCCAGAGCTCCGACACATCCTCGGGAGGGAGTGAAGCCGCTACCACTGGTGACATCAAGGGCAAGACCGTCGCGTTCATCCCCAAGGTGACCGGCAACGCATTCTTCGAGTCCGCGAACAACGGCGCCCAGGAGAAGGCAAAGGACTGGGGGATCACCGTCGACTACATCGGCGACGCGACCGCCTCGGTGTCCGCTCAGGTCTCTGTCATCAACCAGGCGGTCGCAAATGGCGTTGACGCCATCTGCATCTCGACGGTTGACGCCGGCGGCGTCTCCGACGCCCTCAAGAAGGCGACGGATGCCGGCATCGTCGTCACCACCTGGGACTCCGACGCCAATCCCGAGGACCGCACCCTCATGGTTTCCCAGGGTACGCCCGAGATTCTGGGGCAGATGCTGATTGACATGTCTGTCGACGGCCTCAAGCAGCGTGGCAAGGATCCCGAGAAGGACGAGATCACCTACGTCTGGCACTACTCGCAGGCCACCGTCACCGACCAGAACTCCTGGCAGGTCGCCGCAGAGAAGACCATCAAGGAGAAGTACCCCAACTGGAAGAACGTCCACGAGAACTACTACTCGAACCAGGACGCCGAGCAGGCGATCACCATCGGCGAGGCCGTGCTCGATGCCTTCCCCCAGATTGACCTGATCATCTGCAACGACTCCACCGCGCTTCCTGGCCAGCTTCAGGCCGCCGAGAACAAGGGCTACGACCAGTCTAAGATCACCATCACGGGCTTCGCATCGCCTATGTCCATCAAGTCGTACTGCGAGCACGGGACCATCTACAACTGGGGCCTCTGGGATTGCGGCGTCCAGGGTGCCATGGGCTGCTATGTGGCTGCGTACCTCGCTGCGGGCAACGAGGCCAAGGTGGGGGACAACATCGACATTCCCGGAATCGGAAAGGTCGAGGTCGAGTCCAACGACAGCATCGCCGAGGGAGCCAAGACGGCCGACAAGAACAACGGCGTTGTGCTGCTCCCGGAGCGTCTGGTCTTCACGAAGGAGAACATGAACGACTACTCCTTCTAGGCAAGGGCAATCGATGGGGCGATGCCGAAGCGCTGTGCTCGGCATCGCCCCACGCCACTATGAGAAAGGAAAACCATGGCAGATTTGGACGGGCTCAAGGTCGCTAAGGACTATCACGTGGACGTGCCCTTCGCGAACAACGAGGGCTTCTATGTCAAGGGGGCCAACAACCTTGACTGGGGCATGAAGAAGCACCTCTCCAACATCTTCGACGCAAAGAGCGGCAACACTGTCATGCTCGCCTTCGACCACGGCTATTTCATGGGCTCCACCGCCGGGCTCGAGCGTCTTGACCTCCTCCTGCCCAAGCTCGCTCCCTATGTCGACGTGTTCATGGGCACGCGCGGAGCCATCCGCAGCTGCGTCGCTCCCGAGTCGACCAAGGGCATCGCCCTGCGCGTGAGCTCCGGCTCTTCCATGCTGCAGGCAGACCTCAGCCATGAGGTGGTCGCCGTCGACATCGAGGACGCCATTCGCATGAACGCCGACTGCATGGCCACTCAGGTCTTCATTGGCGGGGACGGGCAGCTCTCCAGCATCGACAACCTCAGCCGAGTCATCAACGCCGGCATGCGCTACAGCGTTCCCACCCTCGGCGTCTGCGCCGTGGGCAAGGACATGGAGCGCACGGGTCGCTACTTCAAGCTCGCCACGCGCATCATTGCAGAGATGGGCTGCCAGCTCGTGAAGACCTACGACTGCGAGGACTTCGAGGAGGTCGTCGCCGCGTGCCCCGTGCCCATTGTTGTCGCGGGAGGAAAGAAGGTCCCCGAGCGCGACGCACTGCACATGGCCTACAGCGTCATCCAGAAGGGCGCCCACGGAGTCGACATGGGTCGTAACATCTTCCAGAGCACCCATCCCGTGGAAATGACGCAGGCAGTCCGCATGATCGTGCACGAGGGCGCCACCGACTCCGAGGCCTGGGAGTTCTTCCAGGACGTCACCGAGCACTAGCGCAAACGAATACGTCCCTCTCTTCGGGGTGTCTTCCCTTTCCACCCCATGCCGCCGCGGGCACTCCACGCCCCGCGGCGGCTTTTTTATTTAGATGGTTTGGCCAGAGCAAAATTCGCCGCTGGCGACCCGCTTGGAAGCGGGGGAGAGGCGCGCCCACTGGTACTAAACGCGCTATTCCATGTTTAGCAAAATTTAGCCAGCAGCAATCGGCCAGTGGTCAAAATGAGGGGACGATTATCCACCCGTAGGCTAAAATGGACGAAGCATATTGGCGTTCTTCGCTTTTTCGCCGTGTTTATGCGCAAACGTGTCACCTGGACGTTCGGATGAAGGGAAGTCCGCATGGCAGAAGATTTGGGTACCCCCTGGAAGAAGCTCGATGCCCCCGTCGCCGAGGAGGAGGTGGCCTGGGTCGACAAGTACTGGCGTGCCGCCAACTACATGTCCGTCGGCCAGATCTACCTGCGCAGCAACCCCCTCATGCGCGACGACTTCGTGGACGAGAAGAGCGGCCAGCCCCGCGACTTCGGCCGCGCCGACGTCAAGCATCGCCTCGTGGGCCACTGGGGAACCACCCCGGGTCTCAACTTCCTGATGGGCCACGTCAACCGCTTCATCCACGACCACGGCCAGAACGTCGTGTTCTTCATGGGGCCGGGCCACGGCGGACCCGCCGGCACCTCCCAGTCCCTGCTCGACGGGACCTACCGCGAATACTACCCCCAGATCACTGACGACGAGGCCGGCCTGCAGCGCTTCTTCCGCCAGTTCAGCTACCCCGGCGGCATCCCCAGCCACTTCGCGCCCGAGACCCCTGGCTCCATCCACGAGGGCGGCGAGCTGGGCTACACCCTGAGCCACGCCTATGGTGCGGTCCTCAACAACCCCAGCCTCCTCGCCTTCGCCGTCGTGGGTGACGGCGAGGCCGAGACCGGTCCCCTTGCCACCTCCTGGCAGACCAACAAGCTGGTCAACCCCCTCACCGACGGCATCGTCCTGCCCGTCCTGCACCTCAACGGCTACAAGATCGCCAACCCCACGATCCTCGCCCGCATCTCTGACGAGGAGCGCAACGAGTTCTTCCGCGGTATGGGCTACCACCCCTACACCTTCGTCGCCGGCTTCGACGACGAGCCGCCGATCTCGATTCACCGTCGCTTCGCCGCCCTGCTCGAGCAGGTCTTCAACGAGATCTGCGACATCAAGTGGCGTGCCCTCGCCGGCGAGACCGAGCGTCCCGCGTACCCCATGATCGTCTTCAAGACCCCCAAGGGCTGGACCTGCCCCAAGTACATCGACGGCAAGAAGACCCAGGACAGCTGGCGTGCGCACCAGGTGCCCCTGGTGTCCGCCAAGGACACGCACGAGCACTTCCGCGTGCTGCGCAGCTGGCTGCGCTCCTACAAGCCCGAGGAGCTCTGGAACGAGGACGGCAGCCTGCGTCCCGAGGTGACCGAGTTCATGCCCGAGGGCGAGCTGCGCTTGGGCGCCAACCCCAACGCCAACGGTGGCCTGGTGCGCGAGGAGCTCGAGCTCCCCGACATCCACGACTACGAGATTCCCGTGGCGGAGAAGGGCCATGGCTTCGGCACCACCGAGGCGTCGCGTGTCTTCGGCGACTACACCCGTGACGTCATGAAGCTCAACCTCACCAAGTTCCGCGTCTTCGGCCCCGACGAGACGGCCTCGAACCGCCTGCAGGCCGCCTACTCGCTGACCGACAAGCAGTGGGACGCCGGCTTCAACGCCGACCCCGAGAACGACGTCCACATGAGCTCCGTGGGCTCCGTCATCGAGCAGCTCTCCGAGCACCAGTGCGAGGGCCTTCTCGAGGGCTTCCTGCTCACCGGTCGCCACGGCGTCTGGTCGAGCTACGAGAGCTTCATCCATGTCGTCGACTCCATGGTGAACCAGCACGCCAAGTGGCTCGAGGCCACCGTGCGCCACATTCCCTGGCGCGCGCCCATCGCCTCGCTCAACATCCTGCTCACTAGCCATGTCTGGCGCCAGGACCACAACGGCTTCTCCCACCAGGACCCCGGCTTCGTGGACGTCCTCCTCAACAAGAACTTCCACAACGACCACGTGGTCGAGGCCTACTATCCCGCCGACGCCAACATGCTGCTGGCCGTGGGCGAGGAGGCCTACAAGTCCACCAACAAGATCAACGCGATCTTCGCGGGCAAGCAGCCCTCGCCGACCTTCCAGACCATCGACGAGGCCAAGGCCGAGCTGGCCGAGGGCGTGGCTGAGTGGGAGTGGGCCGGCAACGTCAAGAAGGGCGAGAAGGCCGACATCGTCCTCGCCTGCTGCGGCGACGTGCCCACCCTCGAGCTCCTCGCGGCGTCCGACGCCCTGCAGGACATGGGCCTCAAGGTCAAGTTCGTCAACGTGGTCAAGCTGCTGAGCATCCAGAACGCGGGCGAGAACGACGCCGCCATCAGCGACGAGCGCTTCTCCGAGCTCTTCGGCACCGACGTTCCCGTGCTCTTCGCCTACCATGCCTACGCGCACACCATCCACGGCCTGATCTTCGACCGTCCGGGCCACGACAACTTCCACGTGCACGGCTACATGGAGGAGGGCTCTACCACCACGCCCTACGACATGCTTCGCCTCAACGAGATGGACCGCTGGGCGCTCGCGTCCCACGCGCTCGAGCTCGTGGACGCCGAGAAGTACGCCGAGAAGATCGCCGAGTGGCGCGCCTTCCGCGACGAGGCCTTCCAGTTCGCCTGCGACAACGGCTACGACCACCCGCGCTTCACCGAGTGGGTCTGGCGTGACGTCGTGGGCCACCAGGACAACAGTGCCGCTGCCATGTCCTCGACCGGCGGCGACAACGACGAGTAGGCACCACAACTGAATAACCGCTGGTAGATGGGTATGGGTTAGGTCCTTGTGTCCTAACTTGTCCCCGAAGGTACCGAACGGAACCCCTGCCACGCTCCCGCGACCGTCTCGACGAACACTTCCTCGTCGGGGCGGTCGTAGTGCTTCGCGCGGACGTCCGCCGAGGTGTGGCCCATCATCTTGTCTATCTTGTCCTTGTCGACGCCCAGGCGCCAGCGCATCATCGTCTCCCAGGAGTTGCGCAGCTTGCCCATGGGGAGCCGCCTCACGCCGGCTGCGTCCAGGGCGCGGGCCCACTGGTCAGAGACGGTCGTGCGGGACGCCGGCCTGCCGTCTCCGCCGTCGTTGAGCGACGGGAGCCCCAGGGCGACCCTCTCCCGGGCCAGCTCCTCGAGCCTGAGCGACCAGGGCTCCGGGATCACGACGCTCCTCACGCTGCCCTCTGTCTTCGGCGGCGCGACCCTTCGCCCCTGGGCGAGCTGCTTGTCGATGGCGACCACGGCGAGCCGCATCCCGTGTGACTCGACCATGCGCAGGTCCGAGACGAGCGGGGCGCACGCCTCGCCAACGCGGCACCCGCCGAAGGCCATGAGG
>NZ_LT635522.1:9676-22168 GCF_900120385.1 Olsenella phocaeensis | reverse complement strand
CTGCTTCCCGGGGGCATCACTCTGCCTGCGTGGGGCGCGGGGCGACCGCTTGTCTATGGGGCCGCGCTCGCGTGCCTCATGACAGGCGGGGCCTCTTTGGCGGGTTGCCATCCCTCGGAAGGCTGTCGCGCCTCCCGTGTCGCCCTTGCCCTCGCTTCGATGCTGTCGCTCGGCATGGCTCGGTTTGCGGTAGGGGTGGGCGGGTATTGGATTCCCTTCGAGCTGACCGGTGCCCTTCTTGGCACCGCCATGCTGATCGAGCTGTTGTTGCAGCAGCAGACGGAGGCGGTGCCGGGTGGCTGGGGGCGCTGGGATAGCCTGGCGGGATGGGCCATGCTGCTGACATCCCTTTGCATGGGCGCCGCATGGGAGGAGACCTGGCGCGTGGGGCCGTGGTTCGCAGCCTCGCTGCAAACTACGGTTTTCCTGCTTCTGGTGACGGCAGGGGGCTTGTATCTGCTGGCAAGCGAGCGTCAGTACTTGCGGATGGCCCTCGCGCTTGCCTTGCTTGCCGTCTCGCTGTTGTCGAATGTCAGAGGTTCCCTGTTCGCACTCGCGGCGGCTTCCTGCGCATTGCTAGGGCGAAGGTTTGCGCGTGCGAAGTCGGCGACACCTGGTCCGTCCCTGCCGCTTGTCGCATTTGGGCTCGGCGTGGTTGCAGCTGACGTCCTGGTCAACCGCGTTGGCTTCCTGATGGTTGGCAACGAGGTGCTCACCCGACCCTTTGGGGGGCGTGGGGCGTTTGGGGGGATCTTCCTGAGCTCGTCCCTCCTCCTTGCGCTGTGTGCCGGGACGACGTTTGCGTGCCTCTGCCGGAGCGTCGAGGTGGCAGAGCGCCTGAGGGGCAGCCTTGACCGATCGGGCCTCACGCGCGAGAGGACCGAGCACCTCCTGCTTGGCCTCGGCTTCGGACAGACCGAGGCGGAAGTTGCGAGCGACATCGCCTATGGGTACTCCTCGCAGAAGATCTGTGAGCGCCGGTTCGTCTCCAGGGGAACGGTCAACACTGCCAGGCGTGCCGTCTACTCCTCGCTCGGCGTACATGGCAGGTCGCAGCTCGTAAATCTGTTGCTGCAGCTTAGCCGCCTGTAAACACCCCGTTTTCCACTTTCATATCGGCTGACTACAGACCCGTCGCGTTTGGCGGGCCATCGTTTGTGGTGGCGCGCCACCACCTTTGGTCGGTCAGACGAAAGGAAGCAAGATGAGGCTCGAACACATGTCCCATCTGAGTCTGTTTGCCATTGCACTTGCCTGTTGCCTAGCTGTCAATCCCACGGTCGCGCATGCAGGGTCCCTTGAGGAAGATTCTGCCACGGGGCATGCCGTCGAGGCGACCGCCGAACTTGAGGGGGCCTTCGAAGCTGGTGCCGTTGCGGGGGATGCCACCGAAGAGGCTGCCGTCCAGGAGGACGCTTCCGCAAAGGGCCCCATCGCGGATGAACAGATAGGGACGGAGGTGGTCCGGCGGGCGACTCCGCCAGGCCACCACTGGGAGGCTACGTGAAGAGGAATGAGCGCATCGCCGCCGCAGTGTTGCTCGCGGCCTGTCTTTTGGCGGCGCTTGCGTACAAGGGCTACGAGTCCCATTTAGACGCCCAAGTTTGCCACGAGATTCAAGAGGAGGAGAAGAGTCGAACGAAGGCGCAGGAGGGGGACGAGGTCACGATTGGGACCAAGGACGATCGCGAGGACTCTCCATTCCGCGGAACGATGCGCGTGCGCGTGGAGGATGCCGTCGTCTTTGACGGACCCGACCAGGCCCGCAAGGAGTTCGACGGTTGGGTGGAGGACGCATTCTACGCGGGAAACTACTTCAGCGAGGGAAGGCAGGGGGAGGACTTCGACTTGGTGTTGTTTCGCATCCACGTCTCGAATGTCGACGCAGAGCCACGGCACGCGACAAAGCTGGGCAACCAGCTGTTCATGATCGAGGGCGTGGCCGGGTTGCGCCCATGCATAGAGCATGCCTATCTGGATGGGCCTGGGACGGCAACCAAGGATGCCGAGCGCGGCTACTTTGGCATCGTCCCTGGCAGCGAGGGAGATTACGTCTTTGGATACGTGGTGAGAAGAGATGATGCGGACAAGGGGTCATTTACTGCGGGGAGTTGGGGCTACGGCGGCTACGAGGTGCCATTGGCTCCCAGGGATCTGAGGGGGCAGTCATGAGGACATTGCTGGCGCTGGAGCTCAACAAGGTTCTGAGGAGCAAATGGTTTGCCACGGCCTTGCTCGTTGCCGTGGCGCTTGCCGTTGCCTCTGCCGTTTGTGGGATCGCGAGCGTGCGTGAATGGGAGAGCCTCAAGGAAGGAGGTGTCCGCGAGTACATCGTCACATCCAAACGGGGGAGCTATGGCAGGAGCCTTCTGTTGCACAGCAACCTGCCGCGCGAGGCGTTCTTTCAGCTTGTGGCCCTCCTGGCGGCCCTTGCTGGCTCATGCTCGCTGAGGTCTGAGCTTGACTGTGGGGTCGCGAACCAGATGCTCGTGCGCGCGTCGAGGAGTCGCTATCTTGCGTCCAAGTGCATCGCGGTATTCTGTTCGGGCGCCTTGGTCGTGGGCGTGCCTCTGGCGCTGAACTTCCTTGTCCTTTCCTGTGCGCTCCCAGGCTATGCGCCCGAGGTGCTCGACAACCTGTACATCGGGCTTTCGGCACAGGAGACCCTCTCTTGGCTCCTGTACTCACGGCCCCTTTTGTACCTTGTGGTCAACCTTGTTGTTGATGCCGCGCTATGCGGAATCTGGTCCGTTCTGGTGCTCGCCGCCTCCTTGGTCATCAAGAACCGCGTCATATTGCTTGCGGGCTCGTATCTGCTCACCCTCGGCTCGCTGCAGCTGGGCAAAGTCATCTTCTACATCGCGAGAGTGGGTGGATTCCGCTTCGACATGATTTCCGTGCTGGAGGGCGTATGCGAGGGACCGTTGCGCAGCGGTGTCGCAATGGCGGCAATGGCGCTGCTCATGCTCGCGGTCTCCCTTGCGACCCTGCGTCTTCGAAGGGACGGTGACGTCCTGTGACCTTCGCAAACCTTGTGAGGTCTGACCTTTCGGAAGGCCTTCGCTCGACGCGAGGGCGGGTGGCCCTGCTGGCCGTGGGGGGCGGCTGCCTATCGTTTCTGCAGCTTCTCTTCACCATGGCAATAGACTATTGGGATCCCCCCTTCACCTTCGGCGAGGCCATTGTGGCGGCCATGGGTGGGATGAGCGTCTTTGACCCTGATCATGAGGTGGCTTTCCGGTTTCCGGCTGGGTGGATGCTAATGCTCATGCTTGTCGCGTACATACCCCTGAGCTATCCGTACAGGGATCTCATGGGGTATGGGAGGGAAGTCCTCGTTGCGTCAGGTAACAGGTGGTCGTGGTGGCTCTCCAAGTGCCTGTGGGTGACGCTTGTCGCCCTGCTTGGCTGCGCCCTGCTCGTTGTCGCCTGTGCCATCGTCTCCCTGTTGTGGGGAGGAGAGCTTTCCCTTTTGGTCCCCGATGGCTTCCTGGAATGCGCGGGACTTGGCTCGGAGCTTGCTGGCCCCTATGACCTCAGGCCCTTCGTCCTTGTGTTTCCCTTGATGGTCGTTGCCGTCTGCCTGCTCCAGCTAGCGCTGTCCCTCGCGCTGGGCCCGACTCTGGCATTTGCGTCCACCTCGGTCGTCCTCCTGGCGTCGGCGTATCTGTTCCACCCCCTTCTGCCGGGCGAATACCTCATGATCGCACGGCTTGACCTGTCGATTCCAAATGGCATGAGCCTGAGGAGCGGTGCCATCTATGCCCTGGTCATAGCGGCGGCAAGCGTGCTGGTTGGAGGTCTTCACTTTTCGCGGATGGATTGCATAGACAAGGAGCTCTCGATATGAGGGGAAGTCTGGTCGTGACAGATCCTGGCACCGGCGTCGCGTCTGGCGATGCATGCTCCGGCTGTGCCGTAGAGGTCAGTGGGTTGTCCAAGCGGCTGAGGGGCGTGAGCGTCCTAGACGACGTCAGCCTGTGCGCGGACGCTGGCGAAACGATTGGCCTTTCCGGACAGAACGGCTCGGGAAAGACGATGCTCATGCGCGCCATCGCGGGGTTGATCAGGCCGAATGCCGGAAGGGTGACCATCGACGGCAAGGAGCTGTGGAAGGACATCCCCTTCCCTCCCAGCGTAGGCCTCCTGCTGGAGGGCCCCGCCTTCCTGGCTGACCGCAGCGGGAGGGACAACCTGAGGCTCCTCGCCTCCATCAAGGGGCTGGCAAACGAGGATGACTGCCTGGTCGCCCTGCGTGACGTCGGGCTTGATCCAGACGACAGGCGTCCGTATCGCAAGTACTCGCTGGGAATGAAGCAACGGCTCGGCATTGCCGGGGCGCTTTTCGAGCGGCCCTCGCTCCTGCCGCTCGACGAGCCCACGAACGCTCTCGACGCGGATGGTGTGGAGATGCTGAAGAGGCTGGTGAGGCGCGAGCAGCGGCGTGGTGCGACGATTGTCCTGGCGTGCCATGCGGCAGACATCCTCCGGGAGCTTTCCCACGAGGTCTACCACATTGCGGAGGGGCGGATCGACGGGCACGAGGAGCTGAGGCAGCCATGAGGCGTGGTCGTGCTTGGAGCGCGTTGACCTTGGCGCTGGTCGCCTGCGCAGTCGCCGTTGCCCTGGCGGCGCGCATCTGGGTGGTGAACGCGAGGGCTCCCGTCATCCCCGAGGAGTGGTTCCAGGCCAACGAGGACGTTCCCCTGGAAGGTGCCTTTGCCGAATACAGGTACGAGAACACGAGGGGGTATTCGATCTGCGTGACGGACGCGCGCCGCATGTCCGTCAGGGAATACCTGGCCGAGTTCAGCAAGGACGACGATGCCGCACGCGTGCAGATGGAGCGGCTCGCCCAAGAGGGGACGGACCTGGATGCCAAGACGCTGCTGGTCGCCGACATAACGATGAAGAACGAGAAGGGGGCGGAGGACGAGAGGGGCTACCTCGACTCCATCGGGTGGTCCGTCAAGTGCCCTGAGACGCCGGCGTATTGGATCAGGGTGCAATCCATGCTGTTCTCCTGCTCCGTCCCCCAGATCAATGGCTCCTACAAGCTCTCGATCAGGCCGAAGACCGAGTACGTGATCCATGTGCCCTTCGCGTCGACGATGTTCGAGGCGACGTTCCCACAGCCGTATGACTACCAGTACCTTCCCACGTTGGAGCCGGGTGAATACGGCTTCGTGGTCACGAAGGGGCCGGTGAGGAAGGTCGTCCACCTGGACGTCGCATAGGACGTCCTGGGCGTGCGCCGGGTGGTGCGCGCCGCCCCTCTCGCCTCCACTTGTGTGCTTATTTTGAGCGCTCGGGGCATTGGAATGCTGCTGTATACTTTTAAGGCTTTTCCACTGAGCCCCGTAACCTCATAGGAAAAAGCGTACCGATACGTAGTACATGGAGGAGTCAAATGAAGTCGACTCATTACGCCAAGCCTGGCGAGGTCGAGCGCAACTGGGTGCTCATCGACGCCGACGGCGCCACGCTGGGACGCCTTGCCACCAAGGCTGCCATGATCCTTCGTGGCAAGAACAAGCCCCAGTACACCCCCAACACCGACACCGGCGACTTCGTGGTCGTCATCAACGCCGATAAGGTCCAGCTTACCGGCGTCAAGGCCGAGCACAAGTCCTACTGGCGCTATTCCGGCTGGCTGGGCGGCCTCAAGACCGAGTCCTTCAAGGAGGCCATGGCCAAGCACCCCGAGCGCGTCGTCGAGCACGCCATCAAGGGCATGCTCCCCAAGACGACCCTTGGTCGCCAGCAGGGCATGAAGCTCAAGGTTTACGCTGGTCCCGAGCACCCGCACACCGCTCAGAACCCCGTCAAGATCGATCTGGAGGCTTAACCGATGGCTGACAACACCGCTGTTTACACCGGCACCGGCCGTCGCAAGGAGGCCGTCGCCCGCGTCCGTCTGGTTCCCGGCACCGGCAAGGTCACCGTCAACGGCCGCGACGCCGCCAACTACTTCGGCCGCCAGCAGCTCGTCGACAACGCGACCGCTCCCTTCCGCGTGACCGACACCGTCGACCGCTTCGACGTCTTCGCCAACTGCGATGGCGGCGGCATCAACGGCCAGTCCGGCGCCCTGCGCCTGGGCATCGCCCGCGCTCTCCTCGAGGCTGGCGAGTATCGCGCCGACCTCAAGAAGGCCGGCTTCCTCACCCGTGACGCCCGTGCCGTCGAGCGCAAGAAGTACGGCCTGAAGAAGGCCCGCAAGCGCCCGCAGTTCTCCAAGCGCTAGTCGCCTCTGGCCTTTCGCGAATCTGGGACCCGCTTCGGCGGGTCCTTTTTTGTTGCTCATAGAATGGTGGCTCGCGTGCGGGGTCGCGTCGTCGGGGGGCGCTTGGCGCGTGTCCTGCTCGACGGCGTCCAACGCGTGCGAGAGGGCGCCGACGACGTCCAACGCGTCTTTCTCCTTCCTGCCAACTGGGCAAACGCGGAAGCGAGAGGCGTGTTGGACGTTTTCGAGAGAATTTGGCACGCGTCGGGCGTTTTCATCAAAGAGCGGTGCGCGTTGGACGAGATGGCGCAGCCAAGTCCGTGGCGCCCGCAATCGATAGTGCACCCTGTGCCTGTGCCTGTGCCTGTGCCTGCGGCAGGGACCTCCGCTCAAGACGAAAAGTCTGACATTCAAACGATTAATTTGCCAAATCACCATTGTGATTCATTGTGATTCGTAATCCTTCGATATACTCGTCTAGCTATAACGTAGGAGAGACGAGAGGGGGCGAGGGACATGGAGAACGTCGCGTACGCATTGGGCAGGCGCCTGCGTCGCGCCAGCCATCCCACGCAGCTCCTCCTGCTCGCCCTCGGCGTCGCCGTCGTCGCGCTCGCCTCCCTTATGCTGGGCCGGTATCACATGGGCGTGGGGGAGGTGCTGGGCATGCTCGTCGGACGGGTGCTTCCGGTGACGCCCGGCTGGACGCCCCAGCAAGAGACCCTCTTCTTCAACGTCCGCCTTCCCCGCGTGCTCCTGGCGCTCATGGTGGGCTGCTCTCTCTCCGCTTCCGGCGCCGCCTTCCAGGGCGTCTTCCAGAACCCCCTGGTGTCTCCTGACTTCCTGGGCGCCTCACAGGGAGCGGCCTTCGGTGCCTGCGTGGCCCTGCTCCTCTCGCTTGGAAGCATGGGCACCTCCATCGCAGCGTTCGTGACCTCCATGGCGTCGGTGGCGATCGTCCTCTGGCTCAGCGGCCGCGCCAAAGGGAACCGCATCCTGGTCACCGTGCTCTCGGGCGTCATGGTGAGCTCGGTCTTCCAGGCCGGCGTCTCGTACACCAAGCTCGTGGCAGATCCCAACGCCCAGCTCCAGGCCATCACCTTCTGGCTCATGGGCTCGCTCACCAGCGCCGGCCCGCGCGACCTAGCCTTCGTCGCCATTCCCATGCTCGTGGGCAACGCGGGGCTCCTTGCCCTGCGCTGGCAGGTCAACGCGCTCACGATGGGGGACGACGAGGCGCTGAGCATGGGCGTCGACGCCCCGCGCGTCCGCCGTGCGGTGATCGTCTGCTCCACGCTGGTCACGGCTGCGAGCGTCTCGGTCACGGGCATCATCGGCTGGGTGGGGCTCGTGGTCCCGCACCTCGCCCGCGGCATCGTGGGCGTCGACTACCGCCATCTCCTGCCCGCCAGCATGCTGCTGGGTGCCGGCTTCCTGTTGGTGGTGGACGACGTCGCCCGTCTGGCCACCACGGTAGAGATTCCCATAGGCATCCTCACCGCCTTCATCGGCGCGCCCTTCTTCATGCGCCTGATCACGAGGGGGCGGCGTCGATGAGCCTCGAGGTGAGTGGCCTCAGCTTCTCGTACGGGAGACGGCGCGTGCTGCGCGACCTCAGCTTCGGGGTGCCCGACGGCAGCCTGGCCTGCGTGCTGGGTCCCAACGGCGTGGGCAAGACGACGCTCTTCCGCTGTATGCTGGGCATCCGCGGCTACGAGGGCACGGTGCTCGCCAACGGCCATGACGTGCGCGAACTTAGCGTGAGGGAGCGCGCCCGCCAGATGGCCTACATTCCCCAGGCCCACGTGAACGTCTTCGACTACGAGGTCGTGGACATGGTGCTCATGGCCTGCGGCACGGACCTCGGCATGCTCAGGACCCCCACCCTCCGCCACGAGGACAGGGCCATGGCGGCTTTGGAGCGCGTGGGCATCGCCGATCTGGCGCATCGCAGCGTCAACCGACTCTCGGGCGGCCAGCTCCAGCTCGTCCTCTTTGCCCGGGCCATAGCCCAGGACGCACGCGCCATGATTCTGGACGAGCCCACGAGCGCGCTGGACTTCGCCAACGCGGACAAGGTCCTCTCGCTTGCCCAGTCCCTGGCCAGGGAGGGGAGGTCGGTGATCGTGTCGACCCACCGGCCCGAGCAGGCCTACCTGTACTCGGACCTGGTCATTGCCATGGGCGAGGGGGGCGTCGTGGGGGTTGGCAGTCCACAGGAGGTGGTGACGAGCGAGCGCATGAGCAGCCTCTATGGCATGGGCGTCACGGTGAGCTCGCTCTTTGGCGACGCGGCGCGCGCCTGCGTGCCCAGCGAGCGCCTGGGGGCCGAGGCAGTGCGGGAACAACGAACGACGATGAGGTGATTCTTTGTCGTGTGCTAGCTCGCGGGAGGGCCGCGACGCACGGCGTCAGAAGGGAGCAAAAGTGAGAGTGACGCAGTTAGGCAGGAGGGCGTTCGCCGCGCTGGCGGCTGGGGCCTTGGCCCTCGCCCTCACGGGCGGGCTCGCGGCGTGCGCGGGCCAGCAGGCTGGCGGCGGGAGCGACCAGACACAGCAACAGGCGACCACGAGGAGCTTCACCGATTCCTGCGGCCGAGAGGTCGAGCTGCCCTCCAACATCACGAAGGTGGCGGCCTCTGGCCCGGTGGCCCAGCAGATACTCCTCACCATCGCACCCGAGGACATGGTGGGTCTGGCCACGAAGCTGACTGACGGACAGGCCGCCCTCTTTGACGACTCCGTGGCCCAGCTTCCCGTCTTCGGCCAGATTTACGGCGGCAAGGGCGACTTCAACAAGGAGGCGGTCGCGGACGCTGCGCCGCAGCTGGTTATCGACCTGGGCGAGGCAAAGAAGACGATTAAGGAGGACATGGACCAGCTGCAGGAACAGCTCGGCATCCCCTGCGTGCACATCGAGACCTCGCTGGACAGCTATGACGAGGTGTATAGGACCCTGGGAATCCTGCTGGGCAAGGAGGGCCGTGCGGCAGAGCTCTCGAGCTACTGCAAGAAGGCCTACGACGAGGTCGATGGTGTCGTCTCGACGATTCTCGAGTCCGAGCGGCCCGCCGTCGCATACCTCATGGGCGACGCTGGCCTCAACGCGATCGCAAAGGGCAGCTTCCAGGGCGCAGTTGTCGACTTCGTGGCAAGCAACGCCATCGTGACCGAGAAGGTGTCCGGTTCCGGAAAGGGCCAGGAGGTCAGCCTGGAGCAGATTGCCTCCTTCGACCCGCAGCTGATCGTCTTCGGGCCGGGAAGCATATATGCGAGCGCGGGCAAGGACCCCGCCTGGTCCGAGCTCGCCGCCATCAAGGGCGCCAACTATTACCAGGTGCCTGGCGAGCCCTACAACTGGCTCTCCTCGCCTCCGGCGGCCAACGAGGTGCTGGGCATGCAGTGGCTCGCCCGCGTGTGCTATCCCCAGAAGTTCCAGACCGGCGTCGAGGACGTGGCGAAGGACTACTTCAAGACCTTCTACGGCCACGACCTGAGCGACTCCGAGCTTGAGGACCTTCTCACGGGCTCGCTTCCCAGGGCGTAGGGCTGCCGCTTACCCCGGTCGCCACGCTATCCAAGGGGGAATCCCTCCAGCACCCTCTCATGGCATGTCGAAGTGGGCTCGATGGGCTCCGGTCTGCCCCAGGCGGGCCGGAGCCTCTTCGTGGCAAGGTCAAGAAGCGAGGGGCGCACGACCACGACGGCGTGCGGCCAGGCGGGACGCGGCCCCTCCTCTAGCAAGGCGAGTGCCTGACAGAGGCCTTCGCCGCGCCTGAGTTCGAGGGGGCCAAGCTCGTCCACGACCATGAGCCCCGGTCTGTCTGCCTCGAGAGCGAGCCCACCCAACGACCCGAAGTGACGGTTGACCCGTCCCAGCGCCGCGTCCGATATGTCCCAACCGAGCCCCGCGCGCCTGGACTGCGAGCAGCCGTCACGGTCGCCTCGTGGGGTGTGCGCGGCGTCGACGCGGTTGGCCTGCAGGCCATGCGCGACGGGATTGGCGGGGCGCGCGAAGGCGAGAAGCTCGTGCTGCGGGAGGAGCAGGTTGTCTATGCCCAGCTTGGAGAGGCTGCCGTCCGGCTCGCGCCTCCAGCGACCAGGCGCCAGGACGCCGCTGCAGACGACGCCGCGCGCCTCCAGCCCCTCCACCAGGGATTGCAGCCACCGCGTCTTGCCGCTTTGCTGTGGTGCGCTCAGCAAGTACAGCATCTTCTCTTCCTCGCATTCGACAGGTCCTCGGGCACGCGCGAGCGCACGTCTTGTCCATTCCCCACGCACGGACGCACGTCCCATTTACCCATCACGCACGAACGCACACAAGGGCGGCTCGCCAACTGCGAAAACGTCAATGGGCGTGTGCGTAGTAGCGTAGCGGATGCCATCGGCGTGCGCAGGAGCGTGCTCGGCGTCTGCGGCGATTGGCGCCACCTGCCGCGCACAATCGCGCGGCCGCGTGCTGCTACCATTCTCCTTGTATCTTCCGTGGCAGCGTCGGCGGGCAGCCCGTCCCGCGCCCAAAGGCAGGGGAGAGTAGATGAAGTACTTTGGCACCGACGGCTTCCGCGGCCGCGCGAACGAGGGCCTCAACGTCGAGCACGCATACAAGATCGGCCGCTTCGTGGGTTGGTACTACGGAGCACGCCAGGCTCGCAAGGCTCGCATCGTCATTGGCAAGGACACCCGTCGCTCCAGCTACATGTTCGAGAGCGCCCTTGTGTCCGGCCTGGTAGCCTCCGGAGCCGACGCCTACATGCTGCATGTGATCCCCACGCCGGGCGTCTCGTACGAGACCGTGGACGGGCAGTTCGATTGCGGCGTCATGATTACCGCCTCGCATAACCCCTTCACCGACAACGGCATCAAGCTGGTCAATGCCGACGGCTTCAAGATGGACGAGGACGTCCTCGAGGAGGTCGAGCGCTACATCGACGGCGAGCTCGAAATCCCCCTCGCCACCGGAGACGCCATTGGCTGCACCGTCGACTACATGCAGGGCCGCAACCGCTACATCGCCCACCTCATCGCGAGCGCCAACTTCTCGCTTCAGGGCGTAAAGGTGGGCCTGGACTGCGCCAACGGCGCCGCCAGCTCCGTCGCGCGTCCCGTCTTCGACGCGCTGGGCGCTGACGTCCGCGTGATCAACAACGCGCCCAACGGCTTCAACATCAACGTCGACTGTGGCAGCACCCACATCGAGCGTCTCCAGCGCCACGTGGTGGAGCAGGGCCTGGACGTGGGCTTCGCCTATGACGGCGATGCCGACCGCTGCATTGCCGTGGACGAGCGCGGNCCCCGTGGTGGCGATCGTTCCCGCCGACCACGTGCACGACAAGACCGTGTCCAACATCCAGGAGGTCATGGCCCGCGGCGCCACCTGCGTCGCCGTTGCCACCGACGGCGACGAGGCCGTGGGCGCCCTCTGCGAGGACACGCTCTGGATTCCAGAGGTCCCCGAGGAGAAGCTCGTGCCCATCGTCGCCATCGTCCACCTCCAGCTTCTGGCCCGCTATGTCGCCCGCGCGCGCGGCTGCGACGTGGACAAGCCGCGCAACCTGGCCAAGTCGGTCACGGTGGAGTAGCCATGGCGTCGGCGGGAGTGGGCTTCTCCATGCTCGAGGTCGCGCGCATGGAGCGTGCGCTCGAGAGGCATCCCTCCTTTGCGGGAAGGGTGTTCTCCGAGGACGAGCGGTCGCACTGTGCCGCGACGTCCCGCCCCGTCGGACACCTCGCCGCCCGCTTCGCGGCGCGCGGGGCGGTGGCCCGCGCCCTGGGCGTGACGGACTCCGGCCCCTTCCTGGGACTGCACGACGTCGAGGTGGAGCTGGACTCCGCGGGCAGGACTCAAGCGAGGCTCGCGGGGACGGCGCTCGCCCTGGCCCGCGAGCAGGGGGTGAGCGAGATTGCGCTCTCGCTCTCGCTCACCAGGGAGATCGCCACCGCAAACGCCGTCGCGGTGAGCGATGCGGTGCGCCCCCGCGCTGACGAGGGGTCCGATGCCGCCAAGCAGATGCAGGCCTCGTTCAAGGCGGCACGGTCGGTCATCGACGAGCTCGAGCTCCTTCAGGGCGGCGGGGGAGAGCTGCCCCTCTCCGAGCCTGCGGACCCAGGGACAGGGGAGTCGGGCGACGTGACGGATGAGGTGGACGTGCAGATGGAAGCTGCCGGGGAGGCCGCGGGCTCGCCAACGCTCCCCGGCATCGCGATAGGAGGCTGACATGCAGCCCGTGCTCAACATCGAGGACATCAAGAGGGTCGAGGCGGGGC
>NZ_LT635522.1:2334-8460 GCF_900120385.1 Olsenella phocaeensis | reverse complement strand
CCGGGGCCCCCCCCGCCGGCGAGATGAAGCACGGGCCCATCGCCCTGCTCGAGCCAGGCTTCCCCGTGGTGGCGATCGTTCCCGCCGACCACGTGCACGACAAGACCGTGTCCAACATCCAGGAGGTCATGGCCCGCGGCGCCACCTGCGTCGCCGTTGCCACCGACGGCGACGAGGCCGTGGGCGCCCTCTGCGAGGACACGCTCTGGATTCCAGAGGTCCCCGAGGAGAAGCTCGTGCCCATCGTCGCCATCGTCCACCTCCAGCTTCTGGCCCGCTATGTCGCCCGCGCGCGCGGCTGCGACGTGGACAAGCCGCGCAACCTGGCCAAGTCGGTCACGGTGGAGTAGCCATGGCGTNGCGAGAAGCTCGTGCTGCGGGAGGAGCAGGTTGTCTATGCCCAGCTTGGAGAGGCTGCCGTCCGGCTCGCGCCTCCAGCGACCAGGCGCCAGGACGCCGCTGCAGACGACGCCGCGCGCCTCCAGCCCCTCCACCAGGGATTGCAGCCACCGCGTCTTGCCGCTTTGCTGTGGTGCGCTCAGCAAGTACAGCATCTTCTCTTCCTCGCATTCGACAGGTCCTCGGGCACGCGCGAGCGCACGTCTTGTCCATTCCCCACGCACGGACGCACGTCCCATTTACCCATCACGCACGAACGCACACAAGGGCGGCTCGCCAACTGCGAAAACGTCAATGGGCGTGTGCGTAGTAGCGTAGCGGATGCCATCGGCGTGCGCAGGAGCGTGCTCGGCGTCTGCGGCGATTGGCGCCACCTGCCGCGCACAATCGCGCGGCCGCGTGCTGCTACCATTCTCCTTGTATCTTCCGTGGCAGCGTCGGCGGGCAGCCCGTCCCGCGCCCAAAGGCAGGGGAGAGTAGATGAAGTACTTTGGCACCGACGGCTTCCGCGGCCGCGCGAACGAGGGCCTCAACGTCGAGCACGCATACAAGATCGGCCGCTTCGTGGGTTGGTACTACGGAGCACGCCAGGCTCGCAAGGCTCGCATCGTCATTGGCAAGGACACCCGTCGCTCCAGCTACATGTTCGAGAGCGCCCTTGTGTCCGGCCTGGTAGCCTCCGGAGCCGACGCCTACATGCTGCATGTGATCCCCACGCCGGGCGTCTCGTACGAGACCGTGGACGGGCAGTTCGATTGCGGCGTCATGATTACCGCCTCGCATAACCCCTTCACCGACAACGGCATCAAGCTGGTCAATGCCGACGGCTTCAAGATGGACGAGGACGTCCTCGAGGAGGTCGAGCGCTACATCGACGGCGAGCTCGAAATCCCCCTCGCCACCGGAGACGCCATTGGCTGCACCGTCGACTACATGCAGGGCCGCAACCGCTACATCGCCCACCTCATCGCGAGCGCCAACTTCTCGCTTCAGGGCGTAAAGGTGGGCCTGGACTGCGCCAACGGCGCCGCCAGCTCCGTCGCGCGTCCCGTCTTCGACGCGCTGGGCGCTGACGTCCGCGTGATCAACAACGCGCCCAACGGCTTCAACATCAACGTCGACTGTGGCAGCACCCACATCGAGCGTCTCCAGCGCCACGTGGTGGAGCAGGGCCTGGACGTGGGCTTCGCCTATGACGGCGATGCCGACCGCTGCATTGCCGTGGACGAGCGCGGGCACGTGGTGGACGGCGACCTCATCCTCTACGTCTGCGGCAAGTACCTGCACAAGCACGGCCGCCTCGCGGGTGGCACCGTGGTGCCCACCGTCATGAGCAACTTCGGCCTCTTCCGCGCCTTCGACGAGGCGAACCTCCAGTACGAGACTACCGCCGTGGGCGACAAGAACGTCTATGCCTGCATGCGCCAGAACGGCTACTCGCTGGGCGGCGAGCAGAGCGGCCACATCATCTTCGGTGACATCGAGCGCACGGGCGACGGCATCATGACCAGCCTCCGCATGATGGAGGTCATCCGCGCCGAGCGAGAGAGGCTTTCGGTCCTCTGCTCTCCGGTCAAGCTGTACCCACAGCTCCTGGTCAACGTGCGCGTGAGCGACAAGGAGGCCGCCATGGGCTCGCCCGAGGTCAAGGCCGCGGTGGCCGAGGCCGAGCGCTTCCTGGAGGGCAACGGTCGCGTGCTCGTGCGCGCAAGCGGCACCGAGCCCCTGGTGCGCGTGCTCGCCGAGGCGCCCGAGGACGCGCTCTGCCGCCAGGCGGACGACATCGTGCTCAAGGCCTTGGAGCCCTTCAAGGCCTAGCCCAGATATCTGCGCCAGGGACCCGCCTGGCGGGCCCGTGGCCGTGCCCCTCTCGCCTGGATTTGTTGGTGCGGGAGGGGCTTGTGCCGCATGCTGGTAGAATTGCCAGTCAGCACAGGCAGACAGCACGGAAACGCAACGCAATCGGAGGTGTCACATGTGCGGAATCGTCGGCTACACGGGACGAAGGCAGGCTGCCGAGTTCCTTCTCTCGGGTCTTGCCGCCCTCGAGTACCGTGGCTACGATTCCGCCGGCATCGACGTGATGGCGTCCGACGGCGAGCTCCATGGCGTGAAGTGCGCCGGGCGCGTGGCCACTCTGGTCGAGCGCTGTAGGACGGCCAACCTCACGGGCACCACCGGCATCGCCCACACGCGTTGGGCGACCCACGGTGCCCCCACCGACCGCAACGCCCATCCGCACCTCGACTGCGACGGGCGCATCGCCATCGTCCACAACGGCATCATCGAGAACTTCCGGGAGCTCCGCTCGCAGCTCCGGCTCGCGGGACACCAGTTTGCGAGCGACACCGACTCCGAGGTCGTGGCGCACCTGGTGGAGGACGCCTGGAAGGGCCCCGCCAAGGGTGATTTGCTGCGCGCCGTGCGCTACGCGTGCCGCCGCCTCCAGGGCTCCTGGGCCCTGGTCGTGGAGTGCTCCGACGTCCCTGGCCAGCTGGTCGTGGCCCGCAAGGGCTCGCCGCTCGTGCTCGCCTCGACGGAAGACGGCGCCTACGCGGCGTCGGACGTGATGCCCCTCTCGCCCGTGTCATCCGACGTCATCCAGCTCGAGGATGACCAGTTCGCCCTCCTGCGCGCGGACGGGACGGTCGAGGTCTTCGACGACGAGGGCGAGCTGGTGGCCCATCCCAGCACGCTCAGGATCGACTGGGACGCCTCCGCCGCCACCTTGGGCGGACACGCCGACTTCATGGCAAAGGAGATAAGCGAGCAGCCCGAGGCCATCGAGCGCCTCCTCAAGGGCCGCCTGGGCGAGCACGGCATCGAGCTCGACGAGCTCAGCATGACCTCCGAGGAGCTCGCAGGCATAGACCGCGTGTACGTCGTCGCCTGCGGCACCTCCTACCACGTGGGGCTCATCGCCCGGAGCATGATCGAGGACTGGGCGCACGTCCCCGTCTTCTGCGAGTACGCCTCGGAGCTCAACTACAAGGACCCGCTCGTGAGCGACCGCACGCTCTGCGTGGTCATCACCCAGTCGGGGGAGACGGCCGACACCCTCACCGCCGCTCGTCGCATGAGGGCCTTGGGCTGCAAGGTCTTCGCGATCACCAACGTCCTGGGGTCTAGCGCCGCGCGCGAGAGCGACGGGACCCTCTACGTGCAGGCCGGGCCAGAGATCTGCGTCTGCTCGACCAAGGCCTACACGGCGCAGATGGTCGCGGCGGCGCTCCTCGCCCTGAGGCTCGCGCTCGCCAACGGGTCCATGGACCTCGACGAGGTGCGTCGGCACTTCGACAACCTCGAAGCCCTGCCGGACCTCGTGNGCGTGCCGTGGCGCTGGACAAGGTCGGCAAGTACCACCTGGCGATAGACACCGGCATGAGCCGCATCGGCGTGATGCCGGAGGACGCGGTGGAGTTCCGCCGCATGATCGACTTCCATCGTGGCATCGAGTGTGCGGGCACCTTCACCCACTTCGCCACCGCCGACGTGGTGGGCGACTGGGACTTCCGCCAGCAGAGCACGCGCTTCATGGACACGGTGGGCGCCCTGCGCGACGCCGGCCTGGACTGCGGCCTGGTGCACTGCGACAACACGCCGGGGACGGTCCTCCATCCCGAGCTCCACAACGACATGTGCCGTGTGGGCATCGGCCTCTATGGCCTGCACCCCGCAGACACCACGGTCCCCCGCATCCAGCTCGTCCCCGCCATGAGCGTGCGCGCCCGCGTGACCCGCGTGGCGCGTCCCGCCGTGGGCGAGGGCGTGGGCTATGGGCTCACCTACCGCGTGCCCAAGCCCAGCATCCAGATCGCCACGGTGCCCATCGGGTATGCGGACGGCCTCTCTCGCAGTCTCTCCAACAACATGGACGTCCTGGTGCGCGGGCAGCGTGCCCGCCAGGTGGGTCGCATCTGCATGGACCAGTTCATGTTCGCCGTGGACGTCAACGACGCGCGCGCATACCGGCCTGTCGAGCCCGTGGAGCGCGGCGACCTGGTCACGGTCATGGGCGTCGACGGCGACGAGGAGATCACGGCGGACGAGATGGCCCGACGCCGTGGGACCATCAACTACGAGGTAACCTGCGACTTTGGCATGCGCCTCGAAAAAGTGTTCGTCTAGGAAGGCGATGCCATGCTTCAGATTCCAGGACACCAGAACCAGCGTCCCCGTGAGGTGACCCTCGAGGAGGTCCGTGCCACCCTGGGCGACTGCCACCTCTGCCCCCTGGGAGAGACGCGCAACAAGCTCGTGTTTGGCGTGGGCAATCCCCGCGCCCGCGTCATGTTCATCGGCGAGGGGCCCGGAAGGAACGAGGACCTGCAGGGCGAGCCCTTCGTGGGTGCCGCCGGCAAGAAGCTCGACGCGCTCCTCTCGCTCGCCGGCCTCACCCGCGACCAGATCTACATCGCCAACGTGGTGAAGTGCCGCCCGCCCTCGAACCGCAACCCGCGTCCGGAAGAGATCGCGGCCTGCTCGCCCTTCCTGCGCGAGCAGGTGCGCTCCGTCTGGCCCGACGTCATCGTCTGCCTGGGCAACTTCGCCTCGCAATGGGTGCTGAGGACCGAGCTGGGCGTGACCAAGCTGCGTGGCCGCTTCCACCAGACGGGCCACTTCGTGGTGATGCCCACCTTCCATCCCGCTGCCTGCATCTACCATTCCGACTGGCAGCCCCTGCTCGAGAACGACCTGCGCATGGTGGGCGAGTGGCTGCGCGAGCACCCGGTCGAGGAGGCCGCGCATGAGTAGGCCCTGCAGGCGCGTGGGGGAGGGCGAGTTCGACTCCGCCTCGCAGGAAGAGACCATCGCCCTGGGCGAACTGCTGGGCGCCCTGCTCGAACCCACCGACGTCCTCGTCCTGACGGGCGACCTCGGCGCGGGGAAGACCCAGCTCACCAAAGGGGTCGCCTCCGGCCTGGGAATCAAGGACGACGTGACCAGCCCCACCTTCACCATCGAGATGGTCTATGGCGGGGGACGCATGCCGCTCTATCACTTCGACCTTTATCGCCTGGACAACCCCGACCAGCTCGAGGACATCGGCCTCTATGACGCCATGGGCGTTGACGGGCCCTGCCTCATCGAGTGGGGCGAACAGTTCCTGGGGCAGATCGGCCCGGAGCGCGTGGACGTGTTCATCTCGCGCAGGGACGACGAGGCCCAGGCGGGGGAGGAGCCGAGGCGCTCCATCCGCTTCGTGGCGCACGACGGGCGCGGGCGGGAGCTGGTCCGTGCGCTCGACGCTGCCGTGGACGCCCATGCGGACGAGAGGACCCAGGAGGCCTAGGCCGGACGGAGCCCTTGCCGCGGTGCGGTGGGCTTGCCCGCGCATGTGCCGACGGCGGCTGGCGTGGCCTGTGTCTGCGCCCGCTCCCTCGTAGCGCTACACTGTGCGCGTTTTGCAAAAGCCAAGAGCCGACCGCGGCGTGCGCGGCCGACGGATTGCGGGTGATGTCCCATGGCCCAGGGTGGTCCCAGCTCCCAGATCGTGCTTGCCCTCGACAGCTCCACCGACATGCTGGCCTGCGCAGTCGCGCGCGTCGCTGCCGATGGTTCGATGGAGCTCCTCGCCTCTGGCGACCATCTCTGCCGCCGTCGCGCCAACGTCGAGCTCACCACGACGGCGCTCGACGTGCTGGCGCGTGCCGGACTCTCCATGGGCGACGTCACTTCCGTGCTGGTGGGCCGCGGCCCCGGCTCGTTCACCGGCGTGCGCATTGG
>NZ_LT635522.1:0-2233 GCF_900120385.1 Olsenella phocaeensis | reverse complement strand
AAGCGCCGGGGGCTGGCGGCCCCCGCCAGCGTGAGGGTAACCGGCACCGCCGACGCGCTCGCGGGGCGTCACCTGCAGTTGCGGCCCATGTCCGTGAACGACCTCGACGCCGTCGCCGCGCTCGAGGCTGGCGCGTACCAGGTGAGCGACCACAGCGCCTGGACGCGCCAGATGTTCTACGAGGAGCTCTTCGCTCCCCAGCGCAGCTGGTGGGTGGCTCACGACCAGGGCGAGCTCGTGGGGTTCGCAGGGGCGAGCCTCGCGGGATCCGACTTCGAGCTGCTGGAGATCGTGGTGGCCGAGGGGCGCCGCCGCGAGGGAATCGCGTCCAGGCTGCTGGGCCGCGTTGCCTATGACGGACAGATGCTCAACGCCACTGCCATGACGCTGGAGGTGGCGGAGGACAACGCCGCTGCCCGCGAGCTGTACGCGCGTCTCGGCTTCGTCGAGGCGGGTCGCCGCCGGGGCTACTACGGCCCCGGTGCCGACGCGCTTCTGATGCGCGCCGAGCTGCCCCTTGGGGCGGACGCGTCGCTCGTGGCGGACCAACCCCAGCCCAGCGCCTCCATCCGACCCTGGCCCATCGTGCCTGGCGAGCGCAGCGTCGCCTCCCGCGACGCGCTGGCCAAGGCGGGCGACCTGGTGCTGGCCATCGAGTCATCCTGCGACGAGACGGCCATGGCCGTCATCGGCTCCAACGGCGTGGTCTGCGCCAACGTGGTGGCGACATCCGTCGACTTTCACGCCCGCTTTGGCGGCGTGGTGCCCGAGATCGCGAGTCGCAAGCACGTCGAGGCAATCGTCGGCGTCTTCGAGGAGGTCATGGCACAGGCTGGCGCGCACTTTGGCTGCGATACGCTGGCGCCGTCCGACCTCGCCTGCGTGGGCGTCACGGCCGGGCCCGGCCTGGTCGGTGCCCTCGTCGTGGGGGTCGCCTTCGCGAAGGGCCTCTGCGCTGCCGCGGGGCTGCCCCTCACGCCGGTGAACCACCTCGAGGGGCACCTCCTGGCGAACCTCTTCGAGACCCCGGACCTGCAGCCTCCCTTCGTGGCGAGCCTGGTCTCGGGTGGCAACACCATGCTGGTCCACGTGCGAGGCTGGGGGGACTACCAGCTCTTGGGAGCCACGATCGACGACGCCGTGGGGGAGGCCTTCGACAAGGTCGCCAAGGCGCTGGGGTTGGGCTATCCCGGCGGGCCCGTGATCTCGAAGCTCGGGGCGCAGGGCAACAAGAAGGCCATCCACTTCCCGCGTGCCATGATGCACAGCCACGACTACCGCTTCTCGTTGAGCGGGCTCAAGACGGCGGTCATCACCTACATCGAGGGGGAGAACAAGGTGGGTCGTCCCATCAACCTGCCCGACTTGGCGGCGTCATTCGAGGCTGCGGTCATCGACGTGCAGGTGTCGAAGGCCATCACGGCGGTGGGCGAGACGGGAGTGGGCGACTTCTGCGTGGGTGGTGGCGTGGCGGCGAACCCCGCGCTCAGGGCCGAGTACCGCAAGAAGCTCCCGCGGCGTGGCGTGCGCGTGACCGTGCCGCCCATGGTGGTGTGCGGGGACAACGGCGCGATGATCGCCGTGGCCGCGCTGCGCAACTGGAAGGCCGGCGTTACGGCCGACCTCACCTTGGATGCGGATCCCAACGCCAAGCTGGGCTGCTGGTCGTCCGAACTGGCGCCCGTCGTCGGCGAGGGCTGGCCGCCTAAGAAGGCCGGNCCGCCGCGCTGGCGACGGCGGGCTCCGGTGACGTCCTGGGCGGCATAATTGCCGCCTACCTGGCCCGCTCCAACGTGGAGGCCGACGACCTTCCCGTGCTCGCCGCCTACGCCTGCGAGGTCCACGGCTACGCCGGCTCCATCGCGGCGCAGCGCGTGGGGGCCAACGCCGTCATGGCCCACGACCTCATCGACGCGATCGGCTTGGCGGAGGACGCCCTCCTCGAGCAGGTCAACGCGGCGGTCACGGGCATGGGCGAGAAGAACTAGCCTCAAAAGGAGTCGCGAAGATGGCAGTGAGCAGGGAACCACAGACGCGCGCGGCCTGGGTGGAGGTCGACCTCAACGCCGTGCGCAAGAACACGCGGGCCTTCAAGGCGCTCCTGCGCCCGGGCGTCCAGATGATGTGCGCCGTGAAGGCGGACGCCTATGGGCATGGGGCGGTCGAGTGCGCCCGCGCCATGCACGCCTCGGGCGCGAGCCAGTTCGCCGTGGCCACGGTGGACGAGGGCGGC
>NZ_LT635521.1 GCF_900120385.1 Olsenella phocaeensis | reverse complement strand
ACTCCGGCTCGCCCGACACCTTCCCCTGGGACCCGGACTCCACCTACGTCCGGAGGGCCCCCTACTTCGACGCGGACCAGCGCGGCGGCACGCCCGCCATCAGGGGCGCGCGCTGCCTCGCCCTGCTCGGCGACTTCGTGACCACCGACCACATCTCTCCCGCCGGCTCCATCGCGCCGGATTCTCCCGCCGCCCGCTATCTGGGCGAGAGGGGCGTGGCCCCCGAGGACTTCAACAGCTACGGGAGCCGTCGGGGCAACCATGAGGTCATGATGCGCGGGACCTTCGCCAACGTCAGGCTGAGGAACGCCCTCGCGGGCGGGAGGAGCGGAGGCTGGACTCGCGACCTGCTCGACGGCGAGGTCAAGAGCATATACGACGCCTCCTGCCACTACAGGGCCCAGGGCGTGCCCCTGGTCGTCCTCGCAGGCAAGCTCTATGGCTCCGGCTCCAGCCGCGACTGGGCGGGCAAGGGTCCGGCCCTCCTGGGCGTGCGTGCGGTGCTGGCGCAGAGCTTCGAGCGCATCCACCGCTCCAACCTGGTGCAGATGGGCGTGCTGCCCCTCCAGTTCCATGAGGGGGAGGGCGTCGCGGAGCTCGGCCTGGACGGCAGCGAGTCGTTCGACGTCGAGGCGATCGACTTCTCCCGGGGGCTCCCCAACGAGCGCGACTGCGAGGTGGTGGCGCGTCGGGCGGACGGCAGCGAGCTGCGCTTCTCCTGCGTCGCGAGGGTCGACACCCCGCTCGAGGCGCGCTTCATGACTGCCGGTGGCATACTGCCCTACGTCCTCGACAGCCTCTCGTAGGCCGCCTCGCCCGGAAGAGCCAAGGAGTTCCGCCATGATCTGTCCCAACTGCGGGTCCAACGTGCCTGACGGCTCGGCGGTCTGTCCCGCCTGCAGGGCCGACCTCGGCATGACGGTCTCGATGCCGCGCCAGGAGGGCCGCTGGTGTCCCAACTGCGGGGCGCTCGTGGGCGAGGGGGACGAGGTCTGCCCCTCCTGCGGGATGCCGCAGGAGCCGGCGTGTGGCGA
>NZ_LT635520.1 GCF_900120385.1 Olsenella phocaeensis | reverse complement strand
GGGTCGACCCCCATGCCCGCCACGAGGAAGCGCACGGGTGCGTCGGCGATGACCTGGGTGTCGACCATGACAGCGGCGGGGTTCTCGGGATAGAAGAGGTACTTGTCGAAGCTGCCGTCGTCGTTGTAGATGACGGAGAGGCCGGTGCAGGGCGCGTCGGTCGCGGCGACGGTCGGGATGATGACGACCTTCTTGCCGGAGTAGTAGGCGGTCGCCTTGGCGGTGTCGACTGCGGAGCCGCCGCCGACGGCAACCACGGCGTCGATGTTGTCTGCCTCGACGATCGCCTGCATCTTGGCGATCTCGCCCTTGCTGGAGATGCCGCCGAAGACCTCGTAGCGACGGTAGTCGTCGGCGTCGCCGAAGCTCTGCTCGATCTTGTCGTGGCAGGCCTTGTAGCCGCTGTTGGAGCACACGAACAGCCAGCGCTTGCCCATGTAGCCCATCTCCTCCTGGAACTTCAGGAGGGCACCCTTGCCCTGGACGTACTTCAGAGGCTCACGCATCGCACGCAGACGCTTCATGACAATCCTCGATTCAGTCATGGCGGATGATGTCGCCGACGCCGTCCGGCGGCCGGCAGCAATACATGTTAGGGCAACAATTGCGGGCGACTTGCCGCGTTCGGCAACTATATGCCCCGGATTTATTCACTGGCTTGGACAAGGGGACCTCGTCTGCCTGGCGGGGTCCCCTAGAGGCGCGCGGCGTAGCTCGCGATTGCCGCCCTGACCTTCTCCACCTGGTCCTCCTTCACGACGTCCAGGTAGGTCGGCGTCACGGAGGCGAGGTAGGCCGCGTCGAAGGTTCCCGCGTCCTGGCGGGCGAAGCCCTCCTCCATCAGGCGCTCGGCATCGTCGCGCCTCTCGTCCTTGACCATGCCCATCGCAAAGTCGTGGAACATCTTCTGCGGCATGTTCATGCGCGTCCTCCTTGGGGCCAGTCCTCTCGCTTGCCTGCGGGCATCCATTCTCGCCCAAAGCCTCGTGTCAACAAATGCCATCCGGCAAGTTCACGTCAAAGCCCGAGCGCTTGGACGGATTGGACTGCTCCGCCGTCATGCAGGCTTTGCCGAGGCTATGCCTCCAGCGCCTGAAGCAGGGAAAGCAGTCGGTCCGGGCTGGCGCAGGGCACCACCGCGTTCTGGATCAGCGCCTTGTCCTCTGTGACGAGGTAGCTCGCGTGAATGCGCTGAGCTGCGGCCATGATGAGGTCATCCTCGAAATCAGGGTGCACCACCTGCAGCTTGTCTGCATACCAGCAGTCAGATGCGTCGAGCCCCACCGGCATCGCGAGCTGACGCATGTTCCTGACGCACGCCCATGCCGCATTCGTTGCCGCGAGCGCCGCAGATTCCGTGAGCTCGCCGTCCGCCCTGCGAGAGCAAATCTTGAACTCGGTCTTCAGCAGGTAGAAGATGTCTGCTGCTGACGAGATGGAGAAGTACAGCTCCAGCTCGCGCTCGAGGGCAAAGGTAATGAGGTCTCGCGCCGCGTCATGACCAGGACGACTGCCCAGGTAGTTGTTAATCCAAACGTTGATGTCAAGGAGGAGCCTGCTGGGTCGCTGCATTATTCCGACACCTTTGGCGCATCCGCATCCGGGCCGGCAGCATGGCCTAGCCGCTCCCGCGCCGCTCGTTCGCGTAGCTCCTCAAGCGGGGTCGCATCAGAGAGGCAGAACTCAACCGCCCTGGCAGAGAGGCCCGAATTGCGAACGATGTCCCATCCTTCGTGGAGCGCCGCAAGCCGGTCAGCCACACCGGAAGAAGCACTTCCCTCCGTCTTGGGAGGCAGGAGGCTCGCACCAGAAAGAACCTCTGCCAGCAGCTCCGGTTCCTCCTCATGTCTCACGGCGAGCTCCCACAGGCCTCGGACCGCCTTGGTTGGCGTGAGACCAGCCTTCATGAGGACCTTGTCCCCTCGCTCCTTCAGCAAGGCGTCAATGCGAGTGTTCATCTGGACCACCATGACATCCACCTTCCCACCTCACCTCGCACTGTGACAAATGCTCGTATAGCAAAGATAGCATATGTATAGCGCAGGCGCTCTGGTCGAGGAGTCAGGAACATCTGAGAAACAGGGTCCGCAAGGTCGCGCGCCGGACATGCCCGCGCGGATGTGACCACGACGAACGTGCATGCGCAGGCGATTCGAACTTCACCCATCGCGGCGCGACTACACCGTGATCTCTATCTGGTTGCCCTCGAAGTTACCGCATCCCGCGATGTCAACAGGCCGGAGAACCGCCGGTCCGTGCCCGAGCGACGCCCGGACAGACCCAGGGCGCCCGGTATCGTCGCCCGCATAGGCAAATTTGGAGAACTCACGCGCATGCACTAGGCTTCTGTTTTGTTAGCCAAGGCATACACGCAGAGGGGAACCCATGAGGTACGTCTACATCGCCGTCGGATGCGTCACGCTCGCCCTGGGGACGCTGGGGGTCGTCCTACCCATCCTGCCGAGCGTCCCGTTCTTCCTCGTGACCCTCTACTGCTTCTCGCGCAGCTCGCAGAGGCTGCACGACTGGTTCGTGGGCACGGGCTTCTATCAGAAGAACCTCCGGAGCTACGTGCAGGAGAGGGGCATGAAGCGGGCCGCCAAGCTGCGCGTCATGGCGATGGTCACGCTGCTCATGGGCATCGGCTTCGTCATGATGCACTCGCTCTGGGCCCGCATGGTCCTGGGCGTCGTCTGGTTGGGGCACGTCGTCTACTTCATGGGAGTAATCAGGAGCCTGCCCGAGGAGTAGGTGGGGCTGGCCCCGCCACTCCTCCGGGCGGGGTCGCAGGCAAGGGCGTCGTTCAGAACTCGCCCGAGATTTCAAGATCGTGCGCTCTCAGGCGAGTTCTGAACGATTCGGTTCCGACGTGGTTGCCAGTCAACGCGACCAGGACCCTCTCCCCTGCCCGTCTCCCCTACCGCAGCCTCCCCACGAACACCAGGTACGAGTACAGGTACAGCCAGGCCGTGCCTCCCAGGATCAGCGCGACGAGGAGACCAACGAGCAGCTCGCCGCCAAGCGCTCCCGCGAACAGAGCCAACGCGAGCATCGCCGCGCCCCACACCACGCTGACGATGCCGCCCATGCGCTGGGTGCGGTCCCAGTTGTGCTCGTCCGCCAGTGCCCAGGGGGTCTTCACACCGAAGGTGTAGTTCTGGCGCACGCGCGGCATGTAGTTGCCCAGGGCCACGAACAGGACGCCCAGCCCCGCGAAGGTCAGGCTCCCGACCAGGCCGCTCCCCTCGGGGATGAGTCCGAAGACCGTCGCCTCGGTGACCCAGCTGAACGCCATCATGTACAGGCTGAACCCGCAGACGAAGCCACGCCACACGCCCCAGGAACGCTCGTAGCCCTCCCGACGTGGGTCGATGGACGGTATCACGCGGAACAGCAGCAGAAACAGGAACGGCAGCGCCGCCAGTATGAGCGCCATGTACCTGGGCCCAAAGCCGTTGACCGCGCCGGATGCCCCCCAGTGCGTGGGGACCTGCTCCGGAAGGCTGGGATACACCAGCAGATGCGCCACGAAGTTGACGAGCGCGACCGCAGCCAGCACATAGACGAAGCGCCGCGAATGCCTCTTGACCGCCATTGCGACCTACCTCTCTCCAAACGAGTAGAACCACTCCATGACCTCTTGCAGCACAGTCATGTTGAGGTGATAGACGATGCTCTGGCCCTGGCGCTCCGAGCTCACCAGGCCCGCCGAGCGCAGGATGCCCAGGTGGTTGCTGATCGAGGGCTTCGAGATGTCGAACTGCTCGGCAATCTGCCCCGCGCTGAGGTCACCCGCACGCAGGAGCTCTAGGATACGCCGCCGCGTCGGGTCCGAGAGCGCCTTGAATGCCTCCCCCGCCATTGGCTCTTACCTCCTCGTTTTGATATTTATCCAAATGACTAATTACTGGACGAGAGTATGCGCGCGACGCGGCCCGAAGTCAAGCGGGAACGCAAGTCGCACGAGGGCGTGAATGGCACGAATGCGTAAGTGGCACGAAAAGGCGTTGCGGCGTCCTGGAACTCCTGGGAACATCGTCGTCTGGGCAGACGAGAATCAATGCGTACGCACTAAATTCAGCTCTTCTCGCCTGAATTGATGCGAACGCACAAAATCTATTAGCTTTCGTTATAATTGATGCGAGCGCATTCGAGAGGAGCGGCGATGCCAGAGACGCGCGTCACCAACGCAAGGGACCTCGGCGCCCTCATAAGGTCCACGCGCAAGGAGCAGGGCTTCACCCAGGCCGAGCTCGCCGAGGGCTCGGGCGTGGGAATCACCTTCGTCTCGAAGCTCGAGCGCGGCAAGGGCAGCTCGGAGTTCGACAAGGTGACCCAAGTCGCCCGCATGCTCGGCATCGACCTGTTCGCGCGGACGAGGGGGTAAGTCATGCCAACACATGGAAATAAGCTCCGGATTCTGCGCCATGGCGGATCGAGCACCCTGGTAGTTGGAGAAATCGACCTCAGCACGCGACAACTCGAATACTCACGCCCATACCTCGCCGATTGTACCCAAGGTCGAGCTCATCGCCTTGGGAAGAGGCCGACTCGCCATCTGCGTCGAGCGGTTTGATCGACAGACAACGGTCCTCGAGGACGGAAGGCTGGCGGTGCGAAGGCTCCACCAAGAAGACCTCGCCCAGTCGCTGGGAATCTATCCCGGGTCAAAGTATGCGGAGCTTGACCCAAGCAGTGCGAGCGCCATAGCGCACCTGCTGCGGAATCACTCCTCTCAGCCGCTTAGGGACATACAGGGCCTTGCCCGCATCATGCTGCTCAACTATCTGGTAGGAAACTGCGACAACCACCTCAAAAACCTCTCGCTCATGCACGAGGGGGCATGGACAAGGCTCGCTCCGGCCTATGACATCGTTCCGACCACGCTCTTCGATCGCTTCAGCAGGCAGATGGGGATGCGAATCGGACGCCACGGCATAATCGACGAGGTCATACCCGAGGACTTCGTGGAACTGGCGAACGAGCTTGGCATCAGCGAAGAGCTCCTACGCCGCACTGCCAAGGAACTGTGCGATGCACTTCCTCGAAGCATTGACGAAGAGGGAGAAAGGCAGGCCCGAACAGGGTTCGAAGCGCTCGCCTACGACGCCGAGAATCTGATCGCAGACATGCTTCCCAGGAAGGCGACATTGGAGAGCTTCGCGCAACGATAACGTGGATGTGGTTTCCTACTCCAGCAGACCCTCCAGGTTGTGGCGGAAGCGCGCACGGTCCTCCGAAGCGAAGGCCGCCGGTCCCTTGGTGCGGCCACCCGCACGGCGGACCTTCTTCTCCTCGTACCGGATGAAGAGCTCCATGTCTATGGTCGCCCTGTCGAACACGCGACCGCGCACCCCGATGGCGGCGGCGCCCCTGCCCAGGACCATCGCCGCCAGGCCGATGTCCTGGGTCACCACAATGTCCCCCGGCTCCAAGCGCTCCGTAATGGCGAAGTCCGCACTGTCCGCCCCGACGGAGACCGCGAGCACGTCCACCCAGAAGCCGCGACGGGCGTGAGCGACGTCGCGGGGGTCGTCTCGCCTGACATGTCGCTCCAGGTTCTGCGTACTGTTGCCGGCGATTACCACGGGCACGCCGCGCCTGCGCGCCACGGCAAGAGCGTCGGCCGTCACGGGACACGCGTCCGCATCGATGTACAGCGTGGTCATGCGGCTCCTCTCGCCTGGGCGCGCGGGATGGGCGTGCCGTCGGGCCGTTGCGGGG
>NZ_LT635519.1 GCF_900120385.1 Olsenella phocaeensis | reverse complement strand
CGGCGGGACCGGAGCGCCGACCGCGTCTGCCGCGAGGGCCAGCCTGCAAGTGCCGGGGACCGTCGGCGTCGAGAGCGCGAGCATGGAGCACGCATCGTCCAACTACCCGGCTGACCTCAGGTTCAACAACGAAGACGGCTCGCAGTGCCTCGTGCGCTTCGTGCCGTCGGGTTCCGAGCTGTGGCAGCGCCCCTCCAAGTCCGCGCAATGGGCCGTCACGTGGAGGAGCGGCGGCATGGCTCCGGGAGACGTGACCGTGATGTGGTACGGCGCGGGCTTCGTCACGGGAGACGGCAAGCTCGCGTGTTGCAGCGTCCCGCTCGACGTCACGCCGAGCAACACCGTCTCGCTCGTCGGCGGAGGCGGGTGTTTCCGGCAGAACGACAAGTACGTGTTCGGCGACTCTAGTGGCTACGGCATGTTCTCCACGCTCAATGAGACGGGATGCACGGCCCAGCCCGGCAGCGTGAGAGTTGTCATGAAGAAGTCATCCGCCTACGACGGAGTCCAGAACAACGGCGCCATCGGAATCGAGGCGCGGTTCATCTTCCGAGTCAGCTAGCTGCGTATGCACAGCGCCCACGCGTTGAACCCAGCGGGGGCAGCGCTTGTCACGCCGCAAGCGCTGCCCCACACGTTCGTGGAAGGCAACCCCGCACTCAGGCTCCCCCCCATCGCATGACCATCACGTCATCGAGGGAAGGGAGCACTCTCATGGAGGTAATCAGCTGGGCCACCAGCGGCGAGCCTGGAAGCGACGCCTGCTTCATGGACGTCACGGCCACCGACGGGGTCAGTGCGGAGTCGTTCCGCGTGTCTGGCACCGACGCCAACACCGCCTACGTCATCGCACACGCCACGGAACTCGTCGCCAAGGCCCGCCACGAGCGCGAGCTTGCGGAGTCCACTCCGGAGCGGCAGGTCGTGGCCATAGCCGACGCCGTCAAGGCAATCGGCGTTGACCTGGACAAGCTGGACGATGACACGGCGGTCAAGGCCACCGTGCTCTTCGACGAGTGGGAGCCTGGCGTCAGGTACGCGACGGGCAAGCGGTTGCAGCGCTTCATGCGCCTGTACCGAGTCCGCCAGGAGCACACGTCCCAGTCCGACTGGGAGCCTGCCGACACGCCAGCGCTGTACGAGCGCGTGCTTCCGGGCCAAGACGGCACCGCTCCCGGCCCGTGGGAGCCTCAGGACGGCAGCGGCGGCTACGGTCCCGGCAACATCGTCACGCACAAGGGCTTCATGTGGCGCTCGACCTTCGCTGGCAAGAACACCTGGGAGCCTGGCGTCCAGGGGACCGAGGCCGTCTGGGAGAAGGTAGGGCCTGCGGCATGAGCGGGTTCGAGATGGACCCCAACTTCTTCGGGCAGCTCACATCGCTCGCGTCGTTGGGACTCGCGTTCTTCGTCGCCGCAGGCAACCGGCGCAAGGACAGGCTCGCCGAAGCCGAGCGCATAAGGGCGCAGGGCATCTCGCAGGAGAACACGGACAACAAGCTCACCAACGTGGAGGACATGGCCCGCGAGACGCGCGACACGGTGCGAGACATGAGCAAGCAGCTCAACGAGCACCAGGTGGGCATCGCCCAGACCCACATCCAGATGGGAGAGCTTGAGAAGAGGCAGAGCGCACGAAGCAACGAGCTTGAACGCCGCATCGAGCGCGTCGAGCAGCGTTGTGAGTCCTGCCGCATAGGCGGCACAGAGTAGAGAGGAACCACCATGACCAACTGGAAGGTACGAGCCAAGAACCGCAACTTCTGGCTCACGCTCATCCCCGCGACCATCCTGCTCGTGCAGGTGTGCGCGGCACCCTTCGGCTACGAATGGGACTTCGCCGTGCTCAACCAGCAGCTCGCGGCAATCGTGAATGCCCTCTTCGCGGTCCTCGCAATCTTGGGCGTCGTGAACGACCCGACCACCGAGGGCCTCTCCGACTCCGTCCAGGCCATGGGCTACGAGTCCCCCAAGCCCCGCCACGCGGAGTAGCCGATGATTGGCATAGACGTCAGCAGCCACGACCTCTGGCCGTTCAAGTCCAACACCGAGGGAGCCTACCGGGAGTCCGACTTCCTCATCGCCAAGGCGACCCAGGGCACCGGATACGTCAACCCGTACTTCACGCGGGCCATCGAGCGCGCCGAGTCGGACGGCAAGCTGCTCGGCTTCTACCACTACGCGGCTGGCGAGGACCCAGCCTCAGAGGTCGAGCACCTGCTCTCCGTGGCCTCCGCGTGGGTCGGCAAGGCCGTCCCGTGCCTGGACTGGGAGTCGAACCAGAACGACGCCTGGGGCGACGATTCCTGGTGCCGCCGCTTCTGCGAGGCGTTCCACGCCAAGACCGGCGTCTGGCCCATGGTCTACGTGCAGGCGTCCGCAATCGGACAGGTGGCCTCCTGCCATCCCGAGTGCCCGCTCTGGGTGGCCGGGTACCCAGACATGCGCAACTCCTGGGACGTCCCCGGGTTCCTCTACGGGACCTCCCCGTGGGACTCCTACGCCGTCTGGCAGTTCTCCTCGTCAAACGAGATGACCGACCGCAACTTCTCGCCGCTCACGCGCGACACGTGGCAGGCCATGGCGGCTGGCGACGGCAAGCCCGAGGGACTGCCGGACCCGCTCCCCGAGGTCGTGTCCGATGGCATCTGGTGGGTGGAGGAGGGCAACCTCGGCTACGACCAGGCCGACCGCATGACCTGGGAGGAGTCCGGCTACCAGACGGGCACCGAGGTTGACTGCTCGAGCTTCGTCATCGGCCTGCTTCGCAAGCACGGCTACGACGTGGGCGGGGCGACCTACACCGGCAACATGAGCGACGAGCTGTGCGCTCGCGGGTGGGTGCGGCTGCCGAGCGACGGAAGCCCGAGGCTCGGCGACGTGCTCCTCAACGACGTGCATCACGTGGCCCTGAGCTGCGGCGACGGCACGCTCATCCAGGCGTCTCGCGGCGAGGACGGGCACCGCGTCCGTGGCGGGCAGGCTGGCGACCAGGACGGCTACGAGACCAACCACCGCGACTACTACGACTACCCGTGGGACTGCTGCCTGCGCTACAACGGGCAGGGTCCGTCCACTGCGTCTGGCCTCGCTGTGGACGGGTGGTTCGGCCCCGCCACCATCCGCAAGTCGCAGGAGGCGTTCGGCACCACGCAGGACGGCGTCATCAGCGGCCAGAGCCGCTCCGACAGGCTCAACGTGCCATGCGCGACGTCCTCGTGGCGCTACGGCGAGGACGGAGGCTCTGACCTCGTGAGGGCCGTCCAGCGCCGCGCTGGCGTGGTCGCTGACGGGTACTGGGGATACAACACCTCGAAGGCCGTGCAGAGCCTCCTGTGCTCGCTGGGATACCACGTGGCCGTGGACGGGTACTTCGGCCACGAGTCCTGCCGCGCCTGGCAGCGGGCCATCAACGACGGGAAGCTCTGATGCTGTGCCCGAACTGCGACGCGCAGATGCGCCGCGTGTACGAGAACACCGTGCTCCACCAGACGCGATGGCACTGCCCGCGCTGCCTGCACGAGGAGTTCCAGGACCTCTCATGGCACCTCGCGCTCTGGAAGCGCAAGCCGGGCGGCACCGGGCACGAGGTGTTGAAGCGCCTGTCGTTCGGCAGTCGCAAGCAGGTCGAGCGCTACCTCGTCCGCAACGTCCAGGTCGGCCACGTCACGTGGTTCGACGGCGAGCGCAGGTGCTCGGTGGTTCTAGGCAAGTAGGCCTGGCCGACGGTTAAGGTGCGTCCCACGGTGCCGCTCGCGATGCCGTGGGACGCATCGTCTCCCGTCGCGGGACGAGCTTCTGCGGCTCACCAAAAACGATGGCACAAGCACTTCGGGTCCGCGTCCCAGACGAGTCCCTAATGGCCCGCTTGAGCCGTTATGCCCGTCTCTGTCGTTCGTATATCCGCAGGATTTCGGCCTTGTCGCTCTTGCTGCTGCACGATGCTAAAAACGCGTCGTCTACGCGATACCCTTCATGAGCATCGTCGAACAGAACGCTCGAGTCTTTAAGGAGGCGCTCGGCCGAGGAAACGTACTCGAGCATTTCTCTAGCTACGATTTCGGCTTTTCAGAGGTGGGCAAGGATTCGGCCGGCGTACAGCAGGACGATGTTGGCCTAAAAGAGCGCATGCTTGTTCAAAATTGGTCTGCGCCCGTAATAGTGACCACGAATGTTCAACTATTTGAGTCGCTCTTTTCAAATAGGACCACGCGCTCGCGCAAGGTGCATAACATCGCCAACAGCGTCATCGTATTGGATGAGGCGCAGAACCTCCCTGATGAGCTGCTCAAGTCGACTCTTGCGATGCTTGAGTCCTTGGTGTGCATCGCGAACGTGAGCGTGGTCATTTGCACCGCTACGCAACCCGGGCTTGAGGAGTGCATGCCCTTCAGATCGCAGGTCAAATCGATTATTGACGAGCGTACGCGCCATGCTGAGCTCTTCGGCGGACGCGTCGAATTCGACATCTCCCATGTTTCTGAGGAGTCCGGCGGCGAAGGGGCGATTGACATCGATTGTCTTGCCGACGAGATCGCGTCCGCCAATCAGGCGCTCTGTGTCGTCAGCTCACGCCGGGCCGCAGCTCAGGTCTTTGATGCGCTTAGGGAGAGGTTGGGATGCGCCGACAGCGTGCTCCATCTGAGCGCACTCATGGTGCCAGAGCACAGGACGCAAGTGCTTGAGGAGGTGCGGCATAGGCTGAGGGTGGGGGAACCCTGCCGCCTCGTGTCCACCCAGCTGATAGAGGCGGGTGTGGATGTCGACTTTCCACTTGTGCTCAGGGAGCTTACCGGCATCGATTCGATATTGCAGGCTGCCGGTAGGTGCAACCGCGAAGGAGCGCTTGGAAGGCGCGGCCGTGTCGTCGTGTTCGAATGCAAGGACTTTGCAAGCATGCAGAGGCCCTCGCGTAGTTGGCTTGCGAAGGTGAAGGCCCTAGGAAGGGAGACGCTCAAAGTTGCCGCACTTGAGGGCTGGGAACCATTCGGTGCTCAGTCCGTTGCCTACTACTTCAAGAGGCGCCATCAGGTCGGAAATCTTGATGGGGCTGATGGGAAGCCGATCTACGGATGCATCGTCGATGACCACTGGCAGAAATACCTTTCTGATGGGAGCTATCCCTTCGAGACGATTTCCGAGAGATATCGTTTCATCGACAACGAGGAAATAGGCGTTTTTGTCCCATGGGGTGAGGGGGGAGAGAGGCTTTTGGGGCGCATAGAGTCCGATGAGGCCTGGGGATACGACTTCTTCCCCCAGATACAGCGCCACTCAATTAATGTCGCACCCTGGAGTTATAAGAAGCTCCAGGAGGCAGGGCAGATTCGGCGAATCGATGGTTTCCCGATCTCGGTCCTGGAAATGCGCGATGGGAGTCGTCCTGTCTATGACGAAGAGAGGGGGCTGCTTGATCCGGAAACCGTTGATCTTTCGGCACTGATTGTTTAGCTCTTTGGCAATGAAGGGAGGAAAAATACGACATGGGATATGGCGTAAGGGTTCGGATAAAGGGTCCAAGGGCCTGCTTTACACGGCCGGAGATGCACGTCGAGAGAACGAGCTACGACGTGATCACTCCCTCTGCCGCAAGGGGAATCTTGGAAGCGGTCTATTGGAAGCCAGCCATCCGCTGGATAATCGATCGCATTGAGGTGCTTAACCCCATAACCTTTGACACAATCCGTCGTAATGAGGTTGCGTCAAAGGTTTCGTATAGAGCGGCGAAGGCGGCCTATACGTCTGGTACGGGGGCCCTTGGCGTCAATGTGGTTGAGGACCGCCAGCAAAGGAATACCCTTTACCTCAGGAATGTTGACTACGTCGTGGATGCCCACTTCGAAATGGTGCCCGAACGGGCGGGGGAGGCTGACACCGCCTCAAAGCACTACAACATTGCCTTGAGGCGGCTACGTTTGGGACAGTGCTTTAACCAGCCCTACCTGGGCTGCGGGGAGTTTCCTGCGGAAGTTGAAGCCGTGGGGGAGGAAGATGAGCTACCGCCTTCCTACTATGAGGGTGAAGCGAGCCACGACCTCGGCTATATGCTCTACGACCTCTCCTATAAAACAGGTCAGGATCCAATGCCCCAGTTCTATAGGGCCGTTATGCATCGTGGAGTAATCGATGTTGCCGCGGCGCGTACGGCGGTGGTCGCATGATGCTCAGAGACCTTTGCGACCTCTTTGACCTCAAGCGACAGACCGATCCAGATGCAATTCCCCCCAGACGATGGTGCCGCACGAGTGTTGGGTACGAGCTGACCCTTGATCGGGATGGGACAATCGTCTCATGCGTGCCGCTTGCAGCGGAAGGGCAAAAGCTTCCGAAGCTCGTGGTGCCGATGGCGTATGTCACTAGGTCGGGCCAGAAGCCCGTGCCTGGATTTCTCTGTGATGACGCTCAGCACGTGTTTGGCGTCGGAAAGAACAAGTTTCGCGAGGAGCTCCGCTTGATGCACGAGCAGCTTGCGAAAGACGTTCTCTCTGAAGTCGACGACGACGGCGCTCGGGCCTACCTAAGCATGCTCAGGCATTATGGAGCGGGCATGCTCCCTCGTCTGTGTGCGGAGGCCATGGGTGAGGACGTGCGGCCAGGCTCGAATGAGAAAGAAAACCCCAACCTTAAGTCGAATCTGGTCTTCCGTTTCCTCCCTGACGGGAGCCTCCTGCACGAGCGTACCGCCATCGTCGCGGCTTGGGACCGTTATGCGGAGGCAGCGGAGCAAGAGTCGGAACAGTGTACTTGCCTCGTGTTGGGGAAGGTTGTCCCAAGGGCGAAGCTCTTTCCTCAAGTGAGCGGTCTTGCTGGTGCGCAGAGCGCCGGGGCTGCCCTGGTTTCCTGCAATGCTGACGCCTTTAGCTCCTACGGACAGAAGATCGCAACGGTGGGTTCTATATCACGGGAGGCGGCAGAGAAGGCAGGGGGTGCCTTGAACTACGTTCTCAAGGATGATTCTCACCATATGCGTCTGGGTGATGACTACGTCTGCTTTTGGACCAATTCGAGCGACTCGATAGCTGACGCCTGCCTTTCGTTTATTTTCGACAGCGACGGCATCGGGGGCTCTAACGCCATCATCTCTGGTAGGGGTGAAAACGTCGAGGTGAGGGATGCCGTCCAGGAGGCACTGCAGCAGATGACCCATGGCCTTCCACCCGTAGACGTTCCGGCGGACACAAAGTACCACGTGATGGGAATCGCTCCATATCAGGCACGTCTCGCTGCCCGCTTTTATCAGACCGGAAGTTTCGGTGACCTTGAGCGCAACGTCTCACTGTTCCTTCGTGACACCCAAATGGTTGGGGTAAGGCTTTGTTCCCTCAAGAGATACCTAGAACAAGCTGCAGTGCAGGTTGAGTCAAAGAACCTGCCAAGGTCGCTCATCACTTCCTGTGTGAGGGCCCTGCTTGATGGGACAGCATTCCCAGATTCTCTTGCAAAAGAAATTATCTTGCGCACAAGGGCCGACCATGGCTCCAGGAATACCTTTGATATGGGGAGGCGTGCGGCAATATTGCGAGCGTACCTCCTGCGAAAGTCACGCAATGCAGGCCAAGTAGTTAGGGAAGACGCAGAAAGGAGACTTACCGTGGCGCTTAATGAAGAGAATGAGAATCAAGGATACCTCCTCGGCAGGTTGTTCGCCTTGCTGGACAAGGTGCAGGTGGACGCTGTGGGCGACATAAATGCGGGAATTCGCGAGCGCTACATGGGCGCCGCTTCGACTACTCCAGCACGGGTGTTTCCCCAGCTTTTGAAGTTGGCGCAGCACCACATCAGCAAGAGTTCATGGGGTAGCCGTATAGATGTCCTCGTCCAGAGGGTCATCTCCAAAGTCGACGATAGCGGATTCCCAAAAACCCTGTCATACGATGACCAGGGGGAGTTCTACATTGGTTTCTATCAGCAACGCGAGGCGCTTTACAAGAAGTCTGAGAAAGGCGACAAGACAGCAAAAGTCGATGTGACGGAGAGGATTGACTAGCATGGAAGCGATCAAGAATCGTTATGACTTCGTCTTTTACTTTGACGTGGAGAACGGCAACCCCAACGGAGATCCAGACGCAGGTAACATGCCTCGCATCGACGCCGAGACCGGCATAGGCATCGTCTCCGACGTGTGCCTCAAGCGTAAGGTCCGCAACTATGTTGACCTTACGCGTGAGGGTACTGCGGGCTATCGCATCTATGTGCAGAACGGTGCCGTGCTTAACGATCGCAACAAAGAAGCATACATCAATAATGACATTAAGCAGGAGTCCAAGAAACTGCCAAAGAACTTGGAAGACCAAGTCAAGGTCACAAAGTTCATGTGTGACAACTTCTATGATATTCGCACCTTCGGTGCGGTAATGACCACCGAAGTCAACTGCGGTCAGGTAAGGGGTCCCGTGCAGCTTTGCTTCTCCCGATCCGTCGAACCCATCATGCCTGCCGAGATGAGCATCACTCGCATGGCAGTTACCAATTCAAAGGATGCCGACAAGGGAAAGACTATGGGACGCAAAGAGTACGTGCCCTATGGCCTGTATCGTCTCGAGGGCTTTGTCTCGGCTTCCCTCGCGGAGAAGAGCGGGTTCTCCGACGATGACCTGAACCTCCTCTGGGAGGCTCTCATGAATATGTTCGAGAACGACCGTAGCTCGTCTCGCGGACTCATGACCTCCCGAAGGCTGATCGTGTTCAGGCACGAGAGCAGGCTCGGAAATGCCCCTGCGCACCGACTGTTCGATCTCGTGAAGGCAGAGAGGGCGGATGCGAACCCCTCGCGTCCGGGGCGTCACTTCTCCGATTACATGATTTCGGTCGACGAGGGTAACCTGCCAGCAGGTGTGACGGTGAGAAGCTTCGACTACATCCCGCCCCAGGCATAGAGGGCCTTGGGAGAGACGATGGGGTCTCCGAGGACTCAATACCAGGATGACGAGCTGCTGGCTCTTTCGGGCCTTCAACACCTCGCCTTCTGCGAACGCCAGTGGGCGCTCATCCACCTGGAACAGATTTGGGAGGACAGCGCAGATACGTTGCGCGGTGATTACTTTCATGAGCGAGTGGACGCCGCAGGATATTCCTGTTCGGACGACATAAAGGCTGAGCGCGGCGTCCGCCTCGTTAACCGAAGGTTGGGCATTTACGGTATCGCCGACATCGTCGAGCGTAGCACTGGTGACGCAGGCCTCCTCGTGCGCCCCGTTGAGTACAAAGTCGGTAGGCCAAAGGTGGAAGACTGGGATTGCGTGCAGGTGACAGCACAGGCACTCTGTCTCGAGGAGATGCTTGGCGTTTCCATAGCGGAAGGTACCCTTTTCTACGGCGAAACGCGGAGACGGGAAAGAGTTGACATTACGCAAGAGCTTCGCGATAGGGTGGAGACCCTTGCCGCTCGCATGCATGAGCTCTTCTCGTCGTCTATTACTCCTCGCGCTGAAATGGGGACGAGGTGCAGACGTTGCTCGCTCGTAAATGAGTGTTTGCCTGAGGTTGGTAGCTTGACCGTGCATGACTACTGGGCACAAAACGGCGAGGAGGCATTGGTATGAAGAGGCTTCTTAATACCCTCTATCTCACAAATCCCGATGCCTATCTCCGCAAGAAAGATGACGCGCTGGCAGTGTATCTTGGTGATGAGAAAGCGATGAGCGTGCCATTTCATCTGTTGGACGGAGTGGTGCTGTTTGGTCACGTGGGATGCAGCACCTCGGTTCTTGGCGCATGTGCTCTGCATGGCGTAACAGTTGTCATTCTTGACGAGACCGGGCGTTTCCAGGCTCGCGTGTGTGGTCCTACGTCGGGAAATATCCTCTTGCGACGCGAACAGTACCGCCGTTCGATGGACGAGGGCGCCTGTCTCGATGTGGCAAGGCGGTTTGTTACGGCTAAGGTGCATAACGGGAGGCTCGTCCTGCAGCACTATTTGAGGGACTACCCCGACATGAAGGAGGGGAACGCCCCTGCGGTCATCGATGAGTTGGCGGAGAGCAAGAGGAATGTCGCGCTTTGCAATAGCCTTGATGAGCTGAGGGGTGTGGAGGGAAATGCTGCCCACGCTTACTTCTCGGTGCTGGGAGGGGCGCTGCGCAACAAGGACATAGACTTCCGGGGTCGCACTAAGCGTCCTCCGGAAGATCCGGTCAATGCCCTGCTCTCATTTCTTTACACGCTGCTAACCAGGGAGCTCATTTCTGCCTGCGAGTCTGTTGGACTGGATCCACAAATGGGGTATCTGCATGCGTGTCGGCCAGGTCGGGCAAGCCTCGCACTCGACCTCATCGAGGAGCTTCGAGCGCCCATCGTTGACCGCTTCGCATTTTCTCTCTTCAACAGAAGGCAGCTGTCGGAGAGCGACTTCCAGGGATCCTCTCAAGGATTTCTCCTGCGAGATGGATCTCGGAAAAAAGTGATTGGCTGGTGGCAGCAAAGGAAGCAGGAGCAGATTGTCCACCCGTTCTTGAAAGAGAAAATGCCCCTTGGTCTTGTACCGTTCGTGCAAGCACAATTGTTCGCGCGCTTCTTGCGTGGTGATCTTGATGACTACCCGGCCTTTCTCTGGAGGTAGCGATGTATGTTCTCGTGACGTATGACGTGGCGAGTAGCGATGCGGGTGGTTCTGCGCGGCTGCGCCGGGTGGCAAAGGTATGTACGCAATATGGGCAGAGGGTGCAGTATTCCGTCTTTGAGTGCCTCGTGGATCCCGCGCAATACGAGAGCATGAAGCATGAGCTATTTGGACTAATCGACAAGGAGAGGGATAGCTTGCGGTTTTACAACCTTGGCAAACGCTGGGAAAGCCGCGTGGAGCATCTTGGTGCCAAGGAAACGTACAACCCTGAAGGGCTTTTATGCATATAGCCATCCGATAGCCTGCGCGAACCTGTAGTGCCGGAGTAGCTCTGGGAGGTTCGCGCCATTTCTGTCTTCAATACGCGTGATTGATCGTCTTGAAAATGCAGTATGTGGGTGGCGTTCCTTGAGAATGGAATGTATGCTTGCAGATAATTCATGGCTGCGCATGAATTGACAGTCGCGCCCCGCACGGGGCGCGTGGATTGAAACTTGTTCTGCGCGTCCGGCTCGAACCCCTGCCTCCGGGTCGCGCCCCGCACGGGGCGCGTGGATTGAAACGTCTCCTCGACGCGTGCGATGGCCTCCTCGACCTCGTCGCGCCCCGCACGGGGCGCGTGGATTGAAACCTCCTTGACCCTCTCCGCGAGGTTCTGGGCGAACGGTCGCGCCCCGCACGGGGCGCGTGGATTGAAACATAAGGAGGTGTCGCACCCCCCCGTGCAGGGGTGGTCGCGCCCCGCACGGGGCGCGTGGATTGAAACTTGTATCCGTCGACCCCGTTGTCCACCTGCGGCGTGTCGCGCCCCGCACGGGGCGCGTGGATTGAAACCGTCCGGCGTCTCCCAGCTCTCGCAGACGTAGCCGTCGCGCCCCGCACGGGGCGCGTGGATTGAAACTCGAGCTCGAGCGCGTCAATCCTCACCGGCTCCGCGTCGCGCCCCGCACGGGGCGCGTGGATTGAAACCCTCGGAAGGAGTCAACCCATGTCCATCTCCAAGGTCGCGCCCCGCACGGGGCGCGTGGATTGAAACGACCCAGAACTCTTCATGTACAACTGGCACAACCAGTCGCGCCCCGCACGGGGCGCGTGGATTGAAACAGCGCTGAGCAGGCGGAGAAGGTCTTGCCGGTGCGTCGCGCCCCGCACGGGGCGCGTGGATTGAAACCTCCCTCTCCCTCTGGTAGCACTCCTCGCAAACCGTCGCGCCCCGCACGGGGCGCGTGGATTGAAACCTCCCATGATCAGCGCCAGGGCGTCGTCGACGCTCGTCGCGCCCCGCACGGGGCGCGTGGATTGAAACGGGAGCATCAGCGCCCCCTCCACCACCGAGTCAGTCGCGCCCCGCACGGGGCGCGTGGATTGAAACTCGACCGTCTCGCGGCTCGTCCCGTAGAGAGCGGCCGTCGCGCCCCGCACGGGGCGCGTGGATTGAAACAAGTTCACCGGCTCCGCGACGCAGCTCTTCAGCGAGTCGCGCCCCGCACGGGGCGCGTGGATTGAAACCATCGACACCATGAGCGACCGCCTGTCGAACCTGGTCGCGCCCCGCACGGGGCGCGTGGATTGAAACAAGAGCACGGCCATGCAGGCCGCGCTCGGTGCCGGTCGCGCCCCGCACGGGGCGCGTGGATTGAAACACCAGCTCCAAGGCCGAGTACGACGCCGTCGGCGGTCGCGCCCCGCACGGGGCGCGTGGATTGAAACACCATCGCCATCCGCGACGCCGCGCTCTAGGAGCGTCGCGCCCCGCACGGGGCGCGTGGATTGAAACGCGCT
>NZ_LT635518.1 GCF_900120385.1 Olsenella phocaeensis | reverse complement strand
GGCCCTGGGAGTGCGGTGCTCCGAGGTGACGCTCGGCGAGTGCGACGGCGTCCCGGTGGCGACCGTGCGCGTGCGGAGGACTGCGGGCGACAGGGACGGGCACATGGGGCCGGACGGTGCGCTCAAGACGCGCCAGAGCGTGAGGGTTGCCGTGATTGCCGGAAGCCCCGCCGAGAGGCTAGCGGAGATTGCCACGGGACGCCTGCGCAACGGCATGGAGTGGCTGTCCGGTGACGGCCCAGCGCCTGGCAAGGGCCGCGCGAGACACGCGTTCGGAGCTGCGCTGAGGTCCTCTGGCCTTCCTCGCATGTCGTTCCAGTCGCTGCGCCCGTCGTGGCAGACGGTAGCGCGCCACAGGCTGCTCCTTGACCAGTCGGTGATTGAGTCCCTTATGGGCCACGCCATGCCGGGGGTGACCGGCAGGCACTACGAGAGGCCGCGTCCCGCGCAGCTCGTCGAGGCCGTGGCGGCGGCATACGCGAGGACGCCCGTGTGGGAGCATAGGGACGATTAGGGACGCGAAGCGGTTATGCAAGCCATTTACCTGCTGTTTTACAAATGTGAATAGACGACGCGTGTCTGGTGGTTCTTTTTTGCATGTCTCAAGGCGAACTCAAGAGACGTAAGCGTCTTTCCGCTCCCCGTAGGCATGTCAAGCAAGAAGATGCCGGTGGGGCTATCCGCCAACTGGCATGCACGCTCAAGCATCTCTGCACGAGCTGAGTTAACCGGAGTGTTTGGAGCACCCGAGAAGCGCTCGGATCGATAAGTTACGAGACGCTCAAGCAATTGTTCAACAGTACATTGCACTTCCCTGGCTGCTAGGCGGACTTCGTAGTTTTCCGGACTTCTCACACGCTCTGTATCAAGCCAGTCCGCATCCACGAGAGAGCTGAAGATAAGCCTTTCCATGGTGAACATATTGAACGTCGCGAGTTCTTCGCGTCTGCAATCGACTGGACGCCTCAATGGAAGCAGGGCCCTTCTCGTCGAAATATCCTCTGGTGGAAGCATCGTTTCATATGCCGCGAATTCGTCACGAAGGTCATCATCCGGGTGTGTCTCGCTGTCAAGCCGAATTCTTCCCTCGACTTCCGAATTGTTCTGCAGCCCGGTATGGTGTCCAGAAACTATAGGTACAAGGGGATTCCCCTCATTAATCTGGTTTTTCGGATACACCAAGCGAGCGAGACGGGCGCCCGCACTCGAGTGATCGAAGGCGGGGTACTTCCCCTCGAGACGCAGCTGAAACTCCGGATACGCCTTGCCCGCATCGTGGAGCGCACCGGCAGCTTCTGCCCAAGGGCCTGCATCGAACGGTGCGGCAAACTCTCCTGCCATACGGCTGACTTCGTGGAGATGATCCTCCAGCGTCTGCCAGTCACTCTTGTCTGGCAGCAGACCTGAGTGTGCGTACTTCGTCATGCGACCCCCCCCCGCCCATCTTGCTTCATTTCGATAGTAGCAATATATCTTTCATGTTAGTTAGTCGGGTAAATAAAATGACTTGAACGGGAGCATATTGCCGCCAAACGCAAAAGCCCTGTGGCAGATATACATGCCACAAGGCTTTTTCTGACGCGAAACCCGTCTAACAAACATGTTTCAATCCACGTCGCAGCCAAGGGCAAGCAACGACAACACTACGTTTTGACTTTACCATCGAAGCACAACTCGGCTATTCGTCAAACAAATCCGAATGAGTTCCAGTCCGTGCCGCAACGAGTATGAGCGCGTCCCTATCAATGGAGTACACAAGCAACCAATCTGGCCGAACATGGCATTCTCGGAAGCCAATGTATCTACCTACAAGCGCATGGTCACGATATCGTTTTTCAAGCGTCTCTTCATTAGACAAGCTTTCAAGTACGGTCCGCAGCTCGCTCATATCTAAGCCACGTCTTTTTGCCTTCTTGTAGTCCTTTTTGAACTGCGACGTAAATACAAGCTTCAGCCACATCGCTCGTACCTACTCGTCCAGCGCGGAAAACATAGATGCAACGGAATCGTATGAGTCGGCCGACACCTTCCCATTCATGATGTCACGAGCCTCGACCATTGCCACCTCTGTTTCCGTGTTGTAGCGAGGCTGGCGTACGTCAAACGGCAGTCCGCCCTCCATGACTGACTTGCAGAGGAACACATTGATTGCCTCGGTAAGGGTCATGCCCAGGTCCGAGAAGATGGACTCAGCGTTAGTCTTCACCTGTGGATCTACACGCATGCTAATTGTGGCTGTCTTGGCCATGTTTTAATCCTCTCTTATGTATTGCATTGTGTTGTTAATGTAACACATTTGTACCAAGAGAACTTGAGTGAACAATCTGCGTCTCATGAAGTCACGCCTGAGAGAAGTCATTCGATTTGGACTTTGCTCAGACAAGAGTCAAGACCCTTACTCGCCATTGACGCAGTTAGCTCTGAAGACGGAGAGCCGACATAGATTCTTATGAATCAACTCAATCTCATACCATCGTCTCCCCCACAAAAAAGCGCGGCCCCCGGGAGCCGCGTCGTACGTTCTGCCTTATAGTCTCGCCTTACTCGCGGAACGCAATCTCCCCCGTCTCGGAGTCCATCGACTCCACGATGGCCAGCGAGTCGACGCGGTAGCCCTTGGCCCGCAGACTGTCGCCGCCTGGCTGGAAGCCCTTCTCCACCGCGATGCCAATGCCCTCCACAGTGGCGCCCGCGGCCTCGCATATCTCTACCAGGCCGTCCATGGCGCAGCCGTTGGCCATGAAGTCGTCGATAATCAGCACGTGGTCGTCCTGACCCAGGAACTTGGCGGACACGATCACGTCGTACTCGCGCTTGTGGGTGAAGCTGGTGATGCGCGTGGAGTACACGGTGCCGTCCAGGTTCACGCTCTGGCTCTTCTTGGCGAAGACCACGGGCACGCCGAACTCCTCGGCCACGATGGCGGCGATGGCGATGCCACTCGCCTCGATGGTGAGGACCTTGTTGATGGGCGCGCCGTCGAAGTCGTGCCTCCACTGGCGCGCCATCTGACGGAAGAGCCCGATGTCCATCTGGTGGTTCAGGAACGAGTCGACCTTGAGCACCTGGTCGCTCTTTACTACACCGTCCGCCTTGATGCGCTCTTCCAGCAGCTTCACCTGCGACCCCCCCGCTGCTCGCGAATAGATTTGCAACAGGATACGACATCGCGCACGATGGCGGGTCATCCGGTGCCAAAGCCGACACAAAGCGTCCCAAAGGAGGCGGCACACAGCTTCACGCAACTATTGACCGACTTTGCTCATGACTTCGCATGGCGTCGCAAATCTAGTCGCCGTCTTGCATGTTCGAGAAAATGCATGCAGGTCATTTAGAGACTTTTTTGATGCTTTACCATCTTTCGTGAAAGGCCGTAGCGCCACTCTCACCTGGTAATACACAAATCACGTAACAATCTTGAAATATGTACGGAAACATGTTACAACGAACTTGGTCAGCGGTTGGCTCGCTAGCGGGGAAAGGTGGGTTGCCATGTCGGTCACTGGTGCTCTAGTCTTCGACTCCCTGTTCACGGTCATCGCCGTGCTGCTGCTCACGGCGGTCGTCTCTGGCATCGACGCCATCTGCCACAGGAGGCAGAACCAGTCTGGGCCCGAGGCCAACCACAGCAAGCGCTGCGACAGCTCCGCACAGCGCATCCGCCCCCAGGGGCTGTATCCCCTCTAGCGCGTCGCAGGCGCTTCCGCCCAAAAACCTCGCGAGGCCGGCACGATGACCTGGCCGCGCAGACGCCCCGTGGGTCCGGCTGGCCCACGGGGCGGTTTGTTGCGCAGAAAACTGCTCGAGACACTCGCGGCAAAGAACGAAGGCTTCTCTCTTTCGTCTGCCTACTGCCGGTAGTACTTCAGGAAGTCGTTGAGCTTCACCATGGCGTCCTCGAGCACCTCGATGCGCGGCAGGTAGACGATACGGAAGTAGCCCGGGGTCTCCCAGTTGAAGCCCTTGCCGTGCACGATCAGGACCTTCTTGTCTCGCAGCAGGTCGAGGGCGAAGCGCTCGTCGTCCTGGATGTTGAACTTCTTGGGATCGAGCCGGGGGAAGATGTAGAAGGCCGCCTTGGGCTTGACCACGCTGACGCCGTCCATGTCGCACAGCGCGTTGTACACGAACTCCCTCTGCTCGTAGATGCGCCCGCCCGGCACGATGTAGTCGTTCACGCTCTGGTGCCCCCACAGCGCCGTCTGCACGATGGACTGCGCCGGCACGTTGGAGCAGAGCCGCATGTTGGACAGCATGTTGATGCCCAGCATGTAGTCCTCCGCCATGTGCTTGTTGCCGCTCAGCACCATCCAGCCGATGCGGTAGCCCGCGATCATGTGGGACTTCGAGAGCCCGCTGAAGGTCACGCAGAAGAGGTCCGGCGCCAGCGAGGCGATGCTCACGTGCTCGCCGCCGTCCATGACCAGGCGGTCGTAGATCTCGTCCGAGAAGATGATCAACTGGTGCTCGCGGGCGATGTCGACGATCTCTTGCAGGACCTCGCGGGGGTACAGAGCGCCCGTGGGGTTGTTGGGGTTGATGATCACGATGGCCTTGGTGCGATCGGTGACCTTGGAGCGGATGTCGGCCATGTCGGGGTACCAGTCGCTCTGCTCGTCGCAGAGGTAGTGCACCACGGTGCCGCCGGCCAGCGTGGCGCAGGCCGTCCACAGGGGGTAGTCGGGGCTGGGAATCAGAATCTCGTCGCCGGAGTCGAGCAGCGCCGACATCGAGAGGTTGATCAGCTCGCTCACGCCGTTGCCGGTATAGATGTCGTCCACCGAGACGTTGGGCAGGCCCTTGATCTGCGAGTACTGCATGATGGCCTTGCGGGCCGCGAAGAGGCCACGCGACGCGGAGTAGCCCTCGCAGTCGGTGAGCTGGTGGCGCATGTCGTGGACGACCTCGTCGGGCGTCCTGAAGCCAAAGGGCGCCGGGTTGCCGATGTTGAGCTTGAGGACGTGGGTGCCGCTCTCCTCCATGCGGTTGGCCTCGTCGACCACGGGTCCGCGCACGTCGTAGAGGACGTTGTCAAGCTTGCTGGACTTCTTGAACTGGCGCATCTTGCTTCCCTTCGAAGGCTGCGCACCGGCAGCATGGCTGTGGTCGGTCTGGAGGCTGGAGGTCGCGGGGGACGACGTTGCCGCAGATGCCGCATACGACTCGTGCGTCGTGGATGCCTCTCGCGCCGCGGATGCGTTGGACGCCGCGGATGCGACCTCCGCCGTTTCGGGCCCGAAGGCCCCCGTAGCTCGTCCCTTGCCCCGCGCGAGCCAGTCGACGTCGACGCCGAGGAGCGACGCGAGCAGCACCATGGAGGCCGAGCGCGGCAGGGTCTTGCCGCTCACGTACTGGCTCAGTTGGCTCTTGCCGAGCTTCTCTCCCCTGTCTTCCGCCGCGCGGATGAGGTCGACTTGCTTGAGCCCGCGCTCTGCCATCGCCTGCTCGAGGCGGGCTGAGAACGCCTGGACGTCGGTCTTTCCTGCCATGTCCCTCCTCTTGTTCAATTCTCTTGTCGTGTGAAGTTCAATTTAGGGGAGAGAATAGCACTCACACAACCGGAATAGTGGCTCAAGTTCAAAATAGTTTTGAACTCCTCGTGGCGCCTATGGATCGCCGGGGCGCGAGCGGACGCGTCGGCCGCACGCCGGCACCACTCGCGTGCGCGTTGAGCACCGGTCACGTAACGACGGCATTCCTGTCAGAATGCTGTCTTTCCTCCCCAGCAACTGGTCAAATGCAAGAATCGACAGCATTCTGTGAGATTTGCTGTCTTTCCAGCACGTGATGGGACGACCGATGTCAGCGTAAGCATCCGGCACGAAACTACGACAAACCCCACCCCGTGCCAGAATCGTCCTTGACCCCCACGTAACGTGAGGCCGTACGCTCGTGCCAAGGAGGTGCCACAGTGGAGAAGTACACGACAAAGCAGCTGGCGGAGCTCGCAGGCACGAGCGTACGGACGCTCCACTATTACGAGGAGGTGGGCCTGCTGCACCCAAACGCATGCCCAACGGCTACCGCAGCTATGGTCCCGCTGACGTGGAGCGCCTGAGGCAGATCCTCGCCATGCGGGCATGTCGCATGCCACTCGCCGAGATCAGGCAGTTGCTCGACGGCAGCGACACCGACGCGGTCGGACTCCTCGCACGGCACCTCGAGGAACTACGCGCGCAGGAACGCCAGGTCAAGGAGGCCATCGCGCGCACGAGGGCAGCCATGGAGCTGCTGGAGGGAGTGAGCAGGATGGGCACGAGGGAAGGCTTCGAGGAGCTCAAGCAGCGTCGGCTCGAGGAATTCGAGAGCAGCTACGGCGACGAGGCGCGCAGGCGCTATGGGGCTGACGTGATCGACCAGACCAACGAGCGCCTGATGGGGCTCTCGCAGGAGGAGTGGAACGAGAAGGACCGGATCGAGAAGCGCATCATCGAGCTCCTGGCGGAGGCCAAGGCAGACGGTGACCCGCGAGGCCCCAAGGCTCAGGAGCTCTGCCTGCTCCACCAGCGCTGGATCAAGATCCACTGGGGAGAGGAGAGCTACAGCACAGAGGCGCACTGCGGACTGGCCAGGCTCTACCTCGCCGACCCGCGCTTCATCGACTACTACGACGGTGCAGCGGGGACGGGGGCGACGGAGTTCCTCGTCGCCGCACTCGAGGCCAACCTCTAGGCCTCACGGCGGCGCGCGAAGTGCCCTTGAGGCTATCTGCGTGCCAAAAAACTGCGCATTGGATTTCTTTCAGGCGAATGCGACCTGGGCAAACGTCCGTCATCTCCACAATTCGGAGCTACCGTGCGCAATTTTTTTCGCGTGACGCCACGAAGACCACGCGACGGACGTAGTCGACGCCCCCGAACGATATCCGCGGGCCCGACGCACCGCCGCTCCCGATGCACTCGCTGCGCCCGACGCACCGCCGCTCCCGATGCACCCGCAGCACAAAAGGGCTGCGACCCCAGACGGAGCCGCAGCCCTTCCCCATCCCAGCCGGCACGAGGGCCGACCAACCTGCGCTACTTGGCGGGCAGGACGTCCTGTCCGTAGGTGTCGGTGAGGTACTGCTTGAAGTCGTCGGAGGTGAGCACGGCGACCAGCTTCGCGATGCACTCGTCGTCCTTCTTCTGGGGCCTGGTCACGATGTAGTTGGCGTACTGCTCGACGGCCTTGCTCTCCGCGGACTCGATGGCCACGGCGTCAGCCACGTGCAGGCCGGCCTCGATGGCGTAGTTGCCGTTGATGACGGCGAAGTCCACGTCCTGGAGCTGACGCGCGACGGCGGCTGCCTCCACCTCGACGAACTTGAGGTTGTGGGGGTTCTGGGCCACGTCGAGAGGCGTCGCGTCGAGCTTCTCGGGGTCGCTCAACGTGAGCAGGCCCTCCTGCTGCAGGAGCAGGAACGCACGACCCTCATTGGTGGGGTCGTTGGGCACGGCGATGGAGGCGCCGTCGGCTATGGCCTTGAGGTCACTCGACTTGCCCGCGTACACGCCGAAGGGCTCGTAGTGGATGGCGGCGACGCCCACGAGGTCGGTGCCGTTCTGCTCGTTGTAGTTGTTGAGGTAGTTGATGTGCTGGAAGTAGTTGCAGTCCACCTCTCCGGAGCTCACCACCTGGTTGGGAATGATGTAGTCAGTGTACTCGCGCACGTCCAGCGTCAGGCCCTGCTCCGCCAGCTTGGGGGCGGCGAAGTCGGTCAGGATCTTGGCGTGAGGCGCGGGGGACGCGGCGACGGAGAGGGTCGAGGCGTCCGCGGCGGCGGAGCCGCTGCCAGG
>NZ_LT635517.1:1250-2916 GCF_900120385.1 Olsenella phocaeensis | reverse complement strand
GGGTCTTCACGGCCAACGCCGCCGGGGGCATCGAGGTCATCCTCCCGTGCGGCGACGCCCACGTGCAGCCGGTGGTCGAGGTCTCGCGCAGGTGCGTCCTCGACATCGGCGACAGGGAGTGGACCCTGGGCCCCGGCTCCTGGACCCTCGACGACATGTGGCTCAGCCCCGGCGACAACCGCGTGGCCATCGACACGACGCCCGGGATGGGCGACGACGCCTGGCAGGGGTTCGCCGACTCCTGGGACGCGCACCTGGGCATGTGGTGCGCCATGGCCACCGCCTCCTCGCCCCTGCAGGAGTTCCCGGCCTGGCAGGGCATGGGAACCTGGTGGGACGTGGAGGACCGCAGCTGGGACTCGCTCGCCTTCCCGCTCGACACGTCGGGCGGCGAGTACAACGTCTACTTCGCGTACGAGTGGAAGGAGCTCTAGATGAGCACCAAGACAGCGAGCATGAAGCTCGTGAAGCCGGCCATCACGGACAAGGTCCAGCAGACCATCGCCGACCTCGCGGCCAACTTCGACTGGATCGACAGGATGTGGCCCGTCGGCTCGATCTACATGAGCGCCGCCGCGACGAACCCGTCGACCTTCCTGGGCGGCACCTGGGCGCGCGTGGAGGGCCGCTTCCTCGTCGGCGCGGGATCCGACTTCGCGGCGGGCACCACGGGCGGCCAGAGGACCATGGGCGTCCACCGCTCAGGCGAGGAGGCCGCGGGCTACGGGCTCACCCAGACCGGCGGCTACAGGGACCGCGTCGTGGTCGCGGGCGAGGACTACTCCGGCAAGCTGCTGCCGCCCTACCTCTCCGTGTACATCTGGAAGAGGACGGCGTAGGGTGTACCGCCTCAGCTACGCGGGCAAGACCCTGCATGACCCGAGGCTGCCCGACCGCGTCGTGACCTCCTGCGACTGCAGGCTGACCGTCAGCGAGCCCGGCAGCCTCGCCTGCGACGTGCCGCCCACGAACCCCCTGTCGGGCACCTTCGAGTGCTACGACCCGTCCCGCGAGGTCGTGCTGGAGGAGGACGGCGAGGAGGTCTTCAGGGGCCGCATCACCTCGGTCAAGCCCTCCGTCGACGGCACCGAGAGGCTCACCTGCGAGGGGCAGCTCGCCTACCTCTCCGACTCCCTCGTGCGGCCCTACGGCACCTACGCGGACGAGTCCAAGGGGTGGAAGGTGACCCCGTCCAGGTCCCTGCGCGAGGTGGCGGCGTTCTACGTGGACGAGCACTCCCGGCACAGCGACGGCACCCAGGCCTTCCGCGTGCGCAAGAACGAGCTGCCGGACACGCAGGTGACGCGCTCCTCGACCCAGTGGCCCAAGACCATGGCCGAGATAGAGGACAAGGTCCTCTCCGGCGGCTATCAGGTCGTGGCGGGCCACGACGGCCTGGGGCGCTACGTCGACTTCCTCGCCGAGGGGTGCGGGGACAACCCGCAGGTGGTCGAGTTCGGCGAGACCATCACCCAGTTCTCGGACGTGACCGAGGCCGAGGACCTCGTGACCTGCGTCGTGCCCTACGCCAGCTACCAGGACGGCAAGAGGACCGTCCAGCTCACACTGGACGGCGTCGAGGACGGCGAGTTCGGCAGCGGCTTCCACGTCGCGGCCGACGCCATCATGTCCAACGAGGGCGTGAGGCAGCACGGCGTCGTCTGCG
>NZ_LT635517.1:0-1149 GCF_900120385.1 Olsenella phocaeensis | reverse complement strand
GTCCTCTACCACGACAACGCGGGCATCTACGGCTCCGTGAGGCTCTACAGGCCCGACGGCAAGACCTTCTACATGAGCACGTACAAGAACGCGACGGACCTCTGGGCGCAGCTGTCGTACAAGGCCATGACCATCAGCGGGACGCGCGTGACCCTCGCGACCGTGCAGGGCCAGGCGCAGCGCGGCTACGCGAACATCCCCTGCAAGTCGGGCTACAGCGTCGGGGGCGACCACAGCGCCGACTACCTCACGGTCGTGCGGGTCGAGGGATACAGGTACTAGGGAGGCACGCATGCTCTACGGGGTACTGAGCGACGGGACGGTGACGCTCGCCGTCCCGAGCGAGGGGAAGCCGGTGATCGAGTCCGTCGAGCCCGAGGCGCCGGAGGGCTACGTCTCGACGATGGGCTGGAAGGAGACGGACACCGAGATCAGGCAGACGTGGGCGCTTGGCCTCTCGGACGACGCCAGGAGGCTCAGGGATGAGATAGAGGCGCTCCCCGACGACGTGGCGGCACTGATACCGTCCGCGTACGGGCGATTCGAGGAGGGGAGGACGTACGGGAGGGGAGAGCGCTTCAGGGTCGGCGAGACGCTCTACAGGGCGCTGCAGGACTACGACTCGAGGGCGTGGCCCGACCCGTCGGCGGTCCCGGCCCTGGTGACCAGGGTCAGCCCCGGGCAGTCCGGCGAGGTCGGCAAGTGGGTCCAGCCCACGAACGAGTCGCCCTACATGAGGGGCGACAGGGCGGAGAACCTCGGGAAGATCTGGGAGTCGACCATCGACGACAACGTGTGGGAGCCCGGGGCGCCAGGCGTCGACGAGCGCTACTGGAAGTGCGTCGCGGACGCGTAAGGGGATTGATGAGCCCACTGACGTTCGAGCAGCTCGTGGCGCTGCTCTCGGTCGTCTTCGCCGCCGCCACGATCGCGCTCACCATCCGCCGGGACGGAATGGGGGAGCGCGAGAGGCAGGCGGCCAGGGCGGCCGAGCAGCAGGTCGTCACCGACCAGCTCGCGAACATCACCGACATGGCGCGCGAGACGCGCGACACCGTGCGCGACATGAGCCGACAGCTCACCGACCACAGCCGGGAGCTGGCGCGCGTCGAGCAGCGCATGGACGACTACGGGCGGCGCATCGAGGCC
>NZ_LT635516.1 GCF_900120385.1 Olsenella phocaeensis | reverse complement strand
CCCAACGCGTGCGTTTCTTGCCCCAAAGCGTCGAACGCGTCTGAGACAATCGCGCCAACTGGGCAAACGCGGTGGCCTCAGACGCGTCGGACGCTTTCGCCGTTTCGGGGGACGCGTTTGACGTTGTCGGCATGTCGATAGACGCGTCGGACGCCGTCGCTACGCCGAGAGGCGCGTCGGACTCGGCTGCCGCCCGCCCGTGTTACTCGCCTCGTGTCACGCCGCACGAGCCCGTACATACCCGCAGACGCCGTGCGCCTCGAACTAATCATCCATTCGTCCGCCGGTATCATCCGCTTCCTTGGGATTCGCGTCATCTAGCGCCTCGAGGAGGGCGTCGGGGTCAACATCGGGGAGCATGAGGTTCTTGTTCGGTGACATGCCAGCAAGTATCGATAGGTACGTCCTCGCATGGGAGTAGGCAACCCAGAAGCCGTTTCTTTTCAGCGCTCTCTTGGTTTCTGTGGGGTCGTTGCCACCTTCTGTCGAAACGACGAGGGAGACCAAGACCTGGGAATCAAGTCTCACGTCGTTCTCGTCCTCGGAGTTGATCAGCTTTGCCCTTACGGTCAGATCTATTCTCATTCGCACTTCGGAATCAGCTTCGTTGCGCTCCGGTTCGCCTTCGAAACTGCTGATGTCTACTACGAGGCCCATCTGGCTTGCAGGGGCTTCCGAAACTCTGAATGACGACTCCGGGACAGATATGGACTTCGTTGTCACCTTGGAGAGGAAGTCGCTCATGCCGTCACCTCCTTCCTTGCGGAGACCATCGCCCTCGTGCTCCTCAGGTAGCCCGTCTCTTTCCAGAGGTCATTGTCCGTGTCTTGTGCCAGGTCACTCGTGAACGAGGCGCTTGCCCGGTCTCCCTTGGGACGAATCCCGAGGTTCAGGTCCAACGCGCAATCAAGTTCCGCCATGGTTCTTAGGGTGATGTTCGCGTCCCCGGAGAGAATACGTGTCACCTGACTGGGCTTCTTTCCCATGAGACGCGCAACGTCTGACCGGTTCAGGCCACGGGCCTTCATCGTCTTTCCGACAGCAGCATATAAATCGAGTAAGTAGCCGAGTTCGATTTCCGCTGGACTCTTCGTGCCGGCGACTGCCTCAGAGAAGCTTTCTCCTTTCACAATGGACATAGTTTCTCCCCTCGCTAGTCTTCTTCCATATTCATTCGCGCAATACGTGCCAAGTGCCTTGCCTTGTCCATTAAGCTTGGTGGAATCTTTCCCGTGCCCTGGTGCCCGTTAAAGTCGAATAGGAGCACCAGTCTCGATGGGCCGGAGGTTCGGTGCACGTATGCCATAATCCTTATGACTTTGTGACCGACCTTGATTTCCACGAGCGAGATTTCGCTGTCGAGCGACCTGATGAGGGATCCGTAGTACGTCTCGGGTTCTTCGTACTGGATCCTCTCGACCGTTTGGACGATGAGCCTGTAGCGTTCCAGTTGCTTCGGCTTTTTCGCCATTTTTGCGAGGAAGTCGGTCTTGCCCTCTGGACGTAGGACGAGAACCGAAATACCGCATTCGATGTCGTGTTCGACGATCTCATACCCCTCTGCCATCACACCTCCATTCTATTTCATATATAAGTAAAAACTCCTAAGAATATCAAGGGGCCTATTCGGCTCACGTGTCGGTTTGCATCGGGAGCGGTGCTCTTGCTCTTGAGGGTCGTCAGCGATGTCGAGCGAGTGATGTTCCCTCTCCAAAGCGTCGAATGCGTGATAGTTGCATCCCGAAGCGCCCAACGCGTGCGTTTCTTGCCCCAAAGCGTCGAACGCGTCTGAGACAATCGCGCCAACTGGGCAAACGCGGTGGCCTCAGACGCGTCGGACGCTTTCGCCGTTTCGGGGGACGCGTTTGACGTTGTCGGCATGTCGATAGACGCG
>NZ_LT635515.1 GCF_900120385.1 Olsenella phocaeensis | reverse complement strand
CCCCCTCGTCCCGGTCTGCGGCGGCTGTCCCTGGGCGGGGCTCTCCGAGGGCGCCCAGCTGGAGCAGAAGCGCTCCAGCGCGGTGGACGCGCTGGTGAGGATCGGCCACATGGACCCCGCTCGGGCTGAGTCGCTGGTCGCGCCCTGCGAGTCCCCCGGCGAGCGCTGGGGGTACCGCAACAAGGTCGAGCTCGCCTTCGAGCGTCACGGACGGCGCAGCCTGATCGGCATGCATGACAGGTCCGGGACGGGTGTGGTCAAGGTCGACTCCTGCCCCCTCCTCGACGCCCGCCACTCCAAGCTCACCAAGTCCGTCGCCGGCGCGCTGAGCTACCTCTCCCACTCCCACGGGCTCGACATCGACCGTGTGGGCATCAGGGCCTCCCGCCGCACGCGCGAGGTCGAGATTGCCCTGTGGACCGAGCCCGGCCCCTTCCCCCGGGCGCAAGTCGCGAAGGTGTTGCAGGAGGCGACAAGGGCGAGCTCAGTCGTGCGCGTGCTCACCAAGGGTCCCAAGAAGGCCCGGCGCGTGACGGGCGTGGAGCGGCTCTCGGGCGCGGGCTGCTGGGGCGAGCAGGTCGCGGGTGGGACAATGCTCCTCTCCGCCCCCTCCTTCTTCCAGGTCAACACCAAGGGCGCCGAGCGACTGGTCGAACTCGTGATGGAGGGGCTCGACCCAGACGAGGGCGACGTCGCCATGGACCTCTACTGCGGGGCGGGCACCTTCACCCTGCCCCTGGCGCGACGCGTCTCATGGGTGGACGCCGTCGAGTCATACGGACCCGCCGTCCGCGACCTCAGGCGCAACCTCGAGCGAGCGGGGCTCGACAACGTCGACGCCGTGGGTGGGGACGCAGGGCGCGAGTTCCCGGACTCCGATGCGGACGTGATCGTGGTGGACCCGCCGAGGGCAGGGCTTGCCGAGGACGTGGTGGAACGGCCCAGCGGGCAGCCGGCGCGCGCCATCGCCTACGTCT
>NZ_LT635514.1 GCF_900120385.1 Olsenella phocaeensis | reverse complement strand
GCCCCGCACGCCGCAGGCAGAGCACGTGCGCCGGGCGGAGCGCGAGATCGCCGAGAAGGGCGGCTACTCCTGGGTGGCGGACATCCGCACCCGCATCCGCGTGGCGCGCTCCGTCACGAGGGGCGAGGACGAGTTCAGGGGGCTCCTCAAGGGCCTGGGCGTGGAGGTCGAGGAAAATTCCGCCAAGGCGAGAAGGCGCGACTGGGTGTTCTCGCTCGCCGGGCATCCCACCTGGCGCGTCTCGGGAGAGAGCCTGGGGCTCGGCTACGGGCGCGAGTCGCTCATGCGCGGCTTCTCGCTGGAGGCGACGGGACATCTCGCGAACGCGAGCGAGCGCAGGGTCGCGGAGCTCGTGCGCTCCGCCGTGGAGCTCGGCGACCTCTCAGAGCTCGAAAGGCTCTCCGAGGCGCTCGCATGGCTCAAGGGCAACCGCATCCGCACGGCGGTGGACCTCGCCGCCAAGGGTGCGGGCAATTCCGAGATGGCTGCCTACGTGCGGGGCCTCGGCATTCTCAAGGAAGGCGGAATAGAGCGGCACCATACGCCAAGACCGTCGAAGTCTTTCTCCCGCACCCAAGGTGCAAGCTCACGGCATGACAACGCCCCGGAACACGCAAGCGAGCACCAACGCGCTCGCCAGCGCGACGAAGGAAGGGAAAGCCAGCGATGATCGTGAAGGCCTACTGCCGGGACGGGCGCATGGACGTGTTCGACACCGCCAACCTCACCGACGCGAGCGTGTATCGCGGAAACATCGTCACCAACTGGTCGCTCGACCTCTCCGGCGCCATGCGCGAGGGCGGCATGCTGCTCCTCTCCATGCGCTGGTACCCCGCACCGGGGCAGGACGCGCCCGCCGAGCCGGAGGGCCTCCCCATAGCCCGTAGGCGCGACGGGCTCTGCGTCGTCGTCGCGGACAGCGAGGACGTGCCGCAGATTTCCATGGTGACGGTGGACAGCGAGCTCGCGCTCCTGCGCGTGGGAGACGGCCTTGTGGACTGCAATCACCTCGCCTGGGCCTCGCGCATTGCCGATGGGCTACCTACTCAAGCGATTTCGGCGCATCGCACGCTCAGCATGTTTGTAGGCAACCATGCGGACGGAATCGATATTGAAGCCGAGATCTGTCGCCTGATGGGCTTCGACCCCGCGACGTACGCGCTGATGGAGGATTTATCGGAGATGACAGATGCCGATAAAGAAGATGCTGATGGCAGGCTCAGCGAGGATCCACCTACCTAGAAGTACGTATAGCCGGACATCACAAGTGCAATAATTTCTCCTGAAGTAAAGTGCGTCCATCAGGAGTCACCATGCACGTTAACGATGAAGACAGGCCCGAAGTTCAGTTCTCCTTCGAGGAATTGCCAGCGCTTCCACCTGGCGCAACGGATGATTTCAGCGCTCAAGGTCAAGGCGAGCCCACCCGCATCGAGTTCGACGAGAGTATCGATAAGGCAGAGCGAGCGGATTACATCGTCGCTGCGGCTATAGGTGCTTTCTCAGGCGTACTCAACATCTTCTGGCAAAAGCAGTTCTACCTGTCCGAAGCTCACGCATGGGGCAAAGAAAAGACAGAAGTCTTTGTCTTCGATGTCGCAAAGAGCTCAGGGTTCAAGCCGGACGGGAAAGACCTGAAGGACGCAATACGTTTCCTTGAGGACATGTTTCCCCTTGCAAGCGACAAACTGACTCCCGAGTTTGGCGGTGGCCTCCAGCATCACCTGAGGGACTTCGCCCATCACCCCTCACCTGTCGGTCTTCTCATGTCGATACTTGCCCAATTCACGGGCAAGGGCTATGGCACCGATACGAGCGGCGCGTTCGTGATACTCGACCTTCCAGCAGACGCCCTCATAGGAAAGACCTTCCCTGAGAAAGTGTTCTACGGGGCGATCATCTGGGCGGGACACCTGGTGAGCGACATGGCGGGATCAAGCAGGGCATTGGGCGAGGGCACTGGCATACCCGGCCCAATTCTTTCGTTCTTAAAAGAACTCTCGGCACTTCCAGTCTTCAAGAACGAGGGAGCAGACAACGCCTTCTCCAAATGGATCTCGAAGCTGTTCAACGGCACGTTGATTCGCGATACGGACGGCAACCCCATCCGCATTGACTTCAGAACCGAGCTTGGAGTTGCCGACCAGGTGCTCTCGCAGGCGAAATCAGTCATAGCCAACGAGTGCCTCGTCAGGGGATATTACTTCCTGAGCCGTCTGAAGGACGAGCTCTCACGTAACGACGTGCGTTCATTGAAAGACCTCGAGCGCATAGATGTGAAGAGGGTGATTCCGACCAACGAGCGCTCTCTTACTCGCATGCTCACTATCTCGAGCTCCGTGTTTGTCCTCACCAACTTGGAAATTGCCGTGGGTAAGGCCGCTCTAGCATCCAAGGGCGATGCCAAGAGGTTTGCAGGCGGGATACTCCTCAACCTGAATTTCGTCGAAATTGCCCGAATGGCAGTGGCCATCGCAAGCGACTCTAAGTACATCGCCGAGGACTTGAAGGACTATCTCAATAAGCGCGCCAAGGAGATGAATGCGTTTACGGAGGACTTCAAGCTGCTCAGGCTGAATGACCGAGAGGCGCGCCTCCTGTTCTCTTACCAGGCAATCGCCGTCAAGAAAGACATCGAACTTACCAAGAATAGGGATCAAAGCGATGCGAAGAGCGCCTGGCTTGAAGAGTTCAAGACCAGGCAAGCAGACCAGATGAGCTGCGATGCGGCAACATACTTCCTCGACGAGGAGAGTGCGGCAGAAGATATGCAGAAAGCGTCCGATGAGGACGTTTCCTCGTGGGAAACGCTGCTCGCCATGGAGCTCTGGCTCTTCAAGCCGTACTATCCCTTCGATGACGACTGGAAAGAGCGTCTGAAGGGCGTCAAATACGAGAACGATTATGCAGGGAAGGATTTTCCCAATGCACAAGGCGTCATCGATAAGAAGAAGATCGATGAGGTGAAGAAAGCCTACAAGCGCTTTACAAGCTTGCTTGCCGGTAGCAGAACCAAGACGGCAATTTTTGCAGTGGGCACAGTTGCGATTGGCGTTGCAACAGCAGGCACCGCGAATATTCTTGCCCCGGTCATTGCACCCATGATTGCCGGAGAAGCGGTTGCAGGGCTATCTGGTGCGGCCCTCACCAGTGCGAGCCTTGCCGCCGTCGGCGGCGGATCGCTTGCCGCAGGAGGCCTGGGAATGGCGGGTGGCACGGCGATAATTACCGGTGGAGGCGCTTTGTTAGGCATGGCCACCACAGGCAGTGCTGCACTTATCAGCGGTCTTGGCGAGCATGCAGAGCAATATGCTCTGAACCAGTGCGCACAGTTGCTCACGGTCTGCCAGCAGCTACCTCAGGACAGCAGCTCGACAAGCTCCTTCATACTCCGTGCAAAGGACCAAATCGAGCGAGCACGCGACAAGTGCCTTGAGGACATCGACACTGAGAAGGCAAAAGGCAAAGAGGGCAACCGGAAGGCAGTCAAATCAATGACGAAGGCAGCCAAGTACCTAGAGAGGTGCGCAAAGGAGCTGCAAAAGCTAGCGGACAATACTTCAGAGGCATAAAACGGCTATGGATGCGTATATCGGAACTTTAATCGGCGGGTTAATCGGCTTTCTATCCAGTCTGGGCGTTCAAATTGCGATGAGAGTGCTCGACCGCAAAGGGAAGCTAAGCTACTACGGCCGTATAAACTCATCGTTCTTGCAAGACTGGGGATTCTTCTCAGCAGACGGAAAGATGACGTTCGTTGTCCCGCTGGAGCTTGAATGCCAAAACACTAGCAATGTCACCCGCGTCGTTCGAGACGTCTCGCTCTCTCTATGGCGGGGTGGAGTCGAAGTATCGCGCATGAGACAGACGCAGGGCATCTATAACGAGCACAAGCATAATGGAAAGGTTGAATCCAGAGACAGCTTTGCCTTGGGCGATGTGAACGGGTCTTACTCTCTCGTAGTGCCGCCCAGATCCATAAAGAAGATGAACTGCTTTTTTACATGCAGGCTTGAGCAGAATGTTCAAGGCATCTCCTTCGATGAGATTCGAATATCCTGCTACGACGAGCGCGATCATCTGCATCGTTCACGACTAACGGAGTTTGATGGCAACTGGAAAGAACGCTCGATGCCGATGGAAGACGCGTGGGCCAAAATAAACCTTAAGCGAGTGCAATAAGCGATTTTCTATTCGGCCGCAAGATAGCATCACGGCGCGTAACATGAAGGGCCTTCCTGCTAAGGAAGGCCCTTTCTTATCGCTCCCGTTCCTCCGCCCGCGACGCTGCGCCGGACGCCCTACAACAGGCGTAGGCGGCGAGCGTCACGAAGCCGGAGAGGAAGCCGGCGATGTAGGCGACGATGCTAGTCCTCCTCCTCGTCCTCCTCGCGGCGGCGCGAGCCGATGCTGCGCGCGATGCCGATGACGGAGGCGGCGCAACCC
>NZ_LT635513.1 GCF_900120385.1 Olsenella phocaeensis | reverse complement strand
CGCGCGCAGCGCCTCGCCGTCCGCACCACCCAAGAGCGGCCCGCCGGCGAGCTCGTCCCCTGAGAGGGACCCCTTCACAAAGAGGCAGGACGAGAAGGCGTTTCCGGACATGTTTACGTCGCGCTCGGCGAGGGATGCCAACTCGAAGCGCTGCTTGCGCAGGTAGGCATCCCGTCTTAGCTCGCGCTCGCCCCTCATTGCCCGCCTTCCGTCACCGTTTCCACACTTATCGATTCTACTGCCGGCATGCCACCGCTATGGGGTATAAGCCGCCCAGAGAGCAAGCGCCGCAAGGCACCCTACACAAGGAGAGACAACAATGGCCAACGCTATCACCAACGCCGAGTTCGACTCTGTCCTCGCCAACTCCGACAAGCCCGTCCTGGTGGACTTCTGGGCCTCCTGGTGCGGCCCCTGCCGCGCCCTGGGTCCCGTCGTCGAACAGGTCGCCGACGAGCTGTCCGACAAGATGGTCCTCTACAAGTGCAATGTCGACGACGAGGGCGAGCTCGCCCAGCGCTTCCAGATCGTGAGCATCCCCACCCTGATCCTCTTCAAGGACGGGAAGCCCGCCCATACCATGGTGGGCAACATGCCCAAGGCTGACCTCCTGAGCGAGCTCAACGCCAACCTCTAGGCCTTTTGAGAAGGGCAGCCCCTTGGCAGCCCGAAGTAATACCCTTGGAGGCGGACGCCCACGCGTCCGTCTCTTTTTGTCTCTGGCTGGAGGGTCCACATGGGCGAGCGCGTCAGTAAAACCTTCGACCTCTTCGGGCGCCTCGTGCGCAAGAACCTCTGGACCATAGTCCTCATCCTCGCCGTGGTGGGCTTCATCGCACTGCTCGAGGAGGTGCACGAGGACGGGCTCCTCGCCCTGGACGGATGGGCCTACTACCTCGTCGTGCTCCACATGAGGAGCGAGTGGCTCACTCCCATAATGCAGTCCATATCCGAGCTCGCGCTTCCCGTCGTCCTCGTCGTCATGCTCCTGGTCGTTGAGGCCTTCGCCCCCGGAAGGCGTCCCGGCCTCTGCGCCGCGGTCAACCTTGCTCTGGCGCTTGCGCTCAACCTGGTGCTCAAGGAGCTCGTGCAGCGACCCCGACCCGAGGGCTACCGGCTCATCGCGGAGTCCGGCTATAGCTTCCCCTCCGGCCACTCCATGGTGGCGATGGCGTTCTACGGGCTCCTGGTGTGGATGGTCTGGCGCTACGAGGGGGACCGCTTCGTGAAGGTCCTCTGCATGGGCGGGCTCTCGCTGGTCATCGTCGCCGTCGGCCTGAGCCGCATCTATCTGGGCGTCCATTACGCATCGGACGTGATTGCCGGATTCTGCGTGTCCATCGCCTGGCTCTGCGCGTACACCCGCATCTTCGTGCCCATGTTCCTGCCCGAGGGACATGGGCCGGAGCGTCGGGCGGCGCAAGAGCCATAGCCCCCGGCACCCAGCCGGCAACGGGAAGCTCGTACCTCTCGCCCCTTCCAGGCGAGAGGTGCGCCTCATCCTGGCTCGGAATCGCTCACAGGCCTACGATCTCTGCCTTGAGCAGTCTGCCGTCCTCCGCGATGATTCTGCCCATGGTCGGGCCGCCGCCACGGGGCAGGCTGGGGCTCCCCGGGTTCATGACCAGGACTCCCGTGCGGGAGTCTCGCTCCAGGAGGGGGCGGTGCGTGTGTCCGCAGATGGCGACGTCGCAGACCTCGAGGTCGAGTCTCTCCTGGTAGTGGCAGACCTGCCAGCGCAGGCCGCTGGCGAAGAAATGGGTGACGTTGCCCACGAAAGGGCCGTAGTCGTAGCCCCAGTCGTTGTTGCCCTTGCAGAGCTTCAGGGGGGCTATCCGCTCCAGGCGGCGCGCGTCCGCCGTCGAGCACATGTCACCGGCGTGCACTATAACGTCAGCGCCCTCAAGTGCCCGGAGCAACTCTGCGGAGAGGTGGCCGTGGGTGTCAGAGACTATGTCGTAGCGCATGGAACTCCCGTCGGGTCCGTCTTGTCGGCGGCCTAGATGCCCAGGGCGCGCTTGAGCGCGACCACGCGGCGGCGCGAGACGGGGATCTTCTTCTCGGGAATGCCCTTGAGGCCCAGCTGCAGGATTCCGCTGGAAATGACCTCGACGTCCTCCACGTGGTCGAGGTTCACGATGTAGCCGCGATGCACCCTGAAGAAGCCATGGGGCACGAGCCTCTGCTCGAGCTTGGCCAGGGAGATGGTCGAGAGGAAGCGGTCCTCGTCGGTGTAGATGCAGGAGTAGTCGTCCTTCGCCTCGATGAAGCGAATCTGGTCGACGGGGACCAGCACCTTGCGTCCGCCCTTCTCCACCGGAATTCGCTCGATGGAGACGCGGGTGCTGGGAGCGGGCTTGAGGCGCGCCTCGACCTTGTCGAGGGCCTGGGAGAGGCGATCGGTCTCGACCGGCTTCATGAGGTAGTCGACCGCGTCGACGTTGAAGGCGTCCAGCGCGTACTCGCTGTATGCGGTGACGAAGACCACGGCAGGCGGGTTCTTGAGCTTCCTCAGCGCCTCGGCGAGCTGCATGCCAGAGGTCTTGGGCATCGAGATGTCCAGGAAGAGCACATCGGGATGGCGCTCGGCACCCTCCTTGCTGCGCACAAGTGCCTCGACGGCCTCGCGCGCGCTGCTCGCCTCCTCGACGGACTCGACCCTCCCGGTCTCGTCCAGGAGGAACCTGAGCTCGGAACGGGCGGGAGCCTCGTCGTCTACGATCAGAACGTTAAGCATGCAATCAGCCAACTTTCTTCCGCCGGCGGCGGTAACCGAATGCCTACGAATACCAAAATGACCACGTCAGGGCCCAATTCACCATCTTACGCCTGTTGGCGCTAGCCCGCGCCCCCTGTGGGTGCGGCTCCCACAAGCCGCAGCGTGACGCAGGTGCCCGCACCCTCACGGCTCATGATCTCGACCCCCGACCCCATGCCGAAGAAGCGCTCGATGCGCTCGGCCACGTTGCGCAGGGCGATGCCGGTCCCCTTGTCGCTCTGGGACATGCCCCTGCCCTCGGCGCTGGCCTCGAGCAGTCCGTTGGCGACCTCCTCGCTCATGCCGAGGCCATCGTCGGCGACGGCGATGAGCACGTCTCCCCCGTCCGAGACAACCTGCACGTCGATGTGGAGCGGTCCCTCGTCGCTCATGGCGTGGCGCACCGCGTTCTCCACGATGGGCTGCACGAGGAAGCCCGGAACCCGCACCTTACCGCATCCGGGCTCGACGCGCTCGGTCTCGACGATACGGTCGTCGCCGAAGCGCGCCTTCTCTATCTTGAGGTAGCGCCTGGTCTGCTCCAGCTCCTCCTCGAGGGGGATAAGCTGCTCGGAGCTCTCGAGCGTACGACGATAGAAGACGGCGAACTCGCGCAGGAGCTCGCGGGCGCGGGAGGGGTCGGTCCTCGTGAGCGACGCCATCGTGTTGAGCGCGTTGAAGAGGAAGTGCGGGTTGATCTGGGCCTGCAGGGCCTTGACCTCGGCACGTGCCGTGAGCTCCGCCTGGCGGTCGAGCTCGTAGGCAGAGAGCTGCGTAGAAAGGAGCTCCGCGAAGCCGCGCGCAATGGCGAGCTGGGTGCGGTCCACGTCCCGGCCGTGGCGGTAGTAGAGCTTGAAGGTCCCCACGGGTCGGCCCGCCACCTCGAGCGGCGCGATGATGCCCACGGGAAGCACCTGCTCGCGGGCATCGCGCGAGAGCCCGACCTCCATGTCGGCCCATTCGTCCCAGTCGAGGTTGGTGAAGGTCTGCACGTGTCCGCTGGACAGGACCTCGCGGGTGGGGTCGCTGTTGGGGGCACCGACCTTGAATCCCGAGAGGTCGTCGCCCACGAAGGCGATGGTCCGCCTGTCGTCGCTGATGGCTATGGCCGATGCCGTGGTCTCGGGAAGGACCAGCTGGCAGACGGCCATGGCGCTCTCGGGGCTGAGGCCGGCGGACATCTGACGCAGGGTCCCGGACGCGACGCGCAGGGTCCTCTCGGTCGCCTGCGACCTCAGGTCGTCCGGTGCCATGAGGGCGGAGCCGCCCGCCA
>NZ_LT635512.1:8955-19729 GCF_900120385.1 Olsenella phocaeensis | reverse complement strand
CTCGTGGAGCGTCCTCAGCCGCGCGAGCTCGGCGTCGGCCTCGCGCCTCGTGCAGCGCATGACCTTGGAGCGCCTGACGGTCCGCCTGCCCTCTCGCTCGGGCCACCTGAGCCTGTAGCGCCCTGGGCCCAGCCTGGAGACGCTGCCCCAGCTGCTGCGCAGTCGTGCCATAATGTCATCGACCTCCTGTCCTGGATGGTCGTGGCCCCCTCGTCCTCCGCCAAGATCGCGAGGGGGCCTATTGTGTCAGTCGGCGCCGGCGCCCTCCCCCTGTTCGCTCATGTTCCTGAGCGCTGCGGCGAGCAGGCCCTCGCGGTCTGTCGAGGGGACGTAGAACCTCTGTACCGGCGACTGGCTGGTTACCCCGTGAATTGCCGCCCTCGCGAACTCGTAGGCCGTGACCGCCGCATCCGCAATCAGGGCATGTTCGGCACTTTCGTCATCAACCCCTGGGAACTCGCCGCCGACAGCGATGATTACATCCGCTACGGCAGAGATGACCTCCCTCTCGTCTCCGGAGTTTTCGTTGACCTTGATGTCGAGGACGAGACGGAGGTTCTCCTCGCAGCGGGACCCCCCGTCGGCGCGGGAGAAGCTCATGAGAGGGAAGTTGACGGATATCGTGACAGTGCATTCGTCCTTGGGCGCGATTGGGCTTACGCTGACGTCAAGATGCAGCATCCTGACGTCCATGAGCTCGATGTCGCTAATGAACCTCGCGGACTCTTCCATCACGCCACCTCAACGATTCTCTTGGTCGTCTTGTCGGGCCACGTCTTCCCGCTGTCCCTCGGCCTCGGGCTGAAGCTGTACGTGACGCTCGCTGCGGGCCTGATCTCGGATCGCTCCATCAGTACGTCAGCGTTCCTGCGGTCGAACCGCAGGAGCCTCATCAGGCGGTCCGCCGTCTTGCTCTGCACCGACGCCCCGTTCTCCCATCGGCTGGCGGTCGGCCTTGAGACGCCGACGAGCTGCTCGAACTGCGCCTGGTTGAGCCCGAGGTCCTTTCGGATTTCCTTGACCTCATCGGGCGACAGGAGGCCTTTGAGCTCCGCCCACTGGCGGGCCATGTCCTTCGCCTGCCTCGTCGCCATCCCGGCGCTCATCATCGTCTCGCCGCACTCGGGGCACCGGTGGTACTCGAGGCCCTTCACGGTGATCATCTCGCCCTTGAACTCCTCGGTGAGCGGGTCGTTGCAGGGCATCATCTCGCTGCCGCACTCTGGGCAAATCATGTCGCCCCTCCTCCTTCTCAGTGTATCGAGCCGTTCTCGCAAAGGGTCCAGACCTGCACCGTCGCCTGCCCGCACTCGTCGACGAAGAACTTCACGTACCACTCGGTCTCGTCGCAGACCATCCCCTTGTAGACGTCCGCATACGTCCCCGGGCGCTTCTCGAGCTCGACCGACTTGTAGAAGCTCTCGGGCCCCATCGCGTCGAACACCCTCACGAGCAGGTCGTCGATGTCGAGCCAGCCGTGGTTCCGCGGCCAGCTTCTCGCGCGGCCGGAGAGCATCGCCCGTCCCTGCCCCACGAGCGTCCTGACTTCTACGAGATCGTAGGTCGGCTTCCGTCGGTCCCTCATAATCTCTCATTCCCTTGCAAAGTTAGCATGATGCTAAATCTCACCACTTTTGCGGTGTTCGCCGAAACGACAGAACGCACAGAAAACGTTCGCGAGCGGCTAACCTGCCTCATGACTTCCTCCCGGCCCCCTCGCCGCCCCCTGCCAGAATCAAGCCGAGGCTAGAACCCAGCCTCCTAGAGGGGATCCAGGGGATCCGTCATCGTATGTTCCCGGCCCGGCAAACCCATCGACATAGAGGATGCCATGCCGCGGCACGCTCATGACCTTCTGGAGGAAGGCGCTCAGATATGCGGAGAGCAGCTTGTCCTTGATTTGGGACCAGTCCTTGTGCTCCTTGTCCCAGCCCTCTGTGTCGCCCACTCCCTACCCTTCCCCTCTCCGTCAAAGATGGCCAAGACAACCGGAGTCCTTCCCCCATGATGCCGCTGGCGAAGCGACTCGTGTCCTTCCGCAGGTGGCCGTTGCCCTCGCCCCAATCGAGTTATATAGTTGGGTTGCCTCGTGAGAGGCAAGGTCGGATGGCTGACTTGGGTGGATCAAAGCTGGGTTCCCGAATGGGAGTAGGCCCCATGGCTTAGAATTCCCTTGCTCCTGGGGTCAGCCTTCCGACCTTCTTGTTTTCCCCTTCAACTTGTCGATGACGTTCTCCGGGTCCTCGCTGATGGCCTGCCATACTTGGCTTGCGCATGCCGAACTTCATGGCTTCCTCCTAGGAGCCTGCCGCCTGCGATCGTCTAGTCGCGGTACAGATCGCACTCGTTGATGACCTTCACGGGTACGCCCTTCTCCTGCAGCTCCATCGCCTTCTTCACCTTCGTGCCATAGCTCCCGAGGGAGTAGGCCTCGCTGCCGCAGCCCCCCATTACCACGTAGCTGCACTTCTTGGTGACCCCGGTCTTTACCGTGCCTCCCCGCGACTCGATGTACTCCGTGACGGCCGACTTGCTGCCGTGCTCGAAGTCACCGGTCAGGCAGAACAGCCTCCCGTCGAACTCGACGGCCTCGGCGTGACCGTCGAGCGGGTTTGCGAGCCTGTCCAGCTCGCCGACGAGCTCGTCGGACTCCAGCAGGGAGATGTCGCCGTCCTCGAGCGCCTCCTGCAGCTCGTCCATCAGCCTCGCCACCACCGGATCGCCCGCTAGGCTGTCGCGTGAGAGCATCCACGAGAGGAGCGCAGCCGCCTCGTCCACCGACACGTCGCCGTCCGACGTGACCCTTCCGACGATCTTGATCAGGTCGCGCATGTCGTTGGTCGACTGGCTGTACGTCCTTCCTGGGCGGGGACCCGTCCCAGCGGAGCCGCGGGGGCGCGGGACCCGCGAGGACGCCCCGGGTCCCCTGTACGTGTCGACGTACGGGGAGACGTCTCCCTGGGCCATCTCGCGGAGGGACCAGAACAGCCCCATGCACCCGTCGGCGTCCGCCGCCGCGTCGTGGTGCCTCCCCATCCGCACGCCCAGGGTGTCGCACAGGTGGTCCAGCTTGTAGTCGCCCTGCGGCGGCAGGATGCTCCTCGCCATCCTCTGCGTGCAGGCGTAGTCGAAGTGGTCGACGCCGATTCCGAGCGTGGCGGCTGCCTTCCAGATGACGCAGAGATCGAAGGCGGCGTTGTGGGCGACCAGCAGCGAGCCGTCGAAGCGCGGCCAGATCACGTCGCTCCACGCCTCGGCGAAGGTCGGCGCGTCGCTCACGTCAACGGGGGAGATGCCGTGGATTCTCATGTTGACGTCGTCGAAACGGGCCTGCGGGTTGACCAGCGTGTAGGCGCGGTCCAGCTCGCGCCCCGAGAGGTCGGTGGTCACGAGGCCAATGGAGCAGATGCTGTCGTTGTGCCGGTTCGGCGTCTCGACGTCGAGGAACGTGATGCTGTCGAACATGTGCCCTCCTGTCTGCCATCCATGCCCGAATTTGGGCATGGACCTGTCCCTACTCCATCTCCCTCGCCGCCTGGAACCACACGACGCAGCCGTGGAAGCTGACCTCGTGGCCGTCCCCGTCCCTCACGACGATGTCCTTGTAGCCCTCGTCCCACGAGTCGGGCGAGAGCACGAGCGTCGACGCGCCCCGGTAGAGCCTCCTCATGACGTAGTCGGCCCCGTCGATGGACACCACGGCGATGGAGCCGTTCGTCGGCTCGCTGTCGGGGTCGATGAGGATGTGGCAGCCCTCGGGGTAGACCCGGCTCATGCACTGGCCCTCCACCTCGAGGAAGTAGGCGCGGGGATGGCCGTCCAGCACCTCGGCTGGGACGGGCACCTCGTCGTCCAGGACGTCGGGCTCCTGGGCGTCCCCCGCGTGGACGCGCCCCAGGAGGGGCGCGTAGGCAACCTCCGACGCGACGGGGGTGAGGGCGGAGGAGGGGAAGGAACCCTTTAGCTGCGCCGCCAGGCCCGCGCTCTCGGAGCGGAGGTCATCGATGGACAGATGGAAGTAGTCTCTGAGCTTTTGGATGTTGCTGTCACGGATGTTGCCGATTGTCCCAGACTCCCATTTATTGACGGTCTCTCTGGTGACGCCGGCGATGTCGGCAATCTCCTGCTGGGTAATTTCGCGTCCTTCTCCTCTGAGCGTTCGTAGAGCACGGATGTTGTTCCCTATGACACTCATTACAGCGCACCTCATAAGTTCGTAACTTCACAACATAACAATTAACGCCACTAGAAGAATTTTAGATTCACGCTAGACATGGCGTAAAGTGTTGTTTAACATTACACTCGACAAAGCGAGAGGAGGTAGAAATGGTCACAGAGCTTTCCCAAATTGCCAAGGCGCGCCTTGCAAGTGGGTTGACCATCGAGGATGCAAGAAAAGCTATCGGGTTGAGCTACACGCCTTACAAGCTGAGAGAAGACAATCCCGAGATGTTCTCGCTCAACGAACTCAAGATACTGAACGGCGAGTTCAACTCGGATGGGCGGCGCATCTTCAAGGAGTGGCTTCTCTATTTTTTTGAACTTTAGAGTGCTTTAAACATCACATTAGTTCGCGCCATCCCCCGCGGGGGGGAGAGAGGGGAGGGGACATGGACGAGGAGGAGGACATGAGAGACGGCCTCGCGCTCGCCCGCGCGCTGTCGCGGTCGGAGAAGTGCGCCACAGAAGGAGGGATGTCCCATGCCCGGAGGGAAGGCGGATGGGTTCGGTATCACGAGGTCCGGAATCACGTACTTCAAGCGCAAGTACTTCGTGCAGCAGCTGAGGAGGCTGGGTCTCTACCGGGAGGAGTTCGACCCCGTGGAGTTCGAGGAGCTGGGAGAGATGTCCTGGGCGCTCCGCGGGACGGGCTACACCTACGTCGTGCAGGTCGTGCCGAGGGAGCAGGCGAACGCGGTCGAGCTCGGGGTTGGCTCCCTCGCCTACGTCGCGGGGCCCGACAGCAGGGCCCGGAGCGCGGAGAGCAGCCCGAGCACCTTGTCGTAGTTGAGGACGAGGGACAGGGCGGCGCTCGCCAGGCAGGCCAGCATGGCCTGCCTCCTGGAGTAGGCGCGCTCCTCGTCCCGGACCCTCGCGGCCTCGGCCTCCCTGCGCTCCTTCTCCCTGAAGTAGTTCCTGCCGTCCGGGGTGAGGTCGCCGTAGTGCTCGGAGTCGTGCGAGACGAGCATCCCCTTCGCCGAGAGCGACTCGCAGAGGCTTCTCACGACCTCGTACTCCGGTTCGTGGACGTAGCACCTGGAGGCTATGAAGACGATGCCGTCGCTGTGCTGCGTCGGCGTCTCCTCGATTCGGCTCAGCTCTTCGTAGAGCCTGTGGTCGATGTGGTGCTCGACGCTCTCGTGCCGCTCGTACACGTCGACGAGCTCGCGGAGCCAGGCCTCCTCCTCGGAGTTCAGTTCCTCGGCCATGCCGCCTCGCTCCTCCCGTCCGGGGGTGACCTGCCCGATGTCGCCTGACCAGATTCTAACCATGGCGTGCATGTGGCTGTTCGCGGGCCTCGGGTTCCTGTACGGGTGGCTGTTCCTGGGGCGCTAGCCAGCCCCGCCCGCTCGGTTCGGAAGCTTAGGAAAGGAAGGGAGGTGGCGCACATGGCGACGGTCACGACGGCCGACCCGCTCGAGGAGCTGGTGAGCACCATCCAGGAGGGCGTCGACCGCTACAGGCGGCGNAGGCCTCCTCCTCGGAGTTCAGTTCCTCGGCCATGCCGCCTCGCTCCTCCCGTCCGGGGGTGACCTGCCCGATGTCGCCTGACCAGATTCTAACCATGGCGTGCATGTGGCTGTTCGCGGGCCTCGGGTTCCTGTACGGGTGGCTGTTCCTGGGGCGCTAGCCAGCCCCGCCCGCTCGGTTCGGAAGCTTAGGAAAGGAAGGGAGGTGGCGCACATGGCGACGGTCACGACGGCCGACCCGCTCGAGGAGCTGGTGAGCACCATCCAGGAGGGCGTCGACCGCTACAGGCGGCGCATGGAGGAGAACCCCTACCCCTGCGGGAGCAGGGCGCTCGCCTTCGCGCGGGCGGCGGGGCTGCCCGCGCGGATGGCGTACACGGTGGCCGACACGGCCAGGTACACGGGCGTCCCCACGAGCACCATCCGCGACGAGATGGGGGCGGGGAGGCTCGCCTTCGTGACGCCCCCGGGCTCGGAGCGCAGGACCCTGATCAGGGTCGACGCGGTGGACGCCTGGATGGACGAGAACCAGAGGTAGAGCGCCCGCGACGTGCTGCAACACGCGCGGGCAACGACAGAAGGGATGGGACCCATGTCCAGGCAAGTATCGCACAGGCGCGGGACTTCGGCTGGGAGCCGTCGGTGCGCTCGGTGTACATGAGGGCGCACAGGCTGGGCCTCTCCAAGCGCCCCGTCGCGAACCACGACGGCAGGGCCGAGCGGGAGGTGAGGTGGTCGCGGGAGCCCGAGATGGAGGCCTGGATGCTCGGGCACGACCGGGGGCAGAGGACCGACCTCCTCTCGGAGGAGTTCCGCGAGCGCTTCGGGTTCGCCCTCTCGCGCCACCAGGTCTCGCTCTTCCGCTCCACGCACGGCACCCGGACCAGGGACGGCCACGGGGGCGGCAGGGCCCGCCTGGCCGTGGGCTCCGTCCGCTGGAAGAGGNGGCGGCTGGGGGCCGACCGGCCAGGGCGCGGCGCGGGCAGGCTCGAGCGAGGCACTGGCCGAGGGGGACGAATGACACCGACTGACGGCATGACCCTGCGCGAGCTGCGCACCTACGCCATGGAGCACGGCGTGACCCTGGGCTACGTTACCCGCAAGGCGGAGGTGGAGCGGGAGATACGCAACTGGGCCACGGGGGGGTTCGGGGACTTCACCGACGAGGAGCGCTCCGCGTTCCGAGAGGAGGACCGATGAGCGCGACCGATTACGAGCCGATCAGCGGCGAGCAGCAGTACGTCGTCCGGCTCCTCGAGGGGGCTTCCGGCGACCTGTTCGTCGGCATGAGCGCCAGCGAGGCGAACGAGTACATCGGCTCCCACGCGGAGTACCTGGACATCGACTGGGAGTACGTGGAGCAGCTTAGGGGGGCAACCGTATGAGACCTACGGATGACGAGCGCCGCGAGGTGGCGGAGAACCTACGCCTTCTTGCCGATTATCCAGGACAGCCGGTGCGGTATGCCGAGCAGTTCAGAGACTTGCTGCAGGACGAAATCTTCCCAGTGCTCGAGTACCACGACTACAGCGAGACGCTCATCCGCCTCGCCGACCTCATAGACCCGGACGGGGGCGATGTGGATGAGTGAGGAACGCACGTTCGTCTGCGAGGCCGTGGTCGGCGACATGTCGCACATGGAGTGCGATCTGGTAATCGACGCCAGCTACTTCCGCTCCGCGAGGTCCACGCGCCTGTCGGACGGGACCCGCGTCGTGGAGGTGCGCACGTGCAGCCTGGAGGCCGCGGACGGTTGGGTAAGATGCTCACGCTGCGGGGCGTTCGTACGGATGGGATGCGTGACTGACGCAACGGGCTGCATCCCCATACGCTTCTGCCCCAGCTGCGGCGCACGCGTCCTGGGCGATGATGCCTCGTGACCCGCTCGGACCTGGGCTGGGGCCTGGGCGCGCTCGTGGGGCTGCTCATGGCTGTCGTGCTCGCGCCGGTGTGGGTGCCGCTGTCCGCCTGGGACCGGGCCCGGGGGAGGTGGTCGGGGCATGTCCGCTGACCCCGGGCTCTACCGCGACGCGCGCGAGCTCTTCGAGGCGGCCGCCGAGGCGTCGAGGGACGCCCGGCGGCTGTCCCTGCGCCTGCAGGGGATGTCCGCCAGGGAGGGAGTGCGCGCCCAGTCCTACGCCGCCCGTGGGCGCTCGGGCTCCGTGGGAGGCGGCATGTCCGCCACCGAGAGCAGGATCGACTGGGAGGCGGCGCACGAGGCGCGCCTCAGGGAGGACTACGAGCTCGTGGACCTCGCCTTCGTGATCTGCTACGGCACCGACGGGACGGGCGGGGTCCGGCGCCTCCTGAACGGCGAGTACGCCGACGCCCTCTGCATGCACTACGTCGACGGCATGCCCTGGGAGACCGTGGCGCGTAGGCTCAAGCTCGCCCCCTCGACCGTCAGGACGCGGGCGAACGTTGCGCTCGACTCCATAGACGCCGTCGGGTACGAGCTCGCGATCGAGGGGGTGTGGGAGTGAGGGGCTGGTGCGGAGCCCTCACTCCCTGAACCTCGAAAGTCCGCTCGCATAGTAGATTCCGCCACTAGGGGTCCGCTCACCGCCGCCGATTACCAGGCAGTCAAGAACGAAGGCGGTGAGCGCCCTTTGGTATGCGTCCAACTTTTCCTCGCCGCAGCTGGCAATCTGCTGGACGATGTCCGCCATGGTCTCCTGAGAACAGTCGACGGTGGCGTCCTCGTCGACGAANGCCGACCTCATAGACCCGGACGGGGGCGATGTGGATGAGTGAGGAACGCACGTTCGTCTGCGAGGCCGTGGTCGGCGACATGTCGCACATGGAGTGCGATCTGGTAATCGACGCCAGCTACTTCCGCTCCGCGAGGTCCACGCGCCTGTCGGACGGGACCCGCGTCGTGGAGGTGCGCACGTGCAGCCTGGAGGCCGCGGACGGTTGGGTAAGATGCTCACGCTGCGGGGCGTTCGTACGGATGGGATGCGTGACTGACGCAACGGGCTGCATCCCCATACGCTTCTGCCCCAGCTGCGGCGCACGCGTCCTGGGCGATGATGCCTCGTGACCCGCTCGGACCTGGGCTGGGGCCTGGGCGCGCTCGTGGGGCTGCTCATGGCTGTCGTGCTCGCGCCGGTGTGGGTGCCGCTGTCCGCCTGGGACCGGGCCCGGGGGAGGTGGTCGGGGCATGTCCGCTGACCCCGGGCTCTACCGCGACGCGCGCGAGCTCTTCGAGGCGGCCGCCGAGGCGTCGAGGGACGCCCGGCGGCTGTCCCTGCGCCTGCAGGGGATGTCCGCCAGGGAGGGAGTGCGCGCCCAGTCCTACGCCGCCCGTGGGCGCTCGGGCTCCGTGGGAGGCGGCATGTCCGCCACCGAGAGCAGGATCGACTGGGAGGCGGCGCACGAGGCGCGCCTCAGGGAGGACTACGAGCTCGTGGACCTCGCCTTCGTGATCTGCTACGGCACCGACGGGACGGGCGGGGTCCGGCGCCTCCTGAACGGCGAGTACGCCGACGCCCTCTGCATGCACTACGTCGACGGCATGCCCTGGGAGACCGTGGCGCGTAGGCTCAAGCTCGCCCCCTCGACCGTCAGGACGCGGGCGAACGTTGCGCTCGACTCCATAGACGCCGTCGGGTACGAGCTCGCGATCGAGGGGGTGTGGGAGTGAGGGGCTGGTGCGGAGCCCTCACTCCCTGAACCTCGAAAGTCCGCTCGCATAGTAGATTCCGCCACTAGGGGTCCGCTCACCGCCGCCGATTACCAGGCAGTCAAGAACGAAGGCGGTGAGCGCCCTTTGGTATGCGTCCAACTTTTCCTCGCCGCAGCTGGCAATCTGCTGGACGATGTCCGCCATGGTCTCCTGAGAACAGTCGACGGTGGCGTCCTCGTCGACGAAGAACTTCATCAGGGCCATGAGCACGACGATGGCGGTTCGCTTGTTGCCGTCTGGGAAGCAGTGGTCCTTCGCGATGAGTGTCGACAGCTTGACGATCTGGCCGACGCAGCTATCGCAGGGGTACTGCCCGAAGTGAGAACAAAGCGATGCGGTGACGGCTGACTCCACCGCCCCCTGTGTCTCCGGACTGTCTGAGATGGCAAGAGATTGTGATCCATTCCTATGGATGATGCCGCTGTGTATCTGCATGATGGCCTCGACGAGGGCCGAGGCCATCTCGGGAGAAAGGTCGACGGGGCGGTTCCAGTCCTCGGTCACTTGTCGGCGAGTATCTCTAGGGCTCCTGCCCAGTCGGAGCCAACCCTCCCTATGGCATCGGTGAGGGTGGGGCTTCCGGTCGGCGTCTCGACGCCATCGCGGGAAGCGAGAATGTCGGCGTCGGTAATGAGCGAATGGGCTCCGTCCCTGTCATAGGAGCTGCCCCATGCTCCGCCTGCCCTGTGGCTGAAGCTCATCAGGTCGATGGCGGTGAGCGCGCCGTAGCGCTCCCACGTCTCGTCGGCGGCCATGGCGGCATCCATCGGGATCGTCATGCTTTCGGGGCAGAGGACCGCCCTCCCACCGTTCGTCTGGAAAGCCCGGTAGACGGACGGGATGACGGGGCCGTACGGCCATGCCTCCACGCCCTCGGCAAAGAGCTTGACGCCCCTGCGGAGGGCATCCGCATAGGCGAAGTAGACGAGCTTGTTGAGCTTCATGTTCGTCAGATAGTCCTCGGTACCGTGCCTGACGATCAATGCGTTCGCGATGTCCAGTGCCCTCATGCCGGTACCTCCCCTCGAACGTGTTCGTCTGATGTCATCATACCCGCGCCCCGGGACTTGTCGCACCCGCAAAGCCATGTGTGGCAGAACCGTGGCAGCGGGTGGGCGCTCGTCCTCGGGTACATCGTCAGGATATGGCGAGGTGGGCAGCGGTTTTCGTCCTTGCCAGAGCACCCTCTGCGCAGATAAGAAGTAATTATCTGCGTGACTTGGGAGCGTGAATAACCGCGCCCGAATATTAGCTTTCGGCAGATATCGGCGTCGTTCGGCGCCCGTCGGCGGCAATCGGCGCCCGTCGGCGCATTTCGGCGGCAATCGGCGTCGTTCGGCGGCCGTCGGCGGTCCATGGCGTGATATACGTATGGTGCGCAAGCAGGCGGGGCCGC
>NZ_LT635512.1:0-8854 GCF_900120385.1 Olsenella phocaeensis | reverse complement strand
GCTGGGGGGGGTGCCATGGGGCGGAGGGGGTCGGCGGCCTGGGAGCGGGTGCGCCGGGCGGCGTTCGCCCGTGACAAGGAGCTCGGCGCCCGCTGCTGGATCTGCGGCAGGCGCATCGACTACTCGCTCGGCCTGAGCTCGCGCACGGGGACCCCAGACGCGTACGAACCGGACCATTATCTCGACGTTTCGCGCCATCCCGAGCTCGAATATGAGCTGTCCAATATCAGGCCGTCGCACTGCCGATGCAACCGCGCCCGAGGAAAGCGAGCGTCGACGAAACCGCTGGGTATCGCCTCGCGCGAGTGGTAGGGGAGGTAGGGGGTTGGAATCTTGGAGATTCCCGACCGCCGACGCTCTTACCCGGCAGCATTCATTTCCCCCCGACGAAGGGAACCCAAAAATTCCCCACGGCACCGTAAGGGGGCGAAAGTGGCCAAGAGCAAGAGGGAGGGTGACATCGCCCAGCTCCGCAGGAACGCGAGCTTCATCGCAAGGAAGCTCGCCAGGCTGCGCCGCGAGCTCAGGGACCAGTCGCCCTACATCAGGGAGGTCGTCGGCGACAGGACGCCGCACGAGGTCACGAGGCGCAACCCCGCGTTCGACGCCTACGAGTCGCTCCTGCGCGAGTACCGTGGCGCGGTCAGGCTCCTCTCCGACATGGAGGGCGTCGCCGCAGGCGACGCGGAGACGCTCGACGGCATGATGGGCGGATCTCCGCTGAGGCGCTAGGGGGTGTCGTTGGTTGCGCAGGGGCAACACGGAGCCGCGCGTCCTCACGCCGCCGCTCCGCGAGCTGGACGAGGACACCTCGCTCGGGTTCGACGTCATCAGGTTCGCCGAGAGCGTGCTGCGCGTCGGGCTGCTCCCGTGGCAGAGGTGGCTGCTCGTCCACGCGCTCGAGATCGAGGGCGAGTTCGGCGGGGACTGGCGACTGCGCTTCACGGTGGTCCTCGTCCTGGTCGCCAGGCAGAACGGCAAGACCACGCTGATCGTCGTCGTGACGCTGTACTGGATGTTCATGATGCGCTGCGCCCTCGTCATAGGCATGGCGCAGGACCTCACCCGATCGGGNCCGACGCCCACGCCAAGCCCGCGGGGGCCGCGGGCTTCGACACCTTCTACGACACCAGCCTGGTCACCGGCGCGCGCCGCCGCCTCCAGGTCCGAGACCTCTTCGGCGCCGAGTCCCGCGACGCGACCTCCATCCAGTACCTGGTCGAGGGCGCGCTCGAGGGCGACACCGGCATCTCCGCCGAGGGCGAGGCGGGCCACCAGTTCCACTTCGGCGACAAGACCCCCAAGAACGTCGCCCTGAAGAAGGTCTTCGGCATCTTCAAGGAGAGCTGGGAGATCACCCAGGACGAGGCGTGGCTCGCCACCGCCATCCAGAACCGCGGCATCTACACCCACGACCTGAAGGTCGAGGACACGCTCGTCTCCGACCTCGGCGGAACGTCCGGCATCCTCGCCGCCCCCGCCAAGGCCGCGACCCTCGCAGACGACATCTTCGGGGCGATCAGCTCGATCGGCCAGGCGTCCCCCTTCATGGCCGACGCCGTGGTGCTCAACCCCGCCGACTACAAGGCCCTTCGCCTGCAGAAGGACACNTGCTCGACCTCGCGGCGAACGTCGCCGCCACCAAGCCGCTCGGAGACGGCGCGTGGGCGTGGGACCGCGCGAGGAGCAAGGAGGACGTGTCCCCGCTCGTGGCCTGCTCCATGGCCTACGGCTTCGCCACGTGGGCGAGGCAGGACGAGGGCGCGGGGAGCGCCTACGAGGACGAGGGACTGCTGGTCATATGACCCGCCGCCCTAGCCACTGCGGCGCTCCATGTCCTCCCGTATGAGCCGCTTGATGTACCCGGCCTTGTTGGGCTGGGCGCAGAGCCACTCCCAGAGGTCAGCATCGGCAGGGTAGAACCTCGCCACGGCGGTCTTGGTGCTCTCGCGCTTGTACTTGGCGTCCGCCCTCCTCTGGGCGTCAGACACGGCCATCAGCGCCTCCTTCCGTCTATGAGCCTCGCCACGATCGCCACGATCGAGAACGCGACGATCCACTTCGCGAACGTGAGGATATCTTCCATGCCCTTGCCCCCTAGTCGTATAAGATGGGAGGGGAGGGGGCCGAAGCCCCCGCCCCGCGCCCTACCGCATGTGCTTTGGCCGGCCGTCGCGGTGGGGCCGCTCGTCAATCGCCTTCGCGACGTAGTGGACCACGAGTCCCGCTATCACCGCGATGGCGATTTCCTTTATCTCTTCCAAGTTGACCACCTCCTCTCGTCTCTTGTTGGCCCTATTATAGGATTCACCCTATAGATTGTCTAGGGGGAATCCCATATTTCTTAAACATTTTCCGCAAGTAGGGCCATCCGCGAGGGTGGCCTTTCCCATGCCGAAGGAGGGCGCCGATGGCGAACGCGCTCATGCGCCTCTTCCGTCGCGGCCCGCGCTGGGAGCGCGTGGCGGGCCCCCGCGCCACCGCGGTGCTGGGCAAGACGCCCGGCCAGGTGTACCGCGAGCAGCCAGCGCTCAGGGCCGTGGTTGGGTTCCTCGCCCGCAACGTCGCGGCGACGCCGATCAAGGTCTACGAGCGCAGGGGCGACAACGACCGACCGCGCGACGTGGCGAGCCAGCTCGCGCTGCTGCTGACGCGGCCCAACGCCTCCGTGACCACCTACGAGCTCGTGCGGGCCACCGTGTCCGACATACTGATCTACGGCTGGGCGCTGTGGTACGTCGTGCCGAACGCGGACATGGAGAGCGGGTGGGAGGCCACGCGCGTCCCGCCCGAGTGGGTCACGCAGCCGTACACGAAGGACGGCTTCGAGCCGTCCAGCTGGCTGCTGCAGGTGCCCCAGGCCGGCCGCGCGCCGGTGCGCATACAGGCGGCGGACTGCGTGCGCTTCGCGCTCTACGACCCCAGCGACCCCATCAACCCCGCCTCGCCCGTCGAGGCGCTGAAGCTGGTCCTCGCAGAGCAGATAAGCGCCTACGACTACCGCAACAAGGTGTGGCGCAACGGGGGCCTGGTCAACCGCTGGATCTCGCGCGACAGGGAGGCCTCGTGGTCCCCCGGCGCCCGCGAGCGGTTCGCGAAGGACTGGAAGGAGCGCTTCTCGGGCGCGGACGGCACCGACACGGGCGGCACGCCGCTGCTCGAGGACGGCATGCAGCTGCACGACGCGCAGCTCAACGCCCGCGACGCGGAGTGGGCGCAGGCCACGACGCTCGCCCGCGAGGACGTCGCCGCCGTCTACGGCGTCAACCCCTCCATGGTCTGGCACAACGACACGCAGACGTACGCGAGCGCCAGGGACAATGCCCGCGCGCTCTACGCGGAGACACTCACGCCGTACTTCGACCTCATCCAGGAACGTGTGAACCACCAGCTCATGGACCTGCTCGGCATGGACGCGACGCGCCACTACGCGGAGTTCGACCTGCAGAGCAAGCTGCAGGCCTCGCCCGAGGACCTCCTTCCCACGCTCGTCTCCGCAACGGGCCGCCCGGTGCTCCTCACCGACGAGGCGAGGGCCATCCTCAACCGCCCCGCTCTGGGCGGGGCCGCCGCCGAGCTGGCGACGCCGCTCAACCTCCTGCTGGGGGACGAGATGGCGCAGGCAACCGACGCGGGCGCGCCGGGCGAGGCGTCGCGCGCCGCGCCCGCCAAGTCCAAGGGGTGGTCGGCAAAGAGCCACCAGCGCGCGGACGCGGCGGGTGCGGCCCTGCTCACGTCCACGCTGACGAGGTTCTGGGACCGCCAGTCCAAGAAGGTGCTCCCGGCCATCGACAGCGCCAAGTCGCGCGGGAGGCTCGCGAAGGCCGACGGCGACCCCGGCTGGTGGGACGCCGAGCGCTGGGACCGCGAGCTCTCTGCCGACCTCCGCCCGATCATGCTCGAGCTCACCAGGCGCAGCGGTCGGGCCACGCTCCGCGACGTCGGGATGGACCCGGACGGCTACGACAGCGACCGCACCGTGAGCTACCTCAAGGCGATGTGCGACGGCAGGGCCAAGGCGCTCAACGCGTCGATGCTCCGCCAGCTCCTGGCGTCTCTCGACGTCGACCCCGAGGAGGCCGACGAGGACGTGGCCAAGGACAGCCCGAGGGGCGTCTACGACAAGGCGAAGTCCAGCGGGGCGGCCCGCGCAGGGCTGACGCTCGCCACGACTGCGGCGGTGTGGGGCTGCAAGGAAGCCATCGGACAGCGCGTCCCGGCCTCGGAGTTCGAGCGCCGCAAGACGTGGGTTCACGCCGGCAGCGGCGAGGCCAACCCGCGCGACGAGCACCTCGCCATGGACGGCGAGACGGTGGGCTACGACGAGCCGTTCTCCAACGGGGCCCACTGGCCGCACGACGACTCGCTCACGGCCGAGGACACCTACGGGTGCCAGTGCGAGGTCGAGATAAGCATCTACAGGCGGTGATCGCGTGATATACGTCATCCTCGGTCCGCCCTGCGCGGGCAAGTCCACCTACTGCCGAGAGCACGCGCGGGACGGGGACGTGGTGGTTGACTACGACGCCCTGGCCGACGCGCTGGGCAACCGCCACCCGCACGAGGCGCGCGGCGAGGTCAGGGACGCCGCCTTCGCCGCTCGCGCGTCCGTCATAGAGCGCGCCCTCGCAGGCGGGGGCGGGGACGCCGACCACTACGTCATCCACACCTCCCCGTCCGAGGGGCAGCTCGCCGCATACGAGGCCGCGGGCGCGGACGTGGTGACGCTCGACCCGGGCATGGACGAGTGCCTCAGGCGGGCTGGCGAGGACGGGAGGCCCGCGCGCACGGCCCAGGTCATCCGCGAATGGTACGAGCGACAGAAAGCAGGCAAGATGCACAGGCACAAGAGCTTCGACGTGAAGGCGGACGGCGCGTCCGACCTCGGCGAGGGCATCATCGAGGGGTACGCCGCCACCTTCGACGAGGACGTGCCCGACTCCTGGGGCGACGTGATCAAGGCGGGGGCCTTCTCGCGCACGCTGGGGGAGCGCGGCGAGCGCCCCATCCCCTTCCTCTTCGGCCACGACGTGAGCCAGCCCGAGAGCAACCTCGGCGCCGCCACCGCCCAGGAGGACGAGCACGGCCTGAAGTTCACGGCGAGGCTCGACCTGGACAACCCGAAGGCGGCCTACACCTACAAGCTCTACAGGGAGGGCCGCATCTCGCAGTTCTCCTTCGCCTACGACGTGCGAGAGCAGGCTGAGGTCACGCTGGACTCTGGCGTCAAGGCCAACCAGCTCATAGACCTCGAGCTCTTCGAGATCTCGGCGGTGCCCATCCCGGCCAACCCCAACGCGCTCGTCACGGACGTGAAGGCCTCAAAGTACGGCAGGCGCAAATCCAAGGCGGACGAGGGCCAGCTGTCCCGGCTCCGCGACGCCCTCGCGGGGGCGCTGGAAATCGTTGACCAGCTCATCGGCGACGAGGNGACGCAGACCGCCATGCCCGCCACGTCCAGGGCGACGCTCTACCTGCCGCCCGGGGCCGACGTGCGCAAGGGGGACAGGGTGACCTACGCGGGCCGCGACTACGCCGTGGACGGCGAGCCGATGGCCTACCCGTCGCCGCTCGGCGGCGTCGACCACCTCGAGGTCCCGCTCGTGGATTGGAGCGCCAATGGCTGAGAGGGTCGGGGGCTTCCGGCTCGAGCTGGACCACGAGGGCATCCGCGAGCTCCTGCAGTCGCCGGAGGTCGAGTCGGCCGTCCGGGAGAGCGCCGAGCGCATCGCCGCCGTTGCGGGGGACGGCTTCGAGGTCGGCGACGCCTACCACGGAGACTCGCGCGTTGTCGTGTCCGTGCGCGCCATGACCAGGGAGGCCAAGGTGGCCGAGGCAACCGACAAGACGCTGACGCTGGCGGTGCAGGCATGCAGAGCGTGACGGTGCCCAGGGACGGCGAGTGGCTCATGGCGCGGGACATCGCCGAGGCGACTGGGATCGCGTGCGTCGCGCAGTACCCCGAGGAAGTCACCGGGGAGCCGCTTGCCCACGTGCGCCAGGTGGGGTGCGTCCCGGTCACGGCGGTCACGTGGGAGCACGACTGGTCGATCGACGTGTGGGCGGGCGCCGGGGATGACTACGCCGAGGCCACGCAGGCGGCGTACCGCATCGCAGGTGCCATCTCCGCCATGGCACGGCGCACGCCCGCGAGCGGGAACGCCTGGCACGACCCGTCCGTGACCTCCGTCTACCCGAACCCAGACCCAAACCATCCCGGCGTGCCGCGCGTGACCGTGGCCGCCAACGCCGCCCTGCGCGGCGCAGAGCAGTAAGGAGAACGAATGGGCAAAGAGGACAGCAACAAGGTCTACCTGCCGGTGACCGGCGAGGTCAACGTCGGCCTCCCCGGCAAGGCGAAGGCCCCGACCGACGCTCGCTCCGAGCTGGACAAGGCCACGTGGCCGGACGCGCTGGGCTACGTCGGCGCGGACGGGCTCGCCGTCTCCGGCCTCATCGAGGCGGGGAACGCGCTGCGCGACTGGTGGAAGAAGAAGATCCGCGTCGTGCCCGGAGAGGCCGACCCGTCCATCACGCTCCCGTCCATCCAGGTTGACTCCACCATGGCCAAGATGCTCGTGGGAGACGGCAACGTGAAGGTCACCCCCGCCACGGCCGAGCACGGCGAGGTCATCGACATGGGGTTCACCGGCGAGCCGGGCCCCGAGCGGTCGCTCTGCTTCTCCATGAAGGACGGCAACCGCCGCATCCGCGTCTACGTGTACGACGGCCAGGTCACCGAGCTGTCCGACGTGAGCTTCAAGCCGGACGACAACACCTACTCGATGACCATCTCGCTCAACAAGGCGCCCGACGGCTGCTACGTGCACTTCATCTACGACGACGGCGTCGTGACGGGAGCGTAGGACATGGCTGACACCTTCCAGCTCGTCCGCCACGAGGCGGAGACGTTCGACTTCAAGGTGGGCGAGAGCGGCCCGTACTCCGTGCCCAAGTACCGCTGCATCAGCCTGTCCGAGGCGCTCGCCCTGCGGGGAAGCTCGGACAACGTCGAGGCCACCGCCGGCATGCAGGCGTTCTTCGAGCGACACGCGCCGGGGTGCACCGAGGGGCTCACCATCGGGGACTTCGGGGCGCTCGTCAAGGCGTGGGTCGCCGACTCCGGCATGAAGCCGGGGGAATCGCAGGCCTCGTCCGCCTAGACGAGGAGACGGACGGGGCGCTCGACTGCGACCTCATGGCCACGCTCGGCATCCGCCTGCGCGACGTGCCCGCCACCATCGGCTGGGACGGCCTCTCCCTCCTCGTTCGGCACCTCCCCGTGGGGTGCGCGACGTGGAGGGCCCTGAACCCCGGCATGGAGCGCNCAGCCCTCCGGGGCGAGACTGGCCGGGGACGGGCGGGAGACCGCCAAGCCCAAGGCCGCGAAGCCCCGCAACAAGGCCCGCAAGGCCGCGAACAAGGGGGCGGACGAGGATGCCTAGCGCCTACCGATACGAGGTCGACGGCGAGCTGCCGCCCATCATGACCCCCGACGAGTTCGCAGCGGCAACGGGCGGGACCCTCAGCGCGACCACCGAGACGGTCGACTGGGCGCTCGGGGCGTACTCGGACGCCATCCGCCGGCAGTGCGGGTGGCACGTCGCCCCCTCGCTGGCGTGCGCCTACGTCGCGGACGGCGGGCGGCTGATACGGCTCCCCGCCATGTCGGTCTCCTCGGTGGACTCCGTGTCCGTGGGAGGCGAGGCAGTCGACCCCGAGTGCTACGAGTGGAGCCAGGATGGCCTGGTGCGCTTCGTGCGGCCCTGCGCCGCGCTCCGGGCGGGCTGGCGCGGCGTCACCGTGCGCTACGTCGCCGGGTCAGACGCGATGGGAGCGCTGCAGTCGACGCTCGTCGCCCTCGTCTCGGAGTTCCTCGTCGGGCACCCCGGCATCAGCAGCCAGACGGCGGGCGGGACGCAGGTGAGCTACAGCGCCCAGCAGGGCGTCATGGCGCACTCGGCGGAGCTCGCGCCCTACAGGCTGGTGACCTAGCATGCCGATGCCGACGTGGAACCTGGTCGCGATCGCCGTCGCGCGGCCCGGCAAGAGGGTGTCGCGTGGCACGGAGGTGGCGGACTGGTCAAAGCCAACGAAAGCCACCATCTCCGGCTGCTGGGTGGGCAACCCCCAGACGTCCACGGACAAGACGCAGACCGCCATGCCCGCCACGTCCAGGGCGACGCTCTACCTGCCGCCCGGGGCCGACGTGCGCAAGGGGGACAGGGTGACCTACGCGGGCCGCGACTACGCCGTGGACGGCGAGCCGATGGCCTACCCGTCGCCGCTCGGCGGCGTCGACCACCTCGAGGTCCCGCTCGTGGATTGGAGCGCCAATGGCTGAGAGGGTCGGGGGCTTCCGGCTCGAGCTGGACCACGAGGGCATCCGCGAGCTCCTGCAGTCGCCGGAGGTCGAGTCGGCCGTCCGGGAGAGCGCCGAGCGCATCGCCGCCGTTGCGGGGGACGGCTTCGAGGTCGGCGACGCCTACCACGGAGACTCGCGCGTTGTCGTGTCCGTGCGCGCCATGACCAGGGAGGCCAAGGTGGCCGAGGCAACCGACAAGACGCTGACGCTGGCGGTGCAGGCATGCAGAGCGTGACGGTGCCCAGGGACGGCGAGTGGCTCATGGCGCGGGACATCGCCGAGGCGACTGGGATCGCGTGCGTCGCGCAGTACCCCGAGGAAGTCACCGGGGAGCCGCTTGCCCACGTGCGCCAGGTGGGGTGCGTCCCGGTCACGGCGGTCACGTGGGAGCACGACTGGTCGATCGACGTGTGGGCGGGCGCCGGGGATGACTACGCCGAGGCCACGCAGGCGGCGTACCGCATCGCAGGTGCCATCTCCGCCATGGCA
>NZ_LT635511.1 GCF_900120385.1 Olsenella phocaeensis | reverse complement strand
GGGGCCGCCGTGTCGCGCTGGCCGAGGTCCGCCACGTCGGTGGCGCACATGAGCAGGCAGACTGCCACCTCCGCGTTGGCGCCGTCGGGCAGACCCTCGGCGGAAAGGAACTCCCCGGCCTGCTCGTCGCTTACCAGGTCGGGGTCGTGGTCGGTGCCGGCAGCCTGGTCGAGGGCGGCGTCAAGCGAGTCATCCCGCACGTCGAGCCTGCGTGCGGCGCGCAAGGCGGACGCGGCAGCGAGGGGCTTGTCCTGCGCCACGAAGTAGCCCACGAAGTTGAGGAAGGCCCGTGCGAGGTGGCGCGCGTCACTCGCGCGCTCGAAGACAGAGTAGCTCAGGGCGAGGAACTCCTGGACGTTGCCGTCTATGCGGAAGAGGTCCGCCAGGTTGAGGCGGTACTCGCAGCCCATGGGGTTCCAGCGAACCGCGTGCTTGAGGGCCTCCGTCGCCATGGCGTAGTCGCCCTCGTGGATGCAGGCGAGGGCGAGGTCCGCGTACAGGCGGTCGAGGGGTTCGCCCACGTCGCGCAGCTCGCGCGGGTCGTCCTCCACGCGACGGTACGCGAGGCGCTCGAAGAGCGTGGGGAAGCTGAACCACTGCAGCTCGTCGGTGGTGGGGCAGTTGCGGTCGACGTACTCCTCCGCATCTTCCGCAAGGCGCGCGAGCAGCTCCTGCGCCTGCCCTGCCTGTCCCTGCACCAGCAGGCCCTCAGCCCGCAGCAGCTCGTCGGTCATGCTCGTCTGGCTCACGTCGGCTCCTTCTTGGGGGAGGCCCCCTCGTCCCGTGTCTAGGGTCATAGACTACCCGTTAGCGCCCCTCCGTTGCACGCGGCCCGCCGCCGGCCAGGGCGAAGTCGATCTGCCCTCGCGAGGGCTTCGCTCCCGTCACGGTGACGGCAACGCGCATGCCGGGCCTCCAGACGCGCCCGCTCTCCTCGCCCGTGAGCGTGAGCAGCTCCTGGTCGAACGAGAACCACTCGTCGCCCAGCTCCCGCACGGGCAGCAGTCCCTCCGCGCAGCTCTGGTCCAGCATCACGAAGAGCCCGTAGCGCTCGCAGCCCACCACGACGCCCGAGAAGTCCTGGCCCACCTTGTCGGAGAACAGCTGGGCCATCTTGACCTTCTGGGAGTCGCGCTCCGCGGCGTCCGCCACGCGTTCCCGCTCGGAGCAGCTCCGGCAGATCTGGGGGAGCTCGCACTCCATCTGTGCGACGTCACGGCCCGCCCTCGCCCCGGCGAGGAGGGCCTTGAGGCTGCGATGTACCACAAGGTCGGGATAGCGCCTGATGGGGGAGGTGAAGTGGCAGTACGCGGGGGCGCCCAGGGCGTAGTGGCCGTCATTGTGAGGAAGGTACACGGCCCTGCGCTGCGCGCGAAGGAGCACCGCGTTGGCCAGCACCTCCGCCGTGGTGCCACGCGCCGCGTCCAGCACCACCTGGATAGCGTGCGGGTCTGCGGCAAGGAGCCCGGCGACCTCCTCGGCATGCACCAGGCCGAGCTCGCGCAGGATGGGCAGGGCGGCGGCGAGGTCCTCGTGGGTGGGTTGCTCGTGCACGCGATATGCCGTCGCAATGCCACCTGAAGAGAGCATGTCCGCCACGGCCTCGTTGGCGAGGAGCATGGCCTCCTCCACCAGGGCCGTGGCACGCGTGCGGGCGCGCACGCGGACGCCGGTGGGATGCCCCCCCTGGTCGAGGGTCACCTTCGCCTCGCGCGTCTGGAAGTCGATGGCACCGCGCTCGCGCCTCCGCTCGACCCTTAGGCGGGCAATCTGGTCGAGCACCCCGAGGGATTCGACTATGGCCCCCTGGTCCCCCCGTGCAGCAGGGAGGTCACCCGCAGAGATCCTCCCCTCCAGGAGGGCGTCGACCTCGTCGTAGCTCAACCGTGCCCTGGAGCGGACGGCGGAGCAGCAGGCCTCTGTCGCGCGGGGCTCTCCCCTCTCGTCAAGCGAGACGAGCACGCTCATGGCGAGCCGGTCCTCGTCTGGGCGCAGGGAGCAGAGGCCGTTGCAGAGGCGCTCCGGAAGCATGGGGAGGACTCGGTCGGCGAGGTAGCAGGAGCAGCCCCGCTGCCTCGCCTCCACGTCCATGGAACTGTTCCACCGCACGTAGTGGGACACGTCGGCGATGTGGACCTCGAGCTCGAAGCCATCGGGCGTCCTGCGCGCTCCGACGGCGTCGTCGAAGTCGCGTGCGTCCGCCGGGTCAATGGTCACGGCGACGTGCGAGCGCAGGTCCCGCCTGCGGCGGTCGGACGCAAGCGCGCCGTCGACGTCCAGGGGGAGCGACTCGGCCTCGCGCAGTGCGACCTCGGGGAAGCTCGTCGCCAGGCCGTGCGAGGCGATCACCGCCTCCATGTCCAGGTCGAGCTCCTGGGCGGAGCCAACCCTGCGGGCTATGGTCACGACCCCGGCGGCATGACGACTGGGATACTCGAGTATGCGCGCCTCGACCACGTCCCCCTGCCCCACGCCCAGCCGACGCGCGCTCTGGTCCTGCGGGAGGACGAAGAAGTCGTGGGTGATGCGCCCGTCCAGGGGAAGGACGACGCCCAGGGGGTCGGCCTCCTCGTAGCTGCCCAGGAACTCGTTGCGCGCGCGGGCAACGACGCCCTGCACGTACGCCACGCGCTCTTTGCTCCCGTGCCCGCGGGCCAGGCTCAGCCGGACCTCGTCCCCGTCCATGCCCTCGCGGAGTCCTCCCCTCGCCACGACGAAGTCCCCCTCTGCGGTATGCACGGTGGCGAGCCCGGGGCGCACCACCNCGGCGACGTGCGAGCGCAGGTCCCGCCTGCGGCGGTCGGACGCAAGCGCGCCGTCGACGTCCAGGGGGAGCGACTCGGCCTCGCGCAGTGCGACCTCGGGGAAGCTCGTCGCCAGGCCGTGCGAGGCGATCACCGCCTCCATGTCCAGGTCGAGCTCCTGGGCGGAGCCAACCCTGCGGGCTATGGTCACGACCCCGGCGGCATGACGACTGGGATACTCGAGTATGCGCGCCTCGACCACGTCCCCCTGCCCCACGCCCAGCCGACGCGCGCTCTGGTCCTGCGGGAGGACGAAGAAGTCGTGGGTGATGCGCCCGTCCAGGGGAAGGACGACGCCCAGGGGGTCGGCCTCCTCGTAGCTGCCCAGGAACTCGTTGCGCGCGCGGGCAACGACGCCCTGCACGTACGCCACGCGCTCTTTGCTCCCGTGCCCGCGGGCCAGGCTCAGCCGGACCTCGTCCCCGTCCATGCCCTCGCGGAGTCCTCCCCTCGCCACGACGAAGTCCCCCTCTGCGGTATGCACGGTGGCGAGCCCGGGGCGCACCACCCTGAGCGTGCCGGTGAGAAGGGCCTTCGGCTTACGGACGCCGGTGCCTCTCCCCCGCCGCCCGGAACCATGCGAATGCCTGACGGACATGGAACCTCCCTATGAGACGGGCGGCGCAACCCGAAGGCCACGCCGCCCAGACGAGCTCATGCGCGGACAGCGCCCGCGGTTCGATTGCCGGCTAGACCCTGAGGAAGCGCCTCATGGCGATGGCCGAGCCAAAGAGGCCCAGCACCAGCCCGGCGACGAGCAAGGCCCCGTAGGTGGTGAGCATCACGTTGAGGGGCAGGTTGAACGAGAGGAACTGCAGGCTGTTCTGGAGCTTGGGGAGCACGACCTGGGACCCCAGCTGCAGGACGGCGATGGCCAGGAGGGAACCGATGAGCGCCTCGAGCATGCCCTCTGCCAGGAAGGGCCCGCGGATGAAGCCGTTGGAGGCGCCAACCAGACGCATGATGGCAATCTCGCGCCTGCGGGCGGCGATGGCCAGACGAATGGTGTTGTTGATGAACACGAAGGCGATGAACGCCAGCAGCAGGACCAGGACCGCCACGCCGACGCGCAGGTAGTAGGTCACGCTGAAGAGGCGTTCGACCGTCTCGCGGCCGTACTGTACGGAGGACGAAGGGTCGTTGGCGTCGTCCGCCACGCCCTTGAAGTCAGCGTCGCCCGAGAGCTGGGTGGCCACGGACTCGACCTCCTGGGGGTTGGTGAGGGTGATGACCAACGAGGCGGGGACGGGGTTCTCGCCGTCGAGGGCCGCAACGGCATCGCTGGCGTTGCGATTGCTCATGGTCTGCTTGTATTCCTCCAGCGCCTGGTCCTTGCTCTTGTACGAGACGGACTCGACGTTGTCCCAGCCCTGGACCTTCCTCTGCAGAGCGTCCACCGCCGACTTGTCGGCGGAGTCGTTGAGGAAGGCCTGGATGGTGACCTGGTCCTCGACGCTGCCCACGAGGTTGTTGATGAGCGCTGAGCCCATCACGAACAGCCCGATGACGAAGAGCGAGAGGAAGATGGTGACGATGGCCCCCAGCACGGTGGACCAGTTCCTACGGAAGTGCCTTCCCGCCTCGCGCAGGGAGTAGCCGATGTTAGATGGCGCCATAGTAGCCGTAGCCTCCCCTCTCCTGATCGCGCACGACGTGGCCGGCCTCAAGGGCCAGGACGCGCTTGCGCATGGAATCGACCATCTCGCGGTCATGGGTCGCCATGACGACGGTGGTTCCGGTGCGGTTGATGCGGTCGAGCAGCTTCATGATGCCCAGCGAGATGGCGGGGTCCAGGTTGCCCGTGGGCTCGTCGCAGACGAGCAGGGGAGGCCTGTTGACCATGGCACGGGCGACGGAGACGCGCTGCTGCTCTCCGCCCGAGAGCTGGTCGGGGTAGTTGTCCATCTTCTCGGCCAGTCCGACGAGGCGAAGCACCTCGGGCACCTGGGCCTTGATGACGGAGCGGGGCTTGCCGATGCACTCCAGCGCGAACGAGACGTTCTCGTACACGGTCTTGTCGGGCAGGAGCTTGAAGTCCTGGTACACCGTGCCGATCTGGCGGCGGAGGTACGGGACCTTGCCGTTGCGCATGCGCGTGAGCTCCTGACCGGCGACCATGACCTTGCCCTTGGTGGCGCGAAGCTCGCGCGTGAGGAGCTTGAGGAAGGTAGACTTGCCGGAGCCGGAGTGACCCACGACGAAGACGAACTCGCCAGGATAGATGTCCAGGCTGACGTCATCGAGGGCGGGCTTGTTGGGCTGGGCGGGGTAGATCAGCGTGACGTTTCTGAGCGAGATGGTGGGGGTCCCCGTACGCGCGACCACGGGGGCGTTGGAACCATCAATGGGGGCGAACACGCTGGTGAAGCCAGGCTGGGCGGGAGCCTGCGCCTCGTCCTCGCGCACGGTCAGGCCGGCGGCGGAAGCCCCTGCCTGCTGAGGCTCGGGTGCTCGGGGCGCCTCGGCTACCGACTGCCAGGGCCTGG
>NZ_LT635510.1 GCF_900120385.1 Olsenella phocaeensis | reverse complement strand
AACCGCGCCCCGGCCCAGGAGTGGCGGTACGCCCGCGCGTACGGGAGCGACGAGGAGGGGGCCAGGGCGCTCCCGGCCCTCCTGGGGCACTACAATTGGGAGCAGCCCCACAGCGCCTGCGGAGGCCTCCCGCCGATGTCACGCATAGTCGGCGTCAACAATGTCACGGCACACAACAGCTAACTTACCTAGAGTTTTTCGATTACCGGAATTGCCAAGGCCTAAGAGTGTATGAATCAATCGCTTTTTTGTGGCAATTCGATTTGTCCTTCTGAGTGTCACACTACTCACTGTGTTTAAGTTCTGCTCATCTTATGTCATTAAGGCAGGCAGAGACGGAAGACGCCAGCACCATTGTCGACGAGAGCATTATTGCAAAACTCAATAAACCTCATTGTTATTTTACATAATTATCTTCTAGGCTGTTGATTGGAGCTCCGGTCAATCACAATGGGAGCGTATTTGTTGGTCCACTTTGGATGCGTATCAACTGTCATTGTAAATGAGCGCAATTCGGCGATGTGGCTGTCATAATACTCGTCATCCAGAAGCGTCTCGATACGGCTCATGTCAGTATTGGAGCCGTCAAAAATAGCAATCCTCGGACCGACCAGCACGTAATGCTGACCACGTGCTACGCCAATGCGTACGCGCTTGCTCTGCAAGTCATTTCGAACTTGTAGCTTGCCTATGCTCCCAGCAAGGATGCTGGCTGCTTCTCCTTTCCTACTCATTAAATCAAAAATGAGTGTTCCGCCTTCTTCGGCTACCCACTTGTATGCTTCGATGATTGCAGCTCTATAAGGCTTTGGTGTGTTGCTGTGTACGACTTTGGTTCGAATCATCAATAACCTCCATCTCTCTTCTGTCTGGATACCCCGCGCTGCAGAAAGCCTCTTGGTCACATTTTCATACATTCGGTGCGCTGAGCGAAGGTTTTTCGTTGAGCGATTATGAAGAAAGCCACTATTCTGCGGGGTGGCGGTGCCTTCCCTCTGCGATCTTCTCATTCGGCAGAACACCGAATCGCACGGTGCGCCCCTTAGAGCCCCTTCCGCTGTCTGTTTCTTACATGCTCCATGTCCATGCGTCTTTGCGTGGCCACACCAATGGGTGTTCAATGCCTCACCTCTAAATACTAAAGTAGTATTTAGCTCCTAATCAGTGAACGGAGGGAAGCATGCAGGGCACGTATGAGTTCGAGCTGTTCGAGCAGGATGGCTGGTTCGTGGCATCCTCCTTCGACCTCGGTATAAGCACGCAGGGAGAGTCGTTCGCGGAATGCTGCGAGATGGTGGCTGACCTGCTCAGGGCCTACTTCGAGGATGCAGAGATGCACCAGAGGGAGCTGCCTCCCGCCACCTTTGGCAACGAGGCGCGGCACGGGGGCAGGGTCGCCGTGTTCTCGGTGGTGGCAGGGAAGGAGACCGTCGAGAAGGTCAGCAAGGCGGAGGCGGCGAGGATGTTGCACGTGACACCTGGCCGCGTATCTCAGCTGGTGTCCGAGCACCATCTGGAGACCCTACGGGTCGACGGCAGGGAGTGGGTCACCCGCTCGAGCGTGTACGCGCGCCTGGCCGAGGCTCCCGGACCCGGCCGCCCGAAGGCAGGGCGTGCGACGAGCGGGGGGAGGCATGGGTCCGCTTCGGTCGGAGGATGCTGACGG
>NZ_LT635509.1 GCF_900120385.1 Olsenella phocaeensis | reverse complement strand
GCACCGGGGTGTCGGTGAAGGTCTTGTTGAGGTGCTCGATGCGCACCACGGGATGCTCGCCCTCCACGAAGTGGTGGCGCGAGAGGGCGCGGTCCTGCGCGATGGCGACGCGCGCCGCCTCGTCGGCGTCCATCGCGGGCGGGACCTCGACAGCGTCAGCCTTGGCCTGGATCTTCTTCCTAAAGGGCATCTGCGACACCTCCGTCGGTGCGAACGTGCGATCGGAAGGGGGCGACAAGCGACTCGACCATCGAGGCACGCGGCTCGGGAGCGCCGCCGGCAGGGGCCTCCGAGGCCTTCTCGCCCGTGGCCTCGCCTGGTTCCTTGGGACGGGGCCCAGCCCCGTGCTCGGCGTCGTAGAGGCGCCTCTCCACCACGCCCACCGCCTTGGTGAGCGGCAGGGTCACGATGAGGTAGTAGACCGCAGCGGCGATGTAGGGGGTGATGTTGCCCGACACCGTGGTGAGGTTCTTCGAGAACATCATGAGCTCCATGACGCCCACGGACGAGAGCAGCGACGTGTCCTTGTAGGAGGTGATGAAGTCGCTGGTGATGGTGGGGATCACGCGGCGCACGGTCTGGGGCAGGATGATCCAGAGCATGGTCTGCATGTCCGTCATGCCCAGCGACGCGGAGGCCTCGTACTGCCCCTGGGGGATGGACTGGATGCCAGCACGGAAGATCTCGGCCTGGTAGGCGGAGGAGTTGATGGCGATGACGATGACGCCCAGGACGTTGTTGTCGATGTTGATCCCCAGCATGGGCAGGCCGAAGAACATGATGTAGATCTGCAGGAAGAGCGGGGTGCCGCGCAGGATGTTGATGTAGACGATCGCGATGGCGCGCAGGACGCGGTGCTTCGAGATCTTCATCAGCGCGAAGGCCAGGCCCAGGAGGATGGCGAAGGGATAGGCGACCACCACGAGGGCGAGGCACACGAGCCAGCCCTGGAAGAGCGAGACGAACGAGGTCACCAGGAGCTGCGGCTTGAAGAACATGTTGAGGAAGGGCACGGAGTTCCACGCCCCGACCCACGCTTGGCCGTCCAACCAGTTGACGACGGCCTGGACCGGCGTGTTCTTGATGATGGAGATGGAGGGCGAGTCGGCGAGGCTGCCGGTGGCACCGCCCGCCGTGGCGTACGACCCGCCCACGGAGTAGTCCCCGCCCGCGGCAGGAAACTGCATGTCGGTGACCTCGAGCCTGAGCAGGGAGCCGTCGGGGATGGGGGTCGCGAAGTCGACCTCGAGGCTCGTGCCGGACGGCTTGGCGGTGGCGTCCACGCTCACGCGGTCAAGGCCGTCGAGCACCGTCACGCGGGTGCTGGAGCCGTCGAAGGTCGAGCCCTCGGGAAGGGTCAGGGTGACCGACGAGACACCCGCGGCGACATGGACGGTCCCCTCCCAGGTCAGACGTGTGTTCATGCCACCAATGACGCCAGACCCACCGCTCTCGTTGGGCCGTGCCGTGGCCTTCTCGACCGCGACGCTGCCGGCGTCCGCTGCGTTGGCGGAGGACGAACCTGCGGTCGCGTCCCCCTGCGTCGTCGCGGCCGTGGCAGAGGAGCCCTCGCTCGAGCCGAACCACTTCTGCTCCAGGGCGTCCAGGGTGCCGTCCGCGCGCGCCTCCGCCAGCGCCTCGTCGAGCGCGGCCGTGAGCCTGGGGTTGTCCTTGCTCACCACGATGCCGTACTGCTCGCCCGTGGGAACCTGCAGCGCGACCTTGAGCTGGGTATAGGAGTTGAGCACCTCGTACTGCATGACGGGCAGGTCTGCCACCACCGCCTGGTAGCGCCCGCTCTGCACGCCGGTGAGGGCGGCGATGGGGTCGTCGAGGGCGACGACGTTGGCGTTGGGCAGGTTCTCGCGCGCCCACGCCTCGCCGGTGGTGCCCGCCTGGACGGCCACGGTCGCGCCAGCCTGGTCGAGCGCGGAGGAGTAGTCCGCCTCGACGGGACCCGCGAGGGCGGCGGAGGTGACGACCCCCTGGTTGGAGTCGATGTAGGCGTCGGTGAAGTCGATCTCTTCCAGGCGCTCGTCGGTGATCGTGAAGTTCGATGCGCCCACGTCCGCCTTGCCGCCCTGCTTGATCATGGGAATGATGGAGTCGAACTTCTGGGCGGGCAGGAACTCGCACTCGAGGCCGAGCTTCTGCGCGAGCGCCTGCATGAGCTCCACCTCGAAGCCCGCGGGGTTGGTGGTCCCCTCCTCTATGTAGTCGAAGGGCGGGTTGGCGAGGTCCGAGACCACGCTCAGCTTGCCGGGGGTCACCAGGCCCAGGTCTTCCGCCGCGTCGCCGGCGGAGGAGGTCGAGCCCGAGCAGCCCGCGAGCCCCAGGCCACAGGCCAGGAGCACCGCGAGGACAAGCGTCACCCCCAGGCCCTTGAGCCGCGTCGTGCGCCTGCCGTCCCCCATGACCACCACTCCCTCTAAGAACGTCGCGCGGGACGGGTCTGTGCCAGACTCCGTCCCGCCGCCCGCGTCCCAGTTGGGGCGCGTTTTGGTGGAAGTATAGTTTATGCAACGAATTTTGAAGGGGTTAATTCCAAAATTTGCATAACAGTGGGTGCAATGTTTTAATTTGACGAAACAAAGCCAGGTCGAGAGGACGAAAGGGAGAGGACGGCGGCGAGCCCATCGCCACCATCCCCTCACGCCATCCCAGACGGCGTCGGGACGAGGCCACCCGAGCCCCAGCCCCGCCTACAGGCCCGCGTAGTAGCTCTTGCGCTCCCACTCGGTGACCGTGGCGCTGTACTCGTCCCACTCGCGCCACTTCTGCGCCACGAGGTAGTCGCAGATGTGGTCTCCCAGGGTCTCTCGCATGAGCTCGCTCCTGTCGAAGCGCTTTATGGCGTCGCCGAGGTTTCTAGGCAGGCGACGGAAGCCCCTGCTCGCCAGCTCGCCGTCGTTGAGGCGCTCGAAGCCCGAGAAGGACTCCTCGGGAAGTTCGAGCCCCTCCTCGATGCCGCGGATGCCTGCCGCGAGCGAGACCGCGAGGGCCAGGTAGGGGTTGGCCGTGGGGTCGGGGTTGCGGAGCTCGACCCTAGTGGCCTGGTGCTTGCCCGGCTTGTGGGTGGGTATGCGCACCAGCGCGGAGCGGTTCTTGCGGCCCCAGGTGGCGTACACGGGAACCTCGCCGTTGGAGACGAGGCGCTTGTAGGAGTTCACGGTGGGATTGGTGACCAGCATGAACTCTGGGGCGTACTTGAGGAGTCCCGCCACGTAGTGCTGGGCCAGGGGCGAGAGGTGCGCGGGGTGCTCGGTCTTGGGGGCCCAGAAGAGGTTGTTGCCGTCGTGGTCGAAGAGCGACTGGTAGAGGAACATGCCAGAGCCCGACGCCCCCGTGAAGGGCTTGGGCATGAAGGAGGCCATCATGCCGTGCTCGTGGGCCAGCTGCCTGATGACAAGGCGCGACGTCATGATGTTGTCCGCGCAGGTGACGGCCTCGGAGTAGCGCAGCTCGATCCCGTTCTGGGAGGGGGCGCTGCTGTGGTAGGAGTAGGTCACCGGGATGGACATGTGCTCGAGGCTCAGGGTGGTCTCGCGCCTGAGGTCCATAGCGGAGTCGGACGAGGTCAGGTCGAAGTAGCCCGCATGGTCGAGGGGCACGGGCGTGGGGGCCTTCTCCTGGTCGAAGTAGAAGTACTCGAGCTTGGGACCCACGTTCATGACGTAGCCCTNGGACCCCGCCGTTGAGGACGTTCATCATGGGCGTGGGCAGGGTGTGGGCGTTGACGCCGCCCAGGTAGGCATAGAGGGGCTGGCCAGCGGAGACCGCTGCGGCACGGGCCGCAGCGAGCGAGCAGCCCAGGATGGCGTTGGCGCCCAGCTTGGCCTTGTTGGGGGTGCCGTCCGCGGCGATCAGGGCCGCGTCGACGGCGCGCTGGTCTGCCGCGTCGACGCCCACCAGGGCCTCGTTGCACTCGTTGTTCACGTGCTCGACGGCCTTGAGCACGCCCTTGCCAAGATAGCGCTCGGGGTCGCCGTCACGCAGCTCGACGGCCTCGAACTCGCCGGTGGAGGCGCCGGAGGGGACTATGGCGCGGCCGACGGAGCCGTCGGCCAGGGCGACCTCCACCTCGACGGTGGGGTTGCCGCGCGAATCCAGGACCTCGCGACCGTAGACATCGATAATCTCGCTCATGGGCAGAACCTTTCTCTAGGCTTTTGACCCCCATGCCTGGGAACCTGTTAGGCATGTCTTACTTGTTCCCCTGGCCGTGCGAACGGGAGCCCCGCCAGCGCTCTCCACGACTTCTTCATAGTCAGGAGAGGCGACGGGGCCATGTCCGAGCCATCAGGCAGAGAGCTTCTCTCCCAGGACCTTGAGCTCCTCGAGGGCATCGTCGTCCGGCTCGAGGTTGGCGATGACGGTGCCGACCACGTTGACGCCGGCGTCCTCCGCGGCAGACTTCCAGGTCTCCATCCAATCGCCGGTGCCCCAGTCGTAGCTGCCGAAGAGGCCGACGGGCTTCTCGCCCAGGGCGGGCAGGCACTCGTTCCAGACCTCCTCGAAGTCCGGGTCGAGCTCCTCGTCGCCCATGGCGGGGCAGCCAAAGGCCAGCGCGTCATAGCCCGAGACGGAGTCCGCAGAGAACGACGAGACCTCGACGGCCTCCGTCCCCAGGGCGTCCGCCAGGGCGTTTGCCATGGCCTCCGTGTTTCCCGACTGGCTCCAGTAGACGACCGCTGTCTTGCTCATGTCTCTCCTCCTTGCTCGTGGTTGGACATCGCCTGTGCGATGCGCGGGCGGGTGCCGACGAGGCGCCAGGACCCGTCCGCGGGTCGCGCAGGGCCTACGAGAGGAGTGCCGCCAGGCTCAGGCC
>NZ_LT635508.1:10001-15534 GCF_900120385.1 Olsenella phocaeensis | reverse complement strand
GTCCGGCCTCGAGTTCCTCGGCGGCGTGCTCAGGGAGCTGCTCACGCTCGACGCCGCGCTCTCGCTGGACTCGTTCATGCAGGCCATGGAGTTCGACCGCTCCCCGGAGTCGCGCCTGTGGCTCCCGAGGCGCTCGAAGCTGTGGCGGCTCTGCCAGGAGCTTCAGCGGTTCGAGTGCGACCCGGCGTCCGAGTTCCTCTCGGTCTCGATGCCGCCGCGCACCGCGAAGTCGAGCACCTGCTGCATGGCGATGGCGTGGCACATGGGGCGCGACCCCATGCACTCGAACCTGGCCGTGGCCCACTCCGACAAGCTCACCGAGCACTTCTACAAGCAGGTGCTCGAGTTCGTGTCGGACCCGACCTACCGCTTCGAGGAGATATTCCCGCACTCCAGGCTCGTGGACCAGTCCGCCGAGAACGAGTCCCTGTCGCTGCGCAAGAGGCGCGCCTACCCGTCGCTCACCTGCCGCTCCGTCCTCGGCACCCTCACGGGTGCCGTCGAGGTCGGTGAGGGCGGCTGGCTGTACGCCGACGACCTCGTCAAGGACCTCGAGGAGGCCATGAGTCCCACGCGCCTCGACAAGAAGTGGGAGGCCTACGTCAACCAGTGCTACGACCGCCGCAAGAAGGGCGCGAAGCAGCTCATGGTCGGCACGCGCTGGGACGTCAACGACCCCATCGGGCGCATGGCGCGCCTGCACGAGGGCGAGCCTGGCTACCGGACGCTCACCATCCCGGCGCTCGACCCCGACACGGGCGAATCCAACTTCGACTACCTCTTCGGCGTCGGGTTCGACCGCAGCTACTACCTCGACATGCGGCGCACGACCGACCCGGCCACCTACGCCGCCAAGTACGACGGCTCGCCCATCGTCCGCGAGGGGCAGCTCTTCCCGCCCGACCAGCTCGAGCGCTACCTCACGCTCCCCGACGGCGAGCCTGAGCGCGTCGTGGCCGTCGTGGACACCAAGGGCGTCGGCTCCGACTACTGCGCCATGCCGGTCGCCCGCAAGTGGGCCGGAAACCCGAAGTGGTACGTCACCGACGCCCTGTGCGACAACTCGGCCCCCGCCGTCGTGAACGCCCGCGTGGCGGCCGAGCTTGCGCGCTGCGGGGTCCAGGTCGCGCGCTTCGAGTCGAACTCCGCTGGCGGGACCGTCGCCGACTCCATAGCCAAGCGCCTCGTCGAGATGGGTGCCCTCTGCTCCGTGCAGAAGAAGTACACGATGAGCAACAAGGAGACGCGCATCCTCGCCGCCTCACCGTGGGTCATCCAGAACTGCGTCTTCCGGGACGTGTCGCTGTACCAGCCAGGCTCCGACTACGCCCGCTTCATGACGCAGCTCGAGGGCTTCGTCCTCGACGGCAAGAACCCCCACGACGATGCGCCGGACGCCATGTCGATGCTCGCCGACCTCCTCACCAAGCAGGTGCGCCCCAAGGCGAGGGCGGTGCGCAGGCCATTCTAGTCGGCAAAGGCGCACGGGGCGCGGCCCTCCCGGCACCACCATCCGCGGTGGGGGTGCAGTCCCCGTGGCCCGCCTGCGCCCCCTCCAAGCGCGGGCGGGCCTAGAAGGACGAAGGGAGACGCGGTGGCGGAAGGCACGGGAACGGTCACGACAAGGCGGCTGCGCACGGGGCGCGCGCCCATCCTCTCGTCGCCCGTCGCGGTCACGCGCGACAACGTCGCGGAACTCATCGACCGCGCGCTCGCGGTCCACTCGACGAACGCGGCGGACGCGAACTACCTCCACCGCTACTTCCTGGGCGAGCAGCCGGTGCTCAGACGCCTCAAGAAGGTGCGGCCCGACATAAACAACGCCATCGTCGAGAACCGCGCCTACCAGATTTGCAAGGACAGGACCGACTCGCTTGCTGGCGAGCCGATAACCTACAGCGCCCACAACGCCTCGAAGGACGGCGGCGAGTCCGTGTCCGCCAGCGTGCAGCTCCTCAACGACGCCTGCGTGGCGGCGGACAAGCACGCCTGCGACCTCGAGCTTGTCCAGTGGATGAACGAGGTCGGCGTCGGCTACAGGCTCGTGATGCCCGCGCCGACCATCGCCGAGGACCCGTCCAGGCCCTTCGTCGTGGCGTCGCTCGACCCGCGCAGCACCTTCGTCGTGCGCTCGAACTCGGTGTTCCGCGAGCCTCTCTGGGCCTGCACCTACGTCACCGACCCGGAGACGCACGAGGTCACGTACACCGCCTACGCCCCCGACAGGGTGTTCGTCGTGAGCCATGGCGTCGTGCTCTCGGAGGGCCACAACCCGCTTGGGGCCGTGCCCATCGTCGAGTACCAGGCGAACCCCGAGCGCATGGGCGTGTTCGAGGCCGTCATCTCGCTCTTCGACGCCATCAACGAGGTCGAGTCGAACCGCGTGGACGGCGTGGCCCAGTTCGTGCAGGCGCTCATGGTCCTCAAGAACGTGGACCTGGGGGACACCGCCAGCGAGGCGCGCGAGACCTTCAAGGAGCTTGTCGAGCTTGGGGCCATCCAGATAACGTCCACCAGCGAGCTTCCGGCGGACGTCGAGATGCTCACGGCGCAGCTCGACCAGGAGCAGACGCAGACGCTCGTGGACTCCTTCTACAAGACGGCCCTCTCCATCTGCGGCATGCCGTTCAACGTGGGCGGCAGCGCCTCCACGTCCGACACGGGGGCAGCCGTCACCATGCGCGACGGGTGGTCCAACGCCGAGAACCGCTGCAAGGAGACCGAGACGCTGTTCAAGCGCTCGGAGAGGGACTTCCTGCGCATCGCGCTGCCCATCGTGCGCGCGGCGACCGACGTCTGGCTGGAGCCGTCGGACGTCGAGGTCAAGTTCACGCGCCGCAACTACGAGGCCATCCAGAGCAAGACCCAGGTGCTCACCACGCTGCTCGGCAGCGGGAAGGTCGCCCCGCGCCTGGCGTTCCAGTACTGCGGCATGTTCAGCGACCCGGAGGACGCCTACGACCAGTCCATGGCCTACGTGGACGAGCAGGAGTCCAAGGCGCGCGAGGCGCTCCAGGCCACTCCCGGCGGCGACGCCGGTGGCGATAGCGAGGACCCCGGGGACGGGGACGAAGGCGGCGTATCCGCCAGGGGCATGGGGACGCGAACCCCGTCAACAAGCGTAGCCCAGGAAGGGGAAGGGCAATGAAGCGAGACAGGCTGAGGGAGCTTCTCGGCGAGGCAGCGACGGACGAGCTGGTGGACGCCATCATGGCGGCCAACGGCAAGGACATAGAGTCCGCGAAGTCCGCGTCGGCGTCGCTCAGGGACGAAGTGTCCACGCTCCGCGAGGAGAACGAGCAGCTCAAGGCCCAGAGCACCTCGACGATGACCGAGGCCGAGAGGATGCAGAGGGCAATCGAGGAGGCCAACGCCCGCGCGGCCAAGGCCACCCGGGAGCTTTCCGAGGCGTCGGCGGCAGCCGTGTTCGCCGCCGCGGGCATCTCCGAGGACGAGTACAGGGCGTTCCTCCCGAGCGTCGTGTCCGATGACCGCAAGGCCTCGGTCGCGGCGGCAAAGGCCATCGCCGACATGGTGAGCGCGAAGGTCACCGCCGCCGCCGACGCGGCCACGAAGGACGCGCTCGGCAAGATGACGCCGCCCGCTGGCGGGGAGCCGTCCGGTGACGGGACGCCCAGGACGCGCGCCGAGTTCCTCGGACTCCCGTACCAGCAGCAGGTCTCGCTCAAGGCCCAGGACCCAGAAATCATGTCCAAGCTCACAGACTAAGGCGCGAAGGAAGGAACGAAAATGGCCGACTACCTTGGCTACCCGTTCGACCCAGAACTCTTCATGTACAACTGGAAGAACCAGCCCGACCCCACCAAGACGGCGCTGCTGGACAGCGGCGCGATGATTGAGGACGCCTCAATCGCGAACACCATATCCAACGGCTCCGACCTCTACACGGTCCCGTTCTACAAGCCCCTGGGCGGCACCCCCGCAAACTACGACGGCGCGACCGACGTGCCCGTCGTGGCCTCCGAGGGCATGGGCGCGTCCGGCATCGTCTACGGCGTCATGCAGGGCTGGTCCGAAGCCCAGTTCGTCCGCGACTTCAACTCCGGTGCCGACCCCATGGGTTCGCAGGTCATCCCCGGCGTCGCGCGCTTCTACCAGAAGTACACCCAGAAGGTCATCCTCGGCATCCTCGGGGCCGTCTGCGGCGTCACCGAGATGAAGTCCCACGTCATCGCGACCTCCGCCGCAATCGACGCCACCACCCTCGGCGACGCGACCGTGGACGCCATGGGCGACCAGGCCGGGACCATCTCCCTGGCCTTCATGCACTCCAAGATTGCCAACTCCCTGGCGAAGAAGGAGCTGCTCGAGTACGCGAAGTACACCGACGCCAACGGAATCCAGCGCCAGGTCCGCAACCTCGCCTACGCCAACGGCATGACCGTCATCGTCGATGACTCCGCGCCCATGGTCGCGGGCGGCTCCGCAGCCGACAACACCTACACGACCTACCTGCTCGGCGGCGGCGTCCTGCGCCACGCCATGGCTGGCGTCGAGGTGCCCGTCGAGGTCAAGCGCGACCCCATCCACAACGGCGGCGAGAACGTGCTCATCACGCGCCGTCGCGAGACCATCCACCCCAACGGCTTCTCCTTCTCCAAGCCCTCCAGCGGCTACAAGCAGTCGCCCACCCTGGCGCAGCTCTCCAACAAGGCCAACTGGAAGCTCGTGTTCGACCCCAAGTCCGTGCCCCTCGTGGCCGTCACCACCAAGGCCTAGCCATGCCCGAGGCAGAGGACAAGGTCTCCAAGGTAGCCATGGCCCTCTGCGGCGTCGAGGAGGGCAGCAAGGACGCTGCCCTCCTCGCGGGCGCGTACGTCCCCGTCGCGAGGGCCGCGATTCTGGCCCTGCGCAACCCGTTCTCGGTGGACCCGTCCGGCGAGGCATGGGAGCCGCGCTACGACATGCTCCTCTGCGAGTGGGTGGCCGAGCTGTGGGCGCGTCGCGGCGGCGAGGGGGAGGTCAGCCACTCGGAGAACGGCATCAGCCGGACGTGGGCGGCGTCCAACGTCTCCCCGTCGCTCGTGAGGCGCGTGGTGCCGCGCGGNCCGCCGTCGTGAACGCCCGCGTGGCGGCCGAGCTTGCGCGCTGCGGGGTCCAGGTCGCGCGCTTCGAGTCGAACTCCGCTGGCGGGACCGTCGCCGACTCCATAGCCAAGCGCCTCGTCGAGATGGGTGCCCTCTGCTCCGTGCAGAAGAAGTACACGATGAGCAACAAGGAGACGCGCATCCTCGCCGCCTCACCGTGGGTCATCCAGAACTGCGTCTTCCGGGACGTGTCGCTGTACCAGCCAGGCTCCGACTACGCCCGCTTCATGACGCAGCTCGAGGGCTTCGTCCTCGACGGCAAGAACCCCCACGACGATGCGCCGGACGCCATGTCGATGCTCGCCGACCTCCTCACCAAGCAGGTGCGCCCCAAGGCGAGGGCGGTGCGCAGGCCATTCTAGTCGGCAAAGGCGCACGGGGCGCGGCCCTCCCGGCACCACCATCCGCGGTGGGGGTGCAGTCCC
>NZ_LT635508.1:0-9900 GCF_900120385.1 Olsenella phocaeensis | reverse complement strand
GGTCGCGGCGGCGCGGGCGGAGCCGGTGGCGGCGGCGGTGGTGCCGGGAACATCCCGGTGCAGACCTACGACTTCCTGGGCAGCGGCAAGGGCCTCGGCGACGGCCTCTTCAACGCCATCATGGACGCCGTCAAGCGCGCGGCCAAGGCGTTCCTGCCGCTGGTGGACGCCTGCAAGGCCATCATCGACAAGATAAAGGGCCAGTTCTACGGACTCGACATAGCGAGTGCCGCCGAGAACGCCCTCATGGGCTTCCTGAACCTCGTGTCCAACGTCGCGCGCAACGTGGTCGAGATTGTCGGCCCCATGATGGTGGCCCTCAACATTCCCGAGACCGTGGCCGTTGGCTTCGACCTCACGGCGCAGGCGTGCCTCACGCTCTCGGCTGGCATCAACGCCCTCGGCTCCATGGTCCAGGGCTTCACCGACGTCGCCATCGTCCCGCTCGNCTGCGAGCGGCGGGGTGGACTCGCTTTCGAGCGCGACGCGTCGGCATTCGGCGTCGCTCGTGGACAGCGTGCGCAACACGGCGTCGTTCATCTCGAACGTCCGTCGCATCGCCATGGTCGCGGGCGCGGTGGGAGCGGCCTGGGCCGGACTCATCACCAGCGCGAACAACTACATCGAGGACATGAACCTCGTCAACGTCGCGCTCGGGCAGTACACGTCGCAGGCTCGCGAGTACGCCGACCGGGTCTACGAGGTGCTCGGCATCGCCCCGCAGGACTTCCTCAAGGCCCAGGGCACGTTCGCCACCATGGCGCAGGGCATGGGCATCGCGAGCGACAAGGCCTACGTCATGTCGCAGCAGCTAACGCAGCTCTCGCAGGACCTGGCGTCGTTCTACAACCTCTCCACCGAGGAGGCCACAGAGAAGGTCCAGGCGGGACTCGCCGGGCAGATTAGGCCCCTGCGCGAGCTTGGCTACGACCTCTCCGAGGCCAAGCTCAAGGAGGAGGCCATGGCCCTCGGCATCGACGAGAACGTCGAGTCGATGACCCAGGCCGAGAAGGCGATGCTGCGCTATCACGCCATGCTCTCCCAGGTCAGCTGGGCGCAGGGCGACATGGCGCGCACGCTGGACTCGCCAGCCAACGCGCTGCGCGTGTTCAAGTCGAACGTCGCCAACGCGGCCAAGTCCATCGGCTCCATCTTCCTCCCGATGATACGGGCGATACTGCCCGTCGCCACGGCGGCGGCCAANCGGGCGCGGCGAGGAGGGCTGGGTCTACCCGACCGAGGATGGCGGGTTCAGGCTCACCCACGGACAGCCGGGGAGCGGCTTCATGGCGGCCGGTGCCGAGGCCGCCCGCGCGGCTGGCGTCGAGGCCGTCCTTACGCACGTTAGCGACTACCTGAGGGGGGCTGGTGCATGAACGACCTGTCGCAGGAGGTGTTCGAGGCGGTCAGCGAGGCCGTCGCGAAGGATTTCCCAGACATAACAATCCGCGTCAACCAGTTCAGGGCGCGGCCGCGCCTGCCTGCCCTGCTCATGACGTTCGACCTGCCGTCCGAGACGCCCGGCACCAGGGACTCGGCGGGCGAGGCATGGAGCAGGTGCCGCCTCACGTGCGAGGCGTATTCGAGCACGAGCCTTGGCGAGGCCAGGGCAATCATTGCCGCAGCGGACGAGGTTCTTGGGGCCATGGGCTTCTCGCGCTCCAAGTACGCCACGGTTCCCGACGCGGACGAGCAGATTCGTAGGGTCAGGTGCGTGTGGCGGGCGTCGTTCGGGCGTCACCACGACGTAGCGGCCTGGTAGAGAGGAAACGGACATGCCTAACGCAAGCAAGAGCGCCACCAGCACAATCAACACCTTCCTGATGCACTTCACCACCGTCGCCGGGAGCAAGCCCGTGAAGTCGGACCTGGCGAACGTCGAGAAGGTCGTTGACATTAAGAGCTACCCCGACTTCGGCGGCGCTCCCGAGAAGGTCGAGACGACCACCCTCTCAGAGGACACGTCCTCCTTCGTCAGCGGCGTCCAGAAGCTCGACTCCTTCGAGTTCACCGCCAACTACATCCTCGGCGACTACACCAAGGCCAAGGCCCTCGAGGCCAAGGGCGGGGACGAGTGGTGGGCCGTGTACTTCGGCGCTGGCTCCGACGGCCAGCCCGACGGCCACGACGGAATCGTCGCCTGGAAGGGCGGTCTCACCGCCTACATCTCCGGTGCCGGTGTGAACGCGGCCCGCGAGATGAAGCTCAACTACTCGGTCAAGACCAAGCCCGAGCTGGTCTCGCAGGCGTAGAGGCAACGGTAGCGGCAGGGACTGCACCCAAGGGGGATTGCAATGGCACAGAAGAAGACTCAGGACGAGTACAAGCCCATCGACGAGCTAGACGGCATCGACCGCGTGGTCATCGAGTGCGACGGCAAGGAGCACGTCGCCCGCTTCACGCGCGACTCGGTGCGCAAGATGGAGCGCGGCGGCTTCAAGCCGACGATGATTGCCGACTTCCTGGACGGCTCGCTCACGGGCCTTGAGGACCTCGTGTCCAAGTTCATCCTGCCCGCGTTCCAGCTCGACGAGCCTGGCATGAGGTTCGACGAGGCGGAGGAGCTGTTCAGCGCCATCGAGGACAAGGACGAGCTGCTCAAGGCGCTCATGACCCTCTACCTGCGGCCCGCCAAGGCAATCATGGAAAACCCTACCACGACGGGCCGAGCGAAGTTCCGTCTCGTGTAGGACCCGCACAGGACGATGGGACGCCCGCTGGTGACATGCCTAACGGCAGGCTCTTCCAGCGGGCGTTTCCTACGGCAATCGCCATCGGCATGACGCCGGGGCAGTACTGGCACGAAGACCCGATGCTCTACTGCGCGTTCGTCGAGGCGCAGAGGCTCCGGGACGAGGCGGAGGACTGGCGTCGCTGGCAGTCGGGGGCATACGCCTACCAGGCGCTCCTCAGGACGGCACCGACGCTCAACGCGCTCTCCAAGAGCAGCGAGCCGATGGACTGGCTCGACGCGCCCTTCGGACGGCAGGAGGAGCCGGACGAGGAGGTGGCCCTCGCCAACGAGCAGGCGGACCACCAGCGCATGATTGACTGGATGTTGGCTCACTCGCCCGAGTGACGGGACTGCAACCCCCCAGGAATGGGGAGCACATGGGCGCAGACGCTAGCGTTGACGAACTCCGAATCAGCATCGAGGCAAAGGCCGCGTCGGCTCGCAGCGAGCTGAGCGGCCTTGCCTCTGACGTGGGCAAGCTCAAGGACAGCGTCGGGGGCGCGGCGTCCGGCCTCGACCGCCTTGCCTCGTCCCTCTCGGCGCTCCACGTCGGCCAGGACACCGTCAACACCATCAAGGGCATCGCAAACGCCGCGCAGACGCTCAACGGCGTCAAGATTTCCTCTACCATCGGCAGGCAGCTCGGTGCCATCTCGTCCGCCGCCGCGAACGCCACGGGCGCTGGAAACGTCCGGCAGCTCGGCGAGGCGGCCCAGTTCCTCGCGCAGACGCGCATCTCGTCCTCAATCGGCAACCAGCTCAAGAAGGTGGCCGAGGGCGCACAGGCGCTCAACCAGTCCAACGTGGACTCCTCCAAGGTCCGCGAGCTTGCCAACTCGCTGAACGCGCTTTCGTCGATACAGCCGTCCTCCATCAGCTCCACCGTGAACGCNTCATGCGCAACACCGAGGCGCTCACGGCGCTCGGCAGGGCAGCGGGCGTCGGCGCGGGCCTGGTGCTCACGCTGGCGCGAGCCATCGCCGACCAGGCCTTCGCCGTCGCCACCGCCGCGTTCAAGGCTCTCAACTCGGCGCTCCAGGGCCTGCTCGAGATGCTCGTCAACTCTGCGGCGGCTCGCGGCGCGGCCACGCTCCTCGGCGGGGCGCTTGCCGTGTTCGGCATAGGCGGCGGCATCGCCATGGGCCTCAACGCCGTAGCGTCCGTCTTCAACGCCATGGCGTCCGTCATCGTCGAAAAGGCGATTGCGGCGCACGACGCCACGCACACGCTTGCGGGGACGCTCTCTGGACCGCTTGGAGTGGCCGCAGACAACGTGAGCGTGAGCCTGTCGAACCTCGGGTTCGCGCTCGACGAGCTGGGCATGGCGTCCGGTGCCTCTGCGGCCCTCGACCGGTTCGAGACGTCGGCAGGCTCGGCGCGCGACGCCGTGGCCGACCTCGCCATGAAGGCCGCGTACTCGCGGCAGAGCATCGATGAGTTCTCGAACGGGACCCGAAAGGCGAACGACGTCACAGTCGCCGCCAAGCGACACTACGACAGCCTCAAGTCCGGCCTTGACGGCACGCGCGACGCGTTCGCGAAGGCGAAGTCAGCCGTGCAGGACGAGTCGCAGAAGCTCTCGGCGCTTAGCGAGAAGCACAAGGAGGCCACGCTCTCCGGCAGGGTGCTCAGCTCCGAGACAAACCACCTGGCCCTCATGCAGCAGAAGCTGTCCGTGCGGCAGGCCCAGCTCTCGCAGAGAATCGAGATGCACAAGGCGAAGCTCTTGCAGGCGAAGATAGCTACGAGCGCCTACGCGACTGCCGAGGAGCGCGCGGCGGTTGCCGAGGGCAAGGTGGTGCTGACCAAGGCGAAGGCGGCTACGGCGATAGCCCTCGACACCGCGGCCAAGGGCGCTATGACGCTCGCCACCAACCTCGCCACCGCAGCGCAGTTGGCGCTCGACGCCGCGGCCAGCGCCTTCCCGGGCATGATTCTCATGCTCGCGCTGCAAGGCATCATGACCGTGCTCGGGCCGCTCATCGACAAGGTCGGCAAGTTCGTCATGGGCCTGCTGGGCCTGAACGACGAGACCGGTGAGGTGAGCGACACCACCAAGGAGGCCAACCAGGTCCTCTCCGAGGAGGAGCAGCAGGTCCAGCGAAACGTCGAGTCCATCAAGGCCTACGAGAAGGGCCACGACAACCTCAGGGACGCGCTTGAGGCGTCGAACGTCAAGATTGACGATTGGGCGCGGCACCTTCAGGAGACCGGCCAGTCCTTCGATGACCTCAAGCAGAAGCAGGACAGCTTCACCGACAGCACCATCAACAGCTTCGACAAGATAGACCAGTCATCGTCGATGAGCCTCGACGAGCTGGTGGACAACCTCAACGAGAACGCCGAGATGCAGCGCGAGTGGTCCGAGGACATGCAGCGCCTCATGGAGGCCACGGGCCGTGGCGCGAACGACGCCATGATTCAAGGCCTCATGTCGGCAGGTCCCGGCAAGATGAAGCAGGCCGTCGAGGAGGCGCTCAGCGACCCCTCGGGCGAGGAGCTTGAGAGGCTCAAGGAGGCGTTCTCGAACGCTGGCAGCACGCTCGCTCCCGAGGTCGCCAACAGCATCAAGGAGGAGGAACTCACCAACAAGCTCCGCGCCATGGGCATCCACGCCGTTGACGCCTACTCCGGCNGCGGTCGCCGTCGCGCGTCATGCGCAAGGTCGGCGCGTTCTTCGGCCAGGGCTACGCGCTCGGAATCGAGTCAGAGAGGCCTGACGTCATGTCCAGCGCGTCCAAGCTGGCGCTCGCGTCGGCGGCGGCCGTCGGGGACGCCCGCAGGGCCGGGGAGGGCATCGCCAAGGCCTTCGGGGACGGAATCCGCTCGGTGGGCGCGCCCAAGCTCGCCGCCGAGGCCCGTGAGGTCGAGGCGCAGGTGAGGGCATCCATAGCCACCGGGTCGTGGAACCCCGTCGGGCAGCGCAGGCCGAAGGCGGACGTCCCGCACGCGCGGCGGCTCGCGCACACGGACGATGGCACCGCGACGGACGTGCTGGCGCAGGCGGTCGAGCGCGGCATGCTCAGCGTGGTGATGGGCACGAGCGGGGCCAGCGGCACCGGCAACCACGGGGACACGCAGGTCGTGCTGCGCGTCGGCAACGAGGAGCTTGCCCGCGCGACCATCAAGGGCCAGGAGAGCCTGGCGAGGCGCGGCATGCTCAGGTTCGACTAGGGGAGGGGTTCGGCAGTGGCGATGATTTCGGTTGGCCCCGACTCGGGGCACCTCGTGGCCATCGAGCCGGACCCCTCCAAGTTCGAGTGGGGCCTGCAAGACGTGTCCGCCGAGGACGCCGGGCGCGTGCGCGACGCCTCTGCGACCATGTACAAGCAGCGACTCGCCCAGAAGCGCAAGATTAAGCTGGCATGGGCGAACCCCGAGCACGAGGCCGTTGGGCGAATCCTCAGGGCCTTCAACCCCGAGTACGTCTGGGTGCGCTACTTCGACGCGATGGCAGACGCGTGGCAGGTCAGGCAGTTCTACGTGGGCGACCGCTCGGCCCCGCTCAGGTGGTTCCAGACGCTCGGCGGCACGCGCTACGAGACGCTTGAGTTCGACATAATCGAGAGGTAGCCATGCGGTCGATTTCAACTGAGTTCGCCAACGAGCTGTACCGCAACTCGACGCTGCTGCCAAAGGCCACCCTCGCGCTCGCCAACGGCACCGTGAGGCAGCTCACGGGCGATGACATAGTTGACATGAGCTGGGAGCAGGCCACGAGCAGCGACCAGTCGTTCGACGTCGGCGCGGCAGTCATCGGCAAGCTTGAACTCACGCTCAACAACCACGACCAGCGCTTCGACACATACGACTTCACCGGCTCCGAGGTGGTGGCGTTCGTCGGCAAGGAGCTTCCACGCGGAAGAGTCGAGTGGATACGGCTCGGGTACTACCTCGTTGACCAGCCAGACTCGTATGGCGGGACCATCAAGCTCGACTGCCTCGACAGGCTGAGCAGGCTTGAGAGGCCCGTCCCCAAGAGCCTCGTGGACAGCCTCAGCGACCACAGCATGCGCTTCGCGGAACTCGTCGTGCTGCTCACGGAAGCGGGCGGCGTGAGGTCGGTGATTGAGGGCGACGCGTACTCGGCCCCCGTCTCGTTCACGACGCCAGAGGGCGTCGAGAACGAGACCTGCCTCAGCCTCCTCTCGAAGGCGGCTGCCACGGCATGCTGCTTCGTGCTCATGGCGAGCGACGGGACGGCCCGCGTCAGGTGGTACGACACCAAGGCGCTCGAGGGCGAGTCGTGGCTAGACGGCGGCGTGTTCGACTCGGCGTCACCGTACAAGAGCGGCGCGTCTGCGGACGGCGGCGACTTCACCTACGCGCTCGTTGGTGTGCGGTCTTACGACGGCGGCAGCTTCCAGGCTGACAGGGGCGTCGGCCACCTGTTCGCGTGCTCCAGCATGACCGTCGCCACCGATGACGTCGTGATAACTGGCCTCAGGGTCAAGGAGTGCGACCGGAAGAACCAGGACGGCACCGTGACGAAGGGCGGCAGCTCGCTCTACGGGACTACGGGGTACGTGCTCGACCTTGGTGACAACAAGCTCGTCCGGTACGGGACCGCCGCAAGCGTCGCGAAGCACGTCGGCGGCAGGGTTGTCGGGATGAGGTTCCGCCCGTTCTCGGCGTCGGCCGTGTGCGACCCGTCGCTTGAGGCCGGGGACGCCGTGGCGCTCGCCGACGCGTACGGCAACACGTACACGAGCTACGTCACGTCGGTCTCCGGCGGGCTGGGCGGCGGCATGGAGGTCAGGTGCTCCGCGAAGTCGCCAGGGCGCAACGGCGCATCGACGTACTCGGCGACAACCGACGCCATAGTCCGCGCGCGCAACGCGGTCGAGGAGGAGGCGTCCGCACGCGAGCTTGCCGTCCGCGACCTCAACCTCACGCTCAAGAACTCAAGCGGCCTGTACTCCACCAACGAGGCGCAGTCGGACGGCTCCACCATCTGCTACCTGCACGACAAGCCGACGCTCGGTGCGTCGAAGGTGGTATGGAAGGCCACCGCCGAGGCCATCGCCGTCTCGACGGATGGTGGCCACACGTACCGGACGGGCCTCACCGCGACCGGAGACGCGATACTCCGGCGCGTGTACGCGATAGGCATAGACGCCGACTACGTCAAGACCGGCAGGCTCAGCAGCAAGAGCGGCAACATGACCGTCAACCTCGACACCGGCGACATATACGCGAGGCGGCTCACAATCGACAGCCCGAACTTCAAGCTCACGCCTGGCGGGGAAATCATGTCTATCAGAGGGACGATTGGCGGATTCGACATTGGCTTTTCGTCGCTGAGCAACAGCCTGATGACGCTCAGCACCGCTTCCCTCTCGTTCAAGAGGCTCGTGAACGGCAAGGGAGTCTACGTCAGCACGTATGACTCGCGCGGGATAACGCTCAAGTCATACGATGACAAGAACAAGGACGTCGGAATCATAGGAGTCAACTCCTACCATGGCGACCCGTCGCGGTTCGGACTCAACTTCGACCTTGAGTACGACGGTGACTATATGACGTGGGCCTACCGGAGTTTTCCAGACGATGACGCCTACTCCATGAAGCTCACGTACTGGGCGCGAGACTTCGACGGCAACGCGAAGAACACCATAAGCCTCGGTTGCAACATAGACGGACACGACCACGTTCTGAGAAGGACATGGCTGGACCCCAACACGTCTGGGGCGTCCGGGGGGATAACCGGGCGGTACAACTTCGTCGTTGTGGGCGGCATGAACGGCGACGGCACGGCATCGCGCTGGTACAACAACTGCTATCTGGAATTCAAGCGTGGCATGCTCGTCGGCGCGAGCATGCCCCGATGAGGAGGCGAGACATGGCGACGTACCTAATGGAAGACGGCGACGGAATCCAGCCGCAGCACATCGAGACTCCCGAGCCGATGCGGAAGGTCGAGTCCGATGACGCGTCGAAGCTCGACGAGATGGACAGGAAGCTAGACGCCATCCTGAGGGCGCTTGGAGGGGACAGATGAAGTACACGAACGCGCAGCTTGAGGGCATGGCAGAGGCCATCGTCCCGCACCTCAAGCGCACCGACATAATCGGCTACGCCGCGGCCCGCAACTACCGCATCATCTCCGACCTGACGCGCGAGTTCGAAGAGCGCAAGGAGGAGCTGATTCGCAAGTACGGCACGCCGGACACCGACGATGACGGCGGCGAGACAGGCTCCGTCACGGTCAGGCGCGACTCCCCGGAGTTCGGCGAGTTCCTCGACGAGATAGCCGACTGGGCGGACGCCGAGCACGAACCCTCTTTCTACAAGGTCAAGTTCGACGAGGCGATAGGCAAGCTGAGCGGCGAGGAGTTGCTGGCAATCGACTTCATGTTCGAGGAGTAGCCGATGGCAATACAGATGCGGCGCGGCCCGTACACGCAGTTCGACCCGTCCCGGCTCCTGCCCGGAGAGTGGGCGATTGTCGAGGAGGACGCGCCGGACGCCACCGGTGGCCGCGCGGCCTACATGTGCTTCGCGCCGGGCGAGGTCAAGCGCGTCGCGACCGTCGAGGACATGGCGACCATCATCGCCAACGCCGAGCCTGAGCTGGTGCATGCCGTCCAGCGCGTGGCGGAGGACAACGAGGCCGCACGCGTCAGGGCCGAGTCCGCGCGAGCCGACGCAGAGAGTGCGAGGGTCCGGGCGGAGCAGGCCCGCGAAAGGGCGTTTGCAAGCGTAGCCGACAGCGCGGAGCAGCGGACGAGCGCCGCGGTGGACAACGCGAGGTCCGCGGCAAACGACGCCAGGGGCGCGGCCTCCACTGCCAGGTCGCAGCAGGAGACGAACAACTCGCAGCAGGCGGAGAACAACCGCCAGCAGGAGGCCAACAACCGCGCGGCCCAAGGCATGACGGTGAGGGTGCTCACGCATGACCAGGTGAGCGGCGACCCGAGCGGGACGCGCAAGCCGAGCGTAGTCGGGGAGCCGGGCGTCATATACCTGGCCCCGAACGCAGGGGACCTGAGTCCCGACGATGACAACTACTACGCCGAATGGCTGTGGGTCAACGGCGAGTGGGAGCGCGTCGGCACCGACTGGCACGACACCTACGCCCGCAGGGAGCACGAGCACTCGGCGTCGGACGTCACGACGGGCACGCTCCCCGTCGAGCGCGGCGGGACCGGAGCGCCGACCGCGTC
>NZ_LT635507.1 GCF_900120385.1 Olsenella phocaeensis | reverse complement strand
GGAGGTCCTCAGGTGCTCGTCCACCTTGATGGCGCCCCGCTCCGTGAGCTCGATGCCCGCCGCAGCGACATCGAGCGCAGCGACTTCCGGGCGACGACCCACGGCCACGAGGGCCGCATCGGCAACGACGCTGCGGCCGTCCTCCAGGACCACCCGCACGGTGCCGTCCACGTCCTCGAATCGCTGCGTCCGCGCCTGACAGACGAACTCGACGCCCCGGGCCCGCAGGATGTCCGCGGCACAGGAGGCGACATCCTCGTCGAAGCGGGAGAGGGGCCGCGCGGCCGTCTCGAGCAGGGTCACCTTGGTGCCATACGCCGAGAACAGCGTGGCGAACTCGAGGCCGATGGGACCACCGCCGACGATGGCGAGCTGCGCAGGCAGATGCTCGATGTGCTGGATGGAGGTGGAGTCGAAGACGCGGGGCGAGTCGATGCCCGGGAGGTCGGGCCTAAAGGCGGCAGACCCGGTGTTGACCACGATGCGCGGGGCGCTCATGCGCACGACGCCCTCCGCCGTATCGACGGCGACCTCATGAGGATCTACGAAATGGGCCTCTCCCACCACGACCTCAACGCCCGCATCGGCCACCATCTTGAGATTGGCGGCGTTGAGCGTGGCGATGAAGCCGTCACGGTGCTCCTGGGAGCGCGCGAACGCGGCGGCTGCCTCGGCGGGGTCTGCGGCGCCAACGCTGGCGCGCCTATGACGGTCGGCATCCACCAGCAGTGTCTTGGTCGGGATGCAGGCGATGTTGATGCAGGTGCCGCCATACATCTGAGGGTCTCTCTCAATTAGGGCAACTGAATCACCGGCCTTGGCCCGCTTCATCGCAATAGTCTTGCCCGCCTTGCCGAAGCCGATGACCAACAAATCATAGGTATGAGCCATAGCAACCACCCCAGTCTCCTCTACCGAGCGGCACTGCCAGCATGCACGTATGTGCAAAGCTTATAGCAAAATTCCGCACAATCCAGGCAAGGAAAACCAATGCGCACCCGGTCCTAGGGCCCAGGGTCAAGAGCGTGGCACGGGCACGACAGTCAGGGCGAGCACAGCCGCAACGCTAACGCACACGCCTCCGGCGCACAGTCACGCCGCAGCTACGCCGTTTTCTGAGCGGCTTCTAACCTGCCAGAAAAAATCTTTGGCGGTCAAATGTTGGTCACATGGTGGTCAAAAGAAAACCCCGACCTGTCTTCGCAGGTCAGGGTATAAGTTTTGGTCGCGGGGGCAGGATTTGAACCTGCGACCTCCGGGTTATGAGCGAGTCAAGCTGGAGGTTCCGCAAATTCTCCCTCGTCTACCTCGTCTGGACGCACTGCGCCGAGCAGGCGTTTTGCGTCTCTTCGCGTCTCCGACGGTCTGCAGGATTCTGCTTCTCCTGCATCTCCAGCCTCGTTTTGGCGGACACAGTGCCGGTCAGAAACGGCTGTCGAAAACCGAGTGGAAGGAAGTGGAGATGCAGGACCTTACCTACACCAGCCGTGGCCCGAGGAGACGGAGAAACAGCGACCGATGGGAGGCGGTCCTCTCGCACACCGACCCCGTGACGGGCGAGGTCGTGAGGACGTTCCACACGGTCGAGGGAAAGACGCGCCGGCAGGCGGAGCGCGCACGCGACGCGCTCATCCTCGAGCTCGTGCGTGCAGGGAACGGCCTAGTGAACTGCAACAGGCTCGATCACGTAGCCGATTTGACAGACCACATTGTCCCGTGCGCCGCGCAGACGATGGAGTTCCTAGAGGCCGCTAAAGATTAGAGGCCGCTAAAGATGCTTTGGCCGAAGAAGACGAGTGAAAGGAGGGCGCAGACGCTCTTGGCATAAGCGAGAATAGCTATAGGTTTCTCAGCGATGCCATAGCTGCCATGTCGGGGGCGGCTGACGGCCCATCTGCAAACAGGTTTATTTTGAGTGACGGTCCCGCACGAGGGATATACGACTTCTTTTCCTCATCCTCGTCCGCACTCTCGGTATTCCTCTTCTTGAGAAAGCGGATGCCTTGTTCGTCAACGAGAATTGAGTCAGCCTTGTTGTAGGCGAAGTCTAAGCGGTCGATGACCCTTGTCTCAGCGTCTGCGATGTCCTTTACGGGACTCTCTTTGGAGACGGCCTCGTGGAGGTCCTTTTTCCTCAGCTTCGTCTTCCTTCTTCCCTCGCCAATCACCGCGAGGGGCGTAAGGCGGTTTGCCAGAGCGGCAGCATCGTGCACAGCGTCGAAAATAGGATTCTGCCTCTCGTATCCGTCATCGACCTCCTCGGGGATTGCCGCAATATTACCCACCATACGCTCGACCCTGTCATCCAGGGAGACCTGCGCAGCTGAGCGAGCTTTGTTGCACTCTTCGAGGCGCTTGTTCGCCCTCTCTCGTTCCATCTTCAACCGCTCGGGACTGAAGTCCTGCGAGTACTGCACGGCCACCTGCTCGGCCGCAGCACACAGGACATAGGCGGCCGTAGCCTCCCTGTCCCTCAGCCGGAACTCGTCGTCTTTGGCAACCACGGTGCGATCGTCCATGAACTCGCCGTGCAGGCTACCGCCGAAGAGTTCCATAGATTTGACCTGGAACTTCCATCCCTCAAGAGCTCCGAGACCGATGTTCTCTATGCCGTTGAGCACTGCCTGACGCCTCGCGGGGTCTGCGGCAATCTCGTCGTAGTGCGACGCATACTCCTGTAGCTTCTCGAACTGCGCTCCGAGTTTCACTTCGCGGTCGGCCCGCATGTCTCTCTGGATGGCTGCAATGCCCTCCTGAATCTCGCCGAGCTGGTCGTTGATCTCCGTCATGTAGGCCTGGCCCACCGCTAGAGCGGCTCCCTGCAGGACAAGGTTGGCGACAGCAGCGGGCTGCAGCTTAGCCTGCCTGACTGCGATCTGCCCCTGGTAGCCGTCCTTTCCCTTTTTCGATGCCGGACCGCATATAGCCCTTGAACTCGGCAGCTTTGCGTAGGCTCATATCGGCCCACCCGTATTTTTTCGGAAATTTGACCAGCGCTTAGTTCCACTGTTCCGCTGTGTCTACCGCCGCCCCGGCGAGCGGGACAAGGCCCTTGGCCATCGCCTTAGCGCGCTTGGGGTCAAGCGGCAGTGCCACGGCGTCGTATTCGGAGAGCTCGAGGTCGTCTCCGCTCGTCACGGAAATCTCTTTCTCGTCATCAGCGCCGGTCGATAGCGTATCCGAGACTCCGCTCTTCTGGACATTGTCTTTTGGCATGTACGTTCTGCTCCTATTTTGGCCAGACACGGACTGCCATGTCCGCAAGCCTCTTGGCGCGCTCGTGAATCTTTTCCTCATCCCATGCAGCAGCCGATAGGACGCCGTCCATAGTCGTAAGCCCCGCCGCGCAGCCCTCAAGGCCCGGCGCGCCGTTCTTGCCGGCCTTCTTGGTCACCCAGCCGGCATCCCTGATTGATGCATTCAACGCCTGCGTGATAATCGCAAGGTTTCCAAGGGTAAGCAAGGTGGCGTCGCGGTTGCACCCTCCCTCTTCCGTGGCAAGGCGCCCCCAGTTGTTACGCCACTTCTTGGGCATAAGATGCTCCAAGCTGTACCCATCGAAGCCAAGCAGAACCGTGCTGCTATTAGCCGGACGCTCTTTGCTCTCAATCAGATACAGGATCCCCCTGGTCTGCAGATTGATATAGCGTGTCTCGCCTGTGAACGCGCTCTTTACTTCCTCGTCTGTCGGCATCTGCGTGGTCGAGTCCTCTTGGGAGGCGAACTCATCACACAACACATCCGGGTCGAGCACGTTTCCGAGTATCAGGGAGCTGAAGAAGCGGTTGTAATTCTTCGTCGTGGAACGGCACACCACTCTACGCATGACGTAGCTCTCCATCGCTCCATACATTTCGTCCCTGACGGCAGGATCTTTGACGTTCTTCGCAATGTACAGAACGTATGGGATCAGGGTCGAGTTCTTCAAACCGAAAATCACGACGTTTAGACGCCCAATGGAGGAGTCCCTGGGGACGGCCCTTTGCACGCACCCTGGGTCGAACGTCCTCTTGAAAACGTCCGCGTATGGTTTAAGCTCGCGCACGAGGTCGAGCTTTCTATCCTCTCCCCCGTAGTATTTCTCGATGAACTCCTTGTAGGAGGTGAATAGCCAGTCGACGCGCCCAAACGACTTTTTGTCCTCTGTGCTCACGCCGTAATTTTTCTGTTGGGCTTTGATCTGGAGGAAGCTGTCGAAGAACAGGTCGATGAGCGAGCGGCGGATACGGCCTGTCACGATTTCCTGGCTCCAATAGTCTAGGTCGTCTTCGACCTCGAACACAGATTCCCAGCACTTCTGGTAGTCCTCCACAGTCTCTCTGCTGAAGAAGTAGTTCTTAAGCAGCTCGGCGGTAGTGAGACGGACGCCGCGGCTGTTGATGGTGTCGAAGATCTGCTGCTCGTCCTCTCCCTCATCAACCTCTATGCAGACCAGCTGGATGTTCCTTTTTAACGTCATCACGTCAACATCATTGACGTCTATTCGCTCTAGGAAGTAGTTGAATGCTTGGACTATCCGATGGTTGCCTTTGCCTTTGGCCTCCTGCCTAGCTGGTTCCTGGAGTTCCATGATTCGGCTGAAGTCGTCGGTATCGTTTTTGCTTGGTGCAAGCGCTGGCTTTCCGCTTTCGAGGAGGAAGCCCCCGAACTTTTCCGGTTGCCCGTTCTTAAGAGTGAGGGCCTTGAAGTAGATCATGATCGTAGTAAGGCGCTGCTGACCATCTAACGACCAGAGCTCAACCTCATCGGTTATGATTTTCCGGGTCCATCCTCTCCTCGGCCTGCGAGGCGACGCCGCTAGCCTTGCAGCAGGCCAGGGCGCTCGCCGTTGGAGCCGGCCGTCTCCCTGGTCGGGGGTGAGACCAGTTTCACGGTCTGGCCCTCGTCGTCGATGTCGGCGTGGGACGCGACCTCTTCCCCACCCGTGCGCGAGGACGGTGTACGCAACCTCGTCATGGGCGGCCATCTGGTCCGCGCGGCGCCGTCGGCGCTCTCAGGGGAATCAACGCATTGCGGCAGGCCGCGAGAAGGTGTCCCTGGATTTTACTATCGGCCCGGAGTTCCCACGGGCGTCCGCGGACGTCTCGCAATAACGCTCGCGCAAACCAGAGACACACCGGCGTGGACAAGCGGAACTCGGGAAGCTACTTGGGAACTTAGGAAGACCGCGCTTCCCAAGTTCCCAAGTTTCGAGCCAATGAACGGCCAACGAAAACGCGCTTTCGCCCTGCAACAAGGCCGCCTGCTGCGCCTTTCTCGGGATATAATGCAATCTACTTAGGAACTTTACTTCGGAACTTAGGAAGTCTTCCCTTCCCAAGTTCCCAAGTTCGTCGAAGGAGGGCCCATGTACATAGCCAGCGACGAAGACCTTGCCGCCGCGATGGACCGCATGAGGAAGGCCGGCACAGACTTGGCCGAGTACGAGGTCAAGTCCGCCGCGGGCGGGTTCCCCAAGAGCATCCCCGATACGATATCGGCGTTCGCGAACACCTACGGCGGGACCATCGTGCTCGGCGTGTCCGAGAAGGACGGCTTCTCTCCGGTCCCGGACTCCGATACGAAGACGCTTCAGTCGAAGCTCGCGCAGGCGGCCCGCGAGCTCGTCGAGCCCCCGCAGGCCGTCGACCTCCTTGTCCTGCAGCTCGAAGGCCGCCCCGTGGTGGTGGCCAACGTGCGGGAGGCCCCGGTGCGCGAGAAGCCCTGCTTCGTGAGGAAACTCGGGCAGATGGGCGGGTCCTTCGTCCGGACGGGCGATGGGGACCATAGGATGTCGCTCTACGAGATCGACCGCTTCATCGAGAACCAGCACCGCACCGCGCGCAACGACGCCGAGCCGGTTCCTGACGCGACCCTCTCCGACCTCGACGAGGACCTGCTGGAGGGATGGCTCTCCCATGCGCGCGCCACGACGCTCGACCGGTCGAGGGCGGTGGGCGACGAGGAGCTGATGGCCAACCGCCGCGTCGCCGCCGTGG
>NZ_LT635506.1 GCF_900120385.1 Olsenella phocaeensis | reverse complement strand
CCGACGTGGGGCGGCAAGGCGCTAGCGGGCGCGCATGTTGTCGTGCCCGTGACGGCCCGCGCGTGGCATGCACGCGATGCATATATCGGCGTAGGTTATGCGCACACCGCCCTGGGGCAAAAAATGGCCCCCGTCGCGTGGACGGGGGCCGAATTACGCGGCGAAGACGCAGAGCCAAAATAAGAGCCAAAACGGCAAGAGCGTCAGAAAAATAAGAATCTCAACTAACCACCTAACAAGGCGCAATGTGTCACCCCCTTACGGGGCGCGGGCTACGCAACCACCCCCCGGCTATCCCCGTAGCCCATGCCGGGGCACACGGGGCCGTATGCGGCGCACGTCCCGCGCGACGGGCAATCCGCGCACCATGCGTCCAGGGCGTCGGCGTAGGGCGCACCATCATAAAAATCCGTATCAAAATCCGTATCGTCGTACCATCCGAGATAGCGCGGATACTTCCAACTTTGATTAGACGCCTGAATCCCGCGACACACGGGGGACCACCCAGCGCCGGTAAGGCGCACGTGGCCGTGCGCGTCAAGTAGCGCTAGCCGCGACCCGCGCGACGTGTTACTAAGCGTGCGCTTAGCTAGCGTTGACCTGCAAAGACCCCCGTGGGACTTGACCGCGCGACGCGACGCCAACGGGGCCACGACGTCGCGGATATAGCTCTGCGTGTCGCTCATTGTGGCACTTGTGGGCACGTTGGTGAGTACACCGTTGTGGGCTATGCCCACGGGGCAATCCACGTCAAGGGCGTGCAACGTGCCCAGGTCGCGGCATACGGGGTAGGGGTGAGTGGCCCCCGGCCCGTAGCCGCCACTAGTGCCAATGCGCATGTGCAGCACCAGGGGCACGTCGGCGGGCACGTCGGCTAGCGCCCTCTTGTAGTCGCGTAGGGCCATGTATCCCTTACTTATGTGGACGGTATCCCCGTCCGCCCACATGTAGCCGCCCCCGTCGGGGTTGCCGGTCCAACAAGTCTTTATGAGCTTTTCGTCCGGACGCACATAAGGACTGCAACTAAGTATGATGCACATTAGATACCCCTCTCGGAGCAGTACGCGACAAAGTCCGCGCTGGGCAAGCCCATGACGTGCAGGGCTGATACTATCTCTAGCTTTTGGTCGGCCCACGACCACCCATCAACGCACGCGTCTAGTTGGCGCTCATGGAGCGTGCGGGCTATGTACGCCAACGCAGCCGTGGCCTCAATGGTTGCGCGGAGCGTCTGCAACTTGAGGGTACCGCGCCACAGGCGTATCTCTATCGTCGCGGGGCAATGGCATGACACATAACTATACTTGCCGCGCATGTAGCCGACGGCAGTATCAAAACTTGTATCACTTAGGTCCGGGAACTCACAATAGCAAAAATTGTGGCGGCGTGAGAACTTGACCCATGCGCGATGTTGCGACGTGAGGAGCCGCGCCATTATGCAGGCGCAGGCCCAATCAGCGCCCTTAAAATAGTCACGTGATATGTGGACGTGCAGCCCACAACATCCAGCACCGTGTGACGTGCCATGGGCGTCTAGGGCCGCCCTGGTAATTTCGGCCCACATCGGGCGCTCCAAGTGCGCCCGGGGCGTCATGGGCTGCGTAACTATCTCACACCCACCCTCGTCAAGGCTGCCGTCGTGCTTGCACTCTAGGGTGTCCTCACCATAGCCGAGGACGTCACACAGACGGACCGCAAAGTCCTCAGCGGCGTCGGCGTCGTTGTCAATGACCGTCTCCAACTCAACACCCAGGTAGAGCGTGTCGGGGCGGCGCTCCTCACCGGGGGCCACGTGATACGTGCTAGCGTACGTGTGTTGATAACTCTTGATATGCCTCTTGGGCCGCGCGTCCCAACAATCGGGGCAAAGTGTGAGGTCGCTACCATCGTCATAGGTAGCATCCTCGGCGACCACCCAGCCGCCGCAACGCTCACACTGCGCGTAGTCGCTCAGGTCTGCATCGGCCACGACTAGCGTTGAGCCGTCGCACATGGGCAGCTCATTAACGATGCACGGGTCCCACAACTCACCGCGTACATCGTCGCGCACGTAACCATCGGCGCAACCCTCACACACCCACCCGGTATATCCGTGCGGTCCGTGGACCTCTATCAGGTCCTCAATATCCACGATACTGCCGCACTCGTCGCACGTGGTGAGGTCGTACTCATGCATGCACCCGGTGCATGCGACAACGTCGCAATTGTCGTTAACGATTAAGCTGTGCACGCTCACCGTGTCGCCGCACTTGGGGCATATGGCGCGGCCGTCGCTGGTGAGGTCGATACCTGCGGCGTCAACGTCGGTGTAGGTCGCGTATGAGTAGGTCATTGTGGCTCCCTCTTTTTGCCGGTCGGAGTTGCTGGGGACAAGTGGCGGGCTGGGCCACGGCCACTAACAGCCGTGGCCCCCGTTGTCATAGCGGCGTAGCATCGCCCTGGTGGCTACGCCGCTATCGTCGCGTTTCATAGCATCAACCCCCCCCCTCAACAATTAGGCTCACGCCTTACGTTTGGCGTCGTTAGGCTTTGGCCTTACGAGTTGCCGCGTCCCATGCACGCGCGTAAGGCTATGGCCTAGCGTTTTGGGGGCGTCCGATTACGTGCGATTTCGGACGCTCCACGGGGCCGCGACTTACCTTGCTGCCCCGCGACTCAATTAGACAACTTACACGCTGGTACATCAAGTGACGGGGGTACCGGGCGGGTATCAAACAATCAACTATCAATCCCGTTAAGCCCCCCGACCGCCCACAAATACAAAAAGGCCATTGCCATAGCTCGCAGACTGCGCTATCCTGACCTCACACGACAGCGATTGGAGGACGCATGTCACGCACCCGCTCCACGGACGCGCACTCCGGCTTCTCGGCCGCCCTGCGCTCCATACTCGACGCCCAGGACGTCCGCCAGGCGGACCTGGCCCGCCGCGTCGGGGTCACCGCCCCCTCGG
>NZ_LT635505.1 GCF_900120385.1 Olsenella phocaeensis | reverse complement strand
GACCGCGGCCTCGCAGGCGGCGACGTCGCCCTCGACGAGGATCGAGATGTAGCCGGAGGCGGTGTTCTCGTAACCGATGAGCCTGACGTCTCCCGCCTTGCACATCGCGTCACCCGCCTCGAGCACCCACACCAGGCCGAAGGTCTCGATGGCGCCGAGCGCGTTCATAGCAGAATCAGACACGGGATCCTCCTAGTAGTCCACGTCGTGCACCGAGACGACGTCGCCGATCTCTGGCACGGGGCGCTTCATCACGTTGTGGGCAGTGAGCTTTCCGATGCGGGCGGCCGCCTCTGCCCCCGCCTTGACGGCCGCCTCGCAGGCGGCGACGTCGCCCGTCACCACGACGGTCACCAAGGTCGAACCGACGTTCTCGTACGACACGAGCTCGGTGTCACCCGCCTTGAGCATCTTGTCGGCGGCCTCGAGCGCGGGGACCATCCCGATGGTCTCTATGAGACCGATTGCCTGCTCTCCCCTGTATCGCATGGGCTGCTCCTCGCTACTTGATGTAGGAATCGATCGTCTTGCGCTGCTCGTCGGTCGCGCGGTAGTAGACGCGCAGATCGCCGGCGGGGTCGAGGTCGAAGCGAGACTCCTCGATGAGGGCGTTCTTCTCTGCCGTCATCAGGGCCTCCTGCACCTTGTCCTTCGTGAAGGCGGCGAAGCCGGAGTACTCGCCCTCGAGGGCCTCCAGGACGTCGTCCGCGCACGCCTCGTCGACGGTGGTGAAGTGCTTGAGGATCGCGTAGTTCAATGGCCTGCTCATGCTTACTGCTCCTTCTTAGACAGGTAGTCCGCAGGGTTGACGGCGACCAGGAAGATGCCGACGACCATGACCGCCGCGGCGATCCATGCGATGGGCGCCAGGGCGTAGCCGTTGATGCCCATGGCAAGCCCGACGATCAGCCAGGTGAAGAAGGGTCCATGGAAGGTGTAGGTGCCGTTGCAAGCCATGCCCAGCGCGGTGCCGCACATGGAGTTGCCGCGATACCAGCGGGCGAACGAAAGGTACGCGCACAGGCCGCTCAGGATGAAGAAGACGAGCGAGGGGAGGTCAGTGAGGGCGTCACCCACGTAACCGAAGGTCTCGCCAAGAGAACCTGCCCCGACGAGGGTGAGGACCGGGAGCACCACGATGAGGTTGAGGATGCCCGAGGTGGTCTGACGGATGGTGATGCCGATCTGCGAGTCGATCATCGCGGTGCCATAGCCGGCGATGCAGCCCTCCGCACCCCAGCCTACGGCGGCCAGGAAGGCGAGCGCCAGTCCGAATCCGGTGCCAGCGGGCACGTCACCGGTGAGCCCGGTGGAGCCGATCATGACTCCCGCGATGACACAGACCACGATGCCTGCGACCATGTGGGGCTTGAGGGGCTGCTTGTAGAGGACGCGGGCGAGAATGGCGCCGACGGCGGGGTTGAGCGCGGCGATGGGCACGGCAAGGGTGCCGGCCTGGCTCAGCGCGATGACGTAGGCGACGCTGGCGATGGGGCCTCCGGCGGCTGC
>NZ_LT635504.1 GCF_900120385.1 Olsenella phocaeensis | reverse complement strand
CTCCGGCACCGCCGGCGGACTCGGTGGTCGAGGCCGAGCCCCCACCGCAACCAGCAAGCCCTGCGGTCGCCGCTAGGGCCGCCGTGGCGCCCAGGAAGTTCCTGCGCGTGATTTCGGCTTTGAGCATGACGTGTCCCTTCTCCTTCTTCGAACTTCCCTGGGGGGCCTTGCCCCGCTTGCATATGTCCATGGGGCCTGCGCCCCATGTGGTGCCGCACTCGCACGGAGGCGACTACTCCTCGGGCAGGGCCAAGGAGAGCGCGACCTCCATCATCTGTGTGAAGCTGGTCTGCCTCTCGTCGGCGGACAGCGACTCCCCCGTCATCGGGAGGTCCGAGATGGTGCAGAGGCAGAGTGCCTTCTTGTGGGCCTTCGCCGCATTGAGGTACAGGCCCGCAGACTCCATCTCGACTGCCAGGACGCCCATTGAGGCCCAGCGCTCGTTGACCGTGGGGTCTGCGTTGTAGAAGGAGTCGGCCGAGAGCACGTTGCCGACTCGGGTGGGGACGCCCAGCTCCTCCGCCTTGCGGACGGCACGACGCAGGAGGCCGAAGTCGGCGATGGGCGCATAGGTCCCGGGCAGGTTGAACTGTGCGGCGTAGTTTGAGTCGGTGCACGCGCCCAGACCCACGACCAGGTCGCGCAGGGCGACTCCCTCGGCGAGGCCTCCAGCGCTGCCGATGCGGATGATTGCGTCCACGTCATAGAAGTTGAAGAGCTCGTACGAGTAGATCCCTATCGAGGGGATGCCCATGCCGCCGCCCATGACCGACACGGGGTGACCCTGGTAGTTCCCCGTGAAGCCCAGCATGTTGCGGACGCTGTTGAAGCAGGTGACGTCCTCGAGGAAGTGATCGGCCACGTACTTGGCGCGCAGCGGGTCTCCCGGCATGAGGACGGTCTTGGCTATCTGGCCCTCGAGCGCGGCGTTGTGCGGGGTGGGGACGCTAGGCATTCTTTGTTACCTCCATGATCTGGTCGAGTCGGGACGTTCCGTGGTCGCCTGCCGGTGCGCCGAGATAGTCGAGGATGGTGGCCGAGATGTCGGCAAAGGTGCCACTGGTCTTGAGGTCTGTGCCGGCCTTCACGCGAGGCCCCGCGATGACCCAGGGAACGTACTCGCGCGAATGGTCGGTGGAGGGGGTCACGGGATCGCAGCCATGGTCGGCGGTGACCATGAAGAGGTCGTCCTCGCGCAGCTTGCCCAGGATGGTGGGCACGTGCTCGTCGAAGTAGGCAAGTGCCTTCGCATAGCCGTCCACGTCGTTGCGATGACCGTAGATCATGTCGGTGTCCACGAGGTTCACGAAGCAGAGGCCCTCGAAGTCCCTGTCAAGGAGCTCGATGGTGCGTTCGATGCCCTCGGGGTTACCCGAGGTGGGAATGGACTCCTTGATGCCACGGTGGGCAAAGATGTCAAAGATCTTCCCCACGGAGATGACGTCGGTCCCGTTGGCGCTCAGAATGTCGAGCATCGTCTGCCCCGTGGGCTCCAGCGAGAAGTCATGCCTATGCGACGTCCTCGTGTAGTTGCCGTCCTCGCCCACGAAGGGACGGGCGATGACGCGGGCGACGCTGTTCTTCCCAGTCAGGATCGAGCGGGCCATGCGGCAGTACTCATAGAGCTGCTCACAGGGGACGACGTCCTCGTGCGCGGCGATCTGGAAGACGCTGTCCGCGGAGGTGTAGACGATGAGGGAGCCGGTCTCGACCATCTCCCTGCCATAGTCACGAATAACCTCGGTGCCCGAATAGGGCTTGTTGCACAGCACCTTGCGACCGGTCAGACGCTCAAACTCCTCGATGACGTCCGCGGGGAATCCGTTGGGATAGGTCGGAAAGCGCTCGGGAGAGATGACGCCTGCCATCTCCCAGTGGCCAACGGTGGTGTCCTTGCCCTTGGACGCCTCGCGCAACCTTCCAAAGGCACCCTTCGGGGCCTCGATGGGAGCGATGTCCACGTCGTAGACGGAGTCAAGCGCGCCCTCGATGTTGAAGAGCCCGAGGTCACGGAGGTTGGGCATGTGGAAGAACGGACTCGTCGCACAGGCACAGAGGGTGTTGCTTCCCTCGTCGCCATACTCCGCCGCGTCGGGTTCCTCTCCGATTCCGAAGCTGTCCAATACGACGAGGAAGACCCTCTTGGCCATCAAATCACCTATCTCTCTGTGTGTGCCGTATGCTTGCGTGAAAGGGTCAGTGACCTCTCAGATAAACGTCTTGAATAGCATATGTTTATATTCATCAAGCATAAGAAAAACAGTTATGAGCGGTCGCTAGCTCGCCGCGAGTGGCATGTCTGATGAGTGTTCTCATGCATAGG
>NZ_LT635503.1 GCF_900120385.1 Olsenella phocaeensis | reverse complement strand
GCGAGCACGTGGACGTGCGCACGGTGGGCTCGGGCAACATCGGCATGACCAACGTCGCGCGCTCCGCGGGTGCCGCTGCGGCGGCGCTCACCCTCGCCTGCGACGCGGGCAAGGGCATGGCGTGCATGCTCCTCTCGCACCTCGCGCTCTCCGATTTCGTGTTTGGGGGAGACTGGGCCGCCGCGGGCGTGGAAACCCCCTTCGGCTGGGCCCTCGCCCTGGTCTACCTCAGCTGCGTCATGGGACACGTCTTCTCCCCCTACCTGGGCTTCAGGGGAGGCAAGGGCATATCGGTCGGCTTCGGCGCGGCCCTGGGGCTCCACTGGCCCCTGGCGCTCGCCATCCTCGCCGTGTTCTTCGTCCTCGCCATACCCTCGCGCTACGTCTCGCTTGGCTCCGTCGCCGCCGCTGCCGCCCTTCCCGTGGTGGGGGCCCTCATGGGCTTCGGACCCTGGGTGGAGCTGCCCTTGGCCGTCACCGCGGTCGTCGTCATCTGGTCGCACCGCACCAACCTGAGGAAGCTCGCCAGGGGAGAGGAGCGTCGCTTCAGCGTGCATCGCGGCTCGTCCGACAAGCGCGACGAGGAGGGGGAGTCGCGATGAGCGGGAGGGTCGCCGTCATCGGCACGGGGTCCTGGGGCACGGCGGCGGCCGGCCTCGTTGCGGGGCATGCGGACGAGGTCTGCATGCTCGCCCGCTCCGATGAGGTGGCCCGCTCCATCAGCGAGCTCCACCGCAACCCGCGCCACCTCAGCTCCTACGAGCTGCCCGCGAACGTCCGTGCCACCACGAACGCCGCAGAGGCGCTCGCCGGGGCGGGCCAGGTCCTCGTGGCGGGGCCCCCCCCCCTTCCGAGGGCCACCCCCGCGGCC
>NZ_LT635502.1:12108-14756 GCF_900120385.1 Olsenella phocaeensis | reverse complement strand
TACTTGCTGCGGTTGACCGTCGCGCCCTCGGGGTCCTTGGGCGTCGCGCCCTCTCCCTCGCCGCCTGCGGTCCCACCTGCGGACTTCGGGTCGTTGGGCTGCGCGCCCTCGCCGCCCTCGGGGTCCTTGGGGACGAGCCCCTCGCCCTCGGTCGCGTCCTTGGCCATAGAGAAACCTCCCTCTCGAGCGCCGGGCCTTTCCCGGCGTACGAGTGGAGTGTCAGCGGTCGCTCACGCGCACGTCACGAACGGTCTATTCAGCCATTGAGTGAGAGAGCAGGACCTAGACGGCCCTAATACCAGAACATCTCTCCAACGTCTCTGTACTCGCCCGACTTCTCGAAGTCGCGCATGAGCAGTACGAGATGCTGGGCATAGTAGGCATGTTCGTCGTTGGATGCCTCGGATATCTCGAAGACGCCGGTTCGCTTGTCGAGCGTGACGGTCCCAACGGGGGACGAGGTGTTCTCGACCGTGTAGTCGTAGGACACCGCTTCGTCGCTCTCTGTCTTCTTCCTGTAGCGGAGCATCACCAAAGGCCGTTTCTCGTCTTGTAGTCGGACAGTGCCTTGGCGTAATTGTACGTCTCCTGTGCATGGTCATGCGCATCCGCCTGCGACATTCCCATCTCCATGTACCGGGACTCGAGTAGCTCGTGGGGGAACAGGAGGCGGTCGTGCTCCTTGATTCCTTTTCCGGAGAGTATCCGCTGCGGTTTTGGAGCAGTGTCGTTCTGACTGGTAATCCAACCGAGCGCGTGAGTGACAGGAGCCACGCCTGGACCTGTGCGGGCCTCACCGAGTCGAGCTGCGCGTCCGCCCACCTCGGGGCCACGTGGTTACGCCACGCTGACTCGAACTGCACGAGCGAGCTTCTCGCCATGCGCCCGTCGGTGACGCGCCTCTCGGCCCACGGCACCCACCACGTCTCGTAGGCCTGCCCGACCGTCGGCGTCGCGTGCTCCGAGTCGTGCTCGACCCTCCTGNTCTTGAGCGCACCGTCCGGCCCCATGTGCCCGTCCCTGTCGCCCGCAGTCCTCCGCACGCGCACGGTCGCCACCGGGACGCCGTCGCACTCGCCGAGCGTCACCTCGGAGCACCGCACTCCCAGGGCCTCCCCGACCCTCAGCCCGCCGAAGGCCATGAGGACGTATGCCGCCTCGGTCGGAGTGCCGCGCAGGGCGTCCCACGCCGCGAGGAGCGCGTCAGCGTCGAACGACGCCATTGACGATTCGCGCCTGGCCTCAGGCGGAAGCTCAAATGCCACGCCGAGCGGGTCGTTCGCCGTAGCCTCGTTGAACCTCGCCCTCTCGAACACGCGGGCAAGGACGGTCTTTGAGTGCATGGCCTGCGAGCGCGTGAGTGACAGGAGCCACGCCTGGACCTGCGCGGGCCTCACCGAGTCGAGCTGCGCGTCCGCCCACCTCGGGGCCACGTGGTTACGCCACGCTGACTCGAACTGCACGAGCGAGCTTCTCGCCATGCGCCCGTCGGTGACGCGCCTCTCGGCCCACGGCACCCACCACGTCTCGTAGGCCTGCCCGACCGTCGGCGTCGCGTGCTCCGAGTCGTGCTCGACCCTCCTGCGGGCGAGCACTCCCTCCGCGTCGCGCCTGGTGCCGTCCACGGTCTCGCTCATGCGCCGGTACGTGCCCGTGGCGTCGGTGCCCCAGTACCTCAGGCGGTAGCGGCCCTTCGCCACGCGCGTGACGCTGCCCCAGCTGTTGCGGCGACGAGGCATGAAGGCTATATCTTCCAGCGCCTGCCGCAGTCGCGGCAGATGAACTCGACCTTGCTGTTGTGGCCTGACGTCGCGCCAACGACGGCCCCGACGGCCCCGAAGGCGACCCCGCCGACCACGGCGCGACCTGCCGAAAGCTTCTTTGTTGACGCTATCGGCATGGTGTTGTGCGAACCGCACTTCGGACATACCGTTCCGTTCTTGCGGTTGGCCTTCTTCGGGCTTACTGACGGAGACCCGCACCCGGTGCGCAGGGATGCTGGCACGCATGCGTCAAGCCTCTGGCGCAGCGCCTCGGCGTCTTCTGGCTTGGCGTGCTTGTATCTCTCGGCGCGCTCCGCCTCTGCCCTCCTTGCTGCCTCGGCCTTGCGCCTCGCGGCCTCTATCTCGTCACGGTGCTCGATTTGGTATATGTCGTTCCTGATGTGGTCAACGGCGTTCCTCGCTTCGGTGTACGAAGCCCACAAGTCGCGCTCTGTCTCGGACAGGACGTAGCCAGCCTTCGCGTCAACGTCTGCGTCCGACACGCTTGCGACGTACTCAGGCTTTTCATCCTGCCTCACACCAATGACCGTTGCAGCTACGAACGCGATGACCGACAGTATGCCGACGCCGAGAGAGTCCTTGCCGAACGCGTTGAACACGCTTGCGGCGAACGCCGCGAAGCTTACGAGTACGACCAGGAAGGACAGCAGTATGACCGCTGTCCCGTCATGGCGTCTAACGTCTGCCGCGACAAGCGATATCCTGGCCTCGTTCCACCGGCTCGCGCGCCCGAACCACTCGGACGCCCTGGCTTCCTGGACGGCCCTGCTTGCCTCGTTCAGCTTCTCGTTGAGTTCCGCGAGCCTCTCCTCGTCGCCCATCTCCATCTCCCGTCCTTGTGTCCCACCTACGAACTAGTGTTCT
>NZ_LT635502.1:0-12007 GCF_900120385.1 Olsenella phocaeensis | reverse complement strand
CGCCAGCGAGGACACGTTTCTCGACCGCCACCAGGGCGTCGCGCTCGCTCTCGTCGGCGTGCTCATCGTGATAACCGGACTGCTCGAGGGGGTGGCCTAGTGGGCGTCTTCTACGACTCGGGGCGCGCCGGGCAGGTCGTGCTCGGCAATCAGCACGTGCCGCCCGACACGTCGAGGCTGCGCAACTGGCGCGACGCGGAGCTGTGCCGCCGTGGCGGGTGGCGTCTCGCGCGCAGCCCGTTCGGCACCTACTGGTACGGCCAGGCACCGCACGGGCGCTGGCCCATCGCGGCAGCGAGCGACGCGGACGCAATCGTCGAGTTCAACCGCGTCATGGACGGATGGGGGGTGGTCGGATGACCAAGACGATGACGGTGGGGGGCAGCTTCGAGCGCACCTACTCAATCACGGAGCTTTCCGAGATGACTGGCATCCCGCGCTCGACGCTCAACGACGCCACGACGGCTGGCAGGCTCCACGCCTTCAGGCTGCCAGGATGCACGCGCGGCAAGCGCGTCACGGAGTCGGAGGCCAGGCGCTTCCTCGGCGAGGACGTGGTGCCCCTTGAAGCTTAGGTTCTGGGTGCCGTCCAACCGCACTGCGGCGAACGGCAGGCCGACCCACATGGACGGCATCAACGAGATAGTCGGCTCTGGACTCACCAACCGCAACCTCGCCGGTCGGCGCAAGCGCGAGAACACGCAGCACGTCGCGCAGTTCGCCGCCAGGGCCATGGAGGCCCAGGGGTGGCGCAAGCCGAGCTGCCCCGTCTCAGTAGAGACGGTGTGGCACGAGCCGAGCGACAGGCGCGACCTCGACAACATCTACGGCGGCATCAAGTACGTGCTCGACGGCATCTGCACGCCGTCGAATTGGAGCAGCCGCAAGCACGACTACACCCGCAACCCGTTCGGGTGCGGGGTGATACAGGACGATTCGCAGAAGTACGTGGGCGAACTCGTCTTCTCGATGGTCATCGACTCGGAGAACCCCGGCGTCGAGGTAATCGTCACGACATTGGAGGAACAGGAATGAAGCTTGTAAGCGACAAGAGCCTCGGCATCATGCGCGAGATTCAGAACATCATCGACAAGGCGCACATCGAGATTGAGGACAGCGAGACGCACGAGCGCGTGGACCTCGACGAGTTCGTCACCGGATTCGGGTACGGAGTCACGGCCGCGCTTTACATCGTCGAGCGCGGCCTCACCGACAACTCCCACGCCATGCAGCTCATCGACTTTTCGGTGCGCACGCACGTGGCTGAGCTTGGCGGCAAGTCCATCGCCGAGATGATTGAGGAGGCTGAGAAGCAGTGCCAGAAGAAGTAATCGAGTCAGAGGCCACGCCGACAGAGCCTCCGGTGCTCCTCAGCGAAGCCGACAGGTGGCTCGCGCAGAAGCGGACCGAGGTCGCTGGCCTCGCGGAGCAGTACGTCCCCCACGAGATTACGTCCGGCGAGGACTACCGCCAGTCGAAGCGCGACCGGGCGAGCGCCAACAGGGCCATCAAGGCCATCACGGGCGAGCGCACCAAGAAGCTCAGCGCCATCAAGAAGGCCATCAATGACTTCGAGTTCGAGGTCAGGGAGCTGCTCGACCCGCTCAGCGGCGTGGACAAGGCCTACAAGGCAGAGATAGAGGCCTGGGAGCGCATGGTCATAGAATCGCGCACCCAGAACGTGGACGAGTGGTATCAGGCCACGCAGGGATACTTCGCGCAGATGGTGCCGCTACAGACCCTCTTCGACCGCTTCGCGGCGGGGGGCAAGTGGCTGAACTACGGCACCAACCAGCAGCAAATCATGGATGACGTCATGCGCCGCGTCGAGGCGTGCGAGCGCGACCTTGAGACCATCGCCGCCAGCCCTTACGGCGACGAGGAGCGCGAGCAGGCGAGGTCAAGCTACTGCAAGACGCTTGACCTCGCGGCCACCATGCGCGACCTGCAAGATGAGCGCGAGAGGCGCGAGCGCATCGCCGCCGCCGACGCGGAGCGGGCGCGGATGCAGGCCGAGGCCGCTGAGGCCGAGAGGGCAGCGCGCGAGGCCGAGGAGGCAAACCGCAGGGCCGAGGAGGCCCAGGAGAGGGCAGAGAGGGAGCGCCGCGTGCGGGAGGAGGCCGAGGCCAGGCAGCGCCGCATAGAGACGGGCCAGGAGGCCCCGGGGCCGTCCGATGAGTACGACCGGCTCATGGCCGAGCACGCGTCGATAACGGCCGCGCCGTTCCCCGGCGAGGGCATGCCGCCGTACTGCTTCCTGGCCTACTGCGACCAGTGGCAGCTTCAGGCGCTCGTCGCGTTCGCCAAGGCACGCGGCATCCACGGCGTCGCCAAGGCCACGCAGGGCCGCAGGTTCGACCTCACGAGGAAGGAGGGCTAGATGCCCGACGCAATAGTCAAGTACACGGCGAGCGACGGCAGCGAGGTGAAGCTGTCGCCCGCAATCGTCCAGCAGTACATCGTCACCGGAGGCCAGCAGGCCGACCCGCGCGAGGTGTTCTCGTTCATGGCAAAGTGCCAGGCGCGCCACCTCAACCCGCTCGCCGGAGACGCCTACATGACCGTCTTCAAGGGCAAGGCGAGCGTCATCGTCTCGAAGGACTACTTCGTCCGCACCGCGACGCAACAGCCCACCTTCGACGGCATGCGTGCCGGAGTAGTCGTAATCAACAAGGAGACGGGCGAACTCATCTACCGCGAGGGCACCATCGTCGGTGCGAACACGGAGGTCCTCGTCGGGGGCTGGGCCGAGGTCCACGACAAGAGCAGGTCGCATCCGAGTCGAGCCGAGGTGAGCCTGGCCGAGTACGACCAGCACCACAGCCTCTGGAACACGAAGAAGGCGACCATGATTCGCAAGGTGGCCCTGGTCCAGGCCTTGCGCGAGGCGTACCCAGGCTCCTACGGCGGACTCTACGACTCCGACGAGATGCCAGAGCCGGACGTTCCGGTGACGCCACCTGTCCCGCAGCCCGTCTATCAGCAGCCGTCCCCAGTCGAGGTGGCGCTTGACCCAGAGCAGGTCGCAGAGGCCGCAGAGCCGCAACCACAGCAGCCAGTCCCCGAGCCGCAGGCGGAGGAGCTTGCGCTTGAGGCAGAGGACATAGAGTTCTAGGAGGTAGACGGTGTCAATCAATTCAGTGCATCTGTCGGGCAACCTGACGAGGGACAGCGAGCTGAAGACGCTTGCGAGCGGCTCCAACGTCCTGCAATTCGGGCTGGCGGTAAACGAGCGGCGCAAGAGTCCGCAGACCGGGGAGTGGGAGGACGTGCCCGCCTTCTTCGACTGCGCAATCTTCGGGAAGCGCGCCGAGAAGCTGGCCCCGTACCTCGCCAAGGGCACCAAGGTCGCGGTCGCGGGACGCCTGCGCTACAGCTCGTGGACTGACAAGCAGAGCGGCCAGAAGCGCTCTAAGGTGGACGTGGCCGTGGACGAGATAGAGTTCATGAGCCGCACGGACGGACGCCAGGTGCCGCAGCAGCGCCAGGCGCAGTACCAGCCGCAGTACCGGCAGCAACAGCTTCCCTACCAGCCGCAGGCCCAGGCGAACGATGCCTACGACAGCTCGATTCCCTTCTAACTAAAAGGAGACTGAAAAATGGAAGCAGCTCACATGGACGAGAGCGCGGCTCTCAAGGTCGCTGACGCAATCCGCAACAAGGGCGGAATGTTCATCGGAACCACGGACTGGTACGAGGCCACAGGCGTCACGGCTGACGAGTACCACGCGTTCTTCGACTACGCCGTGCGCTACGCGGCGCAGCTCGACTACAAGGACGCCAACGCCGACATGCCCTGCTCGCTGAGCACCAAGGCCATCGTGGACAAGTTCACGGGCGACGCCAAGAAGGTGACGCTCAACCTCACCATCGACCCGCACCACTACGGGGACGTCGCGAAGGTGCAGCAGCTCATCGGAGAGCCGCTCGACGTGACGCTCGCCCCGGTGCAGATGCCGCTGCCGCTCGACGATGAGGGCACCTACGTGCCTGACGGCATGGAAGCGGCGTTCTAGGATATGGAAGACAAGGGGAGGGGTCACGCGCTTGAACGGTTCCTGCGGTACAGGGCCATGGCCCTTCTCCTTGAGTCCGCCAAGGAGGCACCGAGGAACGTCCGCGACGAGGCCGTAAGCGCCGTGTCGTGGTGCGACGAGGCGCTCGACGAGGCCTGGGAGGAGGTGGGCGTCATCCACGAGACGCTGGATGACGAGGACGCCGAGATAGTGGCATCCCACTACCTCTTCCTGGAAGACTGGCGCGAGCTTGGCGCTCGCCACGGCTACGCCATGGACAAGGTGAAGAAGGTCGCGTACCGGGCACTTGAGTGGCTGGACGCATACGAGAGAGGGGACTGCATTGAGGATTAGGTACGTGGACGGCCCGCGCCCCGTGCGGCAGCACCGCGAGGACGCCGGGTGGGACTGCAAGGCGGACACGGGAGGCGAGGACGTCACCATCGAGCCGGGAAGGCGCGCCCTCATCGACCTCGGGTTCGCCATGGACGTGCCCGTGGGCCACGTGGCGCTCATCGTGCCGAGGAGCGGGCTTGCCGCCAAGTTCGGCGTGACGGTGCTCAACAGCCCGGGCGTCATCGACCCCGGATACCACGGCCGCGTCAAGGCCTGCCTCGTCAACCTCGGCGACGAGCCGTTCGTCGTGCGCCAAGGTGACCGCGTGGCGCAGGCGCTGTTCGTTGCCACTGATGGGAACGTGGCATGGCAGCTCGTTGACGGCTTCGAGGATTCAGGGAGAGGCGACGGGGGCTTCGGCTCGACCGGCGTCTCGTGAAAGGACGGAAAGCAGTGATGGACAACAGCGAGTACCTGCCCGACCACACGACCGAGGAGCGCGTCGGGTACCTGCGCCTGGCGCAGGAGGCCCGCCACGAGCGCGCCGAGACGTGCCGCAGGCTCAAGCGCGGCGAGATGACCGTCTGCCAGTTCCTCGGCGCGAGGACGAAGGTGACCGAAGGCACGCGCCTGCGCAAGCTCGTCATGTCGGTGCCCGGATACGGGGTGGCGAAGGCGGAGCGCCTGCTCGTCGAGCTTGGGCTGGACGGCGGACGTCGCGTCAGCAGCCTTGGGCCAAACCAGCGAGCGTGCCTGGTGGCCGCTCTGGACTAGCAACAACGCACATAGGGACTGCGACCTGGGGGGCCTCTTCGGAGGCCCCCTCGCCTTGGAGGAGGACATGGAGGACGTTTTCTGGGCCGACGCGCCCGAGGAGGACTGCGGCACCTGCAAGGGGTGCCGACACATGAGGCGCGTCGTGACGAACGACGAGGAAACTGGCCGCACGGTCTGCTGGGTCTGCGTGCTGCCGGAAGCCGATGACGGGCTGGCCGTCATCTCGGTGACGCCGTACACGGTCAGGGCCGACGTGCCCTGCGACTGCTGGGAGCCACGCTGATGGGTGCCACGAAGGTCTGCCCCGTCTGCGGGCGCGAGCTGCCGCGCGGCCGCTTCGCCCGCTACAGCGGCAAGCGCAAGTGGCACTCGCGCGAGTGCCGCGACTGCGTGCCTGACGCGGAACTGCCATCCGCAGCCAGCATCGGGCCGAGCAAGATGCGCCCCGCGACGCGGCACGCGGTCGAGCTGATGAGGTCCGGCGTCCCGGCGATAGTGGCGGCACGCGAGGCGGGCATACACGTCGCGACCGCCTACTCGTGGGCCAAGCGGCTGGGGATTGACCTCCCCATGCCGCCCAGGCTCGCGAACCACACGGCGAACGAGGACCTGCTCGACGCAGTCCGTCTCATGCAGGACGGCATCCCGCTCGAAACGGCGGCGCGTCTCTCCGGCGTCACGAAGGTGCAGCTTTACAGGCACAACTGGACATACCACCCTGAGCTTCTGAAGCGGCAGTTCAGCTTCTCGACGTCGGAGGAGCGCGAGCGGGCCGTCGAAATGGTCAGGTCCGGCAAGACGGTGGCCGCGGTGGCCCGCGAGCTTTGCCGCGACGAATGCACCATCCGAAAGTGGATTAGAAGGTCCAAGGAGGACTCTCATGACAACGACAATCACCAGTGACACAATCCGCAAGGCCGCTGAGAAGGCGCGCGAGCGCCCAGGCGACACCGCAGGCGCAGTAATCTGCGCCGTAGAGATGCTGGGCATAGACACGTCCGGGTTCGGCTACATCGTCGATGCCCTCGCCGACGCCCTGGACCGAGTGGCCGACGCGATGGACGGCATGATGCCGCTGCCCGTGGGCGCGTACGGTGAGCCGCTGCGCCCCGAGGAGCACGTGTGGGGCGGTGACGGCAGGGAGTGGGTGGTCACGGCCATCGCGAGCGACGGCTACGACGTCTGGATTCGCGAGTTGGGGAAGCAGCAGGGCGCGGCGAAGCCAGCACGCAGCGGGTGGTTCACCCACGAGCGCCCGGAAACCTGGAAGCGCATCATCAGCGACGCCATAGACCTCGGCAGCTGGTGCCCGAAGAACACCGGCTGCAAGTTCGACGCCCTCGTCGCCCGCTGCGAGCGCCTGGCGGGTGAGGGGCGATGAAGGTCGCGATAAACGACGCCTTCGGCGGGTTCAGACTCACCGACGAGGGCGAGGAGTACGTCTACGCCCGCGCTCCACAGCTCTTCTATGGAGGGACGGGCGACTACCTGTTCGCGCATGACGAGTCTTCGCACGAGTTCCGCACGAACCCGGCGGTCATCGAGGCGGTGGAGCTGGGCTATCACACCGGTGACGTGGTGGTCATCGAGGTGCCGGACGGCATCCGCATAGGCATCTTCGACTACGACGGGGCCGAGTCCGTCTACGAGGTGGGCCACGCCTGGGGACCGCAAGGTGAGCTGCGATGAGCGACAACGGAGCGGCACGGAGCGGCACGGAGTACGACGTCCGGGAGTACGTCCAGGAGTACGCGTACGACCCCATCGGGGGCAGCGACCTGTGCAACTGCTTCCTCGGCGAGCGCAGGGAGCGCGTGGTGCGGTGCCGGGACTGCGAATACCTCGACACGATGAGCTGTCCCATCAAGCGAGCGCTCGTGTACGACGGCGCAAGCACCACGGATGTGGTCGCGCCCGGTGGCTTCTGCGCCTGGGGTCAGGTCCGAGCAGGTTCGAGTGAGGTTCGAGCAGGGGAGGACCGCGGGGAGTACCTGCGCGAGCACATGGCGCGCATCGAATCTGCGGAGAAGGAGCGCACGTGCCATCCGGTGGCAATGGACAACTTCAACGAGGCTGATGGCGACGGCGACGCGTGGGCCGTGTGCTCCGAGTGCGGACGCATGCTGGCAGTGCTCTCCGACGGTGAAGACATGCCGTGCTTCTGCCCCGCTTGTGGCGCGAGGGTGGTGGATGGCGATGAGTGACGCAACGCGCGGCGAGCTGCGCGACACGCTGGTCGGCATGGCGGACCTCGCCGGATGGAAGGAGGTCCCCGAGCGCACGTGCCACTTCCGCGTTGTCCGCGAGCACATCCCTGGCAGGCGATTCCGTGGCGACACCTGCGAGTGCGACCGGTGCGGGTACCGATGCGCCCGCGGGGTCATCGAGTACGAGATTTTCAACTTCTGTCCCAACTGCGGCGCACGCATCCTTGGTGGCGATGCCTCATGAGGACGCCGAAGCGGCCGAAGGACGTGCCGGACAGCTACAGGTTTCGCTGGGTGCCGCTGGAGCTGTACGTGCCGGTGTGGTATGCGGTCGACCTCGCCCCGTGGTCCGTGGCCGAGATGGTGCAGCGCGAGTTTGAGGGGCTGGGCTACGAGGGTTGCCGCGTGCGCGCCCACTTCCCGTCGCTGTTCGAGGCCATTGCTGCGGAGGAGGGGGAAGAATGCGACTTCCCGATAACGACCGACTGACGCGGGGCACCAAGAAAGGGCGGCATCGCCGTGACAAGGAGCATCTCGTGAGGTGGGCCGTGTGCGGCTCCCTGTGCCTTTTTGGGGCGGTATGCACGCGCCTGGCAACGTCGGGGGGCACGGTCGGCGCACGCGCCATATTCGGCCTCCTCGTGGCCCTGGCGGGGTGGTTCCTCTCGCTCGCCAGGCAATCCAGGCGGCTCCCGTGAGGTGCCGCGACACGTTCCCGTCCGTGATGCCCTGCCCGGAGGTGAGGCTCTTCCACTCGCGCAGCGCGGCGGAGCGGTTCAGCCGCCTCAGGGCCGGAGAGCCTATAGGGCTGCTTGACACGGCGGCGCAGAGCTGGTGCGTCCAGAGGGGCGGCAGCGCCTGCGTCTGCGTGCTCTTCGAGGCCGAGGGGATGACGTGGGCCGAGTCCGCCGCGCTCCTGGCCCACGAGGCCACGCACTGCGCCATGAGGTGGCTCGAGGTGACGGGCGACGGCGACCGGCACGGCGAGGAGGAGCTGGCCTACGCGGTGCAGCACATCCTCCTGGCCCTCGTCAACGCCCACAACCGCTGGCTGCTCAAGAGGGCGGCGGGCAAGCAACAACGACCTAATAGGGAGTGACTGATTATGCATGATTTCGGTATAGTTGTGGTCATCGCGAGTACCGTGATAATCGTTTCAATAATTATATCTGACACTGTCGTGAGGGTGTTGGGCGGCAGAAGGGGCGGCGAGTGACGGGGCAGGCGGGCGAGCGGCCCGGCGAGGAGGGGGTGGCCGGGTTCGGGTTCGTGGCGCGGTCGCTGCAAGAGCTGGCGACCATGTGCGCCCATGACGGCTCGCCGATTCCGCGGTGGCTCAGGGAGGGCGTGGCCGTCGAGCAGGACGGCAGCTGGGACGAGTGGTGGGAGATGCAGCGCCAGAGGGCGCGCGAGGAGCCGGGGTACCAGCCGAACCGAATCGTCGCCGGGTGCGCCCGCGGCTGGGCCGCGGGGCGCGGCATCGACCTCGGGCCGCTGTAGCACGGGCGGCGCGGGACGCTGTCGCATGGTCGTGGGCGTCCGGCAAATCGGAAGGAGGCGTGGCTTGACGAGGCAGGAGGCGTACCGGGAGGCGTTCGACAGGCCGCTCGAGTGGTACAGGAGGGACGCGGGTGCCAGCTCGTCGTTCGGGTTCAGGATGCTCCTGAGCGCCCGCGGGCCGATGGCGTACGCGCAGCTGCTCGGGCTGACGGACTTCCTCGCCAGGAAGGAGGGGCACAGAATCCGCGTCGGGAGCGACCTGATTTGCGCCGCGTTGGCGCGAGAACTCTGGTTCGAGTCCGCAGACGAGTTTTCAACATTCGTTGATGACTGCGTTGAGCTGGGAATACTCGAACTTTTCAACAACGGTGAGATAGGTTCCCCGGAAGTTGACGCGTCGGCGGACGCAAACGCGAGAAAAATCGTCGCGAGTTTGGCGGGAGTTTCGGCAAGGAGAAAAAAGGCGAGAAAGTCGCAAAAAAGCGAGAACGAAAACGACGCCCCTGAGCAGGAGGAACAAACGGTCGTTCAACGGTCGTTCAACGTTGGTCAAACGGTCGTTCAACACAATAACAATAACAATAACAATAACAAGTACATAAAGGACTACCCCCCTATACCCCCCACGCGGAAAAGCGACGAACCGAAGGCGGCGAAGGCGGAGCCGGGCCACATGGCCGAGGCGCGCGAGGTCGTGGAGCACCTCAACGCCGTCACCGGCAGGCGCTTCCGCGCCACCACGGGGAGCACGAAGCTCATCCGCGAGAGGCTCAACGAGGGGTACACGGTCGCCGACTGCGAGAGGGTCATCGACCGGAAGTGGGCCGAGTGGCGCGGCACCGAGTTCGAGAGGCACGTCAACTCGACCACGCCGTTCAGGGGGAGCCACTTCGACGCCTACCTCAACCAGCCCGACGTTGGCGGGGAGAGGCGGCGCGACGGGGCGTACGGGATACAGGGAGGGGCAGCGGCATTCGAGCCGCCGCCCGGGGTCACGAGGGTACTGGAGGTGGTGTAGGTGGAGCCTGACCTGCTGCAAGTGGCGAGGGCGGGCATCGGCTCGCGCTTCGCGTCGGCGAGAAGCGAGCAGGCGACGGAGATGTTCGGGCGCATGAGCGCCAACGAGACGAGCGGGGCCTACGTCTACGGGAGCGTCGGCTGCGGCAAGACGCACCTGGCGAGCGCGGTGGCCATCGAGGCCATGAGGCACTGGTGGAGGCCGACCTTCGTCGGCGCGGTCTCGATGCTCGGCGAGGTCCGGAGCGGCTACGAGAGGGGCAGCGACGCCAGGTCGGTGGCCGACTTCGAGCGGTCCCAGCTGCTGGTGCTCGACGACCTCGACAAGCCGAGGCCGACGCCGTGGGCGCTCGAGACGCTCTACGAGCTGCTCGACTGCCGCTACTCGAACGGCTCGAAGACGGTGGTGACGGCGAACTGCTCGCTCGCCGCGCTGTACCAGCGCCTGGCCGAGGCGGACGAGGTCCTGGCCGGGGCCATATGCGACCGGCTCAGGGACGGCATGGAGCAGGTGATGCTCTCGGGGGAGAGCAGGAGGGGGTGGGCTTGCGATGGACATGGACATGACCGTGCTTGAGAGGGCGGTGCTCAGCCGCCTCGTGCCCAGGCACCCGTCCACGAGCGGGGACTTCTCGCTGCGCGAGGAGTACGCCAACGCGGTCGGCGCGAGCAACTCGAGGACCGTGCCCTTCCCGAACGACTGGGACGCCTTCAACCTCGCGGTCGCGTCGCTCGTCAGGCGCGGGTACATGGCCTGGGGCACCCTACAGGGGCGCGCGAGCGTAACCGAGGCGGGGGAGGGGGTCTGGATGAGCGTCATGGGTTCGAAGTGCTTCCAGAGCCTTCGGAGGAGCGGGAACCTTGGTGAGTACCACAGGATGATGAGGTTGAGAGATGGCAGGTAGGGGCGGGCATCCCGGCAACAACGGGAACGGGGACAAGGACGGCTCGAGGCTCCCGAACGGGCAGGTGCCGAGGGACAACGAGAGCAACATCCGGTTCAACATGGAGCTGTTCACGCTCAAGGTCATCGACCTGAAGGACCCGGAGGCGATAGCGGAGCGGTACGCGACGTACCTCGGGCTGTGCGCCGAGTGGAACAAGAGGCCGACCATCGAGGGGATGTGCTTCGTGATGGGCTTCAACCGCGACGAGCTGCTGCGATACCGCAAGGGGCAGAGAACGGTCCTCAGGGACAGGCTCAGCCCAGAAGCGGAATTAACTCTTCAAAAGTGCCTGGATAGCATGGCAGAGATGTGGTCGCAGGCGATGAACAACAACGGCTACCGCAACCCCGTAGCAGGCATCTTCGTCGGCAAGAACAATTTCGGCTACTCGGACACTTCCGAGAGCGTCATCAGACATGAAACCATCCAGGCCGCTCCGGACCGCAAGGCGCTGGCCGAGAAGTACGGCGCGGCGCTTCCCGAGGCGGTCCCGGCGGAGGACCTCGTCATCGAGCCGCCGAGGGAGAAGCCGAAGCCGAAGCGCAAGGCACCGGCGAAGCGGAAGTCGGCGAAGCGCAAGCCGAAGCCGAGGGGGTGAGCGGCCCACGCTTCCCCTCGATGCCGCTCCTGAGCTGGGATTTTGTCGAAAAATTTCCAGGAGTTCCGAGGCCCTATAAGGCCGAAAAATTTCCAGGAGTTCGAGGCCCCTATAAGGGCCTTTGGCGGGTGAGGCGCAGGAAACGCGGGCGCTTCCGGCCCAGGCCGGGCGGCGACGAGGAGGCCCCCATCGGGATGCGTCCCGGTGGGGGCCTTGCCATGCCTCGGGCATCTAGGCCCGCGCGGATGCACTCTGCGCGTCGGCGCTAGATAGCCCTGTAAGGCGCTGTAGGCACGATTTTAGGCCGCAAAACGCCAAAGGCCTAGCCCGCTTAGCATAGGCGGCAAACGGGGCCTTAAATCGGCTTAGAGTGGCTCTCACGTGACGGCGCGGAGCGGCCATGAGCGCCGCCGCAAGATGCAGTTTGGCCGCAAACGGCTACACACAACGAACACAAACCTTGCGTTACCTGCTTAAACTACCCGCCCGCTCAATGCCCGCCCATGCCGCCCAGGGGACGCCACAAGGCCGCAAATCGGCCACGTAAGGCCACGGTGCTAGCGGGGCCACGCGCAGGGCGCGGACGGGGCGGCAATCGGCCTTGCAGCG
>NZ_LT635501.1 GCF_900120385.1 Olsenella phocaeensis | reverse complement strand
TCGCTGCTCGCCGCCAGCGGGTGCGACGCCTCCGAGGTGCGGGCCTACGTGGGACCCCACATCGCGGGCGAGGACTACGAGGTCTCGCCCGAGCTGCTGGCACGCTTTTCGGGCGAGTTCGGCCCTGCGGTCGCGCTCCCCGGCAACCACCTCGACCTGGCGCGCGCCGTGGTGCAGACTCTGGTCGAGCGTGGGATGGGGGAGGACATGGTCCTCGACTGCGGCGTGTCCACGCCCCGCTCGGCCGACCGCTTCTACTCGTACCGGGCGGAAGGCGGCCGTTGCGGGAGGCACGGCGCCCTGGCGGTCCTGGGCGTCTAGCAAGGGCGCGGGGACGCTCCGCGTCGTCCCCTCGGGTCGGCGCGTGAGGAGACAGTCGAGGCCCGCGGCAGGCGGGCGGAAGGGGGAAACGTGGACGAGGAGGGGCGCAGGAGCTATCTCGGCTTCCTCGAATCCAGGAGGGAGAGGATCATCCGCCTGATTGCGGAGGCGGCCGCCCGCGCGGGCAGGGACGCCGGCGAGGTCACCCTGCTCGCCGTCTCCAAGACCGTGGGCGTCGAGGAGGTGGCGCTCGCCTGGGAGGCGGGGTATCGCGCCTTCGGGGAGAACCGACCGCAGGAGCTTGGGCGCAAGCTCCAAGGTGTCGCGGCCCTGCCCCAGATGGCAGGCGTGCGCTTCGACATGATAGGCAACCTCCAGACCAACAAGATTAACCAGGTCATAGGCAGGGTGGAACTCGTGCACTCCATCTCGTCCCCGCACCTCGCCGAGGCGGTGTCCCGGCACTCGGAGGCACGTGGGATCGTCACGCGGGCGCTCGTGGAGGTGAACGTCTCGGGGGAGGAGTCCAAGTCCGGGCTTTCCCCCGACGACGCGCGCGCCTCCCTCGACGACCTCCTCGCCCTGCCCGGCATCTCGCTCGAGGGGCTCATGACCATGGCCCCCGCGAACGACGCGGACGCGGCCCGGAGGGCCTTCTCCGGGCTCCGTGAGCTCCGCGACGACCTGC
>NZ_LT635500.1 GCF_900120385.1 Olsenella phocaeensis | reverse complement strand
CCGACGGCGGCGGAGGCGTTGTCTCCCGCGCCGGCGCAGACCAGCGTCTCCTCGGGCAACCACAGCTCGCGCGCCACCCCGGGAAGGAGGGTCCCCAGGGGCTCCCAGCTCTGGTGCAGCTGAGGGAGCTGCCGCTCGCGCAGGCCGCAGATAGAGAGCATCTGATGGCTCCAGCAGCGGTTGCGCACGTCGAGCAGGAGGGTGCCCGAGGCATCGGAGAAGTCCGTCGCGTGCACGCCCGTGAGGCGGAAGTTGACGTAGTCCTTTGGAAGCATGACCTTGCGGATGCGGGAGAAGTTGACGGGCTCCTCCTCGCGCATCCACAGGAGCTTGGGCGCGGTGAAGCCCGCGTAGGCCACGTTGCCGGTGTAGGAGGCGATGGTCCTGCGGCCCACCTCGCGGTTGAGGTAGTCGACCTGGTAGCGGGTGCGGCTGTCGTTCCAGAGGATGGCCGGGCGGATCACCTCGTCGTCCTTGTCCAGCACGACGAGGCCGTGCATCTGGCCGCAGGCGCCGATGCCGGCCACCTGGTTGGCGTCAAAGCCCCGAAGCAGCTCGGGGATGCCCTGGCGGACGGCGTCCCACCACAGGATCGGGTCCTGCTCGCTCCAGCCCGGCTCGGGGAAGCTGATGGGATAGCTGCAGCTCCTGATGTTGAGGACCTCGCCGTCCTCGTCCATGAGCAGGAGCTTCGTCGCCGAGGTGCCGATGTCCAGTCCGATGAAGTACATGGGACGCCCCCTTAAGGCAGCTGCGGCAGATGAGCGGTGGGGCCGTGGCCTCGCCACGCCGTCCCCCATTCTATGCCTGTCGGAGCCGCGGATGCTTCTTGTGCCACACCGCGTGCGGCACCGACGAGCCCCGGACAATGGAAGACCGCCCATCCCACGCCGGAGACAGGCGGTCCCACATGGCCGCAGGGCGGCCGGAATCGCAGCTGGGAAGAGGTTCAGACTACTGTGCGTAGCTCACGACGGGCTTGCCTGCCTCGATGGCGCCAGGAGCGGTGAGCTCGACGGACGAGAGGTCGTCGGAGTTGGTGATCGCCATGATGACCACGTCGTCGTGCCCGGCCGCCTTGATCTTCTCGCTCGAGAACTTGATGAGGGGCTCGCCGGCGCTCACGTGCGCGCCCTTGCTGCCGAAGACGGTGAAGCCCTCGCCCTTCATCTCGACCGTGTCGACGCCGATGTGGATGAGCACCTCGGCGCCGTCGTCGCACACCATGCCCAGGGCATGGAAGTTGGGTGCGCCAATGGCGCTCAGGGTCCCTGCCGCAGGCGCGTAGACCGTGTCGCCTTCGGGGAGGACCCCGCAACCCTTGCCCATGGCACCGCTGCTGAACACGGGGTCGCTCACCTCGGAGAGGGAGACGGCCTTGCCGGTGACGGGAGCCAGCAGGGTGCCCGCAGGGGCGCTGACGCCCAGGGCGGCCGGCTTCGAAGGCTTCTTGAACATGTCGAACAGACCCATTGAATACCTCCTGACCCGAGGGTCCCCCCTCGTCGCGACCCCGATGGTATGGCCTCTGGCCCGATCGCTATATGGATTATCCCACTAAGTCCCCTCCCGGCGTAAGCCAAAGTGAATAACGCCGCCCATTCGACCTCTTGTGGGCAGACGGTCTTGCCACCAAAAAACTGCGCACGGAATTTGGAATCGAGAGAAGCGACCTGGGCAAACGCCGCTCGTCTCCATAATTCGAGGCTACCGTGCGCAGTTTTTGGCCGGCCCGCACGCATCAGTCGGCATCCACACGTGACAGCAGGAGGCCCGGGGCGCCAGCCCCGGGCCTCCTCGCTCACCTAACATGTCGCCCGGACGCGCTTACTCAGTCGCAGCGCCCTCCTGACCTGCTCCGTCAGCCCCAGACGTGGCAGCTGCGCCGACTGCGTCCGCGACCTTCCGCGCGGCATCTGCGACCTCGCCCAGTCCGCCTGCGTCGATGCTCACCTTGCGGTTCACCTTCGCGTCGTAGGTGTCGGCGCGCATGACGTCGGCCAGGTCGACGCCCGTCACGCTCTTCACCATGTCGAAGGCGGCCTTGATGGACTGCGGCGCCATGGACGTCACGCCCGCGGCCGGGGAGCCCTCTCCCTCGCCACCGACGGTCGAGTAGATGTTTATGGCGTCGATGCCCTCGATGGGCTTGGAGGCTGCGGCGATGATGTCCGGCAGCACGCCGATGATCTGCTGGGCAAGGGCGGCCTGGCCGTACTTGCGCAGCGCCTCCGCCTTCTTG
>NZ_LT635499.1 GCF_900120385.1 Olsenella phocaeensis | reverse complement strand
GGCTCGCGCGCCCGAACCACTCGGACGCCCTGGCTTCCTGGACGGCCCTGCTTGCCTCGTTCAGCTTCTCGTTGAGTTCCGCGAGCCTCTCCTCGTCGCCCATCTCCATCTCCCGTCCTTGTGTCCCACCTACGAACTAGTGTTCTATACCGGCGCCAGCCAACGTCAGTAGCGTGTCGGTCATTGCTTAGGTGGTGATTGCTGTGGCTTGTCCTTTGGGTGTTGATACCGCTCGGCCAAAGACATGACCGTGTTGGCATCGACGTCAAGGGCGACCGAGATTCTGAATAGGGCGCTTGCCGACGGGTCATACTTCTTGCTGTTCCAAATCTGGCTCATGTGCGCGTCGCTCATGCCAGTCAGGCGGCAAATGTCTACCTGCTTCATGCCTCTCTCGGTCGCTATCTCACGAATGGCCCTCCCTATATCCATTTGGACCTCCGTTCTTTATTACGTGAATCCTAACAAAAATTAGGAAAAGAGTAAATTCTTACTTGAAACCTAACGAACGTAAGGCTACTATCGGAACCGTCCTAACGAACGCTAGGTTTTCGAGAGGAGGAAAGCCCATGAACAGTCTTGAGGGTCTTGTTGGCGCATGGCTTGCCGAGCACCACGCGACGAAGAAGTGGCTTGCAGGCGAGCTTGGATGCACTCCCGAGACGCTCAACAGGAAGCTCTGCGGAACTAGCGAGCTTTCCGTTACCGAGGCGAGACGCCTTGCAGAGGCGATGGGCGGCGACGTCGGCATCCTGTTCAACAGCATCTGCCAGTTCGCCGCCGAGAACGTCATCTAGCACAACCCGCACCTTGAAAGCCGAATAGCGCTGTAGGTACCGAAGCCAATCGGCAACCGCAGGCATGCCCGCAGGCACCCAGGCGCAGCGACTCGCGCCGCTGGGGTGTCAAAACCGGTGACGGGATGCGGGCCAGGAACGACAAGTCCCCCGCATGCGTGCGGAGGCAGACGGGCGCATGGCGCACGGGGGACCGGCAGCAACCGGGCGCAACTCCACATCACCTGGAAGCTGGCACAGTCCGCAGCCGGACAGGCCACCCGAGGCCAACGCACAAGCACACGGCGCACCAGGGCCAGCTCTGCTGGCCCCCCAGGCGTCATGCACCCGTAGGCAGCAAAGGAAAGCCCACCAACTGCTGGCACAGCTGGCGGGCAACGACATGGACAGGAGGTCAGCATGTCGGATGAGATTGTACCGCAGGTTTTCAACAATCCCGAGTTCGGCGAAATCCGCATAACGCGCGGCGAGTACGGCGAACCGTGGTTCGTGGCGAAGGACGTGTGCGAGGCCATCGGCATCACGAACAGGAGCCGCTCGATGCAGCTTCTTGACGATGACGAGAAGGGGTGTACGCATATGGACACCCCGGGAGGCGTGCAGAACCTCGCGACGGTCAACGAGGCTGGGTTCTACAAGCTGATACTGACGTTCGTGCCAAGCAAGGCGAACAACGAGACGCCAGAGCAAAGTGCGACGCGCAAGGAAAAGGAAGACAGGGTCAAGCGCTTCCAGCGCTGGGTCACCCACGAGGTCCTCCCAGCCATCCGACGCGACGGCGGGTACATGGTGGCCCGCGACGAGACGCCCGAGGAGACGATGGCCCGCGCGGTGCTCCTCGCACAGCGCACCATCGAGCGCCAGAAGGCCCAGATAGAGGAGATGCGCCCGAAGGCCCTCTTCGCGGACGCCGTGTCGGCAAGCGATGGGACGTGCCTCGTCGGCGAGCTTGCCAAGATGCTCACCCAGTCCGGGTTCACCATCGGCCAGAACAGGCTCTTCAAGCTGCTGCGTGATGACGGGTTCCTCGGCAAGCGCGGGAGCAACCGCAACGTCCCTCTTCAGCGCTACGTAGAGCAGGGGCTGTTCCGCATCAAGGAGACGGCGGTCGCGCACAGCGACGGGCACGTGACCATCAACAGAACCACAAAGGTAACGGGGCGCGGGCAGGCCTACTTCGTCAAGCGCTACTCGGAGGGGGTGGACGAGCGATGAGCAACCGGGCCATCTCGTACCTCTTCGCCAGCGAGGACACGTTTCTCGACCGCCACCAGGGCGTCGCGCTCGCTCTCGTCGGCGTGCTCATCGTGATAACCGGACTGCTCGAGGGGGTGGCCTAGTGGGCGTCTTCTACGACTCGGGGCGCGCCGGGCAGGTCGTGCTCGGCAATCAGCACGTGCCGCCCGACACGTCGAGGCTGCGCAACTGGCGCGACGCGGAGCTGTGCCGCCGTGGCGGGGGGGG
>NZ_LT635498.1 GCF_900120385.1 Olsenella phocaeensis | reverse complement strand
GCCCTGCACCACGACTGGGCCATCCGGGCGCTTCGTGCCGGCAAGGCCGTGCTCTGCGAGAAGCCCGCCTGCTTGGGCGCCGAGGAGGCGGCCGACGTGGCGCGGGTGGCACGCGAGTGTGGCTCGCTCTTCATGGAGAGCATGAAGGCGCGCTTCACCCCCTGTTACCGGACGGTGCGCGAGCTGGTGGACAAAGGCGAGATAGGCGATGTGGTTCATGTCGAGACCACCCTCTGCAACGACATGCGCGAGCTCGTCCGATCTGGCAAGACGTACCACAGCAAACCCGTGGGGGGAGGGGTGCTCCTCGACTGCGGCATCTATTGCGCGAGTTGGCTCGATGACTTCCTGCCGGCGGGAGAGGCGCAGGTGACTGCCTTCGCGGGCATCGCCAATGACCAGGGCATCGACATGTACGCGAGCGCCACGCTCGAGGTCGCAGGGCTGAGCGCCACGCTCGAGTGCGCCTTCGACCGTGCGAAGCCCCGCCAGGCCGTGCTGGTGGGCACGAGGGGGCGTGTCGTGATCGAGGAGTTGCATCGCTGCCAGCGTGCGACGGTGTACGCGGACGGATGCGAGCCGCGCGTGATAGACGCCCCCTACGAGGTGGACGACTTCTACGGAGAGGCGCTGCACTTCACGAAGCTCGTAGCCGCCGGAGCAGAAGAGAGCGACGTGATGCCGCTCCAGGCTACGGTGCGTTGCGCGCGCATCGTCGACGCCGTCAAGGCTCGCTTCTCGCTTGGTCGGGACGCCTTGCGCGCCCTCGAGGTTCAGGAAGGGGCACTGCGCTGGCACGGCGAGTTCACCAGCTCCGATGCACTCGAGCTGGGCAACGCCGTTGCGCGCCTGTCGCGGGAGTACGACCGCGGCGTCACCGTGCGCGTC
>NZ_LT635497.1 GCF_900120385.1 Olsenella phocaeensis | reverse complement strand
GATTGTGAGTTGCTAATCTTGTCTTCTTGTAGCTGCTTCTTTATAAAAATTACTGTCCTTATTTGTATTTTCATAATGTGATACATTGTTTGATACGAAACCATTTGTCCCATCAAACTATATTGAGAATATGTTTAGTTTTATAAGCTACTGTTTAGTAGACGTGTCCAAGAACGAGCAATCCCGAGTCGGACTTGGCAAGCGCACAAGCCCGACCCGGGACGCAGGCAGGATATGGCAGACGGCAGGAGACTCCCGACGCCGAACGACTAGTTGACGATGGCGACGCTTGCGCTGGTGCCAAGGCGATCTGCACCGGCCTCCACCATGGCAAGGGCCTCATCCTTGCTGTGGATTCCACCCGCCGCCTTGATCTTGCAGGCATTTCCAACGGTCTGGCGCATGAGGCGCACGTCCTCGACCGTGGCCCCACCCGTGCTGAACCCAGTGCTCGTCTTGACGAAGGAGGCGCCGGCCTTCACGCAGTCCTTGCAGGCGCGAGCGATTTGCTCGTCGTCAAGCAGGCAGCACTCGAGAATGACTTTGACGGGGTGGCCGTCGGCTGCCTTCACGACTTCCGCAACGTCGTTGACGACGTAGTCGTCGTCACCATCGATGAGCTTTCCGACGTTGATGACCATGTCTATCTCGGTCGTGCCGTCGATGACCGCCTGCCGCGCCTCGGCTGCCTTGCCCGCCGTGGTGGACGCGCCCAGAGGGAAGCCGATGCAGGTGGTGACGCCGACACCGGAACCCTCGAGTCGCTTTGCGGCAAATGAGGTCCAGCAGCCGTTGATCGAGACGGTCGCAAAGCCGCACTCGCGCGCCTCGTCGCAGAGCCTGGCGAGATCCTGCTCAGTAGCGTTCTGCTTGAGGTTGGTATGGTCGATTCGCTCGTGCAGTTCCATGTCTCCTCCTCCGCCCCGGGGCGGCGCGACGCCCTTTGCGTCATGCGCCTTATGCTGGCACCCCAATGAGTTGCGCATACGCCAGGAATGGCATCGGCCATAAGAGCAAGTGATTTCCACATGCATGAGCAGTTGCTAATACATACAAGTGGATGCATAGCCTAAGCTGTTATTTCTTTCTGGCGTTTGCGCGATTGTAGCGCCAGTTACGGAAATGGCGCCCAACGACCTTCCAACTCCCACACAATCCAAGGGCGCTTTTGTGCCAACGGTAGCCCTGGACCCGCAGGCGGACGGATCCCGAATAGCTACAGGCAAATCGGAAGGCTTTGTCCAAGGATGCGAGAAGGCGCCCCATGGCCGAAGCCATGGGGCGCCTGTCACTGCCTGGCTCTGAGACCTACGACTTAGTACATGCCGCCGCCCTGTCCGCCGGCAGCGGCGGCACGGGAGATCGCGTCCTCGATGGTGGTGTCCTTGGGCTCGTCCGAGACGGTGGCCTCGGTGATGAGGATCAGGGACGCCACGGAGGCAGCGTTCTGCAGGGTGGTGCGGGTGACCTTGACGGGGTCGAGGACGCCCATCTCAATCATGTCGCCCCACTCGCCGTTCGCAGAGTTCAGGCCCTCGCCCTCGGGCAGGCTCTTGATCTTCTCGACCACGACGGAGCCCTCGAAGCCGGCGTTGGCAGCGATCGTGCGGACGGGGGCAGAGAGCGCCTTGCGGATGATCTCGACGCCGATGCGCTCGTCGTCATCAGCGACCTCGACGGTGTCGAGGGCCTTGGCGGCTTGCAGGAACGCGACGCCGCCGCCGGCGACGATGCCCTCCTCGACGGCCGCGCGGGTGGCCT
>NZ_LT635496.1 GCF_900120385.1 Olsenella phocaeensis | reverse complement strand
GATCTCCTGGCGAGGGCGGTTTAGCGACTCACCCGGGTCGGGCAGCGCGCGCTTGCCTCATGGTCGGAGCTGCGGGACTCGAACCCGCACGGCCATGGGCCACGTGCTCCTGGGGCACGCGCGCCTGCCGGTTCCGCCACGCTCCGTATGAATGTGCTCGATGTGTGGTATAAGTTCGTTGATGACATTGCAACCCAGGCTAGGAGTCGGGGTGACGGATGTCATTTTTTATGGGTCTAAGACCTCTACCGTGTCGAACGTCCCGTCGTCGGGTTGGATTACCAGTCAGAACGACACTGCTCCAAAACCTGGTTCATCTTGTTGGCGTCCCTCGCGATGCCCATGGCGATGGGTCGGCGGTACTCGCGCTGCGTGGTATTCTTCTCCATGATGGCTTCTCTCTCTTGGTGGTTCCGTCAGTTCGGCCCCGTGGCAGCGGGGTCGTTTTTGTTGCTATCGCTTGCTGCGGAGGTGCTCTATGAGTGCCGTTACCAGGACGGCAACGACGCAGGTTATCAATGTGTTCATGTCCCCTCCTTGTGCTAGGATGCTTGCAAGGGTGCGGGGCCTGTGCGGGCGCCCCGCTTTCGGATTACCTCGGATGCTTGGGCTTGGTCGGCTGGCGTCTGAGGTTTTCCCTTATCCGCGCTATCAGTGCCTTTAGCAGGTCGTATGCGACCGCTGCCATCAGCCCCTGTTGGATTACCAGTCAGAACGACACTGCTCCAAAACGCTTGCGGCATCGATGTAGCGCATCACCTTGTAGCAGACCACGTCGAGGTCGTCATGCGCCATGGGCTCCTCCTACTCAATCGAGGCCAGTTCGAAGAGAATCGAGCGGCACACCTCACCACGCTCGTTGAGCGCATCACACTCGATGTTCGCGAAAAGCTCTCGTTCGACCGCATCCTCCGCATCCGAGAGCTGCGCCTCCGTGTACGCCGACAGGTCAGCGGGGAACCCGAGTTCGCCAAGGACGTCAATCTGCGTCTTTTCGAGGGCCATACTTCCTCCTCCTGCTGTCCGTCGGGTATGTCGTGATTATATTCCCGGTGTCCGGGTTCCGTACGACCGTCACTTCGCTGCCGATGATCTTCTGTGCGGGCCTGCCATCCTTGCCAGGGGCCACCGGGAAGACTTTCAGAAGGCTCGCCAGGGCATCGGTTGGATTACCAGTCAGAACGACACTGCTCCAAAACTTCATGGGCTTTCCTCCTCTCAAAAACATAACGTTCGTTAGGACGATTCCGATAGTAGCCTTACGTACGTTAGGTTTCAAGTAAGAATTTACTCTTTTCCTAATTTTTGTTAGGATTCACGTAATAAAGAACGGAGGTCCAAATGGATATAGGAAGGGCCATTCGTGAGATAGCGACCGAGAGGGGCATGAAGCAGGCAGACATTTGCCGCCTGACTGGCATGAGCGACGCGCACATGAGCCAGATTTGGAACAGCAAGAAGTACAACCCGTCGGCAAGCGCCCTATTCAGAATCTCGGTCGCCCTTGGCGTCGATGCCAACACGGTCATGTCTTTGGCCGAGCGGTATCAACACCCAAAGGACAAGCCACAGCAATCACCACCTAAGTAATGACCGACGCGCTCCGGACGCTGGCTGGCGCCGGTACAGAACACTAGTTCGTAGGTGGGACACAAGGACGGGAGATGGAGATGGGCGACGAGGAGAGGCTCGCGGAACTCAACGAGAAGCTGAACGAGGCAAGCAGGGCCGTCCAGGAAGCCAGGGCGTCCGAGTGGTTCGGGCGCGCGAGCC
>NZ_LT635495.1 GCF_900120385.1 Olsenella phocaeensis | reverse complement strand
GACGACGGCAGCTTCGACAAGTCCCTCTTCTACCCCGAGACCCCCGCCGCTGTCATGGTCGACACCCAGGTCATCGCCGACGCACCCGTGCGCTTCCTCGTGGCGGGCATGGGTGACGCCCTGGGCACCTACTTCGAGGGCCGCGCGTCCATCCGCACCGAGTCCCCGAGCCTCGAGGGCACCGGCATTACCCGCGCGGGCATGGCGCTGGCCAAGCTCTGCTACGAGACCCTGCGCGACTACAGCTCCCAGGCCATCGTTGCCTGCCAGAACCACGTGGTCACCCCTGCCTTCGAGAACGTCGTCGAGGCCTGCGTGTACCTCTCCGGCGTGGGCGCCGACAACGTTAACTGCGCCGCGGCCCACTCCTTCTACAACGGCCTGACCTCGCTGGGCGGCCACAGCGCGCCCCACGGCAACTGCGTCGCCTTCGGCACGCTGGTCCAGCTGGTGCTCGAGGGCGTTCCCGAGGAGGAGTTCGTGGACGTCCAGGACTACTGCCTCGAGGTCGGCCTGCCCACGACCCTGGCCGAGCTGGGCGTGACCACCGACGAGCAGATCTGGAAGATCGCCGAGGCGGCCTGCGTGCCGGGCGAGACCATCCACAACCTCGCCGGCGACGTCACCCCCGACGAGCTGCACGACGCCATTGTCGCGACCGACGCGATGGGCAAGGCCCTCAGGGGAGAGTAGCCCCCTGGTCTGGCGGACGCCAGGCTGACGCTCGTGATGCGGGCCCGGGCACCCTTGGGTGCCCGGGCCCGTTGCTGAACGGACGCGCGCGTAGGCCGTCAGACCAGCTTCCATCGGGCGCTTAGGATGCGCTTGTTCCAGAAGTTCGCATAGGCACCGTCTCGTTCGAGAAGCTCGTCATGAGTCCCCGACTCCTCCACGGTTCCCCGAGCGTTCAGCACGACGATTCGGTCGGCCATCTTGATGGTCTCGAGCTTGTGGGCGACAGCGATCACCGTGGAGGACCTGCGAAGCACCTCGATCGACCGGATGATGTTCGCCTCNCCCGGGCACCCTTGGGTGCCCGGGCCCGTTGCTGAACGGACGCGCGCGTAGGCCGTCAGACCAGCTTCCATCGGGCGCTTAGGATGCGCTTGTTCCAGAAGTTCGCATAGGCACCGTCTCGTTCGAGAAGCTCGTCATGAGTCCCCGACTCCTCCACGGTTCCCCGAGCGTTCAGCACGACGATTCGGTCGGCCATCTTGATGGTCTCGAGCTTGTGGGCGACAGCGATCACCGTGGAGGACCTGCGAAGCACCTCGATCGACCGGATGATGTTCGCCTCGTTTTCGGCATCGAGCGCCGACGGCGCCTCGTCAAAGAGGACGATGGGAGCCTGCTTCAGCAGCGCGCGGGCAATCGACACGCGCTGGCGCTCGCCTCCCGAGAGCGCGCGGCCGCCCTCGCCGCAGAGGGTGTCCCATCCCTCGGGCAGGCGCTTGACGATCTCGGTCACGCCCGCCAGGTCGGCGACCCTCTCGAGCTCGTCATCGCTCGCGTCCGGCCGCGCCAGAAGGACGTTGTTGCGCAGCGTGTCATTGAACAGGTACACGTCCTGGAAGACGAAGGAGACGTTCTTGAACAGCTCCTCCGTGGTGAGGTCTCGCACGTCGACGCCGCCGACGCGCATGGCGCCGGCTGCCGTGTCGTAGAAGCGGGCGATGAGCTTTATGACCGTGGTCTTGCCGCAGCCCGAGGGTCCCACGATGGCGAGCATGCCCGATGGTGGAACCGAGAAGCATACGTCGCGGAGCACCGGCTTGCCCGGCACGTACGAGAACGTGACGTGATCGGCGCTGACGCTCGCGTCGTGGGGGAAGGTGCCGGGGACGGCAGGCGTCGGCATCTCGGGAGCGTCCATGACCTCGTCGATGCCGTCCAAGGTCTGGCGTCGCTCCTCCAAGCCGAAGAGCGCCGCCGAGACGTCCGACACCATGGTAGAGAAGCGCAGGGCAACCCCTATGATGACGACTGCCTCGAGTGGGGTGGCGATGCCGCTCACGCACAGGGAGCTTCCCAGCAGGATCATGGCGAACACCAGCGTCTGCTGTCCCATTCCCGAGACCAGGTTGCCCAGCACGCCCCACCAGAGCCCACGTACAGACTTGCGTTGCGCCTCGACAAAGCTGTCGGCGAGCTCCTTGTAGCCTGGCCCCGCATGGCAGGCGCGCAGCGCACCCTGGCACTGGGCGAACTCGACGATTCGGGAGGCGAGGGCCTCCTCTGCGGGAGTCTCGTCCGCGTAGCAGTTCTCTATGCACTTCTGTCCGAGCTTGAGCAGGATGAAGAGCACGGGAATCGCGATGCTCGCCATGAGGCCGAGCCGCCAGTTCCATGCCCAGGTGCCCAGGCCGAACACCACGCAGGCGCACAGGTTGCGGACGAGCTGGCCGATGAAGTAGGCGACCGCCTGTCCGCTCGACATCATCTCCTGCGTGACGATGCGGCTCAGCCTGCCGGCGCTCGACGCCGAGAACCAGCCCAGGGGCAGGGAGGCGACCTTTGTGCCGATGTGCCTCTGCAGCATGCGCATGTACCCCAGGCCGGCGGTGTATCCGAGCTTGCAGCCCTGGTAGTCGAGGACGCAGGAGAGGGCCGCCAGCGCCGCTAGGACGATCATCCATGCCGCGAAGCCGAGGCCCCACTGCGCCTTCGCCGTCTGGAGGGCTATCGCCGCCGGCATCATCGTGCACAATGCCAGTCCCGTGAAGACGCCTGCCGCAGCGTAGGCCACCGTGCCACGCCTGTTCATGGCGGCATCGGCGTCGGTCATGTACCGGCGGAATCGGCGCAGAAGGCTCCGGTTTCTACTCATGGCAATCCCCCTGCCCCTCTTTCGCGCTGGAAGTCGGGGCGAACCCGCCCTGAGCCAGCAGCGCCCGGTAGTGGTCGTTGTCGAGCAGGGTCTCGTGCGTGCCCAAGGCCGCGATCCTGCCCTCCTCCATGACGGCTATCTGATGGGCTCCCACCACGGAGTTCAGGCGATGGGCAATCACCAGGACCGTGCGCCCCCCGACCAGGCCGCCGAGGGCCCGCTGTATCTCGACCTCCGAGTCGGGGTCGGCGAAGGCCGTGGCCTCGTCCATGACCAGGACCGGCGCATCTGCGAGGATCGCGCGTGCGATGGACAGGCGCTGCGCCTCTCCGCCCGAAAGCTCGCAGTCGGTGCCGATGACGCTGTCATAGCCCTTGGGAAGCGACATGACGAAGTCGTCTATCTGGGCGGCCCTGGCAGCGTCCCGTATCTGCTCCAGGCTCGCCTCTGGCCTTGGGAGGGAGACGTTGCGCGCGATGCTCGCATTGAGCAGCATCGCATCCTGCAGCACGAACGATACGTTGCGATACAGCACGTCTGGCGAAAGGGATCGCAGGTCAACGCCGCCGAGCTCTATGGAGCCCTGGGAGGGGTCGTCGAATCGGGCGACCAGCGTCGCCAGCGTCGACTTCCCCGACCCGGAGGGGCCGATGAGCGCGGTCACCGTTCCTGGCTCGAGCGTGAGGTCGACGCCCCTGAGCGCCTGGGTCTCGCCATAGGAGTACGAGACGTCCCTGATGACGACCCGGGGCCTTCCGTCGGGCTCATGGGGATGCTCCGGCTCCTCGAGCGGCGGCGTGTCCATCAGCTCGACCAGCCTGACGGCCGCAGAGCCGGCCAGCTGGTACGACCAGGTGATGTTCGCGACGCTCATCATGGCATTCGGAAGGACCAGGGCGATCAGGGTGCATGCGATGATCTGGGGCAGCGTCGCGAGCCCCATCGCATGGAGCAGCGCCCCTCCTCCCAGGTTCACCAGCAGCAGTACCGGGATGGAGACGAACTCGGCGGCGACGGCACAGCGACCGATCATCGGGGCGCACCATTCCCAGTACGAGTCCGCGAACGCCCGCGCGGCTTCGGCGTAGTTGCGGTAGGACTCACCGCTCTTGCCGAACGCCTTGATGACCTTGATTCCCGAGACGAGCTCCACCATGGTTGCCGAGACGTTTGCGAGGTTGTTGTTCATCTCGGCCGTCTTGGGCCCCATGTCCTTCATGGAGGAGCCGTACAGCACGAAGTAGAACGGGAGGGTTGCGATCCCGACAAGGGCCAGGCGCCAGTTCATGACGAACATGAACGCCAGGAGCACCAGGGGAGTCAGGATGCCGTTGAGCATGTCCACCGGCGCGTGGGCGATTACGGTATGGACGGTCTTGGTGTCGTCCTGGACGGCGTTGCGTATCCTGCCCGATCCCGTCCTGCCAAACCAGGCGAGAGGGACGCGGCTGAGGCGCTCGACGATCTTGCGGCGGATGACGAAGCGCAGCCTCATGTCCGCGAAGTGCGTGATGGTGAGGGACAGCAGGTAGAACGTCAGCCTGAGCACGAAGGCCGTCACCAGCAGCATGACGATGTCGCTCACTTGGTCGGCATCGAGCGGACGCACGCCCTGCTGGGCGGCGATGAACGTCTCGCCCAACCGCACCAGGGCGAGGTAGGGGACGAATGCCAGCAGGGCGGACAGGATCGTGAAGAGCTGGGCGAGGACGGTGCGACCCTTGATGTGCGCCGCCAGCAGCTTGATCGCCGCCCGCCCCGCCCTGTCCTGGTCCCGATGCTCCTGCGAGATGTCGGTCATGGCTACCTCACTCCCAGCTGCCTGAAGTGCTTGGCGAACACCTTGGTGCCGATGAAACCGCCGAGCGTCGCGCAGACGACCGTGGCGATGCACGTGACGACCATTCCGGGGCCGTACATGAAGTCGACCATGTTCCGGGAGAATTCCTCCGCCATGCCCGCCTGGACGCATTGGGCGACATACGCGTCGCCACCGATCATGTAGACCAGGGAGATGTGGCCCAGCCAGAACAGGAGGACGAACGCAGGGAAGGACGCCAGGATCCTGCCCCTGCCACGCGTCTTGGGATTGCCCAGGATGAGCTCCGCGGCAAGGCAGCCAACGAGGATCCCCGCCGGCCCCGTCCAGAACATCCCCATCACGAAGCCGAACGCGGCCATGATCGCGCCCATGGCAATCATGGCGCCGCGCTTGGGCACGCGCTGGACGATGTACATCCATGCCATGCCGGTGACCAGGGACGAGGCCGCATGGGCGCTCCAACAAGTGCGGTAGTCGAAGCTGCACACCATGGCGAAGCCCATCGTTATGAAGAACACCAGAACGCCGAACGCCGCGCAGAACACGAGGTCCTTCGCGGTGAGCCGACCCGTGTCCCTTGCCTGTGTACCAATCGTCCTTTCAGCCATGAGCCATTTCCTTTCTGATAGAAGCCTCAGTGGACCGATGAAAAACCGAGCAGCCTTCTTATGCGCCCGAGTGTTTCCGGATTGAGCGGAATCGGCGCCGACGGACGTCCGCCGTCCAGCGAGACGACGGCGTCGCAGACCGAGCAGAGGAACTCGTAGTCGTGCGTGATCACGCAGATTGGCAGGCCATGGCGCTTGAGCCGGCCGACCTGCCTGGCGATGACGGCCATGTTGCGATAGTCGAGCCCGCTGGTCGGCTCGTCCATGACCAGGGCCCGTGCGCCGTACAGCAGTCCTGCGGCGATCGACACGCGCTGTCCCTGCCCGCCGGACAGGGACAGGGGATGCCGCTGGACGAGCTCGGCGAGGCCAAAATCCTCCATCAGCGATTCCATGGAGAACGCCTTGGGGGCATCTCGGTCGAAGCCGCGCCTCTGGGCCTCCTCGAGCTCGCGGGCAACCGTGTGCTCGAAGAGCTGGTAGCCCGGCTCCTGCATGACGAGGTAGATCGATCCAGCGCGCCGAGAGGGTCTGAGCGCCGTTCCAGCGAGCTCGACGGTGCCGGCCGCCTCCCTCTGGATGCCGCACAGGCATCGGGCGAGCGTCGTCTTTCCCGTGCCGTTCGCCCCGACGAGGCCGATGGCCGTTCCGGCGGGGATGGTCAGGTCGCAGTCGTCTATCACCCTTCTGCGGTGGCGATACGACACGCACAGGCCCCTCGTCTCCAGCGCGGCGCGACCTTCTTCCCACCTGTCGCCGACCGATGTCGCGGAGACCTTCTCGCAAGAAGTGGGGCTCGATGCCCGTGCGTCCATCTCCTCGACTCGCCATGCCCTCAGGCCCCATCCCGACCGGGTCTCCCATGGGAGGGCGCCAAAGTCGGCGGCCGACCATGAGCCGGCAATGGCTCCGTCCCGCATGACCACGACGCGGTCGGCAAGGTCGGAGAGCCACCACAGACGGTGCTCGGACACGATGACGGTCTTGCCCATCGCTTTGAGCCTTGCGAGCGCCTGGCCCAGGAGCTCCATGGAAGGCACGTCGAGCGCCGCGGTCGGCTCGTCCAACACGAAGACGTCGGGATGTGTGGCGTACACGGATGCCAGGACCACCATCTGGCGCTGTCCGCCCGAAAGCTCCTCGACCCGGGAATGCAGCAGGTGCCCTATCCCAAACGTCCTCACGCTCTCGTGCACCCGCTCGGCGATCGTCGCGTGCGGAAGACCCTGGTTCTCGCAGCCAAACGCAAGCTCCGCCTCGACGTCGGAGTTCACGAACTGGCTGCGTGGGTTCTGGAACACCGAGCCCACCGTTGCCGCAAGATCGCTCGTGGTCCATTCGGTGACGGGCTTGTCGTCGATGGCGACGCGCCCCCTCATGGTCCCCTGGTAGACCAGCGGGATTAGTCCGTTCATGGCACGGGTCAACGTCGTCTTTCCACAACCGGATTCGCCCGTGAGCACCATGAGCTCGCCTTCGTGGACCTGCAGGTCGATGTCGCGGAGTGCGTCCGAATCTGCACCGTCGTAGCGGAAGGAGAACCGCTCGAACGAGACGGCGACGCTCATGGGGCAACCACCCCCAGCCTTGCGAGCACCATGGCCGCGAACAGGGCGTACTCGACCACCAGGAGCAGGACGTCGGCCGCCTGTACGCGCAGGACGTAATACGAGCTGCGCCTCCTCGCGGTGTCCGCACCTCGTGCCACCACCGCGTTTCCCAGCTCGTCGGCGATGATTCCCACCCGTCCGATGACGGGAACCATAAGGCGCTCGACGGTTCTTGCGGGGTGTGCCGCCACGGCCAGTGGGGAAGAGGCCATCCCGCGGACTCTCATTGCCTCGCCCACCGCCCTGAACTCGCGCGCCAGAGTGGGGACGAAGCGCAGCGCAACGCAGAGCGAGACCACGAGCCTGGAGGGGAAGCCCATCTTCTGGAGGGCGCAGGCGAGCTCGCCCGAATGCGTGGTCGCGAGGCAGAGCGCCGCGAACGCGGCGACGGGAAACACGCGCTGGAACATGAGAAACATGCTGGCGGGCGAACTGAGCCATCCCCATCCCGTCATGCCGGGAAGGTGTGCGAGGACGAAGGCCGACGCGTAGGCGACCGCCCACTTCAACGCGGAGGCGGGCTGCCGACATGCCAGCATGAGGAGAAGGACGACGCCCATCGATGCCACCTGGTACCCAAGATGGGGATACAGGGTGACCTCCACGTTCAGTGGAAGCAGGACGAGCAATGCGACGCGTGGGTCAATGCGATGGTGGCGGACGTTCTCCTCCCGCACGTGCCTTTCCTTTCTCGTTCTGACATGTTAGCCTCATCTAACCGAATATAGACAAGGAAGACACGACGGAGAGACCCCTGGGAAGAGTGGATAACTGCACCGAAAACATCCTGCATCTCACCGAAACGAGATTCGCGACCAAGTGGTACCAGAACCTGTCTCCATCGGGAGATGGTGGCTTCGACATGGACCTCGGGGCCGGGCGGGACGACGAGGCAAACCTGGCCAGGATACATGCGGTGTTCGACCCCATGATCGAGACCATCCACGGCATCCACCAGACGCAGGCCATCCGACGGGGGCTAGTGTCTCCCGGACAGGTCCGTCCCTATGGGAACACCTGGATCATCGACCCCGGGCGTGGCTCGGGGGAGTACTGGTACCACGTCATAGACTCCGACATCATCGTGGTCTCGATGAGCGTCTCGCTCCGCGAGCGGGCGGTCATGGACGGGCACTCCACCGATATGGTCGGGCTTGGCTGCTACATGGAGGACATGCCGATGTTCTTCGTCGAGGGGCTCGAACGGCAGAGTCCGTCACTCGTCGGCTATGTCTGGAAGGGGCATCGCTTCCGGCAGGTCGTCGAGGACGGCGCTCGGTTCAGCTCCTGCTCCATCTCGCTTCTGCCGAGCGCGATTCCCCGGCTCGCCCGCATTCTTCGGGTCACGCCCGCGCAGCTCCTGCATTCCGTGACGCTGCTTGACGGCCGGCGTGACATACCCGCCCTCACCGTGGCGCTCGGCGAGCTGGGAAGCGCACGCCTGTGCAGGCTCATGGAGCCCGCGTACTATCGCGCCAAGGTGATCGAGTGCTTCGCACTGCTCGTGAGCGAGACCTCATGCTGCCCGCGTGGGCCTCAGGCCTCGTCGGCTCCGTCAGAGCAGCTTTGTGCGGCCATCCTGGCCTATGCCAAGTCGAACGTGGCGAAGGACCTGTCGACCCGGTCGCTGAGCCAGGCGTTCCACGTCAGCGAGCCCAGCTTGATCTCGACGCTCAAGAAGGTGACTGGCAGGACGCCACAGGAATGCGTGCGAGAGGTGCGCATGGAACATGCCCGAGGGCTGCTGGCCAACACCAGCCTCAGCGTGCGTCAGGTCGCCCGGTTCGTCGGCTACTCCAACCAGGGAGCCTTCTCGGAGGCGTTCAAGGCGGCCACCGGCTGCACGCCCACCTGCTACCGCAGGGACCGGCGATAGGCTCCGGACCTTGGACGGGCTCCAGGTTCTGGGGAAGTCGTAGCAATGGGGAGCTGGACGCCTGGGGCGCGTCATATGATGTAGTGGTCCATGGAATGCTGGCCGGGACGGACGAGGGGATTCCCATGGAGACGAACAGGCTCGTGCTGCGGCGCTGGGAAGACGGGGATGCCGCGGATCTCTACGAGTGCGCCAGGGACCCCGACGTCGGTCCCATCGCGGGCTGGCCCGCGCATGCGAGCGTCGAGGAGAGCCTGCGGGTGATACGTGGCGTTCTCAGGGTGCCGGAGACCTACGCGACCTGTCTCAAGGACACGGGCCGCGCGATAGGCTCCATCTCGCTGAAGCTCAAGGGCAGCACCGACTTGACGGAACGAGACGACGAGTGCGAGCTGGGCTACTGGATCGGCAAGCCGTACTGGGGACAGGGCCTCATGCCGGAGGCCGTCCGCGAGGTCCTGCGGCACGCCTTCGAGGACCTTGGCATGCGATGCGTGTGGGCTGGCTACTACGATGGGAATGACAGGTCGCGACGCGTGCAGGAGAAGTGCGGCTTCCGGCACCAGCGGACGACCGACGAGGTCGACGTCCCGCTCATGCACGAGGTTCGCAAGGGCCACGTGAGCAGGCTCACGAGTGACGAGTGGGCGTCCGACCTCGAGGATGGCTCGGCGCCAGCTTAGGGCTGCCCTTCTCCCGCCGCGGCTTTGTCATTCAAAATCTGCGGATACGTCGAATTAGCTCGGTTCAAAATCTGCGGAGATCGGGAAGTCAGCCCAAGAGGTCGCGTGCCGGCTGCGGCAGCTGCTCCGGCTGGACCTCCTCCCACGAGACCACCTCGCGTACGGGCAGGTAGCCGACCTTGAGGTACGCGCCGTCCCTGAGCCGCTTGCCTGCGGTGAAGCTGAGCAGGCGGTGCGAGCCCGTGGCATCATAGGCGTCGAGCGCGTACTCCCAGAGCTCTCCGCCCTCGTCGCTCTTGTCCTGCGCCACCGCGTCGTCCACCCGGACGTACCAGGTGGAGGCGTTGTCGGTGTTCGCCAGGTAGAAGCTTGCGGCCAAGGCTCCCACCACGAGCAGGCTCGCCACGATGGCCACGATTCTCTTTGTCATTGGTCCGGTCCTTTCTCTGCGTGATTCGTTTTTTTGGATGCGCTCGCCAATCTCCTGTGCCTATTCCGACACAGCCGCGGCGCGCGAGACCACCCAGGCGCAGGCAGCGGTTGCCGCGGCGGAGAAGAGGACGCTCGCCGCCACGAAGCTCGCGAGCTCGGCGGGCGAGAGGGCGCCGCTCCCGTTGCTGTTCGACGCCAGCTGCATGAGCGCCCAGGGCCACCACAGGCCCCAGCCCTTGGCCGTGAGCAGGAGGCCCATGACGGCGCCGCCGAGCGCCACTCCCACGGGGGCCGCGAAGCTGCGCACGAGCGATGACACGAGCAGCTGCACCGCCACGACCGCCACGCCACCCATCCATGAGAGCAGCAGGTAAACGACGTAGTTGGCAGACGGGAGACCCGCGATTCCCACCGCCTTGCCGCAGGCCACGAACAACGCCCCCGTCACGGCGAGCGCGACGCCCAGCATGCCCGCGCCCACCACGAGCTTCGCGACGACGACGCGCCACGTGGCGACGGGGCTCGCGAGCACCTGATTCCAGTTGCTCCCCGCATGCTCGAGCCCCATGAGCCACGAGCAGCCCGCGCCCACGAGCGCGGGCAGGAAGAAGCAGAGCTCGAAGAGGGTGTGCTGCGCCCAGAGGTTCTCCCAGCCGGGTGTGAGCACCCCCAGGTTCTGCTGGTAGTTGAAGGTGCCTATCGTCGCCGCGATGAGGGGCAGCACCGCGTAGGCGATCCAGATGGGCGCGCGGCGCAGCTTGTCGACCTCCGCGCGCAGGGGTTGCGTCCTCATGCTAGAGCTCCTTTCTCGAGAACCAGGTGGCGGAGACGGCGATCACCGCTGCGCAGATCGCGGCAAGCAGGGCCGCATCCCCCCAGGCGAAGGGCACGGTGTAGAAGGACGTCACATGCGCGACGCTGTCCCAGTCCATGCGCACGCACGAGAGCAGGCCAAAGTAGCCGCTGGGTACGAGGCGTTGGACGGCGGGTGGGAAGAAGAGGCTGAACAGGCCCGCGAGCGAGAGGGAGAGGCCCAGCGCAAGCGAGGCGAACTGGTTCTCCCAGCGCAGGGCGACGGCCTGCACGACGGCGGCCACCGTGAAGGTGGGGCCGATCTGGCAGGCGGCGAAGGCTGCGAGCCCTGCGATTCCCACCTGGTCGGCGAAGCCCTTGTACGATGCCAGCGCGGCGATCCCCGCAGTCTCCAGCGCGACCGTGGCCGTGATGAGCACGAGGCTGCAGGCGAGCTTCGCGGCGAAGAGCGAGCCGGGACGTTGCAGGCACAGGAGCTCCTTCAGTGCCTGCGCCTCGTGGTCGGTCTCGCACAGGCGCGACGAGACGACGGCGGCGAACAGGGTCAGGACGATGGCGTTCACGAGAGGAGTCATGTAGAGCAGGGACGCCGTCCCGTCCGGCGCTCCCTGGGCGGCGCGTGCGGCGTCGGTCGCCACCCACATGAGGCAGAGCGCGGCGACGCCCAGGCAGATGAGCCACACGTTCTTGCGCCTGAGCTTCGCGAACTCGAGCGAGAGAGCCCTCATCACAGCCCCCGTCCCTCGGTGAGCGCGAGGAAGAGGTCCTCGATGCTCTCGCTGCGCTCCTCGATCCGCACGACGCCGATGCCGGCGCGCGCGAGCGCGAGGGAGGAGTGTGCCACCGCCTCGTCCCCGGCGAAGGGCGCGAGCAGCCAGCCGTCCTGTGCGCTGGCCCCCAACAGTGCGGCAGCGCGTGCGTCGTCGGTCGTGCGGAAGGCAAGCTGTCGCCGGGCGCGTGCGCGCAGCCTCTCGAGGGGGCCCTGCCACACCATCTGGCCCCGGCTGATGATGCCCAGATGGTCGGCCATCTGCTCGACCTCCGCGAGCAGATGGCTCGAGACCAGGACCGTGGTGCCGTGCGTCTGGGGCAGCGCTCGCACGAGCGCGCGCATCTCGTGGATGCCCTCGGGATCGAGGCCGTTGGTGGGCTCGTCGAGCAGCACGAGCCGGGGGTTGCCGAGCAATGCGGCCGCGAGCCCCAGACGCTGCTTCATGCCCAGCGAGAACTGGCCCGCGAGCTTCTTTCCCGTGTTGGCCAGGCCCACCGTCTCGAGGGCCTCGTCGATCGCGGAGGCGGGGAGCCCCTTGAGCCTGCGGACGACGTCGAGGTTCTCGCGGGCCGTGAGGTGCTTGTAGCAGCTCGGGCTCTCGATGAGCGAGCCCACGTGCGCGAGGACCTCCAGGCGGTTCTTTCTCTCCATGCGCTCGCCCAGCACGTCCACCCTGCCGTCCGTGGGGCGCACGAGGCCCAGGATCATCTTCATGGTGGTGGACTTCCCGGCCCCGTTGGGCCCGAGGAACCCGTACACCGACCCCTCCGGCACCCTGAGCTTGACGTTGTCCACGACGCGCACGCCGCCATACGACTTGGTGAGCCCGCTCGTGGCGATTGCCAGTTCGGCCATCTTCTCTCCCTTCTCGGCTGTGCTCCGCGCGATGCGAGAGCCGCGTCTTTACGTGGGACGGACCCTCTCGTGGGCCCGATTTCCTCCCGCGTCGCAAGACAAAGGCTAGGCGGCGCCGTTTTCGCGCCGCTGTCCCCAAGCTTTCGCGGGCCTTTCGTTTTTGGGCGGGACGGCGGGCATGGCGCGGAGGGGCCCCTCCGCTGGGATAGAATGCGAGAAAACGGGAGGTAGAGACATGCGTGACATCCATGAGGCACGGGTGCTTGTGGTGGAGGACGACCCCACCCTGCGCGAGCAGCTGCTCGCGATGCTCGCGCACGAGGGCTATCGCGACGCGCGCGGCGCGGGAACGGTCGCCGAGGCCCTGCCGACCGCCAGCACCTGGGCGCCCCAGCTGTTCCTGCTCGACGTGATGCTGCCCGACGGCAACGGCTTCGACCTGCTGCGCCGGCTCCGCGAGACGAGCGACGCGCCGGCGCTGTTCCTCTCCGCGCGCGACGAGGACGCCAGCCGCCTGCGGGGCCTGGGGCTGGGGGCCGACGACTACGTGACCAAGCCCTTCCTGCCGGCCGAGCTGCTGCTGCGCCTGGCGGCCGTCCTGCGGCGCAGCTATCGTCTGCAGGACGTGCTGCCCTCGGTCGCGCTGGGGGAGGCGGAGGTGGACCTTGCCACGGGAGAGGTGCGACGCGCCGGCGTCGTGACGGCGACCCTCACGGCCAAGGAGCACGCGCTGGCCAAGCGCCTCTTCGAGAGTCGCGGCGCCATCGTGACGACCGACGAGCTGTGCCGCAGCGTCTACGGCGACGAGTTCGGCTATGCCAACGCCCTCGCGATCCTCGTGCGCCGCCTGCGAGAGAAGGTGGAGGACGACCCCTCCCATCCGCGTTGGGTCGTCACGGTGCGTGGCCTGGGCTATCGCCTCTTGGGTGGGGGCTCGAGGTGAGGGGGCTGGCACACGCACGCGTGCGGGGCGGCCTGGGCATCGTCGCGTCCTGCGTCGTCGGTGCCGCGGCCATCCTGGCGGTCAACGTCCTGATCATGGGCCTCTCCCTCATCGCGTCTGACNAGCGGGGCGGGTGCAGCTGCACCGTGGAGCTTCCGATCGTCGCACGGCGTGCATGACGGGTGCGGGTGGGAGGGACGGGGGGTGCCGCCGTCGGCCCTGTGAGGCTGCGCCCGGCTGCCGCCAGACAACAATCGGGTCGCACCTGTCAAATTTGGGAATTGCATTCCCAAATTTGACAGCAGTTGTGGACGATATAGGGGAGTGACGGCTGCACAGCTTCGGGGGGAGAGGGGCCCATGCCACCAAAGAAGGCGTACGGACGAACGCTCCTGGCATGCTACCTGGGCTTCGTAACCCAGGCCATCTGCGCCAACTTCGCACCCCTCCTCTACGTGACCTTCCATAGGACGTACGGGATCGGGCTTTCGCAGCTCGCGCTGATCTCGACCGCCTTCTTCCTCCTGCAGCTGGTGACGGACCTCCTGTGCGCCAAGGTGGTGGACCGGGTGGGGTACCGTCCCTGCGTCATCGCTGCCGAGCTGCTGAGCGGATTGGGGCTCCTGGGACTTGCCGTCGTTCCGGACCTGATGCCGTCTCACCTTATCGGGATCCTGCTCTGCGTCGCGGTCTATGCCGTCGGGTCCGGCCTTACCGAGGTGCTGGCGAGCCCCATCATCGAGGCCTGCCCCTTCGACAACAAGGACATGGTGATGAGCACCCTCCACTCCTTCTACTGCTGGGGGTCCGCAGCGACCGCCCTGGGTTCCACGGCCTTCTTCTCCCTCTTTGGCGTCGAGGGCTGGAGAATCCTGGCGGTGGCCCTGGCGGTCGTCCCGCTGGCCAACGTCTACAACTTCGCGACCTGCCCCATAGAGACTCTGGTCGAGGACGGGGAGGGCATGGGAGTGCGGCAGCTCCTGGGCAACGGGGCCTTCTGGCTCTTCGTCGTGCTCATGGTCTGCGCCGGGGCGTCCGAGATATCGATGGCCCAGTGGGCGTCCGCGTTTGCCGAGTCCGCCCTGGGCGTGTCCAAGACGGTAGGCGACCTCGCGGGTCCCTGCGGCTTCGCCCTCCTGATGGGTCTCTCGCGGGCCCTCTACGGCAGGTTCGGCGAGAAGGTCGACCTGACCATGTTCATGGTTGGTTCCGGGGTCCTGTGCCTCGCCTGCTACCTGCTGGCGGGGCTGTCCAGCGTTCCTCTCCTCGGCCTGGTCGGCTGTGCGCTGTGCGGCTTCTCGGTCGGCATCATGTGGCCGGGGTCCATCAGCATCTCGTCGAGGGCCATGCCCAGGGGAGGGACGGCCATGTTCGCTCTGCTCGCCCTGGCGGGAGACCTGGGCGGGTCCGTGGGGCCGTCGCTCGTCGGCAACGTGTCCCAGCACTTCGGCAACGACCTGCGGACGGGGGTGCTTGCGGGGGTCGTCTTCCCGGTCGTGCTGGTCGTCTGTGCGCTTGCCGTCAGGAAGGGGTCATCCCCCTGCGAGCGGGGAGGTGGGCGCGCGTGACGAGTCGGTATCTGCAGGAGACGGCGATGCTGGACTACTCGAACCCGTCCATTCGGGAGCTGATAGAGGCCAGGGGCTGGAGGGAGCTCGGCGAGTTCGACCGCCTCAAGGCCATCTATGGCTTCGTGAGGGACGACGTCGCGTTTGGATACAACGTGGACGACGGCATCCCGGCGTCAAAGGTCCTTGAGGACGGATACGGCCAATGCAACACGAAGGGCACCCTCCTCATGGCCCTGCTGCGTGCCTGTGGGATTCCCTGCCGGGTCCATGGCTTTGCCATAGACAAGCAGCTGCAGAAGGGGGCGATGACCGGCTTCGTCTACAGGAGGGCGCCCCAGCACATACTGCACAGCTGGGTAGAGGTGCACTTCGAGGGCAGATGGTACGAGCTCGAGGGCTTCATCCTGGACCGGGAGTACCTGTCCGGGTTGCAGGGGCGATTCGCGGGCTGCACCGGCCCCTTCTGCGGCTACGGCGTTGCGGTGAGGGACTTCCGGCACCCGACCGTCGACTTCGACAGGAACGACACGTACATACAGAGCGAGGGCATCGTCCAGGACTTCGGGGTGTTTGACTCTCCGGACGAGCTGCTGCAGGACCATCGGCAGGAGATCTCGGGAATCAAGGCCCTCGCGTACAGGCACCTCGGGAGGCATCTGATGAACCGCAACATAAGGAAGATACGGGATTCCTGAGCTTCCTGGGCGCCCTTGGTGGCAAGCTCCTGGTAACGCCTGCCGATTAAGGGGACAAGTGGGCGGGAGGTGCGCATTCTAAATCTGGAATGTACACCTCTCTCCTCTGAGCTGCGAGTTTGCTGCAGAGCGCGCATTCCAGATCTAGAATGTGCACAGGGCAAAAACGGTGGGGAAGAGAGGCGTCGGGAACATGGCGGACAGGCAGCTCGGCGTGTTGGAGGACACCCTCTACGTTCCCATGCTCGGCAGAATCTACGCAAGCGAGAACCACAGGTCGATTCTCTACGACAGGAAGGCGTTGGGGCTGAAGGCGCATCTTCCTCGGGAGGTCGTGGAGAACGACTCCCAGACGCAGTACACATACCTGGCTTCTGCAGTGCGCTCAGCGAACATGGACCGTTTCATCGCCGACTTCCTTGCGGACAGGCCCGAGGGCGTAATCGTGCAGCTCGGTTGCGGTCTCGAGACGACCTACTATCGCGACGACGACGGTCATGCCCCGTGGTATGGGGTGGACCTGCCTCACGTCATCGACTACCGCAGGACGATTCTGCCCGAGACTGGTCGCGAGCACTACATAGCAGGCGGTGCGTTCGAGGAGGACTGGCTCGAGCGGGTCAGGAGGGAGCATTCCGGTGCGCCGCTCTTGGTCACGGCGAGCGGGCTGTTCTACTACTTCGAGGAGGAGCAGGTTCTGGGCCTGATTCGCATGCTTCAGGGCAAAGGCGACATTCAGCTTCTTTTCGACGCCGTGAGCAAGTCCGGCATGTTCATGATGCGAAAGAAGTACATGAAGACGGTCGGGCACGAGGATGCCCGAATGTTCTTCTACGTCGACTCGGCTCGCGAGCTGGCTTCCAAGGTGGGCGGCAACGTGACCGTCCTGGCGGAGGAGAACTTCTACTGCCACGTCAGCAAGGTGGGTCTCAGGCTCTCGACCAAGCTGAGCATGCGCGTCTCGGATCTGCTGGGTATGGTGAAGATGGTCCACCTGGGGCTTTCCTGACCCCTTTGGGCAGCGTGAGACACGGTCCTCTCGGTGGCTGACGTCCTTAAAAGTGTTGCATCAATCGTTTTTACGTTCTAGTTTTTGCGTTTTACATCAAATTTCAGGACGTAACGTTGCGAGAGGGCCGGGCGACTTCCCTTGTCGCATGCGCCCTGCCTACTCCCAGCGTCCGTCGAGGCGCTTCACGAACGAGAACATGAGACTCCCCTTTCCGCTGGCATCCGCTGGCCCCGTCTCTGGGTCTTTGACCAGGTCGATGATGTGGAAGCCGCACTTGCTCAGGTAGAAGTGGATGTTTCGCACCTCGAAGTAGGGTGTGCACAGCGTCCAGGCAACTGCGTCCGGGTAGCGCTTCTCGATTGCCTTCCAGAGTGCGGCTCCGATTCCCCTTCCGTGCGCGTCCGCCCTGACGTAGAGGAGGGCGCACTCGTGCTCATGAGTCTCCTCGTCGAGGAACAGCACCGTGCCACCGACGCGCCTTCCCTCGCAGGTGGCGACCAGGGCGACTGCGCCTGGGTTTGCGAGGGACTCGTCGATGTCCTGCCTGGGCAGCACGGGGAGGGGCTCGTCGTCGCTCGCCGCATCCACGGCAAGCTGGAATGCCTCCTGCATCTCTGCGGCGAACGCATCGGTGTCTTGTGGTTGCAGCGGCCCGAGCGTGACGTCCATGGTCTTCTCCCTTATGTGAGAAGCCCGGGTGCCGCACACGTCAATGCGCGACACCCGGGCTCACCCGGCATCTTCTCTGACAGGCGGCCTGCGGGTCCGCTGGACCCACGACACCCTACGCTACGGCGTACTGTCCTCCGATGTGTTGTCTGCCGGATTATAGCAAGGCGTCGTTCGTTGCGGCGGGTGCGTGCTCTTCCGCGAAAGCGTTCGACGCGTTCGGGTATTGCTCGAAAGCGTCCATCGCGTCCGGATTTCGTTCGAAAGCGTCAAACGCGTCTGGGGACAGAATCTGACCAGGGATTTTGTCGATGGCCAGACGCGTTTGACGTCGTCGGCGATTTTACGGACGCGTTTGGCGTTGTCAGAGCTGCAGTAGACGCGTTTGACGTCGTCGTCAAGTTTTCGGACGCGTCGGACGTCGTCGGCGCTGCGGCAGACGCGTTTGACGTTGTCGGTGCCGCGGCAGGCGCGCTGGGCGTTGTCGGCCTTACGCCCGGGCTGCACGTCAGCGCCGCTTCGGCCGTTCCGTCACGTTTGACCGACGTGGACGAGCCGCCCAAGCTCACCTTGCTCTGCGGGCACGGGCAGCACGACGCCTCCTTCCAGGTACAGGCAGCGCGTGCAGGCGCAGGCGATGAGCTCCAGGTCGTGCGTCGCGACCAGTATCGCACGGCCCTGCTGCGCCAGTGCCTTGAGCAGCCGGGCGACGCGGCGCATGCCGTCCAGGTCGAGCCCGCTCGTGGGTTCGTCGAAGACGAGCACGCGCTTGTCGGCTGCAACGCAGGCCGCTACGGCAAGGCGCTGCTTCTGACCTTCCGAGAGCGTGGCGGGATGCCTGTCGTCAAGTCCCCCGAGGCCCAGGTTGAACAGGAGCCGCGAGACGTCGACGTCCCTGGCCCGACGCGTGGGCAGCCCGAACGTGACCTCGCTGGCGACGCTCTCGGCGAACAGCTGGTAGTTCACGTCCTGGAACACCATGGAGGAGATGCGCGTCCGCTCCCTGCGCGTGGCCTTTGCCCCGTCGACAGCCACCACGCCTTCCGCCTTGCGCTCGAACCCACAGAGCGACCTGCAGAGGGTGGTCTTGCCCGCGCCGTTCCTGCCCACGAGGGCCACGACCTCGCCCCCATCCAGCTCGATATCGGCATCTCTCAGAACGGGGACGGAACCGCGGGAGAGCGAGAGGCCATGTGCCGCGAGCAGGGGAGGGCCCGTGCGAGGCGCATCGTCACGCACGTCCGGCGGAATGACCATGCCGCCCGCCTCCCGCGCGCGCAGGCCCATGAGCTCGACCTCCCGCGCGTCGAGCGACAGGAACTCGGCCGCCTCCATGCTGCGCTGGACCCTGCCGCCATCCAGGTAGACGTATCGGTCGGCGACGTCCGAGAGCCACGAGAGGCGATGCTCCGCCACGAGGACCGCGCAGCCCCTCTCCTTGGCGTGGCGCACGAGGCGTGCCATGTCGTCGATCGAGGGCAGGTCCAGGTTGCTCGTTGGCTCGTCGAGCAGAAGGTTCGTGGGGCGCAACGCCCAGATGCTCGCAAAGGCGATCTTCTGGCGCTCTCCGCCCGAAAGCTCGAAGATGCTGCGGTCGGCAAGGGACGCGATGCCCAGCTCGTCGAACGTCTCGCCCGCACGGGAGCGAATCCTGTCCTCGCGCCACCCTGCGCTCTCCAGCGCGAACGCCACCTCGCCCGTGGAGTCGACGTTGAAGAACTGGGTGCGCGGGTTCTGGAAGAGCGAGCCTGCCCTCTGGGCGATCTCCCAGGTGGCGAGCTCGTCGACGCCGGTGCCATCCAGGGCGACGCTCCCGGACTTCCTCCCGGGGAAGAATCGGGGCGCCAGTCCGTTGGCGAGCCTGAGCAGGGTCGACTTGCCGCAGCCCGACCGACCGCAGAGCACGACCACCTCGCCGTCCCGCACGGAGAGCGTCACGTCCTCGACATCCGCCCGCCCTAGGCCGGGCGGCGCTCCATACGTGAAGAAGGCATGTTCGAAGGCGATCATGATGCCAGCCTCAGCGCAAGCATGCCTGCCGTCACGGCCGCGAAGCCCGCAACCAACACGAAGTCGAGCCTCCTCATCTCAAGGTGCAGGTAGCACGTGCGTCGCGCGGGGTTCTCGATGCCTCGTGCGACCGCCGCCATGGCAAGCTCGTCGGAGGTGCGGCTTGCGCTCATGAGCAGGGGGACGTAGACGCAGTCGATGGTGCGCATCGGCGCTCGCGCGAACCCTAGGGGGCTTGGCGACACGCCGCGCATGCGCATGGCGTCACGTATGAATCCCCAGTCCTCGCGTATGGTCGGCGCATAGCGCAGGGCGACGGCAAGGGGAATCGTCACGCTGCGCGGCGCTCCCATGCGTGCCAGCGCGCCCATGAGCTCGTTCACGTGCGTCGTGGACACCGTGGCGTAGGCCATCAGGCCACACGCGAACACCTTGCGCAGGAGGAGAAGGAACGAGGCGAACAGGGTGCGCAGCGCCACGTTGCACAGAAGCGGCGTGAGCTGCGCACCAACGAGCAGGGCCGCATACAGNCGTGGGACGGGGAGGGCTTCGTGGAGCCCAACACCCTGAATGTCAACATCCGCCGGCTTCGCGATCGCTTCTCCAGTGCGGGCATTCTCGCCCAGATCAAGGTGGTGCGCACCGTTGGCTATCGTCTCTACATGGGCGGAAGGCCATGAGGCTCTTCCTCAGGGATCATCTGGACGTCATGGCCCTCTTCCTCCTCGAGTCCGTTGCCATAGCCCTTGCCGAGGGCCGCCCCAAAGGAGGCCGCGAGCGCCATGAGCAGGAGCTCGCAGGCCATGTTCGGGGCGAGGGCCACGGAGGCGGCCATGCATGCCAGCGCCACGAGCTTCGTGCGCGGGTCGAGGCGACGCGCTTCCCCCATCTAGGCCGTCATCCCGGCCTTCGCGAACTGGCGGCGCAGGAGGCGCATGCCCACCAGGCCGCTGACGACCGCGCACGCAACGGTCGCGACCAGCATCGCTGGCAGCATCCAGGACGTGGCTGTCGAGAACATCGTGTCCATGTATGCCTGCTCGGCCCCCTTGCCCACGAGGTACGAGGCGTATCCGCTCGGGTCGACCCAGAGCATGAGGTAGGACCCCATGGGCGAGAGGGAATACACGACGAAGGCCACGAGGTTGAGCGCCTTGTTCCTGAAGCCCCCGACGCCCGCGACGACGTCGGCGACGACCCCCAGGACGACGCAGGCCACCGACCAGCCCCAGTACATCCCCGTCGCAAACACGACGAGCCCCTCGACGACCCCCAGGACGACCAGCGGGCCATGCTTGGGAACCTTTGCGACGAGCAGCAGGTACACGGGGCCGGTGAGAAGCGCGGATGCGGCCGGCATCCAGAACGTGAGCACGGGGTTGGAGGCGAAGAACATGCCCCCCACCATCATGAACACGAGGTAGAGCGCCGAGAAGATGCCCGTAGTGACAAGGTCGCGCGCGGCGAGGCCGCCGCCTCCCGCCATCAGATTCTCCTGCTCCATCACGCATGTCCTTTCATATCATGTTATATGACGCTAACTTTCTCTTGCGAGTGTATGCAAGGGCGGGAGAAGCGGCAGCACGTTCGAGGGTTTCCCGTCCAATCCTCGCTCGTTTGCGTCCCATCGGCATAGGAGGAAAGGACGACCGGTGAAGGTCACGTTGCAGGAGCGGGCGCTGATCGCCGCGGGGTTTTCCAGGGAGCCTTCGCCGGAGGGCTTCGGCCCGCTCTGGCGCTCGTACCGGGTGCGGAACGAGCGCTGCCAGGGGTGGTTCCACTCCCTTTCCCTGGAGGACGAGCCATGGAGCGTCAGCATCCACGACTTCGTCATAAGGGACGACTTCGTGATGAACTTCGATTCGCCCAGGTACCTCACCGTGACCTGGTTCAGGTCGATCGCGGGCGAGGAGTTCAGCCCCTATCGCAAGCTCAGGCCCAACAGCATATGGGGCCAGAGCATAGGGGGAGGCCCGTGGAGGGGAGTCGCCCATGGGGGCATCCCCGTGCAGAGCGTCTCGATCGAGGTGACCCCGGAGTTCTCGGCGCGCTTCCTGGACCTGGAGTACGAGGGGAAGTTCCGCAACGTCGAGAAGGCCTTCGTCTCGCTGGGTCGCAACGACGAGTTCCCCGAGATGAAGGCCCTGCTCTCGGGGCTCTGGCCCCAGCCGGGCGACGAGGGCCGCAGCAAGCTCTTCTACGGGGGCAAGGTGCTCGAGGCGATGAGCCTCATCGTCGAGAGGACGAGGCGGGAGGCACCCGGAAGCCGCAGGGCGGCCAGTCCCGCCGACTGCGAGCGCATACACGACGTGGTGTGCTACATCGACGACCATTGCGCGGCGGACCTGCGCGTCCCCGACCTCGCGGCCATGGCATGCATGAGCCCGACCAAGTTCAAGTCGACCTTCAAGCTCGTCACCGGCATGACGGTCATCGGCTACGTCCAGAGCCGACGCATGAGCCAGGCAGAGCAGCTGATGCGTCGGGACGACCTCACCATAGGGCAGATAGCGCATGCCGTCGGCTACGCGTGCGCGGGGCGCTTCTCGGCGGTATTCAAGCGCGAGGTGGGGATGCTCCCGAGCGAGTTCAGGAAGTCGGTCGTCGCCCGGTGCTGCCAGGGCGGCGAGCCCAATCGCTGAGCCCCGGCACCTGCCGGAGGTGGAGGACGGCTGGAGGGAGGCTCCGCAGACGGGTGCCCTTCGATGTCGAGGCGATATGCTGGTGTCACGTCACGGGGCTGCCGGCGCTCGTCCGCCGGTCCGGCATCCGGGGCAGTGGCGGGCACCTTGCCGCCAAGTGGTATTCGGTTTTTCGAGAGAGAGCGAGGCATCATGAGGATCAGCGCGCGCAACCAGATCAAGGGCACCGTCAAGGCAGTGCAGGAGGGCGCCGTCAACGCCGTCGTGACCATCTCCTTCGGCGACCAGAGCGTGATCAAGTCCGACATCACCATGGAGGCCGTGAAGGAGCTCGGACTCGTCGAGGGCAAGGAGTGCCACGCCGTCATCAAGGCCACGAACGTCATGTTCGCGACCGAGAGGCTCCCGCAGCTCTCGGCCCGCAACCAGATCGAGGGCACGATTGTCAAGGCCCAGCTCGGCGCCGTGAACGCCTCCGTGGCGCTCGAGGACGCCGACGGCAACCGACTCACCGGGTCGATCACCAACGAGGCCGTCAAGCAGCTCGGTCTCACCGAGGGCATGAAGGCGGTCGCCATCATCAAGGCGACCGACGTCCTCGTGGCAGTCGACTAGGGCGCGGCTCGGGTAGGACGCGCTTGGGACGGGCGTCCCTCGGGCAGGGTTCGGACAGCCTCCCCCTCCTGGATGCAGGAGGGGGAGGCTTTGCTTAAGCGTAGGAGGGTGCAGGAGACAGGCAAGGGCCTAAAAGTTGCTGCAATTGTAACTTTTTAATGTTACAATTGCAGCATGAAAGTGCTGGATGCCTTGAACATAATCAACGACATCAGCTCCTCGCAGAAGGGGCTGTTTACCTCTGCGCAGGCGACATCGCTCGGAATTGACAGGATGGCGCTTTCGCGCCTTGCCTCGCATGGCCAGATTGAACCTGTTGCGTGGGGTGTGTTCAGGGCCGCGGCTGCTCCCTCGATTCGCGAGGAGGACGTGTATGCCGCGTGGCTCGCGACGAATCCGGCGACTCCCGCACATCTCAGGCCTTTCGACGAGAGCGGCTGTGTAGCCTCTCTTGGGACTGCTGCATGGCTCCATGGCTTGGGTGAGTTGAAGCCCGAGCCTATTACGTTTTCCTGTCCGAAGAGGAAGCAGTCGAGAAATCCCTCCCTGAGGTTCCTCAGGCGACAGCTTCCCAAGGAAGATGTATGCATGGTGGCTGGGATGCCTACGACCACTCCCAGGCGTACGATTCTCGACCTGCTCGACCACGGAGAGGACTTGAGCTTGGTCACCTCTGTCCTGCGCGACGCCGAACTTGCCGATTTCGCTATGAACCTTGGAGACGAGGTCAACTCTCGCGCAGCAAAATGCGGATTCGGCAAAGGCTTTGATCTCTACGCGTATCTGAAGAGGGGATGACGGATGGATTTCGTCTACAGCACGCCAGCTGCCTTCGATCGTGCGATCAAGAAGGCAGTGAGGGAGTCGGGCACGAATCCGGGAGAAGGCTATCGCCAGGCCTTACGCGACAGGTTCCTCTGTCGCGTGTTCGCTGACGCCAACGAGACATTCGTTCTCAAGGGTGGAAGCGGGCTTCTTGCGCGCATTCCCGACGCCCGCGCAACGAGGGATTTGGACTTCGCGACGAGCCTTTAGCGTTCCTTTAGGGATCGCCCCCAGACTGGTTCTCGAAGACGAGAAGCCAGAACGGAAGGAGACCCCATGGCAACATGCGTCCTGGAGACGCGCGGGCTGGTCAAACGCTTCGGGCGTGGAGCGAACGCCCAGACGGCGGTCGACCACGTCTCGCTGCACGTCGAGGAGGGGAGGGTGTACGGGCTACTCGGTCCCAACGGGGCGGGGAAGTCGACCACCCTCAAGATGATCACGGGCATGCTGCGCCCGACGGAGGGCGAGATGCTCTTCGAGGGTCGCCCCTGGCGTCGCGACGACCTGTACCGCATAGGCTCGCTCGTGGAGCAGCCGTCCCTCTACCCCAACCTCACCGCCCGCGAGAACCTGCGCGTGCGCACCACGCTCCTTGGCCTGCCGGAGGGGCGCATCGGCGAGGTCCTGAATACGGTTGACCTCACCGACACGGGCTCCAAGCGTGCGGGCCGCTTCTCGCTGGGCATGCGGCAGCGCCTGGGAATCGCCCTCGCTCTGCTCGCGAGCCCCCGCCTGCTGATCCTGGACGAGCCCACCAACGGCCTCGACCCCCTGGGCATAGAGGACCTGCGCGGGCTGGTCAGGAGCTTCCCGAAGCGTGGCATCACGGTGCTGCTCTCCAGTCACATCCTGGGCGAGGTCCAGCACATGGCCGATTCCGTGGGCATCATCGTGGGCGGCAGGCTCGCCTACGAGGACGCGCTGCGCGAGGGAGAAGACCTGGAGAGGCTCTTCATGGACGTGTGCCGGAAGGAGGGGTCCAGATGACCGCCACGTCGCGCCATGCGGCGCGGAGGGGCGAGAGTACCAAGGGGACCGGGGCTGTGGGCTCCACGTTCGTCTCGGCGCTGCGCGCGGAGGCGCTGAAGTCGAGGCATGCCGCGCCCCTGCGGCTGGCGGTCGCCCTCGCCCTGCCCTTCCCGCTGCTGGCGGCCCTGGCAGTCCTGCTCGTGCCGGGGGCGAGCATCTCGTACACGCCCTGGAACTACTGGTACGTGCTGCTGATGCCGGTCATGCTCTCGCTCGTCGCCGCCACGGTGGCCAATGCGGACGCGCGCATGGGAAACCGCGCCCTGCTCTCCAGCGGCGTGCCGCTTGGGAGGGCGTGGTGCGCCAAGGTCGTCTGGTGCCTGGGCCTCNATTCGTGACGGGGCGTTTGGGTGGGCGTCGGACGCGGGGGACGACGCCGTGTCGATGCACGTGAGCAACGCGCGCGCCAAGCTCCATGCCGCGGGCGTGGACCCCATCGAGACGGTGCGGGGGATGGGGTACCGATGGTCCTCGTAGGCCCGATGCGGCGCACGCGGATCCCCCTCGCCCTGGTGATCTCGCGCTACTTCCTCTATGTGCTCGTGGCGGCGCTTCTCGCCCTGGGAATCCCACTGGGCGTCTTCGGCGGGCAGATGCAGTCCGGGACCGTTCTGGTGGCCAACTATGGCGAGACGCACCTGGACGAGGTCGCGTCCGTCCTTGCCAGCCAGTCCTCCTTCGACCCCTCCGGCATCCCGTCGGCATACCGCTATGCGCGCTTCGGTGCGGACGGCGGACTGCTCGAGTCCGACATGGGCGGGCGCCGGCTCGATGCTGCACGGACCTTGGCCGCCGGGCGGGGAGGCGGGGACATCCGGCCCACGACGTCCGGCTCGTCCTTCTATGCTGCCGTCGACCTGCCGGACGGGGGCCGTTGCGTGCTCTGCTACGACATCGTCCCCCAGTGGGCCGACAAGGGTCTGCGAGACGCGTTGCCCAATCCTCAGGGCCTGCTGATGTGGTCCATCCTGCTCCCGTTGGTCGCGGCCGTCACCCTCATCGCCCTGCGTGCCGGCCGCGTGCTGACGCGCAAGATGGCCCCCCTGGCGCGGGCGGCGGAAGCGGTCGGCAGGCAGGACCTCGAAGCACCCGTGGGGAAGAGCGACGTTGCCGAGGTGGACGACGTCCTGCGCGCCATGGAGGAGATGCGCCTCTCGCTGAAGGGCTCGCTCGAGGCGCAGAGGGCGGTGGAGCGGCGGGCACGGGAGCAGGTCGCGGCGCTCGCGCACGACCTCAAGACGCCGCTCACGGTGGCGCTCGGCAATGCCGAGCTGCTGGACGAGGACGCCGCGAGGGGGAGGCTCGGCGGCGAGCAGGCTGCGTGCGTCCGGGCCATCCGTGACGCGACGCTGTCCATGGACGCCTTCGTGGGGAGGATCGTCGAGGCGTCTCGCGGGCATGCGGAGGCGCTGGACCTTGCGCCCGTGGACCCAGCTGCCCTGGCCGACGGTCTGGAGGGCGAGGTGGGAAGGCTCGTCTCTGCCCATGGCCTCCTGTTCGGGGTGTCACGGGAGCCGTCGTTCCGGGGTCTGTGCGACGCGATCGCGAGGGGAGAGGTGCCGACGCCGCGGTGGGACGAGGACGCCCTGGCCCGCGCTGTGCTCAACCTGGCCGACAACGCCTGCGAGCACGCGAGGGGCGGACGCGTGACGCTTGTGCTCTCCGGCGACTCGCGAGGCATCTCCATCGCCGTCGAGGATGACGGGGAAGGCTTCTCGCCCGACGTCCTGGCGCACGGGGCCGAGCGCTTCTGGCGCGAGGACAAGTCGCGCACCTCCGGTGCGGGCNTGGCTCGCGGGTGCGTGCGTCGTGACGACCGCCCTGCTCGCGGTGGCCGTGCAGTGGTGGGTCGCGCGCTTCGAGCCCGCGCGTCGCGGGGAGTAGGGGGTGTTCGGCATGGTCGTAAGAACGTGGGGACGGGTCGTCGTGACCCTTGCGCTCGCAGCGGGAGCCATGCTCGCATGCGCCGCGATTCAGGGATGCTCTGGTGCCGGAACGGTGGCCAAGAGCACGGCCGACAGGCTGTTGCCCGTGCCGTCCCGCATGGTGTGGGCGCGCTGTCCGGCTCCGGGGGCCCACGTGGACTCATATCCGGACGCGTCCGGATCGGGCGTGAACTACGTCTACGACGTGGAGGCGGCCGCAGAGGATGGCACGCGTCTCATGGTGACCATCATCCTCTTCGGGCGCGAGGCGTCCGGACAGGGGTGGCTCAGGATCGAGGCGAAGGGGAGCTCGGGCGTGCGCTATGACGGCGTCGACGAGTCCGAGGTCCCGCAGACCGCGCACGACGTCCTCGGTGTGGGGTGACGCGGGCCTGGGGGATGGCGTGCGGGCGCCCTCCTTGCCTATCATGGCGGTGACGGAACTGCGGTCCCCGGGGCCGGAGGGAGAGGACGGTGGGGTCCCATGGCGCGGATCCTGGCGATAGACGACGAGCGGGCGATCACGGACCTGCTCGCCCGTGCCCTCGCGCGCGACGGGCATGTGGTCGACGTCGAGAACGATCCAACATCCGTGCCCGGGCGTGACCTCTCGCGCTACGACCTCGTCCTCTGCGACGTGATGATGCCCGGGATGGACGGCTTCGAGCTGGTCGGGCGCATCCGCGAGCTCGTGGACGCCCCCATAGTCTTCCTCACCGCCAGGGTGGCCGAGGAGGACGCCGTGCGCGGGCTCGCCCTGGGCGCAGACGACTACCTGCGCAAGCCGTTCGGGGTGGCCGAGCTGCGCGCCAAGGTGGCCGCCCACCTGAGGCGAGAGGGACGTACCCACACCCACGTCCTTGCCCTCGGCGACGTCCGCTTCGACCTCGGCGGCCGGGCGCTCTCCGTCGCTGGCAGGCCCGTGGCGCTCACGCCCACGGAGTATGCCATCTGCGAGTTCCTCGTGCGGCACGACGGGCAGGTGCTCTCGCGCGACCAGATTCGTGACGGGGCGTTTGGGTGGGCGTCGGACGCGGGGGACGACGCCGTGTCGATGCACGTGAGCAACGCGCGCGCCAAGCTCCATGCCGCGGGCGTGGACCCCATCGAGACGGTGCGGGGGATGGGGTACCGATGGTCCTCGTAGGCCCGATGCGGCGCACGCGGATCCCCCTCGCCCTGGTGATCTCGCGCTACTTCCTCTATGTGCTCGTGGCGGCGCTTCTCGCCCTGGGAATCCCACTGGGCGTCTTCGGCGGGCAGATGCAGTCCGGGACCGTTCTGGTGGCCAACTATGGCGAGACGCACCTGGACGAGGTCGCGTCCGTCCTTGCCAGCCAGTCCTCCTTCGACCCCTCCGGCATCCCGTCGGCATACCGCTATGCGCGCTTCGGTGCGGACGGCGGACTGCTCGAGTCCGACATGGGCGGGCGCCGGCTCGATGCTGCACGGACCTTGGCCGCCGGGCGGGGAGGCGGGGACATCCGGCCCACGACGTCCGGCTCGTCCTTCTATGCTGCCGTCGACCTGCCGGACGGGGGCCGTTGCGTGCTCTGCTACGACATCGTCCCCCAGTGGGCCGACAAGGGTCTGCGAGACGCGTTGCCCAATCCTCAGGGCCTGCTGATGTGGTCCATCCTGCTCCCGTTGGTCGCGGCCGTCACCCTCATCGCCCTGCGTGCCGGCCGCGTGCTGACGCGCAAGATGGCCCCCCTGGCGCGGGCGGCGGAAGCGGTCGGCAGGCAGGACCTCGAAGCACCCGTGGGGAAGAGCGACGTTGCCGAGGTGGACGACGTCCTGCGCGCCATGGAGGAGATGCGCCTCTCGCTGAAGGGCTCGCTCGAGGCGCAGAGGGCGGTGGAGCGGCGGGCACGGGAGCAGGTCGCGGCGCTCGCGCACGACCTCAAGACGCCGCTCACGGTGGCGCTCGGCAATGCCGAGCTGCTGGACGAGGACGCCGCGAGGGGGAGGCTCGGCGGCGAGCAGGCTGCGTGCGTCCGGGCCATCCGTGACGCGACGCTGTCCATGGACGCCTTCGTGGGGAGGATCGTCGAGGCGTCTCGCGGGCATGCGGAGGCGCTGGACCTTGCGCCCGTGGACCCAGCTGCCCTGGCCGACGGTCTGGAGGGCGAGGTGGGAAGGCTCGTCTCTGCCCATGGCCTCCTGTTCGGGGTGTCACGGGAGCCGTCGTTCCGGGGTCTGTGCGACGCGATCGCGAGGGGAGAGGTGCCGACGCCGCGGTGGGACGAGGACGCCCTGGCCCGCGCTGTGCTCAACCTGGCCGACAACGCCTGCGAGCACGCGAGGGGCGGACGCGTGACGCTTGTGCTCTCCGGCGACTCGCGAGGCATCTCCATCGCCGTCGAGGATGACGGGGAAGGCTTCTCGCCCGACGTCCTGGCGCACGGGGCCGAGCGCTTCTGGCGCGAGGACAAGTCGCGCACCTCCGGTGCGGGCTCCCACTTCGGGCTCGGGCTCTCAATCGCGTCAGACGTCGCCTCCGCGCACGGAGGCAGGCTCGAGCTCTCCAACCGCCAGGATGGCGGGGGAGCCGCCCTGGGGGCGCGTGCCGCCATCGTGCTCCCGCTCGCCCAGGCCGGAGGGGTCGCCCCCATGGCTTCGGTGAACGTCGGGTAACCTGTATGGCCTCGGTGAACGTCGGGTAACCTGACCGTCCGCCCTGCCTCGTCCCGCCGTGCCGCCGAGTAGAATCAGGCGGCCACGGCAAATGACGTCTGCGAGGGGAGCCAAGCGAATGCATGTGAGAAGGGCGCAGGAGCGAGACGTAGACGACATTCTCCGCCTCCTGGTCGAGGTGAACATGGTCCACCATGCAATTCGCCCGGACCTGTTCAAGGGACCTGCCACTAAGTACGACGCCCGGGAGCTCTTGGCGAAGCTGGATGACGACAAGGAGCCGATCTTCGTCTGCGTGGACGAGAACGACGCGCTCCTCGGGTACATCTTCTGCCAGGTCGAGGTCACGGAGGAGTCCGAGCTCCGCCATGGCATCCGCACGCTGTACATCGACGACCTGTGCGTCGACGAGCGCGTGCGCGGGATGCATGTGGGGAGGTCGCTCTACGAGCATGTGCTCGACTACGCCAGGAGGAACCGGTTCCACAACGTCACGCTCCACGTGTGGGGAGGGAACGACGCCGCGCTGCGCTTCTATCGCAAGATGGGCATGACGGACCAGTTCATCTGCCTGGAGCAGGTCCTGTAGCAGGTCCTACAGCAGGCGACGCCAAGGAAGAGGCGCGGTCCCGGCAGCCGGCCCAGGGGTGGCCCCTCCGCGCTGCGAGGACTGCGAGTCGTGCGTGCTAGACTGGGCTGCATGGCTCGAGGGGGTACCCCGGTGGGCCATCTGCTCTTTTGGCATGCGGCAGCCTTTGGTGCGCCGCCCGACGGGAGTCACAATGATCAAGCTCGCCCTCACGGACATGGATAACACGCTGGTTCCCTTTGGGCAGGACCGCGTCTCTGACTCGGTCTTCGAGGCGGTGTCCCTCGTGCGCGAGGCAGGCCTGCGCTTCGGTCCCGCCACGGGCCGTGACGAGCAGGAGCTCAGGCGCTTCTTCGGCGGCGACGAGTCCTGCTTCGAGACGGGCATCCTCTCCAACGGCAAGAAGGTCAAGCTCGACGGCGAGCTCGTCGCCGTGCACTACATGGACAAGGAGGCGCTCCAGCGGCTTGCCGACGCCTTCTTCGCTGTGCCGAGCGTCTTCCTCTGCGCGTACCCCGCCAAGACCGACTACACCAACCCGGTATACGTGCTTGGCGCCCGAACGGCAGAGATGGCCGCCTACGAGAGCCGCCTGCGCTTCAACGGCATACCCTGCGAGCATCTGCCCGACATCGACTTCATTGCCGGTGCGATGGCCTGCAGCGGTTCGAAGGAGAACATGGACAACGTGCGACGCATCGCTGCGTGCCTGGCTCCGGAGTTCGACATTGTGGCACCCATCGCCAACTGGTTCGACGTGCTTCCCAAGGGCGTGAGCAAGGCGTCCGGCCTGGACGAGCTCATCGCCGCCATGGGCATCTCGGACGAGGAGGTTGCCTTCTTCGGCGACGGAGAGAACGACATCAAGATGATGGGGCGCGTGCCGAACTCCGTCGCGGTGGCAAACGCGATGCCCGTGGCCGCCGAGGCGGCGCGCTGGCACATCGGTGCCTGCCTGGACGACGGCGTGCCCGAGGCGCTGCGCGAGCTCGCACGCGTGGCGGGGACGGACGAGCCGGCGGACTTCATGCGCGCGTAGAGCATGGTTGCGGCTGCGAGAACGTCGTATGCGTTTCTCTCCACTGCGGCCGGGGCGTCTGACGCGTGTGGCTCTGCTACGAGCGCGCCCAACGCGTGCGAGCCTGCGTGCTTGTGTTGCGAGAACGCCCATCGCGTGCGTCTATGTCGCGAGAACGTCCAATGCGCGTGCCTGCGTCACGAGAACGTCCATCGCGCGTGCCTGCGTCACGAGAACGTCCAATGCGTGCGAATTTGTTGCGAGAACGTCCAACGCGTTTTTCTGAAATCGCTGAACTGGGCAAACGCTATGCCGTCAGACGTGTTGGACGTAGTGGAGAGAAATTCACGCATGTTGGACGTGGTGACGGGAGTCTCGGACGCATCGAACGTTGCAGGGCGACATTCAGACGCATCGAACGTTGCAGGGCGGCATTCGGACGCGCTGGACGTCTTGGCGAGACAATCGAACGCGTTGAGCGTGCTCGATAGCAGCTGACGCTTATCAACAGGCGCGTCAGACGCGTTCGGCGCTACCCGTTCAGGTCCAGTCTCTCCCTCAGCTTGGTCGAGATGCTCGCCCGGCGGGCGGTTCCGTTGCGTGCCGCCTGGATGGCGCTCCAGTGCGCGACGAACATGAGCGCGCAGAGTACGAGCGCGAAGGCCACGAGTGGGGGAGAGGTGACGCCCACTACCGCCAGAAAGATAGACCCCACCAGGTAGGCGAGGGTGATTGCCACCGCTCCGTAGCAGAGGTACCCGGAGATGATGACCACGGCGAGCCCGAAGAGGCAGCTCGTGATGCCGATGGCCGGCGTGGCAAGGATGATTGCGGAACAGGTGGTGGTCACGCCCTTGCCGCCGCGGAACCGATGCCAGACGGGGAAGTTGTGGCCGAGGGTGGTCGCAAGGGCAGCGGCGTTGCCAGCGAGTTCGGTGCTGCCGGGGAAGAGCGTGCGGCAGAGGACCCAGGCAGCGACCACCTTGAGGATGTCTCCGGCAAGGACGACAAGGGCCGCGCCTTTACCCAGTTCATGACCTATGTTTGCCATTCCTGGGTTACCCACGCCGGTCTGGAAGGCGCTCTTACGGGTGAGGGCGCGGGCCACGACATCGGCCGTGAGGAAGTTGCCGAAGGCATAGCCTACGAGCAGGGATGCAAGGGTAGCGGCGAGGGGTGTGGTGTCCATGTAAGACCTCTCTTGTGAGCAAATCCGCGTGAAATTGCATAGAGCGGACGAATCGTGGCGCAATTGTGAAGGGATATGTTGGAAGTCACGATGGAGCTTGACCGTCTGTCTTCGGGTCCCTATATTATCTCTTTGCGCACAGGTTGCGCCCAGACATTGCGGGGTGGAGCAGTCTGGTAGCTCGCCGGGCTCATAACCCGGAGGTCGTAGGTTCAAATCCTGCCCCCGCGACCAAAACTACAACCCCGACCTGCGAAGGCAGGTCGGGGTTTCTTTTAACCGACATTTTGCCGACGAATCGATTCGAGCATTACCATTTTTTTTTCGCCCGAAAACGAGCGTTGCCTGCGCCCGCGGCTCTGCCGGTAGGTGATGACCGCAGTGAGCCACGTGCCCTTGTCGACGCGGCCCCTGCAGCTCCGTGCCGCATCATCCCCGTTAGCTCAGCCGGTACCTTCTCTTCGGGCTGTTCTTGGTCCCGATGGGCTCCAGCAGTCCCTCGTCTAAGAGCGCTTTGATGTAGCGCAGCGCAGTCTTCGTCGACGTGCCAGAGGCCTTGGCGACCTCGAAGGTGCTCGCGCTCTCGTGCTCCGAGAAGTATGCGAGCACCGCTTCCTCCATGTTGCCCTTGGAGTATCCCGCGCCCTCGGCCTCGGTCATCCTCCTGTGTCTGAAGGTGATGTCGAACCCGTCGAGCGTGCTGCGCACGATCGGCCTTTCCATGAGTGCGTCGGCGAGCTCCCGGTTGATCGTGGGGATGCCGGAGCCCCGGTTCTCCACGACGCGACCCGTGCTGCCGTCGTAGTCGGTGTAGGGGACGTCCTCCAGGATGCGGGCCAGGAACTGGTTCCTCGACGCGGTGCCGCCCCTCTCGCCCAGCCTGTCCACCGTGAGCGACCCGAAGAGGCCGCCTGGGTTGGATACCTCCAGCCGGTCGGGGTACATGTCCACGAGGACCGGCGTGCCCTGCCCGTCGACGGAGTAGTCGCGGTGCATGAGGGCGTTCGCTACCGCCTCGCGCACGGCGGGAAGGGGGTAGTCCGGCACGTTCTCGCGCAGGGCCCCTCTCACGATTGCCCCGTGCTTCATGTTCCGCGACACGGCGCGCACGGTCTCCACCACCATCTGCGGGATGGGGCCGTCGACGTTGGCCGAGTCCACGAAGCGCCTGCCCGCCTCGTCCAGCTCGCCCTTGCGGGGGCCGGGGTATCTGGTGAACACCACGTCCAGACGCGGGAAGAACTTCTGCGGGTACTTGCCGAGGGCCATGATTCCCGCGAGCGTGGGGCGGAGGGCGCCATGCCCGTCCACGGCGGCGACGCGGCGGTTGGCCATCAGCTCCTCGTCGCCCACCGCCCTCGACCGGTC
>NZ_LT635494.1:1987017-2000060 GCF_900120385.1 Olsenella phocaeensis | reverse complement strand
CCGGACGCGACGCGCAGGGTCCTCTCGGTCGCCTGCGACCTCAGGTCGTCCGGTGCCATGAGGGCGGAGCCGCCCGCCACGATCACGACGGCGAGGCCCGCACCCGCGACGACCGCCGCGGTGATGTTGCTCACACCGATCCCCCAGCCCAAAAGCACCAGGAGCGCGAGCGACGACGCCACCAGGAGCGTGTTCACGAGGAGCCTGAAGTGCGCCATCACGAACCTACGCATGCGTGCCGCCATCCTGCGCCACGGGGGTTCCACTATGGACGAGACGCCTGGCCAGCAGCGCGTCCTGCCAGAGCGTCCCCATGATCTTTGGCCAATAGGTCTGGAAAGCGAAGTAGCTCGAGCAGTGGCGGTCGGCCCAGGCGCGCGCCTTGCGACGGCCGCGCAGGAAGATCTTGAGGTAGGCCATGCGCTCCGGGCCCGCGATGGCGCGCAGGAGCGAGGTCAGCGCGATCCTGTGGCTCACCTCGGGAGAGACCCACTCGCTGGGGTACGGCCTGAGGGACTCCGGACGCACCTGGCGGAGGCCGATGCTCGAGTTGGCGAAGCGCAGCTTGGCGACCTCGTACTCCCAGCGATAGACATCCTGCAGGAAGCGTGCCGCGCGCGAGGGGCACTCGGGCGGCAGGTGGCGCACCCTCCATTGGTTGTCGAACCACACGTCCAGGCCGTGCATGCGCAGGTCGAGCAGGTAGTCGAGGTCCTCGCCCCTGGGAATGGCCGGGTCGAAGGCCACGTTGCAGAACGCCTGCGCCGCGACGGCGAAGCAGCCGCCGCAGACGTAGTTGGAGCGAGAGATGCGCGTACCCGTCTGCGCACGGTGCATCCACTGGTTGAACTCCACGCGCTTGGCCCAGTAGCGGTCCCGCCAATGCGGCTTGGAGACGTCCGCGTAGGGAGATCCCGAGCGGTCCAGGAAGTGGCCGCTCTTCGCCATGATGGGAAGTCCCTGCCGGTTGTCGAGCCCCAGGCCGAAGAGCGCGTCGATGAGGAAGTTCTCGTCCAGGGCCACCTCGTCGTCGTCCAGGAAGACCACGACGTCGTGTCCGAGCACGGCGGCGACGGCGAGCCCCATGTTGCGGATCGCGCCGTAGCCCCTGAGCGAGACGCTCTCCCTGTCCATCTTCGGCGCGATGGCCTCCACGGCACGAGTGACCAGGTCGGCCTCGCGCTGGTCCACCACCAGGGGGTTGAGCCTTGGGTGGGACCGGCAGATCGCGTCCACGCGAGCGCGGGCGCCCTCCGCGCAGGAGCGCGGCGCCACCAGGAGAACCACGACCCTCAAGACCCCGCGGACCGCATCGAGCGAGGCGAGGCAGGTCTCCAGCTCGGGCAGGGGCTTCGCTATGGGCGTCGCATGATCGTACGCACCGACCCGCCCGATCTCGAGCGGCTCGTCCTGCCAGGTCCAATAGGAGGGTATGACCACGACCGGATTCAAGGGCTACGCCCCCTCCGTCGCCGTCGGGGCAGCCTCGTCCTGCAACAGACGCCGAGGAAGCGGGCTCGCGAGGAGCGCCCTGAAGAGGGGCAGGCCCAGGGCATAGACCACCAGGCCCTCACCCAGGCCACAGGCGACGAAGCCAAAGAGGTACATGGCGGGATAGGCGCCGTCCAAGGCGATGGACGTGAAGGGGATGGTGTAGAAGCCCAGGCCCTGGAGGAGCAGGGGCAGGTAGGCGGGGACTATGAGGGCGTTGGCCAGGACGGGCCCCAGGACGGCCACGGACGGGCGGGAACGCAGCCTCCAGGTGACGAGGGCGCCCAGGGTCGTGGCCAGGGTGCCGAACACCACGTCCAGAAGGCCCAGGAGGCCAGTCCCGGAGAGCGCGATGTTCGCAATGTTCGCGATGGCGCAGCCCAGGGCAAGGCCGGGGACGGCGTCCGCGGTGAGGAGGGCCAGGACGCAGACCGCCTCGGAGAGCCTGAGCTGCACGGGCCCCCACGAGAGGCCGCCCAGGAAGGCCATGCAGACCAGGGTCAGCGCGGCATACAGGCCGGCGATGGTGGCGATGCGCGTGATTCGGGTGGGGGTGAGCTGCTTCTTAGTTGAGTTGGGAGAAGCGAACAACGTGGAGCCTCCTTCTGTGGGCGTCTGGCCCGTCGGTAGCAAGTGCCAGTCCATTCTACCCTCACCCACGGTTCGGGCCCCCTGGGCGAGCAGCTCGTGCGGGCTCCTTGACATGGGCGCCCGGCCACAGCATCATGGCGGGGCCGGCGGGCCAGAGGGGCTGCGCCGCATCGGATGTCAAAGGGACGGCTGGGTAATGTCAGGCATTCAGGAGGAACTCTCCGCCTCGCAGATCGAGGAGTCCGTACGCATCGCGAACCGAAGGGAGCATCCCGGCAAGCTGCGCTTCTTCGCCACGCTCAACCTGGGCATCTTCCTCACCTCGCTGGGAGTCGAGCTCTTCAAGTCGCCCAACCACTTCGCCCTCGGCGGCACCTCGGGCATGTCGATCATCCTCGCGACACTCTTTCCCGGGCTCCCCGTGAGCGCCTTCATGTGGGTGATCAACACCATCCTGGTCGTCTTGGGTCTCGTGTACCTCGACCGCAAGACCATGGGCTGGACGGTCTACACCTCCTTCGCCCTCTCGGCGTACATCAGCCTCCTCGAGCTGCTGCTGCCCATGCCCCACCCACTCACCGACGACACGCTCCTCGAGCTAATCTTCGCGGTCCTCCTCCCTGCGGTGGGAAGCGCCATCGTCTTCAACATCGGCGCCTCCACGGGAGGAACAGACATCCTGGCCATGATCTTGAAGAAGCACACCTCGCTCGAGATCGGCAAGGCGCTCATGGTGGTGGACTCCCTTATCGTGGCCGCCGCCGCCGTCATCTACGGCCCACGGACGGGGCTCTACTGCGTGCTGGGACTACTGGCGAAGGCCTTCTTCGTGGACGTGTTCATCGAGAGCATAAACACGCTCAAGGTCTGCACCGTGATCAGCCGCAACCCCGACGAGGTGCTCCGCTTCATAGTGACCGTCCTGCACCGCACGGCGACCGTCCGCAAGGAGTGGGGTGGCTTCAGCGGGCGGGAGGAGCGCGTGCTGGTGACGGTGCTCAGCAGACGCGAGGCCACCAAGCTCCGCAACCAGCTGCGCAGGTCTGACCCCAGCGCCTTCATCACCATAGTGAACAGCTCCGAGATCATCGGCAGGGGCTTCCGCGGCGTCTGACGGACGCCCGCGCGCGGTAGCCCTCCGTCAGGAGCCCTGGCTCAGTCTGCGCGCCTTCCGGAGCAGCGTCCCGTATCCCTCGAGGAATCGCTCGCCCAAGGGACAGGCTAATCCCTTGGGCAGGACCACCCCATGCTCGTCGGACACCACGAAGGCCTCGTCGAAGGCAAGTCCTCCAGAGCGGACCTCGTCGAGGAGGCCCGACCTGCGCTCCACCGAGATGCCAAGCGTGCGGGCGAGGTCCTCCACGAGCGAGGCCGTCCCGGAGGGGACGCATCCCTCCCCCAAGCCCCAGACGAGACCTCCGTCAACGACCGACCATATGGTCTCGGGCGCGACGTCGGTCTGGTCCGCCTCCCTCTCCGCGAGGTCGGCACGGGCCAGGAGCGCGGGCAGTCGGCGGTCCGTCAGGGGCTCGTAGGGACCCACCGTCATCGCCGCCCTGCCGCGCTCGTCCACCATCAGCATGAGGACGCCATTGGGATGCTCTGCCGCCCCGGACGCGAGGGTCCACTCTATGTGCTGCTTTGCCCAGGCCACGAGCTTGTCGTCCAGGGGAGCGTCCCCCAGGTGGCGACGGCTCAGGGCACGGAGGTGGCGGTTCTCGAGGGGGAGGGTCGCCCCCGCGAGGCGCCAACGGCAGACGAGCGCGGGCTCGCCGAGCATGAAGTCGCTGTCATAAGGCTTGGTTTCGGGCATGTTCGTCCCTTCTCGGGTGGCCGCTCCTGACGCGGGCCAGCAACTCGAAATGATATGGTCCTGGGACGCCACATCTCAAGGCCCAGGGGAGGAGAACGCAGAATGTCGCGGCTCGCACGGGAGAACGTCGCCTATCGTCCGTTTGAGGANCAAGGCCCAGGGGAGGAGAACGCAGAATGTCGCGGCTCGCACGGGAGAACGTCGCCTATCGTCCGTTTGAGGAGAGGGACTTCGACGCGGTGGCAGGTCTCTACCAGACGCTCTGGTGCGCCGGGCTCGACGAGCGCGTCGCGGGCAGGGCCGGACAGCTTGCCGCGGCGACGTACCTCTCCGCCTCGTCCCTTGGCCTCGTCGGCTGCGTGGGGGAGGACGTCCTGGGCGTCGTGCTGGCGCGCGATGGCTTCGGGCGCAGGGCGCCGCGCTGGGAGGGCCGTCGCAAGGAGCTCTTGGCAGAGGCCGAGGGGCTCGGCCTGGCCCGTGAGTTGGGGTCCGCGCTCACCATCGACCGCAGCGAGTTCTCGCTTGCGGCGGACTACTCCCACAGGGGAGGGCGCTTCTCCCAGGCGCAGATGACGCTCCTTGCCGTGAGCCCCGAAGCGCACGGTCTGGGGATGGGCAGCGGCCTCTTCGACCGCATGTCATCCTTGATCGCGCGCGCCGGTGCCCCGGGCTTCTTCCTCACGACCGACGACGAGTGTGACTGGGGCTACTACGAGCACCGGGGGCTGAGCAGGATATCGTCACACGAGGTGGTCGCGGACGCCGACGGCAATGTGATTCGGGTCTACCTCTACGGATGTGACCTGACGTAGGCCTCATGCGTCCCGCTGACGCGCGGGGACCCGCACAGGAGGAGGGGCCGCGACGAATCGCGGCCCCTCCTTGCGTTCGGGCGATGATGCCGGCGCCGTGTCCTAGGCGGTAATGCGGGTGCCCGAGAGGCCGGCCATGGCCTCGGCGGCCTTGTCCAGGGAGCCGATGATGCAGACGCGGCCGGGGCGGCTCTCGGCGAACTTGATGCCAGCCTTGACCTTGGGCTCCATGGAGCCCTTGCCAAACTGGCCCTCCTCGACGTACTTCTTGGCCTCCTCGACGTTGATCTCCTCGAGATCCTTCTGGTCGGGCTTGCCGAAGTTGATGGCGACGTGGTCGACGGCGGTCAGCAGGACCAGGACGTCGGCGTCGCAGTCCTCGCCGAGGAGCTCGCCGCCCATGTCCTTGTCGATGACCGCGGCAACACCCTTGTAGGCGCCCTTGTCGCTATAGTCGCGGACCACGGGAATGCCGCCGCCACCGCAGGCGATGACGATGAACTGGTTGTCGAGCAGGTTGAGGATGCTCTCGTACTCGACGATCTTCTTGGGCTCGGGAGAGGCGACGACGCGACGGTAGCCGCGGCCAGAGTCCTCGACGAAGGTCATCTCGGGATGGGCCGCCTTCTCGGCGTCAGCCTGCTCCTTGGTCAGGAAGGCGCCGATGGGCTTGGTGGGGTTGCGGAACGCGGGGTCGTCGGGGTCGACCTCGATCTGGGTGACCACGGAGGCGACGTGCCAGCGCTTGTAGGCCTTGTGCATGGAGGCACCGATGGCCTGCTGCAGGTGGTAGCCGATGTAGCCCTGGGACATGGCGCCGCACTCGGGCAGGTCCATGCTCGGGATCTTGGGGTCGGTCTGGTTGGCGTAGGTGAAGGCCTTCTGGATCATGCCGACCTGCGGGCCGTTGCCGTGGGTGATGATGATCTCGTTGCCCTGCTCGATGACCTTGAGCAGCGTGGGGGCAGCCTCGCGGACGCGACGGATCTGCTCCTCGGGGGTGTCGCCGAGTGCGTTGCCGCCGAGTGCGATGACGACGCGGTTGGGCTTTCCGGGGGCCTTGGACATACTTCTTTCCTCCTTGTGTGCTGAGTTCTGCCTGGCGTGGTTCCAGATGCGTCAGGAACGGGCTCGTGGCTCGTAACGTATCGAATGGTAGTCCGTATCGAATCTACTTTATTTAGAGAATATATGCACTCCCCAAACGGTAGGTTTTTCTCTACCAGAGGGGGACCGTTGGCGGGGCAGGAGACGTTTTCCCACATATCTCTACCGCAGCTATGGTGCCAGCCTTGCTCGTCCTAGCTGCGACTATCTGGATGCGGACAAGATGCTGCCCACAAGGGCCGACCCCCGCTTCGCCCCCTTGGCACCCAGCCTTGTCCGATGGATTCAAAGTATTGGATATATTCTCTTTTTCTTTCTTTCTTTTCTATATGTGCAAATGGGCCGACCGCCGCAGGGGGACGGGACACGGGCCCGCCCCCCTGCGCTACGATTCTCGCCATGAGCACAGACGTCCGCACAGCACCCCACGGCAGCGCCGCCCATGGCGTGGTGGGCCGCTTCGCCCCGACCCCCTCGGGGCGCATGCACCTGGGCAACGCCTTCTCGGCCCTCATGGCTTGGGCCTCCGCCCGCTCCGCGGGGGGCCGCATGGTGCTGCGCATCGAGGATCTCGACCCTCGGGCGCAGGACAGTCGTCGCAGCGAGCTGCTCATGGACGACCTCCGCTGGCTCGGCCTCGACTGGGACGAAGGCCCGCACTTCCAAAGCCAAAGGACCGAGGTCTACCTCGGGGCGTTGGAGGAGCTGCGCCAGAGGGGGCTCACCTACCCCTGCTTCTGCAGCAGGTCAGAGCTGCACGCCGCCACCGCGCCCCATGCCTCGGACGGCACCTACGTCTATTCGGGAACATGCAGGGACCTGTCCGCCGAGGAGGTCGCACGGAGGTCAAGGGAGAGGCCCTCCGCGACGCGGCTGCGCGTCCCCCGTCGTGGGGAGCCCGATGCCAGCATCGCCTTCGAGGACCTTGGCTTCGGACGGCGCGAGGAGAGCCTGGAAAGCGAATGCGGGGACTTCCTCGTGCGCAGGAGCGACGGGGTCGTGGCCTACCAGCTGGCCGTCGTGGTGGACGACGCCCTGATGGGCATCAACCAGGTGGTGCGCGGCCGAGACCTGCTGGGGTCCGTGGCGCGGCAGACCTACCTCGCGCATGTCCTGGGGCATGAGGCACCGACCTTCGGACATGTCCCCCTCGTCGTCGCCCCCTCGGGGCGCAGGCTCTCCAAGCGCGATCGGGACCTCGACCTCGGCGCCCTCCGAGCCTCCGGCGTCAAGCCCCAGAGGGTAATCGGCGCTCTCTGCCAGGGCGTCGGGCTTGCCGAGCCTGGGGAGGAGCTTGCGGCGGACGAGCTCGCGCGGCGCTTTTCCTGGGACGCGATACGAAGCCACCGGGACGACCTGGTGGCAGACGCGCTTGCGTAGGCGGCGAACGGGCCACCCATCCGCTGGGGGGCCAACCCTTGGTCGCCGCGAGGAGGGCGGGCTCGCCAACCACCGCCCATGACAACGTTTCCACAGGCCAGACAAATATCCCGTCCCCGTTGTGACGCGAGCCCGTTGTGGGGTATCATGCTCTAGCACCTCGAACGGAGAGCTGACCGAGAGGCCGAAGGTGCTCGCCTGCTAAGCGAGTATAGGATGCAAATCCTATCTGGGGTTCGAATCCCCAGCTCTCCGCCAGACGAAAATTGCCCCTACCCGCATTTCCGCAGGCAGGGGCTTCTTTTTTGGATGATGGAATTCCTAAATCCTACGTATCTTCACGTATCTTCACGTAACTTCACGCGGGATTAACCCATGATTAGCCCATGATTCCTGCCGCGAGCGGTCGCTCCCGCGCGGCAGGTGGTCGAGCAAAAATCTTTTCAATCTACCCTTGACTTATGCCCTAATTTAGGACATACTATAGACAGTGGGAGGGGCACAAGGCCCGCCCAGTCCAGAGGGGAGCACCATGAAGGCCGACATCACCACTAAGCTTTACAAGCGCGCGGGCATCGCCGAGGACCACGGGCGCATCAACCACTTTTGCAAGGCAGTCATAATCAATTTTGGCGACGAGCGCGGCGACATCATCGTCGCTAATGACAACTTCGGCACTCGTCGTAAGTACGCCGACTTTACCGAGGGAAAGAAAGCTGCTGGTCTGCACCCCGCGCAGGTGGTCTTCAGCGGCCTCGAAGCGGCCCGCGCCTGCCACGACCGCTACATTGGCGCGGACGGCGAGGAGCACGGGTTTTAGGAAGTGGGCAGGCCCCCGCACCACGCGGGGGCCTCTCGTGACGGGAGGTCGCATGGAGGAGAGGGCCAAGGCCGAGTTTCGCGCCATGCGCGAAACGGTAGGCATCTCGCAGAACGCGCTGGCGGCGTCGCTGGGCGTGCAGCCGCGCACGCTCAGGCGCTGGGAGGCGGAAGAGGAGAGGTGGGAGCCGCCAGAGGACGCCTGGGAGGAGCTGGACGCCCTCAGGGCCGACCAGGAGCGCGTGGTTGGCTTCGCGGTGCGCAAGGCGCTCTCGATCCGCGAGGAGATGGGCGGCGAGCCCGCCGAGGTCGTACTCCCCTACCCGCAGGGCAGGGACGCTGAGACCTCGATGCGCCGCGCAAACGCCCGCCTCTGCGCTGACAGGCTCAGGAGGCACGGGCTGGCCGTGCGCTTCGCCGCCCCCGACGAGAGCGACGCGCTGCGCATGGCCATGGAGGCGCGGGCGGAGTAGCGCCGGGCCGCCGGGAAAAGCAGACGCGCCCAGATTTGTCCTACGGCACTTGCCGCGACTGGTCCCCCTCGCCCCGCGAGCGGTCGAGTAAAAATAATCTCGATTGCCGATAGACTTGCCTGCAAGTCATGCTATACTGTACTTGCAAGCAAGGAGCGGGACATAAGGAGGACGACATGGCGGGCTTCTACGACAGCATCAACGATCTCGAGGCGGGGATCAAGGACGGCTCCATCAAGGTCGAGGTCACCAACGACGGTCTGCGCCTCAGCGGCAGGACCTTCGACCTCAAGGACTTCCTCAAGCGCGAGTACGGGGCGCGCTGGAACAGGGACCGCAGGTCCTGGGACGTCACCGTCCCCGAGTACGCCTACGGCGCAGACGGCAAGCCGAGCTCCGGGATGGGCAAGTACGCCGGACTCGCCGAGATGGCGGGCATCGAGGCCGACTGGGCCACCGGGAGGTAGGGCACGACGCCCACGGCGCGGGGGCCATACCGCGCCACACACTACCACGAGGGCAAGGAGGCCAATCATGCGCAAGATAATCAACGGCAGGCTCTACGACACCGAGACGGCAAAGATGGTGGGCAGCGACGGGCGCGACCTGTCGGACAGGCTCCGCTACACCATCTCAAGGCTATACCGCAAGCGCACCGGCGAGCACTTCCTCCACGAGGAGGGGGGAGCGGCCACCAGGTACGCGCACCAGGACGAGCTGGGCGGATGGGTGGGCGGGGACGTAATAACCCCGCTCGCCTACGACAAGGCCCGCGACTGGGCCGAGCGGCACCTTACGGCTGACGAGTACGAGGCGGAGTTCGGCCCCGTCTCGGAGGGCGCGGAGGACGTGCCCATGTCGCTCCGCCTGCCCGCCGAGACGGCCCGGAGGCTCCGCGAGGCGGCGGCGAGGCGCGAGTGCACGCTCGCCGAACTCGTGGCCACGCTCGTGGACGGTATGGAGTAGTATTTCGTCGTCACGCCGCGAGGCGCGTTGGGTTGAAACATGTTTGTAAGCTGGGTCGAACGAGAGAAAGCCCCCCACCCGCCGGAGCGGATGGGGGGCTTTCTCTTGTCCTACGGCACTATCCCGCCCGCGCCTATGACGGCGGAGACGCGCCGCTCGCGCTCGAACCAGGTCACCTGCGCGGCCTGCACGTGCCTCTGCATCCACGCGCGGAGGGCGGCGCGGGAGCGGAAGCCCATCTCGCGGTACTTGTCGTGCGAGCCGGAGCCGGAGCTGCGCCGCCAGAGCGTGAGGGTCCACCTGAGCGCGCGCGACTCCTCGTGCTGGCAGCGCGGGCAGTGCCACCGCTCGCGCCCGTCCAGGGCGTCCGTCGCGACCAGGCGCATGCCCTCCCCGCAGAGCGGGCAGCGCGGGGCCTGCTCACTCCCCATCGGCGAGCACCGCCATGGCGTCCTCGAGGCTCATCTCGCGCGCGACGGGCTCGCCCATGGACTCGCCCTGCAGCACGTCGGCGGGGTCCTGCCCCTTGCCCATGCCCTCGTCCATGGCTACACCTCCACGCAGCTCTTGGGGTACGACTGGAGCAGCCGCTCGGCCCAGGGGGCCTCCTCGCTGCCGTAGGCGTAGACGGGGATGTCGCGGCCGGTGTTGCGGCGGTAGACGTCCTGGACGGCGCGCATCTGGTCGGGGTGCGTGAGCCCCTTGACGTAGGCGGGCGTGACGTGCCAGATGCACGGCTTGCCGTCTGGCTGTATGAGACACTCGTTGGGTAGCACCTTGTCCTCCTTGTCCGCCGCGTCCACGGCTGACTCGTAGTCCCTCTGGTCGGTTTCGCCGGACGCCATGCGGTCGTACCACTCGCCCGCGCGGCGCACGTACTCGTCGTGCTGGCTGTGGCCCTCGCGGAGCGGCCCCGGGCAGTCGGTGGGGCTCGCGTAGCAGTGCGGGAACACGTTGCCCAGCCACTCGGGGCGCCCGAGTCGGTAGTACAGGCATATCGCGGCCACGAGGTGCGCCCCCGCGTCCAGGCACGCCTCGGTGAGGTCGGTGTTCGGCCCCGCCGAGTTGGCGTGCTCGACGCCGATGGAGCGCTGGTTCTCCGGCCAGTTGTGGGCGTGCCAGGCCACGTCGCGGTCCCAGACCGTCTGCGTGACGCGCCCGTCGGACGCCACGCAGTAGTGGGCGCTGGCCTCGCGGTCCTGCCAGATCCCGTGGCAGTCGCGCCCGGTGAGGTCTCCGCCCATGTTGTGGACGTACACGCGGTCGATGGCGCGGCCCTGCCTGCCGGGCGTGAAGTGCACGCCCATGATGAGGTCCTCGTCGGCCTTGAGGTTGGCGAAGTCCATGGCTACTCCTCGCCGACCTCGGGCAGGCCCGCCAGCGAGGTCAGCAGCGACAGGACCATCGCCGTGGCCGTGACGCCGAGCATCTGGGGCCAGTCGAGGTCGAGGACGCCCACCGCGCCGGTCCCGATGAGGGACGCCAGGGTCTGCGCGCCGGTCTTCAGGCAGCGGACCCCGGCCGCCGCCCACCACTTGCCGTTCGTGATCTGTGACATGTCCTTCTCCCGTCTACTCGCTGCCGCCGATGCGGCAGCCCTCGCAGCGGCGCTCGATGGCCTCGATGCGCCGCCCGTAGTCCTCCATGCGCTGCTCGACGCGCGCGAGCTCCCGGCTGTGGTCGGTGAGCTGGCGGCTCATGTCGCGCACGGTGTCGCGCGTCTCGCGCGCCATGTCGGTGATGTTCGCGAGCTGGTCGGTGACGACCTGCTGCTCGGCCGCCCTGGCCGCCTGCCTCTCGCGCTCCCCCATTCCGTCCCGGCGGATGGTGAGCGCGATCGTGGCGGCGGCGAAGACGACCGAGAGCAGCGCCACGAGCTGCTCGAACGTCAGTGGGCTCATCAATCCCCTTACGCGTCCGCGACGCACTTCCAGTAGCGCTCGTCGACGCCTGGCGCCCCGGGCTCCCACACGTTGTCGTCGATGGTCGACTCCCAGATCTTCCCGAGGTTCTCCGCCCTGTCGCCCCTCATGTAGGGCGACTCGTTCGTGGGCTGGACCCACTTGCCGACCTCGCCGGACTGCCCGGGGCTGACCCTGGTCACCAGGGCCGGGACCGCCGACGGGTCGGGCCACGCCCTCGAGTCGTAGTCCCGCAGCGCCCTGTAGAGCGTCTCGCCGACCCTGAAGCGCTCGCCCCTCCCGTACGTCCTCCCCTCCTCGAATCGCCCGTACGCGGACGGTATCAGCGCCGCCACGTCGTCGGGGAGCGCCTCTATCTCATCCCTGAGCCTCCTGGCGTCGTCCGAGAGGGCGAGCGCCCACGTCTGCCTGATCTCGGTGCCCGTCTCCTCCCAGCCCATCGTCGAGACGTAGCCCTCCGGCGCCTCGGGCTCGACGGACTCGATCACCGGCTTCCCCTCGCTCGGGACGGCGAGCGTCACCGTCCCGTCGCTCAGTACCCCGTAGAGCATGCGTGCCTCCCTAGTACCTGTATCCCTCGACCCGCACGACCGTGAAGTAGTCGGCGCTGTGGTCGCCCCCGACGCTGTAGCCCGACTTGCAGGGGATGTTCGCGTAGCCGCGCTGCGCCTGGCCCTGCACGGTCGCGAGGGTCACGCGCGTCCCGCTGATGGTCATGGCCTTGTACGACAGCTGCGCCCAGAGGTCCGTCGCGTTCTTGTACGTGCTCATGTAGAAGGTCTTGCCGTCGGGCCTGTAGAGCCTCACGGAGCCGTAGATGCCCGCGTTGTCGTGGTAGAGGACGTCGATGTGGGTGAACTCCGACGCGCTCGAGGCCAGGCTGAAGTCGCCCGTGGCGGCCCCGTCGAAGATGACGAAGGGGCCGTTCGGCGGCAGCCAGCCGGACCATGCCCCGCCGTTCTGGTAGCGCACGTGCAGGGACGGCCTCCCGTACGCGTTGCCGAGCGCGGCCTGCAGGTCGTACTTGCCCGCGTTGTCCCACGAGAAGTGGGCCACGAAGCCGTCGGTGGGCGGCTTGTGCAACTTCATGGACGAACTCGCCTGGAAGAGGCTCATGCCGAAGACGCCCGTGTTCGCCGCCACCGCCGTGTTGGCGTCCGCCGGGCGCTGGACGTCGCTCGCGGCCTGGAGCTTCCCCTCCAGCAGGCACCTGAGCCTGGACGTCGGGGCGACGGTCCCGTTCACGTTGACGCTCGTCGAGTTGAGGTACGCGACGCTCCTCCCGGAGGAGTCCGACGCCATGGCGATGCCTCCGTCGAGCAGGCTCCCGCCCGAGTCGACGCCCGCCGAGAGGAGCACGGCGGCGTCGCCCGCCGAGTTCCGCTTCTTGGGTATCAGGGCGAGCTGGCCGGAGGACTCGTCGTAGCGTATCTCGCCGTGCCCGCCGCAGAAGTCCACGAGGGCCGACGGGGACGACTTGCCGAGCTCCACCACGTCCTTCGAGAATCTCGAGCTAACGGTGGAGCCGACGCGCACGTCCACCGAGTCGGAGTCGATGTAGACGTTGCCGCCCGCCGGGTTGCCCACCGTGACTGTGGACGCGTAGACGGGCACCGAGCACACCTGCCAGTAGGTCCCGTCGAAGACGAAGCTCACGGCGGTCCCCGCC
>NZ_LT635494.1:1964682-1985292 GCF_900120385.1 Olsenella phocaeensis | reverse complement strand
GGTCTGGGTGAGCCCGTAGCCCGCGCCCTCCTCGCGGCAGCGGTGGACGCCCATGGTCCCCTGCCCGCCCGTGGTGCCCGCCGCGAAGTCGGTCCCCGCGCCGACGAGGAAGCGGCCCTCCACGCGCGCCCAGGTGCCGCCCAGGAAGGTCGACGGGTTGGTCGCGGCGGCGCTCATGTAGATCGAGCCGACGGGCCACATCCTGTCGATCCAGTCGAAGTTCGACGCGAGGTCGGCGATGGTCTGCTGGACCTTGTCCGTGATGGCCGGCTTCACGAGCCTCATGCTCGGGGTCTTGGTGCCCATCTAGAGCTCCTTCCACTCGTACTCGAAGTAGACGTTGTAGTCGCCGCCCGACGTGTCGAGCGGGAAGGCGAGGGAGCCCCACTTGCGGTCCTCCACGTCCCACCAGGCTCCCATGCCCTGCCAGGCCGGGAACTCCTGCAGGGGCGAGGAGGCGGTGGCCATGGCGCACCACATGCCCCGGTGCGCGTCCCAGGAGTCGGCGAACCCCTGCCAGGCGTCGTCGCCCATCCCGGGCGTCGTGTCGATGGCCACGCGGTTGTCGCCGGGGCTGAGCCACATGTCATCGATNGAGCCTGGACGTCGGGGCGACGGTCCCGTTCACGTTGACGCTCGTCGAGTTGAGGTACGCGACGCTCCTCCCGGAGGAGTCCGACGCCATGGCGATGCCGCCGTCGAGCAGGCTCCCGCCCGAGTCGACGCCCGCCGAGAGGAGCACGGCGGCGTCGCCCGCCGAGTTCCTCTTCTTGGGTATCAGGGCGAGCTGGCCGGAGGACTCGTCGTAGCGTATCTCGCCGTGCCCGCCGCAGAAGTCCACGAGGGCCGACGGGGACGACTTGCCGAGCTCCACCACGTCCTCCGAGAAGCTCGAGCTCACGGTCGACCCGACGCGCACGTCCACCGAGTCGGAGTCGATGTAGACGTTGCCGCCCGCCGGGTTGCCCACCGTGACGGTCGAGGCGTAGACGGGCACCGAGCACACCTGCCAGTACGTGNGGCGTGCCGTCCACCCAGACCTCCATCTCCGTCTCGCTCACGCCAGCGCCCCTATCCTGCCGAGCTCGGCGTCCATCTCGTCGGCGATTCCGCCCACGAGCTCCTTCTTGTCCAGGTAGATGCGGAGCCTGCCCACGTACTCGCGCAGGGCGCGGACCTCGGCGACGAGCTCGTCGTCGCGCCCGTCGCCCAGGGCGTCGCGGATGAAGCCGGTCAGGCTGTCCACGGGGGCCACGACCTCGGGCCCCGCCTCGCCGACGCCCACGCCGGCGTTGGCGAAAACCGTCGGGCGCAAGAAGACGCCGCCCTTGGCGTACCAGTCGACGCCCAGCGTCGGCACGGAGGGCGGCATGATGGAGAAGCTCCCGCTGATGTGGAAGTGCGGCAGCTTGATGTGAGGGAACTCCAGGTGGAGCCCCTTGAAGAAGCCGCTGATGGCGTTGAGCCCGTTCTGGACCGTGCTCTTCGCCGAGCCTATCTTGTCGGTGACGGTGCTCGCGATGCCGGAGAAGATGCCGGAGACGACCCCCGTCACACCGTTGAGGACGGACGTGAACAGCCCCGCGATGCCGGAGAGGATTCCTCCGATGGCCCCCGACAGGCCGTTCATGATGCCCGTGACGATCGAGGACATGCCGGTCATGACGGAGCTCGCGCCGTCCGCCGCCATCTGCCAGTCTCCGGTGAAGACGCCCACGAAGACGCCGAGGATGGCCGTCAGCACGCCCACGACCGCCTGCACGACGCCGGAGATGACCTGCATCGCGCCCGTGACGACCGCCCCGGCGACCGAGAAGGCCGTCGAGAGCCCGACCGACACGATGTCGGCGAGGGCCTGGAAGGCGGCGGAGCCGCTGCCAGGCTTGGAGCCGCAGGCGGCGAGGCCAGCGAGGGCAAGAGCGGCGGCGGAGGCAGAGACGAAGTTCCTACGAGTGATCATCGTTGTTCCTTCCCTTTAGCTAATAATTTATTAATTGATGTGATGGAATTCGGACAGACAAGTGCGTGGCACAAGAGGTCACACTCGGGGCAACCCAGCGCCCCGAAGCTTCCCCTAGCGGTGGTCGATGCGCTTGGCCACGAGGTCGCAGCTGCTCTGGATGGCCTGCACCAGCACCACCAAAAGCACGATGGTCAGGATCATCACGCCGTCCTCGTAGCGGTAGTAGCCGTAGCGGATGGCGATGTCTCCCAGGCCGCCGGCACCCACGGCACCCACGATGGCGGTGTATCCCAGGACCGAGATGAGCGTGACCGCCACGCCGCGCACGATGGAGGGCAGGGCCTCGGGCAAAAGCGCCGAGAAGACCACGCGGGGGACGGTGGCGCCAAAGGACTCGGCCGCCTCGATGGAATCGCGCGGGACCTCGGCCAGCGACTGCTCGATCATGCGCGCCACGAAGGGCGCGGCCGAGAGCACCAGCGGCGGGATGGTCCCCCGCACACCCACCACCGTTCCCACCAGCGCCTTGGTCATGGGCATGACCGCGACCAGCAGGATGATGAAGGGGATGGAGCGGGTCATGTTGACGATCCATCCCAGCACGGCGTTGAGCGCGCGATGGGGCCTAAGACCTCCGGGGACCGTCACATAGAGCACGACGCCCAGGAAGGTGCCGATGAGGTAGGCGATCGCGGTGGAGAAGAACAGCATCGCGAGCGAGGCCAAGAAGCCCTGGGCGAGGAGCCCCGAGTACTGGTCGAGAAGCGACTGCAGGCTACTCATGCCAATCACCCCTTCCGAGCAGGGCGCGGGTCGTGGGATCCTGGGGGTTGGAGAAGACCTCGTCCACGGAGCCGGTCTCGACCAGCTTGCCGCGCACCAGCACGGCGACGTCCTTGCAGATGCTCTTGACGACATCCATGGAGTGGGTGATCACCAGCATGGTGACATCGGTCTCCTGGTTGACCTGGCGCAGGGTGTCCAGCACGGAGGCGGTGCTCGCAGGATCCAGCGCCGAGGTCGCCTCGTCACAGAGGATGTACTCCGGGTCAAGGGCCAGGGCACGCGCGATGGCGACGCGCTGCGCCTGCCCGCCCGAGAGCTGGGACGGGTAGGCCCCGGCCTTGTCTGCCAACCCGACGCGGTCCAGGAGCTCGAGGGCATGTCTGCGGTCCGCCTCGGTGACGCGGCCGTTGGCGGCCAGGAAGGGGAAGCAGACGTTCTGCAGCGCCGTCTTCTGCGCCAGGAGGCCGAAGCCCTGGAAGATCATGGCGACGCGGCGACGGTAGCTGCGCAGCGCGGCGCCCTGCAGGTCGGTCACGTCCTGACCGTCCACCACGATGCGACCCGAGGTCGGGCGCTCGAGGAGGTTGACGCAGCGCACGAGCGTGGACTTGCCCGCACCCGAGATGCCTATGATGCCAAAGACGTCGCCGTCGGGAATCGTGAGCGAGACGTCCCTCAGGGCGTGCTCCGCAGGGGCTCGGCCCGGTGCGTCAAAGCTCTTGCTTATGTGTTCCAGAGATATCAAATCGTCACTCCACTCGCGAGATGAATGGAGGGCAGGCCCCCTGCCAGGGACCGCCACGTGGAAAGCCCGGTCCCTATGCGCGAAGGCAAGGGCGCCCGGGCTTGGGCATCCTCATGTCCATCCCAGGGATGGCCGGGAGCGGGGTGGTATGTGAGCTTCTGTCATTCATCAGGTCCTATATCTTAGGCGGGAGGGGTACGAGTCACAAATACCAAGTTCCACTAACTGGTTATCTGCCATTTCGATAACAGGCGAGAGGAGATGGCGGCCGCACTCGAAAGCACGTCTAATCCGGCGGCACACCGTGCCTGGCAGGGCCACCTGCCTTGGCGGCATGCCAGACACGCCGACGCGGGGGGGGGGACAGCGCGCGGCAGCAAGAAAAGCGCGCGAGCTCGACGGTGACCGTCAGCTTTTCCTCCCTCGTTCGTGTTGTTGGTAGATGGAGCCATCGAGGACATGCGGAAACGACACGCGAAGGGAGGTCCCATGAGGCAAGGAGCCAAGGGCGGGCACGAGCGCGCCGTCCAAGCGGAGGCCAGGCGCGTCGTCGATGCCTATTCGGACATGGTCCTGCGCCTGGCCATGAGCTACCTGCACTCGCTGCAGGACGGCGAGGACGTGTGTCAGGGCGTCCTTTTCAAGCTGCTCTGCCACGAGGGCGGCTTCAAGAGCCCGGAGCACGAGAGGGCCTGGGTCATACGCTGCACCGTCAACGCCTGCAAGGACCTGCTCAGAAGTGCGGGGCGCAAGAGACTGGTGCCACTTGACTCCGTGGCGGAGCCCACGGCCGCGCCAGACGAGGAGCCGGGCCGCTACGACGAGCTGCTGGAGGCGGTGCGAGAGCTGCCCGAGGCCTACCGACTGGCAGTGCACCTGCGCTACCTGGAGGGCTATGACATCGCACGAATCGCGGCGATCACGGGCGACAGCACGGCAGCCGTGACCAAGCGTCTGAGCCGCGCCCGCCAGATGCTGAGGACCAGATTGGGGGAGCATGATGAACGAGCTGTTTGACGACTACGCCAAGGGAATGGGCANCCGCGGCGGCCGCGGCGCTGACGGCGGCCCTGGGGCTGGGCGGGGTGGCCTATGCCACCGGCACCCTCACAGACGTCCAGGGGATCTTCGACGACATCTTTGCCGGCGCCCCTGCCGCGACCGAGGTCGTGAACAAGGTGGGACACCCCCTCGACGCAACGAGCTCGGACGGCGGCATCACCGTCACCGCCGACGCGGTCATAGGCGACCGCTCCAACTACGTCGTCGTGCTGAGCCTCGCCAAGGACGACGGCACACCCTTCGAGGGTCTGAGCGCCACCAAAGACGGCAAGCTCAACCTCATGTTCGGCACGGAGGACGTGATGGTGGACGGGGTCCGCGGCGCCTACGGCAGCAGCTACTTCTACGACCGCGACCCCAGTGACAACTCCATCCAGTTCGTGCGCCAGATCTCGCTCGTGGACAGCCAGAGCCTCGTGGGCAAGACCATGCGCGTGAGCCTGGGCGACCTGCGCCTCCTCGACGACTCGGGTTCCGTCAGCACGCTCGCTGACGCCGGCTGGAAGCTCAAGTTCAAGATGGACTACGAGGACAGCAGCATCGACCTGCCCGCAGGCCAGGGCATCGAGGTCGGTGGCATCAAGGGGCAGCTCAGGGAGGCGTCCCTCTCGTCCATCGCACTCAAGCTGGGCTACGAGCTCGACGAGGCGGCCAACGTCCCCGAGGGTCCCAGCGGCAGGATGGGCGACCAGATGTCCGCGCGCATTGACCAGCTCCTCGACCTGGGCACCGTGACGCTCAACATGAGGGACGGCACGACGGTCGAGGTCACCGACAACGGTGGCGGGAGCTTCGACGACAACTCCGCGACGTCGACCACGGTGGAGAAGAGCCTCTTCCTCCCCCAGGCCATAGACCCCACGCAGGTGGAGTCCGTCTCCCTGGCGGGAGCCACCATCCCCGTGGCGTAGGGACATGGGAGGCGGACGGGTGCCGACGTGGCAGCGCGGCAACGGCAGCACGAACGGACCCAGAGGCCAGGCGAGAGGGACCGCGCGTCCCTCTCGCTTTCCCTGTCCCAGATTCGGTGGCCTCTCCCTAGAAGATGACGGCAGAGAGGCTGACCACGCCATCCTTCCAGCCCGCCCGGATGCCGCCCTCGTACTGCTCGCAGATGCGCTGCGCGATGGAGAGGCCGATCCCGTAGCCCTGTTGGTTGCTGTGGGCCTCGTCCGCACGGTAGAAACGCTCGAAGAGGCGCGACCAGTCGTGACCCTCCCCCCGGGCAAAGCTGTTGGAGACCACGATCCTCGCGCCCCGCCTCCTGCGACCCGAGAGCGCGGCGCGCCTCACGGGGGACACCGACACCTGGATGCTGCCGCCCTCGTCGCAGTACTTGCAGGCGTTGTCCACCAGGAGGCGGACGAGCTGCACCACGCGCTCCACGTCCGCGAGGGCCATGACCCCGGGCTCGAGCTCACTCGCCAGGCTCACGCCGCGCCGCTGCGCCACCGACTCGAAGGGCTCCAGCGCCTCGCGTGCGGCGGCGGAGACGTCCACCTCGCAGAGCTCCTGGGAGTCCGCCCACTCGTCGGCGCGTGCGGTGTCAACCAGGTCCCTCACCAGACCGTCCAGGTAGTCGACCTGCCTCAGGGTCGAGCTGGTCCACTCTCCCTCGCCACCCAGGGCCTCGAGTATCTCGGTGTTGGCGCGGATCACGGCAAGCGGCGTCTTGAGCTCGTGGCTCGCATTGGTCACGAACTCGCTCTGGCGACGGGCCGCCTCGAGCTCGGGCTGGATGGCGCGACGCGAGAGGAACCACACGATCACGAACGAGAGCAAAAGCCCCGCCGCCAGGAAGTCCAGGGTGAGCGAGAGGACCTCCCTGCCCTCCCCCAGCTCCACGCTGCCGTCCACGAAGGCCACGACGTGCCCGCCGCCGTCGGCCTCGGCCACCTTGTAGTAGTAGTCGCCAATCGAGCCGGAGCGCAGGAGCGAGGGGATGACCGCCTGGGCGAGCTCCTGGGCTTTCTGGACGTCCATGTCCTCGTCGTAGCCCCCCACCAGCGAGCTCAGCCTGCCGTCGGCGTCAACGGTCACGAGCAAGTAGCGCAGGACACGCTGCGACTCAACGAGCGAGCGGCCGTCCACGGGCTCCTCGATCACGCCTCCGCCCTGGATGATGGCGTCGAGCACGCGGTCCATGCGCGACTGCGCGAGCACGATGTGGGCGCCGTTGACCAGCACGGCGATGAGGAGCATGGCCACGAAGAAGGCGGCGAGCATGATGGCGATGATCTTGATCCTGAGCCGCTGTATGGCACGTGCGCCCATCGATCGCTGCCCCCTACTCCGCGCTGAGCCTGTAAGAGCCGTCCTCGTCGCGCACGATGGTGGCCTTGGACGCCACCGAGGCGAGCTTCGCGCGCAGGTACGAGACATAGAGCGCCAGGGTGTCCTCGTCCGCCTCGTCCTCCCCCTCCCAGACGCGTCCCAGGATGAAGCCGGGTCCCAGCGGTCGGTCGGCATTGAGCACGAGCAGCTGCAGGAGCTCCATCTCCTTCACGGAGAGGCGCACCGTGTTCTCGGCTGACAGCTCGAAGCTGTCAGCCCTGAGGCGCAGGTCGGCGTAGCTGAGGTCACGCGAGGAGTAGTCCGAGCGACGCTTGGTCATGGCGCGCACTCGGGCGAGGAGCTCGCGCATGGCGAAGGGCTTGGGCAGGTAGTCGTCCGCGCCTGCGTCGAGCCCCGCCACGCGGTCGTCCACCTGGGCCTTCGCCGTGAGCAGGAGGACCGGCGCCACCACGCCGCGACGGCGCATCTCGGCCAGTGCGGCAAGCCCGTCCATGCGCGGCATCATGATGTCCAGGATGATCGCATCGAAGCTCTGGGACATGACCAGGTCGAGCGCCTCCTGCCCGTCGTAGGCGGGGACCACCTCGTAGCCGTTCTGTTCCAGGATCGCCTGGAGCGCGCGGTTGAGGTCGCGCGTGTCGTCCGCAACCAGGAGCCTCATCGCCCCTCCCCTCCCGTGGCGCGCTCGCCGCGGATCATGTCGCGTATGGCCTGCATCGAGAGGTCCGTTGAGGCGAGCTCGTCGGCGCAGCGCTTGAGCTCGCTGGTTATGAGCCTGAGGTCCCCGTCCAAGTCACGCTTGTACTTGAGCTGGTGCTCCAGCGAGGCCCAGGTGTCCATCGAGACGGTCCTGACCTGGACCTCGGCGAAGAGGCCCGATTCGAGCCTCAGCAGCAGATGGTAGCTGCGGTAGCCGTTGGGCTTGACGTGGCGGATGTAGTCCTTCTCGCCCACGACCTCCGCTCCCGGGAGGCGCGCGATGGCGTCGCGCATGAGGTAGACGTCGCTCAGGAAGGCACAGACGACGCGCACGCCGATGATGTCCCTCACGTGGGCGAATGCAGACTCCGCGCTTGGCTCGAGGCCCTTGCGCAGGCACTTCTCGCGTATGCTCTGGGGCGTCTTGACGCGGCCCAGGCAATGCACCACCGGGTCCTCCCCACGGGAGTCCCTGAGCTCCGCGCGCAGGCGGTCGATGCGTTGGATGAGGGAGGCGAGCTCTGACTCCAGCTCGCCCAGGCGACCCCCGTAGATGGGGTCCTCCGCGGTCGTGGCCACGGCGTCGGCTTGCGTCGGGCCCTGGCCCGTGTTGGTCTGCGTCATGAATCAGCCCCCTGCGCTTGAGGTGTGAGAAGAACATACCCAAGGTCCTTGCGCCCGTGTCGGGCCAGCCGGCGAGCGATGCAATCGCCACAAGGGATAGACTGGTTGGACCCGCACCCATAGTCCGTTGGGGTCGCACCAAGAGACCATCAGGAGCCGCACCCAAGAACCGCCGGGTCCCTCACCCAGGACGCCGGGCACGCGGCCCGGCGGCATGCTTCGCAAGGAGACGCGCATGAGAATCACGCTCGCCATAGGACTTCTGCTCGCAGCCATAGGCGCCTACCTGCTGGTCACCGCCAAGAACCCACTCGCCCGCCAACGCGAGGGGGCCCTTGCCCGACAGGACCGCATCGGCGCGCGCACCAGCGGGATCATCGACCTCTCCGCTGCGGCGGGCCTCGTCGTGCTGGGAGTCTTTCCGCACGCGACGATAGCCGCCTCCGCCGTGATAATCGCCGGCTTCGCGGTGGCCTTCGTCTACCAGTCCCAGGCCCGCCGGGGCTAGGCCTCGAGGAACCACTTCCACGCGGGGACCTGTCGTATCCTCCGGTTCCCCTGGACGTAGGACGCCTCGTCGCCCCCCGCGACGACGAGCGTGGCCTCCTCGAGCCCCGTCTCCTCCAGCGCCTCCCAGAGCGCGCGAAGCCCCCTCGTGCGCGTCGTCTCGTCCTCGACGCCCACGCTGACCTGCACGAGCTCCAGCGCATCCTGGAACATCACGTCCCCCACCACGAAATCGACCTCGTAGCCGTGCCCCCTCGTGACGAAGGAGGAGACCGACTCCGCACGCGTGCCCACGTTCCTACGCCTCAGCTCGAGGTACACGGCGTCCTCCAGGCGCTGCCCGAGCTCGTTGGAGTTGGCACGCCCATTGGCGAGCGCCAGGCCCGGGTCGATCGCATAGACCTTGGGGGGCTTCCTCGTGCCCTCGGCCAGGGCATACGAGAACTCCTGAACGCGAAAGACCAGATAGGCCTGCTCGAGGTAGTCCAGCAGGGTGGCGAGGAGGGCACGACTCGTAGGAAGCCCAAGCGCCCTGAGGTCGCCCTCGGCGCGGCGGACCGAGAGCGTTTTGGCATTGGTCCCCAGCACCCGACGCGCGAACACGCTCGCCACGCGCGGACGGGCGAGGGCATGACGGTCGACGACATCCCTCACCACGACGCGCTGCACGTAGCCCTGCAGCAGCGACACGCGCTGCGCCGTGGGCAGCCCCAAGGCGGCCGGGAACCCGCCCTCCTCAAGATAGGCATCGAAGAGCCGCCGCAGGCTCAGCCGCTCGAGAGTCGAATGCGCCGGACCAAGCGAGAGCCCCGGTTCCTTCGCCCCGACGTATTCCCTGAACGAGAGGGGAAGCAGCTCGAAATCGATGGCCCGGCCCCTGAACTCCGTCGATATCTCCTGCGAGAGCATCTTGGACGACGAGCCGCTGACGTAGATGGTCGCCTTGGTCGTATCCACGACGCGTCGCAGCCACGCGCCCCAGCCATCCATCTCCTGCAGCTCGTCCAAGAAGAGGTAGGCCCCCTCCTCCAAGGCCGAGGGGCAGGTCGAATAGAACGTCTCGAGGACCTCGTCGCCTATGGCGGACGTGACGGGGTCGAGCCTGTCATCCTCGAAGTTGAAGTAGCAGATGCGATCCCATGGCACGCCGGACTCGTGGACCCGAAGCATCTCCTGGAAGAGGCGATAGCTCTTCCCGCTGCATCGCATGCCCACGACGACCTTGACGAGGTTTCCCCTGCGTGGCGGCAGCGGATCGCCCAGGTCGAGCATGCGTTCGTGGATGGGCAGGTAGTCTGCTATGTCGAAGCCCCTGATCTGCTCGGCTATGAGTTCGTTCATGTTCATCCCTCCCTATCTGGCAATATAATCTTACCAGTTAGATTTTAAACTGGTAACTTCATCTTGCCAGTTAGGTATTGTTGCAGGTAGAGATGGGCAAAAGCCGGCGTGGCGAGAGTCGCTTCGGCCCGCCGCCCGGAACCGCCGCCCACATGCGCCGAGCGCGCGGCCCCTACTCGTCGTCCGGGAAGCGCACGCCCGCCTGCCTGCGCGCCTCGTCCATTACGGCGAGCGAGTCCAGGGTCACCCGCTCGAAGCGGGCCACCCGTGCGAGTGCCGCCTCCTCGCCCCGCGCTGCCGCGGCAAAGAGCTCCAGCTCGCAGACCATGTCGTTCTGGGGCACGTCCGCACGCACCAACTCCTCGCTCCCGCCCACCGTCGAGTAGGCCATGCCCACGTCCTCGTGGTGGACGAGCCTGAGGTCGCGGGGGCAGCTCGTCTCGTCCCAGAGGAGGGTCGCCTCATCGCCCATGACCTGGGATCCCAGGAGGTCGTCCCCCACCTTGCTGTAGCTGAGCTCTATCACCTTGTCCGCGTACTCCAGGGCAATGCTGCCCGCCAGGTCAACGCGCTGATAGGGGGACTCCGACCCCCAGGGCACGTCGATGGTGACCAGCGAGGCCCGCACCGCCTCCGGGCGACCGAAGAGGGCCACCGCCGGCTCGACGCAGTAGACGCCTATGTCTACGAGGGCGCCCTCGCCGAGCGCCGGGTCGAACTGGTTCACGTGCTCGCCGGCGCGCAGCCTTCCGATGCGCGAGGTGACCTTGCCGAAGCGCAGGCTTGCCTGGGTCACCCTGCCCAGTCGCCCCAGCGCGCCCTCGATGTTGTCGAAGCCCTGGGTGTGCAGGTTGCGCATGGCCTCCAGGCATACCGCGCCGTTGGTATGCGCGGCGTCGAAGAGCTCCTTGGCACGCCGCTGGTTGGGGGCCAGGGACTTCTCCACCAGGACGTGCTTCCCGGCGGAGGCGAGGACGAGTGCCTGCGGGACGTGCAGGCCGTTGGGAGAGGCGACGTAGACGGCGTCCACCTCGTCCGACGCCGCAAGCGCCTCCAGGTCGTCGAAGAAGAGGCGCGCGCCGCGAGGGCGACCGAAGCCCTCGGCCCGCGAGAGCTCGCGGGAAAAGGCAGCGACGTACTCGACGTCCGCCACCTCGCCCACGGCCTCGACGAGCCGCTGAGCGATGGCGGACGTTCCGATGGTGGCTATGCGTAGGGCTGGCATGGTGGCTCCTCTCGCTTGGGTGGATGGGAACGCAGCCGGGACGCGGCGAGTGCCAGCCCGGCCCGTGGCGTCACTACTAGGATGCGCCGCGGGCGGCAGCGACGGCCGCGGCCATCTTTGCCGGGTCGTTGAGACGGTCGGTCTCTATGCCCGTGTTGAGGGCGACGCCCCAGGGCGCAAGCCGGCCGATCGCGCCACCCAGGTTCTGGGACGTGAGGGCGCCGGCCAGGATGTAGGGACGGCACACGCCCCCGGCAAGCTCCCAGTCGAAGGCGACCCCTGCCTGCCATCCGCCATAGAGCACGACCAGGTCGGCCTTGCTCTGGTTGGCGCGCTCCACGTCCTCGGGGCCGGCCATGCGGATGGCCTGCACGATGGGAATGTCCACCAGCTCCCGCAGGAAGGTGATGTAGGGGTTGCCTTCGTTTCCGTGCAGCTGCACCACGTCCAGGACCTCGTCCGCGAGCTCGCTCACGTAGCCCAGGGGCTGGTCGACGAAGATGCCCACGGCGGGGATGGTGGGGTCCAGCTTGCCCACGAGCTCGCGCAGGCGGTCGCGGTCCACGTGTCGGTGGGAGCTAGGGTAGTTGACCACGAAGCCACAGAGGTCGGGCCTGAGCTCGTTGACCGTGCCGACGTCCTCGTCGCGGAAGATACCGCAGAGCTCGACCCTCGTGTAGGGGTCGGGGTTGTAGAGGATGTCGTGCGTGACGATGGTGGTGATCCTGCGGTCCAGCATGCAAAGCCCCTCTCGCCAAGAACGAAGCGTGCGCACCCCTGCATCATCGCACGAGAGGGAGCCCGGACGGGCGAGAGGGGCGGGCGGCCTAGGCGCGCGGCTCCCCTCCCCTGGCGAAGAGCGCGATCATCTCGTTGGTGAGGCTCGAGTCGTCGGCGGGATCGAGGGGGACGTCGGCGCGGCGGACCCAGCCACCCAGCTGGAGCTCGTCGTGGTCGACGTGGATGGTGGGGTCTCCGTCGACGTCGCAGAAGAAACCGGCGAGGAGGGTGTCGGTGAAGGGCCATGGCTGGCTCTTGTAGTAGCGGACGTTCTTGACCCTGAGACCCACCTCCTCCCTGACCTCGCGCGCAACGCACTGCTCCAGAGTCTCGCCCACCTCGACGAAGCCGGCCACCAGCGCGTAGTGGTTGTAGGCGCGGCCGGCGTACTTGGTCATGACCAGCTCGTCGCCGTTGGTGATGCCCACGATCACGGCGGGGCAGATCTTGGGGTAGAGAACGTTGCCGCAGGCGGGACAGGCGAGCTCCCGGCTGGTGGCGACGTGGCCCAGCTCGCTGCCGCAGTGCCCACAGTAGCGGTTGGAATGGTACCAGTTGCGCAGCTGGTAGCCAGTTATGCCGGCGAAGGCCAGACAACGGGGCCGAAGGAAGCGGAACTGGTTCACGGGCTCGAGGCGGAAGCCCTCGGGCAGCTCCTCGCTGCCACGGGGGCGCGGGTCGCGCTCGGCCATGAAGAAGCGACGGTCGTCGATCGAGAAGAGGTAGCGTGGGGCGAGGTCGGGGGCGGAGAAACCCCAGTCGCGCAGGCGCGGGAGCTCGAGCTCGCCCGTGCCGCCATCCAGGCGCACGACCGCCTGGCCGTGACCGTAGGCCAGCACGTAGTCCTCGGGCCGCGCCTCGAGCGGTCGATAGGCGTTGTCGAAGGCGTAGCTGCCGATGTCCTGGATCACAGGTCCTCCCCCGTTGGCTGTCGGGGAAACATGATACGTCTGCCCGCGACCACGGGGGGCAGGTGTGGGAAAGCACAAGCAAATCGACGTCTTGGGGCATCTGGGGAGAGATGGCTGCGGTTTGCTTGTGGGCTGCGACTTGCTCGTGTTTCTCAACGGTCCAAACACAAGCAAAACGGCGTCTCACGCCCCATAAAGCAGAAACGGCGCGGTTTGCTCGCGTTTCTCTCCCAATGAAACGCGAGCAGACCGCGCCACCACAAGCAGACCGCTCCCGCGCCGTGGCCCTACAGCATCTGCCGGTAGATGTCCTTCAGCGCGGGATACATGCTGTGCCAGGTGCTGTAGTGCCCCCGATAGAGCGCGATGATCTCCTTGTTGGGAAAGACCATCTGCTCCTCCACCCGCGCGAGGCGGTGCGCGCACTCAGCCACGTCGGGAAAGGCCCCGCAGCAGACGCTCGCGAGCATGGCCGCGCCGAAGGCCGGGGCCTGGGGCGTCTGGGGAATCTGCAGGGGGATTCCCAGGACGTCGGCGCAGATGGCCCTCCAGAGCGGGCTCGTGGCGCCGCCGCCGCAGATGGTCGAGGCCATGACCTCGACCTCCTCCGCACGGGCTATTTGCAGGCAGTCGCGCAGGGCGAAGGCGACGCCCTCCAACACGGCCTGGGTCATGTCGGCGCGGGTGGTGTCCATGCGCAGGCCCACGAAGGCGCCGCGCGCACGCGGGTCGTTGTGGGGGGTCCTCTCGCCCATGAGGTAGGGCAGGAAGTAGACGTCGTTCTGGCCCAGCTTGCCGCCGGCGACCAGCGCCTGCTCCGCGTCGTAGGAATCGGCACCCAGGATGTCGTCCATCCACCACTTGTTGCAGCCGGCGGCGGTGAGGATGCAGCCCATGAGGTTCCAGCCGCCGTCGGCCGAGCAGAAGGAGTGCAGGGCGTTGTGCTCGTCCACCACGCAGCCGTCGGTGGTCATGAGGATGGTCCCGGNCGTGGGGCGAGGTCGGGGGCGGAGAAACCCCAGTCGCGCAGGCGCGGGAGCTCGAGCTCGCCCGTGCCGCCATCCAGGCGCACGACCGCCTGGCCGTGACCGTAGGCCAGCACGTAGTCCTCGGGCCGCGCCTCGAGCGGTCGATAGGCGTTGTCGAAGGCGTAGCTGCCGATGTCCTGGATCACAGGTCCTCCCCCGTTGGCTGTCGGGGAAACATGATACGTCTGCCCGCGACCACGGGGGGCAGGTGTGGGAAAGCACAAGCAAATCGACGTCTTGGGGCATCTGGGGAGAGATGGCTGCGGTTTGCTTGTGGGCTGCGACTTGCTCGTGTTTCTCAACGGTCCAAACACAAGCAAAACGGCGTCTCACGCCCCATAAAGCAGAAACGGCGCGGTTTGCTCGCGTTTCTCTCCCAATGAAACGCGAGCAGACCGCGCCACCACAAGCAGACCGCTCCCGCGCCGTGGCCCTACAGCATCTGCCGGTAGATGTCCTTCAGCGCGGGATACATGCTGTGCCAGGTGCTGTAGTGCCCCCGATAGAGCGCGATGATCTCCTTGTTGGGAAANCGACCTCGCCCAGTCCGCCTGCGTCGATGCTCACCTTGCGGTTCACCTTCGCGTCGTAGGTGTCGGCGCGCATGACGTCGGCCAGGTCGACGCCCGTCACGCTCTTCACCATGTCGAAGGCGGCCTTGATGGACTGCGGCGCCATGGACGTCACGCCCGCGGCCGGGGAGCCCTCTCCCTCGCCACCGACGGTCGAGTAGATGTTTATGGCGTCGATGCCCTCGATGGGCTTGGAGGCTGCGGCGATGATGTCCGGCAGCACGCCGATGATCTGCTGGGCAAGGGCGGCCTGGCCGTACTTGCGCAGCGCCTCCGCCTTCTTGTCCATGGCCTCTGCCTCGGCGATGCCCTTGGCGCGGGCCGCCTGGGCCTCGGCCTCGCCCTTGGCGCGAATCGCCTCGGCGGCCTTCTGCGCGGAGTAGAGCTCTGCCTCGGCGGCCTTCTGCCTGGTCACGAGGTCCGCCTGCGCGCGCTGCTCGGCGGCGTAGCGGTCGGCGTCGGCCTGCTTGCGGATGGAGGCGTCGAGCTCCTGCTCCTTGACGGCGACCTCCTTCTGCTTCAGCTCGGCCTCGCGGTCGGCCTTGGCGATCTCGGCGTTGACCTCCTCGGTGTTGATGGCCTTCTGCTGCCGCTGCGCCTCGATACCCTTGGCGGCATCCGCCTTGGCGGCAGCCGTGTCCGCCTCGGTCTTGAGCGCAGCCTGCTTGAGGGCAAGGGCGTTGTTCTGCTCGGCGATGGCCGTCTCCGACTCGATGCGCGCATCATTGGCCACCTTGTTGGCCTGGGCACGGGCAACCGCAATCTCCTTCTCGGCATTCGCCTTGGAAATCTGGGCATTCTGCTGGATGGCCACAGTGTTGGCGATACCCAGGTTCTCGATGACGCCGAGTCCCGCGTCATCGATGTTCTGGATGTTGAACGAGACGATCTCCAGACCCATGCGCTGCATGTCGGCGCTGGCGTTCTCCTGCACCTTGGCCGCAAAGGCCTTGCGGTCATTCATAATCTCCACCAGACGCATGCCGCCGATGATCTCACGAAGGTTGCCCTCGAGCACATTGACGACCATGCCGTTGATGTAGTCGGAGTCGCGGTTGAGGAAGTTCTCCGCCGCCTTGGCCAGGCCGTCCTCGGTGTTCGAGATCTTAACCACGGCGACCGAGTCAACCATGATGTTGATGTAGTCGAGGGTGGGGATGGTCTTCGTGGTCTTGACGTCGACGGAGAGCATGCGCAGCGACAGGCGGTCGACACGCTGCAGGAAGGGAATCCTGACGCCGGACTTCCCGATGAGGTAGCGGGGCTTCTTCCCGCCGCCCGAGATGATGTAGGCCTGGTCGGGCGGTGCCTTCACGTACCCGGAGGCGATGATGACGAGCACCGCGATCACGACGATGCCAACGAGGACGAACCTTATGAGCTCCATGACGCACGCTTCCTTTCTGGAGGCAGCGCCAGCCCGACGCGAATGACGGGCCTGGCCGGCCACGAACAGAGGAGATGTTATCTGATTGGAGAGGGGCAACATCCCGGTCGGAAGGCCGGACCATCCGGAACCACATCTGCACCACAGATGCAACGAGCCGTCTGACCTGGTCGTTTACAGTTTCAATCGTCCACTCTGGGCCAAAATGGGGAAGGGTCGCGCAACCCGGCGCGAGCGGCCATCGATATCACGAGCCGTAGCAAAACACCATCCAAACACAATAGGAACCTCTCCCCGAAAATTAACGACTTCTTTCTTGAAATCACCCAATAATGTCGAGAAATGCCTGCTTCGTTGCGGTAAGTTAGTACAAAACATAGAAGCTAAACTTTTTGGGGATGGTCAGATGAAGGTAGGGGTACGAGACATCAGCCGCAAGACCGGCTTCTCCCCCGCCACGGTTTCCAACGCGCTCAACCACAAGCGCGGCGTGAGCAAGGAGACCGCCGAGGCCATCCTCAGGGTCGCGCAGGAGCTGGGCTACCAGCGCCCCAGCCGCCTCGACCGCATCCAGTTCGTCGTCGTGCGCAAGAGCGGCAAGGTCCTCGACGAGTCGGACTTCCACCCCGCGGTGGTGGACGGCGTCGAGCGCGAGGCGAAGCTCCACGGCCTCACCACGAGCTACGTCACCATCGACCTCGCCGACCCCGGAGCCCATTCCCAGCTGCGCGAGCTCTGCCAGGACACCACCAGCGGCATCGTCCTCCTGGGCACCGAGATGATGGAGGAGGACTACGAGCCCTTCTACGGCTCCGCCGCCCCCCTGGTCATCGTGGACGGCTGGTGCTACCACAGCTTCATCGAGTCCATCGTCATCTCCAACGAGAGCTCCGCCTACCGAGCCGCCCACTACCTCATCGGCAAGGGCCACACGCGCATCGGCTACGTCAGGGGCAACCCCGTCATCCGCAACTTCCCCCTGCGCGAGCGGGGCTGCCGCCGTGCCCTGGAGGAGGCGGGCCTCAGCTGGAACGACGACTACTGCGTGACCGTGGGCACGAGCCTCTCCACCGCCTACGCCGCCGCCAAGGAGTGGCTCGAGGGCGACCCGGAGCTCCCCACCGCCTTCTTCGCCGAGAACGACGTGATGGCCTGCGGCATGATGCGCGCCCTCCTCGAACGCGGCGTCAAGGTGCCGGAGGAGGTCTCGTTCGTCGGCTTCGACGACCTGCCCGTCGCCACCGTGATGCTCCCCGCCCTCACCACCCTGCACGTTCCCAAACACGACATCGGCGCCATGGCGGTCCAGAAGCTGATCGCACAGGTCAAGGCCCCGAGGGGCTTCACCTGCACCACCCACGTCTCCACCACCTTCGTAGAGCGGGACAGCGTGGCACAGCTGTAGGGTTTGGGCTCCCCCTGGGCTAGAATCGACCCATGCACACGACTGCGCGGACGCCGTCCGCGGGAGGAGGAGCCATGGCAGCAGAGAACACGGACTTCCAGACCTACGCGCCCGAGCCCGAGCTCGAGTTTGGCGACGCCGCGCCCGCGGCGCCCGAGCTGGACCTCGACGGCGCGACCGCGTCCGATCCCGTAACCGCCTCCCTCACCCCCCAGGAGCTGGAGAAGGTCTCGGCCTTCGTCCAGAAGATCGACATCACCGACACCGCCGGCGTCCTCGCCTACGGCGTGGGGTCGCAGCGCAAGGTCTCGGAGTTCTCGGAGCGCGCCCTCGCCGGCGTGCGCGGCCATGACCTGGGCGAGGTGGGCGACCAGATCAACTCGCTGGTGGTGACCCTCAAGAACTTCGACCCCGACCAGAAGGAGGGGGGCCTCCTGGGCCTCTTCCACAAGGCCAAGAACAGCCTCGAGGCCCTGAAGGCGCGCTACAGCGACGTGGAGAAGAACGTGCGCTCAATCTCTGACGCACTCGAGGGCCATCAGGTCACCCTGCTCAAGGACATCTCGATGCTGGACCAGCTCTACGCTCTCAACGAGTCGTACTTCAAGGAGCTGACCATGTACGTGGCGGCCGGCAAGCAGAAGCTCGAGGGGGTGCGCACGGGCGAGCTCGCCGAGCTGCAGGCCAAGGCGGCGAGGACGGGGCTCGCCGAGGACGCCCAGGCCGCCCGCGACCTTTCGCAGAAGTGCGACCGCTTCGAGAAGCGCATCTACGACCTCGAGCTCACCCGCCAGGTTGCGCTCCAGACCGCGCCGCAGATTCGCATGGTCCAGGCCTCGGACGCCATCATGGCCGAGAAGATCCAGTCCACGGTGGTCAACACCATCCCCCTGTGGAAGAACCAGATGGTCATCGCCCTGGGCATCGAGCACGCCAACCAGGCCGCCCGCGCCCAGCGCGAGGTATCGCAGATGACCAACGACCTCCTGAGGAAGAACGCCGACCAGCTCAAGGTGGCCACCGTCGAGGCCGCCAAGGAGGCCGAGCGCGGCGTGGTGGACCTCGAGACCCTGCGCCACACCAACGAGCAGCTCATCTCCACCCTGGATGAGGTCGCGCGCGTCCAGGCCGAAGGGCGCGAGAAGCGCCAGCTTGCCGAGGAGGAGCTCACGAAGATCGAGGGCGAGCTCAAGACGAAGCTCCTGGAGGCCTCGCAGCGCTAGGCTCGCCCAGTCAAGGGGCGAGGACGCAGGCGAGAGTCCCCGCATGCGAGCCCGCAGGCACAATCATGAGGGGCGGCGTCACGATCGCTCGTGGCGCTGCCCCTCTCGCCTGTCTTGGGAAAGCCTGGTGACGCCGTCGGTCGGGTCGACCGCCGTCAGGGACGCAGCTCGTCCCCCGTGGAGGTGAGCCCATCCTGCTCGAGCATGGTCCTCATGACCTTGAGGTCGCCCGTGAGGTCCATGCTCTGCTCCTGCAGGAGGTTGTCCAGAGTCCGGGAGAGCCCCTCGTCCACCATCTGCAGGGTCTGGGCCAACTCCGCACGCACGGACTCGACCCCGGCACCGCCAGAGCCGCTCTGCTCGAGCTCGGCGTAGGACGCGGCGAGCTTCGAGGTCTGCGGCAGGTAGTAGTTGGCGACCCGCCTGAGCTGTGACGCGCACTCGGGATGCGACCTCAGGTACGACGAGAGCTGCTGCGTGCGCACGACGATGGACTCGAGCGAGGACCTGAGGCCCTCGTCCACGATGCGCGCGCGGGACTCCTCGACCATGCGACCGAAGTCGGAGAACACCCCCAGGAGCTCTCGAATCTCGGGAGTCAGCCCGTCGTCCACGGACTTGGGCTTCTTGCCCTGGGACCCTCCCTGGCTCTCCTTGCGGCGGTTCCACTCCTTGCGAGCCCTCTTGTAGGAGCTGTCGGTGAGGTAGAGGGTCGTCCCGTCTCCCAGCGAGGCGATGTGCCCCTGCGGGATGAGTCCCCGGGAGATGGCCTCCTGAAGCAGGGGCTGCAGCTCCTTCACGGTGAGCTCGACCCTACCGCCCAGATCCCTCAGGCGCATGCTCGTCTCGTCTCCCACGGCCTTCGAGAGCGCAAGGCAGAGACGTGCGATCTTCCTGCGCCGGGCGCCCTTCGCGAAGGACTTGACCGCCCCCGTGCCCAGACCGACGAGAACCGCCAGACCAACGAGGAACGAGACGAGGCCGTCGAAGGCCATCATGATGGTCGGGACGATCATCATGATGGCCAGGTAGCCCAGGATGATCCCGCCGATCAGGTCCTTGGCGCGGACCTTCTCGTCGCCATGCCGACACACGACGTAGGGAGAAGAATCCACCTCCGCCATGCCCAGCTGCGCGGCGACGGCCGCGGCAGCGCGCTCGATGGAGCTGGCGATGCCATCGAAGTCGACCTTTGACATCAGCTCGCCCGCCTTCTCGGCGGCTGCGGGAATCTCTCTGTTGAGGACGTCACCCACCTGACGGGCGACGTCGGTGCCCTGGCGGACGAAGTCGTCCGCCGAGGTCCGGGGGTCCTTGGGGCCCCTCTCGTCCTGTGCGTCGTTGTCCATGGCGGCCATCCTCTGGGTTTGGCTGAAGTCACATGCGAGAAACCACCCTATGAAGGTACACGATGGCCGTGAATCCCGTGTGCTCGAAATGTCGGCAAGTCGTCACTGCCACGCCATGCAGGACGGCCCTGCGCCTACCGCAAGCGACGCCCGCAAAATGCAGGCCCCTGGCCTATGGCCTGAGCTCGCCCGCATCCTTGGTGAGCCCGTCCTGGGCGAGCATGGTCCTCATGACCTGGATGTCTCCCGCGAGGTCGATGCTCTGGTCCTCGATGAGCTCCTCCTGGAGCCGCGCGAAGCCGTCGTCGACCATGCGGAGGGCCTCCCTGAGCTCGCCCGTCACCTCCCGAGCGCGTTCGCCCTCGGCGCCGCTGCGCTCGAGCTCGAGGTAGGAGGCAACGAGCTTCGCCGTCTGGGGCAGGTAGTAGCCGACCGCACGCCCAAGCTGGCCAGCAAGCTCCGGATGGGCCTCCACGTAGCTCGCGATGAGGCCCGCCCTGCGCGCGATGCCCTCCATGGAGCCGCGCGCCGACTCGTCCGCCGCCTGGCTGGCCCGACCCGCAAGGACCTGGCCGAAGTCCCTGAAGGCGTCGACCACCTCGCGCTGCTCGCGGGCGAGAGGGACATCGGCCGTCGTCGTGGCAACGTCCTCCCCGAGGCCGGTGCCCCGCGGCTCGGAAGCGGAAGCGAGAACGGCGGAGAGGGCCC
>NZ_LT635494.1:1961602-1964468 GCF_900120385.1 Olsenella phocaeensis | reverse complement strand
CCCGCCGGCAGGAAGTCATCGAGCCAACTCGCGCAATAGATGCCGCAGTCGAGGAGCACCCCTCCCCCCACGGGTTTGCTGTGGTACGTCTTGCCAGATCGGACGAGCTCGCGCATGTCGTTGCAGAGGGTGGTCTCGACATGAACCACATCGCCTATCTCGCCTTTGTCCACCAGCTCGCGCACCGTCCGGTAACAGGGGGTGAAGCGCGCCTTCATGCTCTCCATGAAGAGCGAGCCACACTCGCGTGCCACCCGCGCCACGTCGGCCGCCTCCTCGGCGCCCAAGCAGGCGGGCTTCTCGCAGAGCACGGCCTTGCCGGCACGAAGCGCCCGGATGGCCCAGTCGTGGTGCAGGGCATGCGGGAGCGAGAGGTAGACCGCGTCCACGCTGGGGTCGGCGAGCAGGGCCTCGTGGGCGGCGCCCGGCCTGCCCAGCGACTCGTCGGACAGGGCACCGGAGGGTGCGATGCCGTGCTCTTTGGCAAAGGCCTGCGCCTTGTCCGCTGAGCGACAGCTCAGCGCCACCAGCTCAGCACCCTCCACGTGCCTCAGGCTGCTCGCGAAGCGACGCGCGATGTTGCCGGCACCCAGGATGCCCCAGCGAACAACTCCCTCTTCTGCCATGCCCGTCTGCCCCCTCCTACGCCAGCTGGCCCATGCCGTCCTCGAGGATGCGCATCTGCGCCAGGGTCTCCTCGGGGGTCACGAGCTGGGGCGCGCCGTTGGCGACGGTATGGAAGGGCGCGTCGTACCACTGCGAGTAGGAGCTTCGCTCGGAGGGCACGCGCTCCTCGTGCAGCCCGTCCTCGTCCTGGTAGCGCAGGGTCCCCCACTGCTCGGGCGCGTCCAGGCCGAAGTCGGGATGACCCGCGGGCAGGTAGAAGTGCTTGAGGTCCCGCTCCTGCTGGTCCTTCTCGAACTTGACGTACGCCCCCTTGTCACCGTAGATCTCGAAGCTCGGACGCTGGATGGCCATGCGGTAGTTCGCGTGAGCGGTGGCCTTGACGCCCAGCTCGTCGTAGTACAGGTCGTAGTCGAAGTAGTCGCAGACCATGCCCGCGCCCTGGAGCTGCCGCAGGTCGGAGTGGACGCGGTCGGGCGTCCCGAACCAAGAGATGATCTGGTCGAGACAGTGGCTCGCATGTCCGTAGGGGACGTTGTTGACGGGGTCGTTGGCCATGCCGTCCATCATGGTCGGGCGCCAGTAGTCGTAGCTGGTGACGACTTCGAAGACCTTGCCCAGCTTGCCTGACTCCACGACCTTCCTGGCCGTGAGGTAGTCGGAGTCGAAACGGCGGTTCTGGTAGCACTGCACGGTGACGCCGTTCTTGGCTGCCAGGTCGAAAAGCTCGGCGGCCTCCTCGTAGGTGGCCGAGAAGGGCTTGTCCACCGTCACGTGCTTGCCTGCCTCGAGCGCGCGCTTGGCCATGAAGTAGTGCAGCGCCGAGGGGGTGGTGATCTCCACGACGTCGATCTGGGGGTCGCCCAGGATCGCCTCCGTGTCCGTGACGTACTCGACGCCGGGGATGGCCGCCCAGGCGGAGTGGTCGACATGGCGGGCCTGCATCGTCTTGATGCGGAACTTGTCAGGCCGGTCAAGTACGTACGGGGCATGGTAGCGATTGGCGCTCTTGCCGTTGCCGATGTAGCCGACGATGACCTTGCCGTCCTGCATGATGCGTCCTCCCTGGGTGACGTGCTACGTACGATTCTCCTGCTTGTTGTTGCCATTGTAGGGTGCGGTCCGGCGACGACGGTCCCTACCCGCGAAGTGGGAACAGAGGTTCACGGCCTCCCGCCCCTGCAGCAAGCTTGCCGCACCTTTTTTCCAAGAGGCGATCGCATCCGAAGGCCTGCTACACCCTCTCGACGTCACCGGTGTAGGAGATGTCGAAGGGACCGTCCATGATGAAGAGCACGTCGACGTCCTCGGCGGCCGTCGCGCCGTGGAACATCGGAGTGCCCGCGTCCCACCAGACGAAACTGCCGGCGGGCAGGTCGCCCTGATCGGTGTGGAGCGTGCCGCGCAGCACGTACATGCCCTTGCCGCTTTCGTGGGTGTGAACCGAGAGCGGCATGCCCTTCTCGTAGCGCGTGAGCTGCACGTTCATACCGGTCTTGGGATCGTCGTGCAGGGTGATGGCCTGGTGCTTGGCACCCGAGCGCGGACTCACGAAGACGTGTTCTGCCGGGTTCAGGTCTTGGGGGAGAAACACCGTGACGCCGTTCTGACTCTTGCCCATTCGTTCCCCTCTCTTGGCGGAGGCGCGGACAAGATCCGTCGTCTCACGCCGATTGACGGCCGCTCAGGGCAACCAGTCGCCTTGTCACCGACAAGCCAGAGGCCCACCGGCAGGAAGCTGTCGGTGGGCCAGGAAGTTGAGCTTGTTCGGACGCTACGCCGTAGCCTTCTCGACTCCGGCCTCGGCCTGCTCCTTGGTCACGCCGAAGAAGTAGTTGATGCCGAGCGAGAGCGCGAAGCCGATGCCGCCCGCGATGGCCGCGAAGACGACGTTCATGGGCTTGTCCGGGGCGATGAAGTTGAGCAGGCTCAGGATCGAGGTGGCGCCCATGTTGTAGAAGTACACGTGCGTTATGCCGATGAACAGGCCCGCGACCGCGTTAGCGATGGAGACGCCCACCAGGCAGCGAGTGTACTTGCTTCCGGCACCTCGGCCTTCCGTGTCTTCCCTCCAGCTAGAAGATAGCCAGCAGCAAGAGGCGATCCGAAACGGTTCGCATTGCTGGACGGCAGGTCCGCAATGGGCTGGGGCAACCGTCCGATGGGCGGACATAATGTCCAGGCGGGACGCGACTCACCCCATCGCGCCTCTCGCGGCGTATTACCAAGTTCGTGCGCACTA
>NZ_LT635494.1:1953224-1960560 GCF_900120385.1 Olsenella phocaeensis | reverse complement strand
CGCAGACGACGCCGTGCTGCCTCACGCCCTCGTTGGACATGATGGCGTCGCCCTCGACGTGGAAGCCGCTGCCGAACTCGCCGTCCTCGACGCCGTCCAGTGTGAGCTGGACGGTCCTCTTGCCGTCCTGGTAGCTGGCGTAGGGCACGACGCAGGTCACGAGGTCCTCGGCCTCGGTCACGTCGGAGAACTGGGTGATGGTCTCGCCGAACTCGACCACCTGCGGGTTGTCCCCGCACCCCTCGGCGAGGAAGTCGACGAAGCGCCCCAGGCCGTCGTGGCCCGCCACGATCTGGTAGCCGCCGGAGAGGACCTTGTCCTCTATCTCGGCCATGGTCTTGGGCCACTGGGTCGAGGAGCGCGTCACCTGCGTGTCCGGCAGCTCGTTCTTGCGCACGCGGAAGGCCTGGGTGCCGTCGCTGTGCCGGGAGTGCTCGTCCACGTAGAACGCCGCCACCTCGCGCAGGGACCTGGACGGGGTCACCTTCCACCCCTTGGACTCGTCCGCGTAGGTGCCGTAGGGCCGCACGAGGGAGTCGGAGAGGTAGGCGAGCTGCCCCTCGCAGGTGAGCCTCTCGGTGCCGTCGACGGAGGGCTTGACCGAGGTGATGCGGCCCCTGAAGACCTCCTCGCCGTCCTCCTCCAGCACGACCTCGCGGGACGGGTCGTAGCACTCGAAGGTGCCCGACAGGGGGTTCGTGGGCGGCACGTCGCAGGCGAGGCTGCCGGGCTCGCTGACGGTCAGCCTGCAGTCGCAGGAGGTCACGACGCGGTCGGGCAGCCTCGGGTCATGCAGGGTCTTGCCCGCGTAGCTGAGGCGGTACACCCTACGCCGTCCTCTTCCAGATGTACACGGAGAGGTAGGGTGGCAGCAGCTTGCCGGAGTAGTCCTCGCCCGCGACCACGACGCGGTCCTTGTAGCCGCCGGTCTGGGTGAGCCCGTAGCCCGCGACCTCCTCGCCGCAGCGGTGGACGCCCATGGTCCTCTGCCCGCCCGTGGTGCCCGCCGCGAAGTCGGTCCCCGCGCCGACGAGGAAGCGGCCCTCCACGCGCGCCCAGGTGCCGCCCAGGAAGGTCGACGGGTTGGTCGCGGCGGCGCTCATGTAGATCGAGCCGACGGGCCACATCCTGTCGATCCAGTCGAAGTTCGACGCGAGGTCGGCGATGGTCTGCTGGACCTTGTCCGTGATGGCCGGCTTCACGAGCCTCATGCTCGGGGTCTTGGTGCCCATCTAGAGCTCCTTCCACTCGTACTCGAAGTAGACGTTGTAGTCGCCGCCCGACGTGTCGAGCGGGAAGGCGAGGGAGCCCCACTTGCGGTCCTCCACGTCCCACCAGGTTCCCATGCCCTGCCAGGCCGGGAACTCCTGCAGGGGCGAGGAGGCGGTGGCCATGGCGCACCACATGCCCAGGTGCGCGTCCCAGGAGTCGGCGAACCCCTGCCAGGCGTCGTCGCCCATCCCGGGCGTCGTGTCGATGGCCACGCGGTTGTCGCCGGGGCTGAGCCACATGTCGTCGAGGGTCCAGGAGCCGGGGCCCAGGGTCCACTCCCTGTCGCCGATGTCGAGGACGCACCTGCGCGAGACCTCGACCACCGGCTGCACGTGGGCGTCGCCGCACGGGAGGATGACCTCGATGCCCCCGGCGGCGTTGGCCGTGAAGACCCTCGTGCCGAAGCTCCTGAAGGGCTCGCAGGCGAGCGTGATTTCTATCGAGGCCGTCGCGTCGTAGACGCTCTGCGACACGGACGCGCGGCCCCTGTAGGTCGCGCCCGGCTCCCAGGAGGTCACCACCTCGTGGCGCCTGCCGTGCAGGAGCGACCTCAGGCGGGCGAGGACGCGCACGGACGCCTCCCACCCCGCCTGGCCGTCGACGAAGAGCGTGACGGTGACCTTCCGGTCCCCGTAGGTGGGCCAGCCCGTGACGGCCTCGGTGAGGTCGAGCGTGCCGTCGCGGCCCATGATCTCGACGCGGCTCTCCCTGACCTCCGGGGGCTCGTCCGACCACTCGGCCAGGACGAGCCCGTAGGCCTCGCAGAGCGGCGTGCCGTCCACCCAGACCTCCATCTCCGTCTCGCTCACGCCAGCGCCCCTATCCTGCCGAGCTCGGCGTCCATCTCGTCGGCGATTCCGCCCACGAGCTCCTTCTTGTCCAGGTAGATGCGGAGCCTGCCCACGTACTCGCGCAGGGCGCGGACCTCGGCGACGAGCTCGTCGTCGCGCCCGTCGCCCAGGGCGTCGCGGATGAAGCCGGTCAGGCTGTCCACGGGGGCCACGACCTCGGGCCCCGCCTCGCCGACGCCCACGCCGGCGTTGGCGAAAACCGTCGGGCGCAAGAAGACGCCGCCCTTGGCGTACCAGTCGACGCCCAGCGTCGGCACGGAGGGCGGCATGATGGAGAAGCTCCCGCTGATGTGGAAGTGCGGCAGCTTGATGTGAGGGAACTCCAGGTGGAGCCCCTTGAAGAAGCCGCTGATGGCGTTGAGCCCGTTCTGGACCGTGCTCTTCGCCGAGCCTATCTTGTCGGTGACGGTGCTCGCGATGCCGGAGAAGATGCCGGAGACGACCCCCGTCACACCGTTGAGGACGGACGTGAACAGCCCCGCGATGCCGGAGAGGATTCCTCCGATGGCCCCCGACAGGCCGTTCATGATGCCCGTGACGATCGAGGACATGCCGGTCATGACGGAGCTCGCGCCGTCCGCCGCCATCTGCCAGTCTCCGGTGAAGACGCCCACGAAGACGCCGAGGATGGCCGTCAGCACGCCCACGACCGCCTGCACGACGCCGGAGATGACCTGCATCGCGCCCGTGACGACCGCCCCGGCGACCGAGAAGGCCGTCGAGAGCCCGACCGACACGATGTCGGCGAGGGCCTGGAACGCGGGCCCGACGGCCCCCGACACGACGCCCACGAGGACCTCGAAGACGGGCTGAAGCTGCTGCAGGGCGGGCAGGACGCTGTTCGTCACCGCGTCCGCGACGGACTGGAAGGCCCCCATGGCCGCGTCCGCGACGGGCCGGAAGGTGGTCCCCAGGTTGGACACGACCTCCCCTATTCCGGACATGGCGACTTGCAGGCCGCTGACGAGCGCGTCGAGGTAGGGCCCGAGCGTCGCCACCATCGGCCCGACGACGCCGGAGAGCGCCCCGGAGAGGCCGTCTGCGACGCCGGAGAGCACCCCCCTCGCCGAGTCGACGAAGCCAGAGACGGTGGAGAGCGCGTCGGAGAGCGACCCCGCGAGCGCGCCCGCGTCGATGGTAGGCAGCTCGATGCCCAGGCCCTCGGAGAGCGCGGCACCGACGGAGTTGCCTATCGTGGCGACAGCGTCAGCGAGCATCTGCGGCGCGTTCGCCGCTATCCAGGACGCCGCCCTGCCGAAGACGTCCGGCAGCGTCTGCACGACCGCGCCCATGGCCTGGGCGAAGCGCGGGACGATGTTTCCCGCCGCCGTCGCTATAGAGCCGACCAGCTGGTCGGTGAGCGTCGCCATGTCCGCGCCGTCCTTGGCGAACCCGGCCACCCAGTTCTCCCAGGCCGACTTGGCCATGTTCACGGAGCCCTCGATGGTGGACGCCGCCTCCCTGGCCGTGGTCCCGGCGATGCCCTGCTTCTGCTGGATCAGGTCGATGGCGGTGACGATGTCGCTGAACGAGTCGATGGTGAGGTCGGAGGCCTGGCCCGTCGCCCTTCCGTACTCGTTGGCGTCGGCGATGAGCTGCTTCATGCCCTCCTGGGTGCCGGCATAACCCAGCTTCAGGTTATCGAGCATCGTGTAGTTCTGCTTGGCGAAGCCCTGGTAGGCGTTCTGGACGTCCTGCATGTTGGAGCCGAAGACGTTCACGTTGTCGGACATGGCGCGCATGGCCACGTCGGTCTGCCTCGCTGCGGCCGCCGTGTCGCCGCCGAGCGACTTGATGAGGGACGCGGAGAAGGCGGTGGCCTGCTCCATGTACTGGTTGGCGCTCATGCCCGAGCTCTGGTACGCCTGGTCGGCGAAGGCCTTGACCTGCCCGGCCGCGTCGCCGTAGAGCTTCTCGACGCCCCCGGCGAGCTGCTCGTAGCTCGAGTAGCTGGCCACAGCCGCCGACGTGAGCGACATCNTGTCGTCGAGGGTCCAGGAGCCGGGGCCCAGGGTCCACTCCCTGTCGCCGATGTCGAGGACGCACCTGCGCGAGACCTCGACCACCGGCTGCACGTGGGCGTCGCCGCACGGGAGGATGACCTCGATGCCCCCGGCGGCGTTGGCCGTGAAGACCCTCGTGCCGAAGCTCCTGAAGGGCTCGCAGGCGAGCGTGATTTCTATCGAGGCCGTCGCGTCGTAGACGCTCTGCGACACGGACGCGCGGCCCCTGTAGGTCGCGCCCGGCTCCCAGGAGGTCACCACCTCGTGGCGCCTGCCGTGCAGGAGCGACCTCAGGCGGGCGAGGACGCGCACGGACGCCTCCCACCCCGCCTGGCCGTCGACGAAGAGCGTGACGGTGACCTTCCGGTCCCCGTAGGTGGGCCAGCCCGTGACGGCCTCGGTGAGGTCGAGCGTGCCGTCGCGGCCCATGATCTCGACGCGGCTCTCCCTGACCTCCGGGGGCTCGTCCGACCACTCGGCCAGGACGAGCCCGTAGGCCTCGCAGAGCGGCGTGCCGTCCACCCAGACCTCCATCTCCGTCTCGCTCACGCCAGCGCCCCTATCCTGCCGAGCTCGGCGTCCATCTCGTCGNACGTCCACGAGCTCCGGCTCCACGCCCTCCTCGCGGAGGAGCGGGACGAGGCACGCCAGCGTGGCGCGGCACGGGCCGCACCAGCTGGCGTGCCAGACGGTCACGGTGGGCACGGTCACCACCCCACGGAAAATCGGGTATACTGCCACTGAGGCACGCCCACCCAGCTAACTTGGGAGGACACGGCCTCACATTTATCTCTCGAAGTAATGGCCCAGGCTTCCGTCACGGAGGATGTAGATGACCGCCTTCGCGTATCGCCTCATGCGCCTTTTCACCTCGGCCATAATCTCCTCCTCGTCCCTGGTTGCCCCATACGACGTGATGACGATTCTGGCCTCCGACGAATCAAACCCAAGCCGCGTCCACTTGTGATAGGCGCTCCTCATGAGGTCGTTCACCGAGTGCCTGCCGTCGCCGACGTTCTTCATCTCCCATGGCTGGCCGTCATGGCCAAGCAACAAGTCTATGTTCGCTGGGGCGTGCGGGTCCTCCCTCGGCACANGCGCAGGCCGTAGGCGGCCATGGCGCGCATGTCGCTCAGGCTGGGCCGCCTCGCGAAGACCTCGGTCACGCTGCGGTTGCCGAGCGCGGCCTCCAGCATGTCGACGCGCTTGGCGGCGTAGACGAGCTCGTAGGTCCTGCCGCCGAACTCGAAGGTCGTGTCCTGCCTCTGTTCCCCTGCCATTCGTCCCCCACTCATGATGAGGGGCCCCGGAGGGCCCCTGGTCGTCTGCTTCCCTGCTTGCCTGCCCTACGCCGTGCGGTTCGATGGCTTCGCGGTGGCCTTCGCGGCCGCAGCGGTGTCGATGTCGAACCACGTCCACTTGCCGGAACCAGTGAGCGAGACGGAGATGGAGATGAGGTCGTCTGAGGGCGAGTCATCCTCGTACTTCGTCACGACGGCCATGCCTCCCCCGCGAGGGGTGAACTGGCCGTCGTCGTAGACCTGCTTCACGCAGAGGGCGGTCCCGTCCTCGAACGCCTGGCGGATGGCCTTGTTGGACTCGGCGTCCTTGACCATGACGGTGTCGAGGGTCATCTCCCAGCTCTTGGTCGAGGGGGAGTTCTTCTTCCAGGAGCCCTTGGAGTCCTTGGAGCTGAAGCTCGTGGTGTCCGCCGAGAGCGAGAGCTTGGAGCTCTTCTCTCCCTCGATGGCGAGCAGCTTGGCGCCGTCGGCGCTGAAGATGCAGGTGAGCACGTCGGCGCCCTTGACGGCGGAGACGCCGCCGGTGGTGGCGCAGTACGCGCCGGAGTCGAAGTTGGTCGTGGTCTCGGGCATGTCTCGCCCCTCTCTGCCGCTCTCGCGGCGTCTACTTGATCATGAGCCCGTAGGAGACCGTGAGCTCGTATGTCGCGATCGCGTGCCACTCTCCCGTGGGGTCGCGCTTCACCGCCTGGAGCCCCATGTCGTCCTGCCTGACGAGCGCGAACGGCTCGGGAAGGACGACGTCCTGGCACATGGCGGACGAGAGGTCGCCGACCATGGCGAGCACTTCGGCCTGCGTGCGCGACGGCGCGGCCACGGCGTGCAGCTGGACCTCGAACACGTCGAGGAACATGGACTTGCTCCGCCCGGGGCGGATGCCGGCGAGCGTCGCGGAGTAGAACGGGCTGGGTTCGTCGGCTGGGTCCGTGACGCACGCCAGTCCCGTCCCCTCGGACACCCTGGTGCAGACCGCCGCCAGCAGGTCGACCGGCGAGAGCCTCCTCAGCGCGTGCCTTCCCATCAGACCATCCCCCCGAGCGTCTCCTCGATGTTCCTTGCGAACACCCTCTGTGCTGCCCTCGCCTCCTCGCGGAGGAAGTGCTGGCCCTCGACGTAGGGCGCCTTCAGGGCTTTGCCGAGCCTCGGCACGTACTGGCCCACGTTCTGCCGGTGGCCGTACTCGACGTGCGGGGCGTGCTCCGCCTCGTAGCCGACCACGCCCTCGCCGCCGTGCGCCTCCTGCCTGAGCGAGTTGACCAGGCCCCCGGTGTCCCGGGGCGTCGTGGCCCTCAGGTCCTCCGCCATCTCGTTGACGGTGCGCCTCACGACGGTCTCGACGGCGAACCGCCGCAGCTCGTCGAGCCGGTCGGCAAGTCCGCCATCGTCCAGCTCGAGCCTCAGCCCGGCCACGTCAGGTCCCCTTCCTGCGCGAGCACGACAGGGCGCGCCTGCGGCCCAGGTCGGTCCTCTGCGTGACTTCGTAGGTGCCCCCGGCTATGACGAGGAGCGTGGCTCTCCCCACCGTGGCCATGGGGGCCGTGGTGACGAGCGTGAGGTCGGCCTGTGTGTGGGCGTTGCCCTCCTCGGTCACGAGGAGCAGGTTGGACGGGGCCACGCGCACGCGGGCCCTCCCCAGGGAGACCTTCTCGCGGACGCGGTTCCCCAGGGCGTCGCGCCTGCCCGTGTCGGCCTCCTCGAGGAGCTCGGCCATGAGCCACCTCACAGGAACCTCACCGTGGGCAGCGCCGAGGAGCCGTCTGCCTGGGCCATGGAGGCCAGGGCGGACAGCTCCCTGTCGTACTCGGAGAGGAGGTCGTCGGCGAAGGAGACGGACATGGTCCCGCCCTGCCCCTCGGACTCGGAGCCGATGCCCTCGTCGAAGCGGCGGTTGACGGCCTTCACCGTGGCG
>NZ_LT635494.1:1911347-1952513 GCF_900120385.1 Olsenella phocaeensis | reverse complement strand
CGTACTGGCCCACGTTCTGCCGGTGGCCGTACTCGACGTGCGGGGCGTGCTCCGCCTCGTAGCCGACCACGCCCTCGCCGCCGTGCGCCTCCTGCCTGAGCGAGTTGACCAGGCCCCCGGTGTCCCGGGGCGTCGTGGCCCTCAGGTCCTCCGCCATCTCGTTGACGGTGCGCCTCACGACGGTCTCGACGGCGAACCGCCGCAGCTCGTCGAGCCGGTCGGCAAGTCCGCCATCGTCCAGCTCGAGCCTCAGCCCGGCCACGTCAGGTCCCCTTCCTGCGCGAGCACGACAGGGCGCGCCTGCGGCCCAGGTCGGTCCTCTGCGTGACTTCGTAGGTGCCCCCGGCTATGACGAGGAGCGTGGCTCTCCCCACCGTGGCCATGGGGGCCGTGGTGACGAGCGTGAGGTCGGCCTGTGTGTGGGCGTTGCCCTCCTCGGTCACGAGGAGCAGGTTGGACGGGGCCACGCGCACGCGGGCCCTCCCCAGGGAGACCTTCTCGCGGACGCGGTTCCCCAGGGCGTCGCGCCTGCCCGTGTCGGCCTCCTCGAGGAGCTCGGCCATGAGCCACCTCACAGGAACCTCACCGTGGGCAGCGCCGAGGAGCCGTCTGCCTGGGCCATGGAGGCCAGGGCGGACAGCTCCCTGTCGTACTCGGAGAGGAGGTCGTCGGCGAAGGAGACGGACATGGTCCCGCCCTGCCCCTCGGACTCGGAGCCGATGCCCTCGTCGAAGCGGCGGTTGACGGCCTTCACCGTGGCGTCGACCACGATGGACTCCGCCATGGGCGGGAGCGCCGACACGCCCGCCCTCAGGCACACGCGGTCCGAGAGCGTGCGCGCGGCCTCCGAGAGCCACGCGTCGGACGGGACGTCATCCCACCCGTCGAGCCTGGCCTTCACGCGGGTCAGGACGTCGGTGTCGGCCATCTGGCCACCTCCCTAGGGTTTGCCTACGCGCCGGGCGTGATGCTGCCCTTCAGGACGGCGTCCGAGACCTCCGGGAACACCTTCATGCCGCTCATGAGCAGGGTGTCGACGGTGGCGTTGGTGGTCACGATGGAGTGCGTCATGCCGATGAGGCCGGTGGCGTCGGAGGTGAGTCCGAAGGTGCTGGCGATGGCCGAGCCGTTGGCGGGGACGTAGGCGATGTTCAGGTTCTGCGCGGCGGTGCCGTAGACGGCCCCCGCCTCGACCTTTGCGGTGGGGATGACGGTGCCAAGGCCCAGGAAGTCCTTCAGGTAGTTGATGCCGAAGGCGGTCTGGGTGCTGATCGTGGCGGTGCCAAGGTAGTCCGCGACGTCGGTGGGGTTGACGAAGAAGACGTACTTGGAGGAGTCCCCGCCGTCGAGGTCGCCGAACCCCTCGTAGTCCTCGAACACGACTTCGAGCGCGCCCCACATGCTGGCGAGCGTGGCCTGCAGGGTCTTGCCCGCCTTGGAGGTCTTCTGGGTGCCGGTCACGGCGGCGTAGAGGTCGTCGCGCGTGAGCTTCTGGACGCCCGCCACGAACTTCGCGTCGGTATCGTTCAGCGCTGCGGCGAGCCCGCGCGCCTGGACTGCCTCGGCCGTGGTGTTGCGGCGCCACTTGTTGAGGGGCAGGTCGTAGGTCTGGTCGAGGGTCTTCTTCACGCTGGAGAGGGGGATGTACTCGCCCTCGGCGACGTTGCCCTTCTTGATGTCGGAGGTGTACTTGTAGGTCTTGATGGTGCCGCCATCGGGGACGGGCATCAGGTTCGAGACGCCCAGGATGGCCTGGAGCTTCTGGATGCCCTGGGTGAAGCGGTTAACGTAGTCGATGGAGATCTCGGGCGCGATGTCCGCGGCCTTGGTGACTCCCGCCTCGGGGTAGCTGACGTTGGTCTCTGGCATGTTCTGTCCTCTTTTCTGTCTGCCTTACTGCCTGTTGAAGAAGTACTCGGGGTGCTCGGCGATGGCCTGCTGGCGCTTGGCGGTGTCCTTGATCGCCATGATCTCGTCCTTGGTGAGCGCCTTGGTGGCGCCACCTGACTTCGGCGCGGTCCCGGCGAGGCGCTGCCTGACGCCCGCGTCCACGGCGGCGAGCCAGGCGTCCGCGAAGGCGTCGACCGTGGCCTTGGTCTCGTCGGCGGTCTCGCCCACGAGGCGCGCCACGAGCTCGTCGGGGACGCTCACGCCGCGCCCGGAGAGCTGGCGGCGCGACTCGGCCACCATCCCGGCGACCTCCTTGTCGCGCTCGAGCTCGTCGAGGCGCTTCTGGAGCTGGTCGCGCTCGTACTCCGCCTTCTGCGTCGCGTTCATCTCCGCGAGCTTGGCCGCCTCGGCGACCTTCTGCTCCTGCTGGCGCTGCCACTTGGCAAACTTCTTCTCGACGATCGCGTCGACGTCCGCGTCGGTGTACTTCGCCTCCGGCTTCCCCTCGGGCGGCCTGGGCTCGTTCCCCTGGCCCTCGGTGCCCTCGGCCTGGCCGGTGCCTTCCTCTGCCATCACGTGCTCCCCCATCCCCGGCTGTCGCGGCCCGCCGGCGCGGCCATCGCGGTGCTTTTAGCGTCGTCACGACTCGGACGTATGAGAAGGGCCACCGTCCCCGGTGGCCCCTACTTGCCCAGCAATTCGAGCATCTTACCGAGCGCGTCNCGACGCACCGGCGCACGATTTCGTCATCGACCGTGTGGAAGCTCGAGCCGTAGCCCATGACCTCCGCCACGGCGTTGGCGGCGTTGGCGGCGTGTCTCGCGAAGTGCTCGCCCATGCCCTCCTCGGCCTCGGCCGTGGCGCGCGCGAGGTGGACGCGCACGGACGCCTGTAGGCCCTCCAGGCGGTCGAGCCTCCATATCCCCTTGCGCACCTCGACCATGTCGGCGTGCTCGGGGTGGGCGGCGGCGAACGCCTCGCAGTCGCGCATCAGGAGGTCGCGCTCGCCGTCCGAGAGCCTCTGCAGGAGGTCGCGGTAGCGCAGGACGCTGCCCGTGCCGTAGCGCTCGTAGAGGGCCGATACCTCGCGGGAGAGCGACTCCATCTCAGCCTCGTAGACGCGCCTGACCCTCTTGGCCATGGCCCGCTCGTCGCGCTCCAGGGCGGCGTCCGCCCTGGCCATGCGCCGCTCCCAGTACGTGGGCAACTATGCCTCCTGACCGCCCCTCGGGGGCGCTAGGGACGTGACGCTGGACTCCGCCTCCCCCTCGATGCGGTCGAGCTCCTCGTGCGGGTCGTCGACGCAGGAGAGGACGGAGAGCTGGGTCTCGCGCGACGTGATGCCCGAGAGGTTGCCGGCCACCTGGCTCTCCTCCAAGAGGTTTGACGGCAGGTTGGCAGTGAAGGTCGCTCTGAGCCCCATCCAGGCGTCGTCCGCCACGGGGCACGCCGCGTAGCCGAAGAGCAGCCGCCAGCGGCGGGTGAGCGAGCGCCTGAACTTGCGCTCCTTGACCTTGGCGAGGTCGTTCATCGCCTGCAGACGGTACTTGATCGCGATGCCCGAGCTCGTGTCGAACGACTCGGAGCTGAGGTCGGAGACCATCGAGAGCGTGAAGATGAGGCGCTCCAGGCGGTCGATGAGGTGATCCTGCGTGCCGTCTGCATCCGGCTTCGAGAGGAACTCGACCACGACCTTGTCGGAGTTGGTCCCTGCGAGGTTGATGATGCGGCTGTCGCGCAGGGTCCTGAGCGTCTTCTCGTCGAGCTTGGCGCCCGTCACCTTCAGGTAGGCGTCGGCGTAGTACTCGACGTCGTTGGCCTTCTCAGAGAGGGCGCGGTCGTGCGCGTCGATGAGCGAGAGCACGCCCTCGAAGAGGCCCTGCCTCTCCTCGTTGTCGACGTACTCGACCACGGGAACGTCGGGGAACCCGTGCGCGACGGGCTCGCCGAACCTCGCATCCGCGCCTCCCCACTCGAACGGGGTTTCGAAGGCGCTGTCGTAGAGCGTGCCGCGCCAGGCGTCCGGACGCCCGTCAAAGCGGTTGTCGTCGCGCCAGAAGCGCACGGCCCAGAGTATGCGGCCCTCGACGGTGTCGTCGCGGATGACGAGGCAGTTCACGGGGGTCACGACCGACGAGCGCGGGTTGGCCCCGCCGTCGCGCCACATGACCTCGAAGGCGGAGCCGTAGACGTCGGCGACCTTGGAGAGCTCGGCGTCGAGGTCCTCGACGTCGTTGGCGCGCGACCACTCCGCGAGCCAGGCGAGCGCCTCCTCATCGTCGCCCGCGACGCGCACCGGCATGCCCAGGAAGTAGCCGACCATGGAGTCCACGATCTGGCGGGCGTAGTTGGCCACGAGCCTGTTGTCGGGCTTGTAGGCAGCCTTCCGTGGCAGGCGCAGCACGTCGTGGTCCCCCTCGTAGGCGCGCCTGAGGGTCGCGAGGCGGCCGAGCGCCCTCGACCTGTAGTCGCTGAGGATGCGCGAGAGCAGGAGCCCCGTCATCTCCGTGCCCTCCGGCACGCGGTACCCCTCGCGGGGGTCGAAGGTCGCGGCGTCCGCGCTCGCGTTCCCTGCCATCAGATTCCCCCTCTGAACAGGCTGACCTCGATGGCGTCGCCGTGCAGGCGCATCGCGCACGCGAGGGAGTCGGGCGCGTCGTCGTGCGACGCGCCCTCCGTGTAGTCCATGACCTCGTCCCAGTAGGCGCAGCTGGCCTCCCACGCGCTGTCGTAGCGCAGGAGGGACGGCCAGGAGCCGCGCCCGTGCGTCGAGATCTTGACGTGCTTGTTGGCTGTCTCCTGGTAGGTCGAGACGGGGAGGCCCATGCCCTCCAGCTCGCGCGCCAGGTAGCCCTTGTCGGCGTTGCGCTCCAGGTGGACCGTGCCCAGGCGCAGCGACGAGTGGAGCTCGAGGATGCGCTCGAGGCAGCGGTCGACGTGCGTCTCGCGGAAGAGCTCGCCGTGGACGTAGGCGTGGCCGTCGTGCCACGCCGCGCAGGTGACCGCCGTGCCGTCCGGGCCGCCGTAGGCCGCGTCCACGTGCATGATGCCGTCGAAGAGCAGCGACGGGTCGGAGAACGTCTCCGGCTCGCCCTCGAACACCGCGCCCTCGTCGGCCACGTGCCGGAGCTCGTAGTTGGCGGCGAAGAGCGAGCGGGTCATCGACGCCCTGAGGTCCGCCGCCTCCCCGTCGGAGACCAGGCCCGTGCGGGAGAGGTCCCACCGCTCGGGCTCGGGCATGAGCGAGAACGCGTCGTCCCTGTGCCAGGGCGTGCCCGTGTTGACGATGCGCCCGCCCCTGTTGCGCACGTTCTGCAGCTCTCGGTAGAACGCCTTCGTTGACTCGCGCTCTGCCCTGGACGCCCTGTCCCTGAGCGTGACAACGTCATCGGTGAACACCACGTCGTAGTGCTTGCCCGTGAGCGAGCCGCCTATACCGTAGCCAGAGAGCTGCGGGAGGTCAGAGACGTTGCACGCGAGGTCGGTGCCTATCGCCGTCGAGCTTGCCGACGTGACGCGCGCGGGCCTGCCATAGATCGTCTCCGTGACCATGGCCGACGTGTCTGACGCAAGCATCCTGGCGACCGCCGTCATAACCTCCTCGACGTCCGGGGAGGCCTTGCGGAAGAAGCCGACCGTGAGCTGCGGCCTGGTGACCATGAGCAGCCAAAGCGCGACCTTGACGCACGTGGTCTTGTACGACCCGCGGTGCGCCTGGAGCGTCCAGTCGCCCGACCCGAAGGCCATGCGGCGTATCCAGCCGTCGTGCAGTGGCTCGGTGAGCCTGTCGTATCCCATCATGCGTGCCAGCCTCACGGGATGACCCGTCATGACGTGCGCGAGGGCCTGCGCCCTGCTAGCCAGCATCGCCCATCGCGCCGTCCAGCAGGCGCGAGAACTCATCCGCGCTCTCCCTGGACGGGGTGGTCAGCTCGACGCGGTCGCTCGGCCTCTGGCCTGACGTGTCGCGGATGAACTCCGCCGCGCGCACGTCGCCGTCCAGGGCCTTCCTAAGCACGGAGAGGGCGATGGCCTGGCCGACGGTCATGTTCTTGCCGCCCATTCCCTCCAGGGTCGAGGCGGTCGTGGTGCCGCCCGGGCGCATGGGCATGTCGAGCATCGCGCGGAAGGTCTCGCGCATGTCGCGCCTCTCGCGGCGCTTGCGGTTGGTGGCCTCGGCCCCCTTGCGCGAGAGCTCACGGCGCTCTCTCGGCGTGAGAGTGTTGGTCGGCCTCAGGTTCTGCTCGTTCGCCATCCGTCACCCCCGCGCAAAAAGGAAGGGGCCATGCCCATCAGGACACGACCCCCTGCCGAACTTTCTCAACGATACCTTCATACCACGAAACCGAGTGCAAAGCAGTACAAACTTTCGCACAGGCACCTGTTCTTGTCATTCCGGGCAGGCCCACCCGTGCACGAGGTGCGCGATGCCGACCTCGTCGGTGAGCTCCACGGCCCTTTTGCGGATGCCGATGGCAGTGCCCCTGGAGACATGGGCCCTGTCCGCGACCTTGTCCCACGTCAGGCAGTCCACGTAGTAGCTCTCCATGACCAACGCGGCCGCCTGGCTGTCCATAATCACCCCGATTCGATGGCAAGCGGCAAGGCCGTCACCGACCACCTGCTCAAGCGCGCGCACCACCTTGGTCTCGCTCGCCTCGGCCTCGGCCAGCTGCACGGCCCACCTGCCAGTGGGGTCCCCGATGCCGCTCCCGACGCCGTGTCCGCCCGAGCCCCTCGGCTCCCTGAGCGCGGCGAGCCTCGCCTCGGCGGCCCCGATCTGCGAGGCGGCGTCCCTCACCGAGTCCCACCACTCGCGCCCCGTCACAACGCGTCCCCCTCGATCTCCTCGGCCCTGAACCACACCCCCACCGGGTGCCAGGGGACCATCGGCTGCCTGTCTCCCCTGCTTCCGGTCTTTCTTCCAGTGACCAGGTCGTACGCGATACCCCTGTCGCCCTCTCCGCGTTGGGCGATGACCGGCGTCGCCGACACGGACTCGCAGTAGCCAAGGAACGCGTTCCACTCCTCGACGCCTATGGCCCCATGCAACTTGCACTGCACGAAGACGAGCTCGCCGGTCCTTATCGCGTAGAGGTCCGCGGGGGACTTCGACGCGGGGGACCTGAGGACGAGGTACCCCCTCTTTGCGAGGTCGTCCCTGACCGCGTACTCGAAGTCGCGCCCGCGGGCGTACTGGGTCCTCCTCGGCCTCTTCGACTCGATGACGGTGTCGTACTCGTCTGGGAAGCACCTCCGCATCGCGTCCGTGAACGACTGGACGTTGTAGTGCCTCGACCTGCAGAACGCGCCAACGCCCTTCCTTGACCTCTTGAACTGGTCCCAAAGCGGGGCGAGGACCGCCTCGCTCACCTGCGCCCATGTCCGCGCGTAGGACCTTGCGTGCTTGGGGTCGGTGAGGCCGAGCGTCCCCGCCTTCCTGCAAATGAACTGCTTCGTCCTGCCCATCTCGTCCGCGAGTATTTGGAGCTGCCCTGCGTCACGGTACATCAGGTACCTTTCGGCGAGGTACCTCTCGTCATCCTTCGTGAACTGATTCGCCGACGTGTCCACGCCCATCCTCTTGAGGCGCTCGTGCACGGACTGTCCGCACATCCCCAGCTCTTCCGCGACCTTCCAGACGTTCTTGAGCCTCGCGTACGACTCCCGTATCTGCCCGTCCGTCGCCTTTGCCGCCATCCCAAAACACCTCCGAACTCCCAGCCGCATCGCGTGCGGAATCTTTTTGACCCTCTGACGGGGGGGTGTTGCCCTAGCGTCCCCGCGTAAGGGCGGGGCGCGCCCTTAGGCGCCCCACCCGGGGGCTAGCACCCCCCCAGAGGGGGGGTACCACACCCCTTTATAAGGGGGTGTCGCACCCCCCCGTGCAGGGGTGCCGCAACCCCTCGTCGCACCCCCCCCGTGCAGGGGTGCCGCAACCCCTCGTCGCACCCCCCCGTGCAGGGGTGCCGCAACCCCTCGTCGCACCCCCCCGTGCAGGGGTGCCGCAACCCCTCGTCGCACCCCCCCGTGCAGGGGTGCAGGAACGCGGTCCGGCACCCCCCTAGCAAGGCTCGCCGCCGTCGTTCCCGTCGCACCACGGGTCCCCGTCGTCGACGCTGTAGAGGACGTAGCCGCGCTCCTCGCCCGCGCACCTGTAGGGGCTCCAGTCGGCCTGCGCCGTCGTCCAGTGCTTGAGCTGGGCCATGGTCACCTTGCCCTCGCGCCCGTCGTTGATGCGCTCGAGCACGGCCCTCCTCGTCGGCGGGACGCCGTCCCGCTCGCACTCCGCGACGGCGCCCGCGATCATGGCGACGCACTCGTCCTGCTCGCGCCTGGCCTTGGCCTTGCGGGTCTCCATGGCCTCCCGCGCCGGGTTCTCGCCCTCGACGTCGAACCTCGCGAGCTCGCCCGTGGCGTCCCGGTAGAAGCGCGGGAAGCGGAACAGCAGGTCGATGGGCTCCGGGCTCCTGAACTCGCGCAGGGTCGCGGTGACCCTCCACGCGGTGGCGTCCCCCAGCACGCTTTTCGCCCTGTCCTCGGGCACCCTGATCTGGGTCATGTCCAGGATTGCGTCGGCGTCGCGTGCGAAGACCCCGGAGCCGCTCATGCGGTCCATGGCCTTCCTGGCCCCCATCGCGCCCTTGGCGTGGTGGTGCGCGTAGATCACGGCGCACCCGCACTCGCTGGCCACGCGGTCCAGCTGGTTCGTGAACTTGCTGATGGCGGAGGCGTCGTTCTCGTCGCCGCCGTTGACCTTGTAGATGGGGTCGACGATGACGGCCATGAACGTTCCCTTGGGGCCGCGCCTGAGGACGCGGCGCACGAGGAGCGGCGCGAGCCGCTCCATGTCCTGGGCGTGGCCCCTCAGGTCCAGCCGCACGAAGTTGCCGCGCATGGTCGCGAGCCCCTCGCCCACGTCGTGGTGGGCGGCGCGGTCGTCCCAGACCACGTGCTGGCGCATGCGGAAGCTCTCGTCCGCGATCTCGAGGTTGACGTAGTAGACCGGTCCCATCGCGCAGGGCCATCCCAGCCACCTGCCGCCGCAGGCTATCGCCTCTGCGAGGTCGATGAGCGCGAAGCTCTTGCCCGCCTTGGAGGGGCCTGCCAGGACCATCTTCTGGCCCTGGCGCAGGATGCCATCCCCCTCGGTGCCTATGAGGGGCGGCGCGAGGCGTATCGGCTCGTCCCAGTCGTCGCCGGAGTCGTCCGGCAGGTCGTCCTCCTGCTCGTCGCGCCATGCCACCCACTCGTCCCACGACGCGCACCCGCAGCCCACGTCCACGAGCGTCTGGAGCTGCCCGCCCCTCGTGGCGCCCGGCAGGCGCGAGAGCCTCGACGGGTTCTTGTTCTGCGTGTCCGGCTCGAACCCCTGCCTCCGGCAGAAGGCGTACAGCTCCTCCACCCTCCTGCGGTAGAGGTCGTAGTCGGTCCCGGCGTCCACCCTGACGATCGCGTGGACGGACTTGCCGCCGCTCGTCACGATCGCCGCGCACGGCAGGCGCATGGCCCGTATCATGGGCAGCTGCCGCTCGTAGGGCAGCGTGTCGGACTCGACGAGCGCGTGGCGGTACTCCGTCACGTTGGCGTTGCCCACCCCCCTGCCGTCGAGCGGGTTGAAGCGCACCCACGCGCCCACCTCGCCGTCCCAGTCCCCCAGGACCTTGGCCAGGTCGCCCGTCCTTGCGAGCTCCTGCCTGAGCTGGCCAGCCGTGCGGTCGCTGTGCCCCTTGGTGGGCACGCGCCTTCCGTCCGGCGTCTCCCAGCTCTCGCAGACGTAGCCCACGCGGTCCTCGTNCGGCCACACGGACCAGGCCGTCGGCGAGGGCGTCGGCGACGTAGCCGCCGCCGGACGTGTCGGTGCCGAGCATCATTGCGACCTCGAGCGCCGCGTCGCTGGTTTCGAGCCTGTTGTCCCGCGCGACCTGCGCGGCCTTGCGGATTGTTTCGCTGGTTATCGTCATGAGGTGCTCCAATCGAGTCTCGCCGGCTCCGCGTCCGGCTCGTAGGTTGTGGGGTCGACTCCGGTGGGCACGCGCCATCGGTTGGCCGCGAGACGGCCCATCATGTCGCTGGCTGCCGCGAAGGTCCAGGTGCCGGGGTGCCTGAAGCCCTTTCGCTCGAGCATCCGCACCTGCTTGGGCGTGGCCATGCCGGCGTCCCTGCGCTTGGCGAGGCGCTCGAGCATGAGCGACGCCTTGCCGGCGCCCATGCCGTCGGGGTCGATGCCCCACCTCTCGAGCGCCTCCCTCTGCGCGTCCGTGGCCTCGTCCATCTCCCACGCGAAGGTCGGCTCGTAGGTCGTGAGGTCCTCGTCGCAGATGCTCATCTCGTACTGCAGGGGGTCCACCAGGCGGGCCTTGCGGTGGCGGACGGCCTCCAACTCGCGTGCCAGCGCCTCCTCGCGCTCGGCCTGTGCGTCGCGCTCCCCCTCGTCCACCTCGCCCATGAGGTNTGCCGCCCCATGCCGTGGCCGAAGCCGGCCCACTTCCTGGCGCACTCCCCTTCGTGCCAGCGCGCGGCGTCGCGGCGGCTCCACCCGTCCCACGCCTCCATCGGCAGGCCCGACTCGTGGAGGGCGAGCCCGACGTCCACCCACTCCTGGTACGACAGCCGCGCCGGGTCCACGAAGTCGAGGGCCCCCAGCAGGTCGCCGTGCCCCCCGTCAGCCATTCCTCTCTCCTAGTGCCTCCTCCAGCTCCATCACGCGTATCCCGCACGCCATGGCCACGTCGCGCTCTAGCGATGCGCCCTCGCTGCCCTCCCAGCCCGGGAGCTGGACCAGCGTGTCCACGCCGGGGAAGCAGTCGTTGACCAGGGCGTCGATGCACTTGCGCATGCCGTGGCCGTGGTCCGTGCCGTACGTGACGCGCTCCGTCGGCACCCACACCTCGTGGCCCGCCATGCGCAGCCTGGCGGCGGCCCGCGCGAAGTCCGCGCAGGCGTCCTCGTAGTCGCGGCCCGTCACGGGGCCGGAAAGGTAGACGTTCATCTCTTATTCCTCCGATCAATCCACGCGCACGGCACCCACGCCGGCGCGAGCAGCACGGCCATGAGCAGCCCCACGAGCGCGCCCAGGCCCCAGCCCAGGTCGTAGCGGGTCACGAGGCATCGCCGCCCAGGACGCGGGCGCCGCAGCTGGAGCAGAAGCGTATGGGGATGCAGCCCGTTGCGTCAGTCACGCATCCCATCCGTACGAACGCCCCGCAGCGTGAGCATCTTACCCAACCGTCCATGGCCTCCAGGCTGCACGTGCGCTCCTCCACGACGCGGGTCCCGTCCGACAGGCGCGTGGACCTCGCGGAGCGGAAGTAGCTGGCGTCGATTACCAGGTCGCACTCCATGTGCGACACGTCGCCGACCACGGCCTCGCAGACGAACGTGCGTTCCTCACTCATCCACATCGCCCCCGTCCGGGTCTATGAGGTCGGCAAGGCGGATGAACGTCTCGCTGTAGTCGTGGTACTCGAGCCCTGAGAAGACCTCGTACTGCAGCAAGTCTCTGAACTGCTCGGCATACCGCACCGGCTGTCCTGGATAATCGGCAAGACTGCGTAGGTTCTCCGCCACCTCGCGCCGCTCGCCATCGGTCACTTGCCAACTCATAACATCAGCCCCTCTCGTATCTCGCGCCCGCACCACGGGCAGTGCTTCCATGTCGGGTAGTAGCCCTGGTCAAGCTCCTGGTCGCAGTGCTCGCACCAGACCTCGTAGTCGCCAAGCTCTCCCGTCTCGTCGCGATTGAGGTATGTCGTGTCGTTGCGAATCTCTCCGCAAAAGCGCTCGTCATCGGTCGGTCTCATTCGCCCTCCTTCCTGAGCCTGTACCGGTTCTCGTATGCGCGGCATGTCAGCGCGCGGAGCACCGGGTGAAGCTGCATCTCGCCGCCGCGCACCGTACACTTCCACACGTCCGGGAGGTGTGGCGCTGGTCTGAGCAGGCACCGCGCGTAGACGCAGTTCTCACACCTGCGCATCGCCGCCACCTCCCATCCATCCACTCATTCGTCCTCCCCTGCTACTCCGTCCTGCTTCGTGGTCGCTCATCGCGCACCTCCCGCCAGGTGCTCGCAGCGGGCCACGAGGTCCTCGACCGAGTAGCCCGGCCCGTCGCCCACCATCTCCTCAGACCATCCGCCGAGCGCGAAGGCGTCGCGTACCACGCGCTCGAAGGAGTCCGGGTGCTCGTGGGCGAGACGGTCCGGACGCTCTTGGACAATGCCGTCGTCGTATCTGACATATGCCTCGACGCAACCATCGCAGACGGTCAGGGACGTCACCACGCCCTGCGTCCCGTCCTCGTCCCAGACGCCATCGCCCGGCCTTATCGGCTCCCCGTCCGCGCCCACGGGCAGCGGCATCATCGCGTCCATCGCGTCGGCCACACGGACCAGGCCGTCGGCGAGGGCGTCGGCGACGTAGCCGCCGCCGGACGTGTCGGTGCCGAGCATCATTGCGACCTCGAGCGCCGCGTCGCTGGTTTCGAGCCTGTTGTCCCGCGCGACCTGCGCGGCCTTGCGGATTGTTTCGCTGGTTATCGTCATGAGGTGCTCCAATCGAGTCTCGCCGGCTCCGCGTCCGGCTCGTAGGTTGTGGGGTCGACTCCGGTGGGCACGCGCCATCGGTTGGCCGCGAGACGGCCCATCATGTCGCTGGCTGCCGCGAAGGTCCAGGTGCCGGGGTGCCTGAAGCCCTTTCGCTCGAGCATCCGCACCTGCTTGGGCGTGGCCATGCCGGCGTCCCTGCGCTTGGCGAGGCGCTCGAGCATGAGCGACGCCTTGCCGGCGCCCATGCCGTCGGGGTCGATGCCCCACCTCTCGAGCGCCTCCCTCTGCGCGTCCGTGGCCTCGTCCATCTCCCACGCGAAGGTCGGCTCGTAGGTCGTGAGGTCCTCGTCGCAGATGCTCATCTCGTACTGCAGGGGGTCCACCAGGCGGGCCTTGCGGTGGCGGACGGCCTCCAACTCGCGTGCCAGCGCCTCCTCGCGCTCGGCCTGTGCGTCGCGCTCCCCCTCGTCCACCTCGCCCATGAGGTCGCAGGGGCCCCCGTCCTCCGCCATCGCCTCGGTGGCCCTCGCGGCGCCCTCGGCGGTCCTGGCGAAGAGCGCGGCTGGCCTGACCAGCTCGTGGCGACCGGTCATCCACAGAAAGTCCAGCAGGAGCAGCCCCTGCTTGCCCGTCTCGGGCGAGAGGCGGGTTCCGCGCCCGACCATCTGGGCGTAGAGGCTCCGGCTCTTGGTGGGCCTGAGCACCACAACGCAGTCAACGGACGGGCAGTCCCATCCCTCGGTGAGCAGCATGCTGTTGCAGAGCACGGAGCCGTGCCCCGCTCCTGCGAACGCCTCGAGCACCTCTTGCCTGTCCTCGCTCTGGCCGTCCGCCTCGAAGGCGAGGAGCCCACGGCCATTGAGCATCTCGGCGAACGCCTTGGCCGTCCTCACGAGCGGCAGGAAGACCACGGTCCTGCGGTCCCGGCAGAGCTCCGCCATCCTGTCGGCGATGCCGTCCAGGTACGGCTCCAGGGCGTCGCCGAGCTGCCCCGCCACGAAGTCGCCATGGGAGGTGCCGACGCGTGAGATGTCGATGTCGAATGGCACCGTCTGCGCCTCGATGGGGCAGAGGTACCCGTCCTTGATCGCCTGCGGGAGCTGGTACTCGAAGGCCACGCTGTCGAACACCTCGCCCAGGTCGCGCCTGTCGGCGCGGTCGGCTGTCGCGGTGACGCCCAGGACGTTGGCACCCGAGAAGTGCTCGAGGACGCGCATGTACCCGTCGGCCAGGCTGTGGTGGGCCTCGTCCACCACGATCGCGCCGAAGCGGTCCGGCGCGAAGCGCGAGAGCCTGTCCTCGCGCATGAGTGACTGGACGGACCCGACGGTGACGCGGTTCCACGCGCCAAGGCTCGACTCCTGCGCCCTCTCGACGGCGCATCCCAGCCCGGTCGTCCTCCTGATCTTGTCCGCCGCCTGGTCGAGGAGCTCCCCCCGGTGGGCGAGCACGAGGGTCCTGCCCCCGCGCTCCGCCACCTGCCGGGCAATCTCTGCGAAGACGATGGTCTTGCCGGTGCCCGTGGCCTGCACGAGGAGGGTGCGGCGGTGGCCGCACCCCCACTCGCGGAACACCGACTCGACCGCCTGTCTCTGGTACGGTCGCAGCCCCATGGCTACGCCCTGTACCCAGCGGAGGGCGCGGCCTTGGGCGCGAGGAATGAGTCCACCTCGTTGTACTCCTTGCCGTCGTAGGTGCGCGTCTTTACCTTGCAGTGGCCCTGCGCCCCCAGCACCCTGTCCCATGGCAGGCGCGTCTGCCCCTCGGCCCCGGCGGGGATGAGCCCGCAGGACTTGAAGAACTGCGTGAGCTTCCACTGCTGGCGGCGGTTGAGGTACAGCCGCGTCTTGACGCTCGCCTGCTCGCCCCTGGCGTTGGCGCACGCGAGCGTCAGCGTGGCCATGGGGCACGCCTGCATCTTGTCGCTGCCGTCGAAGTGCCCGCGCTCGAAGTCGTCCACGCGGAAGACGTACTCCCCCGGCGTGAGCAGCGTGAACTGCGAATCCTGGGCCTCTATCGGCTCGTCCCAGTCCAGCGCCTCGTTCTCGATTGCCATTCTCGGTACCTCTTTCTGGTCGTCTTTCCGTACGTGTTGTTTGTCTCGCTAGTCGAAGGGGACGTCGACGCGGTTGTCCTTGACACGCGCCAGCATCGGCGCCCAGTTGGACACGAGGAAGTCCACATACCCCTGCTCGTAGTCGACGGGGTCGCACTCCTCGGGGAAGTTGCCGGTCTGGCCCACGGCCTGCCTCAGCTCGGCGTCGGTCACCTGGTCGCGCTCCATGAGGTCCGCGAGGGCGCTCATGCGCGCCGGGTATCCCGGGCGCTCGTAGGCGTCTCCCGCCGGGGTGCCGGCCGCCTGTCCCTTTGGCTTCGCGGCCTTCTTTGCGGACTTGCTTTGTTTTGGCGCAGGCTTTTTCTCCGTGGCCGTCTCGGCCATGAGGTCGGGGATTACTTCGGCCAGCTCAGTCGGTAGCTTTCCGAGTTCGAGCGGGAGTTCCTCCGGGAAACCGAAGCGATTCTTGGCGTCCCAGCATGGATTGTGTGAGGTGCGTATTACGCGCGATCCACCGGTGGCTTTTGCTTTTCCGCTTTTGTCCTTTATGATCCTGGTCTTGTAGTCGCAAAAGAGCACCATGTCTGCCCATTCCTTAGCCATGGGCGCGACCTTCTTGGTCAATTTCAGTTCGAAGCGGTCGTAAGCGCCAGACTCGTCCGGGCGCTCGAACTTACGCATCGCGGCGTGGCTTACAAGGGTTACGTTGCGTCCGCGCTCCGACACCTCGGAAAGCAGATCCAGCAGCTTTCCGAATTCCTCCATTAGGTAGGTGTATCCCTTGCCGTAGGATATGCCCTCGATTCCGTCCCATCCGTGCTTCGCACACAGGTGCGATACGCATAGCTTCTCGGCGGCGTCGGCGGTGTCTACCACAAGCGTTGAGCATGATGGTACGTCACCGTCGCGGGTCGCCCTTACTTCGTCAAGCAGCATTTCCCAGCTCGTCGGCCTTGGAAGTCGAGCCACAGGAAGTTGGTTCGTCCCTCCCTCCACGTCGATGAACACCGGCGACGGGAACTCAGCAGCGAGCGTTGACTTGCCCAGTCCCTCGGGGCCGTACACGAGAATCTTCAGCGCCGTCTGCTTGACTCCACAACTAAGCTCGTACCTTGGCATTGCCCGTACCTCTCTTCCTCCTGTTGTTTGCCTGCTTTTTGAGGTCAACGAACCTACAGTTGTCTGGCGAGTAGCCACGCATGTTGTCTGCGCGGTCGAGCGTCGTTTCTCCGAATGCGGCATCTGGCCTATATCCATGTGACATTGCCCATGAACGAAACTTCGCGTAGTCGTCCCATTCGGGACAGACGTTGATTCCGCGCCCTCCGTAGTCGGCATAAAACTTGTTGTGTGGGTTATTGCAGCGTTGTCTCATTGACTTCCAGACGCCATATAGGCGTTCTCCAGCATGACCATGCTTCACAAGCTGGACGCCTCTCACATTTCCCGCCTTTTTCGCTTTTCCTGCGGCGAGTTCTTTTCTCAGACAGCCGCAGCTTCTTGTTGCGCCACTTTGCAGGCTTGCTGTGGTTACCTCAATCTCGTTTCCGCAATCGCATCGACAAAGCCATAGCGGGTGATGGCTGCGCGTTCCGGTGCGCTTTATGACTGTCAACCTTCCAAACCTCTTGCCAGCAAGATCTATGAGTGCCGGCATGTTTAGATCCTCCACTTCTTCTCCGGCTTCTCTTCCTTCTTCTTCTCTGGCTCCGGGTCCGAGACGTCGGCCCCCACCACGCGCCCGTCCTCGATGACGAGGTCGCAGGTGCCGTCCGTGGCCACGCGGGTCCCGATGACCTGGAGGCCCTCCGCCTGCGCCCACGCTCCGAACTCAGCGAGCGTCTGGGGGTCCATCTGCTCGAGCTTGTCGACGAGCACGAAGCCGCACTCCGGCTTGGCGGCCCGCGCCACGGCCGCTGCCACGCGCATCTGCTCGGAGCCGCTCATGTCGCCCCAGGTGGCCCCCAGGTAGGTGAGCCGCCCGTCCTCGTCTATCGAGAGGCCGGGCAGGGGCAGCGGCGCCCCGTCCAGGAGCGCGCGCCTCTCGTCCCTCAGGCGCTCGACCTCGCCGTCCAGGCGCTCGTACTCCGCCTCGGCCACGGCGGCGGCCGCTGCGGCCTGGGCCTTGGCCTGGTTCTCGCGGACGCGGGCGTTGGTCTCCTCGACGCGGGCGATGGCCGCTTCGACCTCGGCGGTCGACTCGTCCTCGAGCTCCTCGGCGGTCTTCGCGGCGTCGCGGGCGTCGGCGGCGTCCTTGGTCAGGCGGTCGTTGGCCTCCTCGAGCCTCGCGTGCGCCGCCCTGAGCGCGGTCTCGGCCTCCTCGACGGCCGTCCTGAGGGCGTCCACGGTGGCGCGGTCCGCCTCGACGGCGCGCGCCAGCTCGGACGCGCGGGCCCTCTTGGCCTGCCTCTCGCCGTTGCGCGCCAGGATCTCCTGCTGCTCGGCCACGAGCTCGGCCACGCTCACCGGCTCCTCGGGGGCGTCGTCGTGGTGGGGCAGCCTGTCGGCGTGGGCGCGCTTTGCCTTGGCGTCTCGCCCGACCAGCTGCCTGTCCTGGTAGGCCCCGCGAATCTGGCCGTCGACGCGGGCCAGCTCCTCGTCGATTCCCAGCGTCTGGAGCAGCGCAGTGGCCTTGTCGGCGTCGGAGCCCGCCATGAAGCGCGGCAGGTCGATGGCGAGCTGCCCCACGAACTCGTCGAGGAGCGCCTGCCCCGCCTTCCTGCCACTCTCGTCCGTCACGTGGAGGGCGCCGTTCTTCCCCTTGCGCTCGACCACCAGGCCGTTTGACAGCTCGACGCGCAGCCTCGCGGGGGTGGCCGCCCCGCGACGGTTCGGCTCGTCCGGGCGCCTCTTGTTGCCGCCCAGCGCCCACGCGATGGCGTCCAGGACGCTGGTCTTCCCCTGGCCGTTGCGCCCGCCGATGACCGTCAGCCCCTCGGGGCTCGGCTCCATCTCGACCACGCGCACCCTCTTGACGTTCTCGAGCTCGAGCGCGTCAATCCTCACCGGCTCCGCCATGTCATCGCCTCCATCGTCTCTCGCGCGCCCTCGCAGGCACGCATGCTCTCGTAGTCCGACGTCCCCGCCAGGGCGAAGGCCGCGAGGAACGCGGCCAGGGCCAGAAGCGCGAGAGCGAGTCTTGCCGCCGGGTGGGCGTCCTCTCCCCGCGACGTCCGTCTTGCCATCCGTCCTCCCATCCCCCGTGCCCTCCCCCGCGCGGCCCGCCTGGTCAGGGCGCCACGTGCGCGGAAAGGAGTGACGCCACGCCGCCCAGCACGGCGGCGGCGCCGTTGCGGCCCCCTGCGGCCCTGTGCACGCCGCTCGGGAGGAGCGGGCGGGCCTCGCGGGAGGGGCACGGTGTTCGTTTGCCGTTGTTTGGTTACTTTTGTTGGTAGCTCCACGTCTGCTTGGCCCTCAGGTAGCGGGCCAGGCCGTCTCGCTCCACGTACTTGCGCTTGTTCCTGCTGCTGCCTATCTCGAGGATGGGCGGCGGGTCGTGGGAGTCAACGAACGCGCGCATGGCGTTGACGCCTATGCCCGCGTAGCGCGCCGCCTCCTCGACGGTGAGGTAGAGGGGGCAGGCCCCCTGCGGTACAATCTCCGTGTCCACTTTCACCTCCATGTGATGGACATGCCCGCCAGCTGTTCCAGCAGTTGGTGGGCGCTCTCTTTACTCGGAAATCAGGTCGGCCACGTCGCAGCCGATGGCCTTGGCCACGGCCAGCGCCCTGCCCAGCGGGGCCTTGGCGATTCCCCCCGACTCCCAACGCTGGAGCGTCACGTAGGGGATGCCAGTCTCGCGGTGGACCCGCATCAGCGACTTCCCGCAGCGGTCGCGCATCTCGCGCATCCGACTTTTCGACATGCCTCTCACCTCCCGTTCCATTGAGTTATTGGTCGTCACGGTCGGCTAGGCCCCGTCGCCCTCGTTGCGGGCACGGGCGGTGAGGGCGCCAAGCTCGTCGTTGAGCGCGCGGGCCAGGACGGTCGCGCGCTCCAGCTTCGCGTTGAGCTCGTCGATGCCGTCGGTCTTGACCTCGACGCGCAGCTTCTTGGTTATCCTGTCGTTCTTCTCGTCCATTTGTTGCTCCGATTTCTCTTCGCTTGCAGTGCAATGGCGGTTCTTCCGTGAGGGCCGCCAACGTGCGGATTGCAGGCCCCGCCAGCTCCCCTGGTTCGGGCCAAATCCGGTCTTCCGTTGTCAAGGTGCAAGGCTCCGCCCAGCCCCCGTGGGGATCGGTGGTGCGGTGGATTGTGGATGGTTGATTAGCGGGTCGCCGCGCGGCCCATGAAGTCGCTGACAGAACAGTCCATTGCCGCCGCAAGCGCGGCGAGCGTGACTATCCCAGGGTTTGCTGTCTTGCCAGTCTCGATGTTCAGGATCTGGTTCTCGGTCACGTTGCTCTCGATCGAGATTTGCCGGAGCGTCTTGTGGCTCCTTTTACGCATCTCTCGCACCATGCTGCCATCCATGTCTCTCACCTCCTTGTTGGCCGAAATTATCGGGCAACAAGGATATTAGGCCAATATAAATGGCTAGTCAATATATCTGGCTAATATTTTCGTCCCGTTTTGTATGATGCAAGCAAAGATGACCAACGATGATGGCCAAACAGAGTTCTCGCAGAAGAAGGGGCAGCATGAGTAGTGTTTTCGGAGACAACATCGCCAGATTGCGCGCTGAGCATGGAATGACACAGCGAGATTTGGCCGCCAGACTCGACATTGCAAAAAGCACAGTCGGTGCCTGGGAAACATCGGGAACGCTTCCCGACTTCGAGCGTATGGAAGAAATATCAAAGCTGTTTAACATTTCAATGCCGACCCTCTTCGCCAGGTACATACCCACCCGCGACGAGGAGGAATTCTCGAGCGAGGAGCTCAGGGTGTACGGTAAGATCGCGGCTGGGATGCCGCTCGAGATGGAGGAGGGCGACTACGGCTTCCCCTGCCCGACGTTCCTGACAAAACGCCATCCCAAGGCATTCTTCCTGGAGGTTTACGGCGAGTCGATGAACAGGGTCCTTCCGAACGGGAGTCTCGCCCTGGTCGACCCGACGCTAAGGGAGCCGATCCTCGATGGCTCGGTCTACGCTGTCTGCGTCAACGGCTACGACGCCACCGTGAAGCGCGTCAGGAGGCTCGAGAACGGGCTTGAGCTTGACCCGGACTCGACCGACCCGACCTTCCATCCGATGGTGTACGACGCCACTGTGGAGGGGACGGAGACCATAACCATCATCGGACGCGTGATCTGGTACACCATCCCGTTCGAGTGGGAGTTCTGAGGGGGTTGGCATGTCATACACGTTCGAGATTGCCCACTACGGCGAGGAGCGCGACCTCGACCTCACGGCGGAGGAGAAGTGGCTGGCGGACGTCGCCGTCATCGCCCTCGCCGAGCGCGGGGTCCCCAGGGAGCTTCTGCGCGTCGTGCGGAAGAGCGACAGCTACGCCACGGTGGTCGCCCATGGCGGCGAGTTCGACCTCGACCTGATCAGGTTCAAGTTCTCCCCGAGGGCGAGGTGGGCGTCGGTGAGCGTCATTGGCGATGACCGCGACGCCCTGGCGGACTCCCCGCTCTTCGCGGCGCAAAAGAACAAGCGGCAGGGATTTTGGAAGGCCGCGATCTCTGAGCCGACGGACGTCATCGGACTCGCCGACTTTGCCGCGAAATACTACAAGTTCTCGCTCGAGCACAATCCAGGGAATTTCACAAACTAGCCCGCTCGCCCCCAGAGTTCCATCCCTTCCCTCGGAAGGAGTCAACCCATGTCCATCTCCAAGCGCACCCTCAAGAGCGGCAAGGTGGTCTACGACGTCCAGGAGTACGTGGGATTCACCCTGGACGGCAGGCGAGACCGCAAGAAGGTCACCTGCCGCACGATGCGCGAGGCGAAGGTCGAGCAGGCGAAGCTCGTGGCCCTGCGCGACGCCCGCCGCGGCCGCTCGGGGCGCTGCACCTTCTCCGACTACGTGGACCGATGGTGGTGGCCCTCCACGGCTCGCCTCGCCGCGTCCACGCGCGACACCTACGAGAAGGAGCTGCGGCTGCGCCTGCGTCCGGCTTTCGGCGGGATGGACCTGCGCGACATCACGCGCCCCATGGTCCAGCGCATGGTGGACGGCTGCGGGACCCGTCGCGTGGCCGAGAAGGCGCTGGGAACGCTCGGGACCATCCTCTCCCAGGCGATGGGCGACGGCATCCTGACGGGCAACGTGGCCCGCGCCGCCTACGTCCTGCCGCCAGCTGGCAGGCGGCGCGACAACGGGCTCGTCATCACCACCTACGAGGCGATGGGACCCCTGCTCTCGGCCCTCGAATCGTACGTGGCGGTTGATGGCGGGTTCTGCCTGCTGCTCGGCTCCCTGGGCCTCCTGATGGGCCTGAGGCCGGAGGAGCGCTATGGCCTCGACTGGGCGGACGTTGACCTCGCCGTGCGCTCCTGCCACGTGCGCAGGGCCTACCTCGCCGTCTCGAGGCGGGAGGGCGGCCACGACCTCAAGGAGCCTAAGACGGCGAACTCCGAGCGCGTCGTGCCCATCCCCGCCGACATGGCGGGCATCCTCGCGCGGGCCCGCACACAGGGCGGCGTGGTGCGCGTGGGCCCCGTGCTGCTGGGCAAGTCGGGAGGTCGCGTCTCGCCCGCCACTGCCAAACGGCGGTGGGCGGCGTTCCTGCGCTGGTGCGACGAGCGCGGGATGGACGTGCCGCACGTCACGATCGAGAACTGCCGCCACTCCTACGCCACGAGCTACCTCCATGCCGGGGGGCGCGTTGAGGACCTCTCGCGCATCCTGGGCCACTCGAACATCGTGACCACGCTGAGGCGCTACGTGAGGCCCAGCACGGACGATTTGGCACGCGGAGTGGAGGATGTAATACCGCCCATTCTTTCATCCATTGACCCACCATTAGCCCATGGCACGGCGTTTTAACAGGTAAAGTAGTGTGATTTCGGGCTTCGAATCCCCAGCTCTCCGCCAGATTCTGCTGCCTGGGACGCGACGCGTCCCAGGCTTTTTCTTTATTTCCGGGCATAGACTTAGAGGTGCATCTACACAAAAAGTTTTCTAGCTTCTACCAGGCATTTCTTGTGTTCTCCTAAATTTTTCAAGATTCTCGCTTGACTCATGGTGGTGGGGATGGCATTCTAATTCCTGCAACGCGGCGTTACCTCAGCTGGATAGAGGGTCTGACTACGAATCAGAACGTCACAGGTTCGAATCCTGTACGCCGCACCAGCGAATGCAAAGCCACCTGCTCGGGCAGGTGGCTTTTTTCATGCCCTTCCACATGCCACCCGCAAGCTACCCCATGACAAGTTGCCCGCTTGCCTATGCATCGAGGGCGAGGCGGAGCTCCTCCCCACTGGGCCTGAAGATCACGTAGCCCGAACGTTGAGCCTCGTAGGCATAGGGAAGGCCCGCCCTATCCATCGCGTCCTCCAGGTCGAGAAGGCAGTGGCCCTCCTCGAAGTAGCGGGCCAGAGAGACCGTGGTGCCTTCGCCCTCCGTTCCGCCCAGCAGCTCCACGAGCCGCCCGACGAGCCCCTTCTCCACCAGAATCCTGTGCCTGTGGAGGGGCATGCCGAAGACCGCACTCGTCACGGGCCCCATGCTGCGTTCCACTATGGAAATCTGCCCTGCGGACTCCTCGTACAGGTGATGGCGCTCCTCCTGGCCCTCCTGACGGCTGTGAAGCAATTCTCTTCTCGGCCTGCGCATTCTCTCCCCTTCTCTCGCCCTGCCCCCATTGTATCAGAAAAACAGAACATATGTTCTGTTTTATCGAGCGGGTCGGGCGGGGGAGGAAGAGGCGCCCCGAAGGACGCCTCTCGACCTCATGCATGTCCTTCCGATGCTACGCATCGGGCTTGATGACCTCCACGCCGCCCATATAGGGCACGAGCGCCTCGGGGATGGTGATGCTACCGTCGGCGTTCTGGTAGTTCTCCATGATGGCTGCCATGGTGCGTCCGACGGCAAGCCCCGAGCCGTTGAGCGTGTGCACGTAGCGGGTGCCCTTGAACTCGGAGGGGTCGCGGTAGCGGATGTTGGCGCGACGAGCCTGGAAGTCCCAGCAGTTGGAGCAGGAGGAGATCTCCTTGTAGTTGTCGTAGCTGGGGAGCCAGACTTCGATGTCGTAGCACTTGCGGGCGCTGAAGCCTATGTCGCCGGTGCAGAGGGTGACCACATGGTAGGGAAGGCCCAGGGTCTGGAGGCAGAGCTCCGCCTCGGCGACCATGCTCTCGAGCTGGTTCATGGAGTCCTCGGGCTTGGCGAACTTGACCATCTCCACCTTGTCGAACTCGTGCACGCGGATGATTCCGCGGGTGTCGCGGCCTGCGGAGCCCGCCTCCTCGCGGAAGCAGGGGGTGAAGGCCGTGTAGAGCAGGGGGAGCTGGCTCGCGTCGAGCACCTCGTCGCGGTGGATGTTGGTGAGCTGCACCTCGGCCGTGGGGATGAGGTAGAGGTCGGGGCGCACGTGATAGAGGTCCTCGTCGAACTTGGGCAGCTGGCCCGTGCCAAAGAGGGAGTCATGGTTGGTGATGACGGGGGGCCACCACTCCTTGAACCCCGCCCTGTCGTGCATGTCGATGAAGAAGTTGATCAGGGCCCTCTCCATGCGGGCCCCCATGCCGCCCAGGAGGTAGAAGCGGGCGCCGGCGAGCTTCACGCCGCGATCGAAGTCGATCATGCCCGTCGACGGGCCGAGGTCCCAGTGGGCCTTGGGCTCGAAGTCGAACTCGCGCGGGGTGCCCCAGCGACGGACCTCCGGGTTGTCGGAGTCGTCCTTGCCATAGGGGACGCTGGGGTCAGGGATGTTGGGTATGGCGGCCACGAGGTCGAAGAGCTCCTTGTCCAGCGCCCCCCTGCGCTCGTCAAGCTCGGCGATGCGGCTCTTGCCCGCGGCGACCTTGGCCTTGGCCGCCTCGGCCTCCTCGTTCCGGCCCTCACGCATGAGCTGGCCAATCTGCTTGGAGGCGGCGTTGCGCTCCGCCTGGAGCGCCTCCACCTCCACGATAGTCTGGCGGCGCTCGTCGTCCAGCTCGAAGAAGCGCCTGCGGTCCCAGTGGGCGTTCTGCCTGGACTCGCAGGACCTATCGATGGCGTCGGGATTCTCCCTGACGAACTTGATGTCGAGCATGTCGTTCCCCTCATGGTCTGGATTCTTTTGGGTTCGGGTGCGGCGCCCCAACCCCTGGCGCAAGGTCGCGCACGTATCGCAAGTATATACTTGTGCTGCTTTTGGACGAGCGCGCGGCACGCAGGGCCGCGCATGCTATGGAAAGGGCACGTCATGGACTTCTTCAGCTGGCTCTTCGGGACGCGCCCAGGCGTGTTGGCCCTCATCCTGGGCGGAATCGTCCTCTTCCTGATCATCTCCCTCGTGCTCGAGCGACGCACTCGTGCCCTGTACAAGAACCACAAGAAGTCCGAGGGCGACTGGGACCTCTTCGACTTCGACGAGGATGACTCGGAGAGCGGCTGGAGCGACTTCGAGGACGACAACAAGTAGGCACGCCCGACCTGACGCAGACCCACGGGGGAGAGGGGCATGCCCCTCTCCCCCGACTTCTTGTCCTTTGGTGGAGATTCGAGCGGCGACTCCGGGCACAAAAAAAGCCCCGGACGAAACCGGGGCCAAGCAATCATGGTGCGGGCGAAAGGACTTGAACCTTCATGAGATTGCTCTCATACGGACCTGAACCGTACGCGTCTGCCAATTCCGCCACGCCCGCGTAGGCATGGATTCTACTACCACCTTCCGATGGCGTGCAACAGAAATCTGCCCTCGTTTCGCAAAAACCGCCGCCGCGGCGCGTTGGGCGCTAGAATGGGTAGACACGGATGGCTCTTGAGCAAAGCAGCTAAATCGAAACGAGACCCGAGCCATGGCAGACACGCTGGGAGCCAGGGGTGCCTCTTCGGCACCATACGGCCAGACATACGAGCAACAGACGCGCGACCAGCTCCTGCTGGGGCGTTACCGCGTCATGCACCCGGGCACCGTCGGTGGCTTTGGCACGGTCCTCACCTGCTGGGACACCCGCCTCCAGCGCCGCGTCGCCATCAAACGCATGCCGCTCGTGGCCCAGGGGACGGGCGCCGCGGGCACGTCCACGGTGATGGAGGCCCTTGCGGAGGCACGCACCTCCAGCATGCTGGCCCACCCCAACATCGTCACGATGTTCGACTTCGAGGCCGACCGCCACTGGGCCTACCTGGTCATGGAGTACGTGGACGGCCTCACCCTGTCCGAGCTCCTCGCGCGGGTGGAGGGAGGGACCCTCACCAACGACGAGTGTGCCCACCTGGTGAGGTCCGTCGGGGACGCCTTGGCCTTCGCGCACGAGAACGGCGTTCTCCACCTGGACATCAAGCCCACCAACATAATGATTGAGCGCTCGGGAACCATAAAGCTCTGTGACTTTGGCATGGCAACGCTTGCCTCGGCAACCGGCTTCGGCGACGCGCGCGGCGGCACCGTGGGCTACATGCCCCCCGAGCAGATCGAGGGGGGGCTCGTCGACGAGCGCAGCGACATCTTCTCACTCGCGGTGGTGGTCTGGCAGGCCCTCACGGGCGAGAACCCCTTCGCGGCGCCAAGCGCGGAGCTCTCGCTCAAGAAGATCGAGAAGGGCCCCAAGTCCACCCTCGCCAAGCTCGACCCCAGCCTCGCCGGCATGGCCGACGAGGTGATGTGCCAGGCGCTGAGCCCCAGTCCCGCGGGGAGGGTCCCTACCGTCGAGGCCTTCAGGGACGAGCTCTCCTTCGCGCTGGGAGACGCCGAGGCGGGCGCCGAGTCGCTGAGCGCACTCATGGAGCAAGACGCGGACGAGGACGGGGCGGGCTCCCTGGAACGGCCCTACGAGGAGCTGTCCCTCTCGTACCGCTACCCCTGGCTCCCGCAACTCGTCACACGCGCTGGCTGCTCCCTAGCAGCCCTCGCCGCGACCTGGGTGGCCCTGGGCGGGGTCGAGCTCGCACAGGCATCGTGGAGGCCGTGGCTGGCGCTTGCCTGCGCCGGCCTGACGGCGGCCTGGACCCCGCTGGGAGGGCTCCTCGCGACGCTCTGCCTCTGCGCCAGCCTCTTCGACCAGTCCACGGTCACGGGCCTTGCCCTCCCCATGGCGCTGGCGCTGGCCTTCCTCGTCTGGTGGGCCCGCGAGGGGAGAAGGGACCCGCTCGGCAGCCTGACCCTCCTCCTCCCCTCCCTCGCCCAGAGCCCGCTGGCGGGGCTCCCCCTTGCGACGTCGGTCCTCGGACCGCCGCGTGCCGCCCTCGCCACGGCGGCGGGCTGGGCCTTCGCCCACTGCCTCATGAGCTCGTGGCGGCTCGGCTTCGACGCGCCCGCGGTGACGCGCGCCCTCTTCGACCTGGCCCTCCGACCCAGCTCCTGGCTGGTCCTGGCCGGTGGCGCCGCGGTTGCCGGGCTGGCCTCGCTGCTCGCCCATTGGAGGGAGACTCCCGCCGCCCAGTACCTGGCACAACTGCTTGCCCTTGGAGGCTCTGTCGGCGTCAGGGCAGTCGCCGCGCGGATGGAAAATGGGGGCACCTGGGTGGCCCCGAGCTGGCCGGCCACCGTCGTTGCGGTAGTCTGTTGTGTGATTTTGTGTCTTGCCGTCAGGCTGAATGGCCCTATTCCCGCACCCGAGGGGGCTGGTGAGTTCCATGAATCTGCTTAGGACCTTCGAGAGCCGCGTGAGCGACGCCTTCGGCGCCGGCGCGTCGGGAAAGCCCGCCCCGTTCTCGTTCAAGAAGCTCGCGAAGCGCGCCGCGCGGGCCATGGAGGCGGAGACCTTCCAGATCGACGGCGTGGACACCGCGCCCGCCCTGTACACCATTCTCGTCGCCCCCGCGGACGACGCGGCCATGCGGCCGCTGTACCGCGAGCTCACCGACGAGGTCTGCGGCTTCGTCGAGGCCCAGGCAGACGCCAAGGGCTACGCCTTCGTGGGCAGGCCCCTCGCGCGCTTCATGNCAGGAGGCGGGAGTCGCGGCCGAGGACGTGGCGCCCGCATCGCCCGCCATGGACATCCCCCCGACCGTCCGCCGCAGCGTCCCCCTCGTCAACCCCCAGCGCGCCCAGACGTCCCGCGAGCTTCCGAAGGAGGTTCCCAGCTGCCTGCTCATCGACCACCAGAGCGGGCGCACTTACACCGGCGGCGCACCGGTCACCATCATCGGCAGGGAGCGCACCCAGGGCGGCATCGTGCTGCGTGACCCCAACGTCTCGCGCAGGCACGCCGAGCTAAGCTACGACGGCCGCGACTGGCGCATCGCCGACCTTGGGTCCACCAACGGGACCAGGGTCAACGACATCGACGTCGACAGCTGCATCCTGAGGGACGGCGACCTCATCACCCTGGGGCTCATGAACCTTGAGTTCAGAGAGAGCCGCGCATGATAGACCTCGTCCTCTTTGGCGGGCGCATCGCGCTCGTCATCCTCCTCTACCTCTTCCTCTTTGCCGTGATGAAGACGGGCATAGGCCTCGTCCGCGGCCAGAGGCGCGACTCGGCCATCTGGTCGGTCGACGTCGAGAAGGGCGAGAGGTCCCTGCGCGGCCTGCACGTGGACATGCTCGGACCCGTCATCGTGGGACGCTCCCCCTCGTCCGACATCGTGATTGACGAGCCCTTCGTCTCATCCTCCCACGCCCGCTTCACCCTACAGGGACCGGCCCTCGTGCTCGAGGACCTCAACTCGACCAACGGGACCCTGGTGAACGGCCACCCCATAGCCCAGCCCGTGACCCTGCGCGACGGCGACGAGATCCAGGTTGGCAACGCCGTCATGCGCGTGAGCCGCCGATGAGCCCGTTTCCCCTACATAGGGACGAGCTCGAGCGAATCCTGCGCGGCGGGGGCGAGGGCGAGGCGGCCCAGCCCGTCAACAGCCCCGGCCACGACACCGTCGCGGTAGGGTCGCGCGAGGGAAGCGAGTCCAAGAGCGGTTCCACGACCAAGCTCTCGTGGGGCTCGCGCACGGACATCGGCCTGGTGCGCGCCCACAACGAGGACTCCTTCCTGGTGCAACCCCCCGCCTTCGCTGTGTGCGACGGCATGGGCGGGCACGCCGCCGGCGAGGTGGCAAGCTCCATAGCCGTGGAGACCATCGGTTCCCGGCTGCCCCTCCATGCGGACGACGTGCTCCTGGGCGCGGCCGTGGAGGCGGCCAACCTCGCCGTCATCCAGGGGGCGGCCGAGGGGCTGGGCAAGCCCGGCATGGGCTGCACGGCATCCTGCGTCCTCGTGGAGAACGGCAAGATGGCCATAGCCCACGTGGGCGACTCGCGCATCTACCTCCTGCACCACGGGACCCTCGTCAGGCTCACGCACGACCATTCCTACGTCGAGGAGCTTGTCGATGCGGGCGAGATAACCGCCGACGAGGCGCGGGTGCATCCCTCCAGGTCCGTGATCACGCGCGCCCTGGGCTCCGACCCAGACATGTACGCAGACCACTTCACCCTGGACGTCACTGCCGGAGACCGCGTCATCCTCTGCTCCGACGGCCTCTCGTCCATGGTCGAGGACTCGGAGATCGAGGCAATCGCGGTCTCGTCCCCCCTGCCACAGATGGCGGCCGACAACCTGATGTCTGCCGCGCTCGCCGCGGGCGGGCACGACAACGTGACCATCGTGGTCGTGGACGTGACGGACGACGGCATGGTCGAGGCGCACTTCCACCGCCGCCGGAGGGTCGCCATGGGGATCGTCGGCGCGCTTCTCGCTCTCGTCGTGGTCCTTGCCGCGCTGGGGGCGGAGCTCGTGGGCAGCTCCTGGTACCTGGGCGACAACGATGGGACCGTGGGCATCTACCACGGCATGGAGGGCAGCTTCCTGGGAATCCCGCTCTCGAGCCTGGCCGAGACCTCCTCGGTCAAGACCAGCGACCTCCCCCTCGCGATCCAGGACCGCCTCAGGAGCGGCATCCTGGTCAACAGCGAGGAGGAGGCCCGCGAGGCCATAGAGGGCTACCGCGACCAGATCGACTCTGACAAGAGCTCCGCCGCCGTCACCGCCGACCGCAGCACGGCCGGCACCGAGGTCTCGAGCCCGCAGGAGATACAGGCCGCACCAGAAGAGGGCGGCGGCTCGGGGTCGTCGGGCAAGGGTGGTGAGTGACGTGGCAGAACGCCATGCGAACACAAGGCGCAACACGGAGCTCCTGCTCCTCGTCCTCGGGGCCGTCCCCGTCGTGCTCCTCTATGCCATGTACATAGCAAACGCACAGGCCGCCGTAACCCTGGGCTCCCTCGCGCTGCCCATCGGGCTCTTCGCCGCCTTCGCGGTGGCGCATGTCGCCATCAGGATCTACGCCCCCGGCGCCGACCCAGCGATCCTTCCCATAGTGTTCCTGCTCTCGGGCGTGGGCATCACCTTCGTGTCAAGGCTCGCCCCCGACCTCGCGGGCGGACAGGTCATGTGGCTCTTCGTCTCCGTCGCCGTCATGGTGGCGGTCCTCGTCGCCGTGCCCAGCGTGGACACGCTCGCGGAGTACAAGTACACGATGGGGGTCGCGGGCGTGGCCCTCCTCCTGCTGCCCATGCTCGTGGGCACCGAGAAGGGCGGCTCCAAGCTCTGGCTCCAGCTGGGCGGCCTCTCCTTCCAGCCCGGAGAGATCGCCAAGGTGCTTGTCGTCCTCTTCCTGGCCGCCTACCTGGCCGAGAACCGCGAGCTCCTCTCCGCGTCGACCCGCAAGGTGGGACCGCTCTCGCTTCCCCACCCCCGTATGCTCGCACCCATGTTCGTCATGTGGGGCGTCTCCCTGCTCATCGTCATCTTCGAGCGCGACCTGGGAAGCGCATTGCTCTTCTTCACCTTCTTCGTGATCATGCTCTACGTATGCACGGGACGCGTGAGCTACGTGCTTGCCTTCCTCATCCTCCTGGCCGTGGGCGGGGCGCTCTGCTACGTGCTCTTCAGCCACGTCCAGACGCGCGTGCAGATCTGGCTCGACCCATTCAAGGACCCCAGCAACGCGGGCCTGCAGATCGTCCAGTCCCTGTACTCCCTCGCCGACGGAGGGCTCACCGGCGCCGGCATAGGCAAGGGTCTGCCCAAGCTGATCCCGGTGGTCGAGTCCGACTTCATCTTCTCCGCCATCGGAGAGGAGATGGGTCTCCTAGGCGGTTCGGCCGTCCTCATCTGCTACCTGCTCCTCGCCGTGCGGGGATTCGCCACCGCGGCCCGCGCCAAGTCGGACGTCGCCGCCTTCACGGCCGTGGGTCTCACGGCCGCCCTGGTGTTCCAGGCCTTCCTCATCGTGGGAGGCGTGACCAGGCTGCTCCCCCTCACGGGCGTGACCCTGCCCTTCATGAGCCAGGGGGGCAGCTCTCTCCTCGCAAGCTTCGTGATCGTCGCGCTGCTCCTCAAGACCGGGGACGAGGGCACGGGTCGCGAGGCCATGGTCCAGGCCTCGGGAACCGGCAAGGTCGCGTCCGTCGAAGCCCCGTCTGAGGTCGTGCACGGCTCCCATGCGCGCGGACGCTTCGGCATCCTCACCCCCGAGTCGGGCGTACTGGGCCGCGTCGCCCTGGGCAACCGCCTCGTCAGGCTCCTCGCCGTCTTCTCGCTCATGTTCGTCGCCCTGGTGGCGAACCTGAGCTATGTGCAGGTCGCGAAGGCCGACTACTACCAGTCGCTGCCCAACAACAATCACACCATCGCCAAGAGCGCCAAGGTGCAGCGCGGGGCCATCATCACCTCCGACGGACAGACCCTCGCCGAGTCTACCCCCCAGGAGGACGGCAGCTACGTGCGCCGCCATCCCCTTGGCGCGCTCGCCGCGCACACCGTGGGCTACCTCTCCACCCGCTATGGCGCGACGGGCGTCGAGGCGTCGATGAACGAGGCACTCACCGGAAGGGCCGACTACTCGAGCTGGAAGTCCGCGCTCTTCTCCATGGCCGGAATCGCCAACCCCGGGTCGTCGGTGGTCCTCACCATCAACTCGCAGATGCAGCGCGCCGCCGAGTCGGCGCTCGAGGGCGAGAGGGGCGCCATCGTCGTCCTCGACCCCTCGACGGGGGCCGTGCTGGCGAAGGCCTCCGCGCCCTCCTACGACTACGACAGCATCGAGGAGGTCATGACGTCGGACGGCAGCGGGGGCTCCCTCATGGACCGCTCGACGCAGACCCTCTACACCCCCGGGTCCACCTTCAAGGTGCTCTCGCTCGCCGCCGCGCTTGACTCCCAGAAGGCGACGCTCGACACGAGCTTCCCGGCTCCCGCGAGCATCTCGATCGGCGGGGCTGACATCACCAACGTCGACCAGGAGGAGTGGGACTCCCTCACGCTCAAGGAGGCCCTGGCCTTCTCCGCCAACACGGTCTTCGGCCAGCTAGGCCAGGAGCTCGGCGGGAAGCTCCTCGTGAGCTATGCCAAGGCCTTCGGCTACGGCAGCAAGATCGGCCAGGACTTCTCAACCATTGCCTCGCTCATGCCCGACCCCGCCGAGATGAGCGAGTGGGAGACTGCCTGGGCCGCCGTGGGACAGCCCGTGGGCATGCACGACAGCCCGGCTGGCCCCCAAACCACCGTCATGCAGAACGCCGTGATGGCCGCGGCCATCGCCAACGGCGGCATAGCCATGAACCCCTACCTCGTGGACCACATCCTGAGCCCCGAGGGAACCACCTCCTCGACGACGCTGCCCAAGGCCCTGGGCCAGGCGGTGTCCGCCCAGACGGCGGCCTCGGTCAAGGAGGCGATGCTCCAGGTGGTCGAGGGCGGAACCGGCACCGCGGCGCGCGTGAGCGGCGTCAAGGTGGCGGGCAAGACGGGCACCGCGGAGGTCAGCTCCTCGGTGGCCAACTCGCTCTTCGTCGGGTTTGCCCCCTATGACCAGCCAACCCTGGCCATATCGGTCTGCATCGAGGGGTCCGAGGACAACGACGTGCAGGGCAGGGCTGCGAGGGTGGCGGGCAAGGTCCTCGCCTCCTGCCTGAGCGTCCAGGCGGCAGGGGCGAACCTCTAGGGGCCTGGGGGTACGGCAGGCGAGGGCGCTGCCTGCCTCGAACGTGGTAAGACGGCGCGGGTGCTGCCGCGCATGCGATGGGAGAGATGATGTCAGACAGGGTGCTAGGCGGACGCTACACGGTCCAGGACAAGATTGGTGCCGGCGGCATGGCCGTGGTCTACCGCGGGTTGGACGAGGTGCTGGGCAGGACCGTCGCCATCAAGACCATGCTGCCTCAGTACGCGGGTGACGCGTCGTTCGCCGCGCGCTTCAAGCAGGAGGCCCAGGCGGCCGCGGCGCTGCAGAGCCCCTACATCGTCTCCGTCTATGACTGGGGGCGCGACGGCGACACCTACTACATCGTCATGGAGTACCTCCGCGGGACCGACCTCAAGAGCGGCATCCGCAGGCATGGCGCCCTGGACGGCAAGAAGGTCGCCCAGGTGGGCTCGCAGATTGCGCAGGCGCTCTCCGTCGCGCACCGCCACGACATCATCCACCGCGACATCAAGCCGCAGAACATCATGGTGCAGCCTGACGGCAACATCAAGGTGATGGACTTTGGCATCGCGCGTGCCAAGAACAGCCATCTGACCACCGACAACTCAGTGCTGGGCACAGCCCACTACGTCTCTCCCGAGCAGACCCAGGGCAAGGAGCTCGGCCCCACGACGGACATCTACTCGCTGGGCATCGTCATGTACGAGGCGGCCACGGGCAAGGTGCCCTTCGACGGGGACGATGCCATATCGGTCGCCCTCAAGCAGGTCAACGAGCAGCCCAAGCCGCCCAGCCAGCTCAACCCCAGCGTGGACAGCGCGCTCGAGGGAATCATCCTCAAGTGCATGCAGAAGGACCCCGAGGCACGCTTCCAGACGGCGGACGAGCTCTACCACGTCCTGCGCGACTACCTCGCTGGCAGGATGCAGGCGGTGAGCAGCGCCACGGCCACGACGGCGATTCCGACCACACCAGTCATGGCACCCCTCCAACCCGTCAACAGCACCCAGTCCATCCCCCGCATCCAGGCCAACGGGCACGGCCGGCCCCGAAGCGCGACAGAGCAGGCGCGAGAGAAGGCACAACGCGAGGCACACGGCCGCAGGCGCAAGCTCGTCTTGGGAACCGTCTTCGTCACCCTGGCGCTCATCGCCGCCATCGTCGCGATAGCCAGCCTCCTCACCAACCGCAACGCCACCGCAAGCGTTCCCAACCTGTCCAACCTGACCGAGGAGCAGGCTCTTGCAACCATCGACGCCTCGGTTTTCGAACGGGGCACGGTCAAGGAGTCCTACAGCTCCACCGTCGCATCTGGACTGGTGATGGACCAGAGCCCCGACGCAGGTCTCGAGAAGGCGCGTGGCACCCAAATCAGCATCGTCATCTCGAAGGGCCCCGAGCCCGCGGCGGACGTCGTGGTCCCCGATCTCAAGAACCTCTCGCCCTCGGAGGCGGAGCAGGCCCTTGCCAAGGCGAACCTCGTGGGCCAGGCCGGCGACTCCGTCTATAGCAGCGAGGTGGAGGTGGGCAAAGTCGCGCAGCAGAGCATCGCGGCCAACAGCACGGCCAAGGCAGGTGACACCGTAACCTACCAGCTCTCGAAGGGCGTCGAGACCGCCGAGGTGCCCGACGTCACGGGCTACGGCGAAGAGAGTGCGAGGAACACGCTCCAGAACAGCGGCTTCGGCGTGAGCGTCCAGCGCAGCTCGAGCAACAGCGTCGAAGAGGGCGAGGTCATCAGCCAGTCTCCCACCGGCACCGCAGAGAAGGGCGGCACCATCACCATAACGGTCTCAACGGGACCCGCCGACAAGAACATCCCCAACGTGGTGGGCTACAGCGAGGACGGGGCACAGAGCGCCCTGGACAACGCGGGCTTCCTCGTCAACACGACCTACGCCACGAGCCCGAGCGTCCCTCGGGGCAACGTGATCAGCCAGTCCCCCACCGGCAGCGCGAAGGCGGGAAGCACCGTGACCATCGTGGTCTCCACCGGGTCCGGCTCTGGCACGAATGGAGCGGGCGAGGCGGATGGTGGTAGCTCTGGCAAGAGCAGCGGCACCTCCAGCTCGACCGAGACGAAGTAGGCGTCGCCGACGGACGGTGCGAATACCCCCGCATCCATCCATCTGGGTGCGGGGGTTCCCTTGTCCGTCCGACCACCAAGAGCACGAGGCGGGCAAGACAAGAAGAGGCCTCGTACCGCAGCGCGTGCGATACGAGGCCTTGTTCTCTGGTGACCCCGATTGGATTCGAACCAACGACACCAGGTTTAGGAAACCTGTGCTCTATCCCCTGAGCTACGGGGCCATGCAAAGGCATTCTACCATCACCTGGCCGCGGGCGCAGCACAAAGCTTCACGTCTCGCAGTAATTGCGGCGTGTCGGAGTCTCGTGAGCCGCGAACTCCGATCATCCTGCATTGCCGGTAGTTGAATGCCGACAGACGTAGGGCGAGAGGGAATACGAGACAAGAATATCCCGCTTGTCGGCACTTTGCAGAGCATGCGGTGCCGACAAGCGCGGGATGTCCCGACGGTCGGAAAGGCCTACTTCTTCTTGGCCTTCCCCTCCTGCTCGAGCTGCTTGGCGTCCGCCTCAAGAAGGGCCATGACCTTCTTGCTGCTCATGGATGCCACCTCCGCGTCAGCAGCGCGACGCAGGGGCCTCACCTTGCGCCAGTCGTACACGAAGGCCGCGATGATCGCCACGTACGCGAACACGATGGCGACCAGCATGACTATGCCGGCAGGCGATGACGGGTTGGTCGCCGCCTCGGGGTAGAAGTAGGTGATGGCCCAGGTGACCAGGGTGATGACAAGACCGGAGCCGATGAGCGCCCACCAGACGCGTTGGCTCTTCCTGAACTCCGAACGCTGGTTGAGAAGAACGCGGGACAACGTGGCCCTGCGGTCCTCCTCGTCGCGCCGCGCGTTGCGTGCCGCCTTGCGCTCCTCCTTCGTCATCTCGCTCTCGGCCTTGCCCGAGGCAGATTGGCTGCCGCGGCGCACCTTCTCGCTCGAGACGACCCTCACGCCCGACGCCGCCTCGCGGGCGGGACGAGCGCGCGTGACCGAGCGCCTGGTAAATCCGGCGTGGGGCTTGTCTCCCCCGTCGGCTGCCTCACCGGCCTTGGATGCCTTGGGGCTTGCCGCGGGAACGCTTCCCGCCTCCTCGGCCTCCTTGCGGGCCGCTTCGATGGTGTCACGCAGAGACATGGGACTCCTTCATGGGCTTGAACTCGCTTGCGGTGATTATCTTGAATGCCTCGGCATAGCGCCTCGAGCTGCCCTCGATGACGTCGGAGGGGATGTGGGGCGGTTCCCCGGTCATGTCCCAGTTCGCCTTGAGCCAGTCACGCACGAACTGCTTGTCATAGCTGGGCTGGACATGGCCGGGTTCGTAGCCGTCGGCAGGCCAGAACCGGCTCGAGTCGGGGGTCAGGCACTCGTCGATCAGGGTGAGCCTGCCATCGACCATGCCAAACTCGAACTTGGTGTCGGCAATGACGATGCCCCTGGTGGCCGCATAGTCCGCGGCGGCCTCATATATCCCAAGCGAGGCGTCGCGCAGCTGCGCGGCCACCTCTTCCCCCACGATCTGGGCGCAGCGCTCGAACGAGATGTTCTCGTCGTGGTCGCCGAGCTCGGCCTTGGTCGAGGGGGTGAAGATGGGCTCAGGCAGCTTTGATGCCTCCTCCAGGCCGCCGGGAAGCTTGATTCCGCAGACGGTGCCGTCCTGGTCGTAGGTCTTCTTGCCGGAACCCGTGAGGTAGCCGCGGACGATGCACTCGATGGGAATGGTCTGGGCCTTCATCACCAGCATTGAGCGGCCGCTCAGGTAGTCTGCATAGGGGGCAAACTCCTCTGGATAGTCCGAGACGTCCATGCTCAGCATGTGGTTGGGCATGAGGTCCTGGAACCTCTCGAACCAGAATGCGGAGATGCGGGTGAGAACCTCCCCCTTGAAGGGAATCTCGTCCGGAAGGACGTAGTCGAACGCGCTCACACGGTCGCTGGCGACCATGAGCAGGCTGTCGCCGCAATCGTAGATGTCGCGGACCTTGCCGTGCGAATCGGGGCGAAGCTCCATGGCTTCCATTGTCTCTCCCATCGATGTTGACGACCGTGGTCGTGCCGGGCACGACGTTCCCCATTCTAGATGAAGCCTGACCAAGCTCGGCAAACAACGGAACAAGTCACCCGATGACAACCGGACTGGCGGGGAAGCGCCCTCCCCTACCTCTCCTGTTGCGGGCGAGCGGGTGTCTTGCGTTGCTCGAGGGGGAGGCGGAGGGTGAAGGTGGTGCCCTTGCCCAGCTCGGACTCCACGCCAATGACGCCGTTGTGCTTCTCGACTATCTCCTTGGTGAGGGCGAGGCCCACCCCCAGGCCGCCCGAGACGCGCTCGCGGCTTGCATCGGAGCGCCAGAAGCGCGAGAAGACCCTGGGGATGTCCTCCTTCGAGATTCCGATTCCCGTGTCCTGGACCGAGACCTGCACCTCTCCCTTGACGCGGTCGCGCCTGACGCCCACGACGACCCATCCGCCCTCGCCCGTGTAGCGCATGGCATTGGACATGAGGTTGGTCACGGCCTCGCGGATGAGGTCCGCATCCACCTGGGCGTAGCACTCGTGCGCGTCCGTCTTGTCGTCGAAGCGCAGGTGGAGGCCCTTCTCATGGAAGAGCTGATGCTGCATCGAGACCATGCTCTTGACCAGGTAGACCATGTCGGTCCGCTCGAGCTTGAGCGCGCGCGTGCCGTTCTCGATGCGCGAGAGGTGGAGCATGGCGTCCACGAGCCGGGAGAGGCGGCGCACCTCCTCGGCCACCGTCTCGAAGTGCTCGTCGTCTGAGGGCAGGACGCCGTCCTGCATGGCCTCGACCGTGGCGAGCATGGCCATGAGCGGCGTCCTGAGCTCGTGGGCGACGTCGCTCGTCAGGCGGTGCTCGAACTTGATGTCGTGCTCGAGCTCCGTTGCCATGGAGTCGAAGGTCTCTCCCAGGCGCCCTATCTCGTCGTCACCGCGCAGGTTGGTGCGGGCCGTGAGGTCGCCGCTCCTTATCTGCGCCGCCGTCGAGGTGATGGCCTTGATGGGCTTGGTGAGGGCACGCGAGGCCAGGTACCCGATGACGCAGGCAAGGATGACCGCGACCGCCGCTGCCGCCGCGACGGCACCGTAGGAGTTGGTGCGGAAGGTCGAGTCGGCGCTGCTCGTGAGGGCGGTGGACCCATAGGCAAGGAGCCTGACCGTCCCCACCACGTTGCCCGACGAGCTGAGCACCTCGGCCGAGACTATGGACTCGGGCCGGCTCGAGGGCGCCCGTCCGCTCGTCGCCGACATGCGATGCGAGACCGTCCAGGAGTCGTCGTAGAGCATGGTGCCGTCGGAGTCCTCGAGCTGTACCGCCACGCCGGCGGACGAGACGGAGGCGAAGTGGGCGTAGCCCAGCACCTCGTCGGTCCATGAGCCCGCGCTGTCGTACTGTACGGCTATGCCGTCGGCGAGCTGGTCGGCGAGGGTCTGAAGGTTCTGCTGGGTGTAGCGACGAAACTGCCCCTCCCAGACCACCGCAAGCACCACCGAGAGCACCGCAGCCGTCATGATCGCCGTCAGGGCGAAGTAGAAGGCCATGCGAGCGGTGAAGGTCTTGGTCGGTCGCGAGCCGGACGTCCGCGCCATGGTGTTGAAGGAGGACTTGGGTGAGTCCGACCCAAGTGAGGAGGCCTCGCCGTACTCGCGGCGGGCCTCCTCGTTGTCGAGTATGTCAGGCAAGGTCTGCGTCCCCTACCTCTTCGCCTCGCCGGCGTCCGCCTTCTGGGCTGACTCGAAACGGTACCCCACGCCGTGGACGGTGTACAGCCAGCGCGGGTTGCGCGGGTCGTCGCCCAGCTTGGCGCGGAGGTTCTTCACGTGCGAGTCGATGGTGCGCTCGTAGCCCTCGAAGTCGTAGCCCAACACCTTCTCGACAAGCTCCATGCGGGTGTAGACGCGTCCTGGGTAGCGGGCGAGGGTGGTGAGCAGCTTGAACTCGGAGGCAGTGAGGTCGACCTCGTTGCCCTCGACCATGACCTTGTGGCCCGAGATGTCGATGACCAGGTCTCCGAAGTCCAGCACCTCCAGCGGGGGCTCAGCCTCGGTGTGGGCGCGCCTGAGGAGGGCGCGCACACGGGCGACGAGCTCCCTGGGCGAGAAGGGCTTGATCAGGTAGTCGTCGGCGCCGAGCTCCAGCCCGATGATGCGGTCTTCCACCTCGCCCTTCGCGGTGAGCATGATGATGGGGACGCTCGACGTCTCGCGAACGGCGCGACAGACGCGCTCGCCCGAGAGCTGGGGAAGCATGAGGTCGAGCACGATGAGGTCGAAGCTGTGCTTCTCGAACTCCTCGAGGGCGCTCTTCCCGTCACCCACGCCGCGGACGATGTAGCCCTCGCGCTCGAGGTACGCCGCCACGGCGTCACGAATGGTCTTCTCGTCCTCAACGAGCAGAATCTTCTTCTCTTCCGAAGCCATTCCGGCCCCCCTCACGTCCCGCCGATGTCCCAGCTCCCCACGTCAGGCATGGGTGCACAATTTGCCTATACAAGAGTCATTTTAGCGCACCTGGCGTCCGTGCCCCAGAGACTAGAGCGCGAAGGACCTCACGGCGACGGCCGACGGATATCCGGTCTTCTCGTCCTTGACCGTGGCGAAGGTGACGAAGTGGTCGCTCGTGCCAAGGGTGGCAGGATACTCCCCGTAGTCGATGCAGCGGTTGGATGCCGAAAGCACCGAGTAGGTCTTTGCGTTGGTGTCCACGACGAAGTAGGAGGAGGTGCTTTTGATGACGAACGTGTCACCCTTGCCCGTCACGGCCGCAGTCGGCTCGCGCGAGAGCATGACGAAGGGCCCCTCGCCACTGCCGATGTAAGTGCCCATCTTGCCCAGGAGGCCACCGGACGAGTAGCTCGCCTCGATGGAGAAGGCGAAGCGGTCGCCGATGCGGACGGCATTGAGGGGCCTCACCGACGCGGGAAGCACGAGTTGGTCAATCTTGGTTGAGAGCTTGTCGGAGAGCGAGTACGCCGTGATGCCATAGAAGGTTCCCTGGTCAGCGTTCACCCGGGGCACGAGCGTGACCGTCCCGTCCGAGACGGCCGGCTCGGTGGCGAAGCGACCCGGCGACTCCACGACGGCCTGTGCGCTCGTGTCGCCGGTCTGCCAGAGGTAGCAGAAGGAGTGCTCGGACCTCTTGTCGCCCGACGCGGAGGGCATGACCTGCCAGAGCACCCTGGAGTCCGTGACCGCGAAGCGCGGCGGGTCGTAGTCCGAGCCTGCCGACCAGAGCGTCGAGGGTGTGCCGGAGAGGGCTCCGTCCGCAAAGGCGGCAGCATAGAGGGTCCAGTCGTGGGTGAGCAGGTTGAGCTCGACCCAGGCGTATGCGGAGTCGGAGCAGCGCACGTCATAGATGGCCACGTTGCTAGCATCGCCGGCCAGGGGCTTCGGGACCACCTCGCTGACCTGTCCCGTCGAGATGGAGAAGGCACCACCCTTGACCATGGGGTTCGAGCTCGAGCCGGCCGTGGTGCAGGGGACCCAGCTCCCCTCGCCCGGATGGAGCACGTTGCCCAGGGAGATGCTCCAGCCACCCTGCTGCGCGATGGGAAGCTGCTCTGCCTCCTGGTAGCTCTCGAGGATGTTGGTGGCAGACTCCTCGCCCACCACCACCGGGCTCGACCCCTCCTCGGACTTGTGCTTGCAGCCTGCGAGCACACTCACGCCCGCCGCGGCGACGCTCGCGGCGGCAGTGGCGCGAAAGAGGCCCCTCCTGGTGATGCTGTGCTTCGTCATGCGAGAAGGAACCCCTTTCCGGAATCGGTCGGCCGTCGGCTGGGCGCATCCCATGCCATCCCGCCTACTCGAAGCTCAGTCCTTCCAAGCGGTCAAAGAGCACGTCGGACCTGGTCAGGAAGCTACGTGGGTCGAAGATGGCGTCGAGCTGCTCGTCCGTGAGAGTACAGGCCGGGTCTGCCTCGAGCTTCTCGCGGAAGCTCGTGCCCTGCTCGCAGCGCTGGATCTCTCCCCAGGTGGCCATGGCGTTCGACTGCACCACCTTGTAGGCGTCCTCGCGGCTCATGCCCGTGTCCACCAGGGCGAGCAGGACCTTGGACGAGAAGAGCATCCCACGGGTGCGGTTGAGGTTCGCCATCATCTGCGCCGGGTACAGCACCAGGCCGTCCACGATGCGGATGAGGCAGCCAAACATGTGGTCGAGCGCGATGAAGCTGTCCGCCTGGGCGACGCGCTCCGCGGAGCTGTGGCTGATGTCGCGCTCGTGCCAGAGCGCGACGTTGTCAAAGGCCACCTGCGCGTTTGCCTTGACCACGCGAGACAGGCCGCAGACCTTCTCCACCGTGATGGGATTGCGCTTGTGGGGCATGGCGCTCGAGCCCTTCTGGCCACGGCGGAAGGGCTCCTCGGCCTCGAGGGTGTCGGTCTTCTGGAGGTTGCGGATCTCTGTCGCTATGCGCTCGCAGGTGGCGGCGCAGGTGGCAAGGACGCCGGCGAGGTATGCGTGGTGGTCTCTGCTGATGACCTGGGTCGAGAGCGGGTCATGCGCGAGGCCCAGGTGCTCGCAGACGTACTCCTCGACGCGTGGGTCGATGGACGAGTAGGTGCCCACCGCGCCGCTGATGGCCCCGAAGGCCACGTTCTTGCGGGCGTCCTTCAGGCGGTCGTGGTCGCGCTTGAGCTCCCAGGCCCAGCTGCCAAACTTCATGCCGAAGGTCATGGGCTCGGCATGGATGCCATGGGTGCGGCCCACGCAGAGGGTGTCCCGCTCCTCGAAGGCACGCCTCTTGCAGATCTCCCCCAACCTGGCGCAATCGTCCAGGAGGATGTCGACAGCCTGGGTGAGCTGGTAGCAGAGGGCCGTGTCACCCAGGTCTGAGCTGGTCATGCCGTAGTGCACGTGACGGCTGGGCTTGGGCTGGCCCTCGGGGACCTCCGCGTCGATGTACGAGCCCATGTTGGTCAGGAAGGCGATGACGTCGTGGTTGGTCACGGCCTCGATCTGGTCGACCTCGTCCTTGTCGAAGGCGGCGTGGTCGCGAATCCAGCGCGCCTCCTCCTTGGTGATGCCGCCCTGTCCCAGCTCGGCATGGGCCTCACAGGCCAGGACCTCGATCTCCTGCCAGATGGCGTACTTGTTCTGGAGCGAGAAGATGTGACCCATCTGGGGGCGGGTGTAGCGGTCGATCATGCGGGGTGTCCTTTCCTGGGCTGCGGACGTCCCCCAATTCTAGCGCGCCGCGGCGGGGCCCACTAAGCGTGCAGAGGTGGGGACCCTGGCCGGAAGGCCGCCGTCGGCGTCCCCTGCCGCCTGCGACCTACTCCCCCGCCAGGGAACCCTCGTCGGCCTCGAGCGCGGCGCGCGCCTCTTCGAGCTGGCGAGCGAGCGCCTGGGTACCTGTACCGCCGTAGCTGTTACGGGCCGAAGCTATCCCCCTTGGGTCGAGGTCCTCCGTCACGTCGGAGTCGAAGAGCCCGGAGGCCTGGCGGAACTCCTCGGGCGTCAGGTCCTCCAGGCCCTTGTGATGCCTCTCGCAATATAGGACGAGCTCCCCCACCACCTCATGGGCCTTGCGGAAGGGCACCCCTCGCTTGGCGAGGTAGTCTGCCACGTCGGTCGCGGCGGTGAAGCCCTTCCTCGACTCCTC
>NZ_LT635494.1:1908601-1910331 GCF_900120385.1 Olsenella phocaeensis | reverse complement strand
CGCGGCGGGCGAAGTCCGCCCGCTCCACGGGCGCCTGCAGTACGAGCTCCTGTCCCCGCCTCAATGCCGCACCCTTGCGAACCAGCAGCTCGGCATAGTTGTCAATCTTGGGAGAAAGATGCCCGATGGCGACATGGCACTCTTCGGCGGTCATGGGAACGCTCATGGATTGCCCTTTCACGAAATCGGGCCCCGAAGGGCCCGATGACAGTCTATGGAGCGGGCAACGGGATTCGAACCCGCGGATGATGGCTTGGGAAGCCATTGCCTTACCACTTGGCGATGCCCGCATGTTTGTGGATTCTATCACAGCTCCCATTGCGACGTGCCCAAGGCTTTTGTCGAAACTGTCGCGAATCCCATGCTCGGAGGGCTCGCGTCCCTAGCTGACGCCAGACTGGCGCAAGCTGCCGATGGGTTTGCTGCCAGCTCGCATGAGTAGCCTCTACTCCCCAACGTAGGCGACCGGGGAGGTCTGGTGGAAGAGACGCTGCTTGCAAGGCAGGAGATACGACGGGCGGAGGCGCTTGGACCGGACGAGGTCGGCCTGGCCTCTGGGGCGGCGGGCAAGAGGCGGCGTCCGCCGCGGGCCCAGCTGCGCGGAGGCGACCCCGTGCGCGGGGGCAACCCCCTCGGAACGGGACATGCCGGCAGCCACCACAGGGGGACCGCCGGCATGCAATAGGTTCATTGGGTCGGACTTGGTTCTTGGACGGACCCTCCTATGCCCGTCGAATGAGCTCGGCGACGAGCTCGGCGACGTCGACCACCTGCGCCGCATCGAGGTTCTCCGGCACGTCGTCCGCGGTGTGAGAGAGCGCGGGAACGCCGTCCTCAGAGACGCCCATGATCGTTGCCGCACGCATGGACGACTGCATGGCGGGTGTCGCGTCCGTGTCAGCCCAGTCGAAGCGAACCTTCTCCAGCCCGACGTGCAGGTCGTCTGCGATCTTTGACAGCAGGCGGACCATCCTGCGGTCTGCCCTGCGCGGACTGGTGGCACCCTCGCTCGTGAGCACGCTGAGGCGACCGGCGCCGACGGTGTCGAGGTTGACGACGAAGGCGCCACGGATGTCCTTGCGGTGCTCGGCCATGAAGCGCTTTGCGCCAGCGTGGTCGAGTCCCGAGGCACCCAGGGCCACGAACCAGACGTCGTGGGCAAGCAGCTCGTCGTCACCCATGCTCGTGATGGCCTCGCGCAGCTCTTCCATGCCAATCCCCTCCCGGGGCTCCATGGCCTGGGGCTCCTCTCCACCCAGGATGTAGCCCTCCGCAGAAGCCTGGCTCGCGCCTTCCTCGGAGCCGGCAGGCTCATCCTCGACGAGCCTGAGGTCAAAGCGGCTCGTCGCGCCTCCCTTCCATCCGTCGCGAGGCCTCCCCTGCTTCGCGTCCGAGAAGTTGTCCCAGCTGCCAATCTCGCGGCCGCTCTTCTTGGCGTCGAAGTCCTCGTCAACGCCAAGCCAAGAGCTCAAGGAATCTGAGTCTTCCGTCTGGTCCTTGTGGCGACCGAAGATGTTGAAGCGCTTCTTGCCCATGGGCCTTGCCTGGTGGGACCCACCCCGTGGCCGCGGAGACTCAGACCTCAGGGCACCCTCGCCCACCACGCCCAACGGCTCGCGCTCGCCCCTCGTATAGGAGAGGTCCGCGGCCGACGGGCGCGCGCGTCCCTCGTCGATGCCGCGCGGGGCGGGAGTGGGGCTGGGCTCCTCGGGGGCAAGCGGGTCGGGCGT
>NZ_LT635494.1:1903728-1908500 GCF_900120385.1 Olsenella phocaeensis | reverse complement strand
GGCCCACTAAGCGTGCAGAGGTGGGGACCCTGGCCGGAAGGCCGCCGTCGGCGTCCCCTGCCGCCTGCGACCTACTCCCCCGCCAGGGAACCCTCGTCGGCCTCGAGCGCGGCGCGCGCCTCTTCGAGCTGGCGAGCGAGCGCCTGGGTACCTGTACCGCCGTAGCTGTTACGGGCCGAAGCTATCCCCCTTGGGTCGAGGTCCTCCGTCACGTCGGAGTCGAAGAGCCCGGAGGCCTGGCGGAACTCCTCGGGCGTCAGGTCCTCCAGGCCCTTGTGATGCCTCTCGCAATATAGGACGAGCTCCCCCACCACCTCATGGGCCTTGCGGAAGGGCACCCCTCGCTTGGCGAGGTAGTCTGCCACGTCGGTCGCGGCGGTGAAGCCCTTCCTCGACTCCTCTTCCATGCGGCCCTCGTCGAGGCGCCAGGTGGAGACCATCCCCCTCACGCACGCCATGCAGTCGAGCAGCGTATGCGCTGCATCGAGGGGGCCCTCCTTGCACTCCTGGAGGTCCTTGTTGTAGGCCAGGGGAAGCGACTTCATGGTCGTGAGGAGGGCCACCAGGTCACCGTACACCCGACCGGTCTTGCCACGGGTGAGTTCGGCGAAGTCCGGGTTCTTCTTCTGGGGCATGATCGACGAGCCGGTCGAGTAGGAGTCAGAGAGCGTGACGAAGCCGAACTCCGTGGTGGACCAGAGCACGATCTCCTCGCAGAGACGCGAGAGGTGCATCATCGAGACGGAGCAGGCATAGAGCAGGTCGAGGAGGTAGTCGCGATCGCTCACGGCGTCCATGGAGTTGGGGATGGGATGGTCGAGGCCCAGGGACTCCGTCGTCTGGAAGCGGTCTATGGGATAGGTGGTCCCCGCCAGGGCGGCGGCTCCCAGGGGGTTGGCATCCGCCTCGTCGAAGGCGAAGGAGAGGCGCTTGAAGTCACGCCCCAGCATCCAGAAGTAGGCAAGCAGGTGATGCGAGAGGAACACGGGTTGCGCATGCTGCAGGTGGGTGTAACCCGGCATCACCACGCCCCGCCGTGCCACCGCCTCGTCGAGAAGGGTCCTCCTGAGGGCAAGGTTTCCCCTCATGAGCTGGGCAAGGAGGTCCTTGGCAAGGAGTCGCAGGTCAAGTGCCACCTGGTCGTTGCGCGAACGTCCGGTGTGAAGGCGCGCGCCGGCTGGACCGACCATCTGCGTGAGCTTCGACTCGACCGCCATGTGAACGTCCTCGTCGTTCACGTCCCACTCGAAGTCGCCGTCGTCTATCTGCGTGAGGATCCGAGAAAGGCCCTCCTGAATCCTCTCGGCGTCATCCACGCCGATGATGCCCTGGTCAGCCAGCATCCGGGCATGTGCCATGGACCCGGCGATGTCTTGACGGCACATGCTCTTGTCGACCTCGAGCGAGGCGCCGAAGCGCTGGGTAAGCTCGTCGACTCCCTGTTCGAACCTTCCAGACCAAAGGGCCATCCTGACCCGCCTTTCTCATCTCGTGTTCGCTCAGTCGTTCGCCACTGTATGGGCCTGAGGACGCAAGGGCGCGCACGCGGGCCGAGTCTTCCCGCGTGCGCGCAACCCCAGCTCCTGCCGGACAACTTCCCCTACGCGGAGAGGACTGCGTAGCCCAGCTTCGCCTGCTTCTTGCCCGCAGGCGCGGGAACCGCCTGCTTGTGGGCGGGACCCTGCTTGCCCGACCAGGTCTTGCTTGGCAGGCTGTGCAGGTCTATGAAGCCCTTGGAGGCACTGCGGTCGAAGCTGTCGCCGTCACCGTAGGTCGCAAGGCTGAGGTCATAGAGGGAGTAGGCGCTCTTGCGGCCGGTCACGGTGAGGCTGCCCTTGTAGAGCTTTGCCTTGACCTCACCGGTGACGAAGGCCTGGGTGCTGGCGCAGAAGGAGTCAAGCGCCTCCTTGAGCTGGCTGTACCAGAGGCCGTCGTAGACCACCTTGGACCACTGCTGGTCGATCATGTGCTTGTACTGCAGGGTGTCGTGGTCGAGGCAGAGGGTCTCGAGGGCGTGGTGCATGTTGATGAGGGCGAGGGAGGCGGGGCACTCGTAGCACTCGTGGCTCTTGATGCCCACCACACGGTCCTCGATCATGTCGATGCGTCCGTACCCGTGTGCGCCACAGACCTTGTTGAGCTGGACGATCAGGGGCAGGAGCTCCATCTTCTTGCCGTTGAGCGAGCAGGGCACGCCCTTCTCGAAGCCGACCACGATCTCTTCCGGCTGGTCGGGGGCGGAAATGGGGTCCACCGTCATGGTCCAGATGTCCGCAGGGGGCTCGTTCCAGGGGTTCTCGAGGACGCCGCACTCGATGGCGCGACCCCAGAGGTTGTCATCGATGGAGTAGGGCTTGGCGGCAGTGGTGGGCACGGGCACGCCATGCTCCTGGGCCCACTCCATCTCCTGCTCGCGGGTGAGGAGGTCCCATTCGCGCACGGGTGCCAGGACCTTGATGCTGGGGTCGAGAGCGTGGATGCAGGTCTCGAAGCGCACCTGGTCGTTGCCCTTGCCCGTGCAGCCATGGGCGATGTACGAGGCACCCATCTTGTGGGCGATCTCCACGAGGTGCTTTACGATGAGGGGACGCGAGAGCGCGGAGAGCAGGGGGTAGGTGTCCTCGTAGAGGCCGTTTGCCTTGATCGCCTTGGTGAGAACCTCCTTCGCGTACTCCTCGCGCATGTCCAGGGCCTCCGAGTGGACGGCTCCCATCCGCAGGGCCTTCTTCTCCACCCAGGCCAGGTCCTCTGCGTCCTGGCCCACGTTGCCGCAGATGGCGACGACGTCAAGCCCCTTCTCGAGCTGGAGCCACTTGACCATGACGGAGGTGTCCAGACCGCCGGAATAGGCGAGGACGACCTTCTCCTTCGTGGCGGCGTTGGTGGCGGCGTTTTGGATCTTGGTTGCAGGCATGGTTGCTCTCCCCTGTTTTGTCGTTCGTTGCTTGGTGTGTTGGCTATGGTCGTGGGCACGCGATGGGAGGGCGTCCCCTCCCAAAAAGGTGAATACGCTGCGTGCCAGGTATTTTTCGTACAAAAAAGCCTGGCATTGCCAGGCGGTGTCACAGTCCTATATGTGCGAGGCCTCTAGTTTTGCCTCAGCGGACCGGGAGCAGCTCGCGCTGGCGTCGCAGCGTGATTCGTCGGCCCTGGCGTCGGAGAGAGAGCTTGATGCCTGTGTTGTTGTCCATCGAACCTCTCCCCCTTCCCTGCGCCTGGACTCCTGCTCCACTTGTTGTTGAGGAATATTACGCCTCTATGCAAATGCGCGTAAGACGAGAGCCCCCTTTGGTTTCCTGCTCGAAACAATTGGGCAGGTGAAGATGGACAAGGATCTCGATGTCGTCAATTGCTTGCGTCAACGATTTGAATATCAGCAGCTAGCAGCCTGTTACATAGGGAAATAGTTGCATCATGGGCATACGAGAAGCAGGCCAACGGGAAGCACCACCGTTGGCCTGCAAGCGTACGTGGTGGGCCGTGTGGGGATCGAACCCACGACCTTGGGATTAAAAGTCCCCTGCTCTGCCAACTGAGCTAACGGCCCGATATGTCACGCGATGAGACGTCCGTGCGATTCTACCACGTGCCTGGGTCGCTACTCGGCCTCCCAGGCCCACTGCCCGCCCACGAAGATGGGGGTCTCCTCTCCGTTAGTGTCGACTCCCCAGACGTCCAAGTCGTCGGCGCCCACCATGAAGTCGACGTGGGTGGAGGACTGGTTCACCCCATGGGCCAGGAGCTCGTCCTTGCCCATGTCGAGCCCGCCATCAAGACACTCCGGGAATCCCATGCCAAGGGCGAGGTGGCAGCTCGCGTTCTCGTCGTAGAGCGTGTCGTAGAAGAGGATCCCACTCTGCCTGATGGGGGTGTTCTTTGAGATGAGGGCGACCTCTCCCAGGTGATGGGCACCCTCGTCTGCCGCCATGATCTGGTCGAGCGCGGCCTTGCCCCGACGGGCGTCCCACTCGACCGCCGCGCCGTCTCGGAACCTGATCCAGAAGTCGTCGATGACCTGACCCGCATGCACGAGCGGCATGGCGGAGTGGACGATTCCCTCCGTACGGTTGCGGTTGGGGGTGGTGAAGACCTCCTCGGTGGGGATGTTGGGGAAGAAGACGGTCCCATCCACCGTCCGGGCGGCCCCTCCCTCCCAGAGGTGGCCGGCGTTCATGCCAACGACGAGGTCCGTACCATTCGACGACCGATACCTCAGGCTGTCATAGGCGGCAGCGTTGAGCAGGCGCTTGTTCTTCTCGAAGGTGGCGTTGTGGGTCTCCCAGGCACTCTGGGGGTCGCGGCCGTCCGAGCGCGCCACGCTCAGGATGGCGAGCCAGAGCCTGTAGATCGCCTCGCTGCCCGAGAGCTCGGGGAAGACCTCGCGGGCCCAGGCCTCGACGGGAACCCCCGCGATGCACCAGACGTTTCGGCCGAAGTCCATACCCTCCCTGAACGCGAGGCACTCGGTGTTGCGCGCCTTTCGTGCGGCCGCCGGCTTGGCGGGGTCAATCCCGTCGAGCGCGGAGGGGTCGCTTCCCTCGAGGAAGAGGAACGCAGCACCAGCCTCGGCGAGAGAGTTGAGCTGCTCTCGCTGCCACGAGGGGACGTGCTCGAAGTAGGCCTTGTCCACGTGCTCGTAGGTCAGGCGTCCCACCACGTCGTCAGACCAGATGACCGTCACGTGTCCCGCGCCCGCCTCGTAGGCCTTCCTCACGACGCGGCGGGCGAAGTCCGCCCGCTCCACGGGCGCCTGCAGTACGAGCTCCTGTCCC
>NZ_LT635494.1:1883266-1903627 GCF_900120385.1 Olsenella phocaeensis | reverse complement strand
TCCCTCGTCGATGCCGCGCGGGGCGGGAGTGGGGCTGGGCTCCTCGGGGGCAAGCGGGTCGGGCGTGGCCTCTGACGGATCAGGAAGGTCGAAGAGCACCGCCCGGCGCGCGATGTTTCCCGGCTGAGGCGTGAACTCGCTCTTGCCCCAGTTGGGATCATCGACCGCCGTCGGCTCCGGACGCCGAGGCTCTGCCGGACGGGGTTCGGTGCCGTCCATGGCATAGGTGTCCAACCCCGACACGTCCTTGGAGGCCAGTTCCTCCTCGCTAGGCTCCTCGTCCTCCATGAAACTCAGGTTGGGGGCGATGACGGTTGCGTTGGGATCCAGTTCCTGGGCGGGGTCGCCGGTAGCAGACGACTCCGTGACCCTGACGTCTTCTGCGGACACGAAGGGCCGTGCGTCGAGGGTCAGCTCGCTCTGGTCGACCTCTGCCGGCTCCTCGCCCAGGACGTAACCGACGGCCCTCTCGGGTCGGTCGTCCTCCGGCTCGGCTTCGTCGAGGGGTTCCGCAGCTGACGGCTCCCCTCCCTCTACCGGCATCTCCTCGTCTGAATCGGGTGCCACCTCGGTCGACGCCTCCGGCTCCTCGCGCTCGATCGGCCTCTCCTCCACGTCGTCCTCGGCGACGGGCATGGTCACGAGGGTCGGCTCGTCGCTACCGTCGGCAACCACGGGTTGGGCCATAGTCTGGCCAAGCTCGTCCGCCCCTGGGGTCGGACCGTCCTCCGGAAGCCGCTCGAACTCGGCATCCATGATGTAGTCGTCGCGCAGGGGCGCGAACAGGCTGAATCGTGGGAGAGGTGCCTCGTCCTTCGCTGGCTCTTGCTCCAAGGTCTCTGCTCCCGCGCCTGCCGGCCGAGTACCGTCCGGCAAGGTGGCTTGCCCTGGCTCCGCGACATCCTGGACCAAGGGCTCCGCCTCGTCCTCGAAGGCAGCTCCGTCGTCAAGGGCATCCGCTTCGCCACGTGAGGCACCGGCTTCGGAGACCTCCGCCTGCTGGTCAGGCTCCCCTGCTCCCGCAGATCCCTCACGCAGGTCCTCGCCGTCGAATTGCTGGGAGTCGCAGGGTGGTTCGTCCTCTCCCTCGACGTCGCCCTCGGTGACCTCGGCTGTCGCAGACTCAGCCCGAGGTCCGTCCACCCAGGCTTCCTCGGTTGCCGGGCCGCCGTCTGTGACGGGAACGGGGACGGCCTCAGAATCGGGCTGAGCCCCCTCTTCGGGGACGAGTTCCTCCGCTTGCTCGTCCTGACTCCGCGGAGCGCCCTCTAGCGCTGTCCCTTCCTGAACCGCCTCGCTCCCGTCCGCGCCGTCCGCCGCGAATCCGGGCTGCAGGTCTGCCGAGGCATCCTCCCGCCGTAAGGACTGGCCGCCAACCTGGGGCTCGAGCTGCGAATCTTGCTCGTGGGCGAAGTTTGGCTCTGGAACGGGCGCGATGGCTGGGTTTGGGACCGCCTTCAGACGCGTGAAGATGGCTGCGTTGTCTAGGTAGGCGTCGTTGATCGAGGGAACGCTCGCGGGATCGACCTTGCGGGGTTCGACGTCATGGACGCTCGGGGTCTCGAACTGTGACGCCATGGGGCCGTCGTAGGGCAGGGGCTCTTCGTCACGGGCGTCTGCAAGCTCGGACTCGGAGTCAGCCTCCTCGCCCTCGGCATCCACGGCCACGAGGACCCTCTCTTCCTCGTCTGCGGCGCCCTGCGGATCGGAAGAGGGTCCGTCCGTGATGCCAGGTGCGTCCTTTGGTCCGGCGGCGTCGAGCGACACGCTTGGAACGGTGTCCCCTGCGGCGCGCGCGTGGACTTCCGCTAGCAGTGCCTCCTCGTCCTCATAGGTCACGGCGGGCGTGGCGACGGTCTGGCTGGGATCCTCTGGCTGCAGGGACTCGCCCTTCTCGTCAGCCTCCGTCCCCTGACCATCCGCGACCTGCACGACAGGCTGCTCCCCAGGCTGGCCGGAAGCCAGCTCCTCCCCACGCTCGATCTTGGGAGCCTGGCGCTCGCCTCGAGGGATGAGCTCCCTCACATGGGAGAGCGCCGACTTGACGGAGGCGAGGAGCTCGGCAGGGCGGGAAGGAGCGTCGGGGTCGATGACCTCGAAGTCAGCGATGAGGGCGTCGTCAGTCGACGAGCCCTGCGTGGAACCACCCTCGGCGGCCTTGGCGGGGTCCGCGGATGATTCCTCCTCGAGGGACGACTCGGAGATGCGGGCGTTGGCGCGTGCCATGAACTCGGGCATGGTGGCCCCGGGCTCTGGCCGTGCCCCCGCCCCAGACGAAGTCTCCCCCATCTCGCTGGTGGACCCGCTTGCGGACGGGGAAACTCCGGGGAGAGCGCCGTCGACGTCGATTTCGGGCAGGTCGGGAAGAACGACCTGGGGCACGGGAGGCTTCTGATAGACGATCTGGCAACTCTCGGGAAGAATCTGGAGCTCCTCAATGAGCCTTGCGCCGCGACGGACCGACTTGGGACCCTCTGGTTCGGGCGCGGGAATCACCTGGGGAGTGAAGGCGGCGGTCGCCGGGTGGAGGCCTTCCGCCGCGGTCGAATCAGCAGGCGACGGAGCGGTGGAAGTGACGTCCTCTCCCCCCCTGTCAGCAGGAAGCTCGTCCAGAGAGGCAAAGGCCCGCTCGGAGGCCTCCTCGTCACTCTCTACCTCGAGCTCCTCCTCGAGCGGAGCAGAAGGACCCTCGCCAACCCCCTCGGAATGAGGATGGGCGGCGGCCCAGGCCTTTGCCTCGTCATCCGCGGGACGCAGCTTGTCCAGCACGCCCAGCATGGCCGCGACGGAGGCCTTGTTGTCGTTGGCGCCGGTGGTACAGGAGGCGAATCGACCATAGATTCCCGCGATGCCGACGAGGAGGAGGGGGAGGGCCGCCAGCATTCCCAACACCCAGAAGACGTGACGGATTGAGGCGGGGATGATGGCGATGACCTGAATCAGGGAGCAAAAGGCCACGGCGATGCCACACCAGAGGCTCGACCGCATGAGGAGCGGCTGCCACCTGGCCAGCTGGGGCTGGAAGAGGAGCCCCTCGTTGGGACTGTCGTAGTGGGCGACGATCACGATGGGACGGTTGCCCTTGACCACCAGGGGGCCGCTGGCTCGATGGACGCCGATGACGTTCTGGCTGCGGGCACGGGTCCCGATGCCCGATATAAGGTCCCGGCCACCGAAGCGCAGGCCCAGGAGGATGGACGGCACAAGCACCAGGGCGAGGCCGACCAGGCCCACGACGGAGCCCAGGATGCCCGAGAGGACCATGCCGATGACCATGATCACGAGCAGTATCGCCCGCGGAAGCTCAGGCGCCGCGGGCGCGGCGAACTCCTGCAGGCTCGTGTCGAGGCCGTGCTCCTGCATGATCGACTCGATCAGCTGGGAGGCGTCTAGCTCCTCCTGGCTGTTCGCCGGAGAGATGTCCACCTTGTCGTTGAGATAGTCGAGGTAGCTGCGCGTCGTTGCCATGCCATACGTCCTTTGCCGAAGCAGGGAGAGAATCGTCCACTTTCCTATCGTCCGAGTATACGTCTTATGATGCATATTTGTTCTACCAGCACAGCTCGGGGGTCGGAGGCGGCAGCTACCCGCACGGGGGCAAGGCCTCGCTGCACGGCATCGGATGTGGGAGGACGCATGGAGGACGATTTCGTCACGGTGAGCAGGGACGACGAACAGGCCAGGCGCGTGGCGGGACTGATCCTCGCCTTCTCAAACGCCAAGCACGCCCTCTCCAACGAGGAGCTCCGGAACACCTACTACCCGCAGGCAAGCGACGAGGCGTTCCGAAAGGCCTTCAGGCGCGACCGCGCGGCCATGTCCGCCTGCGGCCTCAGCCTCGTCAACGTCGCGAGCGAGGGACAGCCCGGTCTCTGGAAGGTTGACGAGGCCGCGTCCTTCCCCGGAGGGGGGTCCCTCTCCTCTAAGGATGCGCTGGTGCTGGACGTCGCCTGCGCTCCCCTGACTCACGACCCGAGCTTTCCGCATAGGAGCGAGCTGAGGCTCGCCCTGGCCAAGGTCGACGGATCATTTGGTCCCAGCGGTAGCCTCGAGCGGCTGTTCTCTGGCAGCGGGATCGACGACGGGCTCCTACCTCCCCTACTCGCCGCCCTGTCTGGGAGACGGGAGGCGGTGGTCACCTACCAAGCAAGGGGCCAAGAGCCAAGGGAGAGGAGGCTGCGCCTCTATGGGAGCTTCGGCCTGAGGAGGCAGAGCTATTTCGTCGCCTCGGAGCTCCGCGATGACGGAAGCTGGAGGGAGCCCCGAGTCTACCGCCTGGACCGCTTCCTCTCCGCGAGGGTCGTGTCGGGCAGTTCCTACCGCATACCCCCGGATTTCTGCGTGGGTGACTACCTGCGCCTCCCCTTCCAGATCGGGCCCGAGGTCGGCACGGTCACGATTCAAGACCTGGGTTGCACAGAGGGGGAGGTGGCCGCGGAACTCGACCGACGCGGCAGGCACGTCGATGGGCGCGGGGGGCGATGCTGGGAGGTCGGATACTCCGACCCCGAGGCGTGCGCCCGCTGGTGCGTGGCGCATCGCCTGATGCCCGTCGGACCGCGGAAGGTCGCCGACCACTGGGACAGGGTCGTGGAGGAGGCGTGCGATGCCTAGCGGGGCTTCCAGGCGAGGCAGGAGGGGCGGGCTCGAGGAGGCACGCGAGCTGGCCGCCCTCCTGGGCAGCCTCTCGGCCCAGGGTAGGTCACTCTCGCTATCCACGGTCGCCGCGCGACTCGGCTGCAGCACCCGGCACGCGCGCCTGCTCCTGGAGCTCGCCCTCACCGCCCACGACGAGGAGGGCATGGGTCTCCCCATTGGCCTCGGTGACGACGACCAGCTCGTCCTGGCATTCGACAGCGAGCGCAAGGGGCACCCGCTCAAGCTCACCCCTTCCGAGTCCGAGGCGATGCGGGCGGCGCTCGAACGACTGGGGATGTCGCAGGATGACCCAATCTACCAGGGAGTCCTTCCCTACCTCTCTCCCACCGGCGAAACGGGCGCGGAAGGGCGGCCACAGGGGCCGGACGTCAGCGGCAGGCCGAGCGTCCTCGACCTCTGCGCCCAGGCCATAGCCGATGGTCATGGCCTGGGCTTTTGGTATCGCGGCGCCGCCGATGCCGAACCAAGGAAAAGGCGCGTCATCCCCCAGACGCTCAGGACCGAGGAGGGGGCATGGTATCTCGAGGCGCTGGACCTCGAGATACAGGCCCAGAGGACCTTCCGCCTGGACCGAATGGCCGACCCCAGGCCGTTCGCGACGGGGGAGCACAAAGGGGCGGTGACCATGGGGCAGCAGGGCCATGAGGTCGTGCGCGAGGTTGCCGTGGACTTCCTCGACCAGGGCCTCCTTGAGCTCTTCTCCTGGCATGGCATGCGAGTGACGGGAGAGTCGGAGGGCAGGACCTCCGTGACCCTCCCCCTCTACGCAGGAGACTGGCTGCCCCTCAGGCTCGCAGCCTGCGGAAGCTCCGTGGTGATACGCGACGAGGACCTCAGGGCCAGGGTGAGGGAGGCCGCGCGGGCTCTGCGCGCCGCCGCGACAAAGACGGGCCGGGTGTGAGCTCCCTACGACTCGTGGCCCGCCCGCCACATCCTGATGTACTCCCCCACGTTCCCGCACTCGAGCTCGCAGGGTGGCTGCTTGGGCAGGGAGTTCGTGAACTGGCGCCCATAGCGCTTGCTGACCAGGCGTGAGTCGGCGAGCACGAGGACGCCGGTGTCGCTCGAGCTTCTGATGAGCCGCCCTGCCGCCTGCTTGACCGAGATAACCGCCTCGGGGAGGGAATGGCGCCACCAGGAGCGGTCCTCGCGAAGCTCCCTCTCCCTCACCAAAGGGTCCTTGGGGCTGGCGAAGGGCAGCTTGGGGATGACGACGCAACGGAGGGTGTCCCCTGCCGCGTCGAATCCCTCCCAGAAGGACCTCAGGGCGAAGAGGGAGCGGGAGCGGTCGGCGAGGAACTGGTCGCGAAGCCTGCGCGGTGACGCGCCACGCTCCTGCATGATCAGCTCAAGTCCCCGCTCATGCATGCGGGGAAGCACCTGCTGGTAGACGAGCTCCATGTCACGCCTGTTGGTGAAGAGGGTGAGCACCGAGCCGCCCATGGCCGTGTGGACGTCCACGAGGAGCTGGGACAAGGCCTCGCGATAGCGTGGGTCGTTGGGCTGGGGCATGTCCTTGCACACCACGACCGACATGTTGTCCTCGTAGTCAAAGCTCGAGTCGAGGCGGAGGTCACGATGGGCGTCAGGCCCTAGGGCATCGAGCCCCACGGAATGGTCGAAGTGCTCAAAGCTCTTTCCGACGGCCATGGTGGCCGACGTGAACACGACGCTTTGCATCTGCGACAGCCATCTCTCGGCCAGGTCGGGTCCGACCTCGAGCTTCTCCGCCACGAGGCGCTCTGATGGCATGTCCCGCTTGCGGCGGGCGAGCTCTGCTGAGTAGAAGTAGCTCTGGTCGCTCCCGTCCAAGACGAGCGAGAGGGACTCCCCCAGCTGCCCCAGGAAGCTCGTCGATGCCCTGAGGTCGCCTGCCAGAGGAGCGTCGGCCTCGGACAGGGCCTCGAACGCCTCTCGCGCGTCCTTCTCCGCCTCCTCGAGGCGTCTCAGGCAGACGTCGCCCACCTGCTTCAGCGACCCCCACTCGTCGCTCTCCCGCAGCCTCGCGTCAATCCAGACGTTCACGCGGTCATAGTCGCCCGACCCATCTGCCTGGCCTGCAAGCCCATGCAAGGCCAGGAGGAAGTCCGCGCAGGACACGGAGGCGCGGGCGGACGACGCGGACAGCTTGGTGAGAAGACGCTGGTAGAGGGTCGCCTCGGCAAGACCCGAAACCTGGACCATGAGGTTGTGGAGGGTGCCGGTCTTGCTGCTCCCCAGCTGCTCGAAGCCACGCCTCACCAGGTCGCCCGAGAACTCACGCGCCCATTGGCGGCGCGCCTCGCCCTCGAAGCCGTGTGCCTCGTCCACCACCCAATGACTGATGGGGGGCAGGATCTGTCCATCGAGGTCGATGTCCCGGAGCAGGAGGGAGTGGTTCGTGACCACGACGTCGCTTTGGCTCGCCCTCTTGCGGGCGCCGTGGACCAGGCACTCGTTGGGATAGAAGGGACAGCGGTTCCTCAGGCACTCGTTGGCCGTGGTGGAGAGCATCTGCCGTGGAACGTAGCGCCAGCGGATGCCCAACGCGTCGAGGTCGCCCTGGGGGGACTGCAGGCAGAACGCGTAGCTCACCGCGATTGCCGTGAGCATCTCGGACTGCGTCGTCCGTGGAGACTTTCCCATGCCGTCCACGAGCGAGAGGGGCAGCTCGGCGTAGGTCGAGGTCTCGAGCCTGTGGAGACAGGGATAGTGGTCGTAGCCCTTGAGGCTCGTAAAGCTGAGCCCATCTGGGAGAACCCGCGCGAGGGCGGGAAGCTCCTGGGATATGAGCTGGTCAGTGAGGGCGTTGGACTTCGTGGCGACCCCCACGGTCAGCCTGTTCCTCTGTGCGAACATGAGCTCGGGAAGCAGGTAGGCCATGGACTTCCCCACCCCGGTGCCCGCCTCGATAGAGCGATGCGAGGAGCTTGCGAGGGCATCCCTGACCTCCAGGGCCATCTGCTCCTGCTCCTGTCGCCACTCGAAGGACGGGTACATGCGCTCGACCAGGCCGCCGCGCCTGAACTGCGCCGTCACCTCCTCCGACGAGGGGGAGACGAGCTCCTCTCCCCCATCCGGCGCTTCCGTCCTCATGGCTGGGCGCTCGCCGGCAAGCAGGTCCCTCCTGGCCTGCCTCAGCGAGAAGGTCGCCTGTCCCTGCTCCTGGGAGAGGTGACCAATGACGGGTCGGAAGGGCCAGTCCACCTCGGGGTGCATGTCAGCGAGACGACCCAGGAGGCCGGGCCCCAAGTCACTGAGTCCCAGGAGTATGACGCGCCACATTCCACACAGCGCGTCAACGTCCGCCATGGCGCGATGCGTGACCGCATCACAGCCAAAGGCGTGCGCCATGTCGGCGAGGCGATGGGTCGAGAGGCGCGGCAGCGCGATGCGTGAGAGCGCTAGCGTATCTATCCAACTGTCACTCACGTCCTTGCCGCCGGGCACGGACTCCACGAAGGTCCTGTCGAAGGTCGCGTTGTGCGCAAGCACGGGGACTCCACCGACGAAGTCCGCGAGCCTGCCAATGACATCGGGCGCCTCGGGCGCGAGGGCCACGTCGGCGTTCGATATCCCCGTGAGCGCCGATATCTCGGACGGGATGGGTCGATGGGGATGCACGAAGCTGTGGAAGCGTTCCACCACCTCGCGTCCGCTCAGGCGGGCGGCGGCCACCTCGATGAGCTCGCAGCCCTTGAACGAGAGGCCCGTCGTCTCGGTGTCAAGGACGACTATGTCCTCCTCGAGGAGGTCAAACGAGGTCTTTGTGGCACGGCGCTCAAGACTGCGATAGCGCTCGGCAACCTCTTCCGGAGTGCCCGGCAGGAGAATCTCGTCGACGGGCGACGCCAGGGGTCCCATCCCGCTCATGCTGCTCCCGTCACTCCCTAGTCCTGGTCGTTGCCCTCGAGGGCAAGCTCCACGAAGCGCTTGCAAAGATCCGGGAAGCTTATTCCCGCGTGACGCGCGGAGTCGGGAAGCAGGCTCATCTCCGTCATGCCGGGGATGGTGTTGGTCTCGAGGATGACGGGGGTGCCGTCGGCGCGAACGATGAAGTCGCTCCTCGAGGCGCCCCTGCAGCCCAGGGCCTGGTGCGCGCGGATGGCCAGCTCCTGGGCCCTCGCGTAGCTTTCCTCTGGAATGCGGGCGGGGATGACGTGGTGGAGCTCGGATGGCTCGTACTTTACCTTGAGGTCATAGAACTCCGCGTTGGTCACGATCTCCACCACAGGCAGGGCCTCGGGCTCCTCGTTTCCCACGACAGGAACCGTGATCTCCGTCCCCTCTACGCAGGATTCGATGAGGACGCGGCATCCTCCCTCCCCTGCCCGCGCCACGGCGCGGGCGAGCTGGCCCGCGGAGGTGACCTTGGTGATGCCGTAGCTCGACCCGTTGGCGGCGGGCTTCACGAAGACGGGAAGCCCGAGATTGGCTACGAGCTCCTCTGCCTCGCTGTCTGCTAGGGCGACGTCGCCAGGGAGGTCCACCCCCTCGGGAACGGGTATCTGCGCCTGGCGATAGATCGCCTTGGCAACCTCCTTCTCCGTGCCCATGGCTGATGCGAGCACGCCAGAGAAGGTGTAAGGCAGGTGCAGGACCTCAAGCATCCCCTGGATGCAGCCGTCCTCGCCGTAACGTCCGTGCATGGCGACGAAGGCCACGTCGTATCCCCCCGAGACGAGCGCGGCCACGAAATCTGGCGCGGCGACGTCCAGGAGAGTGACGTCAGAGAAGCCCGCCTCGGCGAGGGCCTTCGCACAAGCCTCGCCCGATTCGAGCGAGACCTCCCTCTCGTCGGACCATCCGCCCGCAAGGACCACGAGCTTGCTTTGTGTAACGTCGGTCTTCGACATTCCTGGACTCCTTAGGGCGCGAGCGCCGTGCGCTAGACTCTTCTTGCAGGAAAAACACCTAGATGACGAGGATACTCCTGCCTCGCATCCAGACAGTTTGAGGGGTCCAAAACATGCAAGACGACAACAACGCGGCTGGTGGGACAAGGCCCGGAGTCGACCTCCACAGCCTGTCCCACGGACAGCTCCTCTCCCTTCTGGAAGAGCTCGGGCAGCCAAAGTTCCGCGCCAAGCAGATCGAGGAGTGGATATGGGAGAAGAACGTCAGCTCCTTCGAGCAGATGTCGAACCTCCCAAAGTCCCTTAGGGCACAACTTGCCGAGCGCTGTAGCCTTGGCGGGGTCGAGGAGGTCGCACGCCAGGTCTCCGCTGACGGCAGTCGGAAGTACCTCCTGCGCTTTCCTGATAGGGTTTCGGTCGAGTGCGTGGGCATGCCCAACAGGGATCGCCTCGCGGTCTGCGCCTCCTCGCAGGCGGGCTGTGCCATGGGATGCGCCTTCTGTGCGACAGGGGCTGCCGGCCTCACGCGCTCCCTCACGGCAGGAGATATATACGAGCAGGTCATGCACGTACGCGATGACTTCGGAACGCGCGTGACGAGCGTCGTCCTCATGGGACAGGGCGAACCCCTCATGAATTACGATGCCACGCTCGCCGCGCTGCGCAGGCTCAACTCACCCGAGGGTGCGGGAATCGGCGCTCGACACCTCACCGTTTCCACCTGTGGCGTCATTCCCATGATCAAGCGCTTCGCAAACGAACCCGAGCAGTTCACCCTCGCCGTATCCCTCCACTCTGCCGTGCAGCGCACACGAGACATGCTCATGCCAGGCGTGCGCAAGTACTCCCTGCTCCACCTCTATGACATCATGGGCGAATACGTGGACAAGACGGGGCGCAGGCCCACCTACGAATATGCACTCATCAAGGGTGTTAACGACAGCGAGGAGGAGCTTGCCTCCCTCTGTGACTTCTGTCGGGACAACCTGGCCCACGTGAACCTGATCAAACTCAACGAGGTGAAGGGCAGCAAGTTCCGCCCGACATCCGACGCTCGCGCGCAGGAGTTCGTCCGTAGGCTCAACTCCGTGGGCGTGGAGGCAACCATTAGGAACTCGCGCGGCGCAGACATCGATGCCGCTTGCGGGCAGCTCAAGCAAAACATCGATCGTATGGCTTGATTCTTCCTTCCAAGACGCGATGCCCCGTACTAGAACATTTGTTCTAGTACGGGGCATCGACTTATGTCAAAAGAGACCTATAGGCCCAGACGTATCCATTCTTGCTCTACGTCTTGGGTCGGCACTTCTTCCTCCATGACCATTCCCGTGACTCGTTCCATGAGTCCGGACACTTGACGAGCTGAGCTCATCACTGTTTCGGTCATGTCCCTGACCGACCTCCGTGCCTCCTCGTTGAGCAGGAGGTGAAATGAGAGGAGACTCACGCCAGATAGGACTACCACTGCTGCAATGGTTCTTCTCAGATGGGTCATTACAATGCTTCCATTCCGCCGCTCAGCCTATCGACGAGCTGCGCAAGTTCCTCTTCATCCGCAAACTCTATCTCTACCTTGTTCTTGTTCCTAACCCTCTTCACCTTTACGTTGGTATCCAATGCAAGACGAAGCTGTCGTTGGGCCCGCTTGAACGACTGGGGCACCAGCTCTCTCTTAGGCTTCTCCCCCGTCTCATTGTTGCCAGAAAACAATGGGGCAAGGTTTTCTGTCTGTCTGACGCTCAGTCCTTGCTCTAACACCTTCTGCGCCAGCTTGAGCTTCCCCTCTTCGCCTGCCACGGCAAGGATCGCCCTTGCATGCCCAGCGGTGAGCTTTCCGTCCGCCATCATGTCCTGGACTTCCTGGGGTAGGTCAAGCAGGCGAAGCGAGTTGGCGATGGCCGAGCGGGACTTGGAAAGTATCTTTCCGAGCTGTTCCTGCGTAAAGCCGTTGTCTTTGATGAGCTTCCTGTATCCCAGGGCCTCCTCAATGGGATCAAGATCGGAACGCTGCAAGTTTTCGATGAGTGCCAGTTGGAAGACCTCATCGTCACTAATCTCTCGAATGCTTACTGGAATCTCTTCGAGACCAGCGAGCTTCGCAGCTTGGTAGCGCCTCTCCCCTGCCACTATCTCGTAGTTTGCACCTTTTTTCCTCACAAGGATGGGTTGTAGGACCCCGTTTTTCTTGATTGAATCAGAGAGATCCTCAAGTGACTGCTGATCGAACTTCTTTCTCGGCTGGCCCTTGTTAGGCTTTATTTGACTAAGCGGCAGTGTTGATGACGGCGTGATTGCGCTCACTTCCGCATCGGCACCACCCATGAGTGACTCGAGGCCCTTTCCGAGCCCACCTTTTCTAGCCACGACGCACGACCTCCCTTGCAAGCTTCATGTAGGCGAGAGAACCCTTGCTTACGCGCGCATACATATTTATCGGAAGGCCATGTGACGGCGCTTCCGAAAGCTTCACGCTTCTAGGGATGATGCTTTTGAATACCTTGTTCCCGAAGTACTTACGAACTTCCTCTACAACCTGTTTTGAAAGAGTTGTCCTAGCATCGTACATTGTCATTACTACGCCAAAGACATCCAATCCAGGATTCAAGCGCGCTTTGACCATCTTCATCGATTCAAGGAGCTTAGTCACGCCCTCCAAGGCATAGAACTCGCATTGTATGGGGATGAGCAGCGCATTTGCCGCAACCAGCGCATTGATCGTAAGAAGCCCCAACGACGGGGGACAGTCAATGAAGACGTAGTCGAACTCGTCTTTGATTCCCTCGAGTACGCTCTTCAATATCGTTTCTCGCGACATAACCGAGACTAATTCTATCTCTGCACCTGCAAGCTGTATCGTGGCTGGTATTACGAAGACATGAGGCTCTATTGTGTCTTCTATAAGTTCCTCGATGGGATAGTCATGCAACAGTGCATCGTAAATATCGTGTTCCAGCTCTTCTTTCTCAATCCCGAAGCCAGATGAGGTATTCCCTTGAGGATCAAAATCTACTATCAGGACTTTCTTTTTTTGTTCACCTAGGGCTGCGGAAAGATTCACGGCAGTGGTCGACTTACCAACCCCACCTTTTTGGTTGATTATTGCTAGTACCTTTGCTTCTCTATCTGGAAAGGCCCTCTTTATATCCTTGAATCCCACAAATCCTCCCTCATAGCCCGTCTGTTTTTGCTTCGTGTCTCAAAGGCTTCATTCATGATAGGGGACTTGTTTCACGTGAAACAAGTCCCCTATCATTCAGTTCTTTTGTTTCACGTGAAACGTTCCTCTCATTACAACGGCTTATTCTTAGCCATACCAATATGTCTTGGCAGGTTCAACTTTGCCTTCCCAATTTTTTCAAACGTAAAAATCTCCCTATGACCCTGATCGAGGGGTAGTTCGCATGTTTCACGTGAAACAAGCTTCATTCCGCAAAGTGGTGCGACATGAAGTGCATGATTGACTTCATCTGACTCAATTCGTCCCTTTGAAGATATGAGAAGGCCACCTACCTTCAGTAGGGGAGAAGAGTACTCAATCAAAACGGAGAGCTGGGCAAGCGCCCGAGCTGAGACCAGACTCGCAGCATTTGGAATCTCCTTAGCAAGCTCTTCAGCACGAAGTGAACTCGTATGCACGCGATCTGACAACCCAAGTTCAAGAAGGAACTCATCGACCGCCTTCGACTTCTTGGTGACCGAGTCCACAAGGATGCTGCGGCAGGGGAGCATGATGGAAAGAGGGATGCCAGGGTAGCCTCCACCTGTACCCAAATCAACGTAGAGGTCATTCTTAGCAATACCATGTGAATCAAGAGGCAGCAGAAATAGAAGCGAGTCCAAGATATGACGCAATAGTCCATCCTTGGTGCTAACGATTCTCGTGAGGTTGATTTGTTTGTTCTTCTCCTGCAGCAGATGCAAGTGCTGCAACAATAGACTTGCCTGTTGCTCGTTGAGCTGAATGCCATAGGAAAGGGCAAGGGAGATGAGGTCTTGGGTCGGATCCGCAATGGGACTCATGTAGTTTGGCCTTTCTGACAAAAGTTTCTCAGACAAGAACTTTGGTCAAAACAATGGGGGAGAGGCTTCAACCTCTCCCCCAAATTATCCGACATGGACAGCTTTAAGCAATCAGCGCACGAAGGTGATGACAACCCTTCGATCGGGGTCTTCGCCCTCAGAATGAGTGCTGACATCGACGTCATCGACAAGGGCGAGGTGAACGAGACGCCGTTCATAGGCATTCATGGGAGCAAGGCTCACCTGTCCGTGCTGGCGCTTGGCACGTGCTGCAGCGGAACGGGCGAGGGACATTATCTTCTCTCGACGGCGAGTCTTGTATCCCTCGATGTCGACTACTACCGGGTAGTGGAACTTAAGTTCATTACTCATAAAAGAAGAAAGCACCATCTGAAGCGCATCAAGGGTGCGGCCGTGACGACCAATAAGAACCGCAAGGTCACCACCGCTCACGTCAAGAATGAGCTCCCCCTCGTCGCCGTCGTACTCGTCAATGACGGGCGAGGTCTCGCCAAAGAAGGCGAGCAGGCTCTTGAGGTAGCCGACGGCGGTGTCTGCGATGAGGTCCACATCCGCATCCTCTAGCTCGACACCAGACTCAAAGCGCTCCCTCACGGCAGAGAAGCGGTCATTCGCGACTTCGACATCCGCGGAATCGGAAGGCCTGGGCTCAAGGGTGAGCTTCTCCTCTTCCTCCATGTCAAACCTCCATCTTCCTAGGGCAGAAAAAGTAATCAAAGAGACAAGGGAGGCTAGCCCTTCTTGTGGGGACGGGGCTTGCGCTCCTTGCGGACTACGTCGACCTGGACGGGCTGGTTGGCCATTTTGGCCTCGGTCTCGGCCTTCACGCGGTCCATGACGCGCTGGGTGACGACCTTCTGCTGGACTACCTGCCAGATTGCGGACGTGTCGTAGTAGAGCAGTACCGCACCGGGCACGGACCAGCCAAACCAGAGCATCATGATGGCCATCATAACCCCCATGATCAGGGTCTGCTGGCGCTGGTCCTCGCCGGTGTTCTTGAGGTTCATGACCAGGGGAACGAAGGTCAGGATGCCGAAGGCGATGTCGAGGATGATGTAGATGAGCGCCCCTGCCAGACCCCCTGCCGCAAGGGCGCCGGAGGCGGACTGGGAGAGCGAGGGCATGATGTTGAGGAAGTGCGCCTCGGCGGGCACGTTGCGGGCGACGGTGAAGAGCGCAAAGAAGACCGGCATCTGGATCAGCACCGGAAGGCAGCCACCAAGGGGATTGAACTTGTTCTCGGAGTAGAAGCGCTGCATCTCCTGGGCCTGGCGTTCGCGATCGTTCGCATAACGGTCCTGAATCTCCTTCATCTTGGGCTGAAGGGCCTGCATGCGCGCGCTCGAGGCAGTTGAGCGGGTCATGAGGGGCATGACGATGAGGCGCATGATGAAGGTGAGGATGATGACGGCCACGCCCCAGTCGCCCGTGAGACGGGCGAGGCTGGCAAGGACGTTCGTCAGAAAGCTAATAAACCAATCCCACATGGTTCCTCCGGGCTAGTGACTAGGGAACGGGATCGAACCCGCCCTTGTGAAAGGGATGGCAACGCAGGATGCGACGGACGGCAAGGAGGCCGCCCCGTGCCGCGCCATAGCGCTCGATCGCCTGGATGGCGTATTCCGAGCAGGTGGGGGAGTAGATGCAATGGGGGGAGAAGAGGGGAGAGACGTAGTGCCGGTAGCCCCTCACGATGGCGAGGAGCATGTCCGCGACGAGACCCCTCGCCCCTGTGCGCACGGCAGGCATCCTAGTCACCAATGCGGGCGAGAAGCGAGGCAATGGCCTCTCCCACCTCCACCGAGCTGCTCTGGTGGGTGCGGCCCGTGGCAAAGAGAATGACGTCGTAACCAGCCAAGGGGAGACCACCTCTGCGGGCACCCTCCCTCAAGACCCTCTTGCATCTGTTCCTATAGACCGCACAGCCCAAGCGCTTAGGTGCAACGAAGGCGACTCTTCCCAAGCCGCCTTCGCCATCTTCGAGCACTGTCATGCGAACGAGTCTATGGTTGACCCGCTTCCCGCCAGAGAAGACCCTCTCAAAATCCCTCTTGGATTTGATGGTCTTCATCGGAATCCTAGACGGTGAGCTGCTTGCGGCCCTTGGCGCGACGGCGAGAGAGAACCGCGCGGCCGCCCTTGGTGGCCATACGAGCGCGGAAGCCGTGGGTCTTGGCGCGCTTCCTCTTGTTGGGCTGATACGTGCGCTTCATGTCTGAATCCTCCTGGGAGCATATAAACGAACCTATAGCGTCAAGCCATAAGATTGTAGGGGTCCGCCCCAACAAAAGTCAATTTTGGCTCTATGGGGCGAACAATTCACCCATTTTACGCTTTTACGACCAAGTAATTTGATGGGCATGCGTCTCGTTCGACGCACAAGTCACCAGGAGACGTATGAAATCATTCAGACAACAGTGAAAATTGCCGAATAGTTCACCTCTAGCTGCTATTATTTTTCAGCACATGATTTTACTAATACGCAGTTATCTACAACATTTCATCTCCTGTTGAAAACTTTCATTTGTTGAAATTCATTCGTGAATGTTTTCATCCTTGGATGAATGAATGTCGAAAAGCGAGGAAGCGCGCATGTCTCACCCGTTCTATCCCTTCGTGCAGAACGAGGGAAGCGAACAGGACGACCAAAGAGGGGGAGCGGACGAGCTCGTCGTGAGGTTCCCGGCGCGAATCGCCGTATACGACGACGCGGCGGCCGCGCCGAGGGTCGTGGTGGTGGAGCCCTCTGACGTGCGCACCTACCTCGAGGAGATAACCGCCACCGTAGCACGACTCTGCAAGGAGCAGGGTGGCAGCATCCCCTTCATGGTCATACGCGAGGTCGTCGAGAACTACGTGCACGCCTACTTCGCGCAGCCCACGGTGTCGATACTCGACGGGGGAGAGACGATTCGCTTCTCTGACCAGGGGCCGGGCATAGCCGAGAAGGGGCGTGCCCTGGAATACGGCACCAGCTCTGCCACGGAGGAGATGAAGCGGTACATAAGGGGGGTTGGGTCGGGCCTGCCCTACGCCCAGCAGTACATGGAGGACCGAGGCGGCTACCTGAGCATCGAGGACAACATCAAGGGCGGCACCGTGGTCACCATCTCCATGCTCGAGCGCGGGGAGGAGCAAGAGATGGGTCAGGGGATGCCGCTCCAACCGTTGTCTCCCGTCGCTACCCAGGCACAGCCCCCCATGGCATTCGCATACCCCTATGCCTACCAACCAGCACAACAACAGGCGGGCTACATGCCCGTACCGGGGTACGTCCAACCAGCATGGCAGTCGATGCCGCAGCCCATGGCTCCCACGGCACAGACGGGAATTGCGACACAGGGAACGCCGGTCGTCCCTCCCCAGGGCGGAGGCACGCTGGTAGGAGGGCTCAACATCTCCCAAAGGGGCCGCGTCATCCTCCAGTACCTGCAGGTCCACGAACTGGTGGGGCCCACCGAACTCAAGAACAGCTTTGGCAGCTCGCAACCCACCTGGACGAGGGAGCTCAAGGCGCTTGAGGAGGCGGGCCTCGTGTCAAAGAGGGCCGGCGGACAGAAGAGGGGCCTCACGGAGGCGGGAAGGGCGATAGCGGCGGGCATATAGGACCGAGGCAGACGTCTTCGGGAGTTTTCATCATATAATGGGATGCACTTTTCAACATTCATCCCCGAAGACAAGTGGTGAGGCATGGATCCCGTACAAGAGTCGGACGCGAAGATACTCTGGCACGACGTGCTGGGGCTCCTGGCGTCCAAGAGCGTGGCACCGGCGACGCTCGCCATGCTCAGGAGCTGTGACGCGACCGCCTTTGACGGAAGCGAGCTTCACATCGCGACGAGCATGGGATTCGCCCAGAGGAAGATCGTCCAGCAGACCCCGCTCATTGAGGAATGCCTCGAGCAGGCGGCATTCCAGCACGTGAGCCTGGTGGTCGAACTCCTGCAGGAGAGCGCGCCCGCCGCCATCCAGACGAACGCGACCGTGACTCCCGACGAGCTGAGCGGACTTGCCGGCTCTTCGGGGGAACCCGTCGCCGCGCAGGGACAGGACGAAGGCTGGCAGAAGGCCCAGAGGCCGCAAGGGCGGCGGAGGAACAACAGCTTCCAGAACGACACCAGCGTCCTCGACTCCAAGCTCACCTTCGACCGCTTCGTCGCCGGCGAGGAGAACATGCTCGCCTACGAGGCCGCAAAGCAGGTCGCGAACGGCGAGAACAAGAGCTACAACCCGCTCTTCGTCTACGGGAAGAGCGGCCTGGGAAAGACTCACCTCCTGAGGGCGATACAGAACTACATAGTGAGGAACGACCCCTCTCGCCTCTGCGTCTACCGCACTGCAGGCGAGTTCATAGAGGAGTACCGCATAGGCTGGAACGACGACAAGCTCGACGCGCGAAGCGCGCTCACCGAGCGCTATCAGGGCGTTGACGTGCTCATCATCGACGACGTCCAGAACATGATGACCGCTGCGGGCACCATCAAGTTCTTCTTCGAGACCTTCAACGCGCTCATGGACCGCGGCAAGCAGATAGTCTGCGCCGCGGACCGCTCGCCCTCCCAGCTTGGCATGGGCGACAGCAAGTTCGACGAGCGCGAGACGAGCCGCATGGACTCCGGCGTCACCGTAAGCGTCCAGGTGCCCGACTACGAGCTCAAGCTCAGCCTCATCAACACCTTCTACGAGCGCATGCGGCAGGACGCCGCCGTCGAGCACGTGCCGGACCTCGGAGGGAACATCCCCGAGGACATGCGCAAGTACATGGCCGAGCGCGCGGGGACCAACATCCGAATCATCGAGGGCTTCGTCCACACCTGTCTTCTCTATGCCTTCCGCAAGGAGAGGAAGGGGGAGGCGCTCACGCGAGAGGACATCGCGCGCCTCGCGGCGGCAAAGTGGCCCACGGGCCAGAGGGTCGTCACCGTCGAGCAGATCCAGAAGGCCGTGGAGAGCTACTACGACGTGGCCCACAGCGACCTCATAGGCTCGAAGCGCAACAAGGAGCTCATGGAGCCACGACACGTGGCCATCTGGATGACCAGGGAGCTGACGGACAACACCCTCGCCGACATAGGGAAGCGCTTCGGCGGGCGGAGCCATGCGACGGTCAAGCACAGCATCGCGTGGGTCGACCGCACGAAGAAGGAGGACCGCCTCTTCCTAGACCGCATCCAGACCCTCCACGACGGCATCTGCGACGGAGGGTAGTGGAAAAGTGGAAGAAAGGTCGTCGGTTTCATGTGGATAAGTCCCAAAAGCTGTAGAAGGAGTTTTCCACACGTCGGCCGATTGTTTGGATTGTTGAGTGGCAGCCTCTGGCAGAACATTTGAGACGATAGGCTCTACCAGCAGGTTTAAGAAGTATTGAACATTTCGACAGGCTCTATTATTACTACTGTCTCTTAATAAGAAAAAAGTACTAATAGCCATAGAAGGGGTCGCTCATGAAGTTCTCGGTGAGTCAGTCGGCACTGGCAGGTGCCCTCGCGGTCGTCTCTAAGGGCATGGCCTCCAACTCGACGCTCCCCATCCTCTCGGGCGTCTACATCAAGGCCGAGGAGGGTGTGCTCGAGTTCCAGACCACCAACCTCACCATCTCCATCCGCCACAAGATACAGGCGAACGTGGAGGAGGCCGGCGCCACGGTGCTCTCGGGAAAGATCCTCTCCAACATCGTGAAGACCCTCCCCGACAGCGCCGTGAGCTTCGAGGGCGCCGGACACACCGTGCTCATCTCATGCGAGAAGAGCAAGTTCCGCCTCAACACCCTCGAGGCGGGCGACTTCCCCGAGTTCCCCGACCTCTCCCCTGACCGATCCATCGAGCTCCCGAGCGGTCTCCTCTCCCAGATGGTCGACAAGGTCTACAAGGTGACCTCGAAGGACAGCTCGCGGCCCATCCTCTCGGGCATCCTCCTCTCGGTCGAGGAGAACACCATTAGGCTGGTGGCGACGGACTCCTACCGCCTCGCGGTGTGCGACTCCAACACCGAGACCTCTTCGGTCGACGAGGCCTTCGTGGCCATAGTCCCGGGCAACACCTTCCACGACGTCCTGACCTTGCCCTCGATGACCGAGGAGGTCATGGTGGGCATCACCGACAGCCAGGTGGTCTTCTCGTTTGGCAACACGACCTACGTCTCGCGCAAGATAGACGGGACCTTCCCGAACTACCGCCAGCTCCTGCCCCCCAGCTGCACGACCTCCGTGAGGATTGACGTCCCCCAGTTCGCGGCCGCCCTCAAGCGCGTGTCCGTCATCGCCCTGGCAAACCCTTCTGTGCGCTTTGACATAGACGCCGACGGCAAGGTCTTGAAGCTCAGCGCCTCCTCCCCCGACCAGGGGGAGTCCACCGAGCTTCTTCCCGTCGAGGTCGAGGGAGAGGGCATGGCAATCGCCCTCAACTACCACTACGTCTTCGACTGCGTCAACGCCGCCACGGGGCAGGACAGCATCACGCTCGAGCTCCAAAGCGCCATGCAGCCGGGCATCTTCAAGTCCTACTCGAAGATCAACTACCTGTATCTCCTCATGCCCGTGAGGATGTAGCTGGTGGGACTCCTGGCCCGCAGCCTCAGCCTCACGGACTGGAGGAACTTCCCCGAGCAGGACCTGGGCCTCGGCCAGGGCCTCACGGTGCTCGTGGGACGCAACGCCATGGGCAAGACCAACACCGTCGAGGCACTGCAACTGTTGACCGCAGGCTACTCCTTCCGGCGTCCCAGGCCGGGACAGCTGGTCCGCGAAGGTGCCAGCAAGGGCCGGGCGCGCCTGCGCCTCGAGGGGAACGGCCGCGTCGTCGACCTCGAGTGCACGGCGACCTC
>NZ_LT635494.1:1863640-1883165 GCF_900120385.1 Olsenella phocaeensis | reverse complement strand
TCCTGCGCCTCGAGGGGAACGGCCGCGTCGTCGACCTCGAGTGCACGGCGACCTCGGATCCGCCGCGGCGCCATTGGAGGCGCAACGGGAAGGCCTGCGCCCCGCAGGACCTGCCCCGGACCCTCATGTCGGTGCTCTTCTGCCCGGACGACCTCTCGCTCGTGAAGAGGGGGGCCTCGTATCGCAGAGACGAGATAGACGACTTCGGACGGCAGGCCGCACCTGGCTACTCCCGTCTCCTGCAGGCCTACGGCCGTGCGGTCGACCAGCGAAACCGGCTCCTCAAGGAACCCTATCCAGACCTCTCGCTCCTCGACGCCTGGGACAGCTCGCTGGCGCTCGGCGGCTCGGCCCTCCTCGTCGCCCGCGAGAGGCTGTTCGAGAGGCTCCGCCCGCGCGTCGTCGAGGTGTACGGACAGATAGCGGCCGGCGAGCGCCTGTCCTGCTCCTACGAGTCCTCGTTGGGCATAGACCTCGCCGGACTCTCCCGCGAGGAGGTGTGCGACGCCTTTCTCGCCCGTCTGTCAAAGATCAGGGGAGACGAGCTCAGGCGCCAGCAGACGCTCGTGGGGCCCCAGAGGGACGACCTAGCCTTCAGGGTGGAGGGCCGCGACGCGCGGAGCTTTGCCTCGCAGGGGCAGCAGCGCACGATCGTCCTCGCCTGGAAGATGGCGGAGGTCGATCTTGCCCGCGAGGTCGTGGGGCAGCTTCCCCTGCTCCTCCTGGACGACGTCATGAGCGAGCTCGACGCCGACCGCAGGGGCGCCATGACGCGCTTCGTCGAGGAGGGGATGCAGACCGTGGTCACCACGACGAACCTGGGCTACTTTCCCGAGGAGCTGCTGGCGGACGCGGAGGTGGTCCACATTGGCGAATAGGGGGGAGGGGGGCCCGGAGAGCCTGGGAAGCTTTTTGGGGAGCTTCCTCTCGGGCGGCTTCGGAGGCCGACTGAGCGCTAACCAGAGGGCTGCGGCCGTCTGGTATCGAGCCAATGGCGACACGGAGCGCTGCCACACGACAGGAGTCTTCCTCCGTAAGGCGCGCACCCCGGCGCTCCCGCCCGTCCTTGGGGTCTACGTTGATTCCTCGAGCCGTCTCACCGACTTCAGCGCGAGCAGGGACGTCTATCTTGCGCGCCTCGCCAACGCCGGGCTCGAGCTGTCGGGCATAGAGTTTCGCCTGACCCGCCGTCCGCGCACCGAGACGGCCCCGCATGAAGCGCGGCCAAGCGGCAAGAGGCGCCCGATGGACCTCCCGCCGTTGGGTGAGGCGGAGAGAGGCAGGGTCGAGCGGCTCACCTCAGACCTCCCCGACGGGCTTCGGCAGAACGCCTCACGGGCCATGGAACTCTCCCTTAGGCGTGATACGCTCAAGGCAAGAGAATCTGGCGCCGACGCCAAAAAATAGGTCCATAAGCCGTCAGAGACGGTTTCATGGATATTCTGACCGGTGTTTTTTCATTGGTACCAATACAATTCCTCCACTTTGAGAGGATATGTGGCCTAGAATCGCAAGGTCCCATGCACCATGGACCAACCACGCTGAGTGAGAGAGGAACCACGTGGCCAAGAACGAGAACAACTACGGCGGAAACGAGATCAAGGTCCTCGAGGGCCTCGACCCCGTCCGCAAGCGCCCTGGAATGTACATCGGCACGACGAGCTCCGCGGGTCTCCACCACCTCGTGTGGGAGATCGTCGACAACTCGGTCGACGAGGCCATGGCAGGCTACTGCAGCAGGATCAAGGTGACCGTCCACGCCGACGGGTCGGTGACGGTCGAGGACAACGGCCGCGGCATCCCCGTCGAGAAGCACCCGCAGAAGAAGATTCCCACCCTCGAGGTGGTGCTCACCATCCTCCACGCAGGCGGAAAGTTCGACAACTCCGCTTACAAGGTGTCCGGCGGGCTCCACGGCGTGGGCATCTCCGTCGTCAATGCCCTCTCGAAGCGGCTCGTGGCCCAGGTGAAGCGCGACGGCGGCATCTGGGAGATGGAGTTCTCGCGCGGCAAGGTGACCAGCAAGATGAAGCGGGTCGGCAGCTCCAAGGCGACCGGCACCACCATCACCTTCTGGCCCGACGAGGAAATCTTCGAGACGACAGTCTTCGACTACGAGGTGCTGCGCAACCGCCTGCAGGAGACGGCCTTCCTCAACAAGAACCTCAAGATTGCCCTCGTCGACGAGCGCGAGCTCACGCCCCGCACGGACGAGTTCTGCTACTCCGGCGGCATCGTGGACTTCGTCAAGTTCCTCAACGAGGGCAAGACGATCCTGCCCGGCTGCTCCAAGCCCATCTACATCGAGGGCAGCTCCGAGGAGGGCGCGCCCGTCGACAAGCGCGGCGAGGTAGAGGTCTCCATGCAGTGGAACGCGGGCTACTCGGAGACCGTGATGACCTTTGCCAACGACATCTACACCGACGAGGGGGGCATGCACCTCGAGGGCTTCCGCACGGCGCTCACCAAGACGATGAACGACTACGCCCGCAGCCACAACCTCCTCAAGGAGAAGGACAGCAACCTCACGGGCGACGACATCCGCGAGGGCCTCACGGCGGTCATATCGGTCAAGCTCCCCGACCCGCAGTTCGAGGGCCAGACCAAGGCCAAGCTGGGCAGTTCGTACATGCGCGGCCTGACCAACAAGATCGTCTCGCAGGGTCTCTCCGAGTATCTCGAGGAGCACCCCAACCAGGCCAAGGAGATGTTCAAGAAGGCGTCCCAGGCGGCCAAGGGCCGCCTCGCGGCGCAGAAGGCCCGCCAGGCGACGCGGCGCAAGGGCCTGCTCGAGAGCGCTGCGCTTCCTGGCAAGCTCGCGGACTGCTCCGTGCGCGACGCCTCGATGACTGAGCTCTTCATCGTGGAGGGCGACTCCGCAGGCGGGTCGGCCAAGGATGGTCGCCGCCGCGACATCCAGGCCATCCTCCCCCTGCGCGGCAAGATCCTCAACGTGGAGCGCGTGGGCGACCACAGGGCCTTCTCGTCCGAGACCATCCAGGCGCTGATCACCGCCATCGGGACGGGAGTCACGACCTCCATGGGAGACGGCGGGGACTTCGACATATCCAAGGCCCGCTACCACAAGATCATCATCATGACGGATGCCGACGTCGACGGCGCGCACATCCGCATCCTGCTCATGACCTTCTTCTACAAGTACATGCGACCCCTCATCGACGCAGGCTACGTCTACAGCGCCTGCCCCCCGATCTTCGGCGTGAAGGTGGGCAAGAGGATCCACTACGTCTATCCCGACGGCCGCACCGCCGAGGAGACCCTCCTCGCCCAGGCGATCGAGGAGTACGTCCCGCGCGACGGAGAGGGCAAGCAGCGCAAGTACAGCGTCCAGCGCTACAAGGGCCTGGGCGAGATGGATCCCCAGCAGCTCGCGGACACCACCATGGACCCCAAGAGCCGCATTCTGCAGCGCATCACCATCGAGGACGCGGCCAAGGCGGAACTGGCTGTGTCCAGGTTGATGGGCTCGCAGGTCGAGTACCGCAAGGACTACATCGAGCGCCACGCCAAGGATGCGCGCTTCCTCGACATCTAAGCGAAGGGACAGCAAGTGGCAGAAGACAACGACACCCCCCGGGAGGGCCAGGACGGCATGCTGCCGGACGACCTCCGAGAGCTGCTGAGTCGCGCGGAGCGCGACGAGTCCGACGTTCCCGTCTATGACCCCGACGCCGAGGACGAGGCGGGCATGGACGACGGCGCCGAGGACGACGCGGACGAGGAGCTCGAGCTCGCTGCGGACAACCGTCCCGACGGCGACTCCGTGGACATCCATGGCGGCAGACTCCAGATGCACGAGTTCGGACACGAGATGGAGCAGTCCTTCATTGAGTACTCCATGTCGGTCATCACGGCCCGCGCCCTCCCTGACGTCAGGGACGGCCTGAAGCCCGTCCACCGGCGCATCCTCTACGCCATGAACGAGGCAGGCATCTTCCCCAACAAGCCCCACAAGAAGTCGGCCTGGACCGTCGGCGAAGTCATCGGCAAGTACCACCCGCACGGCGACTCCGCCGTCTACGACGCCATGGTCCGCCTCGCCCAGTGGTTCTCCATGCGCGTCACCCTCGTCGACGGACACGGGAACTTCGGCAACATCGACGGAGACTCCGCGGCCGCCATGCGATACACCGAGTCCCGCCTGGCCCGCCCCGCCATGGAGCTGCTGCGCGACCTCAACAAAGACACCGTCGATTGGAACCCCAACTACGACGAGTCCCTGCAGGAGCCAAGTGTGCTTCCCGCCCGTTTCCCCAACCTGCTGGTCAATGGCTCGCAGGGCATCGCGGTCGGCATGGCGACCAACATCCCGCCCCATAACCTGGGCGAGGCCATCGACGCGACCTGCCTGCTCATCGACAATCCCGACGCCACGACGGACGACCTCATGAGGGTCATGCCGGGTCCCGACTTCCCCACCGGCGCGGTGATTATGGGGTCCGAGGGCATCAGGCAGGCGTACGAGACGGGCAGGGGCATCCTCACCGTTCGCGCCAAGGCCCACGTAGAGTCCACCAAGGGTGGCCGCAACAAGCTGGTGTTCACCGAGTTCCCCTACGGCGTCAACAAGGGCACGCTCCAGGAGAAGATTGCCCAGCTGGTGAACGACAAGCGCATCGAGGGCATCTCCGACATGCGCGACGAGTCCAACCGCAAGGGCCTGCGCCTCGTCATCGAGCTCAAGCAGGGCGTCATCCCCGAGGTCGTTCTCAACAACCTCTACAAGTACTCCTCGCTCCAGACCTCCTTCGGCATCATCGACCTCGCCCTCGTCAACGGCGTGCCCAAGCTCCTCTCGCTCAAGGAGATGCTCCAGTGCTATATCGACCACCAGGTGGAGGTGGTCACGAGGAGGACCCGCTTCGACCTGGCCAAGGCGCAGGCCCGCGCCCACATCCTCGAGGGCCTGCTCGTCGCGCTCGACAACATCGACGAGGTCATCAGCATCATCCGCTCCAGCCGCACCGACACCGAGGCCTCAGAGCGCATGATCGCGCGCTTCGGCTTCACCAAGGAGCAGACGACCGCCATCCTCGAGATGCGCCTGCGGCGCCTCACCGGCCTCGAGCGCGACAAGATCCAGGAGGAGCTGGACGGCCTGCACCGGGCGATCGCCTACTACGAGGAGCTCCTGGCGGACGAGCGGAAGATCCTTGGCGTCATCAAGACCGAGATGGGCGAGATCCGCGAGAAGTACGCCGACAAGAGGCGCACCACCATCTCTGACGCACCCGTCGCCCTCGACGTCGAGGACCTCATTGCTGAGGAGGACATGGTCGTCACGGTGACCCACTCCGGCTACGTCAAGCGCCTCCCCGTCTCGACCTATCGCTCCCAGAAGAGGGGCGGCAAGGGCATCCAGGGTCTCTCGCTCAAGGACAACGACTTCGTCGAGGACCTCTTCGTGGCATCTACCCACGACTACGTGCTCTTCTTCACCAACAAGGGCAAGGTCTACCGCGTCAAGGTCCACGAGCTGCCCATCGGCTCGCGTCACGCGCGCGGCTCGGCGCTGATAAACGTGATACCGCTTGCCGAGGGCGAAAGGGCCGCCGCCGTCATCACGACGCGCGAGTTCCCCGAGGACGAGTACCTGCTCTTCGCCACCTCCAGGGGCATGGTCAAGAAGACGGCCATGAGCGACTACGACAAGAGTCGTCGCGACGGTATCATCGCCATCAACCTTAAGAAGGACGATGAGCTGGTCAACGTGCGCCGCGTGAAGCAGGGAGAGAACGTCATCCTCTGCACCGACGCCGGCAAGGCAATTCGCTTCGACGAGGGGGAGGTCCGTCCGACTGGCCGCGACACCTCGGGCGTGAGGGGCATCACCCTGAGGGATGACGCCCGCATGCTGGGCATGGAGATTTCCAATGGCAAGGGCGACCTGCTCGTGGTGACCGAGAAGGGCTACGGCAAGCGCACGCCCGTATCCGAGTACCCCGAGCACAAGCGCGGCGGGCAGGGCGTCTTCACCATCGCCATGACCTCCAAGAAGGGCAACCTCGTGGCCTGCCGCGTGGTCGGCCCGCAGCACGAGCTCATGATGGTGTCCGAGGAAGGCGTGGTCATTCGCGTGAAGACCTCTGACATCAGCCTGCTGGGCCGGTCGACCCAGGGCGTGAAGATAATGAACATTGGCGAGTCCGACCGCGTGAGCGCCGTGGCACGCATGATCGCCCGCAAGAAGAAGGCGCCCAAGGCCAACGTCAACCAGGGCATGCTTGACCTTGGCGCCGCAGGGGCCCGGGACGCCGACGACGAGGATCCCATCGACATCGGCGGCGAGGAGGAGCTCGACGAGTCCTTGATCGAGGACGATGACGAGTAGGCCCTCCGACATGAGGTAAATGGGGACCCCGGGCAAATGCCCCGGGGTCCCTCCCTATTCGAGCCAAGTTCCTGGCGCGACGCTCCGAGTCCGGAGGCCGTTGGGCCTACTAGTCGAAGTCCTCAGGCGAGATGGACTCGACGAAGTCGTGGAAGCGCTCCATCTCCTGCTCTTCCTCCTCTCGCCTGACTCCCTGGAAGTCGGGCAGCGCCGCAGCCTCGAGCACGTGCTCGTCCGCGAAGAGTGGCACGTCCATCCGCACCGCGAGCGCGATGGCGTCCGAGGGGCGGGCATCCACCTCGACATGGCTGCCGTTGGGGGCGGTGAGGAGCAGGTTGGCGTAGAAGGTGGTGCCATGGACGTCCACGATCTCTACCGCGTCGAGCGTGGCTCCAAGCTCGCGGATGGTGCGCGCCATTACGTCGTGGGTGAGGGGGCGCCCCTGGTGCTCGTCACCGATGCCCATGCTTATGGCGGTCGCNGGAGGAGCAGGTTGGCGTAGAAGGTGGTGCCATGGACGTCCACGATCTCTACCGCGTCGAGCGTGGCTCCAAGCTCGCGGATGGTGCGCGCCATTACGTCGTGGGTGAGGGGGCGCCCCTGGTGCTCGTCACCGATGCCCATGCTTATGGCGGTCGCCTCTATGGGACCGACCTGTATGGGAAGTTGTATGGGCTCCTCGTCCCTGTCCGCGGTCCTGGTCTTGAGGACTATGAGCGAGGTGACGGGCCCGCCGCCCACCACGATCGTCTGTATGTCCATTCTCTTCACGTCGTCGCACTTCCTCGTACCTGTTTGTGTAGCTATGGTACCCAGACGCCGGCGCCTCTCCCCAAATGTGAGGGAAATCGCAAAGACCAAACTTTTTTGTTGACCGGCCATCGGGCAGCAGGTATTATCTCTTCTTGCGTTGGGCCCGTAGCTCAGTTGGTCAGAGCGTCCGGCTGATAACCGGGAGGTCACAAGTTCGAACCTTGTCGGGCCCACCATTTCTTGAAAATAAACGCCCCAGCGCAGCCGAGTCGCCGCTGGGGCGTTTATTACTCTAGATGGGGCAGGCCGCCGCGCAACACGGGGACGTAGCTCAGCTGGGAGAGCGCGGGCTTTGCAAGCCTGAGGTCGTGGGTTCGAACCCCATCGTCTCCACCATGCAACTCCGGCCAGGGACTCGTCCCTGGCTTTTTTATTCTCGGAACAATGCCTGGTCCCTGCCCCCTTGGCAGGACAGCTCGGGCTTGCGCTACCATCGACGGGACACTGACGCGAACGGAAGGACCTTCTCCATGGCAGCAGACGAGTGCAGGCGCGACGGGGTCTCGTCAGAGCTCGACGTGCTCTCGAGCACCCTCATGGGCGACGCCTTCGACATGTTGGCGACCGGTGACGAGGTCAACGTGCTGCTCGTGGTCCAGGACGAGGACGGCAACGCGGGCTCGTACGAGTTCTCTGACGACGGAATCGAGCAGTGCATCGAGGCGGCACGAAGCAAGGTCCTCGAGCTTCGTCATGCCATGGGTGACGAGGAGGCAGGGCTCGGCCTTCCCGTGCGCTATGCGCTCGCCTACGAGGGTGCTGTGGGGGACGACGATGGCTCCTACCAGGATGCCCTCATGCTCGAGTTTGGCGAGAGGGGATACAAGAGTTATTCCGCGTTCTCCTACTTCGAGGGCAGGGGAGAGGGCGACGGCTTCCGTTGGACGGAGCCGGCACCCGCCGGCGAGCTCGAGCCGCTGATCTAGCGTTCCCTCGCCCTCTTGTGCGTCCCAAGCGGCAGTTTGCGTGGAGTGCAAGCGCTTTTCGGCCAGTGCGCACAACGTATGGCGCTCGTGCAGTAAAGTCTCTCGCATCTATGCAACGTACGTCGAACGAGAGGCCCAAATGCTCCAGGAGCACATCAGGAACATCGCAATCATCGCCCACGTAGACCACGGCAAGACGACCCTGGTCGACCAGCTGCTCAAGGCAACCGACGCCTTCCGCGAGAACCAGCAGGTCGAGGAGCGCATCCTTGACTCCAACGACCAGGAGCGCGAGCGCGGCATCACCATCCTGGCAAAGAACATCTCGATTGACTACAAGGGCGTCAAGATCAACGTGATAGACACTCCCGGCCACGCCGACTTTGGCGGCGAGGTCGAGCGCGTGCTCAGGATGGCCGACGGAGCGGTGCTTTTGGTGGACGCTGCCGAGGGTCCCATGCCCCAGACCCGCTTCGTCCTGCGCCACGCCATCGACGCAGGTCTCAAGATCATGGTCTGTGTGAACAAGATCGACAAGGACGCTGCCAACCCCGAGCGAGCCCTCAATGCCTGCCTCGACCTGATGATGGACCTCGGGGCCAATGACGACCAGCTCGAGTTCGCCATGGAACACGTCGTGTATGCCTCCGCCGCCAACGGCTTCGCCCGCCTGGACCCCGATGACGGCAACCAGGACATGCTACCCCTGCTCGACATGGTCGTGGACTCCCTTCCCGCTCCCGACGCGGACGTCGAGGGACCCCTCGCGATGCAGTGCGTCACCATCGACCACTCGGAGTACGTCGGTCGCATCGGCATCGGTCGCATCTACTCGGGCACCATCCACGACGGCGACAAGATTCTAGTGGTGAAGAACGACGGCTCCCGTGCCATGAGCCAGGTGAAGCAGCTCTTCACCTTCGACTACCTGGGACGTACCGAGTGCCAGGAGGTCGGCGCCGGGGACATCGCTGCCGTCGTGGGCGTCGACTCGACCGACATCGGAGACGTCTACACCGACCCCGAGAACCCCGTCGAGCTCGACCCCATCGAGATCGACCCCCCGACCCTTGCCATCGTCTTCGAGCCGTCCACCTCGCCCCTCGTCGGCCGCGACGGGGACATCGTGGGTGGTCGTCAGCTGAAGGAGCGCCTCGAGCAGGAACGCGAGAACAACGTGACCATGCGCATCGAGGAGCTTCCCGACAAGACCGGGGTTGAGGTCGCCGGCCGCGGCATCCTGCACCTCTCCGTCCTCATGGAGGACATGAGGCGCGAGGGCTTCGAGTTCCAGGTGGGCCGACCCCGCGTCCTGATCAAGAAGGACGAGGACGGCAACCGCGTCGAGCCCGTCGAGCAGGCCGTCGTCGAGTGTCCTGGCGAGTACGCGGGCAAGGTCATCGAGCTCTTTGGCAACGTCGGGGGCACGATGACCCAGATGGACGCCGGCACCACCCAGACCCACCTCGAGTTCAAGATCCCCACCCGCGGCATCATGGGCCTCAAGAACCGCATCCTCAACGTCACCCACGGCGAGGCGGTGTTCTACCACACCTTCCTCGAATACGGTCCCTATGCGGGAGAGATCGGCGGACGTCAGAACGGCGCCATGATCTCGATGTCGACGGAGAAGGCCGTCGCCTACGCCCTGGGAACCCTCCAGGAGCGAGGGCAGCTCTTCGTGGAGCCTGGCACCGAGTGCTACGAGGGCATGCTGGTGGGCGAGAGGTCCAAGCCCGGTGACATGGTGGTCAACATCGCCCGCACCAAGAGCCTGGGCAACCAGCGCTCCTCCACGGCGGACATCGCCGTCCAGCTCACGCCCCCCAGGACCTTCACCCTGGAGGAGGCCTTGGAGTACATCATGGACGACGAGCTCGTCGAGGTGACCCCCAAGAACATCCGCCTGCGCAAGCGCATCCTCAACGAGACCGAGCGTCGCAAGTGGCGCGTGCGTCACGGCATGGTGGACAAGTAGCGCAGGGGCTCATGCGCAGCAGGCGCAGACGAGGGGCGCCGCCCAAGGGATCGGGCGGCGCCCCTCGTCACGCGTCAGTTGGTTGCCCTATCGCTTGTCGTCCTCCTCGCGGCTGAACTTCGCCCGCGCATAGCGGCGCACATAGACCTCCGCATCCTCCTGGCCACGTGCCGCGGCGCGTGTGTAGACCTCGCGCGCGACCTTGCCCACGGTGGGGCTGAGGTCCACGCCAGCTGGCGAGAGCACGTTGAATCGGAGCGACCACATGCGAAGCCCCACCACCACGAGCACTCCCAGGATGGTCGCCCAGGGTTGGTTGACGTGTGCCACCGAGGCCATGATCCAATAGGCGAAGGAGCCTCCCAGGGCGCAGAGGGCATAGAGGTTGCTCCTCAGGAAGATGCGCGGCGTGTCTCCCAGGGCTATGTCCCTCATCATGCCGCCGCCTACTCCCGTGATCGTGCCCATGAGGGTGCAGGCCCAGGGGGTGAGCCCGTAGACGAGGGCCTTGTCCGTGCCCGCCACGACGAAGAGCCCGACCGAGATGATGTCCGTCCAGGCGAGCAGTCGTGGAAAGCGGTGGAGCGACCCCGAGAAGAGGAAGCCGATGATTCCCGTGAGGACGGCAGCGGGGATGGCGAGGGTGGAGCGAAGCATGTAGACGTCGCCCACCTGCATTATGGTGTCGCGCACGAGTCCTCCGCCCAGGCCTCCCAGCACGGACAGCGCGAGGTAGCCAACCAGGTCCAGGTCGCGTTCCTTAGCGACGAGCACCCCCGTGAGGGAGCCCACCATCACGGCGGTGAGGTCGAGCCATACAGGGATGCTCGCGGGTGCGTTGCCTGCGGCAGATGAGAAGAACTCAGGAACCATGCGCCCCTCTTTTATGTCGTCGTTGCGGTTAGGCGCCTATGGTAGCGCGTGATGACGCCCGTGCCTCCTTCCACACGACGGGACGTCCCCTTGGCCTCGCAGATGGAGAAAAATTGGCTGTCGCGCTGCCCGGGGAAGTAAGGTATACTTGCGCGTGCGGTTTCAGGGAGAGTTGTCCGAGTGGCCGAAGGAGCACGATTGGAAATCGTGTATACGCCTAAAGCGTATCCTGGGTTCAAATCCCAGACTCTCCGCCAGAACTTCCAGCGGCGCCTCCGGGCGCCGCTTTCACACCCTTCGGAGGGGTGGCAGAGTGGTTGAATGCGGCGGTCTCGAAAACCGTTTAGCCCCTCGGGGCTACGAGGGTTCGAATCCCTCCTCCTCCGCCAGAACTTGCAGACCCGCCCTTGGTGGCGGGTCTTTTTTGTGCCTTCATGGCGGCTTCGGCTGTCGGAAACGTGCGTATATCCTATATATTCAGCAATAGGTGGCCCTGACAGACCCCAGGCGCGACCTTCTGCGGACGCCTTTGCGATGGGAGGGCCTCATGGCACACGACAGCGCTTCATATTGGTCCAGGGCATGGGGGCTGCTCACGCGCGACAAGGGCTGGGCTAAGGTCCTGCTGGTCATGGGCGTGGCAGGCTTCGTCCCCATCGTGGGGATGCTTGGGACCTCTGGCTACGGACTCGAATGGGCCCGGCTCACCGCCTGGGGCGTCGACTCGGCTCCAAAGCAGAAGGACGTGAGGGTGGGGGAGTGCATCTCCAGCGGATGGAGAGGCCTCGTCTCCGCGCTCGGCCTCGTCTGCCTTTGGGCAGCCCTGAGGATGCTCTTTGCCCAGTCGTTCGAGGAACATCCCTTCGGTCTCATCCTCATGGCACTTGACCTGGCCGTCGGCGTCATCTGTTCGCTCTGTGCCCTGAGAGCGGCCATCTATCAGGACTTCAAGGCTGGTTATCAGGTCAACCGCATCATCGACATGATTCGCAGGGACCCCGTCGGGCTGGGAAGGATCATCCTCGCCGTCTTCCTCATGGACGTCGTCATTTGGTTCGTGGTCGCCCTCTTCGCCGTGATAATGGCGGTCGCGTTTGCCTTTTCGGCCCTCTCCGTGTTCGGGGCCACGGAAGGCGTGGACGTCCCCCTGGACGTCATGCTCAGATACCAGACCTTCTCGGGGCTTTTCTTCCCCACCATCATAGTCATGGTCTACCTGGTGCTCGTTGCGTACAGCTTCGTCAACCTCATGGAATACAACATGCTCGCGCTCTGGCTTCGTCAGTTCGACGTCCCCTCCTGGGGGTCCAGCTCTGACCCGCTTCCTGATGTCCCTGTGCCGCCTGCTGTGCCCGTTGTGTCCCCCGTGGTGCCAGGGGACCTCGCCATCGAGCCCACGGCTTCTACCGATGCGCCATCGCCCGAGGGCGTTTCGGGCACTGGCGCCTGCGCCCTCGCGTCTGCCGCCTCGTCAGATTTCATGCCAGGGGATGAGGCCTCCCCGGTCCCGGGCGATTCAAGTTCGACGCCGGCGTCCGCGGCGGGTTTGACCTCGGAGCTGGAGGTTCCGGGTTCTTCCGTCTCGGATGACAAGGACGGAAGGGAAGGCTCAGAGGAAGATGCTGGCGTGGAGGTCATAGATCTGAGCTCCCCTAGCCCTAGGGGCGATGCGACACAGGACGGCGTCGCTGGCATCAGACTGCAGGGGGACGAGGTCGAGCCAGGCGAATAACGGCAGAAAACACCCATTCCATTCGAGCGTATGCCCATTTGGTGGAGAAGAGCTGACCTGCCGGCGCTTGCTGCCACCTCCCACGACATGACCTACCTGCGAGGCGACCCTCACCCATTGCACACGCTGGCAGTTGGGAGAGGGCCAGCTGCCAGCTAGTAGGGACATCCTTGATGTGGGGAGTGTATGGGAGCCGGAGGGTGTGGGGGGAAACACGCAGGCCAGGCCCAAGTCCTGTGTTACGATTCCAAACCGAACCTTTCCTGCTCCGGATGCAACCTTCACGTTCCGGAGCCGTTTAGCCCAGAGGAGGTGACCACATGAAGGCTTATGAACTGCTGTACTTTGTCGATCCCGCAGCCACCGAGGAGACTCGCGCTGGCGTCATGAAGCGTATTGACGTCGCTGTTACCGAGGCAGGCGGCACCATCGACAACGTCGAGGACTGGGGCAAGCGCAAGCTCGCCTTTGAGATCGACAACCTCACTGAGGGTGACTACACCCTGATCAACTTCCATGCAGACCCCACCCAGATCGCCGAGCTCGACCGAGTTCTGCGTATCAACGATGCCGTCAAGCGCCACATGGTCGTGCGCCGCAGCGACAGGGACTAGTCATGGAAGCGCAGGCAGCACGCCTGCGAATGAGAGGCAGTGAGCAACGTGAGCATCAACAGGGTGAACATTTCCGGTAACCTCACGCGTGACCCGGAGCTGAGGGCCACCCAGGGAGGGATGCAGATCCTCTCCTTTGGTGTCGCCGTCAACGACCGGCGCCGCAACGCCCAAGGCGAGTGGGAGGACGTTCCCAACTTCATCGATTGCGTCGTGTTCGGCAACCGTGCCGAGCCGCTCAGCCGTTTCCTCTCCAAGGGCTCGAAGGTTGCCATCGAAGGCAAGCTTCGCTGGAGCCAGTGGGAGCGCGACGGCCAGAAGCGCAGCAAGATCGAGGTGGTGGTGGACGAGGTCGAGTTCCTCTCGTCCAGGAACGCCCAGCAGCAGGGTGGATCCCAGGGGTACCAGCCCCAGGGCGGCTATCAGCAGCAGCCTTCCTACCAGCCCCAGGGCGGGTACCAGCAGGCGCAGCCCAGCTATGCCGCCCCTGCTCCGGCCCAGGCACCCGCTCCCGTCCAGCCCCAGGCCCCTCGTCCCGCCGTGCCCAATCCGCCCCAGACGGACGTTTACGACGAGGACATCCCGTTCTAGCTTCACTTAGGGCGGCACCGCCGCCAAAGAAAGGCATTAAGACATGGCTAAGCAAAGGCAAGTCGAACAGCGCCAGCCGCGTCGCAAGTTTTGCCAGTTCTGCAAGGAGAACGTTGAGTTCATCGACTACAAGGACGTCCAGCTCCTTCGCAAGTACATGACCGACCGCGGCAAGATCAAGCCCCGTCGCGTCACTGGCGCCTGCACGCAGCATCAGCACGACATCGCGGTCGCCATCAAGCGCGCCCGCGAGATGGCCCTTCTGCCCTACTCCGTCCCCGTGGTTTCCAGCCGCGGCGGGCGTAACCGCGGCTAACCGGGCCGTCCGAGCAAAGACGACACCACGTGGGCGAGACGAGCCATAGCTTCATCCCTCGGGTAGACAAGGGCCTGTTGGATGCCTCCAACGGGATGCGACCGGGCGCTGGTCCCAACCTGAGGCGGGTTCTTGCGAACCTGCCCTCACAGGGGCTTTCCTGGGCGATTCTGGGAGGGGCGGTCTCTGTACTCAGCACGGCGCTCGCGGCTGCACTCGTGGCCTTCGGGCTCTCTGGTGCTGCGGGAGAGGGAGGGACGAGAAAGACGTTCCCCGCCTTTCTTGCCGCCCTCGCTGCGGCATCGCTCGCTGCTGCCGTATACGACCCCCTTCGTCTTGTGACTGCCCTGCCCGCGCTGGCCAGCGCCTTGGCGCTCGTCCTCCTTGCGGACGAGACGGGCATCACGGCATCGAGGGCCTGTGTCTTGGTCCTCGTCTCCGCTGCGGCCGCACTGGGTTCCAGTGCCGCCGTCGCGGCGTCGCAGGGGACGAGCGTCACCGCCCCCATGGAGGCCTACGCGGCTTCCATAGTCGCGGCAACGGGCGGCTCGCAGAGCCTGGCGCTTCGGGAAGAGGTCGGACACGCCCTCTTCCTCGTCAGGACCTACTGGCCGCTCGCCTACCTGGCGAGCGGTGGCCTCCTCGCGGCCTCCTCGAAGCTCGGGAGGGACGCGTGGCTGCGCGGTAGGGGGCTAAGGCCTCGGAGGACGCCCCTGGCGAACTTCGACGCTCCCCTCTGGGTCCTGCCGGCCTTCGTGGTCGGCCTCGCCCTGAGCGTGGCCGCATCGCGGCTGACCGGCCTTCCGGCGGGCATCGGCCTTGCTGGCAGAAACCTCCTCACAGCTGCGCGGGTGGTCCTCTTCCTGCAGGGTTGCGCCGTCGCCGTGGGCTTCCTCAAGAGGAGGGACGCTGGTGTCGCCACCCAGGCAGTCGCCGTGATGGTGGCCGCCTGGCTCGAACTGTCGTTTGTAATCGTGAGCGCCGTTGGCGCCATCGACCTCGTTGCTAACTTCCGCGGACTTCCGCGGAGTCGCACCAGCGTGGGTTAGGCGCCTGCAGGGCTCAATGCAGGGAGTCGGCCTAGGCCGACCAACAAAAAGGAGTTCCCATGAAAGTCATCCTTCTGGATGAGCTCAGGGGCAAGGGCGGAGAGGGCGACATCGTAGAGGTCGCCCAGGGCTATGCGGAGAACTTCCTGTTCCCCAGCAAGATCGCCCAGCCTGCCACCCCTGGCAACATCAAGCAGCTTGAGGAGCGCCGTCACAACATCGAGAAGCGCGAGGAGAAGCGCATCGGCGATGCAGAGGCGACCAAGGCCCAGCTCGACGGCAAGTCCGTCACCGTCGACGCCAAGGTCGGCGAGAACGACCAGCTCTTTGGCTCCGTGACCGGCACCCAGATCGTCGCCGCCATCAAGGAGCAGCTCGGCGTAGAGGTCGATCGCAAGCGCCTCGTGCGCAGCGCCGCGATCAAGACCGCCGGCAGGCACCAGATCGAGATCAACCTCTACCGCGAGATCAACGCCGTCGTGACGGTCCTCGTCGGCGTGACCGAGGAGGCTCCCGTCGAGGAGCCTGCCGAGGCCGAGGAGGAGGTCCAGGTCGAGGAGGCCGGCGAGTAGGACTCGCTGGTCCGCCCAGCACCCACTAGCTGGTGTTATCAACACGAATCGCAGCTAGTGGGCGCAAGCGGAGGCCTTTGGCCACAAAATGAACCACAAGAGGGGTCCCATGGCGGAAGGCCACGGGACCCCGCCTCTTTGTAAACGAAACAAAGAGACAAATCATCTACCTGCAATTATTCATCTATTACGCATACCTATGTCACAAAGTCGCACATGGTCATGCTGGTTGTCTAATAAGCAGGGTGGGGGCGTGGATGTAGAAAACTCCGTTGGCAAAATAATCCCAATTTTGTCGAAAACTGTGAAAAATGGTGAAAGCCCCGCTAGTAGGGAATAGCTATCAACAATGCCCTGTTGACGGGTCTGTTTGACATATCTGGCCGCGTCTGGATGCGCTACCATGCCCACGCAGCCGACGCTAGGAGAAGCCATGCCCGACGCAACGTACGACGACTATCCCTCGATGCCCCGCGCCGACGTGACGATGCCGCAGGACCGAGCCGCCGAGAAGTCGGTCCTCTCGGCCATGCTGCTCTCGCAGGACGTCCTCCAGGAGTGCCTCGTCGATTTGGACGAACAGGACTTCTACCTCTACTCCCACCGCGCCATCTTCCACGCCATGAACGAGATGTTCGACCGCGCCCAGCCCGTGGACCCCATCTCGATGGCGGATCACCTCAAGAGCGCGGGACAGTTGGACAAGGTGGGTGGCATGGCCTACCTCCTCGAGCTCAACGAGGACTCCCTCTCGCTCGCGAGCTGGCGCCACCATACGGAGATCCTGCACCGGGACTCGACCCTGCGCGCCATCATCGCGGCGTCGGCGAGGATCACCGCCCTTGCCTTCGACGCTCCCGAGGACACCAAGGAGGTCGTGGATACCGCCGAGAACCTTCTTTTGGGCGTGACCAGCAGGGAGATAGGCGATAGCTACTCGGACCTCTCGGAGGTCATGGGCAACCTCTACAACGAGCTTGGGGAAGCCTGTCTCAACCCCGACGGCACCCTGGGCGTCCTCACCGGGTATCCCGGCATAGACCGAAGGCTCCAGGGCCTCCGGGCGGGCCAGATGATCGTCATCGGCGCGCGCCCAGGCGTGGGAAAGACCTCCTTCGCGCTCAACCTGGCAACCAACGCCGCGGCCAACGGCGCCTCGGTCGCCTTCTTCTCGCTCGAGATGAGCAAGGTCGAGATCGCGCAGAGGCTCCTCTCGGCCTATGCGAAGATCCCCCTCTCGGACATCCGCGGCGCCCGCATCAAGGACAACCAGTGGCCCACGATCCTCGAGGCCACGCGCGACCTCTCGCGCCTGGACATCATGATCGATGACACCCCGGGAACCACCGTGACCGAGATTCGTGCCAAGGCCCGCCGCATGCTCAAGGGCAAGGAGAACGGCATCGTGCTGGTGGACTACCTGCAGCTCCTCTCGCCCCCCTCGGGACGCCAGCGCGCCGACTCCCGCGCCACCGAGGTCTCGGAGATGTCGCGTGGCATCAAGATCATGGCCAAGGACCTCGAGTGTCCGGTCGTGGCCCTCTCGCAGCTCAACCGTCAGGTGACCGACCGAAAGGGGCAGCGTCCCCAGCTCTCGGACCTGCGCGAGTCCGGCTCCATCGAGCAGGATGCCGACATCGTCATACTGCTCGACCGCTCCATGACCGAGGAGGAGGCGGAGAGGCCCGACCGCCCCGACTTCAACGTCACGGAGTTCATCATCGCGAAGAACCGCTCGGGACCCCTGGACATCGTGCCGCTCATGTTCCTGCCCGGCTCGACCAAGTTCGTCGAGGTGGACAGGCATCACGAGGGCTAGCGGCAGCGCGGCGGAACATCCTGCGGCCCGTCTCCGTCCCCAGGGCGGTGCGGGCGTCCGCGCCCCGCTGCCGTATAATTGGCCGGTAAGCACGGAAACCCAAGAAGGAGACGCAATGCCTGCATCAGTGCTGGTGGGAACTCAGTGGGGCGACGAGGGCAAGGGCAAGGTGACCGACCTCATCGCGGGTGACTACGACGTGGTCTGCCGCTTTGCTGGTGGCGCCAACGCCGGACACACCGTCATCGCCGGAGGCCACAAGCTGGCCCTGCACCAGGTTCCCTCCGGGGTCATGTACGAGGGCACCTACCCGGTCATAGGCAACGGCTGCATCGTCGACCCCGAGATCCTCCTGGGAGAGATCGACATGCTCGAGGCCCAGGGCATCTCCTGCGACGACCTCAAGATCAGCGGCAACGCCCACATCGTCATGCCCTACCACAAGGACCTCGACGGGGCCCACGAGAAGAGGCTCGGCAAGAACCTCATCGGCACGACGAAGCGCGGCGTCGGACCCACCTACATGGACAAGATGAACCGCACCGGCCTGCGCGCGCAGGACATGCTGGACGAGAAGATCTTCCGCGAGAAGCTCGAGGCCGCACTCGAGTACACCAATCCCATCCTCGAGAAGGTCTACGAGCTGCCCACCTACACCGTGGAACAGATCTGCGAGACCTACCTTCCCTACGCCGAGCGCATCAAGCCCTACATTGTGGAGAGCTCGCTCTTCCTCAACGAGCAGATCGAGGCAGGTAAGAACATCCTCTTCGAGGGCGCCCAGGCCACCATGCTCGACATCGACCATGGCACCTACCCCTTCGTCACCTCCTCGAACTGCACTGCGGGCGGAGCCGTGACGGGCTCTGGCGTTGGTCCCGTCCACATCAAGCGCGTCCTTGGCATCGCCAAGGCGTACCTCACCCGCGTCGGATCCGGACCCTTCCCGACCGAGCTCTTCGACGAGGTCGGCGACAAGCTGGGCGAAGTTGGCCACGAGTACGGCGTCACCACTGGCCGCAAGCGTCGCTGTGGCTGGTACGACTCCGTCGTCGTCAACTACGCCGCCCGAGTCAACGGCCTCACCGACCTCGCCATCACCAAGCTCGACGTACTGGGCTGCCTGGACCAGATCAAGGTCTGCGTCGCCTACGAGTGCGACGGCAAGCGCTACACCACGGTTCCGGAGCATCAGAGCGTCTTCTACCACGCGAAGCCCATCTACGAGACGCTTCCCGGCTGGAACTGCGACATCTCGGGCGTGCGGGACTTCTACAAGCTCCCTCGCGAGGCAAAGGACTACATCGACTTCCTCGAGCAGCTCGCAGGCGTGCGAGTCTCGATCATCACCGTCGGCCCCGACCGCGACCAGACCATCGACAGGTGCTGGAGGTAGTCCGGCGCGTGACAAGGAACCCCCGCGACAACTGGGCCTTCGCCATAGTCTGCGACAGCCTCTGCGACCTCCCGCTGCCCGTCTTCGAGGCGGCGGGAGTCGTTCCCCTGGCGCAGGTCGTGCGAATCGCCGGCACGGACTACCGGGACTGCGTCGACCTCGACCCCTCTGACTTCTATGTCCAGATCTCGTCCACGCACGGGCAGGTCAACACCTTCGCGCCCTCTCTCGACGAGTACGTGGACACCTACAATCGACTGGTTGCCGAGGGCTGGAAGGACGTCGTCTCGCTCCATGCCTCTTCGGCGATGAGCGACTCCTTCGCCCTTGCCCAGGAGGCCGCGTCCCGAGTGACTGGCGCAAGGGTCGAGGTGGTCGACTCCTGCGGGACGTCGGGGCAGCTCGCCCTGGTGCTCGCCTGCCTCGTCTCCTCCCGTGACGGGGGCTGTGACACGGATGAGGCCCTCGCCCGCGTGCGTGAGGGCGCCTTGGCG
>NZ_LT635494.1:1756388-1863539 GCF_900120385.1 Olsenella phocaeensis | reverse complement strand
CTCGTCGTGCCCGCGCCCGACGCGCGGCCAACGCTCTCGAAGCTTCGTCCCAAGCCCGGTCTCCTCAGGCGCGCCGACTCCCTGCGCGTCCGCGCGATGGGCGCCCGAAGGCTCTTCGCCATCTCCGACGGGGGAGAGTCGCGCGAGGTCATGCGCGCTACCGACCTCCAGCGCCTGGCAGGCAGCATGGCCCGGACCATGAGTTCGTACTCGCAGGTCGTGGGCCCCCTCACCTACGTGGAGATCAGCGCCGGCGTGCCACGGCTCCTGAGCATCATAGAGAAGCCCCTTGATACCAACGAGTTCGTCTCCGACCGCGCGGCGGTGCTCAACACCAATCCCTGCACCACCTGCCAGCTGGGAATCGGTGCGGTCGGGATAGCCTACATGCCTTCCTCGCTCCTTTCGGCGAGAGAGGCGTCTGGAATACTCTGCATGCAGGACTAGTCCTTGGGAGGCAGCACATGAACGTGACCGACGGAAAGCTCGACATCCTCCTCCTTGGCTCCGGCGGTCGCGAGCATGCGCTCCTGCTGAAGCTCGCCGAGTCCCCACGCGCGGGGAGGATTTGGGTCGCCCCGGGCAATGGCGGGATGGACGAGCTCGCGACGCCCGTGACGCTGGACCAGGACGACCCTGCGGCGGTGGCCTCCTTCGCCACGGACAAGGGCATAGGCCTCGTGGTCATAGGTCCCGAGGCGCCCCTGGTGGCGGGCGTGGCGGATGCCGTGAGGGCGGCCGGGATACCGGTCTTCGGCCCCAGTGGCAGGGCGGCCCAGATGGAGGGGTCGAAGAGGTTCGCGAAGGACGTCATGGCCCGCGCCGGAGTTCCGACGGCGGCCTGGCGCAGCTTCACCGACGAGGCCTCCTGCCTTGCGTACGTGCGGTCGCTTGGCGGACCTTGCGTGGTCAAGGCTGACGGGCTCGCCGCGGGCAAGGGCGTCATCGTCGCCCAGGACGTGGACGAGGCCCTGGACGGCGTGCGCGAGTGCTTCTCCGGCGGCTTTGGCGAGGCGGGTCGGACGGTGGTGGTGGAGGAGCTCCTCCAGGGCCCCGAGTGCTCGCTCCTCGCCCTGACCGACGGCACCACCCTCGTTCCCCTTGCCACCTCCCAGGACCACAAGCGCGCCCTGGACGGGGACAAGGGGCCCAACACGGGCGGCATGGGCGTCTACTCCCCCGTGCCCATCCTCCTTCCCGGCGAGCTGGAGCAGATGACCCAGATGATGCAGGCGACGGTCGACCAGCTGCGCCGCGACGGCATCACCTACAGCGGCTGCCTCTATGGCGGCTTCATGCTCACCGAAGACGGTCCCAAGGTGCTCGAGTACAACGCGCGCTTCGGCGACCCCGAGACCCAGGTGGTTCTGCCTCGCATGAGGGGGGACCTTGTCGAGGCCTTCCTGGCCTGCGACGACGGAACGCTGGACCGCGTGGACATCGGCTGGGGGGACGACCGGGCGGTCTCCGTCGTGCTCACCAGCGCCGGATACCCCGGCAGCTACGAGAGGGGCAAGCCCATCAGTGGCATCGAGGACGCCGAGACCCTGGATGGGGTCACGGTGTACCACGCCGGCACCCGTCGCGACGGCGGCGGCCGCATCGTCACCGACGGCGGCCGCGTCCTGGACGTGACGGCGGTGGCTGGGCGCTTCGAAGACTCCCCCCACCTCCCCTACCCGGCCNGCGACGGCATCACCTACAGCGGCTGCCTCTATGGCGGCTTCATGCTCACCGAAGACGGTCCCAAGGTGCTCGAGTACAACGCGCGCTTCGGCGACCCCGAGACCCAGGTGGTTCTGCCTCGCATGAGGGGGGACCTTGTCGAGGCCTTCCTGGCCTGCGACGACGGAACGCTGGACCGCGTGGACATCGGCTGGGGGGACGACCGGGCGGTCTCCGTCGTGCTCACCAGCGCCGGATACCCCGGCAGCTACGAGAGGGGCAAGCCCATCAGTGGCATCGAGGACGCCGAGACCCTGGATGGGGTCACGGTGTACCACGCCGGCACCCGTCGCGACGGCGGCGGCCGCATCGTCACCGACGGCGGCCGCGTCCTGGACGTGACGGCGGTGGCTGGGAGCTTCGAAGACGCCCGCAACCTCGCCTACCAGGCCTGCGACAGGATCTCCTTCGAGGGCAAGACCTATCGTCACGACATCGGAATCAAGGCCATCAAGGGACGAACGAGCCTCTAGGCCAGACTTGAACGGAGTGCACAAGGTGAAAGAGAAAAAGCCCGACACGGAGGTCGCCCCCCAGGACTCCGGCGAGGAAGAACCCAGCTACGAGTCGCGAGCCGAGGCGAGCCAGGGACTCGAGGAAGCCATCGGTGGCATGCGCGACGCGACCCAGGCCTTCGTGTACGACGGGCAGCGTGCCACGACGGGCCACAGCTCCGGGGAGCCGATGCGTCGCGGCCTTGTGCTGGGCGATGACGACCCGCGCGACCGAGACCTCCGCGAGGCAGTGGTGAGCGAGGACACGGTCTGGCAGGGGCGCATCTTCGACGTGTCGAGGCTGCAGGTCAGGCTGCCCGACGGGCGCCAGGCCCTGCGCGACGTGGTGCGCCATCCCGGAGCGGTCGCCATCGTCGCGCTGACCGATGACGGGCGAATCTGTCTGGTCCGCCAGTACCGCACGGCGTTGGGACGCGTTACGGTCGAGGTCCCCGCCGGCAAGCTCGACCCGGGCGAGGACCCCCTGGACTGCGCCGAGCGCGAGCTTCTCGAGGAGACGGGGATGAGGGCGCGCAACATGGCGTTCCTCACCACCATAGCCTCCTCCGACGGCTTCGCCGACGAGCTCATTCACATCTACATGGCGACAGGCCTCAGCTTCGGCGCGTCTGACCCGGACGCCGACGAGTTCATAAACGTTGACCTGGTCGACCTCGGCGAGCTGGTGGACGCCGTCCTGGACGGTCGCATAGAGGACGCGAAGACGGTGGTCGGCGCCCTCATCTGCGACGCGGTGGGGCACCGCCTCGCCATGCAGCCCGAGGACGGCGCGGAGTAGGCGGAGCTTGCCTATACTTAGCTTGACTGGCTCTTTTTGTTGTTGATGCGAGTGGCAGGGAGAATCTCCATGGCAAGGAAACGAGAAGGGGCGCGCATCCAGAAGGGTGCCCTCACGGCCGAGCAAGCCGAGAGGCTCTTTGCCACCGTCGACGAGACGGGCCACACCAACGAGGAGACCGCCGCGCGCCAGAGGCGCCATCGCAAGGAGTTCGGCCACGGGGTGGACGTCGACCCGCTCGCCGGCGCCGACCCCTCCGGCTCCAACGTGGAGAAGGTCATCACGCATACCGCCGTGACCTTCGTCCTGGTCTTCCTCGTCATCGTCGTGGCGCTGCAGGTCGCCGCAGGCCTCATCCGCCGTGCCAGCACCGCGAACCTCGCGGAGAACGTCAACATCACCACCGTCGCCTCCGCCCTCAAGGGTGGCGTGGAGTGGGGCAACGGCTTCACGCAGTTCCCCGAGAAGTACTCCGTCCAGGAGGCGGACGAGAACACGCATCGTGTCGAGGTGACCGTCACCGACACCTCGTCCGAGGACGCGCTCGAGGCCTTCGCCGGCTCCCAGATCCAGGCCACGGCCTTCTCTGTCAACGCGCTCCTCAACCCCAACATCGACACCGTGGTCTATCGCGTCAACGTGCATGTCGGCGCCAACGGCAAGTTCCAGACCTCCTCGTTCTTCGGCTTCCTGCAACCCACGGGAGAGATCAAGACGCTCATGACCTTCATCTGGACCAAGTCCACCACCGACACGGGGGTGCGCTTCAACTGCACCATCACCGGCGTGGACACGGCGATGCAGGAGGAGCTCAGGAAGAACGTGACGACGAGCTTCACGCCCTCGTCGATTCTGGGCGTCGTCCTGGGCGACGAGGACAAGGGCACGGGTTCCGATTCGGCCAGCGTGGACTCCACCAAGGCGAACCCGGACTCCTCCGAGAAGGGCGATGGCTCGTCCGCCTCGTCATCCACGGGCGACGCGGAGCAGACCAAATCCGCGGCATAGCGGATTCGCACATGCCCGAACGGCCAGGGGGACTGCGGAGCTCGTGCTCCGCAGTCCCCCTTCGCAATGACCAAAACGCCTTTCGCCTAGCCTTCTCTCGCCTAGCCTTTGAGGAGCGTGCAGACGTCTCCCAGCACGGTCTCGAAGTTGACCCCGCGCATCTCGAAGTCTGGCTGGTAGCGCGTCACCACCATGGCCTTGCGCACGAGCTCGCCTGCGAACTCCGTCGCCTCGAGCAGGGACCTTCCGCACATGACGGCGGCAAGCAGGCTCGAGGCATAGAGGTCTCCCGTGCCGTGGAGCATGTAGGGCAACAGCTCGGCCTTGACCTCGCATACGTCGAGGTCGTCCCCACAGACGTAGTTTCGGATGAGCCCGTCCCCGCGGATGACCCCCTTGAGGACGACGGCCTTGGCGCCCATGCCCACGAGCGCCTCGAGGTTCTGCCTCACGAAGTCGTCGGAAACGTCGTGCCCCTGGTAGGGGATGCCGGTGAGGATGGAGGCCTCGGTGAGGTTGGGGGTGAGAAGGTCCGCCCCGTCGACGAGGGCGCCCATGGCCTCGCACATCTCGTCGGTGTAGGTGGGGTACTTGGCGCCCTCGTCACCCATGACCGGGTCGACGACGCGCAAGGCGCGCGGGTGCTCGCGATAGAGGCGCTGGATGGCGCCCACCTGTCCGGCGGAACCCAGGAAGCCGGAGTACACGGCGTCGAGCTCGACGCCCTCCTGCACCCAGGCGTCGAGGTAGGGCTCAAGCATGTCGGTGGTGTCGTGCATGTGGAAGACGGGGAATTTGGTGTTTGCCGAGAAGAGCGAGGTGGGGACAGGACACACGTCGCATCCGGCGGCAGAGAGCACGGGGATGGCCACTGCCAGGGAGCACTTCCCGTAGCCGCAGAGGTCATGGACGGCCGCCACGCGCGGTATGTAGTGCCCCTCGCGCCGGTACAGCCTGATTTCGCTTGCGTTGGTCATGGTGGTTCCTCTCACATGGACTGATGGACCGATGCTGCAGGACACGATAGACCATCGGCACGGGGTGCGCCGCGCTTGTAGCCAGAGTGTGCGCGCCGAGGAGCGGGCGCTCCCGCCAACGTATACTGGGAAGGCACGATTGCACGGGCACAGACGAGGGGAGACCTCATGTCAGGCGAGCAGCAGGCACCGTTGGTGGGAATCATCATGGGCTCGAAGTCGGACCTTCCGGCCATGGAGGCGTGCACCAGGCAGCTCGAGGAGTTTGGCGTGCCCTACGAGCTCGTCGTCGCCTCGGCCCACCGGGCCCCGGCGAAGGTGCGCGAATGGGCGTCTGCCGCGGCAGCACGCGGCATCAAGGTGATCATCGCCGCCGCAGGCAAGGCGGCCCACCTGGGTGGGGTCGTCGCGGCCTACACGCCGCTGCCCATCGTGGGTGTGCCCATGAGGACGAGCGACCTGGGGGGGATGGACTCGCTCCTCTCCATGGTCCAGATGCCCTCCGGGGTGCCCGTCGCCTGCGTGGCGATCGGCGGGTCGAAGAACGCGGCCATCTACGCGACCCAGATCCTGGGCGCGTCCATGCCCGAGTACGCGAACAAGCTGGTGGAGTTTAAGCGCCAGATGGCGGAGGCCTAGCCCCGCCCGGAAGACGAGAGGAGACCGCGTGCCAGGGAAGCACATGAGAAGGGACGACGCCCCTCGTCGGGAGGGGGGACTGGGTCAGGGCGTGCATGCGCCGCTCCCCATAGAGCCTGTCATCGAGCGCAACCCCGCCGACCCCGAGCGTCGCGCCAGGAAGGGCGAGACGACGGGGGAGAGGGGCTCGAGAAGGCGCCGCCTCCTCGTCTCGAACGTCCTCCTCGCCGTCGGCATCGTGCTCCTCCTGGTGGCTGCTGGCCTCTGGGGGTACTCCCGCTGGCAGTACCACGAGCAGGACGTGGTCAACGACAGGCTCGCGTCCTTCGCCAACGTGAGCGACGCGACGTCTGCCTCGGACGACGGCAGCGCGAAGGCCCCGGTCGACGTCGACTGGGCTGGCCTCAAGGCGGTCAACAAGGACGTGGTGGGTTGGGTCTACGTGCCCGACACGGTGGTCAACTACCCCGTCTACCAGGGCACGGACAACGACTACTACCTACACCACACGGCTGAGGGCCAGTACACTCTGGGCGGACAGGTGTTCATGGACTACGAGAACACGGCCCCCGGGCTGATCGACGGCCAGACCATGCTCTATGGCCACCATCTCAAGAGCGGCCAGATGTTCTACTCGCTCTTCCTCCTCAAGGACCAGGAGGTCTTCGACGCCACGCCGACCATCTGGTACCTCACCGAGCAGCAGAGCTACGAGCTCGAGCCGCTCTTCGTCTACTACACCCAGCCCGACGACGGGACCGCGCGCACGACCAAGTTCGACTCGGACGAGGAGCTGAGGTCCTACTTGAACGAACGCCTCGCGAAGGCCGTGGCGAGCCGCCCCGATGCGGCAAGGATAATTTCGGGCCTGAAACACGTCATGACCATGTCGACCTGCAACTACTACGATGGCTATGGCCGGTCGCTTCTGGTCTGCGTCCCCAAGGCGGAGGCAGCGGCGGCCCTCGCAGCCACGGAATAGCCCAGGCATGACCCCTTCCCAAGGAGACCGCCCAGTGAGAGAGACGTCTCGGACCGCCTTTGACATCGACGAACTGGGGGAGGGAGATTCGCCTCACGAGGAGTGCGGCGTCTTTGGCGTCTGGGCCCCCGGGCGTGACGTGTCGCGCATCACCTACTTCGCCCTGCGCGCCCTGCAGCATCGCGGCCAGGAGTCCGCGGGAATAGCCGTGGGGGACGGCAGCACGGTCTTGGTCCGCAAGGACCTCGGACTCGTGGACGCCGTGTTCACCGACGCGGACATCTCGGCCATGCGCGGCAAGGTGGCCATAGGGCACGTCCGCTATGGGACCTCCGGCGCGCGCAGCTGGGAGGCGGCGCAGCCGCACCTCTCGACCATCAGCGAGGTCATCATCGCCCTCGCCCACAACGGCACGCTCGTGAACTCGGACAGCCTGCGCGCGAGCCTGGTCGAGCTGGGCGTGCCCTTCCGCTCGAACACCGACTCAGAGGTCGCCGCCAAGCTCATCGGCCACTACACCAAGGAGACGAGCCACCTCCGCCAGGGCATTGCCAAGGCCATGGGCATGATCGAGGGCGGCTACGCCATGGCGCTGGTGCGCGAGAACGCGCTCTACGCCTTCCGCGACCCCAACGGGATACGTCCCCTGGTGCTGGGCCGGCTGGGAGACGACGGCTGGGTCGTCGCCTCCGAGACCTGCGCCCTGGACATCGTCGGGGCCGACTACGTGCGCGAGGTCGCGCCCGGCGAGATCATCCGCGTCTCGGACGACGGCCTGGTGAGCGAGAGGGGCGTCCCCGCACGGGTCCCGGCCAGCTGCATCTTCGAGGAGGTCTACTTCTCTCGTCCCGACTCGGTGGTGATGGGCAAGTCGGTGTACTCCATGCGCTTCGACATGGGACGGCAGCTCGCCCGCGAGGCACCGGCCGAGGCGGACCTGGTCATAGGCGTGCCCGACAGCGGGTTGCCACCTGCGGAGGGCTTCGCGCGCGAGCTGGGCATACCATTCGGCGAGGGCTTCGTGAAGAACCGCTACGTGGCGCGCACCTTCATTCAGCCCACCCAGGAGCAGCGCAGCCTGGGCGTGCGCCTCAAGCTCAACGCCCTGCGCGACAACGTGGCGGGAAAGCGCGTCGTCATGGTGGACGACTCCATCGTGCGCGGCACCACCTCGAAGCAGATCGTGCAGATGCTGAGGGAGGCGGGCGCCAGGGAGGTCCACGTGCGCATCAACTGCCCCGAGGTGAGGTGGCCCTGCTTCTACGGCATCGACACCGACGTCCAGTCCCAGCTCATCTCTGCCAGCAAGGGCGTGGAGCAGGTGAGGGAGTTCATCGGGGCCGACAGCCTGGCGTTCCTCTCGCTTGCCGGACTCAGGCAGTGCGTGCCCTCGACCGGCTGGTGCTGCGCCTGCTACGACGGCTGGTATCCCGTGAGGATCCCTCAGAGCTTCGCCCAGGGGAAGTTCATGGAGGGCTACAGGCCCGGGGGTCCCGAGGAATAGCGGAAGCCCCCGCGTCGGCGTCCCTGTCCCGCACGACCATCGAAGAGAAGACCCATGAGAGGGGAAGCAATGGAGAAGGCCCAGACGAGGCACGTGAGCTACGCCGACGCCGGCGTCGACGTGGACGAGGGCGTGCGCGCCGTCGACGCCATCAAGGAGATGGTGGCGTCCACCAGCAGGCCCGAGGTCATCGGTGGGCTGGGCGGGTTTGGCTCCTGCTTCTCCATGGCGTCCTTCAAGGACATGGAGGACCCCGTCCTGGTCTCGGGCACCGACGGCGTGGGCACCAAGCTCGCGATCGCACAGCTCCTGGGGCGCCACGACAGCGTGGGGCAGGACCTCGTCGCCATGTGCGTGGACGACGTGGTGCCCATCGGCGCGGAGCCCCTCTTCTTCCTCGACTACATCGCCATAGGGAAGCTGCGCGCGGAGCACGTGGCGCAGGTGGTGAGCGGCATCGCCGAGGGCTGCCGCATGAGCGGCTGCGCCCTCGTCGGTGGAGAGATGGCCGAGCATCCGGGTGTCATGGCCCCCGACGACTACGACCTCGCGGGCTTCGTGGTGGGCGTCGTGGACCGTCCCAGGATGATCGGCCCCGACAAGGTGCGCGTGGGTGACGTGATCCTGGGACTTCCCAGCTCGGGCATCCACTCCAACGGCTACTCTCTGGTTCGCAAGGTTGCCATCGAGGGCAAGAGCATCGAGGAGCTGGAGGCCCCGCTCGAGGAGCTGGGCGGCGAGTCCCTGGCGGACGCGGTCATGCGTCCCACCACCATCTATGCGGGGGCGCTGGTCAGAGCCCTCAAGGTAGGGGCTCCCATCCACGCCATGGCGCACATCACGGGCGGTGGCATCACAGAGAACCTCAACCGCGCCCTGCCCGCGGACATCGACGCGGTCGTCGACCGTGGCGGCGAGGACGGGCCCGGCTGGGACGTCCCGCCCGTGATCGACTACTGCGTGCGCGCGGCGGGGCTCACCCAGGACGAGGCCTACAAGACCCTCCACATGGGGGGGGGCATGAGCCTGATCGTCGCCCCCGAGGACGTGGCCATGGTCCGTGCCGCCCCGGCCCACCAGGGGCTCGAGNCCGAGGACGTGGCCATGGTCCGTGCCGCCCTGGCCTACCAGGGGCTCGAGTCGTTCGTGATGGGCGAGTGCGTGCCGGGCAGCGGAAAGGTGAGCTACCGATGAGCGACGACCTCACGCTCTCCACCCCCGAGCCCGCGAGCCTTCCCATGGCGCGCGAGGGACGGCCACTGCGCCTGGGGGTGCTCATCTCCGGCTCGGGCACCAACCTCCAGGCGATCATCGACCGCATCGCCGACGGGACGCTGAATGCCACCGTCGAGCTCGTGGTCTCCTCTCGTCCGGGAGCCCTGGGGCTCAAGAGGGCGGAGGCGGTGGGCATCCAGACCCTGAGCCTCTCGAAGGAGATCTACGACGACCCCCTGACTGCGGACGAGGTCATCGCCACCGAGCTGCGCCGCCGCGACGTTGACTACGTGGTGATGGCGGGCTACATGAGGATGGTCCACTACCCCATACTACGGACGTTCCCATCCCGGGTCGTCAACATCCATCCCGCGCTGCTGCCCAGCTTCAAGGGGGCCCACGCCATCCAGGACGCCTTCGACGCCGGGGTGAAGGTGACGGGCGTCACGGTGCACTTCGCCGACGAGCGCTACGACTGCGGACCGATCGTTGCCCAGCGCGCCCTTGCGGTCGAGGAGGGTTGGGACGTGGACGAGCTGGAGGCGCACATCCACCAGATCGAGCACGTGCTGTACCCCGAGGTCATCCAGCTGCTCGCCGACGGTCGCGTGAGCCTGGACGCCGACGGCAGGAGGGTTCACGTCACCCCCTCTGCCTAGTGGGGACCTATCAAGCGATCAGAAGCTGCGGATGACGGCAATCTTGTTCGAGAGGTTCGCGATGGCCGGAACCTTTATGAGCAGCCGGTAGACAGGGTTGATGAGGGGCATCTTCTCGCTCAGGCTGCGGTCGGCGACGTGGCGCAGGCCATCGATGCCGGCCACCAGCTCCGCGCCGCTCCGCGCACTAAACGTGAAGCGAGCGTTGCTCTTGGAGATGCTCCTCTCCACGTCCTTGCCCACGAAGCGAGGGTTGAGAAACTCGACGAAGAGGGTGGCGCGGGCGTAGCGGTCCCGCACGATCGAGAGAATCCGTGCCACGTCCTCGGCCGAGAGGTACATCGTCAGCCCCTCGACGATCACGAGGACCGGCCCGTCGATGGGACCAACCTCGGCCGCCCATGCTTCGTCCATGGCCGAGAAGGCATGCATCTTCACGCGGTCGGTGTCCTCGACGAAGCGGCGCCGGACGTCGATGGTCTCGGGCAGGTCGATGTCGTGCCAGCGGATGCGGCCGTTGTCCATGCGCCAGAAGCGCATGTCCATGCCGCAGGCGATGTTGATGACCGTGCAATCCGGGTTCGAGGCCACGAACTCGCCCACCATGTCGTCGAGCAGCATCGTGCGGGCAATCACGCCGGCACCCATCGCAAGGTCCTTGTCGGCGAAGGAGAAGTCGTAGTCCATCCGGTCGACCATCTCGACGGCCTTGTCGTCGTGGATGAGGGCGTTCTTGCGTCGCGACTCCTTTGCCCGTGCGTAAAGGGTCTGGACCATGGTCTCCGGCACGCCGGATATGTCTATCTTCTCCATGCGTCGTACCTCGCCTGTTCCGAAGGTTGCATTGGCAGCAAGAATAGTAAGACTTTGCTAACTTTCAGGCAAAGTGACTTAGGGAGAGGCGCGGTGGAGCACCCCGTCACGGGACCTTTTCCGCCGGTCCTTGCGGCTACCTTTCGTGCGACAGCAGACAGACGGTCTCCACGTGCTTGGTGTGGGGGAACATGTCCACGAGCTCGATCCTGCGCGCGTGCCAGCCGTGCCTGCGGAACTCCCCCAGGTCGCGGAGCTGCGTCTGGGGGTTGCAGCTCACGTAGACCACCGCCCGGGGCTCGAGGGCGCAGACCGCGGCGATGAACTCGGGGGTTGATCCGGCGCGCGGCGGGTCCATCATCACTACGTCGAAGCCTTCGCCACCACGCTCCCGCAGGCGCCTCATGTACTTGGTGGCGTCGGCTCGGACGAAGTCACAGGAGGCGGAGAGGCCGTTCTCGCCCGCATTCCTCCTTGCGCAGTCCACGGCGCCCGCCACCTGCTCCACCCCCACGACGCGCACGTCTCGCCCGTTTTCTTGTGTGGCACGGGCGGCGCAGATGCCTATGGAGCCCGTGCCACAGTAAGCGTCGAGCATGCGCTCGCCGGCCCGAAGCTCCGCCGCGTCGATGGCCAGGCTATAGAGCACCTCGGTCTGGGCGGGGTTGGTCTGGTAGAAGCTGGTCGGCCCCACCTCGAAGCGACAGCCCAAAAGCTTGTCGTGCATGACGCCCGGTCCCAGGAGGGTAACGCAGTCGCGGCCCAGTATGGCGTTGGTGCGCCTTTGGTTGACGTTCTGGACGATGCTCGTGAGCTCGGGGTGAGCCTCCTTGAGCATGCGGGCGAGCCTGGACGCGTGGGGGAGCTGGGACCCGTTGGTGACGATGGTCAGGAGGACCTCGTCCGTGGCGTACCCGCTGCGTACGACGGCGTTTCTCAGGACTCCTGTGCCTTGGTCCTCGCGGTACGCGGGAATGTGCAGCCGCTCCGCCGCCCGTGCGAGGTCGTCGATCATCGTCCTTCCGCAGGGGTCCTCCACCAGGCAGTCGTGACAGGCCACGATGCGATGGCTCCCTGCCTCGTAGAAGCCGGACCTGACCCTCCCCTTCGCCCCTGGGGCGAAGGGAGAGGCCATCTTGTGGCGGAAGCGCAGGGGTTCCTCCATGCCATGGACGCGCCCTAGCTCGCAGCCGTCCTCCTCGACGGCGGGCGAGAAGAGCTCCTCCATGGCCTCCTGCTTGCGCCTCAGCTGGATGGGGTAGGGGACGGCGAGCCACTCGCAGCCACCGCAGCGCCTGGATATGGGGCAGGTGTAGGTCCTGAATCCCACGCTCTTCTCCCGCCTCGCTTGCCTCGCCTTGGTTACCAACTTGTACGGGCTATTGTACGGCCAGGTCTCGCACGTCGATCGAGCGATAGAATCTGGGAACCACGAATCGACCGCGACAGAAGGGGGACCTCATGGGAGCTCCTACCAAGATCGGCATCATCGGAATGGGCCACGTTGGCGCGCACGTGGCAAACGCCATTCTCTACCAGGGACTTGCCGCCGAGATCTATTGCGTCGACTCCATCGAGAGCAAGGTCGCCTGCGAGGTCAACGACCTCCAGGACGCCATGCCCTTCTACCCCCGCCAGGCGCGCGTGTACAACTGCCATGAGAACTACGAGGAGCTCCTGGGCTGCGACGTCATCGTCAACGCCGCAGGCCACGTCGCCCAGGCGGCTGGCAACCGCGACGGCGAGCTCTTCTGCACCGCGGAGGAGACCAAGAAGTGGGCGCCGCGCATCAAGGGCTACAAGGGCGTCATCGTCACCATCGCCAACCCCTGCGACGTCGTCGCGACCATGGTCTGGAAGCTCGCCGAGCTCGAGCCGCGCCAGGTCGTGGGGTCGGGCACCGCACTTGACTCCGCACGCTTCCGCCATGCCCTCTGGGACGCCACCGGCTACAACCCCAACTCCATCACCAGCTGGATGATCGGCGAGCACGGTGCGAGTCAGTTCGCCGCTTGGTCGCACGTGTCGTTTGGCGCCACGCCACTGGCGGAGCTCGAGAAGTCAGATCCCAAGCACTTCTCCTTCGACAAGGACGCCATCGAGGAGGCCGCGCGCATGGGCGGCTACGTGACCTACGCCGGCAAGCAGTGCACCGAGTACTCCGTGGCAAACGCCGCGACCGAGCTGGTCAAGGCCGTGGTGCAGGACTCCAAGCTCATCACCCCCGCGGGCACCCTGCTCGAGGACGTCTACGGAGAGAGCGGCCATTACAGCTCCATCCCCTGCGTCATTGGCAAGGACGGCGTCGAGGCCACCTTCCCCCTCGAGCTCAGCGCCGACGAGCAGGAGAAGTTCCACGCCAGCTGCAAGCACATCCAGGACAACCTCGAGAAGGTCAGGTGCTGGTAGGCTGACCCGTCACGAGTCGTAAGGCGATTTCAGCGAGGACCCGGCGACCACGACGGCCGTCGGGTCCTCTCGCCTGTAAATGCTACGGTAGACAATACAATTGAACTTTATTCAAAATTCGTCCACCATCGTCTTCCAAGAAGAGTAAAGTGACCCCAGTTTTAAATTAGGGTCAAAACGACTCACGAGGAGGGGTGGCCATGCAGTCCAAGATCGCGCACGCGGCAGAGCGCAAGGCCTTTGGCGTCGCCATAGACCGGATCATCAAGAGCGCATCGGGCGAAGACCGGGAGAAGAACGTCGAGCACCTCATCGACATGGCGGGCAAGCTTCTGAAGGACACCTCCCCCGGTGCCACCCGCGGCATCCGCAAGGGCCTCTACCCTGGCTCCAAGTGGGAGAATTGGCTCTTTGACGTCATCGACACCACCGACCCCAACGTGCTGCGCACGACGGTGCTCAACGGTGGCTACGAGGCTGCCTTCCGCGGCCTGCGCAACACCACGGCAAACGCCGAGAAGTACCAGTGCAACGTGCCCTGGATCATCCTCTTCGACCCCACGAGCGCCTGCAACAAGCACTGCGTGGGCTGCTGGGCGGCAGACTACGGCAACCGCCTCAACCTGAGCTACGACGAGATGGACCGCCTCGTCACCGAGGCGTCGGACCTGGGGACCCACCTCTTCATGCTCACCGGCGGCGAGCCCCTGGTGCGCAAGGCCGACGTGCTCAAGCTGGCCGAGAAGCACAACGACTGCCTCTTCAACATCTTCACCAACGCCTCGCTGGTGGACGAGAGGTTCTGCGAGGACGTGCAGCGCCTGGGCAACGTCGTGTTCTCGGTCTCGCTCGAGAGCTACGAGCCCAGCGTGAATGACGGCCGCCGTGGCGACGGTTCGTTCGAGGAGGTCATGCGCGCCTTCGACCTCATGAAGGCGCACGGTCTGCTCTACGGCACCTCCACCGCCTACACGCGCGAGAACACGGAGCGCGTCTCGAGCGACGAGTTCTTCGACCTCATCATCGAGAAGGGCTGCCGCTGGGCCTGGTTCTTCCACTACATGCCGGTGGGGGAGGGCGCCAACGCCGACCTCATGCCCACCGTCGAGCAGCGCGAGTACATGCTGCACCGCATCCGCGAGATCCGCGGCGTCGAGGGCGGCAAGCCCATCTTCGCCATGGACTTCCAGAACGACGGCGAGTACGTGGGCGGCTGCATCGCGGGAGGCCGCGTCTACTGCCACGTCAACGCCCGTGGCGACGTGGAGCCCTGTGTCTTCATCCACTACTCCAACGTGAACATCCGCGACCACAGCTGGCTCGAGTGCCTGCAGCAGCCCATCTTCCAGGCCTACCGCCGGCACTGGCCTTGGAACGACAACATGCTCCAGCCCTGCCCCATGCTCGAGAACCCCAAGATCCTTCCCAAGATCGTGGAGGAGTCCGACGCCAAGACCAGCGAGTACGTGGCACCTGAGAGCGCTGAGGACCTCTGCGCCCGCGTGACCCCCTACGCCGAGGAGTGGGCGCCCAAGGCCCGCGAGCTCTGGCTTGCCGAGCATCCTACGGGTCGCAAGGTCTACGAGGACGAGATGTCGCAGCAGAGCGTCGACTTCAAGGCCAAGGTCATAGCCGAGGAGGACGCGCACGAGGAGGCCGTCATCGAGTAGGGTCTTTCCCGACAACGCTGCGCCGTGCCTGCGCCCACCGCGCATGCACACACGCTGCCCGACGAGTGATTCGCGCGCTGGCCGTCCATGGGTATGGTGGTAGCCAGCGCGCGGCCTCGCCGGGCGCTTGTCGTCCATAGGTGCACGGTGGCTTCGCCGTCGCGTTCTTCCCCTCGGCGTCGCCGCCAGACTTGCGGCTCGAGGAGGAACCATGGCAGATTCGTCTAACGAGAGGGTAAAGAACCTCGCACTCGTGGGCCAAGGCGGCGTGGGCAAGACCATGCTGGCCGAGGCCATGCTTCACCTGACGGGCAAGACGACCCGTCTGGGAGGCCACGCCGGCACTAAGCCCACGCTTGACTACGACAGCGAGGAGGGCGCCCGCGGCTTCTCCATCTCGACCACCATCGCGCCGGTCGAGTGGAACGGCGTAAGGATCAACGTCCTGGATGCCCCCTGCTACCCTGACTTCGTCGGCGACGCCTATGGCGCTCTCGCCGCGGCTGAGACGGCGCTCTTCATGGTCGACGCGGCGAGCGGCCCTGGCACCATCACCACCCGCCTTTGGTTCGCCGCCGAGGAGCTCTCGCTCGCCCGCGCGCTCTTCATCAACCGCTTGGACCGCTCCGACGCGGACTGGGACACCGCCCTGCTCACGGCCCAGGAGCGCTTCGGCAACCGCCTGGCCCCCGTCACCATCCCCATGGGGTCTGGGGATGCCTTCGCGGGCATCATCGACGTCGTGCACATGAGGTCACGCCACCTCGTGGACGGCAAGCCCGTGGTGGGGGAGGTCCCCGCCGAGTTCCTCGAGGCCGCCCAGGCGGCCCACGCGCAGCTCACCGAACTCGTCGTCGAGGCGGACGACGAGGCCATGATGACCTACCTCGAGGGCGGCGAGATCAGCCAGGAGCTGCTCGAGTCCCTTCTCGCCACCGCCATCGCACAGCGCATCTTCGTCCCCGTCTTCGCGGGCTCCTGCGTCAAGGAGGAGGGCGTCATCTCGCTCATGGACGACGTGGCGGCGTGGTTCCCCAGCATGGCCGACTTCGGTCGCGTGCCCCTGGTCAACGGGGAGACGCTGGACATCTCTCCCGACGACGATCGCCCCGTCGCCTTCGTGTTCAAGTCGCTGCAGGACCAGCAGAACGGGCGCCTCTCCTTCGTCAAGGTCCTGGCCGGCACGCTCACGCCCGGCATCGAGCTCATGAACGCGCGCACCCGCAAGACCGAGCGGCTGGGTCACCTCTACAGCATGTGCGGCCGCGAGACCACCGACGTCAAGTCGGTCGCGGCGGGCGACGTCTGCGTGGTTCCCAAGCTCGAGGCAATGACCGGCGACACCCTCTCGGTCACCGGGAAGGTCGAGGCCGCCGCCTTCCGCTTCCCCAACTCCCTCTATCGCATCGCCGTCGAGCCGGACGAGCGCGGGAGCGAGGGCAAGGTCTTTGCCTTCCTGGAGAAGAGCGCGGCCGCCGATCCCACGCTGAGCGTCGAGCGCGACGAGGAGACCGGGCAGACCGTCATCTCCGCCATCGGAGAGGCGCAGGTCTCCGTCCTCCTCGACCGTCTCGAGGAGCGCGCGGGCGTCACGGCTCACACCGTCAAGCTGCGCATCCCCTATCGCGAGACCATCCGCCGCGTCGCGAGCGCCCAGGGTCGTCACAAGAAGCAGACCGGCGGCGCCGGCCAGTACGGCGACTGCTGGCTGCGTGTCGAGCCCAACCCCGGAGCGGGCTACGAGTTCGTGGACGAGGTCGTGGGCGGGCACATCCCGCGCAACTTCATCCCCGCCATCGACAAGGGCGTGCAGGAGACCATGGTGGACGGCGTCCTTGCTGGATACCCCCTCATCGACGTGCGCGTTGCCGTGTACGACGGTTCCTACCACCCTGTCGACTCCAACGAGATGGCCTTCAAGACGGCAGCGCGCATTGGCTTCCAGAAGGCGATAGGCCAGGCAGAGCCCGTCCTGCTCGAGCCCATGGCCCACATGAGCATCACCGTGCCCGACAGCTACGCCGGCTCGATCATGGGTGACGTGTCCGCCTCTCGTGGCCGCGTCGAGGGCATGTCGGCCGCCAGCGGCCAGGGCGAGCAGGGCATGACCACCATCGAGGCGACCATTCCCTACGCCGAGGTCACCGACTACGCCACGCGCCTGCGCTCGCTCTCGCGCGGGACGGGCGAGTTCGAGCTCGAGGTCTCGGGCTACGAGCAGGTGCCCCACGACGTGCAGGCCAAGCTCGCGGCAGAGTATGCCGAGAGGCGCGCAGAGGGCAGGTAGCGGCAGGCGAGGCGGGCCGCGCGGGTCACAGGATGGGGGTGTCGCCCTTGCGGCGGCACCCCCTCGCGCTTGCGGTTTGGCGGGTGCCTGCCTCCGTCCCGCGCGTCTGGTCTATTCTTGTCTGACGGAACCCTGCGAGCCGTTAGGTTGGTTGAACCATGTGGAGCGAGCTCTTCCCTGCCGTCCTGGCGTCCTGCGCCGTCATCTTCGTCCCGGGCTATCTCATGGGACGGGCCCTCGGCCTTTCCAGGAGCTGGTCCGTGTGCATGGCGCCCCTGCCTTCCTTTGGGCTCATCGCCCTCGCCGGCATCCTGTATGGGACGTTGGGCGTTGCGGCCCAACCCCTGACGCTCCTCCTCCCCCTCTCCCTCCTCCTCGCGGTTCTTGCCCTCCTGGGCCGCTCGTTCCGGCTGCCCGACCTCCCCCGCATTGGCTGGGGAATGATCGCCCTCTACCTCGCGATGGGCCTGGTGGCCACCACGTTCATGTTCGTGCGGATGCTTCCCAGCGCCAACGCCGTGATGACGGGCAGGGACCTGGCTCACCACATCAACAGCATCAGGGCGTTCGTCTCGACGCAGTCCTTCTCGTCTCTGAGGATGGGTCCGTACCTGCTTTCCCAGGACCTTTCCGTCGACCCCTACGCTCTTCCGGGCTTCTATCCTGCAGGCTGGCATGCCGCCGTCACCCTGGTGGTGCAGATGGGAGTCACAGAGATCTCGGTCGCGATCAACGCGGTGAACGTGACCATCTCGTCCTTCGTGTGGCCGCTGGGCACCCTCGTCTTCCTTGCCTGGTCGTTTCGTGGCAAGCGCCGCCCCCTTGTCGCCGGCGCGCTCGCCACGGTGAGCTTCATGGCGTTCCCCTGGTACTTCATGAAGTTCGGCCCCATCTACCCCAACCTCGCGGGATTTTCCCTCGTGTTTCCCTGCGTCGTCGCCTTCATGCTTTTCGTGGAGCCTGCGTGGAAGCGCCCCGCGCGCCTCAGGGCGCTCGCACTCTTCCTCGTGGGCGGCGTGGCGCTCGCCCTCACGCAGCCAAACGCGATCTTCGTGGCCGCCGTCATCCTGGTTCCCTACGTCGCGGCGCGCATCGTCTCTTCGGGCGGCGTCCTGAGGGTCCTCTTGCATGAGTTGCCATCCGGGCTGGTGGCAGCCCTCTGGGTCGTGGCCTGTGGTCTCGTCTGGCTTGCGCTCAATCGGGCGCCGTTCATGTCCGACGTGGTCGGCTTCGGGCTCTGGGGGTATCGCATCTCTCCCTGGGAGGCCCTCGTGAACGTCGCGACCCTTGCCTACCAGGCCTTCTTCGTTCCCGACCTGGGACAGCCCCTTCTTGCGCTCCTCGTGCTGCTGGGTCTGGTCTGGACTCTGAGGAACAGGAGACTGCGTTGGATGTCGGTGTCCTACGTCGCGGCTGCGGGCATCGTCTTTGGCAACGCGACCATGGGCGGCCTGGCGAAGCAGCTGCTCTCGGGCTTCTGGTATTCGGATCCGCCTCGCGTCGCCGCCGTCGCCGCCCTGTGCGCCGTCCCTTTGGCGGCGTTGGGCATGGACTGGGTCGTCACCGGCGTCTCTCGCGCATTGGGGGTGCGGGTCGGGGATGGTTCGCACCTTACCGCGTCCGCCCTCACGTCGGGAACCCTCGCCGCCCTCGCCATCCTCGTCTTCTATCCCGGGGTCAGGATTCCCACCCTCACCTTCAGCGCGTTTCCGAGTTCGGGACGGATCGAGACCCAGGTCGAGCAGACGAGGCTGCAGGTCCAGGAGGCGTACTCGCAGTACGGCTTCTACACCACGCGAGAGCGCGCCTTTGCCCGCAACTGCCAGAAGCTGATCGAGGCCGAGGGGGGAGCGGACGCCCTGGTGATCAACAACCCCTTTGACGGCAGCGCCTATGCGTACGGAGACGCGGGCATGCGCGTCTACTTCAGGGAGCTCAGCGAGGGGATAGGTGCGGATGGCGGGGCAGAGGCGACGGTGAGGGCGAGGCTCGATCACGTTGCCGACGACCCCGAGGTGAGGGCGGCGGTCAACCAGCTCGGCGCGCGCTACGTCATCAGGTTCGAGCACCTCAAGGAGGACAAGGCCTACTCGATGCTCTGGAACTACGACCATGACCTCTGGAAGGGCATCGACTCCGTCAACGAGGGCACCCCGGGCTTCGAGCTCGTGATGAGGCAGGGAGATATGGCGCTTTATCGCATAAGTGCCGCCTAAATCCTCGTGCCGACGTAACCGACCTGGCCTTTGGTATCCTTCTGGGGACCATAGCTGAACAGGGAGGTTGCGCATCCGCGCATGGACATAGCCATAAGCGTTACTGTCACCACGCTCCTCATACTCGTAAACGGATACTTCTCGATGGCCGAGATGGCCCTCTCGACCGCACGCAAGGTCATACTCGACCATGACGCGGACGAGGGCGACGAGAAGGCGGCGCGCGCGGCCCAGATGAGCGAGCATCCGGGTGACTTCCTCGCGGTCATCCAGGTGGGAATCACGCTGGTCGGCTTCTTTTCGTCCGCCTTCGCGGCCACGAGCCTCTCGGGTCCCCTCGCGAGCCAGCTTGCGTCCTGGGGCGTCCCAATGGACCTGGCCCACGTCCTCGCCACCGTGCTCATCACCCTTCTGGTCTCGTACATCTCCATCGTGGTGGGCGAGCTCGTGCCCAAGCGCATCGCGATGGCCGACGCCGAGGGCGTGGCAAAGAGCGTGGCCGGGCCTCTCAGGAACTTCGCCGTCATCGCCCGTCCGCTCGTCGCGCTCACGGCGGCGAGCACCAATGGCCTCGCCGCGCTCCTCGGCATCGCTAGCGCCGACGACCGGCAGAACGTGGGCGAGGACGAGATCAAGTACATGGTCACCGACGCGGACGACCTGACGGACGAAGAGAAGTCCATGATCCACGAGATCTTCGAGCTGGGTGACGCCATCGCCCGCGAGGTCATGGTGCCCCGCGTGGACATGACGGCCGTCGAGGACTCGACCACGGTGGGCGACGTGATCGAGCTCATGCGCCGCACGGGCTACTCCCGCGTTCCCGTCTATCACGAGGACGTCGATCGCGTGGTGGGAATCGCGCACATCAAGGACCTCCTCGGCCCCGTCCTCGAGGAGGACGCGGGAGACAACATGATCGCCCGCTACATGCGTGGGGCCGACTTCGTGCCCGACACGAAGGACATCATCCCCCTGCTCTCCGAGATGCGCACCAGCCACGACCAGATGGTCATCGTGGTCGACGAGTATGGCGGCACGGCCGGCGTCATAACCATCGAGGACATCGTCGAGGAGGTCGTGGGCGAGATCGAGGACGAGTTCGACCCCGACAACAAGTACCTCACCCAGCTGGGTGAGCGCGAGTGGCTGGTGGACGGCCGCTTCAGCATCGACGACGCCATCGAGCTCGGTTGGCCCATCGAGGACCGCGAGGAGTACGAGACGGTCGCGGGCTTCGTGCTCGAGATAGCCGACGGCCTCCCCAAGCCGGGCGATGCCTTCGAGGTCGATGGCTACAGGTTCCTGGTGCAGTCGGTGCGCGGCCGCCGCATCGCCCTGCTCAGGGTCACGGCCCCGGAGCCAACGACCGGAGACGAGCCGCAGGGCTAGGTGGCAGGCGCGGCGCGCCACCAGGTGCCGTGGGGCGTCTCGCCGACGAGGCCCTGCAAGGCTCCCGTCCCAACCTGCGCGCGGGGCGTCCTCCTCGCCTTTGACTACAATGTATGGACGCATGCGGTTCCTAGGAAAGGCAGCTCCATGGCACAGCTCATAGACATCCTGCGGGTCGAGGTCGGCCTCAAGAACCTCGTTGCCCGGGTGCGCGTCTCGGACGAGGCTCCGCTCATGACCAGCGAGGACCTGCAGGGGACCACGCGCGTCTACAAGCTCATGCCTCACATCGTCGAGCATGCCTGCCTGGGGGACGCGAGCGAGACCTTTAAGGAGGTCATGGGCAACACCGAGCTGGCCCACCTCCTCGAGCACGTGACGGTGGAGCTGCTCTCGCGCTCCGCCGCCTCCGCGGAGGTCTCTTCTGGCCGCACCTACCCCGTCCCGGGAGAGGCGCGCACCTACGACGTCGAGCTCTCCTGCCCCGACGACGTGTTGGTGTGCGCCGCGCTCTCCAGCGCCGTCTGGGTCATGGACTGGGCCTTTGGCGGGGGAGAGGGGCCGCGCCCTGACGTCGACGCCATCGCCGAGGGCCTGACCGGACTGGTCCAGAGCCTGGGCGACGAGCCTGCCGAGGCATACGAGCGCGAAGTCCAGGAAGAGATTGACGCCGAGGTGGAGAAGAGAAGGGACGAGCTCCTGGCCCAGCGCGAGGACGAGCTCGCCCAGAGGAGGGCCCTCGCTGAGGCCGCCGCAGCGGCTGCCGCCGACCAGGCACGCGCCCGNCCCGAGGCCTGGCAGTCGGCCCAGGAAAGCCTCGGCTCGAGCGATGACGAGCGTTCCGGGGACGCAGGCGACGTCCTCGATTCGTCGCAGGCCCCCTTCGTCGAGACGGTCGACGAGCCGGGGCCTGTCACGGATGGCGGGGACGTTGAGGTCGAGCTCCCCTGGTAGGAAACGCGGTCACCGACCGCGACGCACTCCTCCGGGCATTTGCGCTTCTGGTAGCCCCAGGTCGGCTAGGATGGTGTCACCATGCAGGGGCGGTCTGTCTCCGCATACGGGAAGGATCTCTCGGCCTTGGCTGGGAAACGACGGGAGGAAGACATGAGCGCAAAGGGAGCACTTGGATTCGTGGCAGGCTTGTTCGCGGGAGCGACGGCCGGATTCGCGGCGGGAATCCTGATGGCGCCTCGTCCCGGCGCGGAGAGCCGAGCCATGGCCGCCGACGCCATGAATGACGCGTGGGACAGCGCGGTCGACTCATACGAGCGCGGCTCGCGCGTGGTCAACGACAAGATCGCCGGAGTCCGTCCGGGCATGGACGCCACCACCGACGAGCTGCGCGCCAAGGTCGACCTGGCCCGCGAGCGCATGGACCAGCTGCGCGACTCGCTCTCCGAGGCCGTGACCAACGCTTCCACGCAGGTGCAGGAGACGGTCTCGGACGTCGCCGACAAGGTCAGCGCTGCCGCCGAGGCGACGGCGTCGGACTCCGCGGTCCACGTGGAGGTCGTCGAGGACGATGCGACGGACGAGGGGTAGCGCTCCTTCGAACGCTGCGTTTGGGGGCGGGCGGACGTTTTGACGTCGCCCGCCCCGCTTGGTTTCGTGCGCGCGGCGCGAGAGGCGCGCGGAACGTTCCGGCAGCCGGTTCGGGAGCCATCGAGGGGAGAAGGGCATGGCCAGGATCTCGGAGCTCATGGGCAGGAAGGTGTACGAGCTGCGTCCTGCCCGCAAGGCGGGCGGCGAGCCTCGGCGCAGGAGAGTCGGCAGGGTGCATGCCGCGGTCTTCTCCCCCGACGGCAGGTCCCTGGTAGGCTACATGGTCAGGCGCCCCGACATCGCGGGGATGGTCAGGCGCCCCGACGCCTTCCTGGCACTTGACTCGCTCCGGTCGGGCGAGGACGCCATATTCCTGACGAAGGACGCGGGGCTGGCGCTGGATGACGGGGCCCGTGGCAGGCTGGGCCTTGAATGGGACTCCTGCGTCATGTGGGCGGGCATGGATGCCAAGACGGAGCGAGGTCGCGTCCTGGGCTACGTGGGTGACGCGACCTACGACGCCGGGACCGGTCGCGTGCAGAGCTTTGCCGTGGGAGACGGCGGCGTGGCCCAGTCGCTCGTGGGCTCGGTTCAGGTCCCCGCGTCCATGCTCAGGGGCTACCGAGGCGGCTACATGGTGGTGGACGACGCTGCGTCTCGGCTCTCTTTGAGCGGTGGTGCCGCGGCGAAGGCCGGTGAGGCGAGCGCCAGGGCGCAGATCGCCGGAAGGAAGGTCGCGGCACGAGCCGACGAGACGGCCTCTCAGGCGCTTGACAGGGGGTCCAGCGCGCTTGGCCGCGCGATCGGCAAGGCCAGAAGGTCCGTGGAGGGGGCAGCGCAAGGTGGGTTGGAGCCCAAGAAGGCGACGGCCACCCAGCCAGGGGCAAAGAAGACCTCGCGGAAGAACACGGGCGCGGACGGCGCACGAGCCGTGGGCCGCCAGATGAAGAAGGCCGGCGGAATGTTCGGCTCCTTCATGGACGAGTATCGCAAGGCGAGCAAGTAGGCCAAGCGCCCTCGGCCTTCGCGGGAAGATCGTCCTGCGGCCTACCCATCGGCCGTCCCCGGGGTACGCGGGCCAGGGCGCCTCCGCGTCCCGACAGCCTAGTATCCCATCGCCTGGAGCGCGAACATGATCACCGTGAGGACCACCACGGCGACGATGGTGAACCAGGTTAGCGCGTTCCAGATGCGCCCGTTGGCCCAGCGACCCATGACGTGGCGGTCGCTTGCGATGTTTACCATGCATACCAGGAGCACGGGCAGGAGCACGCCGTTCACGATCTGTGCTGCCATCATGATGCCGAAGAGGTTCGCTCCCGGGAGCAGCACCAGGGCGGCGCTCAGGATGGCGATGGCCGTCAGGATGCCGCGGTAGGCGGGGGCCTCCTTCCAGCTGCGGTCGGTGCCCCTCTCCCATCCAAAGGCCTCGCACACGGCACCCGCGGTGATGCCGGGCATGACGCAGGAGGCGAGGAACGACGCCCCCACAAGGCCTGCGGCAAAGAGCACGGCGCTGTACTTGCCCGCGAGCGGAACCAACGCCTGGGCCGCGTCGGCAGCGTCCTGAATCACCACGCCCGCGGGGAAGAGGACGCTTGCGGTCGTGAGCACAATGAACCAGGCGATGGCCTGCGAGACGAGCGCGCCGGACACGTTGTCGGCGCGCTGCCCAAGGATGTCGCCCTCGTCGAGGTTCTTCTCGGCAACGTTGCTCGAGACCATGAAGATCATGTAGGGCGAGATCGTGGTGCCTATGCTTGCCACCAGCAGCGAGATGTAGGCGGGGTCTCCCGACATCTGCGGCACGACCGTGCTGCCAAGCGCCTTGCCCCAGTCGGGTCCCACCACGACGCCGGTGATCACGTAGGTGACGAAGACGGCGGAGATGGTGAGGAGGACCTTCTCGATGTGGCGGTAGGATCCAGACATGGCCAGGAGCCACGACGCCAGGGCGGCCACGGGCACCGAGACGTAGACCGGGATGCCGAAGAGCAGAAGGCCCGAGGCGATGCCCGCGAACTCCGACACCGTGACGGAGAAGTTCGAGAGGATGACGGCCAGCATGGCGACCGTCGAGATGCGGATGCCAAACTGCTCGCGGATGAGGGAGGCGAAGCCCTTGCCCGTCACGCAGGCCATGCGCGCGGCGGTCTCCTGCACCACGACAAGCAGCAGGCAGGTGAGCGGGATGGACCAGAGCATGCCAAAGCCGTAGCGCGCGCCCTCGGACGAGAAGGTCGCGATGCCTCCCGGCGTCCATCCCCGCCAGGGCGGTGAGGATGCCGGGTCCCATCACGGAGAGCGTCGAGCGGAGCCGCTGCCCCCTCGTGGGCGCCGCGTCGACTCCCGCCGCCCGTCGTGCCGTCGCCACCCTAGGCCCCCAGCCCGCCGGGGAGGCATGCGAGTGCGACGGCGTACACCACGATCGCAACGGCCATGGCCGTTGCCTGGAGCGCGAGGCCCGAGGTCTCGAGGTTCTTGGCGTCCCTCACGCGCAGGATGGTGAGGTATGCCGGCGCGCAGAGGAACGACGCCATAACGCTCACGGCCGCGGAGGCGAAGCCGTGGAAGCTCGGGTCGTACGCGCCCAGGCCGCTCGCGAAGAGCGCCGCCTTGATGCCGCCGGCGACGAGCAGGACGAGCGCGGAGAAGAGAAGCCCCAGGCCGAGCCCCTTGATGGTGAAGCCCAGAAGCGACGGCGCGTCCTCGTCGTCAGGGTCGTAGCCCAGGAAGAAGTTGGTGACGTAGCTTATGGAGTCGTTCGCGGCAATCACGGCCACGGGCAGCGCCAGCGCATGTAGGAGGGTCGTGTCGCTTGCCCCGTTGGTCCCCGCGACCAGGGCGAGCGCCGCCAGGCCCAGCATCCAGAAGGCGAACCACAGCTCGTTCCTGAGCAGCCAGACGAGGTCGTGGCCACCGCGCGACCCGTCCCCGTCGCGACTCGCCGCACCGGCGATCTGCAGGTCCTCCTCGTGCTCCTCCTCCATGACGTCGAGCGCGTCGTCCACCGTGACGATGCCCAGCAGCTTGCGCGCGTCGTCCACGACGGGCATGGCCAGGAGGTTGTACTTCGCGATGTCCTTGGCCACGTCCTCCTGGTCGTCGTCGGGGCTCGCCACGACGAGCTCGCTCTCGGCGATGTCCGACAGCACGGTCTGGCCGCCATGGACGATGAGGTCGTTCAGGCTCACCGCGCCGGCGAGGCGGCCTTCCTCGTCCTTGGTGTAGACGTAGCGGACGGACTCGAAGTTCTCGTCCAGACCACGAAGCGCCGTGATGGCGTCGTCTACGGTGCCCGTCTCGTCCACCAGGACGAACTCGCTGGTCATGATGCGGCCGGCGGTGTCCTCGCGGTACCCCAGGAGCTGGCGGATGGCCTTCTGCTCCTGTACGCCCATGAGCCGAAGCAGCTTCTCTGCCTTGTCGTAGTCGAGCTCGCTCACGAGCTCGGCCGCGTCGTCGGGGTCCATCTCCGACAGCATGCGCGACGCCGTGGCTTCCTCCATGTCGCCCACGATTTCGGCTGCCATCTGGTCGTCGTCGAGCTCGGCCATGGCGTCCGCCGCCTGCTCGTCGTCGAGTTGGGCGAAGACCTGGCCGCGCAGGCGCGGGTCGAGCCTCTCGATGATGTCGGCGACGTCGGCGGGGTGAAGCTCGTCCAGCGTCTTGTGCGAGACCGACAGCTTCACGTTGGATAGGTCCCTCTCCACCAGGTCCATGTAGTTCCAGGCGATGATGCGCTCGGGGATGGACTTCCCGAAGACGCGGGCGATCTTGAGGGACGCGCGCTCGAACGCAGGCGAGAGGGACCTCAGTATTCCCCGGACGCCCACCTCGGCGCCGAGGAGGCGCAGCTGGGAGGAGCTGGTGTCCGAGAGCTTGAGGTCGTTCACGCGCACGACGCGCATGCCGCGCGTGTCGACGATCTGCTTGTTGAGCAGGTCGCGGGCGATGAGGACCTCGTTGGGTTGGAGGTACGAGAAGCGGATGTCGGTCGAGACGACCTTGAGTCGCACCTCGTCGTCGAAGGAGCCTACGTACTTGCGCCACGAGATCATGAACGGTGTCTTGCCGGGCCCCTCGACCGCGAGCGAGGTCACGCGGGGAAATACCTCGCCGGTGGCGATGCCGAGGTCGTTGACCCTGCCAATCCTCTCACCGTCGAGGTCGTAAACGGGGTTGCCCAGCATTTGGGACAGATAGATCATGCGTGCTCCTTCGTTGGTCCGTCGCCGCGCATCGCCGTGGATCGCGTCGCCTTCGCCGGGGGTACCCCGCGGTGAGACCAACCAGGACGCACCGAGGGGTCATCGACTGTGAGGTCGAGGTTTCATCAATGACCCTTCTCGTAGCTTCTTCTCGTCACAAGGCGGGGTCGAAATGGCCACCTGCCTGCGCCTTGAGCATTGTACACGCGTCGAGCTGCCAGAACTCCCACGAATGCCAATCACCACGCAGGAAGGTCATGCGCCATCCCGCGCACCGTCCCGTCGCCCATTCCCGTCCAGGGGCACGCCGCGCGAGCCAGCTGATGTGGGATACTTCCTGGGGTGGACCCGCAGTCAGAGAAGGGGGCGCGAGGTGAGGACCCTGCAAGCCAAGCACTTCCTTGCGGCCTCTCCCGAGGATGAGGTCGGGCGGAGATGACGCGCGCCTTTCCACGCCTCCCCACGTTCGGAAGGCCCGGTGGCGCGTCCTTGTCCCCCGATGCGGGACGCAGGTGCCGCATCGCCCTGCGCGTGGCGGCCGGCCTGGGAATCGGCCTGGTGGTCGCCGCCAATGTCGCTGCGGTGCGCTTCGGCGAGACGATCGACTCCTACCTGAGCAGCGACGAGGTCGACGTGTCAGACGTGCGCGTCGAGGCCCAGATGGCCCGCGACGAGAAGCTCTCGGAGGAGGTCGAGGCCGAGGGCCTGGTGCTCGTGCAGAACAGGGGAGACGTGCTTCCCCTCCCTCGCGACGTCGACCGCGTGAACGTCTTCGGCTGGGGTTCGACCCAGTGGGTGGGCGGCGGCTCGGGCTCGGGTGGCGTGGCGGGGGAGTGCGAGGGCATCCTGCAGGCCCTGACCGACGAGGGCATCGCCTACAACGAGGCGCTCGCCAAGATGTACCGTAACTTCCAGGGCGAGAGGCCCTTTCTCTCAAACGGGTCGCTCAACACCCATGACTACGAGTTCTGCCGGCTCTACGAGCCGAGCGTCGAGGACGAGGGGCTCTACACCCCCGAGCTCCTCCAGGAGGCGAGGGAGTACTCCTCCACCGCGATCGTGGTGCTGAGTCGCGTGAGCGGCGAGAGCATCGATTGCCCGCGCGAGCAGTTCCGCGTCACCACCAAGGGCGGTCCCGTCAAGCGGAGCATGGCCCGGCACTATCTCGAGCCCTCCCCCGAGGAGGAGGCGCTCATCCGCTACGTCGCCGCCAACTACCAGAACGTCGTCGTGCTGGTCAACTCGACCAACCCCATGGAGCTCGGCGTCGTCGAGTCCGTCGAGGGGGTGGACGCCTGCATGCTGGTGGGCGCCACCGGGACGACGGGCGCGCGAGCCGTGGTGAGGGCCCTCTGGGGGGACGTGAACCCATCCGGCCGCACGACGGACACCTACGCGTACGACTTCTCCACAGCCCCCAGCTGGGCCAACGCGGGAGCGGACGGCGAGGGCCACTACCTCGACGCAGGGGGCTGCTACCCGGCCGACGGGACGCTCAACGGCAACGTGGGCACCCGCGAGGCCTATGACTCCGTGCGCTTCGTCGACTACGCCGAAGGCATCTACGTCGGTTACCGCTGGTACGAGACGGCGGACGCGGAGGGCTTCTGGGAGGGGGAGAGGACCAGCCATGGGGAGGGCTACGACGGCGTCGTCCAATACCCTTTCGGCCACGGCCTGAGCTACACGGACTTCTCCTGGCAGGTGGTCTCGCGCGACCCCCTCAGGGGCGGGGAGCTTGACCCAGACGGAAGCGTGACTACCGTGGTGCACGTCACCAACACGGGCTCGCGGGCGGGCAAGGACGTGGTCGAGCTCTACGCCACGCCACCCTACGAGCATGGCGGGATCGAGAAGCCGTCGACGCAGCTCGTCGCCTTCGCGAAGACCGACGAGCTCCAGCCAGGCCAGAGCCAGGACGTCACGCTGAGCTTCGACGTGCGGTCCCTGGCGAGCTACGACTGCTATGACGCCAATGGCAACGGCTTTGCCGGCTGGGAGCTCGAGCGCGGGAGCTACAGGATCGAGCTCAAGCGAGACGCGCACACCCTCGCGACCTGCGCGCACGCGAGCGTCAGCTACGAGCTGCCGCACGACCACCCCTACCCAGACGACGCGAGGACGGGGGCGCGGGTCTCGAACCGCTTCACGGGCAGCTCGGCCGAGGCCGGCGTCTCCATCGACGGCAGCAGCACGGGGTCGCCGCTGAGACTCCTCACGCGGGCGGACTTCAGGGGCAGCTTTCCCAAGAACCGTGACGTAGACCGGACCATGCCCGACGCCGTCCGCATCCTCAACCGCTATGACGCGGGTCAGGCCCGCGCGCAGGACTCCCGGTACGACGGAGAGGTCCAGATGACCCAACAGCCCTCGCAGGCCAAGGCGAGGTTCTATGCGCTCGAGCGCCACGGCAGGCTCACCGCCCTGGGCCGCGCCCTGGGCGAGGACTACGACGACGAGCGCTGGGACTCCCTGCTCGGACAGCTCTCGCAGGGGCAGATGGAGCAGCTGGTCCTGCACGGCTACTCCCACACCTCCGAGCTCGGCGTGATAGGAAAGCCTCGCAGCAAGGAGCTCGACGGCTCGTCCCAGGCGTCCTCCTTCAACCAGCTCCGCTGGGGGGTGGGCTTCCCCAACCCCACCACGCTGGCACAGACATGGAACCCCTCCCTGTCAAGGCGCTTTGGTCAGGCGGTGGGCATGGAGTGCGCGATGCTGGGCATCGACGGCTGGTACGCCCCCGCCTGCAACCTGCATCGCACGCCCCTGGGCGGGCGGAACTACGAGTACTACTCAGAGGACCCCCTCGTGTCCGGCGTCATGGCCGCCCGTACCATCGAGGGCGCGCGCCAGGCGGGGACCTACACCTACCTCAAGCACCTCGCCCTGAACGAGCAGGACTCCTATCGCGACTCCCTCTATACCTGGCTGAGCGAGCAGTCCCTGAGGGAGCTCTACCTCGAGCCCTTCCGCAGGGCGGTCGAGGACGGTGGCTGCACGGGCGTCATGAGCTCGTACAATCGCATCGGCGCCATCTGGGCGGGCGGCAGCGAGGCTCTCGTCGATGGCGTGCTGCGCGGCGAGTGGGGCTTCCGCGGCTCCGTGATAACCGACTACAGCGACCATCACGCCTATATGAACGCCGACCAGATGCTTCGTGCCGGCGGCAGCCTCTTCATGGACGGCGTCTTTGACGATGGCGGCTTCGCCCTTGACACCACCACCCCAAACTTCCGCCGGCGCCTGCGGGCGGCCAGCAAGGACGTGCTCTACACCTGGCTCAACGCCCGCGCGTCCAACCTTGGCTACAACGACGCGGCGGCCGCGGCGGGCGAGGCCACGCTCGACCGTCCCGCCAAGACCAAGGGGACCTCCCTCGTGCTGGTGGTCGTCTCGCTGGTCGACGCGCTTGTCGCGGGGACCGTCGTCGTCCGCGCCGCCATGAGGATCCGCCGCCGTCGCAGGGCGTAGGGCCGCTCGCTCCCGCTCCAAAAGGACCGATTTCGACAAGGTGCCCAATCGGGGGGGCCACCGTTCCTCTCCCCGGGCGCGTTGTTGGCCGCCGGGGCCATGGCGCTCGCCCTTACGGGTTGTGCGGAGGGGGCAAGCATGAGGGGGAGCTCTTCGGGCGGCGACAAGCCCGTGGTGTACGCGAGCTTCTATCCCGTGGCAGACCTCACGCACCAGGTGGTGGGAGACCGCATGGAGGTGCGGACCATCATCAAGGGCAGCCAGGAGCCCCACGACTTCGAGCTTCAGGCTGGCGACCGAGCCGAGCTGGGCGAGGCCGACCTCGTCATCTACAACGGAGCAGGCATGGAGGACTTCATGGACGACCTCAGGGGCTCCGAGGGTGACGACGGTCGCTTCCTCGACCTCTCGCAGGGCCTCACGCTGCTTCGGGGCAAGGACTCGGACGGGGACGATCGCTCGAGCGTCAACCCCCACACCTGGCTGAGCGTGAGAAACGCCCAGCACGAGGTCGAGCTCATCCGCGACCGGGCGAGCGCGATGGACCCCGACGGGGCGGGCACGTACCAGGCAAACGCGCAGAGGCTCATCGACGAGCTGCACGAGCTCGACCAAAGCTTCCAGGAGCGCCTGGACAAGGGCAAGGCGGGCGAGAGGTACTTCGTGGTCTCGCACGCGGCGTTCAACTACCTGGCGCACGACTACGGCCTGCGGCAGGTGGCCGTGACGGGCATCTCTCCCGAGGACGAGCCGTCCGCGGCCCAGCTTGCGACCATCGCCGACTTCGTGAGACAGCATGGCATCGACACCATCTTCTTCGAGGGGAGCGCGACCCCCAAGGTCGCGCAGACCCTGGCGCGGAGCACCGGCGCCACCACCTCGACCCTCTACACCATGGAGAACCTGAGCGAGGAGGAGATGGGGCTTGGCTACGTCGAGCTCATGAGGCGCAACCTCGACGCCCTGGCGGAGTCGTTTGATGTGTGAGCTGGTGCGCGCGCGGGGGCTCGAGTTCTCGTACGAGGGCGTCCCCGTCATAGCCGGCCTGGACTTGAGCCTGCGCCCTGGCGAGCTGGTCGCCCTGGTGGGCAGGAACGGAGCGGGCAAGTCGACGCTCATGAGGCTGCTCTTGGGCGAGCTTGCGCCTGACGCGGGGGAGCTTCTCGTCCTGGGCGAGCGTCCCGTGACGCACCGCCACTACCCGCGCGTCGCCTACGTCTCGCAGGACTCCGTGCGTGGCTACCGCCATTTTCCCACGACCGTCCGCGAGCTCCTCCAGGTCCACTGCCGGCAACTGGGAATCAAGTCCGACGTCGGCGAGCTCCTGGCCCAAGTGCGCCTGGAGGGCTCGCTCGACAAGGCGCTCGACCAGCTTTCGGGTGGGCAGCTCCAGCGGGTGGGGCTGCTCGTCGCCCTTCTCAAGGACGCCCGTCTCATTCTCCTCGACGAGCCGACCAACGGAGTGGACGCCAGCTTCTCGGACGAGCTTTTCCAGGTGCTGAGGGACATGGCGGACGCGGGCAAGGCAGTGCTGGTCGTGACCCACCATCCGGACGAGCTCGAGGGCCGTGCCGACCGTGTGATCAGGCTCAGGGACGGCAGCATCGAGGAGGTCGTTCAGTTGTCGGAAGGAGACGTCGGCGCGTGATGTTCGAATACGAGTTCATGCGGCGCGCCTACCTCGCGGGCAGCGTCCTGGCCGTGATCCTGCCGCTCATAGGCCTGCCAATTCTGCTCAAGAGGCTCTCGATGATGGGCGACACGCTCTCACACGCCTCGCTCGCCGGCGTGGCCATAGGCCTCTGCCTGGGCTTCGACCCGCTCCTTGGTTCCCCGTGGTCGCCTGCGTCGTGGCAGCCTTGGGGGTCGAGCTCATCAGCAGTCGCCTCAAGGCCTACCAGGAGATTTCGACCGTGATCGTGCTTGCGACCGCCATCGGACTCGCGGGCATCTTCACGAGCCTCACGGGCGGGAGCAACGCCATCAGCTCCTACCTCTTTGGCTCGATCGTGACCATCGGGGACTTCGAGCTCGCGCTGGTGCTCGTCGTGGCGGCTGTGGTGCTGGTCACCTACCGCCTGATCTACGACCGCCTCTACCTGAGCGCCTTCGACCCCGTCGCGGCCCCTCTCATGGGCATCGACGGCCGGGCGCTCAACCTGGCGTTCTCGTTCCTCGTCGCCATCACGGTAAGCGTGGCGGCAAAGACCATCGGCTCGCTGATCGTCTCGTCGCTGATGGTCATACCCGTCATCTGCGCCATGCAGTTCGCACGCAGCTACAGGCATCAAGATGAGCTAAGGAGAGCGCGATGTCAGACCGTCATCTGCGCCATGCAGTTCGCACGCAGCTACAGGGGGACGCTGCCCCTCTCCATAGCCCTCTCGCTCGCCTTCGTCCATGCGGGCCTTGCGGTCTCGTACCACCAGAACCTCAGGCCCGGATCTGTGATCGTGCTCATCGCAGTGCTTGCTTTATCAGTGGCGATGCTCGCCAAGAGAAGATAGGGGTACCTATGAACAACGTAAGGAAGGCAGGCCTGGGCCTTGCCGGTGCCATTGCCGCGGCGACCGTCGTCGCGGCGCTGGGTGGTCGCGGGCTTGGCGTTCCCGCGTCGGGTGGCCGGCAGGCACCCGCGGCACAGGAGCAGGCTCGGGTACTGCGCCAAGACGACCCTGCGAGCAAGGCGGACGTGTCCTTCGCCACGGACGACACCACCGAGGTCCTCATCGACGCCCCCGAGGTGGATTCAGACCAGATCGTGAAGGTGGTCAAGCACGGGGACCACTGGCACGTCTTCACCAAGGACGGGCGAGAGATCATCACCTACAGCGACCCGAGCCAGGCCAAGAGCGGCTCGCAGCTCAGCAACACGGCGAAGGTCGTCGGGACGGACGGGAGTTCGTCACCTACGAGGACCCGAGCGCACTGTACCCCCACGCATACTCGTGAGGATGGTGAGCCTGGACGAGCTCGCCCGCCAGCCCATCGTCCGCATCCTCAAGCATGACGACCACTACCACGCCTACACGGAGGACGGCAGTGAGTTCATCTGCCGCGAGGATCCCTCCCGCGCCTTCCCCAAGATCAAGATAGGGACCTTCGAGGGGAGCCATGGCGGGCATGTCTCGCACGTGGGTCGCGGCGCTCGGGGTGGCGCGGCTGGGAACGGCGCGCCCCGCTCGCGCGGCAAGGCGGGCGCCTCGAAGCCTGCGGGCCCCGTCGCCCCCATCAAGCAGGACAAGAACGACCCCAAGCGCGTGCTATCCATCGAGCACCACAACAACCACTGGCACCTGCACCACGCAGACGGCTCCGAGAGCGTGGCCTACGAGGACCCCTCCTCCGCCTACCCTGACATCAAGATCACGGAGTACGACCCCAACATGGGGCGCCACTTCGAGCCCCTCAAGCCGGGCGAGAGCTTCCGCTACGAGGACGTTGACGCCGCGCTTCTGGTTCCGCTTGACCAGATTAACTATGGCAACGTGGTCCACTCCGTCGACTACGACGAGGCCGCCGGTGGCTTCGTGATTCCCCACCACGACCACTACCACTACGTGTCCATCCAGACGATCATCCAGTTCTGCAAGGACGGTGGGGACACCTTCCACGGCAACGACCCGCGCGCCGTCGTCGCCACCCTCAAGTACCTGGTCCAGCACCCCGAGGCGCGTCCCAAGGGCAAGAACGGCTGGGGGAGCGACGCCGAGGTGGGGCATGGTGGCGGAGGCCATGCCCACGACGACGAGCGGAACGGCGACCACGAGGTCGAGCGCGACCACGAACATGCGGCGGAGTCCCGAGACGAGGAGGAGGCGGACTTCACGCGCGGCCCCAGGATCGAGCGCATCGTGCACGAGGGCAGCGTCTGGTACGTCTATTACGTCGACGGCAGCTTCAGCACGCTGACGCACGACCCCGAGGACCGCTATCCTGGCGTGCCCATCGAGGAGGGCTCGACGCCCGTCAACGACGGCATGAGCGACGACCGCGCAGGCACTCCCGCCACGGACAAGGACGAGGTCGGGGGTGAGGGGGTCGCAACTGTCCGCCCCGAGACGGGGCCCACAAGGGAAGGGACGTCCGCCGCGGTTGGCCACGAGTGCGAGGCGTCGGCGGCGGCCGAGGGTGCCGACCCCGAGCGCGTGGACGCCTCCCGTGAGAAGGACGCTCCGGCGGAAGCGGCAGATGCCGACGAGACGCCGGCGGGCACGACGGACGACGCCCCCGGCGTGGCATAACCCCGGGCTGGCACTGCGCGCCACGCGAGGTGCGGGGCATTCTCGCCTAAAGAAGGAGCCCGGTCGGGATGATCCGGCCGGGCTCCGCTCGTGCGAGGGGGAAGGAGGCTAAGGCTCTAGAACTTGACCTGGGGCGCCTGGCGCACGGAGGCGTCGGCGGCCTCGAAGCCCTTGCGGCGCGGGAACTTGGACCCGGCGACGATGTTGCCGGGGAAGGTGGTGACGGCGTTGTTGTACTCGAGCACGCAGTCGTTGAAGCTCTGGCGCGCGTAGCTGATGCGGTTCTCGGTGTCGGTCAGGTCGCCCTGGAGCTGCTGGAAGTTGGCATTGGCCTTGAGCTCGGGGTAGGACTCCGCGACGGCGAAGAGGTGTCCGAGGGTCTGGGTCAGCTGGTTGGAGGCGGCCATCTTGTCCTCGGGGGTGACGGCGGAGCTCACGGCAGAGCGGGCCTTGATCACGGCTTCGAGGGTCTGGGACTCGTGGCTGGCATAGCCCTTGACGACCTCGACCAGGTTGGGGATCAGGTCGTTGCGGCGCTGGAGCTGCGTGTCGATGGTCTCCCACGCGTTGTCGCAGCGGTTGTTCTTCTGGACGATGCCGTTGTAGATCGAGATGAACCAGATTCCCACCACCACGATGAGTGCGATGATGATTATGGCGAGCGTCATGGCGATTCCCTTCTCGCGGCTCGTATCCTGTCAGACAAGTATACCCGGACCCGCCCACATTCGACCTGGGACGTGGTCCTGACGGCATGTGATGTCCGCGGGGCAACGAAGTCGGATTGCGGGGGTTCAATGTCGACGCGACCGTAAGGCAGGGGACTGACGCCATCGCACCGGGAGGCACCTGGGCGACCTGGCTGATGCGCATGGCGGAGGGGGAGGGATTCGAACCCTCGGAACGGGGTTACCGCTCGACGGTTTTCAAGACCGCTGCAATCAACCACTCTGCCACCCCTCCAATGGGTGCGCGGATATATCCTAGCGCATGAGCCCATGCAGAAGAGGGGAGGCTAGGGGACGATGGCCGAAGCGGAGCGACGGCGCGAGGTCGACGAGGCCTTCATGCGCGAGGCCATCGAGGAGGCCCGCCTTGCCGCGCAGGAGGGAGAGGTGCCCATCGGCGCCGTCGTGGTCTGCGACGGAAGGGTGGTCGCACGCGGTCGCAACCGGCGCGAGCTCGACCATGACCCATCGGCCCATGCCGAGTTCAGCGCGCTGGTGAAGGCGTCGCAGGCGCTGGGTCGCTGGCGGCTTACGGGCTGCACGGCCTACGTGACGCTCGAGCCCTGCCTCATGTGCGCGGGGCTCATGGTCAACTCCCGCATAGACCGCTGCGTCTTTGGTGCCCCAGACCCCAAGGGCGGCGCGCTGGGAACGCTCTATGACGTGAGCCACGACGGACGGCTGAACCACGAGTTCGAGGTGGTGGGTGGCGTGTTGCAGGATGAGTGTGCGCAGCTGCTTCGCGACTTCTTCCGCGCCCGCCGTGCGGAGCAGCGTGCCGCGAGGGGTGTGGCCTCGGACGAGTAGGGTCGCGCGGGCTCAGGAGCCGGCTCGTCCGCTTACGGACGTCGTCTAGGGCGCATGAGGCCACGCATGCCCTGCCCGTGCGACCGCTCGTCCGCCACGTAACTGCAGTTTTTCTCGCTGTTTATCCAATAGTGAAGTATCTTTGTCTGTATTCCGGGCGAAGGGGCTTATGGGCATGGGCAAGTGGTTCGACGCGGACGACGTACGCGAGGCATACGAGCACATTCGCGACCACGTGCGTCGGACCCCGCTGGAGGAGGCCGTCTATCTCAACGGAGGAGACACGCGCTACTTCTTCAAGCTCGAGAGCCAGCAGATCGGCAAGAGCTTCAAGATTCGTGGCGCCTACAACACCATGTCGCGGCTGAGCGACCGCGAGCGCCGGCACGGCGTGGGCACGGTCTCGACGGGCAACCATGGCGTTGCCGTCGCCTATGCCGCCCGCGAGCTGGGAATCCGCGACTGCATGGTGGTCGTTCCCATGGGGACGCCGCATTCCAAGACCGACCGCATACGCTACTACGGCGCCCGCTCCATGATGCTGGGCTCGGATTACGACGACTCCATCACGCTGGGCATCAACTACATAGACCGCAACGAGATGTTCTTCGTGGACCCCTATGAGTACGACCCGCGCGTGTACTGCGGCCAGGGGACCATCGGGCTCGAGGTCCTGGAGCAGAACCCAGAGGTCGACACCATCGTCGTGCCCGTGGGCGGTGGCGGGCTTATCACCGGCATCGCCACCATAGCGAAGGCCATGAGGCCCGACGTGCGCATCGTGGGCGTGCAGACCAGCGCCTGCCCGGCCATGCTGCAGTCCCTGCGCGACGGAGTCTGCTACAACCGCTACCCGACCTCGGGGAGGACCGTCTGCGAGGCAATCGTGGGCGGCGTGGGACAGATTGCCTTCGACATGCTGCCCGACCTCCTCGACCAGATGATCATAGTGAGCGAGAGGTCCATCCGCTCCGCCTTCAAGTTCATGGTGAGCCGCGAGCAGCTGAGCATCGAGCCGGGAAGTGCCATGGTGGTCGCTGCCGTGCGGGAGCATGCGGAGCTCGTGGGCGGCCACAACGTCGCGCTGGTGATAAGCGGCGGCAACCTGGACGCGGACGTGCTCTCGGCCATCCTCGAGGAGGACTTCGGCGACGAGGGGTAGGCCGACTTGGCATCGCGTGTCGGGCACGCTCCCGCGCGCCCCTCGCCTTGCCGCGCACGCTTCAGCGCACATCGAGTCACGTCGAGCACGCACCAACGCACGCTAGGTCGCAGCGCATACGCCGTTGCGCACACGATTTTTGTCGAGCACGCACCAACGCACGGCCGGAGCTGCGTCTGCGCTGTTGGCATGTGGGTCTCGTGTGCGCAAGGGCGTGCTTGGTCCGTGGCGCGTGCGCAAGGGCGTGGACAACGCGGGCCGTGTGTGCCGGCCCGTGGGCGCCGCGGATGCAGTGGTGCAAACGGGCGAGGGGCGCGCCTACACCAGCTGGAAGATGAAGAAGTCCAGGTAGTGGGTCTCGGGCACGCCCCAGAGGATGGGGTGGTCCGGTGCCTGCTGGCGCTCCTCGACCTGGCGCAGCTGCACCCCGGCCCCGTGTGCCGCCTCCGCGATCGCCTGCGCCAGGCGCTCGCGCGACATGAAGTGGCTGCAGCTGCAGGTGGCCAGGTAACCGCCGCGCGGAAGCATCCGCATCGCATCCTGGTTGATCTGGCGGTAGCCGCGCATCGCGTGGTCGATGGTCCTGCGGCTCTTGGTGAAGGCGGGCGGGTCCAGCACGACGAGGTCGAAGGGACCTCCCTCGGCGCGCAGCCGTGCCTTGTCGCGCGCGAGCTCGGGCAGGTACGCCAGGACGTCTGCCTGGGTGAACCCCATGCGCGGCGTCCCGTCCGCATTCACGTCGAGCCCGTTCAGCCGCGCGTTCTGCGCCGCCAGGTCGAGGGCCGTCTGGCTCACGTCCACGCAGCGCACGAACTCCGCCCCACCCGCGGCGGCGTTGAGGCCGAAGGGGCCCACGTGACAGAAGCAGTCGAGCACGCGTCGTCCCCCGCTGACCTGCCTCACGGCGCGGCGGTTGTACTTCTGGTCGAGGAAGAAGCCAGTCTTCTGGCTGTTCTCTATGTCAAGGTCGAAGGCCAGGCCGTTCTCGTGCACCACGAGTCGCGCGTCTTGGGGCTCCCGCGCCAGGCAACCGTCCAGCGCGCCGCCGCTCGCCTCGATCGCGAGCGGGTCCACGGCCCCCGGGGCCGAGAAGTCGTACCAGCCCTTGCGGGGCTCGAGCCCCTCCTTCAGGCGTGCGGGCGAGTCGGAGCGCTCGTAGATGCCGCGCACGCGGACGCCGTCCTCCTCGAGGACGAGGGCCAGGAGCGGGAAGAGGGTGGGCCTCAGGAGCTCCATGCCCACGGTGCCCACCTGCGCCACGAGCACGTCCTCGTAGCGGTCCACCACGAGGCCGGGGAAGGCGTCGGCCTCCGAGAAGAGCAGGCGACAGCAGTTGGTGTCCGGCTCGCAGCCGGCAAGGGCGCGCGATCCCATGGTGGCCTTGCGGTGCCCCCACGCCCAGCGGAGCTTGCGCCACCAGAAGGCGGCGTCGAGCCGGTCGTTCGCGTTGCGGCTCACCACGCGCACGCGGATCTTGCTCTTGAGCGAGAGGAGCCCCACTCCCTGCCAGGTGCCACTTTCCTCGAAGAGGTCGATGGCACAGCCGTTCGTGGCCTCACGCCCGTCCAGGGGAGAGGGACGCAGTTCCAGAGCCTCGCCTTCGAACACCCATGGGTGACCCGCCTTGAGGGAGCGGGCGGCCTTGCGGCTCACGATTGCCTGGGGGTAGGGTCTGAGCTGCTTCATGCTGGGCGTCCCTCCGGTCCTTGCGCTGTCTGCGGGCGAATACGTCTCGTTTGGTCCCGCGTCTTGCATTATGACCGACGCGCCGCCCCCTGCTGGCCGACAGCCTTGAGGCACCAAGTTCGCTGGGCATGGGCCGACCTGTCCCATGCCCCGGCCCCAAAAGGTTACGAGCGGGGGACGGATACCGTTACGTCCGAGTTTCGCCTTGGGCCTCGTAGCCCACGCTCCTCTCATCCGGCCCCTAACATGGCCAGACACCCGCGGCGTCGGATGGGGAGGGAGTGGCCCCAAGGGGTCCGACTCGGCCCAACCCACTGGAGCCGCGGCGTCAGCCAGGGCGGGAGAGGCCCGCCGGCACGAGTGGCGACTGGCTCTTATACACATNACTGTTTGTGATCGTTGTTGCTGCGGTGGTCCTGGTCATTGGCTATATCGGGTATGGCCGCTGGCTAGCGAAGTCCTGGGGGGTCGACGAGGACGCGCTGACGCCCGCGGTGCGCATGGAGGACGGCCACGACTTCGCCCCCGCCTCGCGCTTCACCGTCTTCGCGCACCAGTTCTCGTCCATCTGCGGCGCGGGTCCCGTCACGGGCACCATCGTCGCCATGATGTTCGGCTGGCTGCCGGTGCTGCTCTGGGTCCTGGTCGGCGGCATCTTCTTTGGCGCCGTCCATGACTTCGGCGCCCTCTACGCCTCCGTCAAGAACAACGGGAAGTCGCTGGGGCAGCTGATCGAGAAGTACATCGGCCGCACCGGCCGCAGGCTCTTCCTGCTCTTCAGCTTCCTCTTCTGCTGCATCGTCGCCGCCGCCTTCACCTCCATGGTCGCCGGCACCTTCAAGATGAGCGTGGGCGAGGCCGGCGTCCTGGACGTCGCGAGGTCCTATCCCGCTGGCGCCGCCGGCACCATCTCGATCCTCTTCACCTTCGTCGCCATCCTCTTCGGCTGGATGTGCCGCAGGTACGAGCTTTCCGGCTGGAAGCAGTTCGCCTTCGCCGTCCTGCTCATCGCCGCGATGTTCTTCCTCGGCATGCTCTTCCCGATCTACCTGAGCCTCAACGCCTGGATCGCCGTGGTCATGGTCTACTTGGTGTTCGCCTCCGCCATGCCCATCCAGACCCTCAAGCAGCCCCGGGACTACCTCACCACCATCATGATGGTGGCCATGATCGCCTGTGCCGTCGTGGGCATCGTGGTCCTGGGCGTGAGCGGCAAGGCCACGATGACGGCACCCATGGTCGTCTCGTCCCAGACTCTGGACGCCCTGTCCGCCAAGGGCAACTACCTCTTCCCGGTGCTCTTTGTCTCGGTCGCCTGTGGCGCCCTCTCGGGCTTCCACAGCCTGGTGTCCTCCGGAACCTCCTCGAAGCAGGTCTCTAACGAGGCTGACGCCCTGCCCGTGGGCTTCGGCGCCATGGTCCTCGAATCCTTCGTGGGCGTCCTGGCGGTGGTCGTCGCCGCCATTATGTTCAGCGACATGAACACAGCAGGAACCGGCGCCCTCAACTCCGGCGCCGCGAGCACGCCCTTCCAGATCTTTGCCGCCGGCGTCGCGCGAGGCATGACCGCGATTGGCATCAACTCGAGCTTTGCCACCGTCTTCATGACGATGAACGTCTCGGCATTGGCGCTGACCTCGCTCGACGCCGTCGCCCGCATCGCCCGTACCTCGTTCCAGGAGTTCTTCCTCAAGACCAACGACGCCGGCGAGGAGGCTGGGGAGGGATCCCTCGCATATCGTGTCGTGACCAACGTGTGGTTTGCCACCTTCGTGACCCTGGCGATCGGCCTGTCGCTCACCTTTGGCGGCTACCTCAACATCTGGCCGCTCTTCGGCGCCTCCAACCAGCTCCTGGGCGGCATGACCATGATCACCCTGGCCGTCTTCTGCAAGGCCACGGGCCGCAAGGGCTGGATGCTCTACCTGCCCGTTACCTTCCTGCTCTGCAGCACCTTCACCTCACTTGCTATGAGCGCCTACGGCTGCGTCACAGCGCTTGCCGCGGGGATGACGGTGGACGTGCTGGCCACCAAGGGCCTGCAGCTGGTCTTTGCCGTCCTGCTCATGGCCCTGGGCCTGATCGTCGCCTACAACTGCCTGAAGGAGCTCTTCACCACCGAGGCCGGCTCCATGCCCGACGAGGAGCCCGAGTGGTCCGAGCTCGGCTGCAAGCACGTCGCTGCCCGCGCCGCGGAGGACGCTTCCTCAGGCGCCGCGTCTGCGGCGGCCCGCGCGTAGGCGCGCCCCTCCCCGGGGCTGCCGGCGCGGCAGGAGCGCCCCTCTCACTGTGTCAAAGGTGGAGTCCCCGCAGCTCTGATTGGGCTGCGGGGACTCCCTTTTCGTCGTCCATGACCCCCGTCGCAGGACGATCACCTGTGACGGGGCCGACACGCTCGCTAGATGTGCCCGCACTCGCCCAGCGCGGAGCGGTCGTACCAGGCGGAGAGCAGGTAGGGCAGGATCGCTTTGGCGTCCACGTCGGCCAGGCGCCTCATGCCGCAGACCGTGAGGTCCAGGGTGGAGAGGCCACCGCCTATGACGCTGATGACGGGCAGCTCGCCCCAGGGGTCGTCCGGAGTCGAGCGAAGCTCGAGCTTGGTGACGTAGCCCGGCGTCCACTCCTTGTAGTCGTACTGCACGAGCGCCCCGAGGAGCGCCCCGGAGGTCAGCTCGGCGCCGCCTTCGGGTCTCACCATGCGGTCGAAGTGGTAGTAGAAGCCGCATCCCTTGGTGGTGACGCCCGCCCCGGGCCCCTGGAAGATCATGTGCGTGAGGGGCGTGTTGTACTCGCCGAGCTCCATGCGCACGCTGGCGACCTGACAGCCCCTGCGGCTGACCTCGGCCGTCACCACGTCGCCGTCACGGCGCAGCACGAACTCGGCCCCCATCTTCTTGGGCATGGAGCCGTTGTCGCGCCCGAGCTGCGTGGCCATCTCCTGGCCGTTGCCGCCCAGGAGCAGCGAGAGCGTGTACTGGCCCAGCTGCTCGCCGGCGTAGCAGTAGACGCCCAGGATCGCCTCGTAGTAGTCGTCCGTGAACGAGGGACGATTGATGTGGTTGATCGAGAGGACCACGACGGGCATCTTGAAGGGCGTGAGCTCCGGTGGCAGGACGCGGCGGATGGCCTCGGGCGTCGTGGTGAAGGCGATGTAGATGCCGCGCTGGTCACCCATGATGGAGGGCTGGCCGAACTTCGCCACGTCCTCGTCCAGGGCATGGAAGCTGGTTTGCGGCCGGTGTGGGAGGAAGAGCTCGCGTGCCGCCGCATAGCCACCGTGTGTGGCGGGTGAGATGTTCCCGTCCTTGACGGCGGACCCCACGACGCGCACCTCGACGTCTGCTGCCTCGAGCCCCTCGCGCAGTTCGGTGTTGGGGCGGTTGCCCAGCGAGAGCACGACGAGGTCGCAGTCAAGGCGAGAGGCGCTTCCGTCCGCCGTCGACTCGAGCGCCAGGCCCTGCGCGTCCGCGCTGACGAGCTTCTGTCCCAGCCTGAACTCCACGCCGTACTTGCGCAGGCGTCCCATGACGTCAAGCACGTTGACGGGGTTGACGCCAGGCGCGACGGAGTCGAGCATGTCCACCACGACGACGTGGGCCGCGCCCTTCTCGGCTGCGTATTCGGCGGTCTCGATGCCGGTCATGCCCGCGCCGACGACCACGACGCTCTTGCCGGCAAGCTCGCGCCTGCCGGTGAGGACCTCGGGCACGCAGGCGACGTTGGGGCCGTCGAGGCCGGGAATGGAGCGCGGCACGATGGGGCTCCCGCCGGTGGCGAGTATCACCGCGTCGGGCTCGAGCGCGAGCACGGATTCCACGGTCGCGCGCTCTCCCAGGTGGATGTCCACGCCCAGGTCGGGAAGGACCTTGGCGTAGTACTCGGGCACGAAGGACATCTTCTCCTTGAGGGGAGGCGCCGCCGCGAGGACGACGTCGCCGCCCAGCTCGCGCGCTGCCTCCAGGAGCGTGACCCTGCAGCCTCGCGTGGCAGCCGTCTCTGCCGCGCACATACCGGCGGGACCTGCCCCCACCACAACGAGGTGGTGGTGCTCGACGTCGGGTTCGAGGCTGCCGCAACGGAGCTCCGCCGCGCAGGTCGGGTTGACGGCGCACTCGAGCGGCATGGCCGCCTCGGCGTTCTGCTCGAGGCTCTCGAAGCAGCGCAGGCACGAGATGCACTTGCGGAGCTCGTCCACGCGACCCTCCTGGACCTTGCGGCCCCATTCGGGGTCCGCCAGCCAGGCGCGCCCCATGCCCGCGAAGTCGATGAGCCCCTCCTCGAGGAAGCTCTCGGGGACGTCAGGGCCACGGAAGTTCGACACCGCTATGACGGGGATCGAGACGTTCTTGCGCACGGCGGCGATGAGGTCGTGCCTCCAGCCCTCGGCGTACGAGACGGGCTCGACGGAGGTTATGCCGGTCTCGTAGATGCCGCAGGAGACGTCGATGAAGTCGATGCCGGCCTTCTGGAGCTCCTGGGCGATCCTTACGCCGTCCTGGATATGAATGTAGTCCTCGGTGACGCCCGTGGCAGAGAGGAACTCCTCGACCGAGAGGCGGCAGCCCAGGGGGAAGTCCTCCCCGCAGCGCTCGCGGATGCCCGAGATGATCTCGAGCACCATGCGCAGGCGGTTCTCGAAGGACCCGCCGTACTCGTCCTCGCGCTTGTTGGTGTAGGGCGAGAGGAACTGCTCGAGCAGGTAGCCGTGGGCGCAGTGCAGCTCGACGCCATCGAAGCCCGCCTGCTGGACACGCGCGGCGGCGTCCACGAACTCCCGGATGATGTGCCTGACCTCGTCGGTGGTGAGGGCGCGCGTCTCCTGCTTGCAGCGCTTGCAGGGGATGGCCGAGGCGCTGACCACGGGGGCACCGCCCAGTAGTGAGCTATAGGTCTCGCGGCCGGGGTGGTGGAGCTGGATCATGGTCTTCGCGCCATGGCTGTGGATTGCCGCCGCGAGGCGCGCCAGCGCGGGTATGTTGCGGTCGCGCGTGGCGGATATCTGGCGCAGGAGGCCGGGGCCGGTCACGTCGTCGACGCGACAGATCTCGGGCAGGATGAGCCCTGCCCCGCCCGCGGCGCGCGCCTCGTAGTAGGCGATCATCTCGTCGCTCGGCGTGCCGTCGAGGTTGGCCAGGCCCACGCCCACGGGTGTCATGACCAGTCGGTTCTTGAGCTTCAGGCCACCTATCTGCCCCGCCTCGAAGAGCTTCTCGTACATGGGATCTCCCTTCCTCGCGCCTGCGGCGTCGAGTGCTGGCGTCCCAGGCAACCCCTCGTGACATCTAGCTTGCTACCACGGGCGACGGGACGTGCGGCGATTAGGGGAGAAGCCCGCATTGCGGCGCGGACGGCATGGGGCGTGCGGGCGTGGTGCGTGACCATGGCGCCAGGGGAGAGAAGAGGCGCGTCCACGACTGCGAACGCGCCTCGGAAGCAGGTCATTGATATGTTCGTACGTCTTATCGCAAAGTCTAGAAGTGCCTGCCGTAGCGGCCGGAGCTGATGCCACGCCCCCGGCTGCGTGAGCCGCTGAACATGGTGCGCGTCGCCTTGGTGGTGGAGCGGCCGGGATTGGGCACGATGCGCGTCTCGTCGTAGTCGAAGCCCTCGAGGTCCCACACCGGGACGAGCGCGTGCGTGAAGTACTCGATCTCGCGCAGGGGACTGATCTCGTCGGGCGCAACGAAGGTGTAGGCGTGTCCCGTGGCGCCGGCGCGTCCCGTGCGGCCGATGCGGTGCACATAGTCCTCGGGGTCCATGGGCACGTCGAAGTTGACCACGGCGTCGATCCCGCTCACGTCGATGCCGCGACTCATGACGTCGGTGGCCACGAGCACCTGGCAGGCACCTTCGCGGAATCGCTCGAGTGCTCGCTCGCGGGCCTTCTGGGGGCGGTCAGCGTGCATGACGTCCACGCTGAAGCTCGCGCGCTTGAGGTACTTCTCGAGGTCGTCGCTGCGGTGCTTGGTGCGACAGAAGACCAATACGCGCTCGGGGACCTCGTCTGCGGCCCCGCCAGTCTTGAGCAACGCTTCCAGAAGCAGGGTCTTCTGCCCCTGCGAGACGGGGCAGAGGTGTTCCTCCACGGTGTCGGCAGTCTCTCCCACGCGGGCGATCTCGATGCTCGCGGGGTCGTGCAGCATGGCGTCGACGGTGCCCTTGATGCTGGGTGGGATGGTTGCAGAGAAGAGCAGTGTCTGCCGGTCTGCGGGGCAGGCCTTGACGATGCGGCGCACGCTGGGCCAGAAACCCATGTCCAGCATGCGGTCGGCCTCGTCCAGCACCAGGACCTTGACGTCTGCCAGGCTCACGTGCTCGTGCTCCATGAGGTCGATGAGACGGCCGGGGGTCGCCACGAGCAGGTCGCAGCCGCGCTCGAGCTCACGGATCTGGCGCTCGAACTTGGCACCACCCATGACAACGACGGTCTTCTGTCCGGTCTTGCGGCAGACGACGCTCACCACGTCCTCGATCTGTGCCGCGAGCTCGCGGGTGGGAGTCACCACCAGGGCGAAGGGTCCGAAGGGCCTGGCGTCAGGGTCCCTCTCGCGCGGGTCGTCCATGGGGGCGTCCGTGCGCTTCGAGGCAGGCTTCTTCCTGCGACGACGCTTGCGCTTGGGTTTTGTGGGGGAGTCGCCCTGCGTCTCGGGAGCGGGCTTGGTCTGGGGCGCGGCATCCGCGTTCGCCTTCGTATCGTCTGCGGGTGCGTCGCCGCCTTCCGCCTTCTTGTGATGCCTGCGACGCCGGCGCCGGGGCTTGCCCGATGCGTCGGCGTCCTGGATTACGCTCTCGTTGTTGACGGGTGCCGAGAGCACGGAGTCGTCCTCCACGCGGTCCGCGAGGACTTCGGGTCCGTCGTCCTGTGTGGCCCTGGTGGCCCCGTCCTGCGAAGGGCCGTCGTCACTCTCGCCCGCATCAGCCGGCTTTGCGCCGGGGGCGGCGGATGCTGCCCGGCTCTGCCGTGCCGCGCGAGAGAGGGGCTCGATGACCTGCAGGACCGGCAATGCGAAGGCGGCGGTCTTGCCCGTGCCTGTCTGTGCGGAGGCGATCACGTCGCGCCCGGCGAGGACGGCGGGGATGGCCTGCTCCTGCACGGGAGTCGGCGTTGAGAAGCCCAGCTCCTCCACGCCGGCGAGGATGTGCTCGTTTAGCCCGAGCTCGGCAAATGTCTTAGTCATGTGCCTAAGTATCGCCCAAGTTGCCTCGTGCTGCAGGGCAGACATCGGAGCCATGCGTCCTGACGGCTATGTGGGGCAGCCGTCTGCGGCGCGAATGGCGCCAGAGGGCCCGAGCACACCAAAGGCTCACGATTGCCCCGTGACCCTCGACTACGCTGGGCCTGTTGCGACGAATCGCCTGGGAGGTTGCCATGAGGCTGCAGCTCACGTTGGACGCGCTGAGGTTGGAGGACTGCCTCGACCTCATCCTGGACACCCGTGACTACGTCGACGTGGTCGAGGTGGGCTATCCGCTCCTGGTGGAGGAGGGGCTTTCGATGGTGAGGCACGTGAAGCATGCCTTCCCGGACAAGGTTGTGCTCGCCGACGCGAAGGTCTTCCACAGCGGTGGCTACGTCGCGCGGAAGTGCTTTGACTACGGGGCGGACGCGGTGAGCGTCCTGGGACTTGCCTCCGACCAGACCTTCGACGCGGTGCTGCGGGTGGCCGAGGTGATGGGACGGTGCGTGGTGGGCGACCTGGCTGGCATGGCGGGTCCGCTCAGCCGTGCCGTGGAGCTCGAGGCGCTGGGCGTGGGGGAGCTCGTCGTTCCCTCGGGGCTGGGGGCCGATGGTCACGAGCTCAGTGCCGTCTCGGACGTCGGGGAAGCGGGCACCTTCGCCCCGCTGGAGCTGCTGCGTGGCCTCAACGAGTGCCTGACGAGCGCCCAGAGCGCAGTGGTCGGCCACATCGGGCTCGACAACATAGTCCAGGTGGTGGCTGCTGACCCCTCCTGCGTCCTCGTGGGCAGGGCCATTGCGCAGGCTGACGACCCACGCGCCGCGGCCGCGCGGCTCAAGGCCCAGATGGTGTAGGCGGTGTAGGCGCGCGGGGCGGCCGCGTTCTCGGACACACGGCCCTCTCGCCCGCCGTGTCCTGCTCTGGGTGGACCTCTTGTCGTGCCCTATGCCTCGAACTTGTCCACCATGCCATCGGAGTCCGCCTTGAGCGTGCGGATTTGTGCCGGAATGTCCGCCCGGTCGTAGGGCGTCATCTGGTACACCCAGTTGAGCCAGTTGCGGTACAGCAGGTTTGCATGGGCTCGCCAGGTAAAGATGGGCTGCCGCTCGGGGTCGTCGTCGGGGAAGTAGTTCTGGGGCACGCGGATGGGAAGCCCGCGCTTGAAGTCGCGCCAGTACTCGTCGCTCAGGGTGTCGCGCCCGTACTCGTAGTGGCCGGTTACGTACACCTCGTGGAAGTCGCGGGTCGCGATGAGCGAGGGTCCGCTGGAGAAACCCTCGCTGAGCACGTGCAACTCGGGGTGGTTGGCCAGCTCGCCTGCGTCGATGGCGGCATGGCGCGAGTGGGGCATGTTGTGCATCTCGTCGAAGCCGTTGGTGAGGAAGCTGTACTCGTCGCAGAGCCGCTGGGGAAAGACGCCGAAGAGCTTGGCGGGAAGCTGCCTCTTGGGAATCCGGTAGAGGTGCCAGAGGCCGGCAAGTGCGCCCCAGCAGAGGTACATGGTGCTGAGCACGTGCCCCTGCGACCAGTCTATGATCCGGCAGAGCTCGTCCCAGTAGTCGACGGCCTCGTAGGGAAGCTGCTCCACCGGTGCGCCGGTGATGATCATGCCGTCGTAGTTCTTGTCCTCGTAGGCCTCGAAGCAGTCATAGAACTTCACCAGGTGGTCCTGCGAGACATGGGTGGACTCGTGCGTGCTCACGCGCATGAAGTCGCAGCTTACCTGCAGGGGCGACTTGCTGATGAGGCGCAGGATCTGGGTCTCGGTCTCTACCTTGGTGGGCATGAGGTTCAGGATCACCACGTTGAGCGGGCGGATCTGCTGCTGCCCGGCGACCTCCTCCTCTAGGGCAAAGATCCGCTCCTGGCGGAGGACCTTCTTGGCAGGCAGGCCGTCGGGGATGTTGATGGGCATGCTGGCTCCGTTCCGGCGCGATTTTTTCGCTATCAGGATAGACCAGGCGGGCGAGAGGGGCGCGGCGTGTCTTGCTCGCGACTTGGCCGCGCGAGCCGGCATTTGCGGGCCAGTGGTCGGCACTCCATGGCGCAGTCCTGGCGTGGTCGTCGCGAGTGGCGCCGCGGCCCCTCTCGCCCGGGAACCGCCCCTCGTCATCGTGCCCCTTTGGCGCGAGGACGTCCGCGCGGGGCCATGGTGATTTTCGAGTTCGACGCGCGCCTCTTCGTGCGGAGGCATCCATCTTGTCTTCTGCCACACTTTTTGGCGGATTTCGACCTCTTTGTGTGGCGAAAGACAAGATGGACCATCCGACAACCAGACCTCCACCGGGGCCGTTCTGCACCTGCATGTGGCGAGAGGCAAGATGGACCCTCTGGCAACCCTCCCGGTGGGTCTTTGCAACCTCTGAGCTGCGGCCCGCAACCGTCCGGTGCCCTGACATTCCATAAAATTAAAATGCAGCCTCGGGTTGGTGGCCGGGGACGCCCGGCTACCATAGATTCGAAGGTGCCGGCACAGAAGACGTTGGGGCCGCCGCGGGCGGCAAGGCAGAGGGAAACACCATGAGCTTCCGAGACAACCTTCAGCACCTGCGCGCCACGCGCAACATGACCCAGGAGCAGCTTGCCATGCTGGTGGGCGTGAGCCGCCAGTCGGTGACCAAGTGGGAGGCCGAGAAGGCCTACCCCGAGATGGACAAGCTCCTCAAGCTCTGCGACATCTTCGGCTGCACCCTGGACGAGCTCGTGAAGGGTGACCTTACGGACGTCGAACCACCGAGGTCCGAGCTCGTCTCGCCTGGACCCGCCACGGACGTATGTGGCTACGACGAGCACGTGCGCTCCTTTGCCCGGCGCATGGCCCTGGGCGTCTCGGCCATCATCGTGGGCGTGGCGCTGGGTGCGCTCCTTGACGGGGTCAACCCCGCAGGGGCCCTGGCAGACCCAAGCGCGCTCTCGACGCTGGCCCTCTTTGCCTTCGTGGCCCTTGGCGTGGCGCTTATCGTGCCAACCGTGATGGCCCACACGGCCTTCCAGAAGGAGCATCCCTTCGTGGAGGACTTCTATACCCCAGAGCAGCGTGCCGACGCGCGGGGCCTCATGGGGCGGGGCATCGCCCTAGGCGTCGGGGCGATACTCCTCGGGATCTTGTTTCCGGTGCTTCTGGGGGACGCAAACGTCTGGGCGGCTTCCATGCTGCTCTGCGTCGCGGCGGGTGTCGGGACTCTGGTCTACTCCCTCGTGATGGGCGAGCGCGTGAACCTTGCCAGCTACAACGAGGACGCCTTGGACGAGCTCAGCGAGGACGAGATTGCGGAGGCGCTCGAGGGAGAGGGGCTCGAGCGTGCGCTGGCGGTAAGGCGCGGGAATCGCAGGGTTGGGGCGATCTGCGCCATCATCATGCTCGCCGCGACCGCGCTGGCGCTGGTCCTGTTGTTCACGTCCATCGACCTCAACGGCGCCAACGGGTCGCCGAATGAATTCTTCTGGCTCCCCTGGCCAATCGGAGGCATTGCCTGTGCGGGCGTCGCCGTGTGGGAGCGCGACCTGAGGTCAAGGCACTAGCTCGGACATGGGATCGCGTCGGGGCAAGCTGAGGTGGGGTCCCTGCGCCGGGGGCAGCATGGCGGAGGGACCCGCTCCATCGTCCTAGAGCTCGCGGTGCTCGAGGCGCCCGTCCAGCCAGAGGCCGTAGCTGCTGCTGCCGTCCTTGGGAATGCCCACGCTGCCAGGGTTGAAGCACCAGATGTCGGGGTTGCCCGGCGCGGGCTCGTTGACCTTCCGGTGCGTGTGCCCGTACACGAGCGCCGCGCCATCGGGCAGCAGGGGCAGGTGGTCGACGGAGTTGTGGAAGCCTGCGCCCCAGACGTGCCCGTGCGTGAGGAAGAGCGTGCGACCCATGCCGCCGGTCACGGGGTTGGGGGCGGCAGGGTCCCAGAGCAGGTTGTGGTCGGTCATGCAGGGGAAGTCCAGGACCATCTGGTCCACCTCGGCGTCGCAGTTGCCGCGCACGGCTATGACCTGGTCCGCGATGGAGTTGAGCATCTGGATGACGCGTTTGGGGGCGTAGTCGGCGGGCAGGTCGTTGCGGGGCCCGTGGTAGAGGAGGTCTCCCAGGAGCACCACGCGGTCGGGCCGCTCCGCATCGATGGCGTCCATGAGGCGGGCGCAGCGGTCTGCCGCACCGTGGATGTCAGAGGCGAGGAGCAGCTTCATGTGGTGCCTCCCAAGGGCCGAGGACGAGGTCTTCTCTCGTCCGACGATGTTTTCTGGCATGCAGTCGAGCTTAGCGCAAGCGCCCGCATCCCCGGGGCCGCGCGCGTCCCGGGTGGAGTCTGCTCGCGTCCCAGGTGGGGGCTATGATGGTCTCTCCTGGGAAACGGGGAAGGGAAGCGCATGGCCAAAGAGCGGTCGGAGGTCGATTCTTGCGGCCACGAGCACGTGACCGAGGAGCTCCTCGAGCGCCTGCTCGCGTCCACCTCGATAGAGGGCTATCTCAGCGCCGTCGAGCCCGACCTCGAGGGGCGCGACCTCGCCGAGTACCTGCGCGACCTCCTGGAGCGGAAGGGCCTCGGGCGCGCGCAGGCCATTGCCGCCGCCGGACTCAACGCCACCTTTGGCTACCAGGTCTTCCAAGGCACGCGGCACATCGGGCGCGACAGGGCCCTGATGCTCGCCTTCGGCATGGGCTGCACCCTGCACGAGGCCCAGAGGCTACTGCGTCTGGCGGGGCATGCGGAGCTGTGGAGTCGCCGGCGGCGCGACGCGATCGTCATCTTCTGCCTCGAGCGCGGGCTCAGCCGCGAGGACTGCGACGACGAGCTCTACCGCATGGGGGAAGAGACCCTCCTGCCTGCGGAGGGCTGACGCGTGGACGAGGGAGAGGTGTTGCACGCCCTTGTGCTGGACGACGCCTACAAGGTCGAGCGGGTGCTTTCCGAGCGAGAGGGGCTCAGGACCGAGCTCGTGACCCTTGGTGGGGCTGGCCTCTTCGTGCGCAAGTACTTCGCTGGCGGACTCGCCGCACCTGGGCTCTGGGGCACGTTGCTGGGCGTTGACGAGCCGGGGCTTCCCCGAGTGGAGACCGTCTACCGCCTTCCTGACCGCCTGGCCGTGGTGCTCGAGTACGTGGACGGGGAGTCTCTCGAGGGCCTCGTGACGCGGGAGGGACCGCTCTCCCTGCCGCGGGCGGTGCGGCTCATGGACGGAATCTGCTCCGCCGCACAGGCGCTCCACGAGCATGGCATCATACACCGCGACATCACGCCAAAGAACGTCATCGTGGATGGCGGGGGATGCGCCCACCTCATAGACCTGGGCATCGCGCGCCTGCGCTCGGACGAGGCGGGGCGAGACACGACGCTCCTGGGCACCTGGGGCTTTGCCGCACCAGAGCAGTTCGGCTTCGCCCAGACCGATGCTAGGTCCGACGTGTACTCCCTGGCGAGCGTGCTCGCCTACATGCTCACAGCTACCTGGCCAGGCGAGAGGGGCTTCGATCCTGCGTTGGGACTCGCCGCCGTGCCAGGGGAGGTGGTCGGGCTGATAGGCCGTGCCCGGTCGCTTGAGCCCAGCGCGCGCCCTCAGTCTGCGGCAGAGCTCATGGCTGAGTTGCGCTCCTGCGTCGAAGGTTCGGGCACGGCGGGACAGGATGATCGGGAGGGACCCGCTGCCGTGCCGGCCGTCGAGCTGCGCCCCAAGGGCGACCGGAGCCTCGCCCCCCACTCGCTCCACGTCTGGATGGAGCTCGCCCCGACCGTTCTGGCGCTGCTTCGTGCGCCTCGCTCCGTGCGCAAGACCGTCGCGCTCGTGTTCGCGGTGGTCCTCCTCGTGGTGTTCGCCGCGGGTCTCCTTGGCATGCCAGAGCAGGTGGGACGGCAGGTGGGGATTGCCCAGGAGTCGCTTGCCGCCATCTCGTACCTCGTGCTCATGGCCTGGTGGATACTCCTCCCCTCCTACGAGCTCGCTTGCGCCGTGGCAGGGGTGGGGGAGTACGCGGGTCTGGATCGGGGCGCGCTCCCGAGGCGTCTGCTGCTTCGTGTGGCGGAGGAGCTTTTCGCAGGCTTTGCGATTATGCTCGCGCTACAGATCCTTGCCCAGGCGGCCGGTCTCGTCTAGGCCCTTTGCGCAATGTCGCGCGTGGCGCGGAGGCTGCTCTGCCTTGGGTGCGCCTGGCCGCGCGGCCGCTCCCCACCCCCGCGCCACGTGGCCCTTCCGCGAAACAATGAGCTGCCAGCTAATGAATCGCCGCGTCGCGCCACCTACCCTTTCACGCGAAAGGGGTTGTGCAATGGATGAGTGGGGCTTCTTGAGGGACTGCGGTTCGGACGTCAGGCGCGCGTTGGAAAGCGCGCCGCTTGACGACCGAAACTTTGCCGGCTGGGCGGATGACGCCCTGCGCGAGCGCTCGCTCTCGCGTGGCGCGGTCGTGGGGCGCTCGGGCCTCAATCACACCTACGCGTATCAGATCCTCTCTGGGTCGCGAAGCCCCACGCGTGACAAGCTCCTCCAGGTCTGCTTCGGGATGGGGCTGGGCGTGGAGGACGCGAGCGACGCCCTGGAACGCGGCGGCCTGAGCGCCCTCAGGCCCGACCGCCGCCGGGATGTGGTCATTGCCTTCTGCCTCGAGCGCGGGATGGGCGTGACCTGCTGCGACCATCTCCTCTGGGAGCAGGGGGAGCGGCCCCTCACGGGCGGCGCGGCTCTGGGTGGCCCGCTCGCGAACAGTTAGCTGACAGCTAATGAACGGGGGTTCTCTCGCCCCTACCATCTCCTTTGTCCTGGCAGAAGCCAGCAAAGAGAAAGGTGAGAGAACACATGAGCGTCAAGAAGACCGTTTGTGCAGTTGTCGTTGCCACGCTTGTCGCCCTGCCGCTGGCGGCTTGCTCCGGCACCCCGTCGTCGAGCGGCGACGGCGCGGGCTCGGATCCCGTCCAGGCTCAGAAGGCGAAGTCCGACTACGAAGTGACAATCGACGGCTGCACCTCCGCCGTCGACTACCAGGGCAACCCTGCCGCGGTCATCGACTACAGCTTCACGAATAACTCCGACGAAGCGCAGTCGCTGATGGCGGTGGCGTCAATGGAGGTGTACCAGAACGGCATACAGTGCGAGCCGGGCATCGTCGACGGGGTCGATACTGCCGACTGGTCAAACAAGGTCAAGCCTGGCGGGACAATAAAGGTGCGCATCCCGTATGCGTTACAGGACACCTCGGACATCGAGGTCGAGGTGAAGGAGTACGTCTCTGCGAGCGACGAGCCCCTGGCCACCCAGACCTTCAGTCTCTCGTAGGGGCTACGACGGCTCATCGGCGGAGCATGTCAAGGCGCAAGACCACGCAATCGAAGGAAGCGAAGTCATGAAGAAGAAGCTCAACGTACTGCTGCTCATCTCGTTCGTGTTGGGGGCGCTGTACCTCCTGTACAGCGTCTACTACTGGGGTGGTGCGGGCTCCTCGGGGATGACCGCCTATCGAGCCGGCGCCGCGATTGCGACCTACCTCGTCATGCCCCACCTGGCATCCACTGCCGTGGCGGTCATCTTCAACGGGCTCGGGCTCTTCATGCACAAGCCCTCTTTCGCCTTGGTGGGAGCCATCCTCTACGCCGTGGCGATGGTTCTCTTCCCCATGTACTTCTTCTTCGTGGTCGCCCAGACCGTACTCTCGTTCGTTGGCTTCTCCCAGCTCAGGAAGGCGGGGAAGGAAGAGGGGGAAGAGTAGCGAACTCGTGCTGCCAGACGGTGCACGTGTATCGGGGTCCGAGGCGAGCTGCCGCGGACCCCTTCTTGTGGCACGACCCTGTTCCGTGCCGCCCCACCCACCCATGGGCGTCGTTCCCCGCAGGCGATGCGTCGCCACAAGCTCGATTGTCGGCGAGTGACCACCCCCTCTGGGTGGCTCAAGATTCCTCACTCATGAGAGAACAAAAAATCTAATGTGTAGAGACTTAGATTGCGTATAGAATCAGATACCGCGGGAACAATCGCAATGTACGAAGGCTCCGTCGGCGACTCGGCGGCAGCACAAGGGCAGACAAGCTCCCCGCCCCAGGGGCCAAGGGAGAGACAGAAGGGAATCGCAATGGGCAAGATTCTGGGTATCGATCTTGGCACCACCAACTCCGCGATGGCAGTCCTCGAGGGCGGCGAGCCCACCATCATCGTCAACGCCGAGGGCGACCGCACCACCCCGTCCGTCGTGGGCTTCCGCGCCGACGGCGACCGCATCGTGGGCAAGGCCGCAAAGAACCAGGCAGTCACCAACCCCAAGAACACGGTCTTCTCCATCAAGCGCTTCATGGGCCGTCGCTACGACGAGGTCAGCTCCGAGCTCAAGACCGTCCCCTACTCCGTGAAGGGCGGTACCGGCAACCGTGCCGTGGTCGAGATCGACGGCGAGGACTTCACCCCCGAGCAGATCAGCGCAATGATTCTAGCCAAGATGAAGGCCGACGCCGAGAAGTACTTGGGCGAGCCCGTCACCGACGCGGTCATCACCGTCCCCGCCTACTTCAACGACGCCCAGCGCCAGGCCACCAAGGACGCCGGCAAGATTGCCGGCCTCAACGTCCAGCGCATCGTCAACGAGCCCACGGCGGCGGCCCTCGCCTACGGCCTCGACAAGAAGGACATCGACCAGAAGGTCCTGGTCTTCGACCTGGGCGGCGGCACCTTCGACGTGTCCCTGCTCGACCTTGCCGACGGAGTCGTCGAGGTCCTGGCCACCAACGGCGACAACCACCTGGGCGGCGACGACTGGGACCAGCGCGTCATCGACTGGATGGCCGACAAGTTCCAGCAGGAGATGGGCATCGACCTGCGTCGTGACCCCATGGCGCTGCAGCGCCTGAAGGAGGCCGCCGAGAACGCCAAGAAGGAGCTCTCCAGCGCCCAGCAGGCAGACATCAACCTGCCCTTCATCACCGCCGACGCCACCGGCCCCAAGCACCTCAACTACACGCTGACCCGCGCCGAGTTCGAGCGCATCACCCGTGACCTGCTCGACCGCTGCAAGGGCCCCGTCACCAAGGCCCTCCAGGACGCCGGCCTGCAGATCTCTGAGGTCAACGAGGTCATCCTCGTGGGCGGCTCCTCTCGTATGCCCGCCGTGCAGGACCTGGTCAAGACCATGACCGGCAAGCAGCCCAACATGTCCGTGAACCCCGACGAGGTCGTCGCCGACGGCGCTGCCGTCCAGGGCGGCGTGCTCACCGGCGACGTGTCCGGCATCCTGCTGCTCGACGTCACCCCGCTCTCGCTGGGCGTCGAGACCATGGGCGGCGTCATGACCAAGATGATTGACCGCAACACCACGATCCCCACCAGCAAGACCGAGGTCTACTCCACGGCGGCCGACAACCAGACCTCCGTCGAGATCAACGTCCTGCAGGGCGAGCGCGAGATGGCTCGCGACAACAAGAGCCTGGGCAAGTTTAACCTGACCGGCATCCCCGCAGCCCGCCGCGGCGTGCCCCAGATCGAGGTCACCTTCGACATCGACGCCAACGGCATCGTGAAGGTCACCGCCAAGGACAAGGGTACCGGCAAGCAGCAGCAGATCACGATCTCTGGCTCCACCGCGCTCTCGGACGACGAGGTCGATCGCATGGTCAAGGACGCCGAGTCCCACGCCGAGGAGGACAAGAGGCACAAGGACGAGATCGAGGTCCGCAACCAGACCGACTCGCTGTGCTACAGCACCGAGCAGACGCTGAAGGACCTGGGCGACAAGGTGTCCGAGGACCAGAAGAAGGAGGTCCAGGACGCGGTCGACGCAGCCAAGAAGGCACTCGACGGCACTGACGTCGACGCCATCAAGGCCGCGGGCGAGAAGCTCCAGGAGGTCGGGCACAAGCTGGCCGAGATCGTCTACTCCGACACCCAGGCCCAGACCTCCGCTACCGGCGGAAGCTCGACCGACGACGTCGTCGACGCCGACTACGAGGTCGTGGACGACGACAAGAACAACCAGTAGGCCAAGGCCGCCTAGGCCCTAGGACAAGATGTTGGCTGGGGCGGCCCTTGCGGCCGCCCCTTTGGCAGCCCGAGGAGGGTGACGTGAAGGTGCCTATCGAGGGTGATGACATGAGGGACGAGGACGTCGTCGAGGCCACGGCGGCCGAGGGCGAGCCGGCGGTTGGGCAGGAGGTGGTCGCCGACGCCGCGCCCGAGGCAGAGCCCAGCGAGGAGGACCTGGTGGAGGCGGCGAAGCGCGCCGGCGAGCAGGCAGCTGAGACCGACTTCAAGGCCGACGCCGACAAGATCCGTCAGGAGCGCGACGACCTCCAGCGACAGCTCGACGAGGTTGCGGACAAGGTCGCTGCGGCGCAGAAGGAGGCCGCGGACTCGACTGACCGCCTGACGCGCCTGCAGGCCGACTGGGACAACTACCGTCGCCGCACCGCGCAGGAGCGCCTGGCCGAGAGGGAGCGCGCGGCCGAGAAGCTCGTGCTCAACCTGCTTCCGGTCCTCGACGACATGGAGCGCGCCTCTGCCCACGCGGCACAGACCGCCGATGGCGACGAGGCCCTGCTGCAGTTCGTCGCCGGCGTCGACGCGGTGCACGACAAGATGGTTTCCGTCCTAGGGAAGGAGGGCGTCGAGGTCATCGACCCAGCCGGCGAGCCCTTTGACCCCCTGGTCCACCAGGCCGTGGGTCGCGAGGAGAACGCCGAGGCCTATGACGAGACGGTGGCCCAGGTGTACCAGAGGGGCTATCGCATGGGCGGCAAGGTGATTCGTACGGCCATGGTCACGGTGACCTATGGCGGGCCCAAGCGTCCCGAGCCGGAGGGCGAGCCCATGGGCGACGACGAGGTCAAGGAGTAGTCGCACTTGGCGCGCCCGGGCACAAGCCCGGGCGCTGCCACCAGGAAGGAGGCGTTGGCTTCTATGGCAGACAAGAACTACTACGACGTCTTGGGCGTGAAGCGCGACGCCAGCCAGGACGACATCAAGAAGGCCTTTCGCAAGCTCGCTGCCAAGTATCACCCCGACGCGGGTGGTGACGAGGCAAAGTTCAAGGAGGTCAGCGAGGCGTACACGACGCTCTCTGACACCCAGAAGCGTCGCGAGTATGACCAGATGCTGATGTTTGGTGGCATGCCCGGCTCGGGATTTGGTGGTGCGGGCGGCAGGAGCGGCGGCTACAGCTACACCACCAACGTGGGCGGGGCCGACTGGGGCGACATCTTCGACAATATCCGCAACGGTGACGGCGCCTTCCCTGGCTTCGACTTCTCGTCGATCTTCGGTGGGCAGGCCGCCGCCAACCGTCCTTCCAAGGGCCGGGACATAACCGCCACCATAGACGTGAGCGCGGAGGCCGCCTTTGCGGGCGAGCAGCGCAAAATCAGCTACTCGATTCCCTCGACGGGCGAGCGCCAGACCCTCAACGTCAAGGTCCCCGCCGGGGCAATCGATGGTGGCAAGCTGCGCTATCGCGGACGTGGCGAGTACGGGACCAACGGCGGTGCCCGCGGCGACCTCGTGGTGACGACCCGCGTGGCCGAGCACCCGCTCTTCAAGCGCGATGGGGCCGACGTGCGCATGGAGCTTCCGGTGAGCGCCTTCGAGGCTGCCCTGGGGGCCACCATCGACGTGCCGACGCCCGAGGGGGCGGAAGTCCGCCTCAAGGTTCCCGCAGGCACGCAGGACGGCAAGACCTTCCGCTTCAAGGAGCTGGGCGCCCCCGACGTGCGTCGCAAGGGATCCCGTGGCGCCCTGTACGTGACCGTGAGGGTCAAGGTGCCCACGCGACTCTCGCAAAAGGAGCGTGACGCGCTGGAGGCCCTACGTGATGCCGACGGCCGCGACTACAGAAAGGACGTCGAGGCATATGGCGCGTAGTGACGCGAGCGGCAAGGACAAGCCGCTTTACATGATCAGCGTTGCGGCCGAGCTGACCGGCATGCATCCGCAGACCCTGCGCGTCTACGAGCAGAAGGGCCTGGTCAACCCCGGCCGCTCGCGTGGCAACACGCGGCTGTACTCCCAAGGCGACATCGAACGCCTCAACCTGATCAGCAAGCTCACCGACGAGGGCATCAACCTCGCGGGCGTCGTGCGCATCCTGGACATGCGCGAGCGCGCCCTCAAGCGCGACAAGGAGATCGACGAGCTGCGCGCGCGGGTCCGCTCGCTCGAGGACGACATCCACGAGCTGCGCATGCGCGAGCGCATCACGGCGCTTGCCCGCTACGACGGCACGGGTCCCGAACAGGTCATGCGCGGACTCCTGGAGACCCACCTCGAGGACGATGACGAGTAGCGGCGGCGACGTTCGCACCAGGTAAGGGGCATCGCGACTCTGTCCGTGATGCCCCTCTCGTCTGGCCTGGGTCTGCCCTTTGTGTCGCGCTGGGCGCACGCGACTCCGGTCGTCGTCCCTTTTACGCGATTAGTGTACACAAACGAGCGAAATCACTGATAAAAGGGCTTTTTTGGCGAGAAATGCTTTCAGATTCGAGCATTGTGCACACCAACATGTCCGATTTTGGACGGGGGTGCCATCGTGCCATCTCATCCAAGCTCCCACTCCTTGTCACAGCGCGATGATGCAGCTCTCGACGTGCCCCTGAGGGCGTTGGAGCTCCCGGACGAGCTGTTGTGAGATGCGCCGCCCCCTCTCGCCTGGAAGAAGCGACCAGACCAGCCGCTGCCGCTCCCGCACGAAGGGCCGTCTGGTCAGGACGCTCCTCTGCAGCGAGAGGTCCCTGCCGGCCGTTCGCTCGATCGCCTCCATGACCTGCCCCATGAGACGGTCCAGGCTTCGGGGTTGGTACAGGTCCTCGCTCGTGGCGGGTAGCACCGTGAGGCCGCGTAGCCAGAGGTCGCGGTCGCGGCGCTTGTCGTCGACGATCGCGCGTCTGACGGCGGCAAGCGCCTCGTCCACCTCGTTGGGCCCCATCGTCGCCGCCTCGGCGCCGGCGTGACGGACCTTTCGCAAACGTACAAGACAACTCAGATAATCTATTGTGCAGACACTTAGATTTGCGCATAGCGACCACCACTCCAGGGAACAATCAACTCAACAGACAGCGGTGCTCCCCGAGGGAGCCAGAAGGGGTGAGGCAGATGAGGTTTGACAAGTGGGCGGTCACCGCCCAGGAGGCCCTGCAGTCCTCCATAACCATCGCCGCCGATGCCGAGGCGGGGCAGGTTCGACCCATCCACCTGCTCAAGGCCCTGATAGAGTCGGGCGAGAGGAACCTCCGCGCCATCGTCGAGCGCGTCGGCGCGGACCCGGCGCAGGTCGAAGCCCAGGTGGACCAGGCCATCGCACGTGCCCCCAAGGTGAGTGGCGACCTGTCGCAGATGGGCATCTCGACCGAGCTCACGCGCGTGGGCGACGCCGCGGAGAAGCTTGCCGCCAAGCTCGGCGACTCCTATGTCACCTCCGAGCACCTGCTCTGCGCGCTTGCCGACGAGCGCGGCGAGGCGGGCAGCGCCCTCAAGGCCGCGGGCGTCACGAGCAAGCGCGTGCAGGAGGCCTATCAGAGCCTGCGTGGTGACGAGCGCGTGACCTCCCAGGACCAGAAGTCCCAGTTCGAGGCCCTTGAACAGTACGGACGCAACGTGACGGACCTCGCACGCCAGGGCAAGCTCGACCCGGTGATCGGCCGCGTGGAGGAGATACGCCGCACGATCCAGGTCCTGAGCCGCCGCACGAAGAACAACCCGGTGCTCATCGGCGAGCCCGGCGTGGGCAAGACCGCCATCGTCGAGGGCCTAGCCGAGCGCATCGTGGCCGGCGACGTGCCCTCGACCATCAAGGACAAGGACATAGTCGAGCTCGACATGAGCGCGCTGGTCGCGGGGGCGAAGTACCGCGGCGAGTTCGAGGACCGCCTGAAGTCGGTGCTCAAGGAGGTGGAGAAGTCCGATGGACAGATCATCCTGTTCATCGACGAGCTCCACACTATCGTGGGCGCCGGCGCGACCGAGGGCTCCATGGACGCGGGCAACATCCTGAAGCCCGCCCTCGCCCGCGGCGAGCTCCATGCCATCGGTGCCACAACGCTGGACGAGTACCGCAAGTACATAGAGAAGGACCAGGCGCTTGCCCGCCGCTTCCAGACGGTGCTCGTGAGCGAGCCCACGGTCGAGGACACCATCAGCATCCTCCGCGGCCTCAAGGAGAAGTACGAGCAGCACCATCGCGTGCGCATCACCGACGCCGCCTTGGTGTCTGCCGCGGACCTCTCGAACCGCTACATCAGCGAGCGCTTCCTGCCCGACAAGGCCATCGACCTGGTGGACGAGGCGGCGAGCCGCCTGCGCATGGAGCTCGACTCCATGCCGGCCGAGATAGACGCCGTCGACCGCCAGCTCACGCAGATGCAGATCGAGGAACAGGCCCTCATGAAGGAGGAGGACGCAGCGAGCCGCGAGCGCCTCGAGACCCTGCGGAAGGAGATCGCGACCACGCGCGAGAAGCTCGACGGCATGAAGGCAAGCTGGGAGAACGAGAAGGCGAGCATCGACCGCGTCCAGGACCTCAAGTCCAAGATCGAGGAAGCCAGAGGCGAGATGGAGCGCGTCACCCGCGCCGGCGACCTGGCCCGCGCGTCCGAGCTGCGCTACTCGACCATCCCCTCGCTCCAGGCCGAGTACGACGCCGCCGAGGCGGCGCTCTCGCAGAAGCAGGAGGCGGGCGGCATCCTCAAGGAGGAGGTCACCACCGAAGAGATCGCCGAGGTCGTGAGCTCCTGGACCGGCGTCCCCGTGTCGAAGATGATGCAGGGCGAGATAGACAAGCTCCAGAACCTCGAGGCCGAGCTCCACGAGCGCGTCATCGGACAGAACGAGGCCGTGAGCGCGGTCGCCTCGGCGGTGCGCCGCAGCCGTGCGGGGCTTGCCGATCCCAATCGCCCCCTGGGAAGCTTCTTCTTCCTGGGACCCACCGGCGTGGGAAAGACCGAACTCGCCAAGGCGCTCGCCGAGTGTCTCTTCGACGACGAGCGCGCGCTGGTGCGCATCGACATGTCCGAGTACATGGAGAAGTTCAGCGTCCAGCGCCTGATCGGCGCCCCTCCGGGATACGTGGGCTACGACGAGGGAGGCCAGCTCACCGAGGCCGTGCGTCGCAAGCCGTACAGCGTCATCCTCCTGGACGAGATGGAGAAGGCGCATCCCGACGTGTTCAACATCCTCCTGCAGGTGCTGGACGACGGTCGCCTGACCGACGGGCAGGGTCGCGTCGTGAGCTTCAAGAACACGATCATCATCATGACCAGCAACGTGGGGAGCCAGTTCATCGCGGCCGCCAACGCCACGAGCGATCCCAAGGCGGTCAACTCCCAGGTCATGGAGGCGCTGCGCCAGGCCTTCAAGCCAGAGTTCCTCAACCGCATCGACGACGTGGTCATCTTCCACTCCCTCGGGCTGGCCGAGATAGAGAAGATCGTGGACATCCAGCTTCGCGACGTGCGCAGCCGCCTCGCCCGCGAGCGCATCACGCTCAGGCTCTCGGACAGCGCGGTGCAGCTCCTCTCGCTCGACGGGCTTGATCCGGTCTATGGCGCGCGTCCGCTCAAGCGGCTCATCCAGCGCCAGGTCGTGGACAACGTCGCCAGCCTGATCATCGCCGGGGAGCTCCACGAGGGCGATACCGTCATGGTGGACGTCGGGGCGGACGGAAAGCTCTTCGCCGCCCGTGACGAGCAGGCGTTGGAGCCCGATTCCGTGGAGTAGCTGCTATCGCATCGACCTTCGTACCGCACGGTACCCGCCATTTCGCGAGGGGACGGACCCGAAGGCCCGTCCCCTCGCGCTTGCTGGGCCGGCCTGGCGCGAGCCGGCCCTTTGCGCGACCATAGGGAAGAATCGCGCGCACAACCCACCGGGAGGGCAGATGGAAGACCCCAAGAGCAGGCTCTCCGAGGTCCCGTCGGACGGGCTGGGCCCCTCCGTGGGAAGGTCCGAGCCGGCAGGCGACCTGGAATCGCCGTCCGATCCTCCCGTCACGGCCGTCCTCCCACAGGCCGTCGCGGCTCCCGTGTGGGAGCCCGAATCGCTGGAGCCCCCAAAGAGCGTTCCCGGCGAGGGCAAGAGCCGCAGCGTTTCTCGTCCCGTCGTGGCTGCCGTGCTCCTGCTCGCTGCCGTCACGGTCACCGCGCTCTTCGTCACCTATGAGGCGGAGCTCTGGGGCGGCCGCCGCGTCCCTTCTGTCACGGGCAAGTCCCAGGTGGTGGCCCAGCGCGACCTGGAGCAGCGCGGCTTCGAGGTCGTGCTGGCGGAGGAGCCCGTCGACGACGGGGTGGGCAAGGCGGTCCGCTGCGACCCTGCAAGCGGAACCAGGCTCGAGCGTGGCAGCGAGGTCACGCTGGTCGTCGGCACGAAGCGCGTGCTTCCCGACGTCGTGGGCATGCGACTCGACGAGGCTCGTGCCGTCCTGGCTGATGCGGGGGCGCAAGACGTGTCGATCCAGTACGAGGCCTCGTCCGCCGAGGAGGGAACGGTCACCAGGTCGACCCCCGAGGCGGGGAGCGCCTTCGTGGCACGCGACGCGATTGCCCTCACCGTGGCGCAGCCCTATACGGTCCCCTATGTCATGGGGAAGGGTGAGTCCGAGGCAAGGTCGCTCGTCGAGGCGGCGGGCCTCGAGGCCAGGATCGAGTACGTGAGCTCCGACGAGCCGGGCGGGAGCGTCGTCGGGGTGAGCCCTGACCAGGGCATGCGCGTCGGTGGGGACGACGTCGTGACCCTCAGGGTCTCAGAGCCCTATCCGTCCGACTATCACCACCTGGCCGAGTACTTCGAGTTCACCGCCAGCCAGATTGGGGACTACCTCCAGAAGCAGGGATTCTCCCTCCAGGCAAGCTATGCAAACGCGCACGGCAAGGCGCAGGCGCTCTATGAGGGCGAGGGGGGCAGGGTCACCTTGGGCTCGTATCCCTTCTCGGCGAAGTTCGACCTCGAGGCAGCAAAGGAGGGGGCGACCCCAGAGGCCGACGCCGGCTTCGAGGGCGTGCGCCTGGAGCTGCCCAAGTCAGAGTGGCCCGCAGAGGCGGGCAAGCTCAACCGCGATGCCCTGGAGGAGGTCATGGAGCTCTGCGGTCTCAGCGGGCTGAGCAGAAGCTGCAACATGCAGACGGTCGTCCTCCCGCAGGGACGGGAACGCAAGGGCACGCCCTTCGTCTGCGGTTACGGAGAGATGGGCGACGCCTGCTGGACGGTGCTCATAGCCCAGGGCGGGAAGGACGCGCGCGTGGTCGTGACGTCTGCTCCCAAGTCCCTGTACAAGAGCTATGACCTGGCTCCCTTTGGGGGGAGCGTCTGCGACTTCGTCGCCTATGGTGACGTCTACGGCAAGCGAGGGGCAGAGGTTGGATAGAGAGCGGATTCACAAGGACGCCGTTGGGAGAGGGGACGTCATGCCAGCGAGCAAGGCAGAGGGTGTCGGCCCCGTGCGAGAGGCTGACCGGCCAGACGGGACGGTGCCAGGCGAGAGGCCCGTCTCGTCATCTGACGCCAGCTTCCTTCGGGCGGAGAACGAGGACGACGACGGCTACGACCCCTACTCGGACCGTCCCGCCCCGCGCGAGCCCCTCTTCGACGCCGACCCCTGGGGCTAGGAGGGTCTCCGGCCGGCAGGAGGGTGCCGCCGTCGCCCGTGAAGCGCGCGTCAGATCGTCGGGGGCATCCCGTCCGGCCTACCTGGTGGAGAGCAGCCTCAGGATGATGAGGGCGACCACCACGAGCAGGGCCACCACGACGATGAGCGAGAGCACCGAGCGCCTGCGGCGGCTCCTCTCGCGCGACGAGAAGATGGAGCGCCGACCCTTGGGAATCTCGAGGTACTGGCCGTAGCGGCTGTTCTTGATCCTGCCCATGCCGCCGCGCGAGCGGCGGTACTTGGACGCGCCGGAGAAGACTTTGCCGCTCACGGCGACGTTTGAGTCGTGGGCGTAGCCGCTGGCGGAGGCGCCGTCCTGTCCGAGGTCGTCGATGGCGGCCTGGGAGCGGTGCGGGGCGCGCTGCCTCACGTAGGGCACGCGGGCGGCCACGGGCTGGAAGGTGGTGGCCGCGAAGTCGCCCTCGCCCGTCTCGCCCGTGGCCTCGGTCCCACCTTGGGTTGCCGAAACGACCGACGGCCGGGCCTCGGTCGCCGCCGTCTTGGGCGTGCCCTCCTCATTCGTTGCGTTGTTGGGAAGGGGCTCCCGAAGACCCTCGTCAAAGCCCTTGTCCATGGAGCACCTCCGCCGCCGTGGCACGCAAAGCCCGTACACATCAATGGCAGTCATGATAGAGCAGGTGAGGCCTGCCAAAGTGTCATGCGCGATAGCTACATCTAACGTCTAACGCCATCTTCCTTCGTAATACCTAATTTATTCTGACTTAGATTTGCTAAGCAAACTCAACTAAGAAAATATTGACTCGAGGTATAAGGTCACGCCATGAGGGGCATATATACCAACGAGAACAAAGGGTGTCTACCAGGGCATCCGCAAGCAGAAGGAGTGGTAAAGATGACGAACCTCATCCCTTACACCAGCTATGACAGGGCCCTTCGCAGGGCGTTCCCCTTCAACGCGTTCGACGACTTCTTCAACGCGCCGCTGGCCAGCCTCTCGAGCGATGCCGCATTCAAGATGAACGTCGAGGACGCCGGCGACAAGTACGTCGTCTCGGCCGAGCTCCCCGGCGTGAAGCGCGAGGACATCGACGTAGAGCTCAACGAGGGTCGCCTCTCGGTCTCGGTCGAGAAGAAGGAGACCGAGGAGGAGAAGGGCAAGAACTACCTCCACAAGGAGACGAACGAGTGGCAGGCCACCCGTGGCGTGTACCTCAAGGACGCCGCGATCTCCGGTCTCTCCGCAAAGCTCGACGGCGGCGTGCTCACCGTCAACGTCCCCAAGCAGGAGGAGAAGGCCAACGTCACCAAGATTTCGATCGACTAGCTCGAATCGGGGTTTGGCCAGGTTTGATCTGCTGACATAGCGAGGTGGGGGAGGCGATGCCACGGCGTCGCCTCCCCTTTTTTGTGTCCAGGAACCTCTCGCCTGGAATTTGGGGCGGCTCGCCCAGTTTTGACCCCTGGCGGAAGCCATCCTGGCGCTCACTCCCTAGTATTTCTAGACTGTTAAACGTCATTCAAATTGTCATGGGCCAGCCAATCAAAAGGCCGTTGCATCGACTGGCACCTCCAGTTCGCATGCGGCCGCCCGTGACATGCCATGGAGAGGAGAGCGCGACGTGAGGGCATACGAGAGACTCCTTGACTACGTCGTCGTGCGCACGCCCAGCGACGAGGGGAACGAGGCGCACACCCCCAGCAGCCCCGAGCAGTTCGAGCTCGCGCGCATGCTGGTGGAGGAGCTCAGGGGGTTGGGCGTCACCGACGTCCGCCTGAGCGACGACTGCTTCGTCTATGCGAAGGTACCGGCGACGCCAGGCCTCGAGGACAGGCCCAAGCTGGGGCTCATCGCCCACATGGACACGGTCTCGCAGTTCTGCGACCACGAGATCCGTCCCCAGCTTACGCCCGACTACGACGGTGGGGACCTTCCGCTCTTCCAGAGTGGGCGCACGCTCGCGGTGAGGGACTTCCCCCACCTGCCCACCCTCAAGGGCCGCACGCTCATCACCAGCGACGGGACGACGATCCTTGGCGCGGACGACAAGGCGGGCATCGCCGAGATTATGACCGCCCTCGAGACCCTGCTCGCCGAGGGCATCGCCCATGGCCCGCTGCGCATCGCCTTCACCCCTGACGAGGAGATAGGCTGCGGCGTGCACAGCTTCGACGTCGAGGGATTCGACGCCGACGTCGCCTATACCTTGGATGGCGACACCGAGGGCGAGATCCAGTACCAGAACTTCAACGCCTGCGAGGCCAGCTTCGAGGTCACGGGCGTGAGCGTGCACCCGGGCTCCGCCAAGGACGTCATGGTGAACGCCGTCCTCCTCGCCTGCCAGATCAACGGTATGCTCCCCGCCTTCGAGACCCCGCGCCACACCGAGGGCTACGAGGGCTTCTACCACCTGCTCCAGATAAACGGCGACGAGGCCCACGCGAGCCTCTCGTACATCGTGCGCGACCACGACGCGGGCTCCTTCGAGGCGCGAAAGCAGACGCTGCGCCACATCGAGAAGCTCATGAACGAGGAGTGGGGCGAGGGAACGGTCACCCTGACCATCAAGGACGAGTACAAGAACATGGCCTCGGTCATCGACGGCTGCATGTACATGATCGACAACGCGAAGCTGGCCGCGGAGCGCGCCGGCGTCAAGCCCGACGTGTCGCCCATACGCGGGGGCACGGACGGCTGCCAGCTCTCGTACCGCGGGCTGCCCTGTCCCAACCTGGGAACCGGCGGCCACGGATATCACGGTCCCTACGAGCACATCACGGTCGAGGGCATGGATGCCGCCACGAGGATGGCGGTCGAGCTCGTGAGGGTCTTTGCCGGGGAATAGCGGTCCGAGCGCGGGGGTTGCATCAGGGGCCGCCATGAGGGCGGCCCCTTTGGACGAAAGGGGTCTTGCTATGGCAGAAGAGGCGATGGTCGAAGCGGCTACAGAGGGGGGCGCGCCCAAGAAGAGGGACAAGCTCCACTTCCCGACCGCGATCACGGTGCTCTTCATCGTGATGCTCTTCGCTGCGGTGCTCACCTGGGTCGTGCCGGCGGGTGAGTACTCGAAGCTCAAGTACGTCGCGGACGACGACGTGTTCTCGATCACCAACGCGGACGGCACGACGGAGGAGCAGCCCGCCACGCAGGAGACCCTCACTAAGCTGGGCATCTCGGCGAACGTCGAGAGCTACCTCGACGGGTCCATCTCGAAGCCGACGGCGATCCCCGGCACCTACCAGCGAGTCGACCAGAACCCGCAGGGCGTCGTGGAGTTCCTTCTCGCCCCGATCAACGGTGTCTACGAGTCGATCGACATCATCCTGTTCGTGTTCTTGCTGGGCGGTTGCATCGGCGTCCTCAACCACATGGGCGCCCTCACCGCCGCGGTCGCCGCGCTCTCGCGCGTGACGAGGGGGCGTGAGTGGCTGCTCATCATCGTGCTGACGCTCATCATCGTTGCGGGCGGGACCACCTTTGGCCTCGCGGAGGAGACGATCGCCCTCTACCCGATCCTCATGCCCGTATTCATCGCAGCGGGCTATGACGCGATGACCTGCATCGCCGTCATCTTCATGGGCTCCTGCGTGGGCACCATGTATTCGACGGTCAACCCTTTCGCCATCGGCGTCGCCACTAAGGCGGCCGGCATCTCCATGGCCGAGGGCATGTCCTGGAGGTTCGTGGCGCTCGCCATAGGCACCGTCATCTCGCTCGCCTACGTCATGCGCTACGGGCACAAGGTTCGCCTCGACCCCTCCAAGTCCGTCGTCTACGACTTCAAGGAGAGGATCGAGGAGCGCTGGGGCCAGAGGGGTGAGGCTCCCGAGTTTACCACGCCCATGAAGGTCTCGCTCGCCGTCTTTGGCGTCTCGTTCGTCGTTCTGGTCTACGGCATCGTCGCCCACCAGTGGTGGTTCGACTACATGACCGCCGTCTTCCTAGCCTGCTCCATGATCCTCGCCTTCACCTGCGGCCTCGACGAGGAGGTCTTCATGGACGAGTACATCGGCGGCTGCGGCGACCTCATGAGCGTCGCGCTGGTCGTCGGCGTCGCCCGTGCGGTCAACATCCTGCTCGAGAACGGTCTCATCTCTGACACCATCCTGTACTTCTTCTCGGGTGCCATCGCGGGGATGAGCCCCGTGCTGTTCATCATCATGATGCTGGTCGTCTACATCATCCTGGGCTTCTTCATCAACTCGTCCTCCGGCCTCGCCGTGCTCTCGGTGCCCATCATGGCGCCCCTCGGCGGCGCGGTGGGCGTCTCGAAGACGGCCATCATCTCGGCCTACAACTACGGCCAGGGCCTCATCTCGTACGTCACGCCCACGGGCCTCATCCTCGCGTCCCTTGCCATGGTGGACGTGCCCTTCAGCCGCTGGTTCAAGTTCGTGACGCCGCTCTTGGTCATCACGGTCCTGCTCAACGCGCTGCTGCTCGTGGCTCAGGTCCTGGTCTAGCGGAGGCGGGGCCTCGCGTCGGGGCTTTGTGCGACGCGGGTATCATAGGGTTCCCAAGGGGCCCGGGCGACACTGGGGCGTCCGGGCCCCATGCATGGCCCGGCGTGCCCGAGCTGGGCCAAGACGAGGCTTGGAGGGCCCGTGACCAGCGTCATGCGCAGATATGCAAGCGTTCGGGGAAGGGGCGGCCGCCCTGGCCCCGCGGCCGACGACGAGGCACGCGCGCCCGTCGTGCTCATGGTCTCGGGCGGTGCGGACTCGACGGCCCTCCTGCTCCTGGCCGTGGGCTCCGAGCTCGACATCGACGACGGCCACGGCCGCGCGCGCATCGCCCGGGAGCGCCTCCACGTCCTGCACGTCAACCACCAGCTCCGTGGCGACGACGCCCTGGGTGACGAGGCCTTCGTGCGCGGGCTCTGCGCGGAGCTTGGCGTCCCCTGCACGGTGCGTAGGGTGGACGTGGCCGGCCTTGCCGCGCAGGCCGGTTCCGCCGGCGGCAACATAGAGAACGTGGGGCGAGAGGAGCGCTACCGCCTCGCCGGGGAGCTTGCCAACAGGCTCTCGGCAAGCTTGGGCACGCCGCGCTCCGCCGCGCGCATACTCACGGCGCATACCGCGAGCGACCGGGCGGAGACCTTCTTCATGAACGCCATCAGGGGCACGGGCACCTCCGGCCTCTCCTCCATACCCCGCCGCCGCAACCGCATCGTGCGCCCACTCCTGGAACGCACCCACGAGGAGCTCTGCGAGCTCCTCTCGCTCAAGGGGATCGCCTGGAGGGAGGATGCGACCAACGCGGACACGCGCTACCTTCGCTCCTTCGTGCGCCACGAGATCATGCCCGTTGCGCTGGGTCGCAACCCCCAGCTGGTCAGCGCCCTCTCAAACACCTGCGAGATTCTCTCGGACGAGGACGCCTACCTGGGACAGGTGGCCGCCCGCAGCTATCGCGAGCTCGTGAGACGCTCGGGCGAGGGGGTGGTCGCCTTGGACGCCCGCCGCCTCGGCGCGGCCGACGTGTCCATAGCCCGGCGCGTGGTGAGGCTCGCCATCCTTGGCCTGAGCCCCGCGGCACGCATCGAGTCCGCGCAGGTGGCAAGGGTCTTGCGCATCGTGGCCCAGGGATGCGGGTCCTGCAACGTGAGCTTGGGAATCGACGCGCGCGTCGAGTACGGCCTGCTCTTCCTGCGCGTCCCCCGGCGCACGGCCTCGGTGGGCCCGGCATGGCTCGACGTCCCGGGAAGCGTGCGCCTCCCCGACGGTCGCACCATCTCCGCGCGCCTGGCGTCGGTTCCGGCGGGCTCCTCCCCTGAAGAGGTGGCCCGCGCCCATGCCCTGGAATGGGGTGGCCGCTCGGTCTATCTCGACGCCGTGGCCTGCGGCGTCTCTCCCTCGGGGCAGGGGAGGCTGTGGGTGGACGCCCCCGCGGCGGGAGACGTCATGTGCCCCCTGGGCATGCACGGCCAGTCGAAGAAGCTCTCCGACCTCCTCAACGAGGTGCACGTACCCGCGGCCGACCGACCGGGAGTGCCCGTGGTGAGGAGCGGCCCCACGGGCCAGGTGCTCTGGGTCTCTCCCCTTCGCTGCGACGAGCGCGTGCGCTGCGTGCCCACCACCCGCCTCGTCCTCGAGCTCGCCCTGAGCTAGCACGTAAGAGCGCGCGGCCCGTCACGCGCGAACGCACGCTTCGTGTGGCGCGCCCGTCACGCGCGAAGCGCCCACGCTCCAACGCACGCCTCATGCGACGCGCACGCGGAAGAGCACGGACGCCTTCGCGTTTGCCCAGTTGTCAGTCGGGACATCCGTGCGTTCGAGCGTAGTGAGCGAAAGTTGCGTGCGTTCGAGCGTGGCGGACGAGAGGGGCGAGCGTTTGAGCATGCCGGCTAAGCTGCGCCTGCGTTACGTCGCACCCAACGGGGGCGGTCGCGCCCCGAGGGCGTAGTACCATAGGCGCATACGTCCAGCCAGCCGGCAAGACCGACTGACGCACAGGAAGGGCAAGGTCCATGGCAGACGAGCTCACCGCCGACATCAAGAGCGTCATCCTCACCGAGGACCAGATCAGGGGGATCGTCCAGCGCATGGGCGCAGAGATCAGCCGCGACTACGAGGGACGCAACCCCCTCATCGTCGCCGTGCTGCGCGGCGCCTTCGTGTTCACCGCGGACCTCCTGCGCTCCATCACCATCCCCTGTGAGGTCGACTTCATGGCGGTCTCGAGCTACGGGGATGGCGTGAAGAGCTCCGGCGTCGTGCGCATCATCAAGGACCTCAGCACCAAGGTCGAGGGTCGCGACCTCATCATCGCGGAGGACATCCTCGACTCCGGCCTCACCCTGAGCTACCTCGTCGAGCTGCTCAAGGGCAGGGGTCCCAAGTCCGTCAGCGTGGCTGCCTTCTCCATCAAGGACATCCCCAACCACACCCCCGCCATCAACCCCGAGTACGTGGGGGCGCACGTCCCCAACGAGTTCATCGTGGGCTATGGTCTGGACTATGCGGAGAAGTATCGCAACCTTCCCTACGTGGGGGTGCTCAAGCCCGAGGTCTACCAGGGGTAGCCTCCAGACCCTTCCAAGGAGCCCAGCCAAGTGTCAGACAACAACAACGGCCTCGATCCCTCGCGCCCGCCCATTCCCGGGCAGGAGGGCCCGGGGGGACGCCGTCAGCCAGCCATCATCGCCGCCCTCATGATCGCGTTGGTCGCCTACGTCGCTTACACCGCCGGTCAGTCGATGCTGGGGGCGAGCCAAGCGGACACCCTCACCACCAACGCCTTCGTCACCGCGGTCAAGGACGAGCGGGTGAGCGACGTCACCTACAAGACCTCCGACGGCAGCCTGAGGGGCAACTACCGCCATGACGGCAACGAGCAGAGCCGCTTCGTGAGCTACTACGTGGGTGCCGACAGCCTGCAGGAGCTCATGGCGCAGCATCCCGACGTGAGCTTCACCATCGACACGTCGAGCTCCGACCTGCTCCAGACCATCCTGGTGTCGATCGTCCCCACGGCGGTCATACTCGCCTTCATGATCTACTTCACCAGGCAGATGCAGGGCCAGAACGGACGCTCCATGAACTTCGGTCGCGCCAACAGGGCGCGCACGACGGAGGAGACCCGGCCCAAGGTGAAGTTCTCTGACGTGGCGGGCATAGACGAGGCGGTAGAGGAGCTCAAGGAGGTCCGCGACTTCCTGCGCGAGCCCGAGCGCTACCAGAAGATGGGTGCCAAGATTCCGCGTGGCGTGCTCCTGGTGGGTCCCCCGGGCACCGGCAAGACCTTGCTCGCCAAGGCCGTGGCCGGCGAGGCGGGGGTGCCGTTCTTCTCCATATCTGGCTCAGACTTCGTCGAGATGTTCGTGGGCGTTGGCGCGAGTCGCGTGCGCGACCTCTTCAAGCAGGCGAAGGAGTCCGCCCCCTCCATCATCTTCATCGACGAGATCGACGCTGTGGGACGCCAGCGAGGCGCTGGCTTGGGTGGTGGCCACGACGAGCGCGAACAGACCCTCAACCAGCTGCTGGTCGAGATGGACGGCTTCGAGGAGAACCAGGCCGTCATCCTGGTCGCCGCGACGAACCGTCCCGACATCCTGGACCCGGCGCTGCTGCGCCCCGGACGCTTCGACCGGCAGGTCACCGTCGACCGCCCCGACGTCAAGGGGAGGGAGAGGATCCTCTCGGTCCACTCCCAGAACAAGCCCCTCAAAAAGGACGTCGACCTCAAGCGGATCGCCAAGCTGACGCCAGGCTTCACGGGTGCCGACCTCGCCAACCTCATGAACGAGTCCGCGCTCCTCGCCGCCCGCCGGCACAAGGACCGCATCTCGATGGAGGAGGTGGAGGAGTCCATGGAACGCGTCGTCGCCGGTCCCGAGAAGAGGGGCCGCGTGATGACCCAGAAGGAGCGCGTTACCATCGCCTACCACGAGTGCGGGCATGCCCTGGTGGGGCACATACTCGAGAACTCCGACCCGGTGCACAAGATCAGCATCATCAGCCGTGGTCGTGCCCTGGGATACACCCTGCAGCTCCCCGAGGAGGACCACTTCCTCGAGACGCGCGACGGCATGCTGGACCAGATCGCCGTCTTCCTGGGGGGACGTACGGCCGAGGAGCTCTTCTGCGAGGACATCACCACCGGCGCCAGCAACGACCTCGAGCGGGCCACCAAGATGGCGCGCGAGATGGTCACTCGCTACGGCATGAGCGAGGAGCTGGGCACGCAGGTCTTCGGCGAGGCCCAGCACGAGGTCTTCCTGGGGCGCGACTACGCGAACCACAACGACTACGCCGCCGAGACGGCCAAACGCATCGACGACGAGGTCGAGCGCATCATGCGCGAGGCCCATGGTCGCTCGCGCGCGGTGCTCGAGGCGAGGCGCAGCCAGATGGAGACCATGGCCAAGGTGCTCCTTGCGCGCGAGACGGTGGAGGGCGACGTGGTCAACGCCCTTCTGGACGACCGCTGGGCGCAGTACGTCCTCGAGCACCCGGAGGTCGCGGTGGACTCGCCGCTCGGCGGTGACGAGTCTGTGACGGAATCGTCGCCCGTCCTCGGCGGCGAGTAGTCTGCAAGCTGGCGGCGCGGCTCATGCCGCGCCGTTCCCATATCGCGAGGCCGCGCCGGTCGACCGGTGCCGTGGAGGGGAGCGGTCGTGTCCATCAACCAGAAGAGCTACGAGTACGGGACCTCCAAGTCCAGCATCAGGGAGATCGCCGCCTACGGCGCCCAGCGCAAGGCGCAGATAGGGGCCGAGAAGGTCTTCGACTTCTCGCTGGGCAACCCCTCCGTGCCCGCGCCCGAGGAGGTCCGCCGCTCCATCGAGCGCTCCCTGGAGCTCCCTCCCGTGCAGCTGCACGGCTACACCCCCGCCGCAGGCCTCGTCGAGGTCAGGCAGCGCGTCGCGGAGTCGCTCAACCGACGCTTCGGCTGCGACTACGGGGCGGGCGACCTCTACATGACCTGCGGTGCCGCCGCCTCGCTCAGCATCAGCTTCAACGCGCTGGTCGATCCCGGCGACGAGGTCATCGTCATCGCCCCCTACTTCCCGGAGTACCGCGTCTGGATCCAGACCGCCGGGGCGTCCTGCGTCGAGGTCATGGCGGACCCCCAGACCTTCCAGGTGGACACGGAGGCCGTGTGCGCCGCCATCACGAGCCGCACCAAGGCCGTGGTGGTCAACTCGCCCAACAACCCCGTCGGGTCGGTCTACTCCCGCCAGAACCTCGAGGAGCTGGCGGACGTGCTTCGCGAGCGCGAGAGCGCCCTGGGGACCGCCATCTACCTGGTGTCCGACGAGCCGTATCGCGAGATCAGCTACGGCTGCGAGGTGCCTTGGATCCCCTCCTTGTACGACCGCAGCGTCGTCTGCTACTCCTACTCCAAGAGCCTGAGCCTGCCCGGCGAGCGCGTGGGCTGGGTGCTGGTCCCCAACACCAACCCCGACCACGACGAGCTTGTCCCCGCCATCGCCGGTGCCGGCCGCAAGCTGGGCTTCGTCTGCGCGCCGGCGCTCTTCCAGCGCGTGGTCATGGACTGCGTGGACGTCCCGAGCGACGTCGCCGCCTACGAGCGCAACCGCAAGGCGCTCACGGAGGGGCTCTCGGCGCTTGGCTACGAGTACATCGAGCCGCAAGGCGCCTTCTACCTCTGGGTGAAGTCCCTGGAGCCCGACGCCGAGGCCTTCTTCCAGAAGGCGAAGGCCCTGGAGCTCCTGCCCGTCCCGTCAAACAGCTTTGGCTGCGAGGGCTGGGTGCGCGTGGGCTACTGCGTGAGCCACCAGACCATCGTCGACTCGATGCCGGCATGGAGGCGCCTCGCCGAGCAGTATGCCCGGGGGGACGCGTGAGCTGGGAGCGCATCTGCCAGAACTGCAGCTTCTGCCAGGCAAAGACGGGGCTCCTGCGCACGCGCGGCGTCTGCGTCGCCCCAGACGGCAGAAGGGGAGAGGTGCATGCGTCCGACGCCGCCTGTCCCGCCTTCAGGATGACGCCCAAGGCGGGCTTCGGCCTCAGGGGACGCTGGGGCGAGGGCGTCTCGCGGTCGAGGGAGGCATCCCGTGCGGACGAGCCCGCGGCGCGGGCGGCAACGCGCCTCTCGCTTGCCGGGGGCGCTGCTAAGCTGGGAGGGTCTTCCAAGAGAGGAGCCCCCATGCTTCAGCTGGCCTGTGACGTCCACACCCACACCCTCTATTCGCGCCACGCCTACTCCACCATAGAGGAGAACGTGCGGGCGGCGGCGGAGCTGCGCCTCGAGCTGCTGGGGTCGACCGACCACTACTCCTCGATGCTCTTCTCCGAGGTTGGCAGCATGGAGCGTGCGCAGGGCTACGACCTGCGGGACTTCCAGTACTTCATGAACTACGGCGCCTGGCCGCGCGTGTGGCGAGGCGTGCGCCTGCTGCACGGCTGCGAGGCGGACGTCGTGGACCTCGACGGCCACCTCTTCGGCCATGACGTGCCCCTCACGCACGAGATAAACGGCAACCCCCTGCACCGACAGCTCACCCTCAAGGAGCGCGTCTTCCAAGGCTGCGACTACGTTATCGCCTCGGTGCACTGCGACGAATTTGCACGTGGCGCAAGCCTGGCGCAGACGACCCGGATGTACGTGCGGGCCCTCGAGGACCCCAAGGTGTTGATCCTGGGACACGCGGGACGTGCCGGCGTGCCCTTCGACGTGGGCGAGGTGCTCGCCGTGGCGCGCGAGAAGGGCAAGCTCGTCGAGATAAACGAGGCGACCCTTGCCAGCCACCCATCCGCGACGAGCACCTGCCGCAGGCTAGCCGAGCGCTGCGCGGAGGAGGGGGTCATGATCTCGACGGGCACCGACTCCCACATCTCGTGCGGGATAGGCCACTTCGACCACGTCCGCTCGATGCTGGAAGAGATCGGCTTCCCGCGCAAGCTCGTCGCCACGCGCGACGCCGAGACCTTCCTGGGCGTACTGGAACGGGCCGTGGGCACGAGCGTCGAGGTGTAGCTGAGCACCTCGTGCTGGGGGGCGCTGTGTCCCACCTCGTGCCTAGCCCAGGCGTACGCGTATCACCAGCCCGCCGTCCTCGTAGCGCGCCTCGACCCGCCATCCGTGCAGTTCGAAGACCTCGCGCGCGAGTGCGAGCCCTATGCCGCTGCCCCCCGCGGCGTCGGTCCTGAAGCGGTCGAAGAGGGCGTCGAGGTCCCGTGCGGCGGGTCGCGCGCAGTCGTTCCACACGACGAGCTCCCCGTTTCCAAGGAAGACGCGCAGTCGTGACCTCGCATGCCTGATCGCGTTGGTCACGAGGTTGTCGAAGGCGCGCTCGAACTGCCTCGCGTCGACCTCCGTCCGGATGGTGTGAAGGTCGAGCGACACGTCCAACTGGCGAGAGGCGACCGCCCCCTCGAAGGGCACGAGGCAGTCCTCCACGAGTTCGGCGAGGTCGAGCCTCTCGCACTCTAGCATGACCGCTCCACCCTCGAGCCTGCTGATGTCAAGCAGCTGGCCGACGCCCTCCGACATCTTGCGCACCTCGCCCAAGATCACCGCTCCCGCCTGCCTGTCATCCGCGATGACTCCCTCCCGGAGTCCCTCGGCATAGCCGCCGATTGCGGCAAGGGGGGTCTTGAGCTCGTGCGAGACGTTCTCGTAGAAGGTCCTCACCGCTCGCTCGCGGGCCTCGACCTGCCTCCCCTGCGCCCAGCCGGCGGCTGCGGCGCCTATGGTCGAGAGGAGCATGATGCCCAGAAGGAGCAGTCGCACCTGACCTGCCAGCGCCTCCTCGCCGGACACGTCCACGTAGGCGAGAAGCACCTCCGCGCCCTCATCCGACACAAGGCCGGCCTCGGTCTGTGGCGCGGGAATCGTTCCCTGGACCTTGAGGTAGCACTCGAGCCCATCCCGTTCCACGCGCACGAGTCGACCGGTCTGGTCGCGATGCTCCGATGCCCAGCTGGCGGCGAGCCTGTCAAGCGGCGTGTAAGGGTTGCCGTCCGATTCGTCGAGCTCCCACTCGGCCGTCAGCGCGAGGGGGATTGCAACGCGTGAGGGCTCCCCCTCCTCGTTGCCATCGCCCAGGAGGGCGTCAATCGCCTGCTCGGAGCCGTCGCGCATCTGCGCCTGCACGAGCTGGCCATAGGCGAGAACCACCACCAGCAGCGCGGCGGCGACGCAGCCCGCGAAGAGCAGGGCAAGCCGGAGGGCAGGACGCATGTTGCCGGCCCTCGGCCACCTAGCGCGGCGCATGAGCATCCCCCTCGCCCGCATCCACGAGGTGGTAGCCAAAGCCCCAGACCGCCTTCACGCCCACGCGGCTGCCGGCACCTCGCAGCTTCTGGCGTACGCGGCGTGCGCACTCGTCGGTGACGCGGGTCTCCACCTCCGCGTCCATCCCCCAGACCCTCCGGAGGAGCTCCGCGCGAGAGACGGGCTCCCCCGCCGCCTTCACGAGCACCCTCAGGAGCGAGAACTCCATCATCGTGAGGCGCAGCTCCCTGTCGCCCACCTCCACCACGTGCGTGGCGTCGTGCAGCACGAGGTCGGCGAAGCGCAGGGTGCCGCCTTCCTGTCCGCGTGACATGTTCGCCCTCCTGAGCAGGGCCCTCACGCGCATGACCAGCATGGAGGGCGAGAAGGGCTTGAAGAGGTAGTCGTCGCCCAAGGCGAGCCCGGTGATGTAGTCCATCTCTGACTCTCGGGCGGTGAGGATGACGATGGGCACGTCAGAGACCTCCCGGAGCTGGCGGCAGACCTCGAGGCCGTCCGTCCCCGGCATCATGACGTCGAGGATGACAAGGTCGGCGGGACGCTCGAGGAAGCGCTCGCGAAGGGCGTCTCCGATGGCAAAGCAGCTCACCTGATAGCCCGCGCCCTCGAGGAAGGCGCGTTGGACCTCGAGCAGGTTGAGGTCGTCGTCCGCCACGTAGATGAGCTCCGCCATCAGCCACCTCTCTTGGGACGAAAAGGGGCTGTCCCCGCAGGGCCAGCCCCGATTGTACGTTACGCACCACCAGTCGCGAGGTCCTAGAAGACGTTGCCGGCCTTCTCCATGTAGCCATCGAGACGCTGGTAGAGCTCGTCGAGCTCCTTGTAGACATCCTCCTCCTCGTTGTCGTTCAGGACGGCCTCGTCCTCGAGCAGCCTCTCCTCCAGCTGGTCTATGCGGGAGGCGTTCTCCTTGAGCGCGGACTTGGCCGCGTCGTCGAGCGAGCCGTCAGCGTCGATCGCCTCGTCGAGCGCTGCCCTCCAGGCCTTGCCCTCGAGCTCGTCCATGCGCTCGTACTGCTCGTCGCCGAGCCCCCTCTCGCCCGTCATCCCCATCCAAAGGCCCTTGAGCTCGGAGCGCTCGGCGTCGCTCAGGCCCTTCAGGCGCCCCACCGCCTCCTGGGCGTCCTTCTCGGTCATGCCCTGGGACATAGCCCGCGCCTCCTCCTCCGTGAAGGCGCGGGCGTCGGTGCTGACGTCGTCCTCGCTGATGGACTTGGTCTGGCAGTCCCCGCAGGCCTGGCAGCCCTGCGCTCCCTGGGCGCTCTGGGCGCGGGCCATCGCCAGGGTGGGGAGGGCGAGCGATCCCAGAAGCCCCGCGGTGCAGATTGCCGTTGCCAGCTGACGCTTGCCCTTGCTTCCCTTGGTCATGTTGATCACTCCTTTTCTTGGTCGCCTCCGATCGACGAGAAGAGTGTATGGGCAGCCAACGGCCCAAATCCTGCGCCAAAGCGTAAGAAAAGGGTCCACAGTCCTGTGACAGATTTCCCGGGCGCATGCGGCCTGCAGACAAGTGTCGGGCCCCGCACGCGGCAAAGGCGTGTGGGGCCCGATTTGGCACTGCGACGCGAGGGGCTCTTCTCGCCTATACCCTGAGCGTCAGCTGCACGGGGCAGTGGTCGCTGCCGTAGACGTCGTCCAGGATCGAGGCCTCGACGATGCCGTCCGCGGCGTCCTCGCTCACCAGGAAGTAGTCGATGCGCCAGCCCACGTTGCGCTCGCGGGCGCGCATGCGGTAGCTCCACCAGCTGTAGGCGTCCTCTCGGTCGGGGTAGAGACGGCGGAAGCTGTCCACGAAGCCCGCCTCGAGGAGCTTGCCGAAGCCCTCGCGCTCCTCGTCCGAGAAGCCTGCGTTCATGTGGTTGGTGTCGGGGTTCTTGAGGTCTATCTCCTCGTGCGCGACGTTGAAGTCGCCACAGGTGACCACGGGCTTCTCCTTGGCGAGGCCTGACAGGAACTCGCGGTAGCTCCTGTCCCAGACCATACGCTCGTCCAGGCGCAGGAGCCCGTTCTTCGAGTTGGGCGTGTACACGTCCACGAACCAGTAGCGCTCGAACTCGAGGGCGCACACGCGGCCCTCGTCGTCTGCGAACTCGCAGCCGATCTGCCTGATGACCCGCAGCGGCTCCTCGCGGCTGAAGACCGCGGTGCCCGAGTAGCCCTTGCGCTCGGCATAGTTCCATGTCTGATGGTAGCCGGGGAGGTCCAAGTCGAGCTGGCCCTCCTGCAGCTTCGTCTCCTGGATGGCAAAGACGTCGGCGTCCGCCGCCTCGAAGATCTGGGGAAAGCTGGGGTCCTTCTTCATGACGGCCCTGAGGCCGTTGACGTTCCACGAGACGAGCCTCAGCTCGCGCTCCTCGCTCTGTGCCATGCCGCTCCTCCTTGGCGGGGGCGTCGCCCCGCCGGCGTCGTGTCCGTTTGGGCGGGTGTCCGTGCCCGCTCAGGCCAGTATACGTGCTGGTCCAGGATATGGCACCACCTTGGCATCCGTTTGCGGGACGGGGCTGCGGCCAGGGTGCGCGACGAGGACGGGCCAAGGGAGAGAAGACAGCATTTCTCGCAGAATGCTGTCTCTTTTCTCGCTTACCTGGCCTTATGCGAAAAACGACAGCATTTCACGAGATTTGCCGTCTTTGGGCCCGTCCCCGCATGGCGCGACGGGTCTGCGCGACCTCCCGAGCACCGCCCCCTCGCCGTCTCAGCCCTCGATGATCACGTATCCGTCGTCGATGGCCGCGAGGGTGCGCGCGAGGGCCGCCTCGTCTGGGTGAGGTCCCGCGTCGGGCGCCCCAAAGAGGAACTCGCGGTAGCGGGGCAGGTCACGCATGGCCTGGGCATGCCCCTCGTTATAGGCGGCCAGGAGCCTCGCCTTGTCGGTGGTGCCCGAGCTTATGGGCATGTCGTCCGGGTACACGATGAGGCAGCGACCCTCGTCCGCGAGGCGCTCGATGCGCGTGAGCTCGCGGTTGTACCTCTCCCAGCGTGTGAGGAGGGCGTCCAGGAGGTAGGGTCGGCCGTGTGCGATGGCGCGGTAGACGCGGCGCTCCTGCTCGGTGGGAGGCTCCTTGCGGTAGCCGTGCGGGCGGGTCGCCACGAAGAAGAAGCGGTCGTAGCCGCCGCGCTCGGCCAGGTGCAGGGGAAGGCCTGCTCCCTCTCCCAGCCCGCCGTCCATGAAGAGCCGGCCGTCCACCGCCTTGGGGTGCATGACCCCCGGCAGGGTCGAGCTGGCGCGCACCTTGTCCACCATGTCGTACTTGTCGCGCATGTCGTCCTTTGTGAAGGTCACGCTGCGGCCCGTCCGCACCTCGAAGGCCTGGATGGCTACCTGGGCGGGGTTTGCCTGGAAGGTGTCCCAGTCGAAGGGCATGAAGCCGTCGGCGATGCATCCCTCGTAGAGGTAGTCGGCGTTGAAGTAGCCCTTGCCGCGCACCACCGAGCCAAAGCCCGCGATGGGTATGCCCTCGGGCCTCATGCCCAGGAAGGCGTTGCGCGTGCGTGCGAGGTCACGCGAGCAGTAGTCGACCGTGTGGCTGGAGCCCGCGGAGATGCCGCAGACGAAGGGGAAGTGGATTCCCTGCTCCAGAAGGACGCGGGCGATTCCCGCGGTGTATGCGGCGCGATAGCCGCCGCCCTCGAACACGAGGGCGCAGCCCTCCACGTTGCAGCTGAGCTTCTTCATGCCGGTACCTCGCCTTCCTGGTGCTAGAGTCAGAGCCGCTGGCAAACGACGGGAGGCCGCCATGGCAAGGACCATCACTGACCCACGGGAGGCGGCAGCGGCGCTCGGGGCGCTCGTGAAGGGCGCGGGGAACACGGTCTTCTTCGGCGGCGCGGGCGTCTCGACGGCAAGCGGGATCCCCGACTTCCGAAGCGCCGACGGCCTGTACAACCAACACTTTGACTACCCGCCCGAGGTCATGCTTAGCCACGGTTTTTACGTGGAGCACACACGGGAGTTCTTCGACTTCTACCGCAGCCGTATGTGCGCCCCCGACGCCAAGCCAAACCAGGCGCACCTCAAGCTCGCCGAGCTGGAGTGCGAGGGGCTCGTCAGCGCCGTCGTGACCCAGAACATAGACGGCCTCCACCAGGCGGCAGGCTCGCGCAACGTGGTCGAGCTCCACGGCTCGACCCATCGCAACGTCTGCCAGCGCTGCGGGCACGTCCACTCGCAGGAGTGGGTCCTCAAGACCGAGGGCGTCCCCCGCTGCGAGGCCTGCGGCGGGCCCGTGAAGCCTGACGTCGTCCTCTACGAGGAGGCGTTGGACGAGGCCGTCATCACCGCCGCCATCCGGGCGATTGCCAGCTGCGACCTCCTTATCGTGGGCGGCACCTCCCTGGTGGTCTACCCGGCCGCGGGGCTCCTGCGCTATTTCGGGGGAGACAAGCTGGCCATCTGCAACCTCCAGCCCACGCCCCAGGACGCGAGCGCGGACCTGGTCTGCGCCTGTGACATCGCCCGGGCCTTCGACTGGTAGGCCGTGGCCCCTCTCGCTCGGAATTCCCGTTCCGGGACTCGCCGGGCCAGGCCGAGCGGAAGGCCGGCCGCCGGGAGTCGCTACAATCACAAAGGAACACCCTGGGGGCGCGGGCGCGTCCCCCTCAGCCTTAGGGGAGGACCCGACCCATGCTTCGACAGGACTACTCGCTTTGGCGTTGCGGCCGTCACGAGATCTCGCTCTCGCGTCCCCGCATCATGGGCATCCTCAACGTCACCCCCGACTCCTTCTCGGACGGGGGAGAGAACCTCGACCCCAAGCTCGCGGTCGAGCACGCCCTCCGCATGCTGGACGAGGGCGCCGACATCATCGACGTGGGGGGCGAGTCCACGCGGCCCGGCCACGAGCCCGTGGCTGCCGACGAGGAGGCCGAGCGCGTCGTTCCCGTGGTCAGGGGCATCCTCGCCGCCGCGCCCAGCGCCATAGTCTCGGTCGACACGCGCCATGCCTCCGTGGCCAAGGTCTGCGTTCGCCTGGGCGCCTCCATCGTCAACGACGTCACGGGCTTCATCGACCCCGAGATGGTGCGCGTCGCCGCCGAGTCCGACTGCGGCTGCGTGGTCATGCATTGGAATCGCGGCAACGGGCAGTCCAGCCGCAAGTCCGTGCGCCTGGACAGCACTCCCGCGCGTGCGGTGGCGGCCCGCAGCGTCCAGGCGAGCGCGCGACGCTTCACCCTGCCCGAGGAGGCCCCCCTCATGCGCGAGATCATGGGCTTCCTGGGCGATCAGGCGCGCTCCCTCATGCGTGCGGGCGTTGCCCACGACCGCATCTGCATCGATCCCGGTCCGGGCTTCGACAAGGCGGCGGACCAGGACGTCGTGATCCAGCGCGCCACCCGCAAGCTCGTCTCCATGGGATACCCCGTGCTCACGGCCGTCTCGCGCAAGCGCATGGTCGGGGCCGTCTCGGGCGTGACGGACGCCCCAGCCCGCGATGCCGCCACGCTGGGCATCTGCCTGAGCGCCATCGAGTCTGGCGCGCGCATCCTGCGCGTCCACAACGTGGCCCTCACGGCCGAGGCGCTCAACTCCTACTGGGCGGTCAGCCGCGCCGACGCGCGGCAGGCCTTCGTCTCGCTGGGCTCGAGCGTGGGCGACCGCATGGACTACCTGAGCCGTGCCGTGGCGCTCATCAACGAGATACCGCTCACCTGCGTGGTGCAGGTGAGCCGCGTGTACGAGACCGAACCCGCCTACGGCATCAAGGTCCCGGTCGCCAACGCCGTGGCCGAGCTTCGCAGCGAGCTGCACCCCAGCGTCCTCATGGACGCCCTCCTCGGCGTCGAGGAGAGGCTCGGCCGCGTGCGCGACCCCGAGCAGGCGGGTCACGGCCCCAGGACCATCGACTGCGACCTCGTCTTCGTCGAGGACGAGGAGCACGCAGGGCGCAAGCTCACGCTTCCCCACGCGCACCTGGGCGAGAGGGACTACGTCCTGGTGCCTATGGAGGACCTCATGCACGACCCCGTCCGCTTCCTGATGCATGCCGGCGTGCCCGTCTATGCCCCCGAGGACCGCGTGGGGCATGTGGTGGGCGAGCTGGGCGAGCTTGACTGGCAGTAGGGGGGCTGGCGTGGGGGAGCTCGAGCTCACGCTGAGGCCAAGGGTGCCCATGGGCTACCTGGTGGCCCTTCCCGCCGTTGCGAGCCTGGGCGTGATGGACGCGCTCGTCGATGCGGGGAACTCCGAGGCGGGTCTGCTCTGGCCGCGGGACGTCGCCCTCGTCCCCGCGGGAAGGCCTGCCTTCGAGCTGGACGGTCGCGGCGGCTACGACGACGGGGGCGTCTTCGTCCGTCTCGCCATAAGGCGTACCTTGGGCGATGGGGACGACGCCGCGATGCCTGACGACGCCGCGATGCCTGACGACGCCGCGATGCCTGACGACGCCGCGATTGAGCGGGCGGTGCGCGAGCGCGTGTCCACCTGGGAGGGGGATGTCGCGGCTGGGAGGTCTGCGGGGGGACCGTGGGCGGCGTTTCTCCCCGACTACTTCGACCATGAGCTCAGGATGGGCCGGGAGGTCGAGGTGACGTATCCCAACGGGCGCGTGATGGCGCGAGGGCGCCTTGCGGGCTTCGACATCTGGGGCCGGGCCACCGTCGTGGACGAGTCTGGACACGAGCTCGAGTTCTCTGCCGAACAGGCGCTCCTGAGGTCGCCCGACCGCGAGTAGGCAGTTGTCGGGCGGGGGCCTGCCCGCGTGGGCCCCAGGCCCTCTGCGGGCAAACGGCCCTTCCTAGCGCACGGCACGCTTGCGGGCGCGATGCTCCCAGATGAGTTTGATGCCGCGGATGGTGAGGTCGGGGTCGAGGGCGTCGAAGAGGTCGGTCGCCTTCGCGATCTCGCGCGAGAGCCCTCCCGTGCCAACCACCGTCGCATCGGGCTCGCCGAGCTCGTCCTTGATGCGCCTCACCAGGCCCTCGGCCTGTGCGGCCGCGCCGATCACGATGCCCGACTGCACGGCGGCCTCGGTGCTGTTGCCAAGGGCGCGTTCGGGCACCACCAAGGGGACGCTCGAGAGGCGCGCCGCGTGCGAGAAGAGTGCCCCGGCGCTCAGCAGCAGGCCGGGCATGATGGCCCCGCCCCTGAAGCGTCCGCGCGCGTCGACCACGTCGATGTTGGTCGCGGTCCCGAAGTCCACCACTATGACCGAATCGCCGTAGGCCTCGCGGGCGGCGACGGCGTTGGCGATGCGGTCCGCCCCCACCTGGGTGGGGTCGGGCATGTCCACCTCGATGCCGCAGTCGCGGCGGGGATCAACCAGCAGCACGTCCCTGGCATCCAGGACGTGTCCCATCATGTAGAGCCATTCCTGGGTGAGGATGGGAACCACGCTGGCAATGGCCACGTCGTTCACCTCGGAGAGGCTGCGGCCCAGCATCATGAAGTAGCCGTAGAGTCGCTCGTGGAGCTCGTCGGCGGTGTCGGTCTTGTCGGAGGCCATGCGCCATTGGCGGGCGAGCTGGTCGTCCGGACCAAAGAGCCCCAACGTGGTCTGGGTGTTACCTACGTCAACGACGAGCAGCATCTCTCCTCCTCGGATCCGCCTGCGCCCAACCAGTGTAGCGTGGCGGGACCGGGCGCCCCGCGCGTGGGCTTGCACCACTTTTCCACAGTCTTGGTATGAGAATGCGACCACTGTGGTAACCTAGCAAGGCTCAATTGTCCTGGCGTTTGCCTCGACACCCCTTGTCTGGTCGGAAACCAGGCCGAAAGAAGGAGTCCTGAAATGAAGCAAGGAATACATCCCGAGTACGTCGAGTGCACCGTTCGCTGCACCTGCGGCAACACCTGGAAGACCCGCGCCACGGTGAGCGAGATGACGCTTGACCTCTGTGACAAGTGCCACCCGTTCTACACCGGCCAGCAGAAGCTCGTCGACACCGGAGGGCGCGTCCAGCGCTTCTCCGACAAGTTCGGTGGAGCCGCCGCGGCCCAGCTTGCCAAGGCCCAGGCCGCCAAGGAGGCCAAGGCAAAGAAGGCCGCCGAGCAGGCTGCCGCTCGCAAGGCCGCTGCCGAGGCGAAGGCTGCCGAGAAGGCCAAGCGTGCTGCCGAGTACGAGAAGAAGGCTGCCGCCGACGCCGCCAAGGTCGTCGAGGAGGCCCCTGTCGAGGCCACCGAGGAGACCCCCGCCGCGGAGTAACCCCAGCTAGACCAGAGCAAAGGAGGAGAGGGACGGCACAGGTCGTCCCTCTCCTTTTGTGTGCCGTTGGGGGACGGCGCCACAAGACCCGAGAGGAGACGCGCATGAGCGAAGCTTCCGGCGAGCATGGCCTCGCCACCATCAAGACCGACGTGCTCATCATCGGGGCGGGCCCGGCGGGCATCTTCACCGCGCTGGGGCTCCTGCGCAAGGGAGACTCGCGTTCCATCACCATGGTGGAGAAGGGGCTCCCCGTCGAGCGCCGCTCCTGCCCCAAGGAGAAGACGGGCCACTGCGTGGGCTGCAAGCCCTGCCGCATCACCACGGGCTTCTCGGGCGCCGGCGCCTTCTCTGACGGCAAGCTCTCGCTGAGCCACGAGGTTGGCGGGGACCTGCCCACGCTCATCGGCGAGCGCCTCGCGCAAGAGACCATCGGACGCGTCGACCAGATTTACCTCGACTTCGGGGCCGACCCCCACATCGAGGGGCTCGAGCACCCGGAGGAGGTCGCCAACATCCGGCGTCGCGCCATCAAGGCGGGCCTCAAGCTGGTCGACTGCCCCATCCGCCACCTGGGGACCGAGAAGGCGCAAGAGATCTATGGCCGCATAGAGCGGACCCTCGTCGAGGGGGGCGTGCATATCCTCTTCCAGCACGAGTGCGACGAGGTCGTCGTGGAAGGGGGTGGCTGCCAGGGTGCCGTGGTGAGCGACGTCCATGGCGTCAGGACCCGCATCGAGGCGGGCGAGACGATCGTTGCCACCGGGCGCCGTGGCGCCGCCTGGTTCGACGACATGTGCGAGGCCCATGGCATCGCACACTCCGCCGGCCCCGTCGACCTCGGCGTGCGCGTCGAGGTTCGCAACGAGGTCATGGACGACGTCAACCGCGTGCTCTACGAGAGCAAGCTCGTGGGCTATCCAGACCCCTTCCGGAACAAGGTGCGCACCTTCTGCCAGAACCCGGGCGGCTTCGTGAGCCAGGAGAACTACGACGGCGACCTCGCAGTGGTCAACGGCCACAGCTACAAGGAGCGCAAGAGCCCCAACACCAACCTGGCCGTGCTCGTCTCGTTCAACTTCCGCAAGCCTTTCGACCAGCCAATCGTGTACGCGCGCAACGTGGGGAAGCTCTGCAACATGCTCGGAGCCGGGCACATCTTGGTGCAGCGCTTCGGTGACCTGCTCGACGGCAAGCGCACCTGGCCCAAGGAGCTCACTCGCTCCAACGTGGTGCCCACCCTGCCCGACGCCGAGGCGGGAGACATCAGCGCCGCCATGCCCTACCGCGCGATGATAGAGATCGTCGAGTTCATCAAGGCCGTGGACAAGGTGGTCCCGGGCTTCGCCGCCGACGAGACCCTGCTCTATGCGCCCGAGCTCAAGTTCTACAGCAACCGCGTGGGCATGGACGAGAACTTCGACACCAACGTCGCCCACCTGCACTGCTTGGGCGACTCCAGTGGCTGGACCCGCGGCCTCATGATGGCCAGCGTGATGGGCCTGCTCATGGGAGAGAGGCTCGCGTCCGAGTAGCACGGACCAAGGGACGGCGTGGGAGGGTGTGGCGTCGGGGTCCCGGCGTCACACCTTTCTCAGCACGAACTCGTCCTCGTAGCGCGCCGTCCTCTGGTAGGGGACGAGCAGGAAGCTGTCTTGGTAGTCGTGGGTGGAGACGAGCGTCGCCGTCGCGGCGGAGGGGTTCTGCGCATTCCCGAACTCGAGCCTCAAGCTCACGCTCCCTCGCACGTCGTCCGCGGTCTCGCAGTCGAAGACGAGGCCGTCGGAGCCGTCCTGGAGCGTGCCCGTGAAGGCCAGGGACTCGAGCGCGGAGTCCCCGTCGCAGCCCGTGCTGTCCCGCTCGGGCTCGGGATGGAAGTGCGCGACGCCGTCCAACGTGCCTGCGATCATGGTGGTGTCGCCGCTCGTCGCGACCTCGTCGATGCTTAGCCGAAGCCCGGCGTCCCGTCCGGACAGGCACTTGTGTCCGCTCGACGACTGGGTTCGGAAGCTGCCGGACCAGCTGCCCTTGAGCGGCTCGTATCCCAGCTCCTTCGCCCCGTCGCTCACGCTGACGTCGGTGAGCTCCCAGACGCCGCTTGCCGTGACGAAGCGCAGGGTCAGGCTCAGGTCGCAGTTTCGCGAGGCGAAGCCCTCCTGCTTGCTGCAGCGGACGGTCATCTTGTCGAGGCGTGCCGCGACGTCGAGCTCGTCGTTGGTGACGCTGGCCTCGCAGTCCCGGTACAGGTTGGCGAGGCTCTCTTCCCCGTCGTCGCCCTGCGAGTCGAGCCTCGCCTCGGCGCGGGTGAGGAGCGCTTCCAGGGACGCGAGCAGCTTCTGATGGTCGGGGCCGGAGGTCGGCCTCCAGCTCGCGGCTTGGGGGACGTCGATGGACTCCAGCTCCCATGACCCGTCGGACCTCTGGTAGAGCAGGATGGCATCCCAGCTCGCCTCGACACTCCCGTCCGAGTAGGTCACGGTGGTGCGGGCGGAGATGCCCCCAGACGCTTCGGTCGACTTCTCCCTGAGCTGCGCGTCCGTGGCAATGAGAACGCCGTCATGGTTCCAGGGTCCCCCGTCGTGCGTGGGGACGGGCGTGTGCGCGAGCGCGTCGGCCCTCACGCGCGTGGCGTCGGGAGTGCCTGCCATGACAGGACTCAGCAGCGTCCCCACCACCACGAGGAGCGCGATGGCGGCGCCGGTCAGGAGAGTGGCCAGGCGATGTGCGGCAAGAAGGGCGCCCGCTCGGGCGGCGCCTGCCCCGGCCCGGGCGACTAGGCCGTCCTCGGGGCGGGGGAGAGACCCCTCGCCCGCCCCATCGCGTCCGCCGGCCCTCGCCCGCGCGTTGGCGACGGTGGGCTGGAGTGCGGTCTTCTGGGCCTCAGCATCCGCGTCCCTCCCATCTGCCTCCCCGCCTTCGGGGCGGAGCCTCCCGCGGCCGTCCTCGTCCATCGCGCCTCCCGCCCTCGAGCCCGCTTCCTCCCCAGTCTGCCACAGGGCTGCCAGCGATGGCATCGTGTGCGCAGCGTGGGACGGGACGCCCGGCGGAATAGCCGCGGGTTTGCGGTGGTAGACTTCGTATCGCTGAACACGAACGATTCGCCCTGGCGGGCTGCGCCGCGGCGCGTGCAAGGAGTGACACCATGCGAGACAAGCTAGAGAAGCTCATCGCCGCGTACGAGGAGCTCGAGAAGAGGATGGTCGATCCCGACGTCGTCTCGAACCCCAAGGAGTACGCGCGCATCGCCAAGGAGCATGCCAACCAGGCCGAGCTCGTGGCGAAGGCCCGCGAGTACGTGCAGGCGCTCGACGACATCGAGGTCGCCAAGGAGATGCTGCACGACGCCGCGGACACTGACGAGAAGGAGATGCTCCAGGACGACATCTCGTCCAACGAGGCAAAGCTGCCCAGGCTCGAGGACCAGATCAAGGTCATGCTGATTCCCGGCGACCCCAACGACGAGAAGGACACCATCGTCGAGATTCGTGCGGGCGTGGGTGGCGACGAGGCCGGCATCTTCGCGGGCGACCTCTTCAACATGTACGAGCGCTTCGCCTCCGCCCGCAAGTGGAAGGTCGAGGTCCTCTCGTCCAGCCCCTCCGAGGCAGGTGGCTTCAAGACCATCGAGTTCAAGGTCACGGGCGACAAGGTCTACTCCGTCATGAAGTACGAGAGCGGAGTCCACCGCGTGCAGCGCATCCCCAAGACCGAGAGCCAGGGGCGCATCCAGACCTCCACGGCGACCGTCGCCGTCCTTCCCGAGGCAGACGAGATCGACATCCAGATCTCCCAGGAGGACCTGAGGATCGACACCTATTGCGCGTCGGGTCCCGGTGGCCAGGGCGTCAACACGACCTACTCCGCCGTGCGCATCACGCACCTGCCCACCAACACCGTGGTGCAGTCCCAGGACCAGCGCTCCCAGATCCAGAACCGTGAGGTCTGCATGCAGATGCTGCGCGCTCGCCTCTACGAGATGGAGCTCGAGAAGCAGCAGGCGGAGCAGGGTGCCTCGCGTCTCGCTCAGATCGGCCATGGCAACCGCTCCGAGAAGATTCGCACCTACAACCAGCCGCAGGACCGCGTGACCGACCACCGCATCGGCTTCAACGGGACCTACAACGGCGTGCTCCTGGGCGACACCCTGCCCAGCGTGATCGACGCCCTCGCGGCGGCGGAGCGTGCGGAGAAGCTCGCCCAGGCGGTGTGACGGGGCAAGGAACAGGAATTGGGTTCGCGTGGCGTCGGCAGGGTCGGCGCCACGCCCGTCTTGAGAGGAAGGACGATGGCGGAAGAAGCCTGGACGGTGGGCAAGATCCTGTCTTGGACCACGGGCTACCTCGAGCGCAAGGGGGACGAGCACCCTCGCCTCTCGGCCGAGTGGCTGCTCAACAACGTGACGGGACTCTCGCGCGTCGAGGTCTATACCAACTTCGACCGGCCCCTCACCCAGGAGGAGCTCGACGGGATGCACGATGCGGTCGTGAGGCGCGGCTCCGGAGAGCCCCTCCAGTACGTCACGGGCGAGATGCCCTTCCGCCACATAGTCCTGCGCTGCGAGCGCGGCGTCCTCATACCGCGGCCCGAGACCGAGGTCCTCGTGGACGTGGCCCTCGAGGGCGTCGACCGCGCGGTCGCGGCGGGCCACTCCGCACAGGTGCTCGAGCTTGGCTGCGGGACGGGCTGCATCGCCTGTTCCATCGCCTCCGAGCGCGAGGGGACGCGCGTCGTGGCGACGNACATCGCGGGGCGGGGACACGAGGTCATCGACCTCGGGCCTTCCCAGGCCCTGCGCTGTGACTACCCCGACTTCGCCGACAAGGTCGCGCGCAAGGTCGCTTCCGGCGAGGCCGACCGTGGCGTGCTCATCTGCGGCACGGGCATCGGCATGGCGGTCACGGCAGACAAGGTCCCCGGCGTGCGGGCCGCGGTCATCCAGACGCCCCAGTTCGCCGAGCTCTTCCGCGAGCACAACGACGGCAACGTCCTCTGCGTGTCCGGACGCTTCACGCCACTTGCGACCAACGAGGAGATCGTGGACAAGTTCCTCGACACCGAGTTCGCAGGCGGACGCCACGAGGGCCGGGTCGCCAAGGCCATGCGCGAGGACGACCCGAGCTTCGCCGGCGTGCCCGAGGACCTGGACGTCCAGGGGTAAGGGCGTCTTGCGTCCGTGCCCTGGGCTCCACCTGAGATAGAATCAAGCGCGAACACGTTCAGCAAGAGGAGAAGGGTCCCTCACATGGAGTTCGACGAGAAGCGCCTGACCGTCATCGACCACCCGCTGGTGCAGCACAAGCTGCACATCCTGCGCGACGAGAACACGAGCACCAAGCAGTTCCGCGAGCTGGTGAGCGAGCTGGCCATCTTCGAGGGCTACGAGGCGATGAGGGACTTCCCCCTCGAGGACGTCGAGGTCAAGACCCCGCTCGAGACGACGATCTGCAAGCGCATCGCCGGCAAGAAGGTCGCGATCATCCCCATCCTTCGCGCCGGCCTCGGCATGGTGGACGGCATCCTGAGCCTCGTCCCCTCCGCGCGCGTGGGCCACGTGGGCATGTACCGTGACCCCGAGACCCACGAGCCCCACCAGTACTACTGCAAGTTCCCCCAGGACATCGAGAACCGCACCTGCCTCATCGTCGACCCCATGCTCGCGACGGGCGGCTCGCTCACCGCGGCCATCCAGTTCCTGCGCGAGGCAGGTGTTAAGGACGTGCGCGCCCTCACGCTGGTCAGCGCCCCCGAGGGCGTCAAGGCAGTGCTCGACTTCGATCCCGAGGTGCGCCTCTACACTTGTGCCCTCGACCGCCAGCTGAACGAGAACGCCTACATCCTGCCCGGCCTGGGCGACGCGGGCGACCGCATCTACGGCACCAAGTAGGGCTTCCCGCGGCATCCGTGCGCCGCAGGCGGTGCGCTTCACGGTACTGACACAGTTCGGTCGGCATGACATTTTGTATAGAAGCTGGTAGGGCGCCCATCCCACTCCTCGGAGCAGGCAAGGGGCGCCTTTCCCAAAGACAAGGCTCTGGTTTTTCGCAGTGGCAGAGACTAGAATCCAGACGTTTCGCGTTACGCGCCCGGAGGTCGGCCATGGGAGTGCCCATAGCAGCGCTTTTTGGCCTTGCCGTCGGTGCGGTCGGCGCGATTCCGGGCGCTCTGCTGTTTGAGGGGGTGCATCGTTGGGGTAAGAAGCCAGATATGGCACTCGGCGTCGCGGGCGTGCTCCTCTCGTTTGGCACCATGTCCTGCGCCATCGCGGTGGCCTATCTGGTCGACAGGGAGAACGTCTTCTCGTTTGGCGTCAGCGTCGTGGCGACCTTCCTCGCCATCTGGACGGCAGAGAGCGTACGTGCCTGGCACGCGGCAAACCCGCGCGACGGACAAGGCGGGTAGCCGCGCCGGCAGCCGCTGACGAGGCGAGAGGGAAAGGACAGGACAAGTGGACGCGCTTTCCAAGTTGCCCGAGGCCATGGATGAGCTTCTCGACGGCTTCATGACCCATGCCATCGTCGGTGACACGACGGTCGGGCTCACCAACTACATCTTCTGGATGTGCGTGGCCCTCGCCCTCCTGCTCGTCGTCATCTTCGTCTTCAAAAGGAAGCAGGCGTCGAGCCTCGTTCCGCAGGGCACCTTCGTCAACGGCATGGAGTACGTCGTCGAGTTCGTCCGCGACGACATGTGCAAGTCCATCCTGGGTGACACCTGGAAGAAGCACTTCCCCTTCCTCGCCGCCCTCTTCTTCTTCATCGTCTGCAACAGCATCGTGGGGGTCATTCCCGGCTGCCATCCCGGTACGGGCACCATCGGTGTGACCGCCGCGCTCGCGCTCTGCTCCTTCGTCTACTTCGTCGTCCTGGGCTGCAAGCGCCTCGGCGTGATCGGCTACATCAAGAGCCTCGCCCCCGAAGGCGTGTCGTTTCCCATGAACGTCCTCGTCTGGGCCATCGAGCTCGTCTCGACCTTCCTGCGCCTGATCACCCTGGCCGTCCGACTCTTCTGCAACATGTTCGCCGGGCACGTGGTCATGGGGACCTTCGCCATCCTCGCCTCCCTCTTCGTCCAGCCCCTGCTGCAGGGCTTCTCCGCGGCGGCGCTGGGTCAGGCTGGCGCATCCATCTTCTGGGTCCTGCTGCTCCTGATTATCTACATCGTCGAGATTCTGGTGGGCATCATCCAGGCGTACGTCTTCACGCTCCTCTCGGCCGTCTACATCCAGCTCGTCGAGAGCGAGTAGCCCCAACATAGGGCATCCAGCGGGGCCACGCCCGCTCGTGCATAGCAAGTCATGGTACTCGTCCCGTCCCGGGGCGAATGACAAAGGAGGAATCGTGGGAGTTATCGGATACGGTCTTGGTGTTATCGGCGCGGGTCTTGGCATCGGCCTGGCAGCGTACGGCGCCACTACCTCCATGGCACGTCAGCCCGAGGTTCAGGGCCGTCTGTTCACGACGTTCATCCTCGCGTCCGCCTTCGTCGAGGCCCTGGCACTGATCGGCTTCGTTGTCACGCTCATCGCTAAGTAGCGAGGCGTGCCGCAGGTACGCGCAAATCGCTAGTTGGAGGCATTCATGAGCAAAGACATACGGGTTGCCGGAGGAGGGGCGGTCGTCGCCGTCACCGCGGGTGCGGCGACGCTTCTGACGCCCGCCTTGGCTCTGGCGGAGTCGCCCAGCGGAGCCGACCTCCTGCTGCCGAAGCCCGCCGAGTTCGTACCGGCGCTCATCGCGTTCCTCATCATCTGGGTCGTCCTCGCGAAGCTCGCGTGGCCCTCGATCCTCTCGATGATGGAGCAGCGCCAGCAGAAGATCCAGGACGACCTCGACGCGGCCGCACGGTCCAAGGCGGAGGCCGCAGAGAGCGCAAAGAGCTACGAGGCACGCATCCTCGAGGCGAACCACGAAGCCGACGCGATCATCTCCCGTGCCAAGCGCGAGGCGGAGGAGGAGCGCTCCCAGATCCTCGCTCGCGCCCAGCGCGACGCGAGCGACGTCATCGCAAAGGCGCACGGCGCCGTCGACTCCGAGCGTCGCAAGGCGATGATCGAGCTCTCGAGCTCCGTCGTCGACCTCTCGGTCGAGATCGCGAGCAAGATAATCGGCAACGACCTCAGCGAGGACGAGCAGCGCAAGCTGGCCGAGAAATACCTCGCGGAAGTGAGTGCCCCAGATGAGCACTAAGCGCGGCGAAGACGAGAAGATCGAGGCGTATGCCAGGGCCCTCATCGAGGCCGGCCGCAGCGAGGGAAGGGCCAACGCCGACCTCGTCCAATGGCAGCATGCGCGCAAGTTCTCCCCGGAGGTCCTCGAGACCCTGAGCGCCATGCACGAGAGCGACGACTTGGGACTGGTGGACAAGGTAGCCCGGCAGTACAAGGAGATTCTGGACAGCGAGGACAACACCGTCTCGGTCACCGTGACCACCTCGGTCCCGATGGACGACGAGCTGCGCGCAAAGGTCAAGGCGAAGGCCGAGTCCGACCTCAAGGCGCCGGTGTACCTCGTCGAGCGCGTGGACCCCAGCATTCTTGGAGGCATCGTGTTCGAGGCGCGCGGCAAGCGCTTTGACGCCTCCGTGAGGGCCCAGCTTGCGAACATCCGCAAGACGCTCTCCTCAACCTTCATCGGAAGTGATGAGCAATGACAGACAAGATCAGCTCCGTCGAGATCATGGACACGCTGCGAACGCAGCTCGCCCAGATCAACGCGACGGTCGACATGCAGGAGGCCTCGGTCGTCACCGAGGTCGGAGACGGCATCGCGCACGTCTCGGGGCTTAAGACCGCCATGGCGGGCGAGCTCCTGCAGTTCACGAGCTCGGCCACGGGCCGCAGCGTCTACGGCCTCGCCCAGAACCTGGACGAGGACGAGGTCGGCGCCGTCCTCTTCGGTGACGTCGACGCCATCAAGGAGGGTGACGAGTGCCGCACCACCGGCCACGTCATGGACATCCCCGTGGGACAGGCCATGCTCGGCCGCGTCGTGAACCCCCTCGGACAGCCCATCGACGGCATGGGTGCGATCGACACCGCGCATCGTCGGCCCATCGAGTTCAAGGCGCCAGGTATCATGGAGCGCCAGCCTGTCTGCGAGCCCGTCCAGACCGGTCTTCTCGCCATCGACGCCATGGTCCCCATCGGACGCGGCCAGCGCGAGCTCATCATCGGTGACCGCAAGACGGGCAAGACGGCCATCGCCATCGACGCCATCGTCAACCAGCGCGAGACCGACATGGTCTGCATCTACGTCGCCATCGGCCAGAAGGCGTCTACCGTCGCAGCGATTAGGGAGTCCCTCGCACGGAGGGGCGTCCTGGACAAGACGATCATCGTCGCCGCCACGGCAGCCGACTCCGCCCCCATGCAGTACATCGCCCCCATGGCCGGAGCCGCCATCGGCGAGTTCTTCATGTACAACGATGCCAACGGGAACCCCGCCGACGCCGAGCATCCCGGCGGGCACGTCCTGGTGGTCTACGACGACCTTTCGAAGCAGGCGGTCGCCTACAGGCAGATGTCGCTCACGCTGCATCGTCCGCCCGGACGCGAGGCCTATCCTGGTGACATCTTCTACCTGCACTCTCGCCTGCTCGAGCGTGCCTGCAAGCTCTCCGATGCCAACGGCGGCGGGTCGCTCACGGCGCTCCCGATCATCGAGACCCAGGAGGGCGACGTCTCGGCTTACATCCCCACTAACGTGATCTCCATCACCGACGGCCAGATCTACCTGCAGTCGAACCTCTTCTTCCAGGGCCAGCGCCCTGCGGTCGACGTGGGCATCTCCGTCTCGCGCGTGGGTGGTGCCGCGCAGCTCAAGTCCATGAAGCAGGTGGCGGGCACGCTGCGCCTCGACCTCGCGAGCTATCGAGAGAAGCAGGCCTTCTCGCAGTTTGGCAGCGACCTCGACGCGACGACGCAGTACCAGCTCAACCACGGTGCCCACATGATGGAGCTGCTCAAGCAGCCGCGTTATGCCGCACTCGACGTGGCCGACCAGGTCATCTCGATCTTTGCCGCCAAGGAGGACTTCCTCGACGACATCGACCTCGAGCACGTGACGCTCTTCCGCGACAAGCTCGCCGCTTACATGGCCGAGCGCCATCCGCAGCTCCGCGCGAGCCTCAGGGACAAGAAGATCGACGACGAGACGGGCGAGCGCATCAAGGCCCACATCGCGCACTTCAAGGAGGAGTTCCTCCTCGAGCACCCCAACAGGGGTCAGGCGACGAACGTGGAGGAGCTTGCGGAGGACGTCGCAAGCGACTCTGCCGAGCCTTCGTCGGGGAAGACGCGGGGGTAGGCCGGCATGGCGAACCTTCGTGAGATATCGCGGCGCATGAGCTCCATCCGGAGCACCATGCAGATCACGCGCACGATGGAGATGATCTCCACGGCACGCATCCACAAGGCCCTCAGCAAGGCCGAGGAGGCGGGGCCCTACAAGGAGGCCATCACCAACATGCTGGCAAACGTTGCCAGCGCGGGCTTCGACGAGTCGCAGCCTCTCCTTGCGCGTCGTCTGAGCGAGAGGAACGTGCTCTTCGTGCTCGTCGCGTCCGACCGCGGCCTGGCGGGAGGCTTCAACATCCTCCCGCAGCGCTCGGTCGAACGCCAGATGCGCGATCTGCAGAAGCGTGGCATCGGCGCGTCGGTTATCACGTGCGGGCGCAAGCCCACGGAATACTTCACGTATCGCAAGATACGTCCCGTCCTCTCGTTCGTCGGCATGTCGTCCGAGCCAAGCCGCGACGAGGCCGATCGCATCGCCTCCTACGTCATGGACGGTTACGCGTCGGGCAGGTTCGACCGTGTCGAGCTGGTCTACTGGCACGCCAAGAACCGCGTGGACCAGACGCAGGTGAGCGAGAGGCTGCTTCCCGTCACCCGCGAGCAGCTCATGATGCCCAATAAGCCGCGCACTCCGGAGGCGATGAGCAAGGTCGAGCACGCCGCGTACACGGACTATGCGTTCGAGCCCTCCGCCAGCGAGGTGTTGGGCTACCTCATGCCGGCCTATATCAGGACCGTCATCTATCACGCCCTGCTCGACTCCGCAGCAGCGGAGCACGGCGCCCGCAGGCGGGCCATGCAGTCCGCCACGGACAACGCCAAGGAGGTCCTCGGCTCCCTGAGCCGCACCTACAACCGCGAGCGCCAGGCAAGCATCACCACCGAGCTGAACGAAATCATCGGCGGCGCTTCCGCATTGGAGGACAACTAATGTCAGAGACAACAGCGCAGGCGCGCTCCCTCCTCGAGGAGGCCACCTACAACCAGATGAACAGGAGCGTCGGCACCGGCACCATCGTCCGCATTGTCGGCCCCGTCGTCGACGTCAAGTTCGACGGCAAGGTCCCCAGCATCTACACCGCCCTCGTCGTGGATGACATGACACCGGTGGGCGAGGTGCACACGGTGCTCGAGGTGGAGTCGCAGCTGGCTGGCGGCGTCGTCCGCGCCGTCGCCATGTCCTCGACCGATGGCCTGCAGAGGGGCCTCAAGGTCAAGGACACCGGGCATCCCATGATGATGCCGGTCGGCCCCTCCACGCTCGGCCGCGTCTGGAACGTCATGGGCGACCCCGTGGACGGCAAGGGCGTGCCAGACGACGTCCAGTACTACCCCATTCACCACCCCGCCCCGGCCTTCGACGAGCTCACCACCCAGACCGAGATCTTCGAGACGGGCATCAAGGCAATCGACCTGCTCGAGCCCTACGTCCGTGGTGGAAAGACCGGCCTCTTCGGCGGCGCCGGCGTGGGCAAGACGGTCCTCATCCAGGAGCTCATCAACAACCTCGCCCAGGAGCACGGCGGCACCTCGGTGTTCACCGGCGTCGGCGAGCGCACCCGCGAGGGCACCGACCTCTTCCTCGAGATGACGGAATCCGGCGTCATCGAGAAGACCTGCTTGGTCTACGGGCAGATGAACGAGCCGCCTGGAGCCCGCCTGCGCGTCGGGCTCGCCGGCCTGACCACCGCCGAGTACTTCCGCGACCAAGGGCAGGACGTCCTTCTCTTCATCGACAACATCTTCCGCTTCTCGCAGGCGGGCTCCGAGGTCTCGGCGCTGCTGGGACGCATGCCCTCCGCCGTCGGCTACCAGCCCACGCTGGCAACCGAGATGGGTGACCTGCAGGAGCGCATCACGTCGACGAAGGAGGGCTCGATCACCTCGGTCCAGGCCGTCTACGTTCCTGCGGACGACCTCACCGATCCCGCGCCCGCCACGACCTTCACGCACCTCGACGCGACCACGGTCCTCTCGCGCTCCATCACCGAGCTGGGCATCTATCCGGCCGTCGACCCGCTTGCGAGCTCGTCCTCGGCGCTTGACCCCAGCATCGTCGGCGAGGAGCACTACCGCGTGGCCATGGCTGTCCAGGAGACCCTCCAGGAGTACTCGGACCTCCAGGACATCATCGCGATCCTGGGCATGGACGAGCTCTCCGAGGAGCAGCAGCTCGTCGTCGCCCGCGCGAGGAAGATCCAGCAGTTCCTCTCGCAGTCCTTCCATGTGGCAGAGAAGTTCACGGGCAACCCCGGGACCTACTGCTCCGTCGACGACACCGTCCGCTCGTTTGCCGCGATCGTGGACGGCAAGTGTGACGACCTGCCCGAGCAGGCCTTCCGCTATGCCGGCACCATCGAGGACGTGCGCGAGCGCGCTGCCAAGATGAGCGCGGAGAGCGCGGAGTAGGAATGCACATGGCAGAGCTTAACTGTCAGTTCGTCAGGCCCGACCGGCTCCTCTACGAGGGGCCGGTCTCCAGCCTGGTCCTGGTGACCCACAGCGGAGAGCTGGGCGTCTGGCCCGGCCATGCCGCCGAGATCTGCTCCTTGGGAGATGGCGTGGTGAGGTTGCACGCGACCCCGGAGGATGGTGGGGGAGAGGTGCGCGTCGTCATCTCCGGCGGCTACGCCGAGATTGATGACAAGAGCGTCATCATCCTCGCCGACCATGCACGTCGCACGGACGACATCGAGCCGGACGTCGTCCGTGACACGCGGCAGGACGCCATGGACTCGCGTGACGCCCTTCCCGAGGGAGACCCGCGTCGCGCATACTATGAGAACAAGATCAAGTGGTGCAACCTCCTCCTGAAGCATGCGGCTGGGGACGAAGAGGCTGCCTCATAGCCTGGGAGGGCGCTTTGGAAGTCATCGAGGTCGAGGGGGGCTACCCCATTGCCGGCGAGGTCACGGTGGAGGGGGCAAAGAACTCCGCCCTGAAGCTCATGGCGGCCACCATCATGGCCCCTGGCGTCACGACCCTTACCAACGTGCCCAACATCTCTGACGTCCACGTCATGGGAAAGGTGCTCAAGTACCTTGGCGCGCACATCGACGTCAGGGGCGAGCACGAGCTCGTCATCGACACCTCCGACGTCAACCGCTGGGAGACCCCGTATCACCTCGTGGCCCAGATGAGGGCATCGACGGCGGTGCTCGGTCCCCTTCTCGCCCGCTTCGGCGAGGCCGTCGTCGCCATGCCGGGTGGCTGCAACATCGGCGCCCGCAAGATCGACATGCACATCCTGGGCCTGGAGGCCCTGGGCGTGAGCTTCGACATCGACCACGGGAACATCCACGCCACCACGCCCGACGGCCTGGTGGGGTCTACGGTCACCCTGGACTTCGCGAGCGTCGGTGCCACCGAGAACCTCATGATGGCGTCGGTCCACGCAAGGGGGACCACGACCATAGACAACGCCGCCCGTGAGCCCGAGATCGTCGACCTCGCCAACCTCCTCAACGAGATGGGCGCCAAGGTGCGCGGCGCCGGGTCTCCCGTGATAGAGGTCGAGGGGGTGGGAGAGCTCCACCCCGTCAACCATCGGGTCGTTGGGGACCGCATCGAGGCGGGCACCTTCATTGCGATGGCCGGCCTCTGCGGGGAGCCCGTCACCGTCCGGGGCTTCGAGCCGGTCCACCTCGGGCTGGTCCTCAAGAAGTACGAGTCCATGGGCATCGGCATCGCGCGCGGCGAGCACTGCTGCACCGTGAGCCGTTCGCACCCCCTGCGCTCGGTCGACATCCAGACCCTGCCCTTTCCCGGATTCCCCACCGACATGCAGGCGCAGACGATGTGCCTCCTTGCCCAGGGGAGCGACTCCTGCGTCATCACCGAGAACGTCTTCGAGAACCGCTTCATGTTCGCGAGCGAGCTCCAGCGCATGGGCGCCGACATTCGCATCGAGGGGCACCATGCCATAGTCCATGGCGTTCGGCGATTCTCGGGTGCCGAGGTGCGTTCGCCCGACCTCAGGGGCGGAGCGGCGCTCGTCATGGCCGGCCTTGTCGCGGATGGCATCACGACGGTGTCCGACATCCATCACATAGACAGGGGCTACGAGAACTTCGTTCCCAAGCTCCAGGCGCTCGGCGCGCGTGTCAGGCGTCTTGCGGTAGAGAAGCCGGACGGCGACGAGGAGTAGCCGGCGACCCCGCTCGCTTGCCCGCCGAAGCCCCGGACGACGCCTTCGTCCGGGGCTTCGGCTTTGCGTCGGGTGGGCTCTCGGCCCGCTCGGCCGACTCGACGGTCGCAAAAAATGGCCCCAAGGCCGACAATTGGGTATAAGTCAGAAGCGTCTAAGTCTTAACGTCGTCCCCACTCGCAACGGAGGGCAGCATGCCAAGACCCACTGAAGGCGAGCGCCACGCGCTCACGATGGCCAACGAGGACTATCTCGAATCCATATACCGCATCATGACCGAGACTGGCGAGACCGAGGGCGTCCGCTCCGTCGACGTCGCCGACCAGCTCAAGGTCTCCAAGGCGAGCGTCAACAAGGCCATCGCCACCCTCAAGGAAGCCGGCTACGTGGAGCAGAACCGCTACGGCCGCGTCCAGCTCACCAAAGAGGGCACCGAGTACGCCGCCCACGTGTGGAAATGCCATCGCATGATTCGAGCCTTCCTGCAGCGCGACCTTGGGGTCGATCCCGAGAGGGCTGACGCCGAGGCCTGTCTCATGGAGCACGCACTCTCGTATGACACCCAGCAGAAGTGGCTGGGATACCTGGAGAAGCAGGGCATCTCCGTGGAGTAGTCCCGATCGTCGCAAAAACCGTCATCGAAAGGACAGGCAGATGAAGGCAGTCATACCGGCAGCAGGACTGGGGACGCGCTTCCTTCCCGCGACGAAGAGCATGCCCAAGGAGCTCCTGCCGGTGCTCAACAAGCCCGTCATCCAGTACGTCGTCGAGGAGGCGCTGGAGCCCGAGGGCGTGGACGAGGTCGTCATCATCAATTCCAAGGAGAAGCCCCAGATCGAGGCCTACTTCTCCGTCGACGGCGGCTTCGAGTCAATGCTGCGAGAGAGGGGCAAGGACAGCGAGGCGGACGCCGTGCATCAGGCAGGCAGCCTTCCCGTTTCCTTCGTGTACCAGAACGAGGCCAAGGGGCTCGGGCACGCCGTCCTCTGCGCGCGTGATGCCGTGCCGTCGGACGAGCCCTTCTTCGTCCTGCTCGGCGACTACTTCGTGCCCGACCGCAAGATGTGCGTGAACATGGCGGAGGTCTCGCGCGCGCATGGTGGCGCCTCGGTCATCGCCGTCGCCCCCGTGCCGGCAGACCAGGTGAGCCGCTACGGCATCGTCGGTGGCGAGTGCGTCGGGTGCCTGCCGGGCTGCGACGCCTCCGGCGAGGAGGAAGGGGCCGTCTGGAGGGTCACGGGCATGGTTGAGAAGCCCGCGCCAGAGGATGCGCCCAGTCACCTCTTCATCGTCGGCCGCTACCTCCTGAGCCCTCGTGTCATGGAGCTCCTCGCCACGCAGGGTCCTGGCGCTGGCGGAGAGATCCAACTCACCGACGCCATGGTGCGCCTTCTCGAGAAGGAGGAGATGTACGCGCTGGTGGTGGACCCGAGCGAGGGTTGTGATACGGGCACGCCTGCTGCTTGGGCCGCGACTAACGCGCGCGTCGCGCTCGCCGACCCCGCTTCCAGGGCGGCGTTCGTGGAAGCGCTCGGCCCTCGTGCCGCAAAGTCCCTGGCCTAGGGCAAAGCAGGCCACATGCGGCAGGTGCATCTGGGTCCCAATGGCTGGTTGGCCAGATATGACGAGGGGTTTGACGAGACGGGCGTAGCCCGTCTCGTGGGAGGGCTCGGCCTCTTTTGGGCGAGCGCCTCTCCCGCGGCGACGGTCCTCGTGGGCTATGACTCGCGCAGGGATTCGCCCGAGTTCGCCCGCCTTGCAGGTGGCGTCCTGGCTTCGTTCGGACTCAACACGGTTGTGTCAGACGCCCCCTGCCCCCTGCCCGCGCTTTCATGGGAGGCGGCGCGTAGGAAAGGCTGCGTCGGCGCGGTCATGGTCACGGGGAGCGAGGCCTCCTGCGAGTACGGTGGCATACTCGCGCGGGGCGCGGACGGTGGCCCCCTTGCGCAGACGTTCGTGGAGGAGGCCGACGCGCTCGTCACGTCCATGCCCGCCTTCGACTTGGGCAAGACGACGAGCGGCGACTTCACAGAGGCCTATCTCCTCGCCCTTCGGTCTCGCATCGACCAGGGCAAGGTCTTGAGCTCGCGTCTCAAGGTGGTGGTCGACCCCATGTACGGTCCAGGCCGAGGGGTTCTTTCCGGCCTGCTCCACTCGCTGGGCTGCGACGTGAGAGAGATTCACGCGGAGGAGTCCGAGACGATTGGCGGAATCCATCCCCGTGCCTGCGAGCCATGGGTCGACGATTGCGAGGCTGCGGTCGTCGATTCGGAGGCGGACCTGGGAATAGTGCTCAATGGTGACTGTAGTCGCTGCGCGATTGTCGACGCGGAGGGCAGGCTGGTTTCGCCTCATCACATGGTTCCGCTCGTGCTCGAGCACCTCGTGCACGACAGGGGCCGGCGAGGTCGTGTTGTGGGAACCCTTTCCTGTTCCGCGCGGCTTGAGCGGCAGGCGCGTCGGCTCGGATGTCCCTTCACCTTGGTTCCGGTCGGCTTCCAGCGAATCTACGAGGAAGCGCGCGAGGGCGACGTGCTTCTTGGCGTGGAGGAGTATGGGGGAATGGCGTTCCCCTCCTTCTTTCCGGGCAGGGATGGCCTGCTTGCCGCGCTCTATCTCATAGAGATGGTTGCAACGCGCAAGGTTGGCATCAGAGCCTTGGTAAACGAGCAAGTGGAGAAGATTGGCCATATGGACTACCGAAGGAAGGACCTGCGGCTCGAGCCTGCGGCGGTCCAATCGTTCAGGAATGTCCTGCCAGGACTCAATCCACACGTGGTCTGTGGCGAGGTGCCTCGCGAGGTCAGCCACGCAGACGGGCTGAAGCTGACGTTCGCCGACGACTCCTGGCTCTCGATTCGCCCCTCAAGGTCGAGCTCGGTGGTTCGCATCTGCGCCGAGGCGAGTGACATCGTCCGCCGGGACGAGCTGATCGATGCGGCATGCGAGATTGCGAGAAGGGGCATGCACTCGATGGAATGACGCCGCCGACCAGCGACGGGCATTCGACAGGAGGGGGAGGTCCCGGGGGGCCTCCCCCTCCTCGCGTTTCCGGGGCCCCGGCCCGCGCGGGGAGGGGAATGTGTGGGATTGGTGGAGGGTCGCCGCCGCGCCCCCGAGGCCCTCGACGCCGCCGACCAGCGACGGGCATTCGACAGGAGGGGGAGGTCCCGGGGGGCCTCCCCCTCCTCGCGTTTCCGGGGCCCCGGCCCGCGCGGGGAGGGGAATGTGTGGGATTGGTGGAGGGTCGCCGCCGCGCCCCCGAGGCCCTCCCGGATGCGTATAGTTAATTCCCGCGCCGCGAGCCGAGGCCCACGGCGGCGAACCTTGAAAACCGGATACTGCGATCGAAAGATCGACGAAAGACAGCGAATGAGCGAAGTTCGAAATGAAGTTCTCGAACGTCAATTCGATACCAAGCGAATCCAGATCAGCGGGATTCGGCCGGGTCCGGACCTCTTCCATTGAATCTTCCCCGGGGAGACCCGGGGGTGACTCGAACCGAGAGTTCGATCCTGGCTCAGGATGAACGCTGGCGGCGCGCCTAACACATGCAAGTCGAACGGTTAAGACGCCTTCGGGCGTGTATAAAGTGGCGAACGGCTGAGTAACACGTGGGCAACCTGCCCCTCGCACCGGGACAGCCTCGGGAAACCGTGGTTAATACCGGATACTCCGCGCACCCCGCATGGGGCGCGCGGGAAAGCCCAGACGGCGAGGGATGGGCCCGCGGCCTGTTAGCTAGTTGGTGGGGCAACGGCCCACCAAGGCGATGATGGGTAGCCGGGTTGAGAGACCGACCGGCCAGATTGGGACTGAGACACGGCCCAGACTCCTACGGGAGGCAGCAGTGGGGAATCTTGCACAATGGGCGAAAGCCTGATGCAGCGACGCCGCGTGCGGGACGAAGGCCTTCGGGTCGTAAACCGCTTTCAGCAGGGACGAGGCCGCAAGGTGACGGTACCTGCAGAAGAAGCCCCGGCTAACTACGTGCCAGCAGCCGCGGTAATACGTAGGGGGCGAGCGTTATCCGGATTCATTGGGCGTAAAGCGCGCGTAGGCGGCCTGTTAGGTCGGGAGTTAAATCCGGGGGCTCAACCCCCGTCCGCTCCCGATACCGGCGGGCTTGAGTCTGGTAGGGGAAGGCGGAATTCCCAGTGTAGCGGTGGAATGCGCAGATATTGGGAAGAACACCGGTGGCGAAGGCGGCCTTCTGGGCCACGACTGACGCTGAGGCGCGAAAGCTAGGGGAGCGAACAGGATTAGATACCCTGGTAGTCCTAGCCGTAAACGATGGACACTAGGTGTGGGGGGACGATCCCTCCGTGCCGCAGCCAACGCATTAAGTGTCCCGCCTGGGGAGTACGGCCGCAAGGCTAAAACTCAAAGGAATTGACGGGGGCCCGCACAAGCAGCGGAGCATGTGGCTTAATTCGAAGCAACGCGAAGAACCTTACCAGGGCTTGACATCTAGGTGAAGCGGCGGAGACGCCGTGGCCGAGAGGAGCCTAGACAGGTGGTGCATGGCTGTCGTCAGCTCGTGTCGTGAGATGTTGGGTTAAGTCCCGCAACGAGCGCAACCCTCGTCGCATGTTGCCAGCGGTCCGGCCGGGCACCCATGCGAGACCGCCGGCGTCAAGCCGGAGGAAGGTGGGGACGACGTCAAGTCATCATGCCCCTTATGTCCTGGGCTGCACACGTGCTACAATGGCCGGCACAATGGGCTGCCACCGCGCGAGCGGGAGCGAATCCCCAAAGCCGGCCCCAGTTCGGACTGGAGGCTGCAACCCGCCTCCACGAAGTCGGAGTTGCTAGTAATCGCGGATCAGCACGCCGCGGTGAATGCGTTCCCGGGCCTTGTACACACCGCCCGTCACACCACCCGAGTCGTCTGCACCCGAAGTCGTCGGCCCAACCCGCGAGGGGGGGAGGCGCCGAAGGTGTGGAGGGTAAGGGGGGTGAAGTCGTAACAAGGTAGCCGTACCGGAAGGTGCGGCTGGATCACCTCCTTTCTAGGGAGAACGACCTCCACAGAGAGACATACCTCACACAGACGGACGGACCCGCCAGTCCCGCTCATGCCTTTCGCCGCGCCCCCCGGGGCGCGCAGTGTCCGGTCTCGAGGGCTCGCCCTCGCCGTACCTTGAGAGCCGCATAGCGTGACCAAGACTAATTTAGATTCTTCTTCATCAAGAAGGACGCATCTGATCGCGCCGGCGCCTGCGCCGGCGAGTGTATGTTTGCACCGGACCATCTCGAAGAGAAGATGGTAAGGGCACACGGTGGATGCCTTGGCACAGGAAGCCGACGAAGGACGCGACAAGCTGCGATAAGCCACGGTTAGGGGCACATACCCGCTCGACCCGTGGATCTCCGAATGGGCGAACCCGCTGGGGGCCATACCCCAGCGCCCCGCGCTGAACACATAGGCGCGGCGGAGGCAACCCGGGGAACTGAAACATCTAAGTACCCGGAGGAAGAGAAATCAAACGAGATTCCCCCAGTAGTGGCGAGCGAACGGGGACATAGGCCAAACCGGCGGCCGCGCAAGCGCCGCCGGGGTTGTAGGGCCACTCACAGCGCAGTAAGAAACCGCCGCGGGAGCGGAACGGCCTGGGAAGGCCGGCGGAACAGGGTTAGAGCCCCGTACGCGAACCCGCCGCGGCTGCCGAGTGGATCCTGAGTACTGCCGGACACGTGAAACCCGGTGGGAAGCAGGGGGGACCACCCTCCAAGCCTAAATACTCTCCTGTGACCGATAGTGGACGAGTACCGTGAGGGAAAGGTGAAAAGCACCCCGGGAGGGGAGTGAAATAGTACCTGAAACCGTGTGCCTACAAGCAGTCGGAGCACCCCTCGGGGTGTGACGGCGTGCCTTTTGTAGAATGAGCCAGCGAGTTACGGCGTGCGGCGAGGTTAAGCTAGGAAGCGAGCCGCAGCGAGAGCGAGTCTGAACAGGGCGTTCAGTCGCGCGCCGTAGACGCGAAGCCAGGTGAGCTATCCATGGGCAGGCTGAAGCGGGGGTAAGACCCCGTGGAGGGCCGAACCCACCTAGGTTGAAAACTGGGGGGATGACCCGTGGATAGGAGTGAAAGGCCTATCAAACCTGGAGATATCTCGTTCTCCCCGAAATAGCTTTAGGGCTAGCCTCGGACGTTTACCTGCGGAGGTAGAGCACTGGATGGTTGCGGGGGCCTCACCGCCTACCAAGACCAACCAAACTCCGAATGCCGCAGGTCCAGAGTCCGGGAGTCAGAACATGTGGGCTAAGCTGTGTGTTCGAAAGGGAAACAGCCCAGACCGCCCGCTAAGGTCCCGAAATCCATGCTGAGTGGCAAAGGATGTGCGTTTGCTCAGACAACCAGGATGTTGGCTTAGAAGCAGCCATTCATTTAAAGAGTGCGTAATAGCTCACTGGTCGAGTGGACATGCGCCGACAATATACGGGGCTAAGCATGGTACCGAAGCGGCGGACCGATTCAATCGGTGGTAGGGGAGCTTTCCGTCTGGGGCGAAGCCGCGGGACGACCCGCGGTGGACCGGCCGGAAGTGAGAATGCTGGCATGAGTAACGAGAGGGGCGTGGAAAACGCCCCCGCCGTAAACCCAAGGTTTCCTGGGCAAGGCTAATCCTCCCAGGGTCAGTCGGGAGCTAAGGCGAGGCCGGAAGGCGTAGCCGATGCACAGCAGGTCGACATTCCTGCACCTCCGACGCGGCGCTATCACCGACGGGGTGACGAAGAAGGGTAGCTCAGCGGGGTTCTGGACGTCCCCGTGATCGCACGTAGGCCGGGGGGTTGTGAAACGCGCCCCCCGCGAGGGCCGAGGTGCGGGACGAAGCCTCGAGGCGAAGTGAGTGAGCCCATGCTTCCGAGAAAAACCCCTAGGGAGCCGCCAGGAGCCCGTACCGCAAACCGACACAGGTGGGTGGGTAGAACATACCAAGGCGATCGGGAGAACCATGGTTAAGGAACTCGGCAAAACCGCCCCGTAACTTCGGGAGAAGGGGTGCCGCCGCCGGTGGAGGGACTTGCTCCCCGAGCCGGAGGCGGCCACAGTGAAGAGGCCCAAACGACTGTTTATCAAAAACACAGGACTCTGCTGAAGTCGTAAGACGACGTATAGGGTCTGACGCCTGCCCGGTGCCGGAAGGTCACGAGGAGCCGTCAGCGCGAGCGAAGCGGCGAATCCAAGCCCCGGTAAACGGCGGCCGTAACTATAACGGTCCTAAGGTAGCGAAATTCCTTGTCGGGTAAGTTCCGACCTGCACGAAAGGCGTAACGATTTGGGCGCTGTCTCAACCATGGACCCGGTGAAATTGCACTAGTCGTGAAGATGCGACTTACCCGCGGAAGGACGGAAAGACCCCGTGAACCTTTACTGCAGCTTGACATTGGCTGCCGGTTCGTCGTGTAGAGGATAGGTGGGAGACTTTGAACCCGGGACGCCAGTCCCGGGGGAGTCGCCCTTGGAATACCACCCTCGACGTTCTGGCATCCTAACCCCTCGCCGTGATCCGGGAGGGGGACCGTGTCAGGTGGGTAGTTTGACTGGGGCGGTCGCCTCCTAAAACGTAACGGAGGCGCACGTAAGGTCTGCTCAGGGTGGTCGGCAACCACCCCCTTGAGTGCAAGAGCATAAGCAGGCTTGACTGCGAGGCCCACAAGCCGAGCAGGTGGGAAACCAGGTTCTAGTGATCCGGCGGCTCAGAGTGGAATGGCCGTCGCTCAACGGATAAAAGGTACTCCGGGGATAACAGGCTGATCTTCCCCAAGAGTCCACATCGACGGGAAGGTTTGGCACCTCGATGTCGGCTCATCGCATCCTGGGGCTGGAGCAGGTCCCAAGGGTATGGCCGTTCGCCATTTAAAGCGGTACGCGAGCTGGGTTCAGAACGTCGTGAGACAGTTCGGTCCCTATCCTCCGTGGGCGTAGGAGAACTGAGGGAGGCTGCCCCTAGTACGAGAGGACCGGGGTGGACGGACCTCCGGTGAACGGGTTGTCAACCAATGGCACTGCCCGGTAGCTGAGTCCGGTCTGGATAACCGCTGAAAGCATCTAAGCGGGAAGCCAGTCCCGAGATGAGTTCTCCTTTCGGTAAGGCCCCTCGTAGACCACGAGGTTGATAGGCCGCAGCTGCAAGCGCCGCGAGGCGCTCAGGCGAGCGGTACTAATCGGCCGAGCTCTTCTTTTCCCCACATGGGCCGGATCGGTGCGGACTTCATGGTGAGGGAGGCGTCTTGGCGCGCTGTGCGGCCCCCAGGGCACGGCTCGGCCGTCCCGGGGATCGAACGCCCGACGCTGGTCGGCGGCCATGGCAGGGGAGGCACACCCGGTCCCATTCCGAACCCGGAAGTTAAGCCCCCGAGCGCCGATGGTACTGCGGGGCAAGCCCGTGGGAGAGCAGGACGCCGCCGACCAGCGACGGGCATTCGACAGGAGGGGGAGGTCCCGGGGGGCCTCCCCCTCCTCGCGTTTCCGGGGCCCCGGCCCGCGCGGGGAGGGGA
>NZ_LT635494.1:1705094-1756287 GCF_900120385.1 Olsenella phocaeensis | reverse complement strand
CGCGACGTGATCCGCCCCGACATCGCCGGCGTCATGGGCGCCTACGGTGCGGCTCTCCTGGCCCGTGACCGCGCCGGTGCGAGCGGCACCTCCACACTGCTGCCGCGCGTCGCCATCGACACCCTCGAGGTCAAGCGCATCCAGACCCACTGCGGCCGCTGCTCCAACAACTGCCAGCTCACCATCAACGACTTCGGCGGGGGCCACCGCTTCGTCACGGGCAACCGCTGCGAGAAGGGCGCGGGCAAGTCAAAGAGGGAGCAGAGCAAGGCGCCCAACCTCTTCGCCACCAAGAACAAGCTGCTCTTCGACCGCAAGGGGCTTGCGCCCGACGAGGCGCCCCGCGGCACGGTGGGCATCCCCCGCGCGCTCAACATGTACGAGAACTACCCCTTCTGGCACCGCTTCTTCACCGAGCTCGGCTTCTCGGTCGTGCTGAGCGACCAGACCACCAAGAGGACCTACGAGGCGGGCATCGAGTCCATGCCCTCCGAGTCCGTCTGCTACCCGGCCAAGCTGAGCCACGGCCACGTCATGAACCTCCTGGCCAAGGACCCGGACTTCATCTGGATGCCCTGCATCCGCTGGGAGCGCACCGAGGACGGCAGCGCCACCAACCACTACAACTGCCCCATCGTCATGAGCTATCCGCAGGCGCTGGAGCTCAACGTGGACGAGCTCGCCTCCGACAAGGTCGAGTACCTGGCGCCCTTCATCCCCTACGACGACAAGCGCGAGCTCAAGCGCCGCCTGTACGAGCTCATCGCCGTCCAGAGGGCCGAGGACGCACGCGCCGGCAAGGGCCGCTTCAGGGGAGAGGCGATCACGCGCCAGGAGATAGACGCCGCCGTCAACGCGGCGTGGGAGGAGGACCTGGCCTTCAAGGACCAGATGCACCGCCTGGGCGACGAGGTCCTGCAGTGGATCGAGGACAACGACGCACACGGCATCGTCCTGGCGGGCCGCCCCTACCACAACGACCCCGAGATCAACCACGCCATCCCGGAGCTCCTGCACTCCTTTGGGTTCGCGGTTCTCACCGAGGACTCCGTCGCCCACAAGATGCAGCCCGAGCGGCCCATCCGCGTGGTCGACCAGTGGATGTACCACAGCCGCCTGTACCGCGCCGCCCGCTTCGTGGCCAGCCGCAACGACCTCGACCTCATCCAGCTCAACAGTTTCGGCTGCGGCCTGGACGCCCTCACCACCGACCAGGTGCAGGAGATCCTGGAGGCCTCGGGCAAGATCTACACCGTGCTCAAGATCGACGAGGTGAGCAACCTGGGCGCCGCCCGCATCCGCGTGCGCTCGCTCATGGCCGCGCTCAAGGAGCAGCGCGCCGAGCTCGAGCGCCAGACCGCGGCCGGCGTCGCCGGNCCGTCCCCGTCGCGCCCGGGGGTTGCTCCGTGCGCTTGCAGGGCAGTTTGCGCCCGAAGTCCCCTTCGGTGGTGCAGTTCTCGCCTCCTTTAACATGGATGTTATAAACACGACGCAAAACTCTTCAAAAAGGGAATTCATTATCAAGAATATAGAAAAATTAGAGAATCTCGTGCACATAAAACCGCATATGACACTCATTTCGTAATCTTTATGAAGCACATGAATATAAACTCATGCTTAGGCTGCAGGAACTTTCGTTACGTACGCCCAGAAATAGCGACCGCTCGCCTAGAAGAAAAAATTCAGGAGGCAAGCATAAGTCTATGGTCAAGATGCAGACAGAAAGTTTGTGAGTAAGAAAAATTGGTTTTTAGTTGGCACGTGGAGGGGACGGAGCGAGACGCCCATGGGCGCCGCGCCCCTGCGCCGGGGGGACCTGCACCCCTCCAGGCAAGCAAGGGAGGGTTCTATGCAAGCAGCACTACAGAGGTTGTTCCATCTGGAGGAACGTGGGACCAACATCCGCACGGAGGTGATCGCCGGCCTCACCACCTTCGTCACCGTGGCCTACATCCTGGCCGTCAACCCCTCCGTGCTCGCACAGTCGGGGATGGACAGCGGCGCGGTGTTCACGGCGACCGCGGTGGTCACCTTCATCGGCACCTGCCTCATGGGCCTCATGACCAACTATCCCTTCATCCTGGGTCCGAGCCTGGGGCTCAATGCCTACTTCGCCTACACCGTATGCCTTGGCATGGGCTACAGCTGGCAGGTGGGCCTTGCCGCCTGCTTCGTTGAGGGCCTCATCTTCCTGCTGCTCTCGGTCACCAAGCTGCGCGACCTCGTCTTCAACGCCATCCCGCAGAGCCTGAAGCTCGCCATCACCGCGGGCATCGGCCTCTTCGTGGCCCTCATCGGCCTCAAGGGCGCCGGCATCATCGTGGGCAACGACGCCACCCTCGTGGGGCTCTTCAACATCCACGAGAGCCTCGCTGACGGCAGCTTCTCCACGGCAGGCATTTCGGTGGTGCTCGCGCTCGTGGGCGTCATCATCACCGGCATCCTCTCGTCCAAGCACGTGAAGGGCGACATCCTGCTGGGCATCCTCATCACCTGGGCCCTGGGCATCGTCTGCCAGCTCGCCGGCGTCTATGTGCCTGATCCGGCGGCGGGCTTCAACAGCGTCCTGCCCGACTTCTCGCGCGGGCTCTCCGTGCCCTCGCTGGCGCCCACCTTCATGCAGCTCGACTTCAGCCACATCACCGACCTCGGCTTCCTCACCGTCGTCATGGCCATCCTCTTCGCCTCGCTCTTCGACACCGTGGGCACCCTCGTCGGCGCGGCCTCCAAGGCCGGCCTCCTCGACGAGGATGGCAACCTTGCCCACACCAAGGGCGCGCTCGTGGCGGAGTCCCTGACCACCATGGTCGCCGCGGTCTTCGGCAACTCGCCCACTTGCGTCTCGGTCGAGTGCGCCGCCGGCATCACCTCGGGCGGCCGCACCGGGCTCACCTCGCTCACGGTCGCCGTCATGTTCGTGCTCTCGCTTCTCCTCTCGCCCTTCTTCCTGGCGATTCCCATGTTCGCCACCGCGCCTGCCCTGATCATGGTGGGCTTCTCGATGATGGGCGCCCTCTTCGGGGTCGACTTCGGCAACGTCTGCGAGGGGCTGCCCGCCTTCGTCTGCACCATCGCCATGCCCTTCACCTACAGCATCGCCGAGGGCATCTGCCTGGGCATCATCGTCTACGTGGTGGTCAACCTCGCCGCCGGCGAGGAGCGCAGGCGCACCATCAGCCCCATGATGTACGCGCTGGCCGTGCTGTTCGTCCTCAAGTACCTGGTCATATAGGAGAATCGCGGTGGGCCGCGGCCGGGGCCAGACCGAGCCTGCGGCCCGTCGCGCGACATGCTGGACCTCTCTTAGGATTGGAGAACCCATGGAAGGCAAGTCGTTCGTACTCAAGGGTGACGTCTGCTACAACGTGTCCCAGACCGAGTTCCGCACGCTCGAGGCAGGCTACGTGGTCTGCGTCGACGGCGCGTCCGCCGGCGTCTTCGAGGAGCTGCCCGAGCGCTATGCCCAGCTGCCCCTGCGCGACTTCGGCCATGCCCTGATCGTCCCCGGCCTCAACGACATCCACGTGCACGCGCCGCAGTACGGCTTCCGTGGCATCGCCATGGACCTGGAGCTTCTCGACTGGCTTAACACCTACACCTTCCCCGAGGAGAGCAAGTACGCCGACCTCGCCTATGCGGAGAAGGGCTACTCGATCTTCGCCGACGACCTCCAGAGGTCGTTCACCACGAGGGCCGTCGTCTTCGGCACCATGCACGTGCCGGGCACCGAACTGCTCATGGACAAGCTCGAGGCGACGGGCCTCAAGACCTATGTGGGCAAGGTCAACATGGACCGCAACAGCCCCGACTACCTCAGCGACCAGACCGCCGAGGCGTCCCTCGAGGCGACGCGCTCCTGGCTCGCGGACGTGAGCGGCCGCTACCAGAACACCCTGCCCATCCTCACCCCGCGCTTCACGCCCACCTGCTCTGACGAGCTCATGGAGGGCCTCGGCAAGATCAAGGCCGAGACGGGCCTTCCCGTGCAGTCGCACCTCTCCGAGAACCTGTCCGAGATCGACTGGGTAAAGGGCCTCTGCCCCTGGTCGAGCTGCTACGGCCAGACCTACGACCACTTCGGCCTCTTGGGCGGCAACTCCAAGACCATCATGGCCCACTGCAACTACTCGACGCCCGAGGAGGTCGAGCTCCTGAGGGCGACGGGCACCTACGTGGCGCACTGCCCCCAGTCCAACGCCTTCCTCTCGTCGGGCATCGCACCCATCCGCGACTACCTGCGCCGCGGCGTCAACGTCGGCCTGGGCACCGACGTGGCCGGCGGCGCGAGCCTCAACATGTTCCGCGCCGTCGCCGACGCCGTGGGCTGCTCCAAGCTGCGCTGGCGCTGCGTCGACCAGGAGCTCCCGTCGCTCACCATCCAGGAGGCCTTCTGGATCGCCACCCTGGGCGGCGGCTCGTTCTTCGGCAAGGTGGGCAGCCTGGACGAGGGCTTCGACTTCGACGCGCTCGTGCTGGACGACTCCGGCATCCGCTCGCCCCGCGAGCTGAGCGTGGAGCAGCGCCTCGAGCGCTACTGCTACCTGGCTGACGAGGGTGGCAGGCTTGCCGCCAAGTTCGTTGCCGGCAAGGAGATCGAGCTCTAGGGCACAGATTGCTGCTGGATCGTCGCGCGCCCCTCTCGTCTGCGTCTCGCGGGTGAGAGGGGCGCGCCTTCTTGTGCCGAGATGTCCGTTTTGACCGTTTTTGCTAAGATGAATGCAGCCAAAACAGACGAGGGAGGGAGAAGAAATGCATACCACGACTCTTGTTCCCACTACGTGTCCCTACCTCGTGAGCGCTCAGGGGGACCGCATGCGGCTCACCCAGGAGGCCTATGAGCTTGCCAAACAGGTGGCTCAGGTCCTCTCCTCGCCCTCAGAGGGCAAGGGTCGTGGTCCGCACCTCGTCGGCACGGGAACGGCAGCGAAGGTCCTCGGCGTGTCCCGCAAGACCGTCGCTCGCATGATTGACAGGAGGGAGCTGCCGTGCGAGCGCATCGGCGGCAACCACCACAGGAGGGTCGCTATGGAGGATGTCGTGTCCCTTGCGTTGAGAGTGCGCGCGCAGCGGTCTGCCGCGCTCGAAGAGATGAGGGATGCCGCAGACGAGGCGGGCTTCTATGATACGGACCTGTCATCGTACCTTGACGGTCTCGGCTAGCCGCAATGCAGCTTGCTGTCCTTGACGCAAACGTCTTCGTCACGACATGGACGCTTGACGTGCTGCTCACGCTTGCCGACGCCGAGGTATTCGAGCCCGTCTGGTCCAAACGCATCATCGAAGAAGCCAGGAGGGCGAACTAGCGCATTCGTGGCAACGCGGGCGATGCCATCTTTGACGCTGCCAACAAGGCATTTCCGTTTGCCCAGGTAAAGCTTGCGAGGCGGCCACCTGGCCTTGACCTTCCGGACTTGGACGACGTGCATGTGGTGCGTGCCGCAATCGTCGCGGGCGCGGGCACCATCGTCACGTACAACCTCAAAGACTTCCCCGACTCCGTCCTGCGGCAGTTTGGCGTGACGGCGCGCCATCCAGATGCCTTTCTGCTGGAACTGGCGAGCTCGCGCTCGCAGGTGGTCTTTGACGCCCTTAAGGTGCTGGTGAGCGAGAAGCGACATCCACCGCGAGGGTGGGGCGAGGAGCTCGACGCCTTGCGCAACAACAGGTTGTACGGATTTGCGAGTTGGGCTGAAGCCATCTTGGCGTCTGACGATTCGTGAGGGGAGAGGGGCGCGCCTTTCTTGTCGCGGCCTGGCCGAATGTGTGGGCGACGTGCGCCCGTCACTCTCGTCTGGTGATACTTCTCGCCTTGTGCAATAATTCCCACGCTGTAACATACTTCGCAGGGTGTGAAGTGACTGCCAGCAGGGAAGGAGTCGCGGCATGCGACAGGCCCCTCGCCAGAAGAGCGACGCCACGGCGGCAAGCGCCGATCGACGCGTCGTGCGCACGAGGCGTGCCCTGCGCGACGCCCTCGCGGAAGAGATCGAGGTGACGGGCGACCTCTCCCAGGTCACGGTCACCGCCGTCTCGGACCGCGCAGGCATCACGAGGCGCACCTTCTACTCCCACTACCGGGATATCTCCGACCTCGTGTCCTCGCTCGAGGAGCGGACCATCGACGAGCTCAGGAGCCGCGTCGCACGGCTCTCCGCCGTCAACCTGGACGAGCTCCAGAGGGTCATCGCCCGGCTCGAGCCGGCTCCCGGCGCGGTGGGGCTCCTCGAGTACTTCAGGTCCCGCCCCTACCTGAGCCCCCTTCTGGGCGAGGGGGGAGACCCTGCCTTCGCCGAGCGCATCAAGCTCATGGTGCGCGAGGTGGTACAGGACCGTGCGCTCGACGGGCTGGACCTGCGCGCCATCCCCTTCTTCGACTACTACCTCACCTTCGTCATTTCGGCCGAGGTCGGCGTCCTCGCGCGCTGGCTCTCGGCGGGGATGCGCGAGGACGTGGGCGACATGGCGCGCGTCATGACCGCCCTCCTGTTCGTCAGGCCCGGAGACCTCTACGGCAAGTCGCTGCAGTTCGACGTCGACGCCCTGGGCCTCTCCCTTCTTGGAATTAAGGAGTCAAGCGATGACTAACCACGCAGGTTCCAACGCGGCGCAGGCAGAGGCCACGCAGGGAGTGGAGCTAAGGCAGCAGGGGGCGGAGCTCAGCCCCGCCAACCCCGTCGACCTGGGGCACGCCGAGCTCAGGCTGGGCATCGACGTGGGCTCCACCACGGTCAAGCTCGCCGTCATCGACGCCCGCAACCACCTGGTCTACGCGAACTACGAACGTCACCACACCGACGTGCGAGCCACCGCGAAGGCCCTCTTCGAGCGAGCCCGCTCGGTCATCGGCGACCCCTCCATGCGCGTGTCCATCACCGGCTCCGGCGGCATGCTGCTCGCCAGGTGGCTCGACCTCGAGTTCGTGCAGGAGGTCATCGCCTCGAAGCGCGCGGTCGAGGCCCTCATCCCCCAGACCGACTGCGCCATCGAGTTGGGCGGCGAGGACGCCAAGATTATCTACTTCGACAACGGCATCGAGCAGCGCATGAACGGCACCTGCGCCGGCGGAACGGGTGCCTTCATCGATCAGATGGCCTCGCTCATGCGCACGGACGCCTCGGGCCTCAACCAGATGGCCAAGGAGGCCTCGCACATCTACCCCATCGCGAGCCGCTGCGGCGTCTTCGCCAAGTCAGACGTGCAGCCGCTGCTCAACGAGGGTGCCGCCCCCGCGGACGTGGCCGCCTCCATCTTCCAGGCCGTGGCCAACCAGACCGTGTCGGGCCTCGCCTGCGGGCACCCCATCCGCGGCTACGTGGCCTTCCTGGGCGGGCCCCTGCAGTACCTCTCCGAGCTGCGCAAGCGCTTCTACGAGACGCTGCACTTGGACGAGGAGCACCGCGTCATCCCCGCCAACGCCCACCTCTTCGTGGCGACGGGTGCCGCCCTCGCCGGGGAATCCGACAAGCACGTCACCTTCAGCGAGGTCGTCGACGCCCTTGCCAGCCTCAAGGGCACCCAGGGCTCCGAGGTCGCGCGCCTCGACCCGCTCTTCGCCACCGAGGACGACTATCGCGCCTTCAAGGAGCGTCACGACAAGCAGGTCGTGCCCAAGGGACGGCTCGAGGACTACCACGGTCGCGTGTTCATAGGCATCGACGCCGGCTCCACCACCATGAAGGCGGCCGTCGTGGGCGAGGCCGGACAGCTCCTCTACACCTGGTACGATAACAACAACGGCGACATCCTGGGCACCGCCCGCAAGATCATGGACGACATCTACGACCACCTGCCCGAGGACTGCGCCATCGGGCACGTGACCACCACCGGCTACGGCGAGGGCATCCTCATCGAGGCCCTGCGCGCCGACTCCGGAGAGATCGAGACCGTGGCGCACCTGCGTGGTGCCAAGGCCTTCGTGCCCGACGTCGAGTTCATCCTGGACATCGGCGGCCAGGACATGAAGTGCCTGCAGGTCAAGGGCGGCGTCATCGAGCACATCATGCTCAACGAGGCGTGCTCGGCCGGCTGCGGCTCCTTCATCGCCAACTTCGCCGACTCCATGGGCATGACCGTGCAGGAGTTCGCCAAGGCAGCAGTCGGGGGAGAGAGGCCCATCGACCTGGGCAGCCGCTGCACCGTCTTCATGAACTCCCGCGTGAAGCAGGCGCAGAAGGAGGGGGCGACCATCGGCGACGTGGCCGCGGGCCTCTCGTACTCCGTGATCAAGAACGCCCTGTTCAAGGTTATCAAGCTGCGCGACTACGACCAGATTGGCAAGTACGTCGTGGTCCAGGGCGGCACCTTCATGAGCGACGCCACCCTGCGCGCCTTCGAGCTGCTCACCGGCCGCGACGTGATCCGCCCCGACATCGCCGGCGTCATGGGCGCCTACGGTGCGGCTCTCCTGGCCCGTGACCGCGCCGGTGCGAGCGGCACCTCCACACTGCTGCCGCGCGTCGCCATCGACACCCTCGAGGTCAAGCGCATCCAGACCCACTGCGGCCGCTGCTCCAACAACTGCCAGCTCACCATCAACGACTTCGGCGGGGGCCACCGCTTCGTCACGGGCAACCGCTGCGAGAAGGGCGCGGGCAAGTCAAAGAGGGAGCAGAGCAAGGCGCCCAANACCATCCTGGCACCGCAGATGTCGCCCATCCACTTCGAGATTGTGGAGGAGCTCCTGCGCTCCGAGGGCTACAACGTGGTGCTCCTACCCTCCGTCGACCACAAGGCCGTCGACACCGGTCTCAAGTACGTCAACAACGACATCTGCTATCCCTCGATCCTGGTCACGGGCCAGATCATGGAGGCGGTGCTCTCGGGCAAGTACGACCTGTCTCGCACGGCCGTGCTCATCTCGCAGACCGGCGGCGGCTGCCGCGCGACCAACTACATCGCGCTCATCCGCAAGGCCCTGAAGGACTCGGGCCACGAGGACGTCCCCGTGATCTCGCTCTCCGTCGCGGGCGGGCTCGACGAGGACAACCCCGGCTTCCAGATACTGAAGCCCGGCCTCATCGTCAAGGCCGTCTACGGCCTGCTCTACGGCGACCTGCTGATGAAGCTCCTGTACCGCACCCGTCCCTACGAGGCCGAGGCCGGTGCCGCCAACAGGCTCTTCGACCACTTCATGAGCCGTGCCAAGACGCTGATCTGCCGCACCGACCGCAAGAGCTTCTACCGCCTGTGCCAGGACACCGTCGACCGCTTCGACGCGCTGCCGCTGGTCGACGACCGCAGCAAGCCTCGCGTCGGCGTGGTGGGCGAGATCCTCGTCAAGTTCCACCCCACGGCCAACAACCAGGTCGTGGACGTGATCGAGGGCGAGGGCTGCGAGGCTGACGTCCCGGGGCTCGTGGACTTCTTCCTCTTCGGCACTTCCAACCAGATCAACATGAAGGACGAGCTGGGCACCAAGGCGACGAGCCGCCTCACGCACGGTGCTGGCATCAAGCTGATCGAGGGCATGCGCGCGCCGATTAACCGCATGCTCGAGAGGTCCGAGCGCTTCGAGCCCTACATCGACATCTTCGAGCTCGCCGCCAAGGCCAAGCAGGTCCTCTCGCTCTGCAACACCATGGGCGAGGGCTGGCTGCTCACGGCCGAGATGGTGGACCTCATCGAGAGCGGCACCCCCAACATCGTCTGCGCCTCGCCCTTCGCCTGCCTGCCCAACCACGTCGTGGGCAAGTCGGTCATCAAGAGGCTGCGCCAGATGCACCCGGAGTCCAACATCGTGGCCGTCGACTACGACCCCGGTGCGTCGGAGGTCAACCAGCTCAACCGCATCAAGCTGATGATCTCGGTGGCGAAGGAGAACTTCAGGAACGGCGGGGCGTTCAGGGTCCAGAATCCCGATGACCCCACCGAGCGCGTGGTGGCGCCCTATGTGGACGAGACCCGCTACCAGCGTAGCTACACCGACCGCATCGTGAACGAGCGCGCGGAGAGCGCGGCGGTGCACGGAATCAGGCTGTCCCCCGAGCAGCTGGCCGAGATCGAGCGCGCCAAGCGCAAGGCAGGCGTGAGGTAAGGGAGCAGGAGAGCACGAGGTAGCTACGCAGAAGGCGGACACGAGGTAGCCACGCAGAAGGCGGACGTGGGGCAGGGGGGCAGCCACCCGCGCGGCAGGAGGCGGGGCGTCTGCACGGCAGGAGACGATGCCGCTGCGGCGGTCCGGCTTCCGCCAAGAGGTACTTCCAGGCGAGAGGGACGCTGCGGCGAAGGCCAGGCGCCCCTCTCGCCATTTTTCTCTCCCTCCCTCCCCCTCTCGCGAGTGCACAAACTTAAAGCTTCAGATTGCGCATTCGACTACCCATGCCTCCTCCTTTCCTGGGCAAACACGCTGCTTAATTGTGTTGAGTGCGCAATTCAAGGCATTCAGATTGCGCACTCGCGAGAGGAGACACGGGGAGGGGAAAGAGGCGAGCGGAGAGAGGGGCAAGCGGGATGAGGAAGCGCGGAGCTTGTCCAAGCGGGATGAGGAAGCGCGGAGCTTGTCCAAGCGGGGTAGTCCGTGGGCTTTCTGTGACGAGTGTGTTCCCACGTCGGTTCGACGGCAGGCAACTTAAGCGTTAGCTGCAGGTTGGTGTCATGGCTGAACTGCGCAAACGAGGCTTGCATACATCAACCCCAATCTGCTGGCAGTCTGCGGCAAGCTGCCAACGAGGTACCTGCGAGCTTGCGTTGCTAGTCTCGCCGCATGGATATCTTCGTGTCGGGCGGCAGCTCCCTGGAATTGCTGCGCAGAAGCAGGATTGACAATCAGGTCACGGTCGCGCCAACGGGCTTGCGGCGAGTGAGGAGGTCGGCATGCCCCTACGAGCGCCTGGGTGACGTCGCGGTCGACCGGCTCTCTGGTCTTCTCGCCATCAATGCAGCGCATCCATTGCGCCTTCATGCCCCGGACCCGGGACATAGGGTTCGGCATCGTCTCGTGGCAAGTGACATGTGTTCGGTCGAGTTTCCCGCGACCGCCTTCCTGGGCCTGTCGTCCCCGCTTCTGAAGCCTGGGACGCATGGGTTTGCGATAGACGTTCCCCAGCTCAGCCTCTTGCAGCTTGCCCGAGACCGGCAGAGGCGCATCCGAAGGGGCATCCTTGAGGACTTTGCCGCCCTCGTCGACCTAACGGAGTTCACAAACGAGATGTGCGGTAGCTACGGCAGGGACCCACGGGACCCCTTGCGGGGAGCCTGTACGTATGGGCTCAGGCCACTCCAGCGCCTCGAGGACTTCTCTGGCTTCTTGGCTGGCTGCTCGCGCATGCGTGGCATTGCACTGGCAAGGCAGGCCGCGCATCTGGCAGTGGAGAGTGCCGCGTCCCCGATGGAGTCGCTTCTCGCACTGCTCCTGAGCCTTCCGCCAGAGCTGGGTGGCATCGGTCTCGAGAAGCCCCTGGTCAACCAGCCTTTGGACCTCGGGCCGTCTGGAAGGGGAGTCCAACACCGGAGGCTCAGGCCCGACCTGTACTTCCCTGGCCTGGAGCTCGCACTTGAGTATGACAGCGGGGAATGGCATGACCTGGCGGAGCAGCGAAGGGAGGACGTTCGTAGGATGCAGGACTACGCGGCACTTGGCATCGTCGCCTGCCCCATTGTCTTCGATGACTTGCGCACGCCTGCGGCTGCTGAGACGCTTCTGGCTCGAGTGATTTCGCCTTCGTCGAGGCACATGGGGAAGCGGCTTGCGCGAGAGCGACTTGACCTGCTCGGGGACCCCGAGCTGCGTGCCCGGCGCAGGATTCTCCTCCGACGACTGCTCCCCCGTGGCCGTCGTCCGCCCGAGTGCGCAAACTGAACGTACTGATTTGCGCACTCGAGGGTAGATGCCAGCCTAGTCAGAGTGCCCTGCAGCCCGAGTGTGCAAACTGAATGAGTCAAATTGCGCACTCGGCAGGGTTCTTTCTCACTTTCCTGGGCAAATGCAGGCGAGAGAAGCCTCGAGTGCGCAAACTGAAGCTTTCAGATTGCGCACTCGCGAGGGGGGAAGGGGAGAGGGGCAGAGGCCTAGGCCTAGGCCCGCAGGTCCTCGACGAAGCCGACGCGGTAGCTGGCGAAGACGACGCTGCCCTCGGCCTGCGTCTCGTCCAGGTCCACGTCCGCGGCGATGCCGAAGTCGTCATCGCCGTCCGCGTCATGGAACATCTGCCTTACGTGCCAGACGTGCCCCTCGCGCTCGTCCGCCTCGTCGACCCAGAGGTAGGCCGAGCTCCTGGCGTCCCCGTCCAGCAGGATCTCGTCGTGCTCCCCGAAGAGCTCGCCCAGCGCCGCCTGCCAGCGCCTCTCTCGCCAACCCCACTCCTCGTCCATCGCGCCCAGGGTCGTAGCGTCGCGCACCGCCGCCGCCCGCACGCGCCTCCAGAGGGCGTTGCGCACCAAGAGCGTGAGGCCGCGCCGGTCGCGCACGACGACGTCCGCCTCCTGTGGCGCCGCGGCGTCCAGCCCGTCCTCGTCCCGCGATCCCAGGCCGGACCACTCGTCCACGAGGCTCGAGTCCACGGTGCGCACCACCAGGCCCAGCCAGTCCACGACCTCTTCGAGCCTCTCGTCCAGCTTCGACGCGGGGACCGTGCGGCTCAGCACGCGGTAGGCGTCGCTCAGGTAGCGCAGCAGCGTCCCCTCGCTCCGGGCGATGCCATAGCGGGCCACGTAGCCCTTGAAGTCGCTCGCGGTCTCGACCATGTCGCGCAGCACGCTCTTGGGTGACAGCTCGAAGTCACGCGCCCAAGGCACCTGCTCGCAGTAGCGCGCGAAGGCCTCCCCAAGCAGCTCCTCGAGGGGCTTGGGATAGCTGACCTCCTGGATGCGGTCAATCCGCTCGTCGTAGTCGATGCCGTCGGCCTTCATCTGCGCCATCGCCTCGTCGCGGGCATGGCGCTCCTGGACGCGCAGTATCTGGCGCGGGTCCTCGAGCGTCGCCTCCACCATGCTGATGAGGTCGAGCGCGTAGTCGGGCGACTCGGGGTCCAGGAGCTCGAGCGACGCGAGCAGGAAGGGCGAGAGCGGCTGGTCCAGGGCGAAGTCCTCGGGCAGGTCGACGGTGAGGGCGTAGCTCGCCGACGGGCTTCCGTCGAAGGCGAGGCTTCCGTCCGTGGCCTCCTCGCGCGACACCACACCGGCGTCGATCAGGGTCGCGAAGATCTCGTCCGCGCGGACGCGCAGGCGCAGCTTCTGCTCCTCGGTCTGCTGGGAGTCCTCCACGAGGCGCATCACGCGCTCATGTGCGTCGCCGCCCTGCTCCACCTCGCCCAGCACCATGGAGTGGGTGACCTTCATGTGGGGACGCAGGGTCTCGGGCGTGGCCTCGACGAGCCGCTCGAAGGTCTGCCTGTTCCACCCCACGAAGCCCTCGGGCGGCTTCTTGGTCTTGATCTTGCGAGCCTTCTTGGGGTCGCCACCGGCCTTGGCCAGGGCGCGGGCGTTCTCTATCTCGTACTCGGTCGCCTGGGCGATGACCAGGCCCTCCGTGTCGAAGCCCGATCTGCCCGCGCGCCCGGCGATCTGGTGGAACTCGCGGGCCGAGAGCCTGCGCATGCGCCTTCCGTCGAACTTGCTGAGCGCGGTGAGGAGGACGGTGTGGATGGGCACGTTGATGCCCACGCCCAGGGTGTCGGTCCCGCAGATGACGGGAAGGAGCCCCTGCTGGGCGAGCTTCTCCACCAGGAGGCGGTAGCGGGGGAGCATGCCCGCGTGGTGCACGCCCACGCCCGAGAGGAGCAGGCGGCGCAGGGTCTTGCCAAAGGTGGTGGTGAAGCGCGTGCCCTTGACGGCCTCCTTGATGGCGTCGCGCTGCTCGCGGGTGCTCACGCCGTAGCTCGCGAGCGACTGCGCGCTGGCGAGGGCGCTGTCCTGCGAGAAGTGCACGACGTAGAGGGGGGCGTCGCCGTCCTTCAGGGCAAGCTCGACCGTGCCCTCGAGTCCCGTGTCCACGAAGCGGTACTCCAGGGGCACGGGTCGCTCGGCGTCCAGCACGAGCTCGCAGGCGCGCTCCGTGTGCCCCTCGAGCGAGGCGGCGATGGCGCTGACGTCGCCCAGGGTGGCGCTCATCAGGAGGAACTGCACGTGGGGGAGGGTGAGCAGGGGGACCTGCCAGGCCCAGCCGCGGTCGCGGTCGCCGAAGAAGTGGAACTCGTCCATGGCGACGCAGCCCACGTCGGCGCGGGCGCCCTCCGAGAGCGCGAGGTTGGCCAGGATCTCGGCCGTGCAGCACACGACGGGCGCGGCGGGGTTGATGGTGACGTCACCGGTGACCATGCCCACGTTGTCCCTGCCCAGCAGCTCGACCATGTCGAAGAACTTCTCGCTCACCAGGGCCTTGATGGGTGCGGTGTAGTAGCTGCGGCGGTCGGTGCACATGGCCATGAAGCAGAGGCCCAGGGCGACCATGGACTTGCCCGAGCCCGTTGGCGTGCCCAGGATCACGTGGCTGCCGGACGCGAGGTCGAGCAGGGCCTCCTCCTGGTGCTCCCAGAGGGTGACGCCGCGCGACTCGACCCAACCCAGGAAGAGTTCGAGGGCGTCCTCGGCGGGGATGTCGGGGAAGTGCTCGTCGTCCGGCCAGGGCACGAGCTGTCCCAACGAGGCGACGTCCCTCTGGTCCAAGGGCTCCTGGGGCGTGGGGGTGAGGTCGGCGGGCATGGGGCTCCAAGTCTGGGATGGGGGCGGGGCGCGCGGGTAGCGCCAGAGGCGGTTGGCGTGGGGCGAGAGGGACGTGCTGTGCCGACGTGGCGCGGGCGCGTGGCGTTCCGGCTGGCACCTCCTGGCCCACAAGGCACGGACGCAGGTCCTCTCGCCTTGCTGACTTTACGCCTGCGTGCCACCCTCCGCAACGCAGTGCGCCTTCGCCTGCGGTTGCGGCGTCGCGGCTGGCGGGCCCTTGGGTATCATCGGGGGAGAGAAACGTGGGGCCTCGGCGGCACGTCGGGGCCAAGCGAGGGAAGGGAGCTCCTCATGATGGGAGCGCAGAAGGGCCTGAAGGTCCTCTCCATAGCCGTGCTGCTCTTGGGTGTGGTGACCTTGGCCGAGGGCGTGCTCCTCGAGCTGGGCATGCTGCCGGGCGACGTCTCCAACGGCAGCGCGCCGCTGGGTGGGTTCGTCCTGGGGCTCGTGGCGCTCGTCTCGGGCGTCGTGAGTGTCGTCCTTGGCGCCCGCCTCGCCCGGGCGACAAACGCGCCCCGTCGCGTGGCAGACCAGAAGGCGTCGGCCTGGGTTCTGCTCGTGGCCAACGTGCTGGCCGTGGCCTGCGTGCAGATGGGCGGCAGGCTCGTGGCGCTCGTCCTGGCCGCGCTGCTCCTGCTCGCGTCGCTCGCCGTGCTCGTGCTCTCGCGCAAGGTCGCGGAGGACGCCGCCCGCTAGGCGCCCGTGCCCGCCCCTCTCACCTGTCCCTGAGCGCGCCCTTGGACGGGACCAGGACGCTCTGGTCGTCGAAGCCGACGATTAGAGCGTTCAGCTTCTTGATGTACGCCCGCGCAAGCTCGCTCAGGCGCCGTTCGGAGTGGACGACGTAGCCCACGTTCATGACCTCGTCGGTCTCGAGCGGGAGCGACACGATGCCCGAGTACATCTCGTCCGACCTCACGCCGGTGGACACCAGGAAGCCCTCGTAGTCGCGCAGGAGGCTCGTCATCGTCGCGCGGTCGCTGGCTACGATGCGCCGTTCGTGCGGCAGGGTGCTCAGAGGCTCCTCGGAGTAGAAGAGCGAGCTCTGGGGCCCCTGCTCGAAGGTGTAGCGTGGCCAGCGCGCGAGGTCCTTGACCCGCACCGTGCCGAGCCGCGCGAGCGGGTGGCCCTCGTGGACGAAGACGTGGGGACGTGCCTTGAAGAGCGAGGTGAAGGTGAGACCCGCCTCGTCGAAGCGCCGCTGCAGCGCGCGTTCGTTGGAGGTGCCCAGGTAGAGGATGCCAAGGTCGCTCCTGAAGCCGCGGACGTCCTCGATTACGTCGGCGGTGCGGGTCTCGCGCAGGGTGAACTCGCAGCTGCCGTCGTCGTGCTCGGACACGAAGTCGATGAAGGCGTTCACCGCGAAGGCGTAGTGCTGGGACGAGACGGAGAGCCTCCGTGAGGCGCTCGTGCGGTCGCCGGCGTAGCGGCTCTGGAGGAGGTCGACCTGCTCCACCACCTGGCGGGCGTAGCTCAGGAACTCCACGCCCTCGCTGGTGAGCGAGATCCCGCGGCTCGAGCGGTTGAAGATGGAGATGCCCATCTCGGCCTCGAGCTCCTTGATTGCGACGGAAAGGCTCGACTGCGAGACGAAGAGCGTATGGGCGACGGCGTTGATCGACCCCGCCTCGGCGACGGCTATGACGTAGCGCAGCTGCTGCAGCCTCATGTTTGCCTCCTCGTTAGTGCTCTGCTCGATAGCTTTTACCTGCGGTTTTCTTAGCATCTCACTTTTCGAGCATTTGGAGCATCACTTTTCGAGGGAGAATGGCCTCACTTTTCGAAGGCGTGCGGCCTCGTATTTCGAGGGAGAATGACTCCAGTTCCCGTGCTGGGGCCCCGTGGCCACCCGCAGGCGTCCGCGTCTCAGTCCCTCTCCACCGGCGTCGCTCCCATGAGCGAGAGCAGAAGCTCCAGGTCCGCGTTGCTGCAGGGAAGGAGCTCGGGGTCTATCTCTGCGGTCATCTCCGCATAGGTGACGGTCCTGTCGGTCCCGTCCAACCGGTACGGTTGGCTCGGGTCCGGGGCAGTGAAGTCCCTCTCGTCATCCATGGCTCTCCGTTCGTGGGTTTCAAGCTCGTTTCTGCCTTCGCGTGTATTACAAAGTCTACGGTACGTGGATATTGGTGGCCAACTCAGACGTTTCGACATGGTCCATATATTCGGCCGGCGTGTCCTCATAAAGAATGGCCCCATGCAGGCAGGTCGGCGCATGGGAGACGGACGGTGGAACGAAGGCTGAGGCTCAAGGAGCTGAGGGTGAGGTCGGGCAAGAGCCAGGCCGACGTCGCCACGGAGCTCGGCGTCGGGCCGTCGACCTACAACGCCTGGGAGGTGGGTCGCAACAGCCTGAAGTCCCGCTACGTCTGGGACGTCTGCCGGGTCCTCTCGTGCACGCCCAACGAGCTCTTCGGCATCGAGGACGGTGGCGACCCCGCCGGCGGCACCCGTCGCGGCTACCTCGCCGAGGACGGCTACTTCGAGTTCGCCGACCTCTACCAGCGCACGCCTCCCAACATCCGCGAGGCGGTTCACACGATCATGGAGGGGAGCGCGAAGGCCAGGAGGCCACGCGGCCGCCACCGGAAGCGCAACGCGTAGCTCTACCCCCGTTACCGGAAGCGCAACGCATAGGCTTCATCTCCCCGCCCGGAGGCCGGACATCCCGCACGCCCCTTCGTGGCGCGCGCCCTGGCAGGTCCTCCCCGTCCTAGGATCAGACGCAATCGACCCTCCTTGTTCAGCCCGCATATGGGGATTCTGGCGATTTCGATGGTTTCGCGCCGTAGGCGCTGCCATTCGCCCGATTGCCTGTCACAGTTGGAGTGCTGAAACGTTTTTATCTTGAGCGCGGGCAGCCGAGCACCTCGGATGCCCCGTCAGACGACGCGGGGCAAGAAAGGAAGGTGAGGTGCCCGCTTGGAGCTCTATTCCCTCAACTTCGTCCTCTTCCTCGCCGCCCTCGCCGTCACCTACTTTGGCGTGGGCCGCATCCTCGGCCGGGGACAGTGGGTCGTGCTCCTTGCCGGTAGCCTCTGCTTCTACTGCCTCATGGGCGGCCTTCCCACGCTCTGGCTCGTCATTGCCACGGCGGCCGTCACCTGGGCGGCGGGCCTCGCCCTGGCCCGGCTCGACGCCGAATGCCGCGACCGGCGCAAGGCCGCCCCCGACCGGGCGGTGAAGAAGGAGATCAAGGCTCGCTTTGCCCGGCTGCGTCGCGTCGTGCTCCTGGTGGCCCTCGCCTGCTGCCTGGGGGCGCTGGGCTACCTCAAGTACTGGAACGTCATCCTCTGGCAGGCGGGCGCGGCCCCCTCGCCCTCGAGCCTGGGGCTGGTGCTTCCCCTGGGCATCTCCTTCTACACCTTCCAGGCCGTGGGCTACCTGCTCGACTGCTACAACGGCAGGGTGGAGGCGGAGCGCAGCCTCCCGCGCTACCTGCTCTTCGTCTCGTACTTTCCCCAGCTCATCCAGGGTCCCATCAACCGTTGGGCAGACCTCGCCCCCCAGCTCCTGGGTCGCAACCGCGCCGACTGGGACCGCGCGCGTCGGGCGCTCCTCCTCTTCCTCTTCGGCGCCATGAAGAAGTACGCCGTTGCCAACGTCCTCTCTGGCAGGATTGACGCCATCTTCTCGTCCGTGGACGCGGGTATGCCCGGGTCGGTCGTCGTCCTCGGGATTCTGCTCTACTCCGCCCAGCAGTACGCCGACTTCTCCGGCGGCATCGACATGGTGCTCGCCGCCTCGGAGCTCCTGGGCGTGCGGATGGCCCCCAACTTCAAGCGCCCCTACTTCGCTGTCTCGCTCGCCGACTTCTGGAGGCGCTGGCACGTCTCGCTCGGCGCGTGGATGCGCGACTACGTCTTCTATCCCTTCGCCCTCACTCGTCCCATGAAGGCCCTCGGCCGCTGGTCGGGAGAGAGGCTGGGACGCCACCTCGGGCGGACGCTGCCGGCTTGCTGCGCCAACGTGCTGGTCTTCCTCATCGTGGGCGTCTGGCACGGCGCGGAGGTCCATTACGTGGCCTGGGGCCTCTACAACGGCCTGGTCATCGCTGCGGCGGACCTGTTCTCGCCGGCCTTCGCCCGCATGCGCACGGCGCTCGGCGCCGACTCCCACCCCCGTCTCTGGCGCGTCTGGGCGACCCTGCGCACCTTCCTGGTGGTCAACCTGGGCTGGTACTTCGACCGCATCTACGACTTCGGCGACTCCCTCACCTGCTTGAGGGCAACCTTCCTCAACTTCGCGCCGCAGCTGATGAAGCCCACCCTGGCCGAACTCTTCGGGCCCAAGGCGGCGGGGCCGCTTGGTGTCAGCTACATCGCGATCATAGGCTGTGTGGCCATCTTCGCGGTGAGCCTCGTCGAGGAGCGTGGGCATGACGTGCGCGAGCTAGTGCTCTCGCGCGGCCTCTTGGTCAGGACCTGCGCCTATGTGGCCCTGCTCTTCCTCATCGCGTCCTCGTACGCGTTCTCGATCGGCGGCGCGGGAGGGTTCATGTATGCGAACTTCTAGCGGGAGGGAGGTACCCATGGACACGGACGTCGTCCCCGGTCGCCGTCGCACCTGGGCTCGCCGAGCGCTCGGCACCCTGGTGACCCTGGCCCTTCTCGCCCTCGCCAACGTCCTTGCCACGCTGCTCCTCGACCCCTATGGCAGCCTGAGCTCCGTTCGCTGGTCGGAGTACCGCTCCATGGCAGGCCAGGACATAGACACCATCGTCGTGGGCTCCTCGGTGTCTGAGCGCTCCCTCGACCTCCAGGTGCTCGACGGCACCCTCGGCGCCAGCTCCTTCAGCCTCTCCTCGTCGGCGCAGTCGCTCGAGGACTCCTACATAGGCATAGAGCAGGCCATCCGCGACCATCACGTGAAGCGGGCGATCCTGGGCGTGGACTACGCGAGCTTCTCCGAGGGCTCCTACCCCAACGCCCGCATGGCCTACCTCCTGGCCCGCTGCGAGGGACAGCCGCTGGGATACCGCGCCCGCGCCCTGTGGGGGCTCATGAGCAGCCACGAGTTCGCGGGGACCAGCCAGTCGCTCAACTTCCTCTTCCCCTGGACCTTCAACCGCGTGGGCATGGGCCCGCGCGCCGTGAGCCAGAACCTGCGCCAGCGCCTGGGCGGCACCACGCAGCTCGAGGCGGTCAAGCAGCGCGACCCCAACTGGCACTACCAGGGCAAGGGCTATGGCAACTACGACTTCGTGATCGACTACACCAACGCGAAGGAGCTGCTCTTCTCGTCCCAGTACGGCAGGAAGCCCTTCCGCGACGACACCCTCGACGCGCTGCGCCGCATCTGCGACCTCTGCCGCAGCAACGGGGTCGAGCTGACGGTGGTCGTCGCCCCATGCCCCACCTTCAACGTGCTCTGCTATGGCGACTACTACTCCCAGCAGATGCCGCGCGCCCAAAAGGTAGTGACGGACGCGGGCTTCCGCTTCCTCGACTTCAACCTCGCCCGGGGCTCGGCATACGTGGCCGACGAGTCGGACTTCCTGGACGGCGAGCACCTCAATGCCAACGGCGCCGCGCGCTTCACCAAGGCCTTTGGCGAGCTCCTCGCGCGCGTTGAGACGGGCCAGGACGTGACGTCCGACTTCTACTCGTATGACGGTTGGGACGAGTACCTCGGCTCCATAGACAGGCTGTCTGCGGTGACCCTCGACGAGGAGCCCGGCGACGGTGTGGTTCGCGTCACGGCGACACCCTACGCTGGCCTGGGTCGTAAGGTCGAGTACCAGTACTACGTGGGCGAGAGGGGCTCCAACGACACCGCGCTGGTCCGTGACTGGAGCGAGGACCCCACCTTCGACCTGCCCGTCACGGGCCACGGGGAGAAGGTCGTCTACGTGCGCGCCCGTCTCGTGGGCTCCACGGCGGAGTTCGACCGTCGCTCCAACATCCTGGTCACGTACTAGTCGCGCCGTCCTGGCACGTCCGCGAGGCGGACGGCACCCGAGACGGCGCGGGAAAGGCAGGAACATGAGAAACGTGCTCGAATGGCTCGAGGGCCAGGCATCGCTCAGGCCTGACAAGCTGGCCGTGGTCGACCCCGACTCCCAGCTGAGCTACGCCGAGCTACTCGACCGCTCCCGTCGGGCGGGGAGCTGGCTCGTCGCACAGGGCATGGCTCCGCGCCAGGCCCTCGCCCTCTACCTCGAGAAGAGCACGGACGCCCTCTGCTGCATGCTGGGCGGCGTGTATGCCGGGGGCTTCTACTCCGTGCTCGACGTGCGTCAGCCCGACGGGCGCATCCAGGCGATCTGCCGGGCCCTGGAACCCGCCCTGGTCCTCACCGACCGCGCCAACGAGGAGGCCGCGCGCCGTGCCCTCGAGGGGACGGGCACGAGGGTCGCCCTCGTCGACGAGGCACTCGCCTTCCCGCGGGCGGACGCCGACGCGCTCGCCTCGGTGCGCGCGTCGGCAATCGACGTCGATCCCCTCTACGTCAACTTCACCAGCGGCAGCACGGGCACGCCCAAGGGCGTCGTGGTGTCCCACCGCTCGGTCATCGACTTCATCCCGACCTTCACCCAGATCTTCGGGATTGACGCGGAGGACGTCCTGGGCAACCAGGCGCCCTTCGACTTCGACGTCTCGGTCAAGGACATCTACTCGAGCCTCTGCCGCGGGGCGACCCTGCGCATCATCCCGCGGCCCTACTTCTCCAACCCCACGACCCTCATGGACTACCTGGCGGACGGCCAGGTGACCACCCTGGTGTGGGCCGTGAGCGCCCTCTGCTTCGTCTCGATCATGCACGGCTTCGACTACCGCGTCCCCCGGACGGTGCGGCGCGTCCTCTTCTCCGGCGAGGTCATGCCCCCCAAGCAGCTGCGCGTCTGGCGGAGCTTCCTTCCCGGCGTCCGCTTCGTGAACCTCTATGGCCCGACCGAGATCNCACCGCTCGGTCATCGACTTCATCCCGACCTTCACCCAGATCTTCGGGATTGACGCGGAGGACGTCCTGGGCAACCAGGCGCCCTTCGACTTCGACGTCTCGGTCAAGGACATCTACTCGAGCCTCTGCCGCGGGGCGACCCTGCGCATCATCCCGCGGCCCTACTTCTCCAACCCCACGACCCTCATGGACTACCTGGCGGACGGCCAGGTGACCACCCTGGTGTGGGCCGTGAGCGCCCTCTGCTTCGTCTCGATCATGCACGGCTTCGACTACCGCGTCCCCCGGACGGTGCGGCGCGTCCTCTTCTCCGGCGAGGTCATGCCCCCCAAGCAGCTGCGCGTCTGGCGGAGCTTCCTTCCCGGCGTCCGCTTCGTGAACCTCTATGGCCCGACCGAGATCACCTGCAACTGCACCTACTTCGAGGTCGAGCGCGACTACCAGGACGACGAGGTCATCCCCATGGGACGCGCCTTCCCCAACGAGCGCGTCTTCCTGCTGGACGAGGACGGGGGAGAGGTCACGTCCCCCGGCGTCGAGGGCGAGGTCTGCGTGGGCGGCACTGCCCTGGGCCTGGGATACCTGGGCGACGGGGAGAAGACCGCCGCCGCCTTCGTCCAGAGCCCCCTCAACCGTCGCTGGCTCGAGCCCGTGTACCGCACGGGCGACCTCGCCCGCTACGACGAGCGGGGCGACCTGGTCTACGCCTCGCGCAAGGACCACCAGATCAAGCACCTGGGACAGCGCATCGAGCTGGGAGACATCGAGGCCGCGGCGCAGGCCGTGGAGGGTGTGGAGCGCGCCTGCTGCGTCTATGACGCGCGCCGCAAGCGCATCCGCCTCTTCTACCTGGGCGCCCCCACGGAGGACGAGCTCCTCGACGCGCTGGGAAAGAGGCTGCCCCCCTACATGGTCCCGCGGCAGGTCCGCCGCCTGGACCAGATGCCCCTCACCAAGAACGGCAAGATAGACCGCGCCGAGCTGGCGCAGATGGGAGCGCGCCGATGAGCCGGCAGTACAGCAAGCTCGCCCCCGAGGGGGGCTTCGCCACGGGAGACGAGCTCCTCTCGCTCGCCAGGGACTTCGGTACCCCGAGCTTCGTCTTCGAGCTGGGCCCCTTCCGCCGGCGCCTGCGCGAGGTGGGGGAGGCCTTCGGGCCCGAGGTGGGACTCTGCTACTCCATCAAGGCCAACCCCTTCCTCGCCCGAGCTGCGGCGGAGGAGGGCCTCAAGCTCGAGGTCTGCAGCCCCGGCGAGCTCAGCATCTGCGAGTCCCTGGGCATCGACCCTCAGGCGATTGTGTACTCCGGCGTGTGCAAGCGAGAGGACGACGTGAGGGAGGCGCTCGCATACGGCGTGGGCGTCTTCACGGCGGAGTCTCGCCTCCAGTTCGAGCTGGTCGAGCGCTGCGCCATGGAGGCGGGGAAGGTCGTCCCGGTGCTGCTCAGGCTCAACGGGGGCAGCCAGTTTGGCATGTCGCTCGAGGACCTGACCTCCATCGTGGACGAGCGCCAGAACTTCCCCGCGGCGGAGCTTGTGGGCATCCACTACTTCGTGGGCACCCAGCGCCGCAAGCTCAAGCACCAGGCACGCGAGCTGCAGAGGCTCGAGGACCTGCTCGACGAACTCGAACGCGGCCACGGCTGGCGCCCCCGACGCCTCGAGTACGGGCCCGGCCTGGCCGTGCCCCTCTTCGAGGGCGAGGACTTCCAGGACACGCTTGCCCCCGCCCGCCAGATCGCCCAGGACCTGCGAAGGGTCGCCGGCAAGGTTGAGCTCACGGTGGAGATGGGGCGCTTCTTCGCCACCGAGTGCGGCAGCTACCTCACGGGCATCGTGGACCTCAAGTCCAACGAGGGCACCCACTACGCCTTCGTGGACGGCGGCATGAACCACGTCACCTACCTGGGGCAGATGATGGGCATGAAGCTGCCCGTGATCCAGGACCTCAGTGCTGCCGGGCGCGGAGGCGCAGTGGTGCCCGGGGGCCCCGCCCCGCTTGGCCCGCGCTCCTGCGCCCGGGCGTCCAGATGATGTGCGCCGTGAAGGCGGACGCCTATGGGCATGGGGCGGTCGAGTGCGCCCGCGCCATGCACGCCTCGGGCGCGAGCCAGTTCGCCGTGGCCACGGTGGACGAGGGCGTCGAGCTTAGGAAGGCTGGCATCGAGTGGCCCGTCCTCATGCTCAACGAGTCGCCGCTCCAGAGCATTGACGTGCTTCTCGAGCATGACATCATGCCCTCGGTGTACGACATGGACTTCGCGCTCGCCTACGGCGAGCGTGCCGTGGCGCTGGACAAGGTCGGCAAGTACCACCTGGCGATAGACACCGGCATGAGCCGCATCGGCGTGATGCCGGAGGACGCGGTGGAGTTCCGCCGCATGATCGACTTCCATCGTGGCATCGAGTGTGCGGGCACCTTCACCCACTTCGCCACCGCCGACGTGGTGGGCGACTGGGACTTCCGCCAGCAGAGCACGCGCTTCATGGACACGGTGGGCGCCCTGCGCGACGCCGGCCTGGACTGCGGCCTGGTGCACTGCGACAACACGCCNGCCCCCCGCCAGCGTGAGGGTAACCGGCACCGCCGACGCGCTCGCGGGGCGTCACCTGCAGTTGCGGCCCATGTCCGTGAACGACCTCGACGCCGTCGCCGCGCTCGAGGCTGGCGCGTACCAGGTGAGCGACCACAGCGCCTGGACGCGCCAGATGTTCTACGAGGAGCTCTTCGCTCCCCAGCGCAGCTGGTGGGTGGCTCACGACCAGGGCGAGCTCGTGGGGTTCGCAGGGGCGAGCCTCGCGGGATCCGACTTCGAGCTGCTGGAGATCGTGGTGGCCGAGGGGCGCCGCCGCGAGGGAATCGCGTCCAGGCTGCTGGGCCGCGTTGCCTATGACGGACANATAGGAGGCTGACATGCAGCCCGTGCTCAACATCGAGGACATCAAGAGGGTCGAGGCGGGGCTCACCAACGTGGGCGTGAGCATATCCGAGCTCATGCACCGCGCCGGCACCGCCGCCGCCAACGAGGCGCTGCGCCTGGCGCATCCGCAGGGCGCGGTCGTGCTCTGCGGCCTGGGCAACAACGGGGGCGACGGCTGGGTCGCCGCCGAGGAGCTGCTCTCCAAGGGAGTCGAAGTCTATGCGGTGACTCCCGTCGAGCCCGACCAGATCAAGGGTGACCTCGCCCGCGTGGTGGCAAAGAGCGCGCAGGTCGCGGGCGTGTCCATCGTGGTTGCTCCCCCGCGCGAGCTGCTCGAGGGGCTCCTCTCGGACGCCGACGTGGCCATCGACGCCATGCTGGGCACGGGGTTCCGCGGCGTCCCCCGCGCACCCTTCGACATCTGGATCGGCTGCCTCAACGGCAGCGACGTCCAGGTGGTCTCGGTCGACGTGCCCAGCGGCCTTTCGGCCCAGACGGGCCTTGCCGAGGACGCCTGCGTGGCGGCCGACCTCACCGTGACCATGCTCGCCCTCAAGCCGGGCCTGCTTTCGGACGACGGACGTGACGCCTGCGGCGCCATCGTGGTGGCGCCCCTGGCCGAGCAGACGGAGAGTCTGGTCCTCGAGGCAGATCCCGTTGCCTGGAGGGCCGACCTGGACGACTACGACTCCGTCCTGCGCCCGTCCTCGAGCGCCGACGACAAATTCCGTCGCGGCTCGGTGCTCGTGGTGGGAGGCTCCTCTCGCTTCCCCGGTGCCCCCATGATGGCGGCCCTGGCTGCTGCCCGTGCCGGTGCGGGCTACGTCACCCTCGCCGTACCCGCGGCCATCGCGCCCATCGTCCAGTCCCAGATGCTCGAGATTCCGGTCATCGNGCACCCCGCGACCTCGCGCTGCCTGTCGCTCGCGTCTCGCTGGCACCTCGTGACCCCGCGCCGCTCGCCTGTCGCCTTGGGGCCCGTGCCGTCTTTCGTCCGCCTTGTGAACCGCGCCGTCTGCCGGCCGCTCGTTACTCGTGCCGCCAGCTCCTCTCGCTTAAAAAGAAGTTAATAAAATTGTCTGCTGTTTTTTGATTTATTAATTGATTTAAATTTTCAGCTGTTTAGATTTCCACAGGTAGATGACCTGTGTTGTTTTCTAGTTGTATGCGGAATCCGCATACAACTCGCGAGGCAGACGATTGCGCGATTGAATGCTGCCGTATCGGGTGACTGGCGACCCAAAAAAGCGCATGGCTGCACATTGCTTGCATGCAGCTGCCTGCAGTCGAATTCCCGTGAAGATGAGAATTGCGAGATGCCGGCCAATATCATGTCTCCCAATGGAGGGGTTATGGGGAGAGGTGATTATCTACTATGAAACTGTTTCTTGGACACTGGACGGCGCTGCGCCTCTGGAGGCGGCTGCGGATACGCGGTGTCACGCCTCCCGTCGCTCGCCTGGGCCGTCTCGATGGCTGCGTCTGCCGCAAGCGGCAGCTCGTCGATTGCGGAATCAGCCTCTCTCCCCCTGCCGTCTCCTCGCGCGTGGGTTGCGCCGACCTGGAGGTAGCGCTCGTCGACCCGACGTCCGGGGACGTCCGTCTTGACCTGCTCGTGGGCGGCCGCGCGGCGATAAGCGGCCTGAGGAACGTCAGACACCACCTCCTTGCCGGCGCGCTCCCTCCGGGCTCGCTCAGGATGGTCGCCGACGGCATCTACCTGCCCAGCCCAGAGCTTACCTACCTTTTGCTCGCGCCCGAGCTCTCTGGGCTGCGCCGAATCGCGCTGGCGCACGAGCTCGTGGGGAGCTACGCGCTGGACCCTGCCTCTCCCAACGGTTTCGCGAGTGGTCTGACGCCGGCTACGTCGCTCGACCGGCTGAGGGGCTACCTGGAGCGCTCGACCTGCCGCCGCTGCGCGGCGAGGGCTCTCGAGGACCTGGGGATGGTGCACGAGGGCAGCGCCTCCCCGCGCGAGACGGACCTGGCCATGGCGTTCTGCCTGCCCGTACGCGACGGGGGCTACGGGCTGGGACGCTTCGAGATGAACAGGGAGCTGAGCTTCGGGGGCGAGCTTGCGGCGTTGGTGGGTGGGGCCCGGCGGTACCCGGACCTTCTCTTCCCGGACGCGCGGGTGGTCGTGGAATACGACAGCGACCAGTGGCATGGCGGGGGCCTGAAGCCGAGTCTGGACAGGGACCGGTCGGATGGCCTCTCCGCGGCTGGCTACACGGTGCTCACCTTCACCAACCTGCACTTTGGCAGCTACGAGAGCTTTGCCCGACAGATGCGTCGGCTTGCGGGGCATCTGGGAGAGGACCTGGCATGTGAGGACGAGACGCTCGTCTTTGCCCGCAGGCGCCTCTTTGACTTCCTTCGCTCTCCTAGTCGGCTCGTGTACTAGGGGGTCTGGGCTCTGGAGTTGCTGCATCGTCGCCCGGACGTCTGCCGCGAGACTCCCGTGCCCGTCGCGAGACTCCCGTGCCCGCTGCAAACTCTCGTTGTGGCATCCCCGCGTCACCCTGAAAGCTAGTTTCCAAATTTGTGTGCGGTTTTTCTCTTCACTATTTGATATAAATTTTCAGGAGAATACGTTTCCGCAGGTAGAAGTATTGGGCCGATTTTGAGTTGTATGCGTAATCCGCATACAACTCGGAGGAGCTGCCGTTGCCGCGCTGAGGAGCTTCCGCGTCAGGAGCTGCGAAGCCTGGGACCGCTGCCGCGCCGGGGGTTGCGAAGCCTGGGGCCGCTGCTGTGCTGGAGGGGGCCGCACCGCGCCGCCAGCTCCGTAGCGCCGCTGCGACAGAGGCGCCTCGCCACATGCAGCCGCGCCAGTGCCGCGCGCCGTCGCTCTGTGGCAGGTGAGAATCACGCGCGTTACCTGGATGTTTCATATCCCACGAAGTTTGCGTCACGCGCGTCCGAGGGGCGTAGCTTATGCCTAGCGACGTAACTTTCTCGCATTAAGTTGCAAGGGGGAGGGGAATGGGTCCCCTCCGGTTGCGCTCGCGGAAGGGGTCTTAACAGACAGTCAGGAAGAAAGAAGAACCGCCATGACCACCGACTCTCGCACAGCCATCACAAACGCCACCCAAGACGAGAAGCGCCAGCACGTCTCGCGTCGTGACTTCCTCAAGCTCTCGGGCATCAGCGCCCTGAGCATCGCCGGAATGACCGTCCTCACCGCCTGCGGCCCCGCAGCCCAGAGCTCTACCACAGACAACAGCTCCACATCCTCTGCCTCTGCCTCGAACGACGGCACCCTTGGCGACGGCAAGACCCTGCGCATCGGCATGGAGGCGGCGTACGCCCCCTACAACTGGCAGGTGTCCGAGGCGAGCGACCACACCATTCCCATCCAGAACGTGAGCGGCGCGTACGCTGACGGCTACGACGTTCAGATGGCAAAGGTGGTCGCCGACGCGCTCGGCATGGAGCCGGTCGCCGTGAAGATGAGCTTCACCGGCCTCATCGACGCCCTCAACAACGGCCAGATCGACATCATCATGGCCGGCATGAGCGCCACCGAAGAGCGTCGCCAGGCCATCGACTTCTCCGACCCCTACTTCGAGGGTGGCTTTGGCCTTCTGGTGAAGAGCGACTCGCAGTACGCGAGCGCCACTAGCCTCGAGGACTTCTCGGGTGCCGCCGTCCTGGGCCAGAAGGACACCATGCTCGACGACGTGATCGACGACATCCCCGGCGTCAACCACCTCACGCCAGTCGACTCCGTGCCCTCCCAGATCTCGCAGCTCAACCAGGGCACCTGCGACGCCATCACCTTCAACACCGAGAACACCGATGGCTTCCTCCGTGCCAACCCCGGACTGGTCGCCGTCCAGTTCGCCGAGGGCAAGGGCTTCACGGAGACCGTTCCTGCCAACGCCGGCATCGCGAAGGGTCAGGACGCAGTCCTCGCCAAGATCAACGACGCCCTCGCGACCGTCTCCACCGACGAGCGCCAGTCCGTCTTCGACGCCTGCGTCGAGCGCCAGCCGGCGTAGTCCGGGCAGCGTACCAGGTTGTTCCCAACCACGCCAAGTCGTTCCCAACCCGGAACGCGCACCTCGCCTCCCGCATGTCGGGCGACGAGGTGCGTCGCCGCTCCTCTCCCCATTAATTCCTAGGAGGTTGTGCTCATGGGCACAGACCGGGAGGGCCTTACCAGACCCGCCGAAACATCGCCTGCCGAGGCTGGCGCGCCAGACGCGCCAAGGTCGCACGGACGCCTAGCCAGCTTCGTGACATCAGACCACCGATACGTATTCCTGGGTACGAGCGTCCTCGCGCTTGCGGGCATCTGGCTTTCGATGCAGCCCCGCTCCCCCTGGAGCTTCCTCAGGGGCGCCTACGCGGTGGAAGTCGTCCTGTACTACGTCCTGGTGGCGTGGGTCGCGCTCTCGCTCGTCGCGCTCGCCAACAAGCTCGCCAGGTGGCGCGACTACATGCGGGTCTCCCCGTTCGTGCGTCCCGGCGCCAAGCGAGCGGAGAGGTACCTCTCGTATGCAGTCGTGGCCATCTTTGCCGTGCTCTTCGTCGACCGCGCCGTGATGGGGCTATGCTCGGCGGTGTCGGCAGCCATCTCGTCTGATTCGAACCCGACGGACTTTCTGGGCGGAGCCATCTACATGCTCTACGAGGGCCGCGACGTCTTCGCGAAGGGCATCGCCACCACCATTGGGCTCGCCACCTTCGGCACGGTCATCGCCTTCTTCCTCGCCATACTCCTGGTCTTCCTGCGCATACAGACGGTTGACCGCCCCGACAACGACCTCGTCCGCTTCCTCAAGGTCGTGGGCACCACCTTCGCCAAGGCCTACTCCGCCATGGTGCGCGGGACCCCGATGATGGTCCAGTCCCTACTGATCTACTTCGCTGGCTTCGCCATCCTGCGCGGGACCGGCATGAGCACGTCCCAGATCGGCGCGATCTGGAGCACCTTCGTCGCCGGCCTCACGACCATCTCGCTCAACTCCACCGCTTACATGATGGAGGTCCTGCGCGGCGGCATCGAGGCGGTCGACGTGGGCCAGGCCGAGGCCGCACGCTCGCTGGGCCTCTCGCAGTGGCAGGCGATGACTAAGGTCGTCTTCCCCCAGGGCATAAAGAACGCGATCCCCGCCCTGTCCAACGAGCTCGTCGTCAACATCAAGGACTCCTCCGTCCTCTCGGTCATCGGCGTCTTCGACCTGATGTTCGCGACGACCACGGTGGCTGGCATCTACTATCGCCAGCTCGAGGTGTACGCCATCGCCGCGGTCTGCTACCTCGTCCTCACCATGGTCGCCTCCAAGCTGCTCTCGATGTTCGCGCGGCACCTCGAGGTGCAGAGCCCCGGGCCGGTGCTCTCCACGTCGGACATGACCTCGACGCACGGCACCGCCGGCGGCATGGCAGACCCCAGTCGCGTCAGGCTCTCCCCGAGGCACCCCGCCGAGAAGAACGACATGGGAGGCAGGTAGGACATGGACTTCCGCGAGCAAGAGGTCGTGACTCCGGTGATGGCAAAGAGGGAGGAGGGCCCCATGGACCCAATCATCCGCGTCGAGGGGCTGCGCAAGTCGTTTGGCAGCAACGTCGTGCTGAGGGACATCGACTTCCAGGTCATGCTCGGCGAGGTCGTGACCATCATCGGGGCCTCCGGTTCCGGCAAGTCAACCCTGCTGCGCTGCATCAACCTCCTCGAGACGCCCGACGCGGGCCACGTCTGGTTCCACGGAGAGGACCTTGCCTCCCGGCACGTGGACGTGAATTGCCTGCGCGAGAAGATTGGCATGGTCTTTCAGGGCTTCAACCTCTTCAACAACATGGACGTGCTCCAGAACTGCACCCTCGCTCCCGTCACGCTCGGCAAGATGAGCAGGGAGGAGGCCGAGGCCGAGGCGATGCGCAACCTCGAGTCCGTTGGGCTCGCGGGCTTCGCGCATGCCGCCGTCACGTCCCTCTCGGGCGGGCAGAAGCAGCGTGTTGCCATTGCCCGCGCCCTCTGCATGAAGCCCGACCTCATGCTGTTCGATGAGCCCACCTCTGCCCTCGACCCCGAGATCGTGGGAGAGGTGCTCTCCGTCATGCGCGACCTGGCCGCCCAGGGGATGACCATGGTCGTCGTGACCCACGAGATGGAGTTCGCCAAGAACGTCTCGGACAAGGTCGTGTTCATGGACCAGGGCGTCATCGCCGAGTCCGGGGACCCCGGGAAGATGTTCTCCTCCCCAGAGCTGCCGCGCACGCGCGAGTTCCTCGCGCGCTACCTCGACGGGCCGAAGGCGGGGGAGTAGGGCGTGGCCGAGGTCTGGCGCTACTTCGCGCACGAGGGCGACTACCTCGACCTCGACGGCGACGCCGCCTGCCGCAGGCTCGGTGACGCGCTCGCCATACCCACGGTGGACGGCCCGTCCCGGGAGCTGACCGACTGGGCGGCGTTCGACCGTCTCGAGGGCCATCTGCACGCCTCCTTTCCCCTGACCTTCGCCGCGGCGACAGCCGAGCGCGTTGACCACTCCCTCCTGCTCACGCTTCCGGGAAGCGACCCCTCGCTCGACCCGGCCCTGTTCATGGGTCACGTCGACGTGGTTCCCGTGGTCCCCGGCACGGAAGGCGACTGGACGCATGGCGCGTTCTCGGGGCACGTGGACGGGGAGTACGTGTGGGGACGCGGCGCGCTGGACATGACCGACCAGGTCGTGGGGTACTTTGAGGCGATCGAGTACGCGCTCTCGCATGGTTGGGCGCTTCGCCGCACGCTCCTCGTCGCCCTCGGGCAGGACGAGGAGACCCTGCAGTCTGGAGCCCGGCGCATGGGCGCGCTGCTCGCCGGGCGTGGGATTCGCCTGGCATGGCTGGTGGACGAGGGCGACTACCGCATCGTGGACACCGGGCTCTACGGGGCCCCAGGCCACCACGGCATGAGGGTCAGCCTCGCCGAGAAGGGCTACGCCGACCTGCGCCTTACGGTGAGGAGCCACGGCGGCCACTCATCGAACCCCTTCGGGGGCAGCTCCCTGGCCACGCTTGGCGAGGCGATCGCCCGCGTGGCCAGGGACCCTTGGCCCGTCGAGCTGACGGAGCTGAGCCGCAGGACGCTCGAGGCCGTGGCACCCTGGGTGAGCCAGGAGCCGCTCGCCTCTCTGGTGAGGTCAGGTGAGGGGGAGGGCACGCGGGACGCGATCGACCGCAACGCCGATGCCATCGCCCGGCTGTTCCTCGGCTCGCGCGAGCTCTTCCCCCTCGTCACCACCACGGTGGCGCCCACCATGATCGAGGGCGGGTCCAAGCAGGCAAACGTGCTCCCGCAGGACATGAGCGCCGTCGTCAACTTCCGCATGCTTCCCGGGGTGACCTGCGCGGCGGTCGTGGCGCGGGTGAGGGAGCTCCTGGCAGACCTGCCTGTGGAGGTCGAGCTGCTCGCCGAGGTGAGCAACAGCCCGTCGCAGGTGTCGCGTTCGGACGGTCCGGGCTTCAGATTCCTCGAGCGCGTCGCCGCCCGCTATTTCAGGGAGCCTGAGTCGGAAGAGCCGCTCAAGCTGATTCCCGCCATCGTCGTTGGCGCGTCGGACGCCCAGATGTACGACTGCGTTTGTGACTCGTGCCTGCGATTCTCCCCCTTCGTGGCGGATGACGAGGAGGTCGAGCGCGGCGTTCACGGCACCGACGAGCGCATCACGCGACGCGCCTACCTGCAGGGCGTGCGCTTCCTCATCGGGCTCATCCGCGAGGCGCTGCTCTGATCGGGACACCCCGGCGAGGGCCCCGACGTCCCTTGCCGGGCCATGATGTCCCGCACTGGACTATAGAATGAGCGAGTAAATCGTGCGTCCGCGGCCGTGGCCAAGTCCCAGACCCGGGCCCGTGGGAGGTTGGGGGAGAGGACCATGGCAGCCGATCTGGTCGTCGCATCGCGAAGGGTCTTCGACGGGCTGGGGGATGAGGCCGACCCTCTCTCGTTCGCTGTCGAGGACGGCCGCATCACGAAGGTCGCCCACTACGACCAGGCCGACGAGCTTGTCGGTCCGGGCGCGCGCGTCCTCGACTTGGGCGACGCCTTCGTCTGCCCCGGCTTCCACGACGCCCACCAGCACGTTCTGCACGCGGCGCTCTTCCCCTCTGCGCTCGCCACGGAGTATCGGGGCACGAGCGAGGCCGACTGCGTCTCTCACATGGTCGAATTCGCCAGGACGAGGCCGGCTGACGGCTGGCTCTTGGGCCACGGCTGGCGCGAGACCTTCTGGGATTCGCCCGTGCCCCCCACCAAGGCGTCGCTCGACGCCGCCTTCCCCGACCGCCCGGTGGCCATGTACTCCGGCGACGCCCATACCCTCTGGGTCAACTCGGCGGGCCTTCGCGCCTTGGGCATCGACGAGGGGACCGAGCCGCCCGCGGGAGGCTTCTTCGACCGCGACGCCGATGGCAGGCTCACGGGAGTTCTCCGCGAAGCGGCGGGCATGCTCTATGTGGGGCGCGTGCTGGGAAGCTTCTCCATGGGCGAGCTTCGCGGAATCTACCGTGACTACTTCCGGAGGCTCAACGCCATGGGCGTCACCTCCGTCTGCGACATGGCGCTCTCCTTGGTGCCGGGTGCCGACGGCATCAACCCGCAGGTCTATGAGGCACTGCTGCAGGCGGACGAGCTCAGCCTGCGCGCGCACCTCTTCCCCACGCTGGGAGACGACCAGTCGATTCTCGAGGGCCTGCAGTCCCGCTGGCGAGGTCCGCTGCTCCGCGCTCCCGGCTTCAAGCAGTTCTTCGACGGGGTGAGCAGCCAGCACACTGCCTGGGCGAGCGACGAGTACGCCAACCCCCGCTTTGCCGGCGACGTGGGGCGGCCCACCGTGGCGCCCGAACGCATGCGCGAGCTGGTGCTGGCCGCAGCCGGGCGTGGGCATGCCGTGCGCATCCATACCATCGGCGACGAGGCCGTCCACGCCGCCGTGGGCATCTTCGAGGAGGCGAGGCGCCTCTTCGGCACGCCGAGCCAGGGCGCCAACACACTGGAGCACATCGAGGACATCCATCCCGAAGACGTCGCCCGCCTCGCCCGCGCCGGCGTGGTCGCCTCCGTGCAGCCACCGCACGTGACGATCGACGTCGACCAGCCCGCTCGAGACCTGGGGGAGTGGCGCGCCGAGCGCATGTGGCCCTTCGACGAGTTCGCCCGCCAGGGCGTGACGATGGCCTTTGGCACCGACGCCCCCGTGGTGCCCCCCAACAGCCTTGACGTGCTCTGGTGCGCCTTCGAGCGCAGCGCGCCGGACACCCACCTTCCCACAGGCGGCTGGTACTTGCAGCACGCGGTGGGCCGCGCGGCGGCGCTTCGTGCCTACTCGGCGGGGTCTGCGGCGGCGGTGGGCCGCGGGCGTGAGCTGGGGGCCATCGCGCCTGGCATGCTCGCCGACTTCGTCGTCTGGGATGCGGACCTCCTCGAGGTCCCTGCCGAGGGGTTCCAGCGGGCGCGCCCCATGGCCACCTACCTGGGTGGGCGTGCGGTCTGGGAGGCGTAGCGCCGAGGCGGCCCGCCCCTCTCGCCCGGCTCCGTAGGCTTCGAGCTGCTAGGATTGCGGGGTAGGCCAAGAGAAGCGAGGTTGCCATGCAAGACGGATTCGTCAAGGTCGCGGCGCGCACGCCCCAGGTCCGCGTGGCCGACGTCGACTTCAACCTGAGCGCCTGCGTGGCCGAGACGACCGATGTCGTGCGCTCGGGCGCGCGCCTGGTGGTCCTGCCCGAGCTCTGCGTCACGGGCTACACCTGCGAGGACCTCTTCTGGCAGCAGTCCCTCGTCAAGGCGGCCGAGAGGGCCGTCGCCTCCTTCGCCCAAGAGACCGCCTCGCTGGACGCCCTCGTCTTCGTGGGCTGCCCCGTGAGCGTCGCCGGCAAGCTCTACAACTGCGCAGTCGCCGTCGCGCACGGCCATGTCCTGGGCATCGTGCCCAAGCTCAGCATCCCCACCTACAACGAGTTCTACGAGGGCCGCCACTTCGTCGCAGGTCCCCTCGACGTCACGCTCGTGGACTTCGCCGGCCAGTCTGGCGTCCCCTTTGGTGCGCGCCAGCTCTTCTGCTGCGAAAGCCTGCCCGACCTCGTGGTCGCGGCTGAGGTCTGCGAGGACCTCTGGGTAGCCAGCCCGCCCTCCATCGCGCACGCCATGGCAGGGGCCACGGTCATCTGCAACCTCTCCGCCTCCAACGCCGTGGTGGGCAAGGCGGACTACCGCCGCTCCCTCGTGGTGGGGCAGAGCGCGCGCCTGGCCTGTGCCTACGTCTACTGCAGCGCCGGCTGGGGCGAGTCCACGCAGGACGTGGTCTTCTCCGCCCACGACATGGTGGCCGAGAACGGCTCCCTCCTTGCGGAGGGCAGGCCCTTCGGCGAGCGGCAGGCCACGTCTGAGATCGACCTCGAGTTCCTCGTGGGCGAGCGTCGTCGCCTCTCGACCTTTGCCACGGCCGCCTCGCCCGAGGCTGCGGGCTACGTTCGCTCGAGCTTCTCGCTCGAGGCCGCCGAGACGCCCCTCACGCGTTGGGTCGACCCGCACCCCTTCGTGCCCGACGAGCCCCAGACGCGCGCGCAGCGCTGCGAGGACGTGCTGGCCATCCAGTCGCATGGCCTGGCCCGCCGCCTCGGGCACATCCACGCCAAGTCCGCGGTGATCGGCGTGTCTGGTGGCCTCGACTCGACGCTTGCGCTGCTCGTGATGGCGCGTGCCTTCGACCTCCTGGGCCTCGACCGATCTGGCATCGTCGCCGTGACCATGCCCGGCTTCGGAACCACCGACCGCACGCACGACAACTCGCTCGAGCTGTCGAGGGCGCTGGGGGCGACCCTGCGCGAGGTGGGCATCGTGCCTGCTGTCCGCCAGCACTTCGCCGACATCGGACACGACGAGGCCCTGCGTGACGTCACCTACGAGAACGCCCAGGCCCGCGAGCGCACCCAGATCATCATGGACATCGCCAACCAGGTGGGCGGCATCGTCGTGGGCACGGGCGACCTCTCGGAGCTCGCCCTGGGCTGGTGCACCTACAACGCCGACCATATGTCCATGTACGGCGTCAACGCAGGCGTGCCCAAGACGCTGGTGCGTCACCTCGTGAGGCACGTCGCAGACACGACTGGGTCCCAGCCGTTGCGGCGCGTGCTCCTGGACGTGCTGGACACGCCCGTCTCGCCCGAGCTCCTTCCCGCCGAGGAGGACGGCAGCATCGCGCAGCGCACGGAGGACCTGGTGGGTCCTTACGAGCTGCACGACTTCTTCCTCTACCAGGCGCTCAGGCGTGGCTTCGGCCCTCGCAAGGTGTTCCGGCTCGCCCGCTACGCCCTGGGCAAGGACTACGACGACCAGACCATCCTGCGTTGGCTCAAGACCTTCTACCGGCGCTTCTTCTCTCAGCAGTTCAAGCGCAGCTGCCTGCCGGACGGCCCTAAGGTGGGCTCGGTGGCGGTGAGCTCCCGTGGCGACCTGCGCATGCCCAGCGATGCCAGCTCCGCCCTCTGGCTGAGCGAGCTCGGGGGCCTGTAGCTGCGCCAACGGCCCGACAGATTCCCTCAGGGGAGAGGAGCCACGACCCTCGTTGGCGGCTCCTCTCCCCTGACTTCTGCCGTTGCAGAAAATCTAAGTGCCGTCTGTAAGATTTTTTCTCTCTCGTTGTATAAGGAATCGGTTCTGGGTATTATTCACAGCGTTGGCTGAGCGACAGGGTCAGCGGTGGCCCTGCCTGCGAATCGGGCATCTGCGATGCCCCCAAGAAGGAGGAACTCACCATGACTCTTAAGCCTTTGGGCGACCGCGTCCTCGTCAAGCCCGCCCCCAAGGAGGAGAAGACCTCGACCGGTCTCTACATCTCTTCCGGCGCGCAGGAGAAGCCCCAGCGCGGCGAGGTCATCGCCGTCGGCGCCGGCAAGCTCAACGACAAGGGTGAGCGCATCGCCGTCGACGTCCAGGTGGGCGACCAGGTCTTCTATGGCAAGTTCGGCGGCAACGACGTCAAGCTCGACGGCGAGGACTACCTGCTCCTCCGTGCCGACGACATCTACGCCATCATCAGCGAGTAGCTCTTAGCAGGCAGGCACAGGACGCTCGCCTCCCGCGAGCGAGACTTTGGAGGTACACAGAATGGCCAAGGACATCTCTTTTGGCACCGACGCGCGCGCCAAGCTCGCCAAGGGCGTGAACACGCTGGCTGACGCCGTCACCACCACCCTCGGGCCCAAGGGCCGCTACGTCGCCCTTCAGCGCTCCTACGGCGCTCCCACGATCACCAACGACGGCGTCTCCGTCGCCAAGGAGATCGAGCTCAAGGACCCCGTCGAGAACATGGGTGCCCAGCTAGTGAAGGAGGTCGCCACCAAGACCAACGACACCGTGGGTGATGGCACCACCACCGCGACCCTGCTCGCCCAGGTCATCGTCAACGAGGGCCTGCGCAACGTCGCCGCCGGCGCCAACCCCATCGCGATTCGCCGCGGCATCGACAAGGCCGTCGCCGCCGCCGTCGACCAGATGAAGGTCGCCTCGCAGGACGTCTCGACCAAGGAACAGATCGCCGCCGTCGGCACCATCTCGGCCGGCGACCCCCAGATCGGCAACAAGATCTCTGACGCCATGGACGTCGTGGGCAAGGACGGCGTCATAACCGTCGACGAGTCCCAGACCTTCGGCATCGACATCGACACCGTCGAGGGCATGCAGTTCGACAAGGGCTACATCTCGCCCTACTTCGCCACCGAGAACGACACCATGACGGCGGAGCTCCAGAACCCCTATGTCCTGATGACCGACCAGAAGGTCAGCAACATCCAGGACATCCTGCCCGTGCTCGAGGCGATTCAGAAGAGCGGCTCCCCGCTGCTGATCATCGCCGAGGACGTGGACGGCGAGGCCCTGGCCACCCTGATCCTCAACAAGCTCCGCGGCACCCTCAACGTCGCCGCCGTGAAGGCTCCCGGCTACGGTGACCGTCGCAAGCGCATGCTCGAGGACATCGCCATCGTCACCGGCGGCCAGGTTGCCATGAAGGAGCTCGGCGTCGAGCTCTCTGACATCACCGCCGAGATGCTGGGCCGCGCCAAGTCCGTCAAGATCACCAAAGACAACACCACGATCGTCGACGGCGCGGGCTCCAAGGAGGCCATCCAGGAGCGCATCGGCCAGATCAACTCCGAGATCGAGCACACCGACTCCGACTTCGACAAGGAGAAGCTCCAGGAGCGCAAGGCCAAGCTGGCCGGCGGCGTCGCCGTCATCAAGGTCGGCGCGGCCACCGAGGTCGAGCTGAAGGAGATCAAGCACCGCATCGAGGACGCGCTGCAGGCCACCCGCGCGGCCGTCGAGGAGGGCATCGTCGCCGGCGGCTGGCCACGTCGTCGCCGGGCGCCACGTCGCGGGGCAGGCTCTCGCCGGTCAGGGCCACGGTGTTGAGGCTCGAGCGACCGTCCAGGACGATGCCGTCCAGGGGGACCTTCTCGCCCGGGCGAACCAGCACCACGTCGCCCACGTGCACCTCCGTGGGGTCGAGCGAGACGAGCTCGCCGTCGCGCTCGAGGTTTGCCACGTCGGGTCGGATGTCCATGAGCTCGCTGATGGAGTCTCGTGCACGGTCCTCGGCCAGGTCTTCGAAGAGCTCGCCTACCTGGAAGAAGAGCATCACGAAGACTGCTTCGGCGAACTCGGGCTCTCCGTTGGGGAGGAAGCCGATGAGGAGGGCGCCCACGGTGGCGATGGTCATGAGCAGGTCCTCGTCGAAGGGCTCGCCGTGCGCGACGCACTCCAGCGCCTCGAGCACCACGTCGTAGCCCGCCACGAGGTAGGCAGGCAGGTATAGGAGCAGCTGCTGCCAGAGGCCGAGGCTCGCGAGGCGGCTGGCTATCGCCGCTGCCACGAGGAGCCCCGCAGACGTCAGGATGCGTGCGAGCTTGACCCTGTTTTCCTTCTCTTCCATGGTGCGCTCCCTAGATGATGCGTATATGAGCAATCACTCATAACTTGAGTTGGATTGTAGGGAGCTTGGATAGGGGAGTCAAGGGTGAATTGCGTCGGATGCATGCATGAACGCACGTCCCTCTCGCCTTGCACGCCATAACGCACAGGGCGTTCGACGTTTGCCCAGTTGGCGAGCCTCGTCGTTGNCGAGGGAGGCGAACGCGTGGCCTTCGTGTCCGACGCGGGCATGCCCGGCGTGTCGGACCCCGGCCAGCAGCTGGTGGACGCGGCGCTCGACCGTGGGTTGCGCGTCGAGGTCATCCCCGGTCCCTCTGCCGTGACCTGTGCCCTGGTGGCCTCGGGACTTCCCATGGAGCACTTCTTCTTCGAGGGCTTCCTGCCTCGGCGGGAGGGGGCCATGGCGGCGCGTCTCGAGGCCTTGGCACAGGTGCCGGGCGCGCTCGTGGTGTATGAGTCGCCGCATCGCGTTGCATCCACGCTCGCCGTGGTGGCCCGGGTCCTTNTGAGCGCTGCCATCTGCGTCGTGGGCGTGGTCGCGCTGGTCGTGGGCTTGCGCGGACGGCGCGACAGGCGCCGGTAGGGAGGCTTCTCTCCGCTGGCATCTCTCGCCTTTCCGGAGTCATCCCCCTGCGTCTCCCCGTCCCCCCCGTGCCCCCGTCCCCTTGCGTTCTCCCGTCCCTTTCTCCCCCCGTTCGTTTGTTCTCTATGCATCTCTCTGATTCCATCCTCTTCTCTATGCCGATTCCTGAACCCGACGGAAATCTACCTGGGCTTTTGTCGGACGGCTTCAGGGAAATGCATAGAGAATGCGACTAGGGTCAGGAGATGGCATAGAGAATGGTCGTCACCGATGTCGGAATCAGGAATCGGCATAGAGAACGGTAGCGGGGACAGACAAAGGTAGACAAGCGAGGGCGGCTGCCGCGGCATAAGTGAGAAAACCGCAGGCAACCCATCCGGTTCACCTGCGGTTCCTGTCAGTTGGCCCCTTCTGTTGGACTCACGCGCGAGTGCGTCATCGCCCCTCAGATCCGAAGCGTCCGACTCGCGTTGAGTACCGCCAGCACCATGACGCCCACATCACCAAACACCGCGAGCCACATGGGGGCCAGCCCCAGCGCTGCCAGCACCAGGATCGCCAGCTTCACGCCGATGGCGAAGGCGATGTTTTGCCGCGCGATCGCCAGGGTCTTCCGGGCGATGCGAATGGCCTCGGCTATCTTGTCCAGGCCGTCGTCCATGAGCACCACGTCCGCAGCCTCGATGGCAGCGTCGGAACCCATGGCTCCCATGGCGATGCCCACGTCCGCGCGCGCCAGGACCGGTGCGTCGTTGATGCCGTCGCCCACGAAGGCCACGGTCGTGCCCTCGGGCTTGCTCGCGATGAGCCCTTCGACGGCGGCCACCTTGTCGCCTGGCAGGAGGTTTGCCCTCACGTCGTCGATGCCCAGCGAGCCGCCGACCTGCTCGGCCACCTCGTCACCATCCCCCGTGAGCATCACCAGGCGCTGGACCCCCTCGGCCCTCATACGGGCCAACGACTCCCTCGCACCTGCCTTGACCTGGTCGGCCACCACGATGTGACCCACATAGACGCCGTCCACGGCCACGTGGATGATGGCGCCCTTATGGTCGCAGGGCCTCCACTGGGCGCCGACGCTCTCCATGAGGCGAGAGCTGCCCGCCACGACCTGCCTGCCGTTCACCATGGCACGCACGCCCTGGCCGGGAACCTCCTCCACGTCGCTCACGTCGCAGTCATCATGCTCGTTGGGGTAGGCGTTGCGCAGCGTCACGGCGACGGGATGCATGGAGTAGCGCTCCACGTGGGCCGCGAGGTGCAGCAGGCTGTTGGCGTCGATGGCGTCGGGGTGCACGGCCTCCACCTCGAAGCTGCCCTGGGTCAGGGTGCCTGTCTTGTCAAACGCCACGGTCTGGGCCTTGGCCAGCGCCTCCATGTAGTTGGAGCCCTTGATCAGGATGCCGCGCCGGCCCGCCCCGCCGATGCCGCCGAAGAAGGTCAGCGGGATGCTGATCACCAGCGCGCAGGGGCACGAGACCACCAGGAAGGTGAGCGCGCGCAGCAGCCAGACCGAGAGGCTCGTCGCGAAGTCGCCCGACAGTAGGGGTGGGACGATGGCCAGCGCGATGGCGGCAAAGACCACGATGGGGGTGTACACGCGGGCGAAGCGGCTGATGAAGCTCTCGCTCCGTGACTTGCCCTCGCTTGCGTTCTGCACCAGGTCCAGGATCCGCGAGGCGGTGGACTCGTCGAACTCCTTGCTCACGCGCACGCGCAGGGCGCCGCTCACGTTGACCACGCCGCTGGCCACGTCGTCGCCGGGCGCCACGTCGCGGGGCAGGCTCTCGCCGGTCAGGGCCACGGTGTTGAGGCTCGAGCGACCGTCCAGGACGATGCCGTCCAGGGGGACCTTCTCGCCCGGGCGAACCAGCACCACGTCGCCCACGTGCACCTCCGTGGGGTCGAGCGAGACGAGCTCGCCGTCGCGCTCGAGGTTTGCCACGTCGGGTCGGATGTCCATGAGCTCGCTGATGGAGTCTCGTGCACGGTCCTCGGCCAGGTCTTCGAAGAGCTCGCCTACCTGGAAGAAGAGCATCACGAAGACTGCTTCGGCGAACTCGGGCTCTCCGTTGGGGAGGAAGCCGATGAGGAGGGCGCCCACGGTGGCGATGGTCATGAGCAGGTCCTCGTCGAAGGGCTCGCCGTGCGCGACGCACTCCAGCGCCTCGAGCACCACGTCGTAGCCCGCCACGAGGTAGGCAGGCAGGTATAGGAGCAGCTGCTGCCAGAGGCCGAGGCTCGCGAGGCGGCTGGCTATCGCCGCTGCCACGAGGAGCCCCGCAGACGTCAGGATGCGTGCGAGCTTGACCCTGTTTTCCTTCTCTTCCATGGTGCGCTCCCTAGATGATGCGTATATGAGCAATCACTCATAACTTGAGTTGGATTGTAGGGAGCTTGGATAGGGGAGTCAAGGGTGAATTGCGTCGGATGCATGCATGAACGCACGTCCCTCTCGCCTTGCACGCCATAACGCACAGGGCGTTCGACGTTTGCCCAGTTGGCGAGCCTCGTCGTTGTGCGCAACGGCGTGCGCGATGAATGTCACGCGCACAACGGCGTGCGCGGCGACCGGGAGCGTGCGCGGCGAGTGCGAGCACGCGCGTGAGCGGACGTATGCGTGACGGTGCGTGTGCCAGGCGAGAGAGGCGCTCGTCCTCGACCCGCCGCGGCCGCCCGTTGCGCGCCGGCCCGGTCCTATCCCACCGCCCCGTCGTGCAGCAGTGACGTGAGGTCCAAGTCGACGTCCACCGGCCCGTCGATGCCGTCGATGGTGCCCGCGTTGCTGTACTGCCACAGCGCGAAGCGCAGCCTCATGCTGGGCGTGGAGCCATACTCCGCGTACCAGTAGCCGTAGGACGCGAGCTCCTCCAGGTCGTAATAGCCTAGGTCGACCTGGTTGCCATAGACGATTGCCGTGTATCCGCCCTGTTCGATGCGCTTGCAGAACGCCAGCGCAACCTGGGCAAGCTCCTGGGCGCTCATCTGAGAGGAGCGCCCGGCCATGACGTCGGACGGCTCCAGGTCAAACGCCACGGGATAGTCCAGCTCGTTGCCGTCCAGCCGCTTGAGGACGAAGTCGGCCTCCTCCTCGGCCTCTGCGGCGGTCGTTGCCTGGGAGTAGAAGTAGGCTCCCACCTTGAGCCCGGCGGCCTTTGCGTTGCGCAGGTTCTTGCGGAAGAGAGAGTCCACCACGATGTTGCCCGCCACGGTCCCGCGATAGCCCAGGCGCAGGTAGGCAAACGAGACCCCGTCTGCCCGGACCTTCTCCCAATCGATCTCCTCTTGGTGTTCGGATACGTCTACGCCCAGCTTGGACACCGTGGTCCCGTCCAACTTGTAGGCGTAGTGGTTGGGGTCGGAGCTGTCGAGCCTTGACCAGTCGAAGACGCTGTTGTCGCGCGCGAGCGAGGCGTCTCCCACGGAAGTGTCCATGGCGTTTGGCGCGTGGTTCACGACCTCGACCTTGGGCTCGGCGTAGCTCTCGGTGGGGCTTGCCGAATTTGTGGGGTGCGTCACGTAGTAGGCGATCGACGCCACGAGCGCGGCGGCCACCACGACGATGGCCGAGGCGGTCATGNCGCTCGCGCCGCGCCTGGCGGGTTGCTTGGAGTTGGACGGGCGGGAGCCGGACCTGCCACCATCGCGCCTGGTGGGCTTGCGGGGGCTCATCGGGCCACCTGCCCGCCCGTGGAGCCTGGACGCGGGACGAACCCACGCGTGCATCCGTGCCGCGTCATGCGCCCTCCCCCCTGGTTGGCGTGGTTTCTTGGGTCGGCCGGCATATGCCACCGCCACCGCTTCGTATGTGGAGAGTATCCCATGTAATCGAAGACGGGGAGTGGAGAAGAGCTGTTATCTCTCGTCCGACCACGCCATGTGACGCGCAGGCGAAGCTGCGCCGCGGGGCGGGCGTGCTGGGCTGCTTGCGCCGCAGAACTGGTACGCCCACTTCTCGCCTCGCGCGCGGCAGGCGAGAAGTGAGTGGTTACGACGCTGCGGGACGTCCAAAGTGGGTGGTCGCCGGGCGAGAGGGGCGCCCGCAACGACCCACGTCGCCCCTCTCGCGCGCCAGGCGAGAAGTGGGTGGTTACGACGCTGGCAAATGTGTCCCATCCTCGGGCTATACTCGAACCAGCAAGTGACCAGCAAGTGATTTTGCCCCCTTTACCTGCGAATCGGAGCGTCCCATGGCAGAGCGTGCCCTACACGGTGTGAACCTCACCGGCTGGCTCGTCCTCGAGCCCTGGGTCACGCCGTCCCTCTTCGCCGACTCTGGTGTCTTCGAGGAGGAGCGGCTCGTCTCGTCCCTCGGCCGCGAGCGCTACCGGGAGCTGGTGCTCCGTCACCGCGAGGGCTTCATGTCGCAGGCCGACTTCGTCCAGATCGCCGCACGCGGCTTCAACGCCGTGCGCCTGCCCGTGCCCTGGTACGCCTTCGGGCACGCCGGCCCCGAGCCGGGGCCCTTCGTCTCGTGCGTCGACTACGTGGACAAGGCCTTCGAGTGGGCGGAGGAGATTGACCTCAAGATTGTCCTCGCGCTGGCCATCTCTCCCGGCGTGCCCAGCGCCGAGGCGGACATGCTGCGCAACCGGGGCGACTTCTCGCGCTACAAGGACGACATGCTGCGCGTCGTAGCCGCGCTCTCCCGTCGCTACGCCCTGCGCGTCGCCTTCGCCGGCATCGAGGTGGCGGACGACCCGGTGGCGCAGCAGCGCCATGGCCTCAGCCTCACGGACGGCGTCCCCCTGCACACCCTGCGCAACTACTACCGCGAGGCATACGAGGCCGTGCGTCAGAACGCGGGCGACGACGTCGCCGTGATCGTGCCGGACGCGGGTCGTCACGGCGCCTGGAGTCGCTTCATGGCCCCGCGCCGTTACCACAACGTCTGGCTCGACTGCCACCTCTACCACTACTTCGACAAGGTGGAGAGTGCCGGGCCCTCCGGCATCCGCAAGCTCGCCCTGAGCTCGCAGAAGGCGCTGGAGCTCGCGGGCAGGAGCGGGCTTCCCGTCATGGTGGGCAAGTGGTCGGGGTCGCTGCCCTTCTCGGACTCCGCCACCACGCCCGAAGGCCGGATCGCCCTGGAGCGCGTCTTCGTGTCCGAGCAGATCGCGGCGTTCAAGGGCTGCCCCGCCTGGTTCTTCCAGACCTGGAAGACGGAGGGTCGCCTCTCGGGCTGGGACGCCCGCGTGTCCCTGGCAACCTTCGAGCGAAGGATGCTCGTGTGATGGATTTCGATTTGCGGCCGTCCCGCCAGCCGGGTGGCCAACCAAACGACCGGGCAACTGACCGATCGCCCAAGGGGGCGCGTCCCGGCGTGGGGGCAGGTGCGGGCACGAGTGCGGGCACGACAGGCTGCGAGGGCGGGGGAGAGGGGCTTCTCTCCGTCGTGGGAACGCCCATCGGCAACCTCGAGGACGCCTCGCCGCGCGTCGTGCGCACCCTGGCCGAGGCTGACCTCCTGCTCTGCGAGGACACCCGCGTGACCAGCAAGCTCCTGGCCCACTTTGGCATACGCGTCCCCCTGCAGAGGGCCGACCAGAACGTCCTCGCCCAGCGCGTCGAGGGCATCCTCACGCGCGTCGAGGGAGGCGAACGCGTGGCCTTCGTGTCCGACGCGGGCATGCCCGGCGTGTCGGACCCCGGCCAGCAGCTGGTGGACGCGGCGCTCGACCGTGGGTTGCGCGTCGAGGTCATCCCCGGTCCCTCTGCCGTGACCTGTGCCCTGGTGGCCTCGGGACTTCCCATGGAGCACTTCTTCTTCGAGGGCTTCCTGCCTCGGCGGGAGGGGGCCATGGCGGCGCGTCTCGAGGCCTTGGCACAGGTGCCGGGCGCGCTCGTGGTGTATGAGTCGCCGCATCGCGTTGCATCCACGCTCGCCGTGGTGGCCCGGGTCCTTCCGACGCGGCAGGTGGCGCTGGTGCGCGAGCTCACCAAGCTGCACGAGGAGGTCGTGCGCGGGCCAACTGCCCAGGTCGCGGAGGAGGTTGGCGACCGCGAGGGCCTGAGGGGGGAATGCGTGGTGGTCATAGGCGCCCCCAGCGAGGACGAGCTCCTCGAGCGCGCTCACGCGGCGGGCTCCGGGCCGGCGACGCTGGAGGACGCCATCGCGGCGGCGCTTGCGGCCGACGAGCCCAAGAGCGGCCTTGCCAAGCGGCTCGCCAAGGAGTTCGGCCGCCCCCGCTCCGAGGTCTACGACCTGGTGCTGAAGACGGCCGAACAATAGCGGAGCCCGCCTCTCTCGCCCGCGTCGACGAAGTGCCGCGCGACCCTGTCGTTGGTCTCGCCTAGCCCCAGACCTCCTCGGCGATGCTCCTCACCAGGGCGACCTTGGCCCACTGCTGCTCCTCGCTCAGCTTGTTGCCAATCTCGCACGAGGCGAATCCGCACTGCGGGGACAGGCAGAGCCTTTCGAGCGGGAGGTAGCGCTCCGCCTCGTGGATGCGCGCCACGACCTGCCCGCAGTCCTCGAGCTGCGCCGACTTCGTGGTGACGAGGCCCAGGACGACCTTCTTGCCATCTGCGACCTGCGCCAGGGGCTCGAAGCCTCCTGAGCGGTCGTCGTCGAACTCCAGGAAGAAGTTGTCCACGTGCTCGCGGGCGAAGAGCGTGCCCGCCACGTTGTCGTAACCACCCTCGCAGGCCCAGGTGGAGTGGAAGTTGCCGCGGCAGACATGGGTGTTGATGGTGAGGCCCTCGGGGCGGGCGTCCAGCACGCGGTTGTTGACCTGCAGGAAGCACTCCTTGGTGCGCTCGATTCCCGCCGCGTCGGTGCCGAAGAACTGCTCCGCGTGGGGGTCGACCAACAGGCCCCACGAGCAGTCGTCGAACTGGAGGTTGCGGCAGCCGGCGTCGTATACGTCCTGGATGAAGGCCTGGTAGCAGGCCACGAGGTCGTCCTCGAGGCGCTGGTCGTCGGCGTAGTAGCGGCGGGTGTTCTGGAGCGCGAAGGGCATGGCCAGCTGCTCCAGGAACTGGGCGGGTGCGGGGATGGTGAGCTTGGACACCGTGTTGGCGTCCTCCAGGTCCTGCACGAAGCGGAAGTGGTCCACGAAGGGGTGGTGCCCCTTGTAGGCGAGGCTGCCGGTGAGGTAGGTGTCGTCGATCTTGGCTGCCTCGCCATGGAAGGGCAGGCCGTCCTTGGTCTTGCTGTGGCCGATGCCCGCAAAGCCCCACATGAAGTCGAGGTGCCAGGTCAGGCGCCTGAACTCCCCGTCGGTGATGGTGCCGAGGCCCGCCGCCTGCTCCTTGGCCACCAGCTCGCGGATCGCCGCGTCCTCGATGTGGGTGAGCTCATCTTGCCCCAGGTGGCCCTCCTCGAAGGCAGCACGTGCCTGGCGGAGCTCCGCCGGCCTCAGGAAGCTGCCCACCACGTCGAAGCGGTGTGGGGTCCTCTTGTCATACGGAATTGCCATCGCTCGTGCCTCCTCGTCTTTGCGCCCGGGCCTGCCGTGCAGGCGCACGGTTCTTCTCGACTGCACATTGTGGCAGCTCAAGAGACATGGTGGCACGTCGCTTTTGGGACACCTGGTTATCGATTGGAGCAATAACGACTCGGTGCGACGGCTGGTCTGCCAGGCGAGAGGTGCGGCCGTTCCGTGCCCCCAGCCGTGCCGTTCGCACATCCCTGCAAAGATGTGAGCATTGCCGACGTTTGTCCAGTTGGGGATGGGCTCTTCTCGCACGAACAAGGTTTTTTGCGAGAGTCGCGGCTGCCCAGACGCCTCATCCATCCCACCCGCCACAGCTACGCCAGCGAACCCGGCCGGACCCGCGTCCCACCCCCGTCGTACAATTGGCCCATGACCAGCCCGCACCAATCGGAGGATGCCCATGCTCGTGAACGACAAGATCTGGGTCGCCCAGGGGGACGTGCCCTGCTGCCTGCTCCTCAACCAGGCCAACCGCCACGGGCTCATCGCCGGCGCGTCGGGCACGGGCAAGACGGTGACCCTCAAGGTCCTGGCCGAGGGCTTCTCCAACGCGGGCGTCCCCGTGTTCATGGCAGACGTGAAGGGTGACGTCACGGGCATGGCCCAGGGCGGTGCCATCTCTGACAACCTGCGCCAGCGCATGGACTTCTTCGGCATCAAGGAGGACGAGTTCTCCTTCCAAGGCTGCCCCATGCGCGTCTGGGACATGCTCGGCGGCGACGGCGTCCCCGTGCGCATCACCGTCTCTGACATGGGCCCCACCCTGCTCAGCCGCCTCCTGGGCCTCTCGGACGTGCAGGAGGGCGTGCTCAACATCGTCTTCCGCGTGGCCGACGACCAGGGACTCCTCCTCATCGACCTCAAGGACCTGCGCGCGATGCTCGCCTATGTCCTGGAGCACGCCAAGGAATACCAGGCGACGTACGGCAACGTGTCCGCCCAGTCGGTGGGCGCCATACAGCGCTCGCTCATCGCCGTCGAGGACCAGGGAGGCGACGTCTTCTTCGGCGAGCCCAGCCTGGAGCTCGATGACTGGTTTGCCTGCGCGCCCGACGGCCGTGGCTACGTCAACCTGCTCAATGCCTCCCGCCTCATCCAGAGCCCGCAGGTCTATGCCATGTTCCTGCTGTGGATGCTCTCGTCCCTCTTCGAGGGGCTGCCCGAGGTGGGCGACCCCGACAAGCCCCGCTTCGTCTTCTTCTTCGACGAGGCGCACCTGCTCTTCGATGGCATGCCCAAGGGGCTGCGCGACAAGATCGTGCAGGTCGTGAAGCTCATCCGCTCCAAGGGCGTGGGCGTGTACTTCATCACCCAGTCCCCGTCGGACATTCCCGACGAGGTCCTGGCCCAGCTTTCCAACCGCATCCAGCACGGCCTGCGCGCCTACACCCCCGCGGAGCAGAAGGCCGTGCGCGCCGCCGCGGACTCCTTCCGCGCCAACCCCGCCTTCGACTCCGCCCAGGCCCTGCAGGACCTGGGGACCGGCGAGGCGCTGGTCTCGCTCCTTGACGAGGAGGGAAAGCCCAGCGTGGTGCAGCGCGCCAAGGTGCTCTTCCCCCAGTGCCGCATGGCCGCGGCGGACGCCGACGTGATGCAGTCCGTCCTTGCCGGTCAGGGCGACCTGATGGACAAGTACGGCACCGCGGTGGACCGCCTGAGCGCCTACGAGACCATCGAGGGCCAGAACGCGGAGGCAGAGGCCAATGCCAAGCTCGCCGCGGAGCGCGCCGCCTTCGAGAAGGAGAAGGCCGAGTTCGAGGCCCAGCGACAGAAGGAGGCGCAGAAGGCGGAGAGGGAGCGCCAGAAGGCGGAGGAGAAGGCCGCCCAGGCCGCACAGAGGGAGCAGGAACGTCAGCAGAGGCAGCTCGAGCGCGAGGCGGAGGCCGCCGCAAAGCGCGAGGTGGCGGAGCAGGCGCGCGCCGAGCGGGAGGCCCAGAGGAAGCAGGAGCAGATGGCCAAGCAGGTGGGTCGCTTCGCCAACTCCATCCTGGGCACCTTCGGCCGCGAGGCGACGCGTCAGCTCACCCGCGGTCTCTTCAACTCGCTGAAGCGCCGCTAGGGAGGTGGGCCGCGAGGCCGTCGCGCCCGTATGCCGCGCGCCTGTCCGTCGGGGGGCAGCTGTCGCGGTTGTCCCGCTGCTGCCGCCTAGTCCCGGCCGCCACCGGGCCTCGACCCGGTCGTCGCGCCCGGCCGCGAAGGGCGCCCCTCTCGCCTGATGTACAATGCCTAGTTGCTCATTTTGGCATTCGCCACCGAGATGGGCGTCCGCCATCAGGACCGTCGTCAGGAGAGATCGCATGGACAAGCCGTCCTTCTTCATCACCACGCCCATCTACTACGTCAACGCCGCTCCCCACCTGGGCACCGCATACTCCACTGTCCTCTGCGACGTCCAGGCGCGCTATCGCCGCTCAAAGGGCTATGACGTGAAGTTCCTCACGGGCATGGACGAGCACGGTCAGAAGGTCGAGGAGGCGGCGTCCGAGCACGGCGTGAGCCCCCAGGAGTGGTGCGACTCCCAGGCCCCCCTCTTCGAGGGACTGTGGAAGACCCTCGAGATCTCCAACGACGACTTCATCCGCACCACCGAGCCGCGCCAGGTCAAGGCCGTGCAGTACCTGTGGGAGCGCATGCGCGAGTCTGGCTACATCTACAAGGGCTCCTACGACGGCTGGTACTGCGTGCCGGAGGAGACCTACTTCACCGAGACCCAGGTGAGCAAGTCCGACGAGGCCAACCACACCGAGGGCCAGCACCTCTGCCCCGACTGCGGCCGTCCCCTGCAGCGCGTCCAGGAGGAGTCCTGGTTCTTCAAGCTCAGTGCCTTCCAGGACCGCCTGCTCAGGCTGTACGACGAGCATCCCGACTTCGTCGAGCCCGACTTCCGCATGCGCGAGGTGAGGACCTTCGTCGAGGGCGGGCTCCAGGACCTCTCCGTGAGCCGCACGAGCTTCGACTGGGGCATCCGCCTGCCCTTCGACGAGAGGCACGTCACCTACGTGTGGTTCGACGCCCTCCTCAACTACATGACCGCCGTGGGCTACGGCCAGGGTGGTGACGAGGCGGCCGCCGAGCTGGCGCGTCGCTGGCCCGCCCAGTTCCACGTGGTGGGCAAGGACATCATCCGCTTCCACTGCGTCATCTGGCCCGCCATGCTCATGGCCATCGGCGAGGCCCTGCCCGAGCACGTCTTCGCCCACGGCTTCCTCATGGTGCGCAACGAGGAGACCGGCAAGGGAGAGAAGATGTCCAAGAGCCGCGGTAACGCCATCGCGCCCCAGGACGTCATCGACATGCTGGGCGTGGAGGGCTACCGCTACTACTTCATGACCGACGTGAACCCCGGCGAGGACGGCGCCATCAGCTTCAGCCGCATGGAGCAGGTCTACAACGCCGACCTGGCCAACAGCTGGGGCAACCTGGTGAGCCGCGCACTCAACATGAGTGCCAAGTACTTCGACGGCAGGACGCCGGAGCTCGCTGACGGCTGGGCCGAGCGCCAGAACCCCCTGCGCGACATCGCCCTGGGCATCGAGGGGCGCTACTCCGAGCGCATGGACCGCCTGGACTACGTGGGGGCCAAGGACGTCGTGATGGAGCTCGTCCACGCCGCCAACCACTACGTCGAGGATTCCGCCCCCTGGACGGTTGCGAAGGACCCCGCCCGCGCCCAGGAGCTCGCCGACATCATCACCAACCTTCTCGAGTCCATCCGAATCTGCGCCCACCTGCTGGCGCCCTTCATGCCCCAGACCTCGGCCGAGGTCCTGCGTCGCATGGCGCTGGGAGACGAGGCCTCCTGCGACGACCTCGCGGCCGCCTGCGCCTGGGGAGGGCTCGTCGGTGGCGTCGAGGTAACCAAGGGCGACGCCCTCTTCCCGCGCCTCGCCGCGAAGAAGTAGGGGGGCGACGTGGGCATCGAGCCAGGCGAGAGGGGCGTCGGCCTTTCCGGTGGCGCCTTGCCGGACGGAGGCGCGCCCGACGCGGGCCGGGCGGTCGTGCCGTGCGACAGCGGTTCCTGTTCGAGCCAGGCGGCCGGGTCGTGNGTGCGCGAGGAGGCCGGCGTCGCCCCGCGCGCCCGCAGCTACGAAGCGATGCTCCGCAACGCCTTCGGGCTCCTCGTGCCATCCGCGCGGTACCGCGCCTGACGGAGGGCGGCACCCTCCGCACCCGCGTCCCATCCCAGGCGTGCTACCATCGCCCCACAAGCCAACGACCCCTCGTGCGCCCCGGCGTAAGGCTTGCCATGCGCATCGACCGCCTCCCGCACGTCATCCCGACCGTCAGGGCCGATGGCCCGCTCCTCTCCTATGCCGCGCACGTCCTTGCGGAGGGCGCCCAGGAGCTCCTCTGGCCCACCCGCTGCCTGGGCTGCGACCTGGGCGGAGAGCTCCTCTGTCCCGACTGCCGGGCGTCCCTTCCCTGGGTCGATCAGGCCTGGGCCTGCCCCAACTGCGGGGCGCCCCATGGCTTCATGACCTGCACCGAGTGCGACGAGGCGTGGGAGACCCGCGCCTGCGTGAGCTCGCTGCCCTTTGGCGGCGTCGCCTCTCGCCTCGTCACGGGCCTCAAGGACGCCCACGAGCTGCGGCTTGCCCCCGTGCTCGCGGCGCTCATGCTCTGCTCGCTCGACGAGGCCGCGTCCTGGCCCGCGGAGGACGGACGTCCCCGCTTCGACCGCGCTGACCTGGACGCCGTCTGCTTCGTCCCCGCCACGCCGCAGGCCTACCTCCGGCGCGGCTTCGACCACATGGAGCTGGTGTCGC
>NZ_LT635494.1:1688066-1704958 GCF_900120385.1 Olsenella phocaeensis | reverse complement strand
GGGACAGAACTTCCTGGTGAGCGACGGGGTCATCGCGAGGATCCTCGAGCTTGCCGAGCTGGGTCCCGATGACGTCGTCTTCGAGGTCGGACCCGGCATCGGGACGCTCACCGTGGCGCTCCTGCGGCAGGCGGGGGCCGTGGTCTCGGTCGAGGCCGACCGCGCGCTCGAGCCCGTGCTCGCCCAGACCTGCGAGAGGGACTCCGAGCGCTTCGCCCTGGTGATGGGGGACGCCCTGCGCGTGGACGCGGAGGGCCTCTCGTCCGCCGTCGCCGCGCTTGGCCTTGCGGGCATCGACCCCGAGCCGCGCCTCCTGGTGAGCAACCTGCCTTACCAGGTCGCGGCCACCGTGATCCTGCGCACGCTCGAGCACATGCCCCGCGTCCGCCGCGAGGTCGTGATGGTCCAGGCCGAGGTCGCCGACCGCATCGCGGCCACGCCGGGCGGCAGGGACTACGGGGCGTACACGGCCAAGCTGGGACTCTATGCCCAGGTCACGGGGCGCTTCGAGGTGGGTCCCGGCAACTTCATGCCGCCGCCCCACGTCCAGAGCGCCGTCGTGCGCATCGACCGCCGTCCCTGCCTGGGGCCGGACGGCACGCCTCTCTCGCCCGAGCACGTCGCGGCGTGCGCGGGCGTGATTGACGCCGCCTTCGCGCAGCGTCGGAAGACCATACGCAACTCCATGGGCGCCTCGGGCTTCGACCGGGAGCGCCTGGACGCCGCCTTCTCCGCCACGGGCACCGCCCCCACCACACGCGCGGAGCGGCTTGCGACCGCCGACTTCGTGCGCCTGGCGGAGGCGCTGGGCTGGTAGCGTTGGGGGTCGCAGCGGCAGGCTCCACGGCTCTGGCGATGCTGCGGTGGCAACGCCGAGACGGCATTCTGTGAGATTTGCTGACTTTTTCTCACCTCAACTGGGAAAACGTCAAATTCGACAGCATTTCGCACAGAATGCTGTCTTTCGCATAGGTGGCCGAGCACCTTGCGGACGGCCGCAACGACCGTGAACGACCACAAGAGAGAGACACGCGCATGGCGGTAGACGAGTTGCTCCAGAGGCTGGGCGTCGACGAGGACGGGGCCCTCTTCCACGACAAGAAGGGCCGTCCCGTGGCGCTTCCCTCCGCGCCCGCGCCCCTCGCGGACAGCCANCCCAGGGCATTCCCGACCCCTTGGCGAAGACCGGCGTGGAGGAGGCGCTCGCCGCCCGGGCCACCAAGTCGCCCCAGGTCTCGGACGCGGCGCTCGTGACGCCCGGCACCCTCACCGTGGGCCTCAAGTCCTCGTCGGTGGGCATCCCCTTCTGTGCGCAACTCGAGGGCGGGGAGTTCGTCGGGCTTGACGTCGACCTCGCCTCCGCCGTAGCCGACGAGCTCGGCCTCAAGGTGAGCTTCGTGAGCGTCCCCAGCGCGAGCGGTGCCTTGGGCAAGAGCTGCGACGTGGTCATGGACACCCGTGCCGGCGACTCGAGCTCCGCAGCCGCGGTGGGCGGTTATGCGCAGTCCGCCACGGCCTTCTTCCACAAGGGCCAGACGGGCGTGGCAAAGGTCGAGGACCTCTCGTCCAAGACGGTGGGCCTGCAGGACGGCTCCGTGTCGCAGAAGGCGCTCCGCTCGACGGGCCTGGTGATGAAGGAGAAGACCTTCGCCAACCTCAACGAGGCCTTTGCCGCGCTCGACGCGGGAGGCGTCGACTACGTGCTCTGCGACGCCTATTCGGGAGCCTTCCTCTCCATGGGCTGCAAGGACATCGCCTTCGCGGGCACGCTGGACGCGCCCGTCACACAGGGGATCGGCGTGCTCCCCACCAACACGGAGCTGCAGGGCGGCATCAAGTCCGCCCTCGACACGCTGCAGTCCAACGGCATCGAGGACGGCATCCGCTCGCGCTGGCTGGGCGGCATGCCCCAGCTGGGTGACACCAGCCAGGTGAGGGACGTCCCCGCCCCCGTCCAGGAGGAGCCGGCCGAGGAGGCCGCTCCCGCCGAGGCCGGCTCCAACGCGGCCAGCGTGTAGGGACGGATGCCGCAGGCGTCGCGGCCTGCGCCCGCCGCTTGGCGAAAGCGACTGCCAAAGAGCCCCCTCCTGGGGTATCTATGAGTCACGGTGGGCTCTCGGAGAGGGCCCACGCAAGTCACGCGAAGCGAGGAGGTACTGATGGTCGACATCAAGATCTCGGGACGCAAGGTCTCCGTTTCTGATGGCATGCGCGACCACGTTCTTGACAAGGTGGGCGAGTCCCTCAAGGTGTTTGACATCCAGCCGATGAGCTGCGACGTGGTCCTGCGCGTCGACAAGAACCCCTCCAACCCCGACCGCCGCACCTGCGAGATCACGGTGTTCGTCCGTGACAACGTGGTGCGCGTGGAGGCCAGCAACCAGGACATGTACGCCGCCATCGACGACGCGGCGGACAAGGTCACCCGCCAGCTGCGCAAATACAAGACGCGCGTCATCGACCGCAAGCAGCGCTCGCAGCAGACCATCCGCGAGGGTGCGCCCCTGGGCGACCTGGACGACCTCATCGAGGGGGAGGAGCTCGACGACCAGCTGGTGCGCGAGAAGTACGTCGACCTCACGCCCATGACCGAGGAGGAGGCGCTCGTCCAGACTGACCTCCTGGGCCACGACTTCTATGTTTTCGAGAATGCCACGACCGGCCTCGTGAACGTCATCTACCACCGCCATAATGGTGGGTACGGCATCATCAAGCCGAAGATCGAGACCGAAGACGGCGAGGCATAGCGAGGTTCGCATGAGCCAGGGCGATCAGAGCTCACCCAAGGACGGGAAGACGGCGGAGGCGCCGGCCGACGTGAGGAACGTGGGCAGGGCCTACCATCAGAAGCGCAACGTCAGGATCATCATGGACTCCACCGCGGACTTCGCCACCGGCGTCGCCGAGCGGCTGGGCGTCGAGGTGATCCCCTTCAGCTACGTGGACGCCGACGGCGTCGAGCACCAGGACGACCGCTGGCAGGAGCAGGACCCGCACGAGTTCTACGAGCACATGCGCAAGAACCCGGACGCGCGCTTCCATACCGCGGCGGTCACGCCGGGACGCTACTTCGAGGTCTTCGAGCGCGCCGCACAGGAGGGGCTGCCCACCATCTACATGGGGCTTCCGGCCGGGCTCTCGAGCTCCATCGACTCCGCCCGCCAGGCGGCTCAGATGATCCGCGAGAGGTATCCCGACTTCGAGCTCTACGTGCTGGACAGGCGCTGCGACTCCGCGGCAGGCCAGCTTCTGGCCATCGAGGTGGTGCGCCAGGCGTCCCTGGGCCTCACGGCGGAGGAGCTCTACGAGTGGGCCCGGGACGCGCGCTACTTCATCCATGGCTACTTCACGCTGGACAGCTTCGACACGCTTGCCGCAGGTGGGCGCATCCCGCCCGCGGCGGCCAACGTGGGCGGCAAGCTGGACATCAAGCCGGAGCTCTCGTACGACCTCAACGGCGCCCTCTCCCTGCGCGGCATGTGCCGCGGCCGCAAGAAGGCCCTGCGCGCCATAGTCCAGGACTTCAGGGAGAACTACGCCCACGACACGTCGCTCCCGGTGGGCATCGTGTCGACCGACGCCCAGAAGGACGCCGACTGGCTCGAGGCCCAGATTCGCAAGGAGAAGGGCTGCGAGGACCTGACCATCATCCATAGCACGGTGTCGCCCATCCTGGGCGCGCACGTGGGGCCCGGCATGGTGGCGCTGGTCTTCTGGGGCAAGGACCGGAGGGAGAAGATCTCCCTCACCGACCGCATCGCCCGCAAGGTGAAGAAGGGTGCGCGCGGCCCCGAGGAGGGCTAGCGCACGATCGCAGGGTTCGCTGCCACCGGGTGCCCGAGGTGCCTGGTGGCATGCCCATGCCAGAAAGGCACGAACGCATGACGAACAAGATCAAGAGGGTCGCCCTCATCGGCACCGGCATCATGGGGGCTCCCATCGCGGGGCACGTCCTGGACGCGGGCTTTGACCTCACCGTCCACAACCGCACGCCCGAGAAGGCGAGGGCGCTGGTTGAGAGGGGCGCCCACTGGGCTTCGAGCCCCGCCGAGGCCGCAAGGGACGCCGACGTGGTCCTGACCATGGTGGGCTATCCCTCCGACGTGGAGGACGTCTACCTGGCAAGCGACGGCATCATCCGCGCCAGCAGGAAGGGCGCCTACCTGATCGACCTCAGCACCAGCGCGGCCGAGCTCGCCCGCGACATCCACGACGCCTCCGAGGTCGAGGACAAGCACGCCTTCGACTGCCCCGTCACGGGAGGCCAGGCGGGGGCCGAGGCCGGCACGCTCACGCTCTTCGTGGGCGCGGACGAGGGGACCGCGGCTCCCGTGCTGCCGCTCCTCCAGTGCTTCTCTGACAAGGTCTTCTACTTCGGCCGGGCCGGCATGGGCCAGACGGCGAAGCACTGCAACCAGGTCTCGCTCGCGTCCTGCATGATGGGCTATGCCGAGGCCATGGTCCTCGCCGAGGCGGCAGGCCTGGACGAGCGGACCATGCTGGAGGCCGTGGGCTCGGGCATGGGCGGCTCGGTTGCCATGGACATGCTGGCGCCCAAGGCCCTCGCGGGCGACTGGAAGCCCGGCTTCATGGCTGAGCACCTGCTCAAGGACCTCAGGCTGTCCCTCTACGAGGCCGAGCAGATGGGCATCTCGCTTCCCTCGACCGACACCGCCTTCAACCTCTTCGACCTCCTCTGCCAGGTGGACGGCTCGCGTCTGGGCACCCAGGCGCTCTCGCTCCTCTATGCCGAGGAGGAGGCGGGCGCGGCGGCGGGCCTCGACTGGTCCCGGGCGCAGCCCGCCCACGACGAGGACGGCTGCGACTGCGAGGACGGCGGGTGCTCCTGCGGCCACGACCATGGCGACGGGGAGTGCGGCTGCGGTCACGGCGACGGCCACGGGCACCATCACCACGAGTAGGGGAGCCCGGGAGAAGGCCCTGCCGCGACTGGGACGGGGCGCCAGCCACGCCCCGGGTTACTCTCGCCTGACTTTTGGGTATAAAAGGGCAGTTGGGGCCGGGTTGCGCCGTTCGACGGCGTCGCATTCCCGCCCCTAGTGCCAACACGCACGCGTGCCGGGCCCAAGACCTGCCCGCATCGCGCAGAAAGGAACAGGTCCCCCACATGAACGAACTGACCCAGAGGTCGATGGCGGTCCTCATCGACTACGAGAACCTTGCCCTTGGCACGGGCAAGAGGCGTCGCAACGGCCACCAGGATCCCGGCCCCCGTCCCGACGTCAAGCGCATCCTCGAGCGCCTGGTGGACAAGGGCCGCATCACGGCCAAGCGCGCCTACTGCGACTGGCAGCGCTTCGACGACGCCATCACGCCCCTGCACGAGCTGGGCATCGAGCTCATAGAGATCCCCGACCGCGCCTACACCGGCAAGAACTCGGCCGACATCCGCCTGGCCGTGGACGCGGTCGAGATGTGCCTCACCAAGGACCACATCGACACCTTCGCCATCCTCTCGGGCGACTCCGACTTCTCGCCCCTGGTCTCGAAGCTCAAGGAGTTCGGCAAGACGGTGATCGGCGTGGGCATGAAGGAGTCCACGAGCAGCCTCCTCGCCGAGGTCTGCGACGAGTTCATCTTCTACGAGGACATCGTGAGCCAGGGAGGCGTCCCCGACTACTCGCAGAAGGTCCCCAAGGAGAGGCACGAGGCCTACCAGCTCCTCTTCGAGACCATCGACGCCCTCCAGGGCGAGAGCGACAGCGCCGTCCTCGCCTCGCGCCTCAAGGACACCATGAAGCGCAAGCGCCCCCAGTTCAGCGAGCGCAGTTACGGCTACCGCTCGTTCAGCAACCTCCTGCGCGAGGCGTCCAAGCTGGGGTTCATCGAGATTCACCAGGATACGAAGAGCGGCACCGTCATGGTGGACGGCTTTGCCGAGTAGCAGAAGGGAAGTGCGCATGTCCGAATCCACTGAGGAAGAGAAGGCCGCGGCGGCCCTGGCGGTTCTCGTCGACCAGCTGTCGGCGGCGAGCCGTCGCAGCCGACAGGACGCGGCCCACGACATCGAGTCCATTGCCAGGGTGAGCCCCGAGCGCCTGACACCCCATGTGGGCAAGCTCATCGAGGCTCTTGGGCGTCCCGAGGCGCAGACGCGCTGGGAGGTGCTCTCGGCACTCTCAGAGATGGTGCAGGTAGATGCCAATGCGGTGACGGACGCCTTCGAGGGGGCGGAGTCGTCCCTCTTCGACGAGGGTTCGGCTACCGTACGTCTTGCGGCCTTCCGCTTCCTCGCGCGCCTCGGGGCCACCGGCGCGCGCATGTCCGACGAGGCGTGGCCGCTCCTGGACGAGGCGGTGCAGTGCTACCACGGCGACCCCGAGTACCGTGACATGCTGGCCTGCCTCCTGGACTTCGCGCACGGCGAGCTCTCGGAGGCCACCAGCCACGCGCTCGCCGCCCGCGTGGGCTTCGACGCGGAGAACGGCAGGGGCTACATCAGGAGCTTCTCGGAGCAGATCGCGGCGGCGCTGGCCAGGTAGGCGGCGTCGGGCGACGTGCAAACGGACGGCAGCCCCGAGGGCGGCCGCAGGATTCAAGGAGGTTCGCGTATGGCGAACAAGAACGAGGAGAAGGACGTCGAGACGCAGGGCAAGGACGCCAAGGACGCCAAGGACGCCAAGGACGCCAAGGACGCTAAGGACGCGTCGGGTGCCGCGGAGGGGCAGGCAGGTCCCGCCGCGGCGCTGGCGAGGCTCGGCGCGCCCGCCTGGATCGGCATCGCTGTGGTCTGCGCCGTCCTGGGCATCTTGGTGGGCAGGTTCCTGCTGGGCGGGGGCTCGGGGAGCGCCCTGGGCAAGACGACCCTCCAGGAGTCCGAGCTGGACACCACCATCGCGACGTACGTCTACAATGGCAAGAGCCACAGCCTGAGCGCCCGTGACGTCATCACGTCGCAGTCCTCGCTCGACTCCTCCAAGAAGGGCGACGGCAGCTACGCGCTGCCCACCGCCGACAAGGTCCTGGCTGCCGCGCGCTCGCAGATCCTCGAGGATGAGGTAGAGAGCCGCAACATCGAGGTCAGCGACGAGGACCGCGACGCCTTCGCCACGCAGTACATCGGCACCACCGACTACGACAGCGTCGCGTCGAGCTACGGCATGGACGCCGACACCGTGAAGAAGATGGTCTCGCAGTCCGCTGCCCTCGCCAAGCTCCGCAGCCAGGTCGTGACCACCGATGCGGGCACCCAGCCCACCGCCCCCGAAAAGCCCGAGTCGGGCAAGGAGGACGAGGCCACCGAGGCCTACGCCCAGTACATCATCGGCCTCGCCGGCGACGAGTGGGACAGCTCCGCGAACGCCTGGAAGTCCTCCGACGGTGACTATGCCACCGCGCTCGCCGACTACACCGTGACCAACGACTCCGCCACCTACGAGGCCGCCCAGGCAGCCTACTACGTGGCCTACCAGAAGTACTCCACCGCAGCCTCTGCGGCCGCCACCCAGTGGACCGACTTCGTGAACGGCCTGCTCAGCAAGGCGACCATCAGCATCTCCGCGCTCAACGCGTAGGGACGGACGCACGCCCGGCGCAGGTGCGGGGGACGTGCGGTCTACATCGACTTCCACTGGCGGGCGGGGCCTTCGGGTCCCGCCCGTCCCTNCCGCCGCGCGCGAGGCCGGGTCGCAGGCCTCGGACGCCTGCGGGGGTTTGCCGCCGCTCGCCATCCTGAAGGCAAAGAGCCCCTCCTGCGGCTCCGGCGTAATCTACGATGGAACCCACACCCATACGTTGGTCGAGGGCGACGGCGTGTTTGCCCGTCTCCTCCAGAGGGAGGGAGTCTGCGTGGTTAGCGAGGACATTGTGGAGAGCTGCAAGCCCTCCGTGGAGCATCCCGTCGCGATCGTCCTGGGCACCGGCCTGGGCCACCTCGCCGCGCTGGTGAAGCCCGTGCGCAGGATTGACTATCACGACATCGAGGGCTTCCCTAGGGACGCCCGGCCCGTGAGGGGACACAGCTTCGAGGCCACCATCGGCACCATCGACGGGGTCCCCGTGGTCGTGTACCCCGGACGCATCCACCTCTACCAGGGCTACAGCGCCGAGGAGGTCACCGCCCTGGTGCGCCATGCGCACCGCCTGGGCTGCCGTGACATCTTCTTCGCCTGCGCCACGGGTGCCGTGCCCGGCAACGCCCATGTGGGCCTGGGCATCCTGACCGACCAGGTCAACCTCACGGGGCAGAACCCCCTGGCGGGCTCCAACCTGCGCGACGTGGAGACCCCCTTCGTGGGCATGACCGACGCCTACACGCCCTACCTGCGCACGCTGGCACGGGGCGTGGCGGACGACCTGGGCATTACCGTCGAGGAGGGCGTCTTTGCCGGCGTCATGGGGCCCTGCTTCGAGACCCCTGCCGAGGTCGCCATGCTGAGGGGGATGGGCGTCTCGTACACCGGCTTCTCCACGGCGCTCGAGGTGATCCTGGCGCACGCCCTGGGGATGAACGTCCTGGGCATGACGCTGGCGTCCAACGAGAGCGGCGACCCCAAGATGTCCCACCAGAGCGTGCTCGAGGCGGCGGAGAGGCACGCCGACGACTTCGAGCGCCTGGTGCGTGGCGTGCTGCACCTGCTCTAGCGCAGGTCGCGCCTGCCTTGGGTGGGATTCGCGTGCCGGAGCGAGAGAATGCGGGATTCGCGCTTGAAAAGGGCGAGGGGTTCCATGTAGTATCCTATCTGCTGCAAGGCAGTCATAGGGTTGCCAGCTTAGCTCAGTTGGTAGAGCACCGCTCTCGTAAAGCGGGGGTCATCAGTTCGAGTCTGATAGCTGGCTCCATGTAAAGTCGCAGGTCGGAGGGGTCGTTTCCTCTCCGGCCTGCTTTCCTTTCGCGGGCCGTTTCCCGACGTGTTCCCCGGTGCGTTCCCCGGATCCGGAGTCCGGCCCGAAGTTGTATGCGGTTTTGGGCTCGACCCGAAGTTGTATGCGGTTCTCGCATACAACACAAAATCCGTGCGACCATTTTACCTGCGCAAATGCAAGTCCGTACACAAAGATAACGAGTTTTCAGGCGAGAAAGCCGCATACAATTCCAGCGGACGGCCGCGTGCGCGAGCTGGCGTCCCTGCCTCGCTGACCTCCTCGCCTCCGCGTATGCATTTTGACATCCCTGCTTAAGGTCCGCCCCCAACGGGCATCCTGCGAAGAGGCTCGCGCGCGAGCCTTCCCGACCGATGCCAGCAGGAGCAGCACATGAGCCTTCGCAGCACCACCAACTCCAATGACCGCGGCACCATCAGGCGCACGCTCCACTACTTCTGGTGGGTCACCCGCCAGCGTCCCGGTGCCTTCGCGCTCTCGGTGGTCAGCTCGGTGGGGTACACCGCCCTTCTCACCTTTGCCAACACCTACGTGATGGGCCTCATAGTGGACCGCGTCCAGGCCTCGCCCGTCACGCCCGATCAGGTCCTTTCGGTGTTCGGCCCGTACATCCTGGCCCTCCTCCTGGTCAACGCCCTGGGCCAGACCCTCTCCAAGCTGCAGGACCTCTCGGTCTACCAGCTCGAGATAAACGGCAACTACCAGCTCTCGCGCCTCTGCTTTGACACCCTCTCCAACCAGTCGATGACCTTCCACAACAGCCGCTTCGGGGGTAGCCTGGTGAGCCAGACCTCACGCTTCGTCTCGGGCTACTCGGGCCTCGTCGACGTGGTGACCTACAGCCTGTACCCTACGCTGGCCTCGATCGTGCTCACCGTGGGCATGCTCGCGCCGGTGGCCCCCAGCTTCGTGGCCATCCTCATGGTCATGCTCGTGGTCTACGTGGTCCTGGCGTATCGCATGTACAAGCGCATCCTTCCCCTCGCCGTGCAGGCGTCGACCGCCCAGAACCGCCTCTCGGGCGTGCTCTCGGATGCCGTGACCAACATCCTGGCCGTCAAGACCTACGGTCGCGAGGACTTCGAGCGCCAGACCTTCACCACGGCCGACCGCGAGGCCATGGCGGCCGAGAACGCCAACATGCGCGCCACCATGCGTCGCGGCTTCACGACCTCGGCGCTCATCACGGTGATCATGTTCGTGGTCTCGATCTTCGTGTCGGGCGGCAATGCCTGGTTTGGCATCAGCGCGGGCACCCTGGTCATGATGTTCACCTATACCTACAACCTGACCATGCGCTTCAACTACTTCAACTCCATGATGCAGCGCATCAACCGCGCCCTGGGTGACGCGGCCGAGATGACGCGCGTCCTGGACGAGCCCACCCTCGTGGCGGACGACGAGGGCGCGGGCGCGCTCGTGGTGGGCGAGGGCCGCATCGACTTCGAGCACATCGGCTTCCGCTACGCCGACGCCCAGGAGGACGACAAGGTCTTCCGAGACCTCAACCTGCACATCCCCGCGGGCCAGCGCGTCGGGCTGGTCGGTCGCTCGGGCTCCGGCAAGACCACGCTGACCAAGCTCCTCCTGCGCCTGGACGACGTGCAGGAGGGCCGCGTGCTCGTGGACGGCCAGGACGTGAGCCGCTGCACCCAGCAGTCCCTGCGTCAGCAGGTCGCCTACGTGCCCCAGGAGGCCCTGCTCTTCCACCGCAGCATCAGGGAGAACATCGCCTACGGCCGGCCTGACGCCACCGAGGGGCAGATTCGCGCCGCGGCCGCCGAGGCGAACGCTCTCGAGTTCATAGACCGCCTGCCACAGGGCATGGACACCATGGTGGGCGAGAGGGGCGTCAAGCTCAGCGGCGGACAGCGCCAGCGCGTGGCCATAGCCCGTGCCATCCTGGTGGACGCGCCCATCCTGGTCCTGGACGAGGCGACGAGCGCGCTCGACTCCGAGTCGGAGGCGCTGGTCCAGGGCGCGCTCGAGAACCTGATGCGCGGACGCACCGCCATCGTCGTCGCGCATCGCCTCTCGACCGTGGCGTCGCTGGACCGCATCGTCGTGCTCTCGGACGGCAGGATCGTGGAGGACGGCACCCACCACGAGCTGGTCGAGGCGGGCGGCGAGTACGCTGGCCTCTGGAACCGCCAGACCGGCGGCTTCCTGGAGGGTACGGAGTAGGGGGGACGCCCCTCTCGCCCGGCAGCCTCGCCCGGAGGGGCTAGCGCAGCCTCCTCGCGCGGACGCAGAGCCAGTTGCGCCTGGTCTCGTCGGTGCGGCTCACGTCCTCGAAGCCCGCGTCCCTGAGCATCCGGATGATGTCTTCCGGTTCGTAGACGCTCATGCCGTCGATCAGGCCCTCCCACCTGTGGGCGGAGGAGGTGTCCACCGCCTCCTCGTTCACCACGTAGAGGCTTCCGCCCGGCGCGAGGACGTCATGGACCCTGCGGAAGCACCCCTGGACGTCGGGCCAGAAGTAGATGGTCTCGAAGGCCGTGACCACGTCAAAGGATGCGGGAGGGAAGAGGCTCGCCAGGTCCTGGACCCCACCCTGGACGACGTCGCAGGATCCGGACTCGACTGCGTTTGCGTTGAGCGCCCGGGACTCCGCGACGCTCACGGAGGAGTGGTCGAGCCCCGTGACGTGACAGCTCGCATCGCGCTCGAGGAGTCGCGCGATGTTGCCGCCCCCGCCGCAGCCCACGTCGAGGATGCGAGCCCCTGCGGGGATGTCCATGAGACCAATGCCCCAGATGGCCTGCCTGGCGTGGCCGCTGTTCATCCCCCGCGCCATCAGCCGTCCCCAGAAGCCCCGGGGTTCAGCCGTGTTGTTGAAGATTGTCTTCAAGATGCCCATGCCTCGGCTCCCCTCATTGCCCTCCCAGGGGCGGCGCTCAATGGATAAGTCTTGGATAACTTTAGCGGAAGCGAGAGGTGCTGGTGGTTGCTCGTGGTGGCTGGCTTCCTTCGACGGCATTTCTCACAGTCTCACAGGATGCTGTCGCTCGCGCCTCTCGCCCGGACGATCGCCCCGCGCCTTAGCACCTGCGGGGCATGATGGGGAGCACCTAGAAGAGCCGCTCGATGACCTCGACGATTCCATCGTGGTCGCAGTCTGCCACGACCAGGTCGCAGGCGGCGCGCACGCGCTCGTTGGCATTGCCCATGGCGACCGCCGTCCCGGCGGCGTGAAGCACGGCCAGGTCGTTGTCGTCGTCCCCCACGGCGACGGCGAGCTCGATGGGAACGTCCAGGAGCTCGCAGAGGCGCTGGAGGCCCGACGCCTTGCTCACGCCCTGCGGCGTGCACTCGAGGGACCCAACCTCGGCATCGGCAAGGACGAGCTCCGTCTTCGCCTCGAGTGCCTTCCGGCTGCGGTCGCGCCCAGCTGCATCGTGGTGGTGGATGTCCACCTTCACGACCTCGTCCGCGTGCTCGAGCGCATAGGAGCGCAGGTCGTCGACCTCCGTGTAGTTTCGCTCGAACATGGAGCGGTACACGCCCACGTTGAACTCCGCGCAGCGTCTGATGAGCCCGCGCTGAACGACGGAGAGGCTGCAGGTGGCCAGATGCGTCATGGCGCCCTCCGCCTCCGCGGCGTCGAGGCAGGCCACGAGCTCCTCCCGGGGGATGGACGAGCGGTGGATTGCGCGTCGGGCGCGCAGGTCGTACACAAGGCCGCCGCTGTCGAGCGAGGCGTGGGTGAGGAAGGCGAGCTCGCGGGAGTAGTCGGCGATCTCGGCAAGGCCGCGCCCGGTCGAGAGCGCCACCACGACGCTGCGGCCTGTCAGTTCTCGCACGGCAGAGAGCGTGCGGGGCGAGACCTGCTTCCGCGAGTCGAGCAGGGTGCCGTCCATGTCGAGCGCGAGGAGCCGGGGCTTGGCGCGCATCTTCCCTCCCGAGGTCGCTTCCCTTCTCGCCTGAGTCTACTGGATGGGTCGGATGGTTCGAGCGATGGCGTTTGCATGCGAGCGAAGTTGGGTGAAGTCAGCAGAAAATATAATCTTGTTGACCTGCTTTGCATAACCCCTGGTAGGAGAAATCCAGTCAACAGAATTTCAAATTCTGAGGACCTGGCCATCGGGGGAGGTCGCGGGGAGAAGGCCCGCGCCGCGCACCCGTCCCAGGGCCCAGGGTCCCGCCGCGTGTTCGACGCCCGTCCTGCCACGCGCCCGCCGCCCGTCCGCCGTGTGCCCACCCCGACTGTTACGAATGCGTTGCGCGGGATGCCGGAACGCCGTTCTCGCTTGACGCAAGACCGGCTGCGGCCTTTAATACCTACTGTAACGCTAGGAATTAGGGCGTCGCTCCGATGGCGTCGCTCCGACGAGCCCACACGGGCGGGAAGGAAGAAGACGTGAGCCAGCAGCTTCGCAACATTACCTGCGCCTGTTGTCGCTCCTTCCCCCGCCTCCCTCGACGTCGATGTCGGGTCGCCCGCGCATAGGCCGGGAAGACCCCGCGCCGGACAAGCTCCGGCAGCAGAAGACAGAACGATATGAGGCGGAGGCGCAGTGCGTCTCCGCCTTTTTGTATGCGGGGGCGGAAGCGTCGCCCCCTGTCTCGCCATTCCCGCCACAACCCCGGAACCACCCCAAGAAGCACCCCCTTCGATCCGAGAGGAACAACCATGAACTACGCAGAGAAGATTGATGCCCTCATCGGCAGCACCCCGCTCGTCGACCTGTCGGCCCTCGCCGACGGCAAGGCCACCATCCTAGGCAAGTACGAGGCCACCAACCCCGGCGGCTCCGTGAAGGACCGTGTCGCCCGCGCCATGCTCGACGCGGCCGAGGCGGACGGCAGCCTGCTCCCCGGCGGTACCGTCATCGAGCCCACCAGCGGCAACACCGGCGTCGGGCTGGCCATGCTCAGCGCCGCGCGCGGCTACCACATGATCCTGGTCATGCCCGAGACCATGTCCGTCGAGCGCCGCAAGCTCGCGGCGAGCTATGGTGCGCGCATCGAGCTCACCCCCGGTAAGCTGGGCATGAAGGGCTCCATCGCCTGGGCGGAGGAGCTGCGTGCCAGCATTCCCGGCTCGATCGTCGCCGGCCAGTTCGAGAACCCGGCCAACCCCCGTGCCCACTACCAGACCACCGGCCCCGAGGTCTGGGCCGACACCGACGGAAAGGTGGACGNCGCGCGAGCGGCCCCGGCACGGCACGCGGCCGCCAGCTGCGGCAGGGACCTCGGGGGAGGCCCGCACAAGCAAGGACCGCGACACGACGACAACGCCAGCAAGGGCAGGGGAGAGGGACGTCATGGAACTCATCGAGGCAGGCTACCAGGCCAGCGGCACAGACGGAACCGCGTCGGTCGGCGGCGGCGCAGTCGGCCGGGCGGGCCAGCGGCGGCTGACGCTGCTGGGACGTCTGCGCGAGGACGTCCAGGCGGTGCTCGACCGCGACCCCAGTGCGACCTCCGCCCGCGACGTCGCCCTCTTTGCCACGGGCCTACATGCTGTGTGGTCGTACCGGCGCAACCACTGGCTCTGGGAGCACGGTGCGCGCAGGCTTGCCACCTACCTCTCGCAGCGCACGCGCCGTCGCCTCGGGGTCGAGATCCACCCCGCTGCGACAATAGGCCGCCGCTTCGTCATAGACCACGGCATGGGCGTGGTTATCGGCGCCACGGCGGTGATAGGCGACGACGTGATGCTCTACCAGGGCGTCACCCTGGGCATGACGGGCAAGCATGCGGGCAAGCGGCATCCCACCCTGGGCAACAACGTCATGGTCGGAGCGCGCGCCACCATCCTGGGCGACATTCGCATAGGCAACGGCTCCAAGGTCGGGGCCGGCGCCGTGGTGCTCCACGACGTGCCCGACGACGTGACCGTGGCCGGCGTCCCCGCCTCCGTCGTGCGCGAGCACCGCTGCTGGGAGGCCGGGCGCCCCTCGCTCGTCCCCGATGTGGTGGCCCAGGCGGACGACGAGAACCTGCGTTGGTCCTGCTCACTCTAGCCGTCCTCGGGGACGTCCCTGCATTTGCGGTCCTTGGCGCGATGGTCCGTCCCGAGGCTATATAATCTGACCTGGTGCCGCTGGGGCATGGTTACACCTCCAGGTCACCAGGGCGGTTGAGCTGGCCGCCTTGCGCCGCCTGCGTCTGCCTGACCCGACAGAAGGGTGACCCATGATCAGCTTCCCCCAATTCCTGCAGATACTCGCCTCGAACCCCTTCCTGGCGGTCGTGATGGTGCTCATCCTGGGCACCATCTTCGTCAACGGGTCGACGGACGCCGCAAACGCCATCGCCGAGCCCGTGGGCACGCGGTCGATCGGCGTCAACGAGGCCATCGCCATGAGCGTCGTCTGCAACTTCGTGGGCCTGGTGGCGATGTCGTTCATCTCCACCGCCGTGGCAGACACCATGAGCGGCATGGTCGACTTCGGCGGGGACACCCACGCCGCCCTCATAGCGCTCGCCGCCGCGACGGTGGGCATCGTGGCCTGGGGCGTCGGCGCGTGGATCTTCGGCATCCCCACCTCAGAGAGCCATGCCCTCATCGCCGGCCTCACCGGCGCCGCGCTCGCCGTGCACGGCGGCCTGGGCGGCGTCAACATGGGAGAGTGGGTCAAGGTCGTCTATGGCCTGGTCCTCTCCACCGTCCTGGGCTACCTGGCAGGCTGGGGCATAGCCAAGTTGATCCCCGTTGCCTGCAGGAACGCCGACCGCCGTCGCGCCAACGACTTCTTCGGCCGCATGCAGGTGGTCGGCGCCGCGGGCGTGGCCCTCATGCACGGTGCCCAGGACGGCCAGAAGTTCATGTCCACCGCCATGGTGGCGATCGCGCTCGCCGCGAACATGGGCGTCTCGGACGTGGGCGGCTTCCCCCTGTGGATCGAGGTGCTCTGCGCCGGCGTCATGGCCCTGGGCACCGCCGTGGGTGGCAAGAAGATCATCAAGACCGTGGGCATGAGCATGGTGCAGCTGGACAAGTACCAGGGCTTCGCCGCGTCCATCAGCGCCACGGCGTCACTGCTCGTCGCCACGCTTACAGGCCTTCCCGTCTCGACCACGCACACCAAGACGGCGGCCATCATGGGTGCCGGAGCGGCCGAGAACGTCCGCTCCGTCAACTGGGCGATCGCCAAGGACATGGTCCTGACCTGGGTATTCACCTTCCCGGGCTGCGGACTCATCGGGTACCTCCTCGCCCGGCTCTTCCTCGTACTCTTCTAGGGGCACGCATTGACCGGTGGCCCGAGCGGCAGCCGGGCCTCCAACGACCAACGGACCACGTGCAGAAAAGAGAGGGACATGGCTCGCATCAAGAAGGAAGACCCGTTCTACACCCTGCTGAGAGACTTTTCGACCGAGATCCTTGCTACCGCCGAGGACTACGTGAAGTTCGTCGAGGGCTACCCCGACTCCATCACCATGATCCCCGCCATGAAGCTCCACGAGGGGCGCTCGGACGAGCACGTGCGCAAGATCATGAAGGAGCTCTATGCCTCCTTCATCACCCCCTTCGATCGCAACGATATCTCTGACCTGGCCCTCAAGATGGATGACATCGTGGACTACATCGAGGGCGTCTGCACGGGTCTGGACCTCTTCAACATGAGTGGCACCCGCGTCGAGGCGCGGCAGATGGCCGAGCTCACCCTGCAGGCCGTCAAGGAGCTCTGCGTGATGTTCGACCACCTGTCCGACTACAAGAGCGACTCCGTGGTCATGGAGAAGGCCATCGCCGTGGGCAACATCGAGGACGAGGGCGACAACGTCTACGAGCAGGGCCTGCGCAACCTCTTCCATGACGACACCCTGGACGAGGCGCGTCGCGGCCACGTGGTGGGCTGGATGCGCGTCTTCGACCGCATGGAGGGCTGCCTGGACGCCTGCGACGCCGCGGCGGGCGTCGTGCGCTCCGTGATCATGAAGAGCGCGTAGGGCAGGCAGGGCAGGGGCTGGGCGAGAGGGGCTCGGCTTCGGGCCTGCGGCCGCTCGCTCGACAACGCCCGGCGCGTCTTCGCGTTCGCGCGACAAAGTCCGGCGCGTCTCTCGCCTGTTCGACAACGTCCGACAACGCCCAGCGC
>NZ_LT635494.1:1599605-1687889 GCF_900120385.1 Olsenella phocaeensis | reverse complement strand
GGCGCTCGGACGAGCACGTGCGCAAGATCATGAAGGAGCTCTATGCCTCCTTCATCACCCCCTTCGATCGCAACGATATCTCTGACCTGGCCCTCAAGATGGATGACATCGTGGACTACATCGAGGGCGTCTGCACGGGTCTGGACCTCTTCAACATGAGTGGCACCCGCGTCGAGGCGCGGCAGATGGCCGAGCTCACCCTGCAGGCCGTCAAGGAGCTCTGCGTGATGTTCGACCACCTGTCCGACTACAAGAGCGACTCCGTGGTCATGGAGAAGGCCATCGCCGTGGGCAACATCGAGGACGAGGGCGACAACGTCTACGAGCAGGGCCTGCGCAACCTCTTCCATGACGACACCCTGGACGAGGCGCGTCGCGGCCACGTGGTGGGCTGGATGCGCGTCTTCGACCGCATGGAGGGCTGCCTGGACGCCTGCGACGCCGCGGCGGGCGTCGTGCGCTCCGTGATCATGAAGAGCGCGTAGGGCAGGCAGGGCAGGGGCTGGGCGAGAGGGGCTCGGCTTCGGGCCTGCGGCCGCTCGCTCGACAACGCCCGGCGCGTCTTCGCGTTCGCGCGACAAAGTCCGGCGCGTCTCTCGCCTGTTCGACAACGTCCGACAACGCCCAGCGCGTCCCTGGTGCGCCCGACAACGTCTAACGCGTCTCTCGCCTGCTCGACAACGTCCAACGCGTCTCGAGTTCGCGCGACAACGTCCGGCGCGTCTCGAATTAGCGCGACAACGTCCAACGCGTCTTGTCGCTCCGCATCGCCCCAGTTGGCGCGCGACAGTCGCGCGCGTTGGGCGCTTTCGGCGCAAGCGGAGACGCGTTCGGCGCTCTCGACGCGGAGAGAGGCGCATTGGACGTTGCAGAGGCGCCATCGCACGCGTTCGGCGTGCACGGCGTCGAGTGGCGCGCACGAAACGCCGCCGGCGTTGAGTGGCGCGCGTCGGGCGCCCCCGCGACAGTCTCCGCACGCGTCGGACGCCCCGCGACAGGCCCCGCGGCGGAGAACGAGGAAGCAACTCGTAGCGCCTCCGCGTGCGAGCTACTCGCGCTTCCTGTCCAAATGGACCATTCGCGTCCTAACGGACTAGGGAGGTGCGAGGCAAGATGCTACGCTCTTCCAACAGTAACCCTAAGCTAACTCCTTGCGAGTCCCATCGGGCTGGCTCGTAGGGCTTCTCGGAAAGGAAGACTCATGAGCGCACGCATACCCGCAAACGGCGACGCAAACGCCGGCGCCGCCTCCACCACCCCCTCCACAGACCTGGGCCTCAAGGGGCGCGACCTCATAACCATCGGTATCTTCACGGCCCTCTACTTCGCGCTGACCATGATTCCCATGTTCGTCTCGGGCATCCACCCCATGGTCTGGGCGTTCTTCCCCGCCATGGCAGCCATCCTGGGGTCCGTCCCCTTCATGCTGCTGTGTTCACGCGTGCGGAAGCCCTTCGCCATCCTCATCATGGGCTCGGTGATGTGCCTCATCACCCTCACAGGCAGCTTCACGCCCCTCATCGTGGGGCTCTTCGTGGGCGGCGCTCTCCTGGCGGAGCTCGCGCGCTACCTGACCCACTACGAGCGCTACCTGGGCAACGCCGTCGCCTTCGCGTTCTTCTCCCTGGGCTGGCTGGGGTCGCCCCTGCCCATCTGGCTCTTCCACGACGCCTTCGCGGCCCACATCGCGCAGGCGGGCATGCCGGCCGAGTACGTCGCGCAGCTCGCCTCGGTCTCCGACCCCATCTGGATGGCGGCCTGCATAGGGGCGACCGTCGCGTGCGCGTGCCTTGGCTCCCTGCTCACGCGCGCGCTGTTCAGGAAGCACTTCGAGAGGGCGGGGCTCGTATAGTGGGACTCCCTGCCACCTCGCGTTCGCGGCAGGGGCATGGGGGAGAGGGGCGCGGCGGGCTCCTGAGGCTCGACCCGCGCACGCTCCTGGGGCTCCTCGTGGCTTCGACGCTGCTCTCGTTCCTCGGGCTTCCCCTGTGGCTCGAGGCGACCCTCGTCCTTGTGCTTGCCCTCCTCCAGGCGGCCTGCGGACATGCGGCGCTCGCCGTGCGCTCCGTCGTGACGTATGTCGTCGTGGTCGCTACGCTCGACCTCGTGCTGGCCCGGCTGGGCATCGTGTTCGTCTCGGCGTTCACCTACTCCCTCTCGCTTGCACGCTCCGTCTTCCTGTGCGGCATGTGCTGCGCCCTCATCGTCGCGGAGTGCAGCGTGCATCGCGCCGCAGCAGCGCTGCGTGCCCTACATGCGCCCGAGCCCCTCATCATTCCGTTCTCCACCACCCTGCGCTACTTCCCGACTCTCGTGCGGGACGCCGGCCACATCCGCGACGCCATGGCCCTGCGCGACATCCCTCTTCTCGAGCGCCTCGAGGCCTTTGTGGTGCCCCTCATGGTCTGCGCCACCAACACGGCCGACGACCTCTCGCGTGCGGCGGTGTGCCGGGGCATCGAGGACCCCTCGCGCGTGACGGACACCGAGGGCCTGCGCATGTGCATGGCCGACTGGGCTGCGCTCGCATCGGCGGCGCTCGCGGTGGCCGTGGTGCGCAGCGGGGTGCTCCTGTGAGCGCGCCGGTCCCCGTGGCGTCGCTGCGGGACGTCGGCTGCCTCGCAGGAAAGAGGGCCCTCCTGGCGGACGTGTGCCTCGACGTCGGGCCCGGCGAGTGCGTCCTGCTCTGCGGGCGCTCCGGCTCCGGCAAGACCACCCTCACCAAGTGCATGAACGGCCTCGTCCCCGCGCTCGAGCCGGGGCTCGAGCGCACGGGCGAGCTACGCGTCCTGGGCATGGAGCCCCTGTCGTGCGAGACCTGGGAGCTCACGCGCGTGGTCGGATCCGTCTTCCAGAACCCGAGGTCCCAGTTCTACCACCTCACGTCGACCGACGAGCTCGCCTTCGGCCTCGAGAACCGCGGGACCGACGCGGCCCGCATTGCCGCGCGCGTGCGCGAGGTGGTGTCGGACATGGGGCTGGAACGCCTCCTGGACCGCGACGTGTCCCGCATGAGCGGGGGAGAGAGGCAGGCGCTCGTGTTCGCCTCCGTCGCCGTGGCCGACCCGGAGCTCTACGTCCTGGACGAGCCCACCGCCAACCTGGACGAACGGGCGACGTCGGTGCTCCACGACCAGATCGCCGCCGTCCTCGCGCGGGGCAAGACCGTCGTGGTGGCCGAGCATCGCCTGGCCTTCCTCTCTGACCTCGTCACCAGGGCGCTCCTGGTCGAGGACGGACGCATCGTGCGAGAGATGGGCGCGGGCGAGCTCGCCTCCCTCACCGAGGGAGAGAGGCTGGCCCTGGGGCTGAGGGCGACGCTGCCGAGCCAGGTCCCCGCGCCCCACGTGGCTCCGGTGCCGTCCGAGGACGCCCCGGCGCTGGGAGAGGGCCTCTCCCTTCGCGGCCTCTCCGTGCTGCGTCATGGCAGGCAGGTCTTCTCTCCCCTGAGCCTCGACGCTCCCCGTGGCATGGTCACGGGAATCGTGGGTGCCAACGGCGCCGGCAAGTCCACCCTCCTGCGCGCCCTGGCCGGCCTCGAGCGACGGACCCAGGGCCGCGTGACGCTCGACGGCGTCCCGCAGTCGGGGCGCAGGCGGCGCAGGCGCTGCTCCATGGTCATGCAGGACGTCAACCACCAGCTGTTCAGCGACAGCGTGCGCGGGGAGTGCGAGCTCTCCTGCCGGGCGCGCGGGGACCTGGACGACCGTGGGGAGTACGGTGGCGTCGACGCCGTGCTCCGGTCGCTGGACCTCGCGGACCTCGCCGAGCGACACCCCATGTCGCTCTCCGGCGGTCAGAAGCAGCGCCTGGCAATAGCCTGCGCGATGCTCTCGGGCAGGCCCATCGCACTCTTCGACGAGCCGACGAGCGGCCTGGACCTCGGTCACATGATCGAGGTGAGCGCCCTCATGAGGATGCTCGCTGACGCGGGGACGGCCGTGCTCGTGGCGACGCACGACTGGGAGCTTCTTGACAGGTGCTGCGACCGGGTCTTCAGGCTGGAGGGACGGGGCGATGGAATGGCGGGGTGACGGGGACGACGCGATGCGGCTCCTGATGGACGAGCTCGACCAGGCCGACAACATGAGCGTGAGCAGGGAGGGGGAGGGCTGCCGCATCACGGTGAAGAGCGATTCCGGCACGGGGTCGATGCTCTTCTACGAGGTCATGCCCGGCGTCATTCTCACCTACAACGACTTCCACATGGCCGAGTGCTACTCGGGGTTCTCGCGGAGCTCCGACTACCTGAGCGTCAACCACTGCCGCGAGGGGCGCCTCGAGCAGCTCATGCCCGGCGGGACCTACTCCTACACCTCGGCGGGTGACCTCAAGCTCGACGACATCTCGCACCATGCGGGGAACTACGTCTTCCCCGTCGAGCACTACCACGGCATCAGCATCGGCTTCGACGTCGCGGCCTGCAGCGACGGCGTGAGGGAGGCCCTCGGGGACCAGGCCCCGGACGTCTCGGAGCTCCGCCGCCGATTCTGCCGCGGGGGGAGTCCCTACGTGCTGCATGACTTCACGGAGGCGGAGGAGGTCTTCGCGGGTCTCTACCACGTGCGCCCGGCCATCCGCAGGCCCTTCGCCCGCCTCCGGGCGCTCGAGCTGCTGCTCCTGCTCTCGCAGCTGGAGTACGACGAGTCCTGCCATGCCGTCGAGTACTTCACGCGCGCGCAGGTGCAGAAGGTCAAGGAGGCCCGCCGCATCATGGTGGCGGACCTCATGAGCATCCATACCGTGGGAGAGCTGGCGGCTTGCGTCGGCATGCCGACGACGGCCTTCAAGGCCTGCTTCAAGGGCGTCTTCGGCCTGCCGCCCTATGCCTACCTGCGCTCGTATCGCATGGAGCGGGCGGCCGCGTTGCTGCGGTCGGGCAAGCTGTCCGTTGCGGCCATCGGCGCCCAGGTGGGCTACGACAGTCCGTCCAAGTTCACCGCGGCCTTCAAGGCGGTCATGGGGCTCACCCCCACGTCCTACCGCCGGGGGCAGTAGGGCACGTGTCGCGGCACAGGCCCGGGAACTTTCCTGTCCGGACGGGCCATTCGAGGCCACATGGGGCGGAAGTGCCAGCTCCAAGCACATAGAGTCCCCTGTCAGGACGGATTCCTTGTCCCGCCGCAGACGTCGGCGGGCTTCCTGAGGCGATGGAGGTGCCTGTATGGCAGAGGCCAGCGGAAGCGGTGGCAGGATTGGCGTCCCTGACGGTGGGGGCGGAAAGGGACGGAGAAGGGACACGCGTGGCTGGGTCTCCACGCTCCTCTCGTACGCTGGACGCTGCCGGGGCAAGATGGCGGCCTCGGTGCTGCTCTCGCTCCTGAGCGTGGGGGCGGGACTGGTGCCCTACTATGCGATCTATCGCGTGCTCGACGTGGTGCTCTTGGGGGGCGGCTGGGACGGGGTCGTGCCCTGGCTCGTCGTGGCGGTCGTGGCCCACGTCGCCACACGCCTGCTCTTCGCGGGCTCCACGCTCCTCTCGCACATCTCCGCCTACACCATCCTGGCCGACCTGCGCTACGACGTGGCGAGGAAGCTCATGCGCGCATCGCTGGGCACCGCCACCTCCAAGGGCGTGGGATCGCTCAAAAACCTGCTCGTGGACCGCATCGAGTCCATCGAGGTGCCTCTCGCCCACATGATCCCCGAGCTCACGGGCAACCTGCTGCTCTCGCTGGGCATCCTCGCGTGGCTGTGGGCGGTGGACTGGCGCATGGCCCTGGCCTGCGCGGCGACCGTCCCCGTGGGCTTCCTCGTGTTCGCGAGCGGCTTTGCCAGCTACAACAGGATGTACGCCGGCTACATGGAGGCGAGCGACCACGTCAACAGCGTGATGGTCGAGTACATAGAGGGCATCCGCGTGGTGAAGGCCTTCAACCAGACCTCGGGGTCCTACAGGCGCTATGCGGACGCCGTGCGGGCGTTTCGCGACTACACGCTGGGATGGTTCAAGGCGACCTGGGTCACGCAGAACCTCGCCCTGGCGGTCATTCCCACCACGCTCCTGGGCGTGGTGCCCGCCGGCCTTGCGCTCTACCTCGAAGGCAGTCTCGACGCCGCCCAGTTCGCCCTCTGTTGCGTGCTCGCCCTGGCCGTGGTCATGCCCGTCACCTACCTGGGCGCCAGCTTCAACGTCGCCAACAACGTCTCCTACGCCATCGCGGACGCGAGGGAGTTCCTCGACCTTCCCGAGCTCCCCCAGCCCAGTGCCCGTGCGGACGTGCGGGGGCGGGGACTCGTCTTCGAGGGCGTGTGCTTCTCGTACGGGGAAGGTCGCGACGAGGTGCTGCACGGCGTCGACCTGGAGGTGGGGGAGGGCGAGTTCCTGGCCCTGGTTGGCCCCTCCGGCTCGGGCAAGTCGACCATCGCGCGGCTCGTCGCCCGCCACTGGGACGTCACTGCGGGCTCGGTGCGCATAGGTGGGCGAGACGTGCGCGACATGCCGCTCGACCAGCTCTCGGAGCTGGTGAGCTACGTGTCGCAGGACGACTACCTGCTGGCAGGGACCCTGCTCGACAACGTGCGCCTGGGGAGGCCGGGCGCCACGGACGAGGAGGTCCTGGCTGCCGCACGGGCCGCGAGCTGCGAGGAGTTCGTCTCTCGCCTGCCCCAGGGGTGGCAGACGCCGGCGGGCGAGGCGGGCCATGCCCTCTCGGGCGGGGAGCGGCAGCGCATCTGCATCGCGCGGGCGATCCTCAAGGACGCGCCGATCGTCGTCTTCGACGAGGCGACTGCCTTCGCCGACCCCCAGAACGAGGCGCGCATTCAGGCCTCGGTGGCCCATCTGGCCAGGGGAAAGACCCTGGTGGTCATCGCGCACCGCCTCTCGACCATCACGGGGGCGGACCAGATCGCCGTGGTGAGCGAGGGGGCGATAGTTGCGCGTGGCACCCACGAGCAGCTCCTGGAGGGTTGCGAGCTGTATCGGGGCATGTGGCAGGCGCACGTGGGGGCCAGCTCCTGGGCGGCGGGGTCGCGCGGTGCAGCGGGTGCCTCGGAAGCGTCGGACAAGAAGGGGGATGACCGGTCATGCTGAGGGTCATCAGGAGGATCGTCGCGTGGTGTGGCTCGTATGGCTGGCGCGTCTACCTGGGCATGGCCATCTCTGTCCTGAGCGCGATCGCCATCGCGTCGCCCGCCTTCGTGGCGGCGCTTACCATGGGGCGTGTGGTCGAGGACGCCCAGGGAGGAGCCCCGCCCGACCCCTCCCTGGTGTGGCAGAGCGCGCTCGCGATCCTGGCCTGCGTGCTCCTGCGCTTCGCGGTCTCCTACGCGAAGAACCGCATCCAGGAGAGCGTGGGCTACGAGCGCGCGCCGGAGGTCCGCATAGAGGTCGGCGACGTGCTCAAGCGCGTGCCCCTGGGATACTTCTCGCGGGTGAGCACAGGTGACATACTCTCGACCGTGACCACCAACCTCTCGACCCTCGAGCTGGAGGGCGTGCGCCAGGCCGACGCCGCAGTGGGCGGCTACCTCTCTGCCGCGGTCATCACGGCGTGGCTCTTCTCGGTGAGCCCCTGGTGCGGCATGGTGTCGGTGTGCGCCGTCCTGGCTACCCTCCCCACCCTGAGGGCGGTCAACCGCGCGAGCGCCCGCCTCGCCGCCCGGGCGCATGCCGACCAGGAGCGCCTGTCCGGCTCGGTCGTGGAGCTCTTCAGGGGGCTGGGCATGGCGAAGTCCTACGGACATGCGGGCGCCGTGCTGAGGCCCTTCTCGGACGACGTCGACGCGCTGAGCGCCACGCGCGTCTCCATAGAGAAGGCCTACACGCCCATCAACGCGCTGCACAAGGGCATCCTGGAAGTCGCCTCGGTGGCGCTGCTGGGGGTCGCCGCCGCAGGGGCGCTGGCGGGGGAGGTGCCGCTCTGGAGCTTCGTGGGCATAGCGCTCTTCTCGACCACCATCTTCGGTGCCATCGGACGGCTGACCGACGCCGCCCACATGTTTGCCGACCTCGATGACGTGCTCGACCGCCTGGAGCGCATAGAGAAGGCCCCGTTCATCGACGGGGACGGGCGGGACGTGGTGCCGGAGCGCCACGACATACGCCTCGAGCACGTGAGCTTCTCGTACGAGGGACGCGACGGCGTCAGGCGAGAGGTGCTGCACGACGTGAGCCTGGACGTCCCGGAGGGATCGACCTGCGCGATTGTGGGGCCGAGCGGCTCGGGCAAGACCACCGTCTCGGGCCTCATGGCGCGCTTCTGGGACGTCGACTCCGGCAGGGTGTGCGTGGGCGGACACGACGTGCGCGAGTTCACCTGCGACAGCCTTCTGCAGAACTTCTCGATGGTGTTCCAGGACGTCTACCTCTTCGACGACACGATAGAGGCGAACATCGCCTTCGGGTGCGAGGGGGCCACGCACGAGCAGGTGGTCAAGGCGGCGCGGCGCGCGCGGTGCGACGAGTTCGTGAGCCAGCTGCCGCAGGGCTACGACACGGTGGTGGGAGAGGGTGGGAGTGCCCTCTCGGGCGGCGAGCGCCAGCGCGTCTCCATCGCGCGAGCCCTGCTCAAGGACGCTCCCATCGTCATCCTCGACGAGGCGACCGCCAGCATGGACCCCGAGAACGAGAGGCTGGTGCAGCTCGCGCTCACGGAGCTGACGTGCGACAAGACCGTCGTGGTCATCGCGCACCGCCTGCCCACGGTGGAGCAGGCCGACCAGATCCTGGTCATGGACCAGGGTCGCATAGTGCAGCGGGGCACGCACCGGGAGCTTCTGGAGCGAGAGGGGCTCTACCGCGACTTCGTGGAGGCACGTGCCCAGGCCGAGGGCTGGCGATTGGGCTAGGCTTCGGACTGGGCCCGAACGGGCTCCCGCCCCCAGGATCCTGCGGCGTTGAGCGTGCATGACGCGCCTCGCGTCCAGCGTTGACGTCGCCGGATGCGTCTCGCGCCTGTTCGACAACGTCCGGCGCGTCCCTGGCGCGCCCGAAAACGTCGGATGCGTCCCTGGCGCGCCCGAAAACGTCTAATGCGTCTCTCTCCTGTTCGACAACGTCCAGCGCGTCTCGAATTAGCGCGAAAACGTCCAACGCGTCTTGTCGCTCCGCATCGCCCCAGTTGGCGCGACGCCGCCGCGCGCGTTGGGCGCTCTCGGCGCAAACGGAGACGCGTTCGACGCTCTCGATGCGGGGAGGGGCGTGTTCGACGTTGCCGAAGCGCCATCGCGCGCGTTGGACGCTCTCGATGCGGAGAGAGACGCACCTGGCGTCGTCGTGGCACCGACTCACGTGTTCGACGCTCTCGATGCGGAGAGACGCGCGCCGGGCGCTATCGCTGCGAGCCTCGCACGTGCGAGACGCCATCGCTGCGGAGAAGAGCACGCCCTCGCGGTCGCTGCGCCCAACAGCTACGCCAGGGTCGCCGCAAACCCCAACAGCTCGTCCACGTCCTCCTGTCGCGTGGCCCAGGAGCAGACGAAGCGGATGACCTCCTCGCCCGTGGGCAGGCCGGCGAAGGTCTCGGAGCCGACGACCGCGTCGAAGGCGCGTGCCTGCTCCGGGGACACCACGAAGAACTGCTGGTTGGTGGGAGAGTCCAGGTAGCTCCTGAAGCCGAGCCGTGCCATACCTTCCCTCAGGTGCGCGGCGCAGGCGTTGGCCTGCCGCGCCAGCCTCCAATAGAGCGCCTCGCCGTCGCGGTCGCCGTTCCCCTCGCCGTCGTCGCGCTCGAAGGCGGCCTCGAACTGAACGCCCAGGAGGCGCCCCTTGGCCATGAGGCCGCCCCTCTCCTTCACCAGATAGGGGAAGCTCCGCTTGAGCTCGGGGTCGGCGATGACCATCGCCTCGCCGAAGAGCATGCCGTTCTTGGTTCCGCCGATGTAGAAGGCACTCGTGCGCTCGGCGATGTGCGTCAGGCTGAGGTCGTTGCCCTCGCTGGTGAGGGCGCTGCCCAGCCGCGCCCCGTCGACGAAGACCTTGAGCTCGTGCCCCTGGGCCCAGTCGCAGATGGCGTCGAAGCGCTCGCGACTCCACACGCCCCCGAACTCGGTCGAGTTGGTGATGTAGACCAACTTGGGAAGGGTCATGTGCCGCCCGGTGAGGGTCTGTCGCGCGTACACCTGCTCGGCCTGCTCTACCGAGAGGAAGCCGTCTGCGTCCTGGGTGGGTAGCACGGTGCGTCCACAGGCGGCGATGGCGCCGGTTTCGTGCACGTTGATGTGGGCGTCCTTAGTGCAGATGACGCCCTCCCAGTCGTGCAGCATGCCGGTCACGCCCACAACGTTAGCCGAGGTGCCGCCGATGCAGAACTCCACATTCACGTTGTCGCGGCCCACCTCGGCGCGAATGAGCTCGCGGGCCCGCTCGCAGTGAGGGTCTCCCTCGGTGTATCCCACGCACTGCTCGTCGTTGCTGCGAACGAGGGCGTCCAGGATCTGGGGTGCCGCGCCCTCGGAGTAGTCGTTCTTGAACATGCGCATGCCGCGCTCCTCTCGCCTTGCCGTTTCGTCCCGTCCATGGTGGCACCGTGCGTGCGGGCAGGGGCACATCGTGCGGACGGGCGGGGGGCAAAAGGAAACAAAAAAGGCGGCGGAGAGAGAGGCCTTCCCTCCGCCGCCGATGCCGCGTTGGCTGGGGTAGTAGGATTCGAACCCACATTCCAGGCACCAAAAACCCGTGTCCTAACCGTTGGACGATACCCCAGTGCGCTCGCCGCGCTGGGCTTGCTTCGCCCCAGTCACGCAAGCAAGGTGTAGCAGGCAGATTGTAGCAGCTGGGCAGACGGTCCGCCAGACGGGCATGGGCGCTCCTGCCAGGACGTGCCAGGACGCGCCTGGACGTGCCGACCGGTCCGCTCGCCGCGCGTCGTCGTTGCGATTCACGAGTTCGTGCCGACGGGCCTCTCCCCATGCTATGTTCGAGGCGTGGACGTCCGGGCACAGGGGTCGGACGCGCCAGGGGCAGGGGGCCGGCGGCTCATGATGAAGGCGATCCAGCGCTTCGGCGGCGCCATGTTCGTTCCCGTGATGCTCTTCACCTTCGCGGGGGTGGTCATAGGCCTTGGCACGCTCTTCACCACGTCCAGCCTCATGGGTCCCCTCGCCGCGGAGTCCAGTGCCTGGGGACAGTTCTGGCGGGTCGTCCTCGCCGGCGGCTGGACCGTCTTCAACCAGCTCCCCCTGCTCTTTGCGGCATCGCTGCCCATTGGGCTCGCCCGCAAGTAGGCGAGTCGCTGCTGCATGGAGGCACTCGTCGGCTACCTCAGCTTCAACTACTTCGTCGGTGCGATTCTAGGCGTCTGGGGTCCGGAGCTCGGCGTCGACTTCGCCACGGAGCCCGGCGGCGCCTCCGGCCTCGCGCTCGTGGCGGGAATCAAGACCCTCGACATGGGCATGGTGGGTGCCCTCGTGGTCTCGGGCATCGTCATAGCCCTGCACGACCGCTTCTTCGACACCCGTCTGCCGGAGTGGTTGGGCGTCTTCTCGGGCTCGACCTTCGTGTACATGCTCTCGTTCTGCGCCATGCTGCCCCTGGCCGGCGTGGCGGTGCTCGTCTGGCCGCGCATCCAGGCAGGAATGTGCCTGCTGCAGGCGGCCATCGTTGGCGCGGGCACGCTGGGGGTGGGGGCCTTCGTCTTCCTCGAGAGGGTGCTCATCCCCTTTGGGCTGCACCATCTCCTCTATGCGCCGGCATACTACGACAACGTGGTGGTGAGCGGGGGCATCTATGCCGCCTGGGCCAACGCCCTTCCCCAGCTCGCGGCCAGTACGGCCCCGCTCAAGGAGCTCGCGCCCTGGGCCGCCATCACGGCCACGGGCTGGTCCAAGCTCTTCGGGACGCCGGGCATCGCCGCCGCCATGTACGTCACCGCCCGGCCCCAGAACCGCCGACGCCTCCTGGCGCTCCTCGTGCCTGCCACGCTCACGGCCGTGCTCTGCGGCGTGACGGAGCCGCTCGAGTTCACCTTCCTCTTCGTGGCCCCGCCGCTCTTCGTGATGCACGCCGCCCTCGCGGCCCTGCTCTCGATGGCGATCAACCTGTTGGGGGTCGTCGGAGTCTTCTCGGGTGGCCTGATAGAGATGTCGTCCTTCAACTTCGTCCCCCTCGCCGCCACCCACGGAGGCTCCTACCTCGCGGCCCTTGGCGTGGGTGTCTGCTTCGCCCTGCTGTACTTCGTCACGTTCCGTGCGCTCATCCTGCACTTCGACTTCCTGACTCCCGGCAGGGGAGTGGGGCCCGAGTTCGAGCTTGGAAGCAAGGGCGCCTTCCGCTCGCTCCACGGCATGGAGCAGCCGGCGGTCCCCTCTGACGACCGAGACGAGCTGGCGGCGCGCCTCCTCGAGCTCCTGGGAGGGCCGCAGAACGTGGAGGACGTGAGCTGCTGCGCCACCCGCCTGCGCGTGAGCGTGGCAGACCCTGCGCTCGTCGCCGCGGACGATGAGTTCGTGTGTGCCGGGGCCGTCGGCGTCATGCGCCGCGGACAGGCCCTGCAGGTCGTGGTGGGACTCTCCGTGGCAACGGTGCTCGAACGCCTCTGCGACCTCATCGAGGGCTGACGTCGATACGGGGGTTGCGCGCGCCTCTCGCTCATGTGCCATGCCGCGGGAGACATGATGTGGGTGGACCTCCCTGCCGCCACAGGGGCGATGTGGGTGAGAGTAACCGCCGCAAGCCCGTTGTGGGCGCTTCTCTCCTCCGCAAGCCACCCACTTCGGCCCTCTCGCGCGGGAAGTTTCGCGGGGACGCCGCCACCCTCCCGCGCGGGGAGTTTCGCCGATTTCGCCGATTCCGCCCCCGCACCCTCGGACCTGCCCCTAGCGCCTCGAGACCGTGTTGAAGCAGAAGGCGTCCGGATGGTGCCTGACCTGCGTGTACTCGAACATCACGCCGTCGGAGTTGTACGACTGGCTCTCCACCACCGCCACGCAGTTGTAGGGGCCGAGCTCGAGGTAGCTGCAGTCCTCGTCCGTGGCGAGCTGCACCGTGATGCTGCGTCTGCTGGTGAGGATGCGCATGCCCAGTCGCTCCTCCAGGAAGGAGTAGACCGATTCCTCGGCCACCTCTGCGGTGAGGCCGGGGGCGGCGGAGGCCAGGAAGTAGTCGTGGTCCACCTGTCGTGCCACCCCGTCGAGCGACCTCACGCGGACGACGCGCAGGAGCTCCGTGCCTTCGGCGAAGCCCGTGCGATGCGCGAGCCCCGCGCTGCAGACAACATGTTCAAATGACTTGACCGAGGTGCTGGGCTCGAGACCGTTGCGTCGTGCGTACTCGCCGAAGGACTCCACGCCCTCGAGCACGCCCTGGGTGCTGTGGTCCTTGCGCTGCCAGATGACGCGCACGCCACGGCCGTGCATGGGCTGCACGTAGGCGTCGTCCGCGAGCATCGAGAGGGCGCGCCTCAGGGCGTTGCGGGAGCAGCCGTACTCCTCGGTGAGGGTGCTCTCGGGGGGAAGAAACTCCTGGTAGGCATAGCTCCCCTCCTGGATCTTGCCCTTGAGGTCACGGTAGATCCCCTCGAAGATCGCCCTTGGCATGCCACTCTCCCTGCTCATCTCGCCGTCCGCGTCGCGCACCCTAGCCTAACTCTGCGGCGACGGACGCCGCGCACATCCAACCCAGGGCTTCCAAAACTGCAGAAGATGGTAGCGCGACAGGGTCCGCCCCCGCCTAGGTTAGACGTCCACTAAAGCTCGTTTAGTCCGTTTATCGGCAGAATCGACCGTTCAGGTCTAAGTTGTTCAAACAAGTAGTACAGGCTAGCTATATATGCAGTCAAGAGGGACGCGAGGCGTCCTTAGGCAAGAGGGACGCAAGGCGTCCCAGGACGTGCGGATGCCGGTGCCAGGGCGTGCCGGTGCGGGTGCTGAAGAGGAGAGAGACATGAAGGCGAACGACATCAGCAGGCGTGGCTTCATCGGCATGGGCGCGACGGGGCTCCTTGGCCTCGCGCTCGCGGGCTGTGGCAAGTCGGGCGACGCCGGCAGCGCAAGCTCCGGCAGTGGCGACGCCAAGAAGGGCTCGGTCTACTACCTCAACTTCAAGCCCGAGGCGGACGAGCAGTGGCAGGCCCTGGCCAAGGCATACACGGAGGAGACGGGAATTCCCGTGTCCGTCGTGACCGCCGCGTCCGACACCTACGAGGAGAAGCTCCAGAGCGAGATGTCCAAGAGCTCCGCCCCCACCCTCTTCCAGGTCAACGGTCCCGTGGGCCTGCAGAACTGGAAGGACTACTGCATAGACCTCAGCGGCAGCCAGGTCTACGGCGAGCTCTCTAACCCGGCCCTCGCGCTCAAGGCGGACGGCAAGGTCTACGGCATCGACTACGTCGAGGAGGACTACGGCATCATCTACAACAAGGAGCTGCTCCAGAAGGCAGGCTACTCCGAGGCCGACATCACCAGCTTCGCGAGCCTGAAGAAGATTGCCGACGACATCCAGGCCCGCAGGGACGAGCTGGGCGTGAAGGGCGCCTTCACCAGCGCGGGCATGGACTCCAGCTCCAACTGGCGCTACACCACCCACCTCGCCAACATGCCCATCTACTACGAGCTCAAGGCCGACGGCGAGGAGGACACCGACGCCATCAAGGGCACCTACCTGCCCAACTACAAGGACATCTTCGACCTCTACATCACCGATAGCACCGTCGACCCCGCTCAGCTCGCCTCCAAGACCGGCGACGACGCGGTCAACGAGTTCGTGAATGGCGAGGCCGTCTTCTACCAGAACGGCACCTGGTCCTACAAGGACGTCAAGTCCCTGGGCGACGACAAGCTGGGCATGCTGCCCCTCTACATCGGCGCTGCGGGCGAGGAGAAGCAGGGCATGTGCTCCGGCGGCGAGAACTACTGGTGCGTGAACAGCCAGGCCTCCGCCGACGACCAGCAGGCTACCCTCGACTTCCTCTACTGGGTCGTCACCTCCGACAAGGGCACCACCGCCCTCGCCGACGGCATGGGCTTCACCTGCCCCTTCAATTCCGCCAAGGAGACCGCCAACCCCTTCGCCAAGATCGCCAAGAAGGCCGTCGAGGACGGCAAGGAGCCCGTCACCTGGGCCTTCGTCCACATTCCCTCCGAGGAATGGAAGAAGGGCCTCTCCAGCGCGCTGACCGCCTATGCCGCCGGAACCGCCGGCTGGGACGGCGTCCAGGCAGCCTTCGTGGACGGCTGGGCGAAGGAGAAGGCCGCGACCGCCTAGGCGCATCCCTCCTCCGCGATGACGTCATCCCGGGGCGGTCGGCTCGCGCGCCGCCCGCCCCTGCGACCTGAGAAGGGAACGCGTGCATGGTTAAGTCACTCAGGAAGTGGTGGCCGCTCTTCGTGCTGCCCACGGCGCTCTCGTTCGTCTTCGGCTTCGTCATCCCGTTCGCCGAGGGCGCCTACCTCTCGTTCTGCCAGTTCATCAGCATCTCCAACCCGACCTTCGTCGGCCTGAGCAACTATGCGGCCGCTCTCTCTGACCCGCAGTTCGCGCACGCCTTCTGGCTCACGGCGCTCTTCACCGTGACGGTCACTGTGCTGGTCAACGTCATAGCCCTGGCCATCGCGCTAGCCTTTACTCGCAGCCGTCTCTGGGGCACCAACGCCTTCCGCACGGTCTTCTTCATGCCCAACCTCATCGGCGGCATCGTGCTGGGCTACATCTGGCAGATTCTCATCAACTGCGTCCTGGCTAACGTCGGCCAGCAGCTCCTGGCCCTCAACACCCACGCGGGCTTCTGGGGCCTGGTGGTCCTCACCCTCTGGCAGCAGATCGGCTACATGATGATCATCTACATCGCCGGTCTGCAGTCCATCCCCAGCGACTACCTCGAGGCGGCCAAGGTGGATGGGGCCAACGCCTGGCAGACGCTGTGGAAGGTCAAGATCCCCAACCTCATGCCCACCATCACCATCTGCCTCTTCCTCACCATCACCAACGGCTTCAAGCTCTTCGACCAGAACCTCGCGCTCACGGGCGGAGAGCCGAGCCACTCGAGCGAGCTCCTCGCCCTGAACATCTACAGCACCTTCTACTCGAGGGCAGGAGCCAAGTGGATGGGCATCGGGCAGGCCAAGGCCGTCATCTTCTGCCTTCTGGTCATCGCCATCTCGCTCGTCCAGCTCAGGCTCACCAAGTCCAAGGAGGTGCAGCAGTAATGCAAAGGGAGAGAACCATCAACCGCGTGCTCTCGGCCTTCTTCACCGTGCTGAGCCTGGCGTGGGTGTACCCCATGTTCATGATCCTCATGAACTCGCTCAAGGACGAGTCGAGCATCGGGACCAGCACGGCCTTCGAGCTGGTGGGGCCCCAGAACGCGGCGGGGCTTGCGAACTACGTGAGCGCCCTCTCGAAGCAGGGCTTCGCCTCTGCCTTCGCCTACTCGCTCGTCATCACCGTGACCTCGGTCGCGCTGATACTCGTGTGCTGCTCCATGTGCGCCTGGTACGTTGTGCGCGTGAACAGCCGACTCTGCAAGGGCCTGTACTACCTCTTCGTCTTTTCGATGGTCGTGCCCTTCCAGATGCTCATGTTCACCCTCTCCAACGTGGCCGACTCCATGGGCCTCAACACGCCGTTCAACATCTGCTTCATCTACCTGGGCTTCGGCGCGGGCCTGGCGGTCTTCATGTTCGCGGGCTTCGTCAAGACGATCCCGCTCGAGATAGAGGAGGCCGCCACCATCGACGGCTGCAACCCCGTGCAGACCTTCTTTCACGTGGTGCTCCCCATCATGAAGCCCACCTACATCTCGGTCGGAATCCTCGAGACCATGTGGGTGTGGAACGACTACCTCCTGCCCTACCTGGTCCTGGACAGCACCAAGTACAAGACCATACCCATCCTGATCCAGTACTTCCGCGGCGGCTACGGCCACGTGGAGCTGGGGCCCATGATGGCCTGCATCATGATGGTCATCGTCCCCATCGTCGTGGTGTACCTGGTCTGCCAGCGCTACATCATAAGCGGCGTGGTCTCGGGCGCGGTCAAGGGCTAGTCTCGCAACTACCACGGGCGCCCGCACCGGGCGCAGGGCATGAAAGGCAAGGAAGATGGCACAGATCGTCCTCAAGAACATCAAGAAGGTCTATCCCAACGAGCGGGGCCGCCGTGGCCTCTTCGGACGCCGCCGCGAGGAGGAGCGCAAGAGCAACCTGGAGGTCACCTCCGAGGGCGTCGTGGCCGTGCAGGACTTCGATCTCACGGTGGGCGACGGCGAGTTCGTGGTGCTGGTGGGGCCCTCGGGCTGCGGCAAGTCCACCACCCTGCGCATGATCGCCGGCCTGGAGGACATCAGCTCCGGTGACCTGCTCATCGACGGCCGTCGCGTGAACGACGTGGCCCCCAAGGACCGCGACATCGCCATGGTCTTCCAGAGCTACGCCCTGTACCCAAACATGACGGTGTACGAGAACATGGCCTTCACCCTCAAGCTCAAGAAGGTCGACCCCGCCGAGATAGACCGCAAGGTCCGCGACGCCGCCGAGACCCTGGGCATCACCCCCTACCTCGACCGCAAGCCCAAGGCGCTATCGGGCGGGCAGCGCCAGCGCGTGGCCATCGGCCGTGCCATCGTGCGCGACCCCAAGGTCTTCCTCATGGACGAGCCCCTCTCCAACCTCGACGCGAAGCTGCGCAACCAGATGCGTGCCGAGCTCATCAAGCTGCGCCACAAGGTGAGCGGGACCTTTATCTACGTCACGCACGACCAGACCGAGGCCATGACCCTGGGCGACCGCATCGTGATCATGAAGGACGGCTACGTCCAGCAGATCGGCACTCCGCAGGAGGTCTTCAACCATCCCGCCAACCTCTTTGTGGCCGGCTTCATCGGCATGCCCCAGATGAACTTCTTCGACGCCCATCTGGTGCACGTGGGCAACGAGTACCACCTCGAGACGAGCGACCACGACATAGCGCTCGCCCCCCAGACCTGCAACAGGCTCTCCGAGTCTTGGGTCGATGGCACCTCCAAGGTCGTCGCCGGCGTGCGCCCGGAGCAGATCTCGCTCGCACGCGAGGACGACCCCGATGCCATTTCGGGCACGGTGGAGGTCTCGGAGCTCATGGGCTCCACGGTCCACGTGCATGTGACGGTCGAGGGCAGCGAGCTCGTCCTGGTCATCCCCACGGTCGACTTCGAACGCGAGGGCGGCAGCTTTGCCGACGGCGAGCGCATCAGCTTCAAGTTCGACCAGAACGCCATCCACCTCTTTGACAAGGAGAGCGGCAAGAACCTCGTCAGGTCGTAGTCGCCACTCTCTGTGCGGCTCGGCTCGAGGGTCCCGGCCCGGACGGACGGGCCGGGGCCAAACCGTTCGAAAAAAACCGACGCGATGACGTCATCTGCGTCCCGCTATCGTGGGTCCAGGGCGGCGAGAGGAGCTGGGACATGGAGCGTGCGAGCGGAATCCTGATGCCGGTGTTCTCCCTGCCCGGACCAGGGGGCATCGGCGGCTTCGGGCGGGCCGCGAGGGAGTTCGTGGACTTTCTCGCCCAGAGCGACCAGCGCTACTGGCAGCTGCTCCCGCTCACCACCACGGGCTACGGCGACTCGCCCTACCAGTCGTTCTCGGCCCATGCGGGAAACCCCAACCTCATAGACCTGGAGGACCTCGTGTGCCGAGGTTGGCTCGAGGAGGGCGAGCTCGCCGCTGCGGAGCTGGGGGGGACGACCCCTGCCGCATAGACTACGGCGCCGTCTTCCACGGGCGGCGCGCCCTCCTGGAGCGCGTCCTGCCGCGCTTCGCTGCCCGGCCGCCGGAGGGCCTCGACGGCTTCGTCCGCCGCAACGAGTCCTGGCTCGCCCCCTACTGCCAGTTCATGGTGGCAAAGGAGGAGTTTGGCCTGAGGCCCTTCTGGGAGTGGCCGGAGTAGTTCCGCCGCCCGGGGTCCGCGGTCCGCGCACTCTGTGACGGGAGACGCGAGCGCCACCTCTACCACCAGATGACCCAGTACCTCTTCTTCGGCCAGTGGTCCCGCCTCAAGGGCTACGCCAACGGGCGCGGCGTGCGCGTCATAGGCGACATCCCCATCTACGTCTCGCGCGACTCGGCCGAGATGTGGTCTGCCCCCGAGCTCTTCATGACGGACGAGACGGGCGCGCCCACGCTGGTCGCGGGGACGCCGCCCGACCAGTTCTCGGCCACGGGCCAGTACTGGGGCAATCCCATCTACGACTGGGAGCGCATGGGGGCCGATNGCCTTGGCGTTTCCGCCTGACAGGTGACCACGCCTGACAGGTGACCACGCCTGACAGGTGACCACGCCCGTGCCTGACGACTTCATCGCACGTGTGGATTAAGGCAACGTTATGGTTTGGCTCACGTTTCCCTCAGGGTCGTGGCACATCATGGGCTTGCAACCGAAGGACCCCGTCTAAGGAGACGTCATGTGGGAACGCAGCGAGCTCAAGGAGAAGGGCAAGGCCAGCCTCAGGGCCAACTACTGGAAGACCGTCCTGGTGGCGCTCGTGGTCACCTTCGTGATCGGCGGCGGCGCCGGGGGAGCCAGCGCGTTCAGCTCGGCGGCGAGCGGCATGGCCGCCCTCATGGGGCTCGGGCCCGCCGCCTCGACCTCGGAGCAGCACTATGAGCTGGAGGAGAGCACCGAGGCCGAGCACGGACACGAGGAAGGCACGGATTCCGCCGCGGGCAGGAACGACGCGTCGGCGTCCGCCGGAAGGGACTCCGGCATCGCCTCCTCCACCCCGGTGGCAGAGCGCCAGGACGCGGGCGAGGAGCTCGGCTCCGCGCAGATGGCGGCGGTGTTCCTGCCCCTGGTGATCCTGTTCTGCCTCTTCATGCTGCTGGTGGTCGTGGCCATAATCGCCCTGGACATCCTGGTCCTTCAGCCCCTGCTGGTGGGCACGTCCCGCTTCTTCCTGAGGAACCTCAACCAGCGCGCCGAGGTGGGCGAGTGCGGGCGGGGCTTCGACCGCAACTACGCGGAGAACGTGAAGACCCTCTTCTTCCGCGAGCTCTACGTCCTCCTGTGGAGCCTCCTGCTCGTGGTCCCCGGCATCGTCAAGAGCTACGAGTACCGCATGATCCCGTACCTGCTCGCCGACGACCCCAAGCTGACCCGCGAGGAGGCCTTCGCCCAGAGCAAGGCCCTCATGGACGGCAACAAGTGGAAGGCCTTCGTGCTCGACCTCTCGTTCTTGGGCTGGGACCTGCTCTCGCTCGCGACCCTGGGCATTCTGGACGTCTTCTATGTGGCGCCCTACAGGCAGATGACCTACGCCGCCCTCTACGAGGCGCTGCGCTACGGGAGCGACTCCCGCGTGCTGCCGGTGGCGTCCGACGAGGCCGCGCCCGTTGCACCCGACCAGTCTTCACCCGTCGCGCCTGAGGGGCTGCAGGGCTAGCCTGCCAGCGCTACCATCGAATGTCCAAGGCCGCCCGGACTCGAGGTCCGGGCGGCGCGCGCGAAGGGAGCAGGGATGGCCGGGGACGGACTCCACACGGTCCTCGTCGCCGACGACGAGGACGAGATACGCGAGGTGCTGCGCCTCTACCTCCAGAACGCGGGCTACCGCGTCGCCGAGGCGGCCGACGGCAGGGAGGCCCTGCGCCTCCTGCGCGAGGAGCCCGTCGACATCTGCCTCCTGGACATCATGATGCCGCAGCTCGACGGCTACGAGGTGCTGAGGCAGCTGCGCGCGGAGCGACCCACGCCCGTGGTGCTCATCTCCGCCAAGGGCCAGGATGCCGAGAAGGTCATCGGCCTCGACCTGGGTGCCGACGACTACCTGGTGAAGCCCTTCAACCCGCTCGAAGCGGTGGCGCGGGTCAACTCGCTCATGCGCCGCGTGTACGACATCGACGCCCGACCGCTGCCCTCGGGCGGAGGGGCCGTGCGGACGACGTCGTCCCTGCCCGTCTCGCCGAGGCTTGTGGTGCGCGACCTGGAGCTGGATCTCGACGCCTGCCGCCTCGCCCGGGCGGGGGAGGCGGTGGAGCTCACACCGGTCGAGTACCGGATTATGGAGCTCATGATGTCCCACCCCGGCAGGGTCTTCACCAAGAGGCAGATTTACGAGGCCGGGTGGGAGGAGCGCTACCTCGCGGCAGAGAACAACGTGATGGTCTGCATCAGCAAGCTGCGCGCCAAGCTCTCGGACGAGCCGGGCGCCTACATCAGCACGGTGCGCGGCCTGGGATACAGGCTCGAGGGGTAGGGGACGCCATGGTCCAAGGCGAGAGTGACGCGCGTCGCGGGGGCGGGGGCCGACTGGACGCGTTCCTGGTCCGTCGCTTCCTCCTGGTGGCCGTGCTCGTCGCGGCCATGGAGGCGCTGCTGCAGCCCCTCGCCCTCGGGACGCTGGTGCCCCTAGCGCTGGAGCGGTTCGCGCTCAGCGGGCTCGCGTACATCCCGGGGGCCCTGTACGGCCTGGGGGTCCTGGCGTTCGGGATGGCGCTGCTCGTCCTGCCGCTCGCGGTGGGCGCCATGCTCTTCGCACGGATGGTGGAGCGCAGGGTCGCCCAGGTCCAGGAGGAGCGTGACCGGGAGCGCGAGCGCCTCTATGCCAGGAGGAACCTCCTGGTGACGGACATGGCGCATGACCTCAGGACCCCGGTGATGAGCATCCTCTCGCTTGCCCAGGCGCTGGGGGACGGCCTGGTCGACGACGCGGCCGACCAGAGGCGCTACCTCGCCGCCATTCGCGCCAAGGCGGAGCGCCTCGGAAGGCTCACCGATGCCCTGTTTGACTTCACGCGGCTCGAGAGCGATGCCTTCAGGCTCGAGCGGAAGCCCTGTGACCTGCCGCAGCTTGTGCTGAGGGAGGCGGCGGTCGCCTACTCGGACGCAGAGGCGGCGGGGATGAGCCTCGAGGTGGACGTGAGCGAGCAGCCGTTGGAGGTGCTGGCGGACGACGTGCAGCTGGGAAGGGTCGTCTCCAACCTGATCGCCAACGCGGTGAGGCACTGCCCCAGGGGGACGGCCGTCCACGTGCGGCTCGTGCGGCGCGCCGGGGTCGCCGAGGTCGTCGTGGGGGACACCGGCCTTCCCATGGAGGGCGACGTCGACCGCCTCTTCGAGCCCTTCTCGCGCGGGGACGAGGCGCGGCGCGGCGAGGGGAGCGGCTTGGGGCTCTACATAGTCAGGCGCATCGCGGAGCTGCATGGCTTCTCCATCCGCCTGGAGCAGCCCTACGGCAGCCTGACCAAGGCCTTCGTGCTGACCTGCCCCGTCTGGGACTAGCGCCAGCTGCCAGCCAGGTCGGCCCCGCGTGTTCCGCCAGCTCTCTGGGCCCCGCGGCCTACAGGTCGAAGGCGGCGCAGATGGCATCGAGGAGCATGACCGCGAAGGTCTGCGCGTCTCCCGTGGTGAAGGTGCCGTCGTAGTCGAGGCCCAGGGGAAGCTCCAGGCGCACCACGGGGACCTCCTCGCGGGAGCTCTCGCAGGCGGTGCGCAGGCGCTGGGGCAGGGAGTCTACGTCGTCGGTCGAGAGGTTGGCCATCTTGCTGCCCTCGGGCAGGGGGGTGGAGGCCAGCACCAGCACCGCACGGTCCCCCTCGCGCGCGGCAAGGGGGCTCTCGATGAGGTCGAGGCCGCTCCTCTCGCTCGTGGCGCTTGCCAGGTTCCAGATGCGACCCGCCACGTTGCGGCTGATGGGGTCTTCGGCGGTGATGGAGAGCTGCGTGCTCTCGAGCACTCCCGCCGCCCGCGCGAAGCCCATGCCGCCCATGGGGTGCGGACCCGAGGCGGGCTTGCCGCCCCACACGTGGTGCAGGCGCTCGATGGCGTCGAAGGTGTCCTGGAAGGCCATGCCGTCCGCCAGCATGCCCTGGCTTTCCTGGAACTGCTTCACCGCGCTCTCGGTGTAGACGCCGAAGCAGCCGTCGGGTTCGCCGCACGAGAAGCCAAGGATGTTGAGGCAGCGCTGCAGGGAGAGCACGTCGTTGCCGTGGAAGTTGGGAAGGCGCAGGTAGAGGGTGCGGTCGCCCATGGAGTAGCCTGCATCGACGAGGGCCGCCCAGGTCGCGGAATCCACCTCGCCGCCCAGGGGCAGCTGGTGGTCGAGCCGGAACTTGGCCACGGCGGTCGCGGTGGTTGGTCCGAAGGCATGGCCGTCGAGCTCGGCGGCCTCCACCTCGTAGCCCAACCTTCCCAGGCGCTCCTGGATGTCCTCCACCGCGGCGCCGCTCGCGCCCTCACGTATAGCTTCCATTCGTCTCTCCCGTTGCGAAGGCCCTGGGACATGTGGCCCAAAGCCTGGTACGTGTCAAATGCCGTGCGTCATCTCTGGCGCTCCACGAAGAAGTCTGCCATGGAGAGGAGCGTCTCGTACGGGCCGTCCTCGAGTCCGACGCCCTCGATGTGTCCCTTCGCCCTGGACGAGAGCCCGCGCGCGACTGAGCGGGCATGCTCGATGGCCCCCGCCCCGTCCATGAGGAGGACCGCGCGGGCGAGAGACGCCTCGTCCGTGGCATGGGCATCGAGCAGGCTGCGGAGCTCCTCTCGCCTGCCGCCTTCCAGGTGCTCGAGGGCCCAGGTGGCGACCAGGGTGCGCTTGCCCTCGGTGACGTCGCTCCTGAAGTCCTTGCCCTGGGCGTCTGCGTCCCCCACNCTCCTCGAGCTCACCCGGACCTACTGCCGCGTTCCCGGCGCGGGGGACCCGCCCCTGCTGCAGTAGGGCCGCGCGCTCGGCCATTGTCGTGGGGTTGTGTCGGGGGGCGGCACGTTCGGCGGTCGGCGAGCCGTGTTGGGCAGCGGGTCTGGTCATGGGCCGCCGCGAGGTATGGGGCACTTCTATCATCTTGTCCTTTGCCACGAAAATCCGCTGATTTCGGTCCAAAAGCGTGGCGGAATGCAAGATGGTCCTTCTGGGTGGCGCGTCTGACGAGACTGGCGGCGTGCTGCGGTCCTTGGTCCAGTCGAGAGGAGGCCGCGTCCGTGCCTGGCAGCTACTGCCTGCGTCCGCCTTGGCGTTTCCGCCTGACAGGTGACCACGCCTGACAGGTGACCACGCCTGACAGGTGACCACGCCCGTGCCTGACGACTTCATCGCACGTGTGGATTAAGGCAACGTTATGGTTTGGCTCACGTTTCCCTCAGGGTCGTGGCACATCATGGGCTTGCAACCGAAGGACCCCGTCTAAGGAGACGTCATGTGGGAACGCAGCGAGCTNTTCGGCGGTGATGGAGAGCTGCGTGCTCTCGAGCACTCCCGCCGCCCGCGCGAAGCCCATGCCGCCCATGGGGTGCGGACCCGAGGCGGGCTTGCCGCCCCACACGTGGTGCAGGCGCTCGATGGCGTCGAAGGTGTCCTGGAAGGCCATGCCGTCCGCCAGCATGCCCTGGCTTTCCTGGAACTGCTTCACCGCGCTCTCGGTGTAGACGCCGAAGCAGCCGTCGGGTTCGCCGCACGAGAAGCCAAGGATGTTGAGGCAGCGCTGCAGGGAGAGCACGTCGTTGCCGTGGAAGTTGGGAAGGCGCAGGTAGAGGGTGCGGTCGCCCATGGAGTAGCCTGCATCGACGAGGGCCGCCCAGGTCGCGGAATCCACCTCGCCGCCCAGGGGCAGCTGGTGGTCGAGCCGGAACTTGGCCACGGCGGTCGCGGTGGTTGGTCCGAAGGCATGGCCGTCGAGCTCGGCGGCCTCCACCTCGTAGCCCAACCTTCCCAGGCGCTCCTGGATGTCCTCCACCGCGGCGCCGCTCGCGCCCTCACGTATAGCTTCCATTCGTCTCTCCCGTTGCGAAGGCCCTGGGACATGTGGCCCAAAGCCTGGTACGTGTCAAATGCCGTGCGTCATCTCTGGCGCTCCACGAAGAAGTCTGCCATGGAGAGGAGCGTCTCGTACGGGCCGTCCTCGAGTCCGACGCCCTCGATGTGTCCCTTCGCCCTGGACGAGAGCCCGCGCGCGACTGAGCGGGCATGCTCGATGGCCCCCGCCCCGTCCATGAGGAGGACCGCGCGGGCGAGAGACGCCTCGTCCGTGGCATGGGCATCGAGCAGGCTGCGGAGCTCCTCTCGCCTGCCGCCTTCCAGGTGCTCGAGGGCCCAGGTGGCGACCAGGGTGCGCTTGCCCTCGGTGACGTCGCTCCTGAAGTCCTTGCCCTGGGCGTCTGCGTCCCCCACCAGGTTGAGCAGGTCGTCCTGGATCTGGAAGGCCAGGCCCGCGTCCATGCCGAAGGCACGCAGGGCCTCGACCTGGCGCTCGCTTCCGCCGCCGCAGATGGCGCCGGTGGCCAGGGGGACGGCGGCGGAGTAGTGCGCGGTCTTGAGCGTCGCCATGCGCAGGTAGTCCTCGGAGCTCACGTCCCAGCGCCCGTCGCGGACCCAGCCCAGGTCGAGTGCCTGCCCCTCGACGGTCCTGAGCTCCATGTCCGCGAGCTCGCCCAGGAGGCGGAGCCTCGTCGTCGCCTCCAGCGACGTGTCTGCCAGCACGATGCGGAAGGTGGTCACGATGCCCAGGTCGCCCATGTTGATGGCAGGGCCCGTCCCCTCGCTGAGGTAGGTGCAGGGCTCGCCGCGTCGCGTCTCTCCCTCGTCTGCGATGTCGTCGTGGATGAGGGCCGCGCTCTGGAAGTGCTCGACGGCCACCGCGACGGGCAGCGTCGCCTCGACGCTGCCTCCCACGGCCTCTGCTCCCAGGAGGCAGAGCGCAGGGCGTGTGCGCTTGCCGCCAGCCCGCGTGAAGTGGGCATAGGGGGCATAGAGGTAGCGCTCGAGCTCGCTTGGGGTAGCGGGCTGCGGCGAGACGTCGGCGGCGTCGGAAGCGAGGTGGGTGCGGACGTCGGCGGCGGCGTGGGGCTCCACCCTCGCGAGGTAGTCCTCGACGAGGGGCAGCACCCTGCTCAGGTAGTCCTTGAAGAGCTTGCCGTCAGACATCGGGGGGCTGCCTAGCCCTCGTAGCCGTTGGGGTTGTGCGACTGCCAGTTCCAGGAGTCGCGGCACATGTCGTCGATGTCGTACTTGGCCTCCCAGCCCATGAGCTCCCTGGCCTTGGCGCAGTCCGCATAGTTGGCCGTGACGTCGCCGGGGCGGCGCGGGTCGATCTGGTAGGGGAGCTCGCGTCCGCAGGCGGCGGAGAAGGCCTTAACAATCTGGAGCACGGAGGTTCCCCGTCCGGTTCCCAGGTTGAAGACCTCGACGCCCGTGCGGCCGTTCATCCAGGCCAGGGCGGCGGCATGGCCGGAGGCGAGGTCCATCACGTGGATGTAGTCACGCACGCCGGTGCCATCGGGGGTGTCGTAGTCGTTGCCATAGACGTGGACGACCTCGCGCTTGCCCACGGCCACCTGCGCCACGTAGGGCAGGAGGTTGTTGGGGATGCCCTTGGGGTCCTCTCCCATGAGTCCGGAGGGGTGGGCGCCAATGGGGTTGAAGTAGCGTAGGAGGACGACGTTCCACTCAGGGTCCGCGGTGTGGAGGTCGCAGAGAATCTGCTCAATCATCCACTTCGTCCAGCCATAGGGGTTGGTGCAGGCCTTCTTGGGGCTGGCCTCAGTGATGGGCAGGCTGTCGGGATCGCCGTAGACGGTGGCCGAGCTGCTGAAGATGATGGACTTGCAGCCGTGCTCGCGCATGACGTCCACCAGGGTCAGGGTGTTGCCCAGGTTGTTACTGTAGTACTCGATGGGCTTGGAGACGGACTCGCCCACGGCCTTGAAGCCCGCGAAGTGGATCACCCGGTCGACGTCGTTGTCGTCGAAGATCGCCTCGAGGGCGTCGCGGTCGTTCACGTCGGCGCGGTAGAACGAGAGCCTCGCCGACGCCTCCTCGCCCACAATCTGGTCGATGCGGTCGAGCACCTTCTCGGAGGCGTTGCTGAGGTCGTCCACGATGACCACCTGGTAGCCGCCCTGGAGCAGCTCGACCACGGTGTGGCTGCCGATGAAGCCGGCGCCTCCGGTGACGAGGACGCAGGTGTCCTGGGGTGACTTTTCGACGCTCATGGGTGCTCCTCGTCTACTGGACGGCAGGCTTCTTCCTGGGATGGCTGTGCTCTGGCGCAGGCTGCCGCCGCGCGACGGGCGCAACCGTCCATGAAGAGTATAGGGCAGGGCGGGGGAGGGCAAGGCAGGGGAGGACAGGTGCCGTCGCGCGCGATCGGGCGCCGTTCTCTATGCAACTTCCTGAAGTCGCTTGGTTCTCTATGCATTTCTCGGAAATCCTGCCTACAAAAGCCCTGTTGGCGCTGGGTCGGTGTCAGAGAATGGCATAGAGAACGCTTGCCGGAGCATGTCGGAGCATGTCCCGGTATGACCCAGCTTGCCCCGTCATGTCCCATCATGCTCCAGCTTGTCCCGCTCTTGGCGTCGAGGGGGGCGGGGCTCTCTCGACGCAGGATGTGGCCTACTTCGAGGTCCCGCCGTCCTCGCATGACGCGTCACGTCCCTTTCCGGGGAGCGCGCTCGTGGCGACGTCGACCGCCTCCTCCGGGTCGTCGGTGAGCCTGACCAGGGACGGGTCGAGGGGCGAGATGTTCCCGGAGTCAGAGACGGTGCCCCTGAGCCACTCGAAGAGCCCCTGCCAGTACTCGCGGTCGAACATGACGACGGGGGTGCGCTCGACCTTGTGGGTCTGCACGAGGGTGAGCAGCTCGAAGGCCTCGTCGAGGGTTCCGAACCCGCCTGGGCAGATGATTGCGCCCTGCGAGTACTTCACGAACATGGTCTTCCTCACGAAGAAGTACCTGAAGCTCATGCCCAGGTTGACCCATTGGTTGATGCCCTGCTCCTCGGGCAGCTCTATGCCCAGTCCCACGGACGTGCCCCCAGCCTCGGAGGCCCCGCGGTTCGCCGCCTCCATCACGCCCGGCCCGCCGCCCGTTATGACGGCCACGCCCCGCTCAGCGAGGAGGCGTCCCATGGTGCGCGCGGCGTCGTAGCTGGAGCATCCACGTGGCGTGCGTGCCGACCCAAAGACGCTTACGGCCGGTCCCAGCCTGGCGAGGGCGTCGAATCCGTCGACGAACTCCGCCTCTATGCGCATGACGCGCCATGGGTCCATGCGAATCCAGTCGGCGGGGTCGTCTGGCGCGAGCAGGCTGCTCGTGGTGGTGCGGTCGGGGATCATCTGGCCCCTGAGGAGTACCGAACCCCTGTGGTACGCGTCCGCGCCCCGTCCGTCCGCCACCCCGTCGTCCTGCGCGCCATGTCCTGCAGGTATGTCCCAGCTGTCCCGCCCCTTGCGTTGGCGCCTCTCGCCCATGTCCATGCGTCTCCCATCTTCGCTTCCTGGTGGAAGATGCTACGCCAAGGCCCTTTCTGGTGTGGTCGCTCTTCGCGTGCGGTGTCCTTGGACCAAGCTTGGGCCAAGCTCTGAGGCCGTGTCGCCTCTCGCCTTGCGTTCTCAGCCGAGGGTGTAGCGGGTGGCCGCGTGGCGCATGTTGACCTCGCTGAGTTCCATCTCGCCGTCGATGTAGGGCTGGTACATGGCGTCTATGGAGCCCACGCCCATGCTGCACCCGCTGCAGCTCTCGCAGCTCGAGTCCCCGCAGAAGTCCAGCCCCTGCCGGACGATCTGGATGCGCTCCTCGCGCGTGGTGTCCTTGATGAGTAACGACCTCATGGTGTGTGGCCCCTCTCCGCCGGCCGTGCCCTTGCCGGGGATGGCCGGCTGTCTGATTTCTGCCGCCCGCTAGATGCGGCTCACGAGCTCGTCGGCAGACTTGCGCATCGTGTGGCGCGGAGCGGGCTCGGCGTCGTCGGCGGGATACCCCAGGGGAAAGAGCGCGATGAGGTCGTAGCCCTGCATCTGCGGGAAGGCCTGCTTCAGCGCTCCGGCGTCGAACTTGCCCACCCAGGTGCTGCCCAGGCCGAGCGAATGCGCGGCGAGCATGATGTGCGTCGCCACGATGCTCGCGTCCACGTCGGCGAAGTTGCGCCCGTCGAAGGAGCGCACCCACGCCTCGTCCTCCTTGGCGCCGACGGCCACGATGAGGGGGGCGCTGAAGCCGTAGGGGGTGTTCTCTCGCACGGTCTCGAGGGCGTCGGGGCTTTGGATGATCCAGGCATGCCAGGGCTGCTTGTCCACGGCCGTGGGGGCGGCGACCGCAGCAGCGATCAAGGCGTCGATCTTCTCGGGCTCCACCGGGGCGTCGCTGAACTTGCGGCAGGAATAGCGTTCGCGGGCGAGCGTGAGGAAGTCTGACATCTGGGTGCCTCCCGTCCTGGGGTGACGCCGTCCCGCGCGCTTCCGGACGGGGCGGCCGCTGCGACAGCTGCAGCCAAGCCTGAGTGTAGCCCTTCTCGCCCCCTTGCCCCGCGCGTCGCCGCTTCCACGTCTGGCCGACTTGCGCCACCATCTGCCCGTCCGCTCCCGCGCATGCTGGCCTGCCCGCCCCCTCGTTCTCTATGCCATTCTCTGAAATCGCAGTCGCAAAAGCCCTGTTGGTGGAGGGGCGAGTTCAGGAGAATGCATAGAGAACGAGGTGGGGCCCGGCGGTCGGCATAGAGAACGAGGGGGGCCGGCGATCAGCATAGAGAACGCTAGGTGAGGGGCGCGGGCGAGAGAAGCGCGCCATCCGGCCAGGAGAGCACCCGCTCGAGCATGCCCCGCACGTCCAGGACGCCCAGGGCGAAGCCCTTGCGCACGAGTCCGTCGGGGACGAACTCGTCATATTTGTCGAAGCGGGGCACCTCTCCCGGGTACACCAGCTCCATGGGGTCCACGCCCCGCGCCGCCTCGCGCTTGAGCACCTGGTAGAACCGCCTCGCGTCGGCCCTCATGGTGAACTGCATGAAGTAGGGCCGCGAGGAGTCGAGGCCCTTGATCCCCAGCTCGTCAGCACAGCGCAGCTTGATGAAACGCTCGAGCGCCAGGAAGGCGTAGGACCCCAGCCAGGGGAAGAGGCACCAGGCGGTGCCTCCCACGTTGACCAGCGGCTCCGTGTCCACATGTGCGTTGGCCGCGACGTGACGGGCCTGGAGCAGACGCGCGTGGGCGTTGCGCCTGAGGTAGGGGTACTCGTCCTCCTCGCCCAGGGCCTGTCGTATGCGCTCGAGCACGTGGGTGTGCACGTCTCCCGCGCACATCCCGAAGTAGGCAGGCACCTTTCCCTTCACGCGGCTGCACTCGATGAGGTGGCGCTTGTAGTCGATCTCCTCGATGACCCAGACGGCTCCGGCGATGGCGATGCGCTCGCCCACGGGCGGCGGCGCCACGACGGTCCCCAGCTCCTGGGACTCGCTGCGGACGGTGAACTCCTCGTTCTCCGCGAAGGTGGCGTAGAACTTGAAGTTGTTGGTCACGCGCTCGCCCGCGATCCCCACGATGAGCCCACCCGACTCCGTCTCCTGCAGGTGGTCGATCGCGAGGAGGTGCCTGAGGAGGACGCGGTAGTCGTCGAGGCTCACGCGCCAGAAGGGCGCGAGGGTGAGCACGCGCCGCGCGAGGTCGGCGGGACTCAGCTCGCCGGAGGAGGCGAGCGTGGCCATGGTCTGGTGGTAGAGGAGGCTGTAGGGCAGGCCGTTCAGCTTGGGTGGCTCGACCCAGCGCTCCTCGAGGTAGAGCTGCACCAGGGCGATGCCCTGCAGGAGCTTCCAGGGGATGGTCTCGGGCAGGAGGGCTCGCGCCTCGGGCTCGTCCTCGCGCATGACGAACCACATCTCGCTGGGCTGGCCGCGCCGGCCGGTGCGGCCCATGCGCTGGAGGAAGGAGCTCACCGTGAACGGCGCGTCGACCTGGAAGGCGCGCTCCAGCCGGCCGATGTCGATGCCCAGCTCGAGGGTCGAGGTGGTGACGGTGGTGAGGCTCAGGTCGTCGTCGCGCATGAGGTCCTCGGCCGAGAGCCTGAGGCTGGACGAGAGGTTGCCGTGGTGGATGAGGAAGCGGTCCCCCTCCCCGTTGGCCTCGCAGTACTGGCGCAGGCTGGTGGTGACCTCCTCGCACTCCTCGCGGGAGTTGGCGAAGACCAGGCACTTGCGGTTGCGGGTGTGCTCGAAGACGTAGGCGAGGCCGGGGTCGGCGAAGACGGGGGCGACGTCGGAGGAGGGCTCCCAGTCGGGCTGCTCGGGGACGGGGGGCAGGCCGTCCGCATCTGCGGCGAATGGCGCCGTGTCGTTGGCGGACGTGGTGTCGCGGCCCTGAGACGCCCTCGCGTCCACCCCCTCGGCCCGGCCCGAGGGGGTGGGGACCCTCTCGCCTTGGGCAGGGGAGAGGGGCACCTCGTAGCTGGGTTCGGGCTCCTTTGCAACCGACGTCCCGCCGTGCCCCAGGCCGTCAGTGCCGCGGTCAGGCGCCTGGGGGCCGCTCACGTAGAAGTGCTCCATGCTGAGGCGCCAGCTCTCGCGCGGGGCGTCCATGCGTGGGATGAGGCAGCCGCGCCCGGTGCCCGAGCTGAGGTAGGCGCCCGTGGCCTCGGGCTCGCCGATGGTGGCCGAGAGCCCGATGCGGCGGGGGTTCACGCCCGCGATGCGCGAGAGGCGCTCGATGCAGCAGAGGGTCTGGTTGCCGCGGTCGCCGCGCAGGAGCGAGTGGACCTCGTCGATGACCACGTAGCGCAGGTCGCAGAAGGTGCGTGCGATGGCGGCATGGCGGTGCAGGAGCATAGCCTCGAGGGACTCGGGCGTGATCTGGAGGATGCCGGAGGGATGCTTGAGCATCTTGGCCTTGTGGGACTGCGACACGTCGCCGTGCCAGTGCCAGACGGGGATTCGCGCCTCGACGCAGAGGTCCTCGAGGCGGATGAACTGGTCGTTTATCAGGGCCTTGAGGGGTCCTATGTAGATGGCGCCCACCGACGCGGGCGGGTCCTCCCAGAGCTCGGTGAGGATGGGGAAGAAGGCCGCTTCCGTCTTGCCCGAGGCCGTCGAGGCGGTGAGGAGGACGTTCTGGTCGCTGTCGAAGATCGCCTCCGCGGCAGCGACCTGCACGGCCCTCAGGCTCTGCCAGTCGTGCTGGTAGATGAAGTCCTGTATGAAGGGGGCATAGCGGTCGAAGACGTCCAAGGCCTCTCCCGTTCTAGATCTTGAACTCTGCGAACTCGTCCTGCTGTCGTGGTGCCGCCTGTTCGGGCGACACGCGCTCACGTCCCGCCGCCGCGGAGGAGACCGGCGCCACTGCCTCCGTCGGCATGACCGCTCGAGGCGTCGGCGCCGGTTGCGGGGTTGCGACGGGGGCTTGGAACTGCTCGCTCCCCAGCAGGTCCGTCACCTTGATCTGCGGGTTCTGGAACAGGATGTCGAGCAGCTCGACGAAGTCACGAATGACCTCGCGCGGCGTGAGGTGGGTGCTCGCCCCCACGCGGCCGAACTCCGCCTGGAGGAAGGCGATGAGCTCCTCCTGCGAGATCCTGCGCTCGTAGCCGAAGAGCCCCGCATGGATGTCCGCGAGCTTCTCCACCAGCACGAGGAGCTCCTCGTGCGTGAGGGGCTGGAGCTCTATGACGGGCGCCAGCATGTCCGCGAAGCCCCCCTGGGCGAAGCGTCCCTGCGTGAGCCGGGAGCGCAGCGCCTCGTAGGAGTAGAGCCCGCGGCGGCGGTCCTCGATGGTCTGCGGGGTGCCGCTCATGATGATGCCCAGATGGCTGGCCTTGCCCTGCAGGGTGTCGTTGTACATGGTCAGGATCTTCTCGTAGTTGTACTGGCGGCTGATGGCGTTGGGAATCTTGTAGAGGTTGACCAGCTCGTCCACCAACACCACGAGCCCCTGGTAGCCGGCCCCCTTGAGGAAGGCTGCGAAGAGCTTGAGGTAGTCGTACCAGTCGTCGTCGCCTATGGCCACCGAGACGCCCAGCTCCTGGCGCGCCTCGGTCTTGTTGCGGTACTCCCCGCGGAACCACCTGGTCACGTTGGCCTTGGTTGCGTCGTCCCCCTCCCTGTGCGCGCGCCAGTACATCGTGAGGAGGCGGGCGAAGTCATAGCCGTGCACGAGCTCCTGGAGCGACTGCACGAGGGCGAGTATCCGCGCCTCCACGGCAGGCGAGAAGCCCGCGTCGTCGGGGTCGATGCCCTCCTCGGCGCGTACCTGCATCTCGACGTTCGTGACCCAGCGGTCGAGTATCAGGTTGAGGGCCCCTCCTTCGGGACGCGTCTTGGTGCTGAGGTTGCGGATGAGCTCCCGGTAGGTGGCGAGGCCCTGGCCGTTTCCACCCTGGAAGCGCCGCTCGGGGGACAGGTCCGCGTCGCAGACGACGAAGCCCCGGCCCATGGCGTGGTTGCGGATGGTCTGGAGGAGGAAGCTCTTGCCGCTGCCGTAGCGCCCCACCAGGAAGCGGAAGCTGGCGCCCCCGTCTGCCACGAGCTCTAGGTCGTGGAGGAGGGCCTGGATCTCTCGTTCGCGGCCCACTGTCACGTAGGGCAGGCCCACGCGCGGGACGACGCCGCCCTTGAGCGAGTTGACGATCACGGCCGCGATGCGGCGGGGGACGCGTGGCTTGGCGCTGGGCTCGGTCATGGCTCGAGGATTCCTCTCAGGTCTTCGATGTAGTCCTCCACGAGGTGAGGACCCTGGTCGTCGAACTCGATCGCGCTGTCTTGTAGGAGGTCGAAGAGCTTCTCGTTGGCGGAGTCCGCGAGCATCTCGACGCTGCGCGAACCGGGGGTAGTGGCGGCGGTGCCGCTCGCGAGCAGATGGCGGAGAAGGGCGAGCTCCTCCGGGTCGAGGCCGAGGGGGGAGGATACGGCGCCTTCCGGCTCGCCGGCGCCCTTGGCGTATGGCGACTCCGCCTCGTCGCGCGAGCTGGGCTGCGGCACAGCGGGCGGAACGGCAGACGCGTCGGCAGGGCAGGGCACGCAACTATCGTCTGGCTGGCCTAGTAAAGCAGGTGCGACGGATGCGACAGGCGCGGCATCCGGTGGCTCGGCGGTGGGCGAGGAGTCCTCGGGGAGGTAGCCCTCGCGCTCCTCGTCCACCAGCAGCGCCTCCTGGGTGAGGGCTGCGGCGGAGCGGATCGACCCCAGCTTGGAGAGGTCGAAGCTGATCCGGCGCCGCTCGGCCTCCTGTGAGCGCTCGAGCGCCAGCGCGCTCTCCTTCTGGATCATGCGTGCGACATAGGCGGGAAGCCGCTTCTCCTTGAGGGGGCGGCCGAAGCCCCAGTCGTCGCGCATCTGGCGGTCGATGCCGCGGACAATCCTTCCCAGCTCGCGGCTCCTGCCGCTGGTCGAGAAATCCTTGCGCAGCTTCCAACGGCCAAAGCGGTGCGTGATCGTCTCTGCGGCGGTGAGGCGCACGCGCAGGCCATCCGGTTTGGGGGCGTCCTCGAGAGGGACGCCGGCGAAGGGGTAGTAGGCGTGCTCCTGGACGGGCCCCACCAGGCTGTCGACGAAGTCGGTCTTGCGTCGCTTGGCGCAGTGGTGGACCAGGCGGGAGAAGACCCCAGCAGCCACCTGTGCCGCCTCCTCGGGGTGCTCCCTGAAGAAGGGCGAGCGCTCCGGAGGGTACGAGGAGACCCTGCCGAGGGCCTCCCAGAGCTCGGCGTCCGTGGGCGTCGGACCCTCCTGGTCCTTGGACGTGAGGCCTCGGAGGCCCTCCTGGCAGAGCCGCGCCCGCTCGGCGAGGCGAAGGGTCATGACCGCCCGTGCGAAGGCGCGCTCCTCCTCGCTGGTGGCGAGCTCGGGGTCGAGCTGGTGGCAGACCACGTAGTCGTGCAGCAGCCGCTCGAGGTCGAGCACGACCCCTCCCGCGGCACCCGGCTGCTTCGCGGCCTGGTCCCGGCAGGCGTCGACGAGGCGGCGGAGCTCGAGCGCCACGGGGGTACCGGGCTCGACGCCCACGCCGTTGACGAGCTCGAAGGAGAGGAGCCGCACGAAGGTGGAGGGGGCGTCCGACGCCTCGCCCCGCCGCCAGAGCGTGCGCCAGCTGAAGTACCCCCGCAGCTCCCGGTCGCTCAGCTCCTGGTAGGTGGGCAGGTAGCGGAAGGGGAGGGCGCCCTGGTAGGGGTGGTCGTCCTCGAAGTCCGCCGCGAGGCGGGCCTGTGCGGCGAAGAGCCTTCCCCCGCGCAGGAGGTTGCCCTGGACGTCGCAGTCGCCCTCGAGGTCGCGGAGTCGCGCGAGCGTCGGCGGCAGGGCGGGATGGGGCAGGGGGCGGGGGGTGTCGCGCGGGAGGGGCTGCTGGTCGAAGCGGGCCTGCGACTGGTAGGCCCTGCGCGCCCGCTCGGCTCGGGTCGAGGCGATGGAGCGCTCCTGCCGGGGACGTCCCGCCGGCGCGGGACGTGCGCTTGCGGGACGCTCGGACGACGCGGACCGCTCTGCCGAGCCGGCCCGCCCTGCTGGCGTGGGCCGCCCCGCTCCGGCGGGGTGCTCCTCCCGCTCGCGGCGCCAGTCGGAGCCCCTTCGGAGGATGGGCTGGTCGGAGTACGAACGCTCGCTGAAGCTCGCTCCCCCGCGGCGGCGTTCGACTTCGAGGACGCGCTGGACGATGTCCTGGACGAGCGTGTCCAGGTCGGCTCGGGGCCTGCCTTCCGTCTCGTTGCTCCGGTCGTCCATGCGCACCTCCCTCGTTTGTCGCGGCCTGTCTCGATTCTACCCACGGCGCGGGACGAAGGGAACACATGTACGAAGAATGCCAGGGCGCCCGGGTGGTGTGGGCCCTCGGTCCCTCTGCGTCCAATCCGATTTCGCTGCCAGGGAGCTTGTGTAAGCGTCGGACGATTTTGTTCTCTACTGCCCCGTATATGCGCCAATCCCCCCCGAGGCCGCCAGTAAAGAACGCCTGCCGGGTATGCGGCACGGAATCTGTTCTTTACTGGGATGCACTCGGCCGGCTCCCATCCGATGGCGTCAGTAAAGAACGCCCGTCGGGCGCACGACACGAAATCCGTTCCTTACTGGGCCGCTCTCGGTCGGTTCCCATCCGAGGTCGCCAGTAAAGAACATCTGCCTAGCGTTGGCGACGGGCCCTCCTTGCGCAGAGGTCCTGCCTGTTCGGTAGCTCGTCCGGCGGTCGTCCGATAGGTCGCTCGAGCGCACTTTTTGCGCAACAAAGGAGGCGGGACACGGGAGGTTACCCCCTCGTGCCCCGCCCCAATGTCCTCCAGCTCAGACAAGCCCTACTTGAAGTACTCCACGCCACCCTCGAAGAGCGGCTGGTAGTGGTTGCCGGGGACGTTTGCGAAGTTGCCCTGCGTGTAGCGCTCGCTGTGGCCCATCTTGCCGAAGATGCGGCCGTCCGGGCTGGTGATGCCCTCGATGGCCAGCACCGAGCCGTTGGGGTTCACGTCGAGCCCCATGCCCGGCACGCCCGCCTCGTCCACGTACTGCGTGGCAACCTGTCCCGTCGCAGCCATCTGCGCGAGCAGCTCGTCGGAGGCGACGAAGCGTCCCTCTCCGTGGCTTATCGCGATGGTGTGCACGTCTCCCACCTCGCAGTTTGCGAGCCAAGGCGAGAGGTTCGAGGCCACACGGGTGCGGACGAGCCTGCTCTGGTGGCGTCCGATCCTGTTGAAGGTGAGGGTGGGGCAGTCCTCGTCCATGGGGCGGATGTCTCCGTAGGGTACGAGGCCCAGCTTGACCAGGGCTTGGAAGCCGTTGCATATGCCCAGCATCAGGCCGTCGCGCGCCTGCAGCAGGTCGCGCACGGCCTCGGTGACCGCGGGGGCTCGGAAGAAGGCGGTGATGAACTTGGCCGAGCCGTCGGGCTCGTCTCCGCCGCTGAATCCGCCGGGGATCATGACGATCTGGCTCTGCCCAATCTGCCTCACGAGCTCCTCGGTGCTCTGGGCGACGTCCTCGGGCGAGAGGTTGCGGATCACCAGGGTGCTGACCTCGGCCCCGGCGCGCTCGAAGGCCTGCGCGGAGTCGTACTCACAGTTGTTGCCCGGGAAGACGGGAATCACCACACGCGGGCGCGCCAGCCTCACGGCAGGCGCCGGCCTCGTAACGCCGGCTCGCGCGACGTCGAAGCTCGGCGTCTCGACCTCCTCGCCCGCGGCGCGGTAGGGGAAGACGGGCTCGAGCCTTGCCTCCCACTCCTCCTGGAGTGGTGCGAGCCCTATGCGCCCTCCCTCGATGCCAAGGACGTAGTCCTCGCAGCTGCTGCCTATCTGGCGCAGCTCGAAGTCACCTGCCTCGGCGGGCACGAAGGTCGACGCGCCCAGCTCGAGCACGAGGCTGCCGTAGGCCGGGCGGAAGAGCTCGTCCGCCGCGAACCCGTCATCGAGCAGGATGCCCAGCTGGTTGCCCACGGCCATCTTGAACAGGGTCTCGGCAAGGCAGCCGTAGCCGGGGGTCGAGGCCGCAAGCACCTCTCCCCAGCNGGCGTTTATCTCCTCGGACTCGTCGAGGTTCCTCAGGATGCCGCGGGACCTGAGCCACTTGGCGCCGATGGTGCCCATGTCCATGAGGCAGAGCGGCTTTTGGTCGCGACCCAGCTCGTGGCGCATCTGCAGGTAGCGGTCGAAGGCGGCGCGGACCACCTCGTCGTCGATCCGGACGTCCTCAAGCTCGGTTCCAAAGGTGGTGTGGCGGCAGTGGTCCGACCAGTAGGTGTCGATCATCCGTATCTCGGTGATCGTGGGGTCGCGCTTCTCGCCGGCGAAGTACTCCTGGCAGAAGCCGAGGTCGGCGAGGTCCATGGCCAGGCCGAGGTCGTCGATCATGGCCTGGAGGCCGTCGGGTCCCAGCTCGCGGAAGCCGTCGAGGGTCTGGACCATGGGCGGCTTGGGATAGCTGCCCCTGAGGGTCTTGCGGGCCTCGAGCGACGCCTCGCGGGCCTCGACGGGGTTGATCACATAGTCCTTGACGGCGGCGACCTCGGCGTCAGAGAGCCCGCCTTCGAGGTAGTAGAGCTTGGCGGAGGCGACGAGGGGCCTCTCTCCCTGGCTGATGAGCTGCACGCACTGTGCCGCGGAGTCCGCGCGCTGGTCGAACTGGCCGGGCAGGAACTCGACGGCGAAGACGACCGTGCTCCTGCTCGCGGCGGGACGGCGGGTGCTGGCGAGGTCGGACTGCGGCTCGCTGAACACGGTGGGGATGCAGCGCTGGAAGAGCTCGCGCGAGATTCCCTCCACGTCGTAGCGGTTCACGATCCTGAGGCGCCTGAGCCCCCTTACCCCCAGGATCTCCTTGAGCTCCCGCTCGAGCTGGCGTGCCTCGACGTCGAATCCGGGCTTCTTCTCCACATAAACGCGAGAGACCATGGGTCCTACCTTCCGTCAATTCTTCGTTGGAGCGGTGAGGTGCGAACGAACCCATGATACGCGCTGGGAGAAGGCTGCAAGGTGGTGCCGAGGCCCTTGTCATGAGGGTGAAAGAATGATGGCGGGGGAGAGGGGCGCGCCGCGTTGGTGACCTGTCTTGCGCCCTGCCGCTACGGCCCCTGCCGCCAGGAGCCCTGCGTCTTCCCGCCGGGGCGCCTTGCCGCTAGGAGCCCGATGTGGGTGGTTCTCCCGCCACCGCAGGGGGAGAAGTGGGTGGTTCAAGGCTTTTTTCTCCGAGAAAACCACCCACATCTGGCTTCCGGCGGCAAGGGTGCGGCCCCGGCTTCCGGCGGCGGGGGCGTGACCGAGGCGCGTTGTCCCGGCGGCCTCGGCGCCGCGAGCTACAGCGACGTGAGTCCCAGCGCCACCAGCGCCGCGACGTATGCCGTCGTGGCGCCCACGGCGAGCCAGTCCGCGCCACGCATGTGCAGCGGGTGCCAGTGGCTGCGCTCGGCCCCGCCCTCGTAGCAGCGGGCGTCGAGCGCGCGCGAGAGGCCCTCCGCGTGGTGGATCGAGCTCGCGAGCAGCGCCACGAGGATCGCCCCCACGGCACGTATCCGCCGGACCGGGCTGCCGGCGAGGAGCCGTCCCCCGCGCGACGCCTGCGCGTCCAGGATGGACTGGGTCTCGTCGGCGAGGGTGGGGATGAAGCGCAGCATGAGCGAGAAGACCATGGCCAGCTCGTGGCCGGGCAGCCCCAGGCGCGCGAGCGGCGCGAGCCCCGCGTCGAAGGCGTCCGTGAGCTGGGTGGGCGTGGTGGTGAGCAGCATGAGGGCGGCCGCCACCACGGCGATGACCAGGCGCAGGCTGTAGACGAAGGCAGCGCGCAGGCCGCCGGTGGTGATCGCCAGAACGCCAAGCCGCCACACGACCTCCCCGCTCCGGTTGACCAGGAGGTTCACCAGGCCCAGCACGAGGAGCATCGCCACCAGGGGACGGATCGACTCCAGGACCTTGTGCGCGGGCACCTGCGCCAGGGCCAGGAGGGCGAGCGCGAACGCGAAGCCGAAGGCGAGCTGGAGCGGCGTCGAGATGGCGAAGACCGAGACCATGACGGCCAGCGCGGCGGTCACCTTGGCACGCGGGTNGCTCACGGGGACCAGCGGGTCGGCCGCGCCGGTCACGCGCATGGCCTGGTAGACGTAGCTGCGACCGCTCAGCGGGTCGCGGATGGCCCCGCCGATGCAGGTGGCCGCGCCGCCGAAGGGCTCGATCTCGGTCGGGTGGTTGTGGGTCTCGTTCTTGAAGAGGAAGAGCCAGTCCTCGTCGTGGCCGTCCACGTCGACCTTCACCTTCACGGTGCAGGCGTTTATCTCCTCGGACTCGTCGAGGTTCCTCAGGATGCCGCGGGACCTGAGCCACTTGGCGCCGATGGTGCCCATGTCCATGAGGCAGAGCGGCTTTTGGTCGCGACCCAGCTCGTGGCGCATCTGCAGGTAGCGGTCGAAGGCGGCGCGGACCACCTCGTCGTCGATCCGGACGTCCTCAAGCTCGGTTCCAAAGGTGGTGTGGCGGCAGTGGTCCGACCAGTAGGTGTCGATCATCCGTATCTCGGTGATCGTGGGGTCGCGCTTCTCGCCGGCGAAGTACTCCTGGCAGAAGCCGAGGTCGGCGAGGTCCATGGCCAGGCCGAGGTCGTCGATCATGGCCTGGAGGCCGTCGGGTCCCAGCTCGCGGAAGCCGTCGAGGGTCTGGACCATGGGCGGCTTGGGATAGCTGCCCCTGAGGGTCTTGCGGGCCTCGAGCGACGCCTCGCGGGCCTCGACGGGGTTGATCACATAGTCCTTGACGGCGGCGACCTCGGCGTCAGAGAGCCCGCCTTCGAGGTAGTAGAGCTTGGCGGAGGCGACGAGGGGCCTCTCTCCCTGGCTGATGAGCTGCACGCACTGTGCCGCGGAGTCCGCGCGCTGGTCGAACTGGCCGGGCAGGAACTCGACGGCGAAGACGACCGTGCTCCTGCTCGCGGCGGGACGGCGGGTGCTGGCGAGGTCGGACTGCGGCTCGCTGAACACGGTGGGGATGCAGCGCTGGAAGAGCTCGCGCGAGATTCCCTCCACGTCGTAGCGGTTCACGATCCTGAGGCGCCTGAGCCCCCTTACCCCCAGGATCTCCTTGAGCTCCCGCTCGAGCTGGCGTGCCTCGACGTCGAATCCGGGCTTCTTCTCCACATAAACGCGAGAGACCATGGGTCCTACCTTCCGTCAATTCTTCGTTGGAGCGGTGAGGTGCGAACGAACCCATGATACGCGCTGGGAGAAGGCTGCAAGGTGGTGCCGAGGCCCTTGTCATGAGGGTGAAAGAATGATGGCGGGGGAGAGGGGCGCGCCGCGTTGGTGACCTGTCTTGCGCCCTGCCGCTACGGCCCCTGCCGCCAGGAGCCCTGCGTCTTCCCGCCGGGGCGCCTTGCCGCTAGGAGCCCGATGTGGGTGGTTCTCCCGCCACCGCAGGGGGAGAAGTGGGTGGTTCAAGGCTTTTTTCTCCGAGAAAACCACCCACATCTGGCTTCCGGCGGCAAGGGTGCGGCCCCGGCTTCCGGCGGCGGGGGCGTGACCGAGGCGCGTTGTCCCGGCGGCCTCGGCGCCGCGAGCTACAGCGACGTGANGCGCATGATCGAGCGGCGTCCGCGCACGTCGAGGAGGGCGCCGGGCTCGTCCAGGACGAGGGCCTCGGGCTCCATGGCCAGCGCCCCGGCGATGGCGACGCGCTGCTTCTGCCCTCCCGAGAGCCGGGTCGGGTCGGCCTGGGCGAAGTCGTCCAGGGCCACGCGGTGGAGCTCCCGGGCTACGCGCTCGCCAATCTGCTCCGAGGGGACGCCCAGGTTCTCGGGGCCGAAGGCGACGTCCTCCGCGACCACGGAGGTCACGATCTGGTCGTCCGGGTTCTGGAAGACCAGGCCCAGGCTGCGCCGGGCCAGGCGGTAGGCGGCGAAGTCGACCTTTCCGCCCACAAGCACGCGCCGCCCCACCAGCTCGACGTCGCCCGCGTCGGGTGCGAGCAGGCCGCAGAGCACGCTCGCGAGCGTCGACTTGCCGGAGCCGTTGGCGCCCAGGACGCAGAGACGCTCGCCTCGCGCGACCTCCAGGGACACGTCATCAAGCGCTCGCACGCCGCCCTCGTAGTCGAGGGTGACGTGCGAGAGCCTCAGCACGGGGTCGCCCGCGGCGCCTCTGGCGGCAGCAGGTTCCAAGTCGCGGCCTAGTTGCCCAGGGCCTTGGTGACGGGCTTGTAGACCAGCGCGCACACCACGCAGTTGAGGGCGATCTTGATCAGGTTGAAGGGAAGGAGCGCGGGGACGATCAGCGCGACGACGGCGTCGACGGGCATGCCCGCGTAGAAGGGGGTGATGACGACGTTACCCAGGATGCAGGCGACCAGGCAGACCACGGCACCCACGACCATGCCCAGGATGGCGCCGCGCAGGCTGGTGTCGCGACGGTACACGAGGGCTGCGGGGACCGCGAGCGAGAAGGTCGCCAGCACGGCCATGATCACACCGTAGATGCCGCTGGCCGTCGCCAGGTGCACCAGGTAGGGGATGACGGAGACCGCGGCAGCGGTGGCGGGGCCGAAGGCGAAGCCCGCGATGAGGGCCACGATGCCGGAGGGGTCGTACTTGAGCCAGGACACGCCCGGGAGGATGGGGAACTCCAGGAAGAGGGTGGCGATGACAGCGACGGCGCAGAAGAGCGCCGTGACGGCGATGCGCTTGGTCGACCAGCCGCGCTGCTCGGTGGTGGAGTGGGTGTCGTGACGCATGGTGGAGTCCTGTGCCATGGTGGCCTCGTTTCTCTCATCCGGACTTTGACCGTTGGTCCTGGGATCTCACCAGGTCAGCCGCTCTTTTCTGTGCGGCGCGCGGACTCGGGCGAACTTCGCGCCCATCACCGCCAGTGGGGAATCTCACCCCGCCCCGAAACTGTCTGCGTGACTATAGCACTTCTCGTGCCGAGAAAAACTGCGCACGGGATTTTCGCAAGAGGGACGTCTTGCTGCATATGTCCAGCTAGCGACTTTGTACACAATGCGTCTCTCCATAATTCGGAGCTTCCGTGCGCAGTTTTTGGCGGGGTGTCCGAGTACGGTCGTCTCAAACGGCCCCCGCCATCGCCAGGCAACCTATAATCTGCTGCGACGGCGGCGCCACGAGGGCGTCGTGCCAGACGAGCCGCGCCGGGGAGCGCGCCGGGGAGAGTGATTCGGGATGTCAGAGAGCGGCGACCACTTGCAGGGACTCGCCTGGAGGCTGCGCTCCATCGTGGGCGAGGAGAACGTCCTGGAAGACGAGCCCATGAGCCGGCACACCAGCTTCCAGATCGGCGGGCCTACCGACCTCTATGTCATCCCCGAGGACGTCGAGGAGCTGCGTGACGTGCTCGCCGCCTGCCGCGAGGCGGGGGTGCCCCACTTCGTCCTCGGTCGCGGGAGCGACCTGCTCGTCTCTGACGAGGGCTACCGCGGCGTCATCGTGGCCATGGCCGAAGGCCTGGTCAACGTGTCCGTCGACGGCACCCAGATGACCTGCCAGGCAGGCGTGACCCTCAAGGAGGCGGCCGAGATGGCCTGCGAGCTGGGGCTCTCTGGCCTCGAGTTCGCCTGCGGCATTCCCGGCTCCATCGGCGGTGCCTGCTTCATGAACGCCGGAGCCTACGGCGGCAGCATGTCCGACGTCCTCGCGAGCGTGCGCGTGGTCATGCCCGACGGCAGCCTGGCCACCATCCCCGCAGGCGAGCTCGCCCTGGGGTACCGCACCAGCCGCATCCGCACCGACGACCTGGTAGTCGTGTCCGCGACCTTCGACCTCGAGCCTCAGGACCCCGCCCGGATTCGCGCGACGATGGACGACCTCACCCACCGTCGCGAGGAGAAGCAGCCCCTGGAGCTTCCCAGCGCCGGCTCGACCTTCAAGCGCCCCGAGGGCCACTTTGCTGGCAAGCTGATCATGGACGCTGGCTTGCAGGGCTGGCGCTCGGGCGGCGCGGAGGTCTCGACCAAGCACGCCGGCTTCGTGGTCAACGTGGGCGACGCCACGGCAGCGGACGTCCATGCCGTGATCGAGCACGTGCAGGACGAGGTCATGCGCCAGTTCGGCGTGAGGCTCGAGCCCGAGGTGCTCTTCCTGGGCTAGGGGTGCCGACGCCTCGGCAGACAAGGGTGCGCCGGGCGAGAGGACCGCGGGCGCCTGGCCCGCGAGTCCCTGCCATGCCGCGGGAAGGTCAGAGGCTGAGGCTCAGCTCGTCCAGCGCCCGGATGAGGCCCTCGAGTGCGTCGAGGTCAGCTGGTGAGGTTGACATGACGGCCAGCACGTAGCCGCTCCCGTTCTTGTGGAGCACGATGCCGGCGTCGTTGGCCGCCGGGGTCACGAGATCGCTCTCGCGCGTGGGGAACCAGCCCGCCTTCGACCAGCTGCGCGCGTCGCTGCCCAGCGCATCCCTGATGGGGCTCGTCTCGCGTTCCTCGAAGAGGCCCGCAAGGAGCTCGGAGGCCTTCGTCCTGTGGCCCAGGTAGGCATGGATGCCCTCCCACTCGTCTGCCAGCTGCGAGGGGGTGCTTCGGGGGTACTTCGTTTCCGCGTACGCGCCGAGGTCGTCGTAGACGCCGGTGTCGACGCCGGCCTCTTCGAGCCATCCTGCGAAGCCTTCCTCGCCATACTGGTCCACCAGGCTCGCGTAGGCGTCGTTGTCCGAATAGAGGACGATGCTCCTCACGCGGGAGGCGACGTCGCTCAGGGGGAGGTCGCCCCCGTCCACGCGCCGCTCGAGGAGCGAGGCCACGTAGGGCCCCTTGATGCTGCTCGCGGTGTAGAAGTCCCTGTTCGCCTGGTAGGCCACGAACTCGTTGCCGTCGAGGTCGCGCAGGCAGAAGCCCACGTCCACCCCATGGGCGGCGAGGCGGACGATCTCCTCCTGGACGGCGCTCATGCAGGCTATGGTCTGCGGTCGGGGATGCCCCAGAGCCGTGAGGTACGCGTCGGGGAGCTCGAGCGAGAGGAGCTCGTCCGAGGGCAGCGACTCGCCGGGGTCTGCGGCCGCAGCCTCGGTCCCGTCGTGCGTCCCGACCACGAGCTCGCCCAGACCCAGGGGCCAGGCGAGGCTCAGGGCGGCGATGGAGAGGGTCACCAGCGACACCTCGAGGAAGTTGTAGGGGAGCAGGGGCTCGCGGCCCTTGGGTCCCCTCGGCCTCGGCCTGGGCTCCATCCCAGCCCCGGGCTAGTTCTTGAGCGAGTTGAGCGGGGCGGGGAAGCGGCCGCCGCGATGCGCCAGCACGTCTCCCGCGAAGCGGTTCACGGGCATGACCGGGGCGGAGCCGAAGAGGCCGCCGAACTCGAGGACGTCGCCCTCTCGCTTGCCTATGGCGGGGATCAGCCTCACGGCCGTGGTCTTGGCGTTGATCACGCCGATGGCCATCTCGTCGGCGATGATGCCGGCGATGGTCTCGACCGAGGTGTCACCGGGGATGGCGATCATGTCGAGCCCCACGGAGCAGACGCAGGTCATGGCCTCGAGCTTCTCGAGGCTGAGGGCCCCGTCCTGGGCGGCTCGGATCATGCCCGCGTCCTCCGAGACGGGGATGAACGCGCCGGACAGGCCGCCCACGATGGAGCTGGCCATGACGCCGCCCTTCTTGACGGCGTCGTTGAGCAGGGCGAGGGCGCAGGTGGTGCCGGGCCCCCCGCACTCGCCTACGCCTATGATCTCGAGGATCTGGGCCACGGAGTCGCCCGCCGACGGGGTGGGTGCCAGGCTCAGGTCCACGATGCCCCTCTCGGCGCCCAGGCGCCGCGCCGCCTCGCGGCACATGAGCTCCCCGGCGCGGGTGATCTTGAAGGCGGTCTGCTTGATGCGCTCGGCCACCTCGGTGAGGTCCGCGTCCGGTGGCAGCTCCCCGAGGGCTGCGGCCATCACTCCCGGGCCCGAGACGCCCACGTTGATGACCGCGTCGGCCTCGCCGCCGCCATGGACGGCGCCCGCCATGAAGGGGGAGTCCTCTACCATATTGGAGAAGACCACGAGCTTCGCGGCGCCGTAGCAGTCGATGTCCTGGGTGAGTTCGGCGCACTCCACCATCTTCTGGGCCAAGAGCAGCACGGCGTCCATGTTGATGCCGGCGCGCAGGCTGGCCGCGTTGACGCTGGAGCAGACGCGCTCGGTGGAGGCGAGCGCCGTCGGGATGGAGTCGATGAGGCGGCGGTCGGTGGCTCCCATGCCCTTCTGGACGAGCGCCGAGAAGCCGCCCATGAAGTCGATGCCCAGGGTCTCGGCCGCGCGGTTCATCGCCCGCGCGATGGGCGAGAGGTCCCGGTCGGGGCAGGCGGCAGCGATCTGCGCCACGGGGGTGACCGAGACGCGCCTGTTGGCGATGGGGATGCCGTACTCGCGCTCGAGCTCGCTGGCGACGGGCACCAGGCGCTCGGCCGTCGTCGTGATGCGGTCGTATATCTTGGTGCACATGCGCGCCATGTCCTCGTCGGCGCAGCCGAAGAGCGAGACGCCCATGGTGATGGTCCTGAGGTCGAGGTTCTGGCGAGAGACCATGTCGAGGGTCTCGCGGACCTCTTCGGGGGTGATTGCCATGGGGCTCCTTCTCTCTTCCGCGCTCTATTGCACTGGCTATTGTTGCGTATTGGCGGGCCGCGTGTGGGGCAGAGGGGCCCGACTCCTCCCGGGCTCCTCCTGCCAGACCAACTCTCTGGCACCCATCCAAATTGTTAGGTGAACAAAGCCATAAATGTTCAGTTTCGAATTACTAAAATAGTCCTCACACACTGCCATTTAACTGATGTTTCTCCGTTCACAACTGTTTTGTAACCGTTCGCGGGCAAATGAGTTTCGCGAACGTGCCAGAGAGGCTACAACGTTGTTAGGCAAAGGGTCGATGAACGAAACACGTCACATTGACCCGCATGTTCTGCGGAACTTTCTTACATGGGGGGCGTTCTTCGAGGTCCGGACCGTCGTTTTTCTCTCTTGTGGGCAGTAAACAGAGACCTAAACAACAGGGGCCAGGGGACGACAGGCGAGAGGGTCCGCAGACGGGTGCCACGGCACCCACGAAGGCGACTGTTTGGTCGGGAAGGTTCTTGAAGGGAGTACTTGGAATGGGCAATCTCTCTAGGCGCGATTTCCTCAAGCTTTCGGGCGTCACCGGCGCGGGCCTGGGCGCGGCATCCGTGCTCGCGGCCTGCAGCGGCGGGTCCGGCAGCTCCGACTCCGGCAGCTCCGACGCGTCGGGCAAGGACGTCAAGATCGGCGTCTCCATCTGGAGCTCCACCGACGCACTTGGTTCCCTCTCGGTCGACATCGTGAAGAAGGCCGCGAGCATCCTGGGCGTCGAGACCACCGTCGTCGACCAGGGCCACGTCTCCGAGCAGGTCACCGCCTCCGCCGAGACCCTCGCCGCGGCCGGCTGCAACGGCATGATCATCTGCAACTCCGCGGACTCCGAGATGACCTCCGTCATCAACACCTGCAACGAGAACGAGATGTACGTCACGCAGTTCTACCGCATCATCTCCGAGACCGCCTCGCCCGACGTCTACGCCGCGGCCAAGAGCTCCAAGTACTACGTCGGAGCCGTCCACGAGGACGAGGTCCTCAACGGCAAGACCCTGATGGGCCTCCTGCTCGAGAAGGGTGGCCCCAACAAGACCGGCGCCCGCCACATCTGCCTCGAGGGATGGACCGTCGGCGACGCCACCTTCCAGCTGCGCTGGCAGGGCTACAAGGAGGGCCTCGAGGAGTGGAACGCCGCTCACCCCAGCGACCAGGCGACCATGACCGAGCCCGTCTACGCCAACACCTCCTCGGCCGAGGGCGCCAAGGTCACCGAGCAGTTCGTCAACACCAACCCGGACATCGACGCCCTGATCGTCGCCGGCGGCGGCGGCGACCCGCTGGTGGGCTCCATCGGCCAGCTCGCCAACATGGGCCTCACGGGCAAGATCTCGGTCGTCTCCACCGACTTCCTGTCCGACCTCGCCGACCAGCTCACCTCCGGCGGCATCTTCGCCGAGTCCGGCGGCCACTTCTGCGACCCCCTGTACGCCTTCATGCTCACCTACCAGGCCTGCACCGGCAAGCTCGAGGTCAAGGAGGGCGAGTTCGGCGCCGAGATCAAGTTCCCCTACGTCTACGTCTCGAGCTCCGATGAGTACGCCGACTACGAGAAGTACTTCGTGAACGACGCCCCCTACACCGACGACGAGATCAAGGCACTCGCGGAGAAGAGCTTCGACGACCTCAACAAGGCCGCCACGTCGCTCAGCATCGAGGACGTCAAGACCCGTCACGCCTAGGCCCGCAACGCCCGGGCAGCGCCTGACGTCGGCCAGGCCGGCACCATAGCGGCATCCGAATCGGAGGGAGCCCGAGAGTCCTCGGATTCCCTCCGATTCACTGCGAAACGCCTGTCAGCAACATGAGGAAGGGGCGATTGATGCAATCGTTTCTGAAGAAGGCCCGGCAGAGCCAGTGGTACGGGGTGGGGCTGCTCCTGCTCATCGCCGCGGCGATCTGGGCCGTGTTCAAGGTCTCGTCTCCCGACACCTTCGGCTCGCCCGACAAGCTCACCTCGTACCTGCAGACCGCCCTCATCTACGCGGTGGGCGGCTGTGGCATGTACTTCATCTGCGTCATGGGACTCTTCGACTTCTCCATCGGCTCCATCCTGATCGTCTCAGAGCTCGCGGCCATCGCCCTGACGCCCCAGCTCGGCTGGGTCTCGGTCATCGTCGTGCCCATCCTGGTCGGCCTCGCCCTGGGCTTCTGCAACGGCATTGCCTACATCAAGATGCACATCCCGTCGATCATCGTGACCACGGGCCTCTCGCTCATCTACGAGAGCTTCTCCGTCTGGATTGCCAACGTGAACGGCACGCGCCTGAGCGACTCCTACAAGCTCTTCGGCTCCTACCCCTGGAACCTCGTGGTGGCGCTGCTCGCCTTCCTGCTCTGCTGGTTCATCCTCAAGTACACCAAGGTGGGCACCTACACCAACGCCATCGGAGCCAACGAGCTCGTAGCAAAGAACATGGGCGTCGACGTCGACCGCTACAAGGCCATCGCCTTCATGCTCTGCGGCACCTTCATGGGCATCATGTCCATCCTCTACCTGGGCTACGGCACCGCGCAGACGCCCCAGACCGGCATGCTCTCGCAGGCGCTCAACTTCCAGCCGCTCATGGGCACCTTCTTCGGCCTGGCCTTCAAGAAGTACGGCCACCCCGTGGTGTCCATCCTCATCGGCGAGTACATCGTGGCCATGATCTTCGCGGGCTTCGTCGCCCTGGGCATGCCCACAACCGTCAACAACATCGTCACCGGCGCGACGCTGCTCGCCATCGTCACGCTCACCACCAAGCGTCGCAACGGCGCCGTCGTCAAGTAGGAAGGGAGGACGCAGGATGGCAAGGGAAATCATGCTCCATGCCGTGGGCATCGACAAGCGCTTCGGGCCCACGCACGCGGTCGACCACGTCTCCCTGGACTTCTACAAGGGAGAGGTGCACGCCCTCATAGGCGAGAACGGCTCCGGCAAGTCGACCTTCACCAACATGCTCACCGGCATCATCACCATCGGCGAGGGCACGTTCGAGCTGGACGGCCAGAAGATCGCCCCCAGGAACCAGGTCGACGCCAACCACCACGGCGCCGCCGTCATCGTCCAGGAGCAGGGCACCCTCGACGGCCTCACCGTTGCCGAGAACATGTTCCTCGGCGACGAGGACCAGTTCATCAGCGGCGGGATCAAGAACACCCGCGCCATGTACAAGAAGGCGCAGGAGCTCCTCGCGGACTACGGCCTGGACTACATCAAGGCCTCGGACCCCATCGAGAACTACAACTTCGAGGACCGCAAGCTCGTCGAGATCGTGCGCTCCACCTGGTTCGCGCCCAAGGTCCTCGTCGTGGACGAGACCACCACGGCCCTCAGCCAGAACGGCCGCTACAAGCTCTTCAGCGTCATGAACAAGGTCCGCGACGACGGTCGCACCGTGATCTTCATCAGCCACGACATGGCCGAGGTCCTCTCGATGTCCGACACGATCAGCATCCTGCGCGACGGCGAGTTCATCAAGACCGTCAGCGCCAAGGACGTGACCGAGGAGGAGCTCAAGACCCTCATGGTCGGCCGCCAGATGAGTGGTCACTACTACCGCGAGGACTACGGCGAGTCGCTCGCCGCCGGCGTGGCCCTCTCCATGAGGGGCGTCAGCGTCCCCGGCCAGCTCGAGGACGTCTCGCTCGAGCTGCACAGGGGAGAGATCCTGGGCATCGGCGGCCTCTCCGAGTGCGGCATGCACGAGGTGGGCAAGGCCCTCTTCGGCGCCTCCTACGAGCGCACGGGCGAGGTCACGCTCTCGGACGGCACGAGCGTCGACAGCATCAACTGCGCCATCGACCACTCCATCGCCTACGCCTCGAAGGACCGCGACAACGAATCGCTCCTCATCGCCGACACCATCCAGGACAACGTCACGCTGCCCTCGCTGCGCAAGATGGGGCTGCCCCTCTCGGCCAAGAGGCAGCGCGAGTTCGCGGAGCGCTACGCCAAGGAGATGTCGGTCAAGATGGTCGGCGTGAGCCAGTTCGTCTCCGCGCTCTCGGGCGGCAACAAGCAGAAGGTCGTTCTGGCGCGCTGGCTGGGCGCCGAGTCCGACATCCTCCTGCTCGACTCGCCCACCCGCGGCATCGACATCAAGGTCAAGGCCGACATCTACGCCCTCATGGACCAGATGCGCAGGGACGGCAAGGCCATCCTCGTCATCTCGGAAGAGATCATGGAGCTCATCGGCATGTGCGACCGCATCCTCGTGATGAAGGACCACAAGATCAACGGCGAACTCAAGCGCTCCCGCGACCTGAGCGAGCAAGACCTCATCTCTCTGATGGTTTAGGAGGCGAACAAGATGACTGAAACCAACGGCGTTGCCACCGTGGCAGGCGAGAGTGACGAGCAGACCAAGTCCGGACTTCTCTCCAAGATCAACGTGCGATCCATCCTGCCGCTGCTCGGCTTCCTCCTGATCTTCCTGTTCTTTGCCGTCGCCACCGGCGGAAAGCTCGTCCAGGTCAAGAACATCAGGCTCATCCTCAACTCGACCTACGTGCTCATGATCGCGGCCATCGGCGTGTTCATGATCATGTCCATGGGCTCGCTCGACTTCAGCCAGGGCTCCATGATTGGCGTCTGCTGCATCGTGGTGTGCTACCTCTCGCAGGTCAACCCGGTCCTGGCCGTCCTGGGCGGAATCGCCACGGGCGCCGCGATCGGCGCGGTCAACGCGTACTTCCACGTGCGGAGGCAGATAGCCTCGTTCATCGTCACGATCTGCACCATGTTCCTGCTCCGCGGCGTGGTGGCCTTCCTCACCACCAACTCGCCCGCACAGGGTGCCGGCTACCTGCAGGCCGACCTCAACAACCCCACGCTGCTCATGGCTATCACCATCGCCTGCCTTGTGGTCTTCTATGCCGTGTTCACCTTCACGCCGCTGGGCTCGAACCTCAAGGCCATCGGCGCGGGGCAGACGGCGGCGTGCTTCGCGGGCATCGACGTCCAGCGCACCAAGGTCCTGGTCTACGTGGCGGCAGGCTGCATCACGGGATTCGCCGCCTTCATCCTGGCCATCCGCAACGGCTCGGTCACGGCCACCGGTGGCAACATGATGGAGACCCAGATCATGCTCGCCCTCGTCCTGGGAGGCCTGCCCATCTCGGGCGGCGCCAAGGTGCGCTTCTCCAACATCGTCGTGGGCGTCCTGACCTACTGCATCCTGGACCGCGGCCTCTCGATGATGGGCTTCGAGGCGGCCCCCAAGCAGCTCATCATGGGCGTCGTGTTCCTCATCTTCCTGGCGCTCTTCTCCGACCGCGAGGGCAACCAGGTCATCAAGTAGCCCTCTCTCGGGGAGGTCCCGCCCGGGGCCTCCCCTCCCGAACGGCATCGCCGCGAAAACGCGGCTCGCAAAAGGAGGCTCTTCATGCTGAAGATCAAGCAGTACAAGTTCTGGTTCTGCCCCTGCACCCAGGACCTCTATGGCGACGAGGTGCTCGAGCACGTCGCCCACCACGCGGCCGAGGTCGTAGCCGAGCTCAACGCCAGCGAGCTCGTCCCCTTCGAGGTCGTGCTCAAGCCCAACCTACTCACCAGCGATGTCATCCGCGCCACCTTCAACGCCGCGAACGTGGACGACGAGTGCGCCGGCATCATCACCTGGGCGCATACCTTCTCGCCCGCCAAGTCCTACATCCTGGGCCTGCAGGACCTGCGCAAGCCGCTCTGCCAGTTCGCGACCCAGTACAACGAAGAGATTCCCTACGATACCATCGACATGGATTTCATGAACGAGAACCAGGCCGCCCACGGCGAGCGCGAGCTGGGGCACATCTTCGCCCGCATGCGCTGGAACCACAAGGTGGTCTTCGGCTTCTGGAAGGACCCCGAGGCCCAGGCCGAGCTGGGCGCCTGGCAGCGCGTCGCCGTGGGCGTCAACGAGAGCCGCAACATCCGCGTGGCCCGCTTCGCCGACACCATGCGCAACGTCGCGGTGACCGACGGCGACAAGATCGAGGCGGAGGTCAAGTTTGGCTGGACCGTCGACGCCTGGCCCGTGAACGACCTCGTCCCCTACGTGGAGGGCGTGACGGATGCCGAGGCCAAGGCCCTGACCGACGAGTACTACGACAGCTACGACCTGGTGCTGGACGGCCGTGACCCCGAGGAGTTCCGCCGTCACGTCGAGGTCCAGGCGGCCCAGGAGATCGGCATCGAGCGCTTCCTGGTCGAGCACGGCTACAACGCCTTCTCGGACCACTTCGGCGACCTGGGCGGGCTCAAGCAGCTGCCGTCCCTGGCCATCCAGCGCCTCATGCAGAAGGGCTACGGCTTCGGCCCCGAGGGCGACTGGAAGACCCCTGCCATGGTGCGCCTGATGAAGGTCATGACCGCCGGCATGGCGGGCGCCAAGGGCTCCGCGCTCATGGAGGACTACACCTACAACCTGGTCAAGGGCAAGGAGGGCATACTCGAGTCCCACATGACCGAGGTCGACCCCTCCGTGGCCGACGGCAAGGTCTCGATCCGCGCGACCCCGCTCTCGATGGGCGACCGCGAGGACCCCGCGCGCCTCATCTTCACCGCCAAGACCGGCCCCGCCATCGCCACCTCCCTCGTCGACCTGGGCAACCGCTTCCGCCTGATCATCCAGGACGTGGACTGCAAGAAGGTCGAGAAGCCCATGCCGCTCCTGCCCACCGGCACCGTCTTCTGGACGCCGCGCCCCGACCTCAAGGTGGGCACCACCGCCTGGATTTATGCCGGCGGCGCGCACCATACCGCCATGTCCTACGACCTCTCGGCCGACCAGATGGTCGACTGGGCCGAGGCCATGGGCATCGAGGCTGTGGTGATCGACGAGAACACCAGGCTCCGCGACTTCCAGCGCGACCTCAAGCTGGGCGAGGTGTACTACCGCTAGGCCCCGCGGACGGCGGGCCGACATGCCCGCCACCGCCCCCATCTCTGGCTGACCTGGGCCGCAGCCCCTCGCGGGTTGCGGTCCTTCCCTTGGAGGAGACATGACGAAGACCACACAGCAGATCGCCCAGGAGCTCGAGGCGGGGAAGTGCACCCTGGGCATCGAGTACGGGTCCACTCGCATCAAGGCCGTCCTGGACGACGCGGACGACCAGCCCGTCGCCATCGGCGCCTTCGACTGGGAGAACTCCCTGGTCGACGGCTACTGGACCTACGCCCAGGAGGAGCTGGACGAGGGCATCGCGGCCGCCTACGCCGCGCTCAAGGCGGACGTGCTCGCACGCTACGGCGTGACCCTGCGCCGCGTCGCGGGCCTGGGAGTGAGTGCCATGATGCACGGCTACCTGCCCTTCGACGCCGTAGGCGAGCTCCTGGTGCCCTTCCGCACCTGGCGCAACACAACCACGACCCGCGCCGCCCGTGAGCTCTCGGGCCTCTTCGGCTTCCACATCCCCGAGCGCTGGAGCGTGAGCCACCTCTACCAGGCCGTGCTCGACGACGAGGAGCACGTGGGACGCATCGCGAGCCTCACCACCCTGGCAGGCTACGCGCATCGCAGGCTCACGGGCGAGCACGTGCTCTCGGTGGGCGACGCCTCCGGCATGTTCCCCATCGACTCCGCGACCAAGGACTACGACGCGGGCATGCTGGCCAAGTTCGACGAGCTCGTGGCCCAAAGGGGGGTCGTGTGGAAGGCCGAGGACCTTCTCCCTCGCGTGATGCTTGCCGGGGAGGTCGCGGGACACCTGAGCGAGGAGGGCGCGCGCTTCCTCGACCACGACGGGGACCTCGAGGCGGGCTGCCCCGTCTGCCCGCCCGAGGGCGACGCCGGCACCGGCATGATCGCCACCAACGCGGTGGCCCCGCGCACGGGCAACGTCTCGGCTGGGACCTCCGTCTTCTCGATGGTCGTGCTCGAGCACGCGCTCAAGGACCCCTCCAACCCGCTGATCGACCTCGTCACCACCCCTATGGGAGACCCCGTCGCCATGGTCCACTGCAACAACTGCAGCTCCGACATCAACGCCTGGGTCGACCTCCTCGCCGACTTCCTGCGCGTCATGGGCCAGGAGGCGGACAAGGCCAGCATCTTCGCCACCCTGTTCAATGCGGCCCTGGAGGGCGAGAAGGACGCGGGTGGCCTGGTGTCCGTGCCCTTCGTCTCGGGCGAGACGGTCATGGGCGTCCAGACGGGCTTTCCCCTCTTCCTGCGCCGGCAGAACGCGCGCCTCGACGTGGCCAACTTCATGCGCTGTCACATCATGGCGGCCTTCGGGGCTCTCGCCGCGGGCAACGAGGCCCTGCGCGAGGAGGGCGTGCGTATCGACAAGCTCTACGGGCACGGCGGGATCTTCAAGACGCCCAAGGTGGCGCAGGGCCTGCTCGCGGCGGCGCTCGAGGCACCCGTCACCGTCATGGCGACGGCGGGGGAGGGAGGCGCCTGGGGCCAGGCGGTCGCTGCCTCGTACATGGTCAACAGGGCCGAGGGACAGTCGCTCTCGAGCTTCCTGGACGAGCGCGTGTTCGCCGGCATGGAGCAGCTGACGCTGGAGCCCGATGTCGACGACGTCGCGGGCTACCGTGCCTGGCTCGCCGACTTCAGGCGCGCCAACGAGGCCGAGAAGGCCGCGGAGGCGCAGCTGGCGTAGGCCACGTCTCACCACTTACCACTCACCACTTTGAAGATTTGATTGACGCACGGGCGTCGGCCGCAGGTTGGTCGGCGCCCGCCTCGCGTTGCCGTCGCTGCCCACCCACGACGTCTAACGCGTGCGTCTCTCCGCCGATGACGTCCAACGCGTGCGAGAGTTGTCCGACTACGTCTAACGCGTGCAAGGAACACTCGACTACGTCGAACGCGTGCGAAAAATGCCCGACTACGTCCAACGCGTTTTTTCTCGCCTGCTCAACTGGGCAAACGTGAGTGCTTCGGACGCGTTTGACGTATTTCTTGCTGAGAGACGCGCGTTTGACGTCGTGGGTGCTCGAAGCCATCCGTCATGATGTCGCGCGTCGCCGGCGTGTCTTGTGTAGGAAATGTGAACGAATGAATTATGCAGTGGCTCTCATAAAAGAATGCATGCGAATCGTGCTTGTCGAGAAGGACGCTGACCTTTGAGGACGAAGTAAAGGACCAGTAATCTGAATACAAATTTCGCATGAACAATATTCGATAGTTTACAAATCTGAATAAAATGCAGCCTCCAAAGGGTCCAAGCTCTCTGCGGCAAACAAGCTGCGACATGGAAGGGAGCAGGGCATGGCTTTTGACTTCACGGGCAAGACCGCGATCGTCACCGGCGGCACCCGCGGCATCGGCGCCGAGATCTGCAAGGGCATCGTCGAGGGTGGCGGCCACGTCGTTGTCATCGGGCTCAACGAGCAGCGCGGCAGGGAGTTCGTGGCGTCGCTGGGGGAGGGCAACCACTACTACCGGCTCGACGTGGGAGACCCCGCTGCGGTGCGCGCGACCGTCGCGCAGATTCTGGATGAGGTCCCGGGCATCAACATCCTGATCAATGACGCGGGCGTCATCTCGGCCAAGCCCTTCGAGGAGGTCGACGACGCGGAGTGGAAGCGCACCATCGACGTCAACCTCACGGGCACCTTCACCATGTGCAGCGCGATCTTCCCCTACTTCAAGGAGCACGGCGGCGGGCGTATCGTCAACGTCTCGTCCGTGGCCGGCAAGATCGGCGGGGGTCTGCTGGGCACCGCTGCCTACGCCTCGTCCAAGGCAGGCGTGAACGGTCTCACCAAGGCCATCGCCAAGGAGGGCGGCAAGTACGGCATCTCGTGCAACGCCGTCTGCCCCTCCTTCACCCTGACCAGCATGACCACCGCGCTCAGCGAGGACCCGGTCAAGCACGACAAGGTCATCTCGATCATCCCGCTGGGCCGTGCCGCCGAGCCTTCCGAGCCCGCGCAGATGGTGCTCTTCTTCGCGTCCGACCTCGCGAGCTTCGTCAACGGCGAGGTGGGGGACTGTGACGGAGGAATCGTGATGGACGGGTAAGCATCCGCGCACGTCACGTCGTACGACCAATTGGGGCCCGGCTCGGCCAGGGCCCCGAAGCATGCGCAGGCAAACCGAAGGGAAGCGCACATGTCCGAGGCAACAACCAAGGCGGAGAAGGGCGGCGGCTTCTTCAAGATGCTCGGCCGCATCCCCGGGGCCAACATCCTCGTGCCCCTGCTCCTCGCCTGCACCATCAACACCTTCTTCCCACAGGTCTTCGCCCTGGGGAGCTTCACCACGGCCATGACCACCGGAGGTACGGGCGCGCTCGTCGGCGCCTTCCTGGTCATGGTGGGCACCACAATCTCGTTCGAGTCAGCGCCGAAGGCCGCCGTCCGTGGCGCGATCATCATCGCGACCAAGGTCGTCTTCTGCGTGGCGCTGGCGCTCATCGTGCAGTTCGCTCTGGGCGACAACCTGCTGGGACTCTCGTCCATGGTCATCCTTGCCGCCTGCTCCGGCGCGAACAACTCGCTCTACGCGGGGCTCATGGGAGACTACGGCACCGAGGTCGAGCGTGGTGCCGTCGCCGTGACCACCCTGGTGGTCGGCCCTCCCGTCACCATGATCGTGCTGGGTGCCGCCGGGCAGGCGCCTTTGGGCTGGAGCCTTCTAGGTGCCGTGCTGCCCATCCTGCTGGGCATCGTGCTGGGCAACTGCTTCCCCAGCCTCAAGAAGACCCTCTCGGCCGGCCTTCCCGGCATCATCATCCTGACCTTCTTCGCGATGGGCTCCACGATGACCCTGAGCCAGATCGTGCAGGCGGGACTTCCCGGCATCCTGCTGGGCGTCATCTGCTCCGTGGGCGGCGCGCTCGTGACCGTCGCCGCCGACCGTGCGACGGGCGGTACCGGCGTGGCTGGCGCGGCCATCTCGAGCTGCGCGGGTGCCAACGTGGCCACCCCGGCGGCCATGGCCTCCGTCAGCGCCGAGCGCTTCGGCGGGGCCGTGCTGGCCACGGCGACGGCGCAGGTGGCGGCAGCCGCCATCGTGACGGCCATCCTGACACCGCTCATCACGGCTTACGTGTACAAGCGCTACCACGTGGAGGACGCAGCGGAGCAGCAGCCCGCGACGGCGTAGGCGGGCGACTCTCGCCTGGCGCCACGTGCGCTTTGTCTCGCGATGGCGTCCAACGCGTGCAGCCTGCAGCCGAGTACGTCCGATGCGTCCGAATGCCCGCCGGGTACGTCCGATGCGTCCGAATGCCCGCCGAGTACGTCCAACGCGTCTGAATTTCCGCCGAGTACGTCCAACGCGTCTGAGAGCCTCACGTTTGCCCAGTTGGCGGTGAGCTCAAAGACGCGTTGGACGTTTTCGCGTTTGTATCGCACGCGTTGGACGCTTTCGAGCGCGAGGCGGACGCGTCGGACGCGCTCGTGCACGGGCGGAGCGCGGCATGCGCACGGGTGGCCCCCGAGCGCCGATGGTACTGCGGGGCAAGCCCGTGGGAGAGCAGGACGCCGCCGACCAGCGACGGGCATTCGACAGGAGGGGGAGGTCCCGGGGGGCCTCCCCCTCCTCGCGTTTCCGGGGCCCCGGCCCGCGCGGGGAGGGGACAGTGTTTTGCGACTCTGGCACCTTTATCAACCATTTTTTTTGGCATATCTGCCGTTCGCCTAATTATGCTAAACGTCGCGTAGGTTTCATGCTTAATAGCTTGAATGTTTAAAATAATTTGAAATTGCATTATGCATCTTAAATAAATCAATCATAAACCTACCGTTTGCCATGCGACACGCACTCTGCCTTTTATTTTTCCTGCTAATAAGCCATATATAGAAGGTGTGCAAATTTCGCTGTACCGTGTTCCTAGGGAGTGAGTTCGTGGTGAATGACAAGATGCTGCCAGCCAGTTCTTCTCAGGATGCGATTTGGGATTCCTTTCTGCGTAAGGACTTACTGCGCTCATGCAGACGACGCAGTGACGACGAGGCTCGTTGCGTCGTGTTTTGTTCTGAGTGCGGAATGGGAAAGACGAGACTTCTCAAGTCAATTCTGTCCATTGAGACCCGCGCGGGCTCTTGCGTCAAATACTCGCTTTTCGTGCCAGAGGACGCCAGTTCGGCGCCGGGGAGAATCGTTCGCATTGCCCGCGAGGTCGTTGCCTCCCGCAGGGCCGGCAAACGAGTGGCCGTGCTCCTTGAGGGCGTGCCTCCCGGAGACGAGTCGGACGTGGGTCGCGAGCTCCGTGCCATACGCAAGATGCTAGGTGCCGGAGCGCTGGTGGCGATGACCATCAGTCCTGATTCGGCGGTCTTGTTCGAGAGCTTGGATGACGCCATCAGGTTCACTGGCCAGGATCTTTGCATCCGCGACTTTAGCGAATTCCCCGACGAGGACCAGGCGTTGCACCTGTCGCATGGTGTGCCCTCCCTTTGTGCCGCTCTTGTGTCTGGAGGTCTGCTGGAGGGGCGATTCTCATCTGTTAGATATCTTGACGCGCTCAAGCGCCTGATCATCTCGCACTTACGATCGAGCCTGTCCGACGAGGATCTTATGCTTCGTCTTGCGATGATCCTCCTTGGTAGAGGCAGCTTTGACGACCTTGGTGAACTGGGGCTGCGACCTGATGGCGAGACCCTCCTTTGGATGCATGAGTGCGCTCCTGCGCTGGGAATCGACTTTGTGGCCGACGGATTCTCTGTTGTTGGAGCGGATGACCAGGAGATTTTCCCTGGGCTTGCTTCCGTGCTAGGGGAGTATGGAGCCATTGCGTCCGAACTCTGTAAGAGCTGTGCGGAATTGCTTGCGCGCAGAGGTGAATACGTGCGCTCCGCCATGCTCGCTCGGCTCTGCGTGGACGAGGATGCCCTTGCCCTGGCGGCGTCGTATGGAGTGGGGTATATCCTGTCGGGCCGCTTGGCCGAATGCGAGGGCCTTCAAAATGCCGGCACTCCCATAGGGCAGGACCTTTGCATGCCCGCAGTGGTGACTCGTCAGGCAATGCTGGAGCTATCGGGCACCACGTCGGAGTATGCGCGGGGAAGACTCGCGATGGGCTACGCGCGTACCGAGCTGGCGCAGGGGTATGGTCCCGCGACAAGGTACGTGAGCTTGCTGGGAAACGTTAGGGACGTGCTCTCTGGCAGGGTGTCACGCCCTCTCTGTGCGAAAAGCGCGGACGATGACGAGTGGTCACGTCTCCTGCGCCTCCATGCGACGGTGCTCGGACTTTGCGCAGGAGGAGAGCTGACCTCTGCATTCGCGCTGCTGCTCGACGAGCCAAGGAGAAGAAGCCCGAAGGATTTGCCGTCCGCCCTGGCGTGCCTCGACTTCTCATTTCTAAGATGTCTCATGGGCGAGGCCGCCACCGCAGAGGAGGAAGGGGAGCTCGTTGTGGCCCGGGAGGTCATCGAGCGCTGCTCGCCTAAGAGGCTGTCGATCTATCGCAAGGCGCTGGAGTCCTCCGCCAGCATCCTCATGGGCAGGAGGGAATCCATAGAGGGGCTCGAGCTCGCCATCGCCCGGGCTGGAGAGTACGGGGACCTGCTCGTTGAGGCAGCGTTGCTCGTCTCTGGCGCCGTGGGAGACCTGGGGGCCGACTCTTGCTCGAGGGCGCACGTGCGCGCCACGCGCGCAATCGAGCTTGCTGATGCCGCGAATTCGAAATACCTCGCCTCGGCAGCCCGGTTGGTTCTGCTCGCCGCGCGCATAGCGATGGGCGAAAAGCCGCCAGTCCAGCGAAAGATCGTGGACCTGACGCCGCTTGACCAGCTTGGGGTGATGCTGGTGAAGGCGAGTCATGGCGAGCGCGTGCGCGTCGGGAGCATGCGTGGCCTCTCGTCAAAGAGCTTCCCGCGCGAGCTGTTGTGGGCGTTAGGCTTGGTCGCGACGCGCTGTGGCCCTGCTTCCGCGGCCCTGCGCCTGAGCCTTCCCGACAGCTGGAGTCGCGCACTCGAGGCCATTCCAACCCCTCCCGTTTGCATGGGCGAGCGATGCGGGGGCGATAATCTGGAAGGGGAGATCGCCCTCGACGCCGCGGGGTTCTATCGACCTCCCGCGCGCAGGGCGAGCGTGAGGCTGCTGGGCGGGCTCAACGTGAGCGTGGACGGGATTGCCGTGCCCATCTCCCGGCTGGGCAGGAGGCATGCGGGTGAGCTCCTCTGTCTCCTCGCCATGGCAAGGGGCCATAGGCTTCGAAAGCACGAGGCCCTCGAGGCGATTTGGGGAGACCGGGATTACGTTCGTGGCATGCAAAAGCTCTACGAGTGCGTGTCTACGCTCAGGTCGATCCTGGGCGGTCGGCACGATGGGATGGACCCTCTCGTCAGCAACAGGACGAACGGGAGCCTGGAGCTCAACGAGGAGCTCGTCTCGGTTGACATAGACGAGTTGAGGGCGGAGCTCGACGGCGTATTCGAACAGGAGGGCAGCGATCGCTTCCTCCTGGCCCACGCGGCGCGGGCGCGCAGGCTCTACGGGGGCGGGGCGGTCGTCGGGGCGGTGCCTGACGTCACCGGGGCATACGGGCGGCAGGCCAGAAAGCTGCGGAGGACGTATAGCGACGCCATGGTGAGCGCCGCCTCCGCGGCGCTCAGGGAGGGGAGGCCCTACATGTCCTCCCTCTTTGCCAGGTCGGCAATCCAGGAGGGCGGGCGCAGCGAGGACGCCACGGAGGCCCTTGTCAAGGCGCTGGCGATGATGGGTCGCTTCGAGGAGATTCGGGAGATGTGGGACGAGTACGCCCGCTCTGGCCGCAGGGGAGGGGCAGCGGCCGAAGCCGCATCGACGTTTGACAGGATCTTCCGCGAGGCGCTCGAATCGCGGGGCGACGACGAGACAGAAGGGGACCGCCAGCCTGGCAAATGAGAGTTGCGACGCCTTGCGGTTGTACTGTCAGTGCGGTGCCGTTTTGGTGAGAGGACGCAACGGGCACGGGCGTGACGGATGCTATTGATAAAGTTAAAGAGCTGAAGACTCTTCCTTGGAACTAAGGTTCCACGCACGAAAAGGAGCGCCATGCCCAACCTTTTCTCGCGCCTCCTTTCCCGAGGCGCCGACAAGCAGCTCAGGGAATTCGAGAAGGTCGCCCGAGAGGTCAATGACAGGGAGGCAGAAGTCTCCGCGTTGTCAGACGAGGAGCTTGCAGGTCAGACCGTGCTCTTCAGGGAGCGTTACGCCAACGGCGAGAGCTTGGACGACCTGCTACCCGAGGCCTTTGCCACGGTGAGAGAGGCCTCCGGGCGAACCCTGGGGCTTCGCCACTTCGATGTCCAGGTCATCGGCGGCATCGCCCTGCATCGCGGGATGATCGCCGAGATGAAGACAGGCGAGGGCAAGACGCTCGTTTCGACATTGGCGGGCTATCTCAACGCAATCTCGGGCGAGGGCGTCCACGTTGTCACGGTCAACGACTACCTTGCCAAGCGCGACAGCGAGTGGATGGGGCAGATCTATCGCTTCCTGGGCATGAAGGTCGGCCTGCTACAGAACGGCATGAAGCTCGACCTGAAGAAGCCTGCCTACGAGGCGGACGTGACTTATGGCACCAACTCGGAGTTTGGCTTCGACTACCTGCGCGACAACATGGTCACCCGCCCCGGCATGCGCGTGCAGCGGGGACACCACTTCGCCATCGTCGACGAGGTCGACTCCATCCTGATTGACGAGGCGCGCACGCCGCTCATCATCTCTGGTGCCGGAACGAAGTCGGCCAGCACCTACAAGGACTTCGCGCGCGCCGTGCGAGGGCTCGTCCAGGACGTCGACTTCGAGATGGACGAGGCGAAGCACACCATCGCGACCACCGAAGGCGGACTCAGGAAGGTCGAGGCCGCCCTGGGCGTGGACGACATCTATGGCGACATGAGCGGCCAGCTGGTAAACCACCTGCAGCAGGCGCTCAAGGCGCAGTACATGTTCCATCGCGACCAGCAGTACGTCGTGGTCGATGGCGAGGTCAAGATCGTCGACGAGTTCACCGGCCGCATCATGGAGGGCAGGCGCTACTCGGAGGGCCTGCACCAGGCGATCGAGGCGAAGGAGGGGGTGCTGATTCGCGAGGAGAACCAGACTCTCGCGACCATCACCCTGCAGAACTACTTCCGTCTCTATGACAAGCTCTCGGGCATGACGGGCACCGCCATGACGGAGGATGCGGAGTTCCGCGAGATCTACAAGCTGCCGGTCCAGGCCATACCGCCCAACAAGCCCGTCATTCGCGTGGATGGCAACGACCTCGTCTACCAGACCATCGACGCCAAGTTCAGGGCGGTTGCCGAGGACGTGGCACAACGCCATGCAAAGGGCCAGCCCTGCCTGGTCGGCACGGTTTCCATCGAGAGCTCCGAGCGTCTATCCCGCATCTTGGACAAGCGCGGCATCAGACACGAGGTGCTCAACGCCAAGTATCACGAGCGCGAGGCGCAGATCGTGGCCCAGGCTGGCCGAGAGGGAGCCGTGACCATCGCCACGAACATGGCCGGACGAGGAACGGACATCCTTCTGGGAGGCAATCCCACCGCACTCGCCGAGGACCTCCTCGCCCAAGAGGGCGTGCCCGATGAGGAGGTCACCGAGGAGCAGCGTGCCGACGCCCTCGAGCGCGCGAGGAAGATCTGCGCCACCGAGCGCGAGCATGTCGTCGCGGCCGGCGGACTCTGCGTCATCGGCACCGAGCGGCACGAGAGCCGGCGCATCGACAACCAGCTGCGAGGACGTTCGGGCCGTCAGGGAGATCCCGGCGAGACCGTGTTCTACCTCTCGCTTGACGATGACCTCATGCGCCTCTTCGGCGGTGACCGCATGGACCACGTCGCGGCCCTGATGGCCAAGTATGACATGCCTGCCGACATGCCCATCGAGTCGAAGATGGTCACCAAGGCGGTCGAGAGCGCACAGCGCAAGGTCGAGGAGATCAACTTCTCGATGCGTAAGAACGTCCTCGACTACGACGACGTCATGAACAAGCAGCGCCAGGTCATCTATGAGGAGAGGAACAAGATCCTCGACGGCAAGGACCTCGTGGGCCATATCGCCGAGGTACTGCGGGACACCGTGGAGCACAACGTCGACCTGTACTGCTCGGAGGACATCAACGCCAGCGACTGGGACTTCGAGGGGCTTCTCAAGTGGGTTGCGGGGCTTACGGGGAGGAGTGACCTTCCCGAGCTCGACGAGGACATGGAGCGGGCGGACGTCCTCGAGGCCGTGTGCGACTACGTCTCGGGATGCTATGCCCAGAAGTCCGAGCGCCTGTCGGACGCCATCATGCAGGAGCTCTCCGCCCAGGTGATGCTGCGCGTCATCGACACGCGCTGGATGGCCTACCTGCAGGAGATGGACTACCTCAAGACCGGTATCGGCCTGCGTGGCTTTGGCCAGCGAGACCCTCTGGTGGAGTACAAGACCGAGGCCTACGCTGCCTTCACCGAGCTCGTGAACACCATGTACGAGGACTTCCTGCGCACCATCCTGCGCATCGAGCTCGCGCATGCGCCCGAGCCCCGCGAGGACGACGGCCTTCGTGGGGCAAGCTTCTCGGGTCCCGCCGAGGTCGACGGCGACCGCAGCGGCAGCGTCGTCGCCCGTGCCTCCGACGGTAGGCATGGTGCGACTCCGGCGGCTACAAAGCCCGGCACCTACCGCAAGGAGGATGACCCCGACCCTTACGTGGGCGTGGGCCGTAACGACCCCTGCCCCTGCGGCAGCGGCAAGAAGTTCAAGAACTGCCATGGTAGGAACCGCTAGATGGCGGACCTTACGCGTGCCGACATAGAAGGGCTCTCCGCCAGGCTTGACGAGGTGGAAGGCTACCTCCACCTCGATCAGAAGCGGGCCGAGGCCGACGAGCTCCAGAAGAGGAGCGCGGAGCCCGGGTTCTGGGACGACGCGGATGGGGCGGGCGGCACCATGACGCGCCTCACGCGGCTGCGTGACGACATCGACCGCATGGCAGGCGCCCGCGAGCGCCTCGACGACGTGCTCGCCGCCTTCGCTCACGCGGCTGCGTGACGACATCGACCGCATGGCAGGCGCCCGCGAGCGCCTCGACGACGTGCTCGCCGCCTTCGAGCTGGGCGAGGAGACCGGCGAGGACGAGCTGTTCGAGGAGGCCGCGAGCCTCAGGGACTCCCTCGAGGCCGACCTGTCCGAGCTCGAGCTCTCGAGCTGGTTCACTGACGAGCTCGACCATGGCGACGCCATCGTCACGGTGACACCTGGCCAGGGCGGACTCGAGGCCCAGGACTGGTGCGGGATGCTCTTCCGCATGTACCTCGCGTACTGCGGTCGCAGGGGATGGAAGGTCACGCTCAACGACGTCAGCGACGCGGAGGTCATCGGCCTCGACCGCGCGACCTTCACGGTCTCCGGAACCAATGCCTATGGGATGCTTCGCGCCGAGCAGGGCGTCCATCGCCTCGTGCGCATCTCTCCCACTGACGTCAAGAAGCGCCGTCAGACCACCTTTGCCGGCGTCGAGGTGCTCCCCGTCCTGCCCGAGGACGTCCAGGTTGACATAGACCCCAACGACCTGCGCATTGACGTCTACCACGCTTCTGGGCACGGCGGCCAGGGCGTGAACACGACCGACTCCGCGGTGCGCATCACGCACCTTCCCACCGGTACCGTGGTGACCTGCCAGAACGAGCGCAGCCAGCTCCAGAACAAGGCCTTCGCCATGAACATCCTGCGCAGCCGTCTCTACGAGCTGGAGAAGGCGAAGCGGGATGCGGAGCTGGAGGAGCTGAGGGGCCCCAAGCGAGAGATCGGCTTCGGCAACCAGATCAGGAGCTACGTCCTGTATCCCTATCAGCTGGTCAAGGACCTGCGTACGGGGGTCGAGACGGGCAACGTGGACTCCGTCCTCTCGGACGGGGACCTGGACAAGTTCGTCGTGGGCTACCACCGCTGGTCCGTCGGCGGGGGAGAGGGGCGATGAGCGCGCTGCCGCCCTGGAGGTCCGTCTTCCGGAAGTCCTGGCTGATAGTGCTGGGCTCCCTCGTCTATGCCGTCGGCATCGACTGCTTCGAGGTCCCCAACGGCCTCGCCGCAGGTGGGCTCACGGGCCTCGCCACCATCACCTCGGCCCTTGCCGCCAAGGCCGGCTTCCATCTGCCCGTGGGCATCCAGACCATCGTGATGAACGCGCTGCTCCTTGGATATGTCTACCTCACCACGAAGGACAAGGGCTACGTGGCACAGAGCGTCGCCGGAATGCTGGTCTCGGGCTTCTTCACCGACCTCCTGGCGCCGCTGCTGCCCGTGCTCGCGGAGGGGGAGCTCCTGCTTTCGGCAATCTGGGGCGGAGTTCTCGTGGGCGTCGGCGTGGGGATCGTGTTCCTCTCGGGGGGGCAACACGGGTGGAACGGACATCATCGCCCAGCTCATCGCCAGGAGGACGGGCATGCCCCTGGGCACGCTCATAGTGATCGTGGACGGTGCCATCGTGCTCGCGTCGGCCCCCGTATTCTCCATCAGGAACGCGCTCTATGCGGGCGTGGCCATGTACATTGGCGGCAGGTTGGTGGACGTGGTGGTGGACGGCCCCAACATGGCCCGCGTCGCGTACATCATCTCCGACCTGCACGGGAAGATTGCGAACGAGATTCTCTACTCCATGGGTCGCGGCTGCACCGAGCTGCAGGCACGTGGCGTGTGGAGCGGCAACGACCGCCCCGTCCTCATGTGCGTGCTTGGCCGTACCGAGACCATGCGGCTGAAGGAGATCGTCGCCTCCATCGATCCCGAGGCGATCGTCTTCGTCTCCGAGGTGCACGAGGCCTTTGGCGAGGGGTTTGGGAGCCTCAGGGAGTAGCTGGGCCCTTCACCTCTCGGGCGAGGGGTTGCATGAGGTGTTGGTGATCTGTCACGGCGCGTGATGCGTGCTCCCGCATTCGGTATCATGAATAAGATTGCTTCGGATTCGATGAGGCGGGTGTTCCCATGCTGCTCGACCTGCTCAAGGAGAAGTACGTGAGGTTGGGCGTCAAGGCGTCCGACTGGCGAGAGGCGACGCGTCTCTCACTTGCCCCCCTCCTGGAGTCCGGCGCGGTCACGCAGGAGTATGTGGACGACGTAATCACGGGCGCCGAGCAACATGGTCCCTACTTCGTCGTCACGCCACGGGTCGCGCTGCCGCACGCTCGCCCCGAGTGCGGTGCGCTGGAAGACGCCCTGGGGGTAACGGTCCTGGACGAACCGGTCGAGTTTGGCAGTGCCGACAACGACCCGGTCCGCTACCTGTTCCCCCTGAGCGCCACCAGCGCGAGCGGGCATCTGGACGCGCTGGCGTCGCTCGTGGAGCTGTTGTCAGACGAGGACTTCTTCGCCGTGCTCGACGAGGCGTCTTCTCCAAAGGAAGTTGTGGACGCCGTCCGCAACGCGGAAAGGAGCAACTAATGTCTTCTGCCAAGTATCGTGCCCTGGTCTGCTGCCGTGCCGGCATGGGGTCCTCCGCCATGCTCAAGATCAAGTGCGACCAGGTCATTAACGAGGAGGGCTATTCCATCGCGACCGAGGCCGGCAACCTCGATGCCATCCAGGACTTCGACGGGGATCTGGTCATCACCATGAGCGACCTCGCGGAGGAGCTCTTGGCCGACGCCAAGATCGCGCATGTCGCCGGTATTCGCAACATCGTGGACAAGAAGGAGATCAAGGAGCAGCTCGAGGCCTTCCTCGAGGCCGTCGAGGCGTAACTTCACCGTTGGCCAACCTTGTTGTGGACGCAGGGTCCCGGTCGCATTGCTTGCGATCGGGACCCTGCCCTATGTTGAGGGGTCAAGAGGAGTGCGACGAGGAGTGGCGCCTAGTCGTTCTGCACCTCGACGCGCATCATGGTGCCAACGCCGGCATCCAGGAGGGACTCCAACAGCGAAGGATTGGCGGACGCGTCCGTCACAAGAGTGTCGACCTGCGAGGGGCTGCCGTAGCAGAAGCTCGAGTTGGCCCCTAGCTTGCCGCTGTCCGCCACGATGATGTGTCGCTCCGACCTCTCGAGCATGAGGGCGTTGATGCTGGTCTCATGGGAAACCAAGGTCGTCAGGCCCTCCTCGGCGGAGAGGCCCGAACAGCCAAGAATCGCCTTTGCCGCGCTCACCTTCGAGATGCTGTCGAGGGCAAACTCACCCGCCATCGACCATTTGGGGAGGCGAATCTCCCCGCCGGTGAGGATGACGGAGATGGACGAGGACGGCCGTGCCTGCAGGGCTTTGCCATTGTTCGTGACGATGGTGACGTTCTCGGCCCTGATGTGCTCGAGCACTGCCAGCGCGGTGGAGCTGGTGTTCACAAAGACCGTGTCGCCATCCTCCACAAGCTGGGCTGCCGCCCGAGCAATGCTGCGCTTCGCCATGACCATGCGCGAGCTGATGGGGCTTCCCAAGGGGTCTGCGATCTCTGCGATGCCATAGCTACGGTGCACGACACCCTGGCCTTCGAGTTCGTCGAGATCGCGCCTGATGGTGAGAGGCGAGACGCCAAAGCGCACGGCGAGGTCAGCGATGCGGCACCTGCCGGTGACCGTCAGATAGTCGATGATTGCCTTGCGGCGGTGGTCTACCAGGGAGCCACTCCTGCTCATCTTCTCATCTCCTCAGACTGCTTAAAGCGTTCAAATCAATCAAAGTATCCTACAAGCCGAGAAAAAGTGCAGGCTGGACGAGGAAGTCTGCCTGTGATTGGATGCCGTGCAAGGGAAGAGCTTGGTCAATCATCGCGAAATACCAGTTAAACAAGGGTAATTCGAAAGATTTCAAGTTGCCGCTCACACCCAAAAAACAAGCCGCTCGCCATTGCCTTACCCCCGCCCCCAAAGGATGTGTCCCAGCTTCTCAAATAGGTAAATCGCAGCTACATGTTTTGGAGTCCTTATATATGAACGATTAGAACATTTAAACGATAAAAAAGAAAGATAAAATCGTTCAAAACATAAATTCAGGTACGGCAAAATTCAGAAAAGGCATATAATTCTCCTGACAGCAGAGGGGCATGCCATGTCCACCCCTCGTTTGCGCAGCTACGAGTGCTCTGAAGGGGGGTGCAAGAAATGCTACTTCGCCAGCTTTACGAGCTCAAGCGCTACACCCTCGTCGACGGCCCCCTCGAGTGGAGGGACGCCCTTCGTGAGGGCGTGAAGCCCCTGATCGCGGATGGCAGCGTCGAGCCCGAGTACGCGGACTGCCTGATCAAGAACGTCGAGGACCATGGTCCCTACATCGTCCTCCTTCCCGGTCTCGCGATGCCGCACGCCATGGAGGGCGCCGTCGGAACCAACCGCTCCGCCATTGGCTTCATGCGCGTCAAGGAGCCCGTGCACTTCGGCGCGGAGGACGACCCAGACACCACTGCCCAGGCGTTCTTTACGCTCAGCGACGTCGATGCCGAGTCCCACCTGCAGAACATGCAGCATCTCGCCGTGATCATGTCGAACGAAGAGGTGGTCGAGAGGCTCAAGAACATCCAGAGCCCCGAGGAGCTTCTCGAGATCGACGCGCTTGCCGGGGACGAGTAATTCTCCCCACGCCCCAAGGCAACACCGGTTTTTAGTTAGGAGAGGAAATGGACATATTGATGGCAGCGGTCAACTGGTTCGCCAGCACCATTCTGTCTCAGCCTGCCTGGATCATCGGTCTCATCGTCATCGTGGGCTATGCCCTGCTGGGCAAGAAGTGGTATGAGGTCATCGCGGGCTTCATCAAGGCCTCCGTCGGCTACATGATCCTCCAGGTTGGCTCCGGCGGCCTCGTGTCGGCGTTCCGCCCCGTCACCGTCGGCCTTGGCCAGCGCTTTGGCCTGCAGGCCATGGTCATCGACCCCTACTTCGGCAACAATGCCGTCGACGCGGGCGTCAAGGCCGCTGCCGAGGGCAACGCCTCCGTCAGCTTCCTGATGGGTGCCAACATCTCACAGTACATGCTGCTCCTTCTCTTCGCGTACATCCTCAACATCACCCTCGTGGCCCTGAAGAAGTACACGAAGATGCGCGCCATCTTCACCACTGGCAACGTCCAGGTGCAGCAGGCGGCGACCGCCCTCTGGCTCATCATGTTCTGCTTCCCGCAGCTCATGAGTGGTCCCGCGCTGGTCGTCATGACGATTCTCCTCGGCCTCTACTGGGCCGTCGGCTCCAACATCACCATCGGCCCGACCCAGGAGCTTACCGAGGGCGCCGGCTTCTCCATCGGCCACCAGCAGATGTTCGGCATCTTCCTGGCCTCCAAGGCTGCCGGCTGGATGGCGAAGCGTGACGATGCTCGTCGTGCCAAGAACCCTGGCAAGGAGTCCGTCTTCGACAAGAAGCTCGAGGACATCGAGCTTCCCGGCTGGCTTTCCATGTTCAACGAGAACATGGTCTCGACCGCCATCCTCATGACGCTCTTCTTCGGCATCATCCTGTGCGTCATCGGGCCCGAGTTCCTGATCAAGCTCTCCGACCCCGCACAGACCGACAAGGCCTTCCTGCTCACCGGTAACGCCGCCCTCAAGCCCGGCAAGGACTTCTTCTTCTACGTCCTCTACAACTGCTTCCAGTTCGCGGTGTACCTGACCATCCTGCAGCTGGGCGTCCGCACCTTCGTTGCCGAGCTCACCGCCTCCTTCCAGGGCATCACCCAGAAGCTCATCAAGGGCTCCGTGCCCGGCGTCGATTGCGCCGTCACCTTTGGCTTCGGCTCCACCAACGCCGTGACCCTGGGCTTCATGGCCGGCGCCGTCGGTCAGTTCATCGCCATCGCGGTGCTGATCCTGGCCAAGAGCCCCGTGCTGGTCATCGCAGGCTTCGTGCCCCTGTTCTTCGACAACGCCACCTTGGGCGTCTATGCCAACAACAAGGGTGGCCTGAAGGCCTGCCTGATCATTCCGTTCATCTGCGGCCTCTGCCAGGTCTTCGGCTCCGCCGCCATCGCCTCCTGGGTCCAGATGTACCAGTTCGGCGGCTACCTGGGCATGTTCGACTGGGCGGTCGTGTGGCCTGCGTTCACGGTCATCATGCACTACCTCAGCTGGGCCGGCGTCGCGGTCGTGGCTCTCATCCTCATCGCCATCCCGCAGCTCCAGTACCACTTCGCCCCCAAGGACGAGAACGGCAAGAGCGCGTACTTCCTCGAGGTCGAGGACTACGACAAGTATGTCGAGCTCCGCGATAAGGCCAAGGGCGAGTCCGTCTCTGCATAAGGCTTCACTCCGGTCCGACGGGCCGAACCGCCGGACCGGAACCTTGCCCCGCGCACCATCAGGCACGTGGGGCAACATCCAAAGAGTGGGACCAACAGAAAGGAACTTTACGATGGGTGCAAAGATTCTCTGCGCATGCGCGAACGGCTCCGGCACTTCCCTGATGATGCAGCTCACCGTCGAGCGCGTTGCCAACAAGCTCGGCATGGACGTGACCCAGGTCCATCACTGCGCCCTCGCCGAGGGCACCTCGACCGCCAAGAACTTCGATGTCGTCTGCTTCCCCCGCAACTTCGAGAACATGTTCGATGCCGTGAAGGCCTCTGGCAAGGTCGTCTGCATCCCCCTGAAGAACGTCCTCTCTGACAAGGAGGTCGAGGAGAAGTTCGTCGAGAACGGCCTCGACAAGAAGTTCGCCAAGTAGGACGCCTCGCCCAATCCAAACAGCTGGGAGCTGCACAGTATGAACTACGAAAAGAAGATTCTGGCAACCGACATGCCCAAGTGCTACGCCATCGGCATGTTTGACGCCGACGACTTCGAGGGCTTCGTGGTCGCGACCGAGAAGGACGGTCCCATCCGTCGCTTCGACCTGGACGGCAATGCGCACGAGAACGTGTGCGACGGCCCCGGAGGGGTCATGACCGTCATGCAGACCCCCGGGCGCGGTGACCAGCTCATGGCGACCTACCAGTTCTTCTCGCCCAACTTCGGTGCCGATGACGCCAAGATCGTCAGCTACACCAAGCAGGTTGACGGCAGCTGGAAGCGCTCCGTAATCTGCGACCTGCCCTACGTCCACCGCTTTGGCGTGCTCACGGGTGCCGATGGCCAGAAGTGGCTCTTCGCCTGCACCATCAAGAGCGCCTGTCGTAACGGGGTGAAGGACGACTGGCTCGTTCCTGGCGCCGTGTATGTCGCGAAGCTGCCCGAGCGCCTGGAGGACTACGACGAGGAACACCAGCTTGAGCTGACTTGCCTCGCCGACTACCAGCTGCAGAACCACGGCTTCTACTCCGCCCCTGACGGCTCCTTCGCGCTCGTCGGCACTGCCGCCGGCGTGTTTCGCTACGTTCCGCCCGCGAGCGACGGCGAGGACTGGACGGTCAGGTGCCTCGTCGTTCAGCCCACGAGCGACATGACTCCCATCGACCTGGACGGTGATGGCAAGGACGAGATCGTGACGATCTCGAAGTTCCATGGAGATACGCTCTCCGTGTGGCACGAGACCGACGTCGAGGACAAGTACGAGCTCGTGTGGACTGACCCCCAGAAGCGCGGCTTCCTCCACGCCATCTGGTCGGGTGACCTCTGCGGTAGCAAGTGCGCCGTCATCGGCAACCGCAAGGACGAGCGCGACCTCCTCAGGCTCCACTTCGAGGACGGCGAGTACGAGGTCGAAGTCATCGACCACGACCGCGGGCCCGCGAACTGCTGGGTCTTCAGGGACTCCGAGGGCGTGGACCACATCATCTCCACCAACCGCGAGACGGACGAGGCCGCGCTCTACACCGTGCGCGCCTAGCGTCACGCCCAACCATGCCACCCGGCCAATCGCCGGGTGGCATACACACAACAAGGAGGTAAGAATGTCCGCAATCGATGACGTCACTCGCGAGGGTTGGATTATGAGCACCTTCCCCGAGTGGGGGACCTGGCTCAACGAGGACATCGAGAACGCAGTCGTTCCCGAGGGCAACGTCAAGATGTGGTGGCTCGGCTGCACCGGCATGTGGGTCAAGACCCCCGGCAACGCCAACATCACCATTGACCTGTGGACGGGCAACGGCAAGCGCACCCACGGCGACGGCAAGATGAAGGTCGGCCACCAGATGGCCAACATGGCCGGCTGCCGTGCCATGCAGCCCAACCTGCGCAACATCCCCTATGTCTTCGACCCCTTCGGCTTCCACCACGTGGACGCCGTCTTGGCCACCCACTACCACCAGGACCACATGTCCAAGGAGTGGGCCGCGCATGTCATCCAGTCCGGCATGACCACCACGGACGAGAACGGCAACGAGATTCCCGTGCCGTTCATCGGGCCCGAGAAGTCCGCTGACTTCTGGCGCAAGTGGGGCGTCCCCGAGGACCGCATCACCGTCGTCAAGCCCGGCGACAAGATCAAGATCAAGGACCTCGAGATCGTCGTCATGGACTCCTTCGATCGCACCTGCATCACCACGACCGACTCCACTGGCCCCGACCGCGAGGACCTCTGGGGCAAGTGCCCGATGGACATGGACGAGAAGGCCGTCAACTACCTGCTCGTGACCCCCGGTGGCAACATCTACCACAGCGGCGACTCCCACTACTCCATCTACTTCGCCAAGCACGGCAAGGACATCATGAAGGAGTACGGTGGCGTCGACGTGGCCTTTGGGTCCTTTGGCTGCAACCCGCTCGGCATGCAGGACAAGATGGAGGCGTCCGACATCCTGCGCATGGCCGAGGCCCTGCAGGCGAAGGTCGTCATCCCCATCCACTGGGACGTCTGGACCAACTTCATGGCCGACCAGCGCGAGATTGAGGTCCTGTACCAGATGCGCAAGGAGCGCCTCAACTACAGCTTCCATCCCTACTACTGGCAGGTGGGCGGAGACTACACGTACCCCCTCGACAAGGGCAAGAAGGAGTACATGTACGACCGTGGTTTCCATGACTGCTTCGACCACGAGCCCAACGTGCCGTATCGTTCCGTCCTGTAACGAAGCCCACGTAGGCACTGCTGCCTAGCAAGGACCCCGGGCGTTGGCTGCGCCCGGGGTCCTTTTTTGGCGAGAGGGCATGCCCTGCAGGATGGCTATCCCACGCAGCTTGCGAGCTCAACCTTGATGACGATCTTCTTGATCTTGGCGGGGGACTCTGACGCCTGGATGGCGGGTATGTGCATGTCCCATGGGAAGAAGATGGCGTAGCCGCCCGGCTGCATGTCGAGCCTGCTCTCATGGGAGTTGGGGTTCTCCTTCCAGAAGCAGATGTCACGCGGGGTGTCCAGGAGGTCTTCGTCGGGCACATCGTTGCCCAGGTCTGGATACCAGCCCATGAGCTCTGGTCCGCCGGCGGCGAGGAACTGCACGTCGATGTATCTGCGGTGGGACTCGGGTCTCAGCTCTTCACGGGGATGGGTCTCCTGTTCGATTACCTGCATGATCATCCGGTCGCCGTCCAGATGGTAGACGCCAGGCTCGCAGGCTGCGGGCACCCCTGAGGCAAGGATGCCGAGGGCGCGGCGAATGGGCTCGGGGTACGTTGCCCAGCAAGCGGGCTGCTCGTTCACGTTTCCGCAAAGCATGTTGAGCTCCTCTCCAATAATTGAAATATTACAGTTACGCCAGATTAGACAGTGGGTAAAGGCTCTTACGGGTCGTTGACCCTTGTCTGATATTCTGCATGAGTACGACCATAAACACCCGCAGAAGCACGCGAATGGTAGGCCATATGGTGGAAATAGGCATCGCGCAGGCCGTCTCCGAGGCGGAATCTGCCAAGCTCGCCCGACGCGGGGGCGATGACGCGGCGGCGAGCATGAAGGTGCTGTCCCAGATCGAAGGCGAGACGAACTTCGACTACGCGTATCGCACCCTTCGCTACAACATACTCATGTTTCACATGCAGCCCGGGGCGCTCCTGAGGGAAGCGTCCGTCGCCAAGCGCCTTGGGGTGTCAAAGACGCCTGTGCACCAGGCGGTGGGCATCCTTCGCGAGCAGCTGCTCGTGGACGTGGCGCCCCAGAGCGCCACACACATCTCGCGCATCAACGTAAGCGCCATGCGTCAGGGGTCCTTGCTCAGGACGGACGTCGAGGCGGCGACGCTCAACAGGATGGCCGGCCGCCTGCCCAGCAACTACATCGTTCGTCTGGGGGAGTGCCTCATGCGCCAACGCGAGGTCATGGAGGTCGAGGAGGTGGACGTATATCAGTTCGCGACCCTTGATGACGAGTTCCATCGCATGGTGTTCGAGGGTTCGGGCATGGAGTTCACCTGGCGGTCGATCCAGGCTGCCGCCACCCACTACAATCGCGTGCGTTTCCTTGGCCTCGTGTACGGCCTGAGCGACCTCGGCTCCATCTATCGCGACCATGTTGACCTCTACAAGAGGCTTTCGTTTGGCACGCGGCTCACTCGGGACCAAATCTATACCTTCGTGTACGGCCACCTCAACCACTACGTGGACTACTTCAACCAGATGGTCGTCGACCATCCGGACTTCTTTGACTTTGGTCCCGTTCCCGGGGATACGGAGCAATAGGAGGCCGCGGAAAAAAAGAAATACAACAATTTGGTCACAAGCGCCCCTCTCACCCAAAGGTTGTGAAGACGAGAGGGGCTATTTCATCCAGATTCCTGCCGTTCGCGGCGGAATATTGACCTTTCGTGTTTCGAACTAGAATAAGTTGTGAATTTTCTATCTAGCAAAAACTAATATTCCAGATATCGTTCGTATCTGTCAGGCATTTGACCGGCACGTGTTGTCCCGCAGAGGTGGCAGCAAGACGCACGACGGTGCTCGGGAGAAGGGGGAGCGGGTCTTTAGGTCGTTCCAGCGTTCTTGGAAAGGGAGTGCACATGGAATTCGCGATTGGTCTACTTCTGATTGCATCGTTCTTCGGCTTTGCGTTCTACTGCGTCAAAGGCTACAACCTCATGGCGGGCTTTCTCACGATGGCCACGCTCTGGCTCGTCCTGTCTCTCCTCGGCACCCTCGGCGCCTCCCCGGCGTTCATCGAGGCCAACCCCGTCCTCCAGTTCGGAGCCGGCACCGACACCAGCCTCGTCAAGGTGCTGAACACCGTCTATCAGTCCGGTCCCGAGGGCTGGGGTACCATCCTCATCAACTTCCTCTTCGGCGCCTGGTTTGGCCGCGTCCTCATGGACACCGGCATCGCGGGCACCATCATCCGCAAGACGGTCGAGCTCGGCGGTGACAAGCCCCTCATCACCGTCATCCTGCTGGACGTCGTGACCGCCATCATCTTCACTTCGATGACCGGCGCCGGCCCTGTCATGGCCGTGGGCGTCATCGTCCTGCCGATCCTCATGTCCCTGGGCATCCCCAAGGCCATCTCGCTCTTCACCTTCATCGCGTCCGTCGGTGCCGGCAGCTACCTGAACCCCGTGTTCTTTGCCCAGTACCGCGCCTTCGTGATCGACCCCAGCGAGCTTCCCGACTTCACCTTTGGCTGGTACGCGCACCAGTGGGGCTATGCCGCGACCGCGATCATGGTCGTCGTCTCCATCGTCATGACCGCCATCTACCTCCGCGGCAGCAAGAAGAGCCACGCCTGGGCAGCCCAGGCCGCACCTCAGGCCCGCAAGGACGCTCCTGGCTACACCCTGATCCTCCCGCTCGTCCCCGTCATCCTCAACATCGCCTTCAACTTCTCGGTCATCGGCGGCTTCCTGCTCGCGGGCCTGCTCGCCCTCTTCTTCTGCGGCAAGTTTGACAAGGGCTTCCGCGAGAACATCCAGTACCTCAACAAGCTCATGTACGACGGCACCGTCGACACCGCCCCCATGGTCGGCTTCCTGGTCTGCCTGCCCATGTTCAACACCGTCGCCAAGTACGCCTCCCCGTACTTCAGCGCCGTGCTCGGGCCCATCATCCCCACCTCGCCGCTCATGATCTGCGTGCTCTTCACCGTCCTCCTGTTCTTCAGCCTCTTCCGTGGCCCGCTGACCCTCGTCGGCTGCGGCGCCGCGACCCTCGGCGTCCTGAAGAACGTCTCCAGCTTCTCCGTGCCCTTTATGTACTGCGTGTTCGCCATCCCCACCATCACCGGCAACCTGGGCTCCTGCATCACGCAGAGCTGGACCGCCTGGGGCCTCTCGTACACCAAGGTCGAGTCGAAGGACTTCCTGCGCCTCTCCGTCCCGACCCTGTACATCGGCGGCACCCTGCTCTTCGTGCTGACCTACATCACCATGAGTAACCTCGGCACCGCCTGGTTCGTGTAAGCAGGTAAGACGGCAACAGCCGGTCGCGTGCGCCTCCAGCGCAAGAGCGTGACCGTCCACCAGAAGGCGGGCATGCCACAGGGACCTGGTTCCGGCATGCCCGCCTCGTACAACCCAGGAGGAAGAAAATGAGCGAAGGACACCGCAGCGTCCGCATGGGCATCGACGTCGGTGGCACCTACACCAAGTGCGTCGCGCTCGACAACCTTACCCACAAGATCATCGGCAAGAACGAGGTGAAGACCACGCACGACGACCCCAGGGGCGTCGCGGCGGGCGTCGTCGCGTCATTCCGCAACTGCCTCGCCGAGAACGACATAGCGCCCGAGGACGTCGTCTTCGTCGCCCACTCCACTACCCAGGCCACCAACGCCTTCATCGAGGGCGACGTCGCCTTCGTGGGCATCGTGGGCGTCGCCGGAGGCGGCCTTGAGGGCCTCCTGGCAAAGCGCCAGCTCAACCTGGGTGACATCATGCTGGACGAGGAGGTGGGCCGCAAGATTCCCGTGACCTCCACCTTCATAAAGAAGAAGCAGCTCACCGATGCCACCATCGACGCCGCCCTCGACGAGCTCGTGGGTGCGGGCTCCGAGGTCATCGTGGCCTCCATGGCCTTCGGCGTGGATAGCATGGCCGAGGAGCAGCGGATCCAGGAGCGCGTCCAGGCTCGAGACCTCCCCGTCACCATGGCGTCGGACATCACGAAGCTCTATGGCCTCACCCGTCGCACCCGCACTGCGGCGATGAACGCGGCGATTCTCCCCAAGATGATGGCCACCGCCAACGCGACGGAGAGCTCCGTGCGCGAGGCCGGCGTCACCGTGCCCCTCATGATCATGCGTGGCGACGGCGGCGTCATGGAGATCAGCGAGATGCGCAAGCGTCCGATCCTGACGGCGCTCTCGGGCCCCGCGGCGTCGGTCATGGGCTCGCTCATGTACCTGCGCGCGTCCAACGCCATCTATTTCGAGGTCGGCGGAACCACCACCAACATCGGCGTCATCAAGAACGGTCGTCCTGGCGTCGACTATGCCAACATAGGCGGTCATGACACCTACATCAGCTCGCTTGACGTGCGTATCCTGGGCTGCGCTGGCGGCTCGATGGTCCGCATCAGCGATTCCGACGTCATCGACGTGGGGCCCCGCTCCGCCCATATCGCCGGCTGCGAGTACGCCTGCTTCACGCCTGAGGAAGAGATCGTCGACCCCCAGATCGTGATGCTGAGCCCCAAGGAGGGCGACCCCAACGACTACGTCGCGATCAAGCTGTCCAATGGCAAGATGGTTTGCTTCACCAACACCGACGCGGCGAATGTGCTGGGCCTGGTGGACGAGAAGTACTTCGCCCACGGCAACGTCGCATCGGCACGCAAGGCGATGCAGCCCGTGGCAGACAGGCTGGGCATCACTGTCGAGGAGCTGGCGACCAAGATTCTCGACAAGGACTACGAGAAGGTCAAGGCCTGCATCGACGCCCTGGCGGAGAAGTACCAGCTCGACGCCGAGGCCATGCGCCTCGTCGGCTGCGGCGGTGGTGCCGCGTCCCTGGTGCCCTACTGCGCCGAGAAGATGGGCCTGCAGTACTCCATCCCAGAGAACGCGGAGGTCATCTCGTCCATCGGCGTCGCCCTTGCCATGGTCCGCGACGTCGTCGAACGCGTCATGCCCAACCCGATGCAGGATGACATCCGCGCAATCAAGCAGGAGGCCGTCGACCAGGCGATCAGCTCGGGCGCCGACCCCGACACCGTCGAGGTGCACATCGACATCGACAGCACCACGGGCAAGGTGACCGCCATCGCCACCGGCTCCACCGAGGTCAAGACCACCGACCTCCAGAAGGAGGTCGACGAGCCCGAGGCACTCGAGCTCGCGACGGAGGACTTCGGCAAGCGCGTGAGCGACATCGGCCTGCTCGACAAGACGGGGCACTTCTTCGTCTTCCAAGGACAGAAGAAGGAGCAGAGGCCCGTTCGCGTGGTGGACAAGAAGGGATTCATCCGCGTGCAGGTCTCCAATGCCGTGGTCTCGCGCACGACGGTCGCCGCCTACAAGGACGAGGTCGAGCGCCTCTGGGAGGAGGCGTCGGTATTCACCGCCGACAGCGTCATGCGTCCCGACTACTTCATCTGCGTGGGGCCGCGCGTCTGCGACTATTCCGCGATCAACCTGGAGCAGCTCGAGCTCATGATGGGCCTCGACCTGGATGACCGCGACCCGGACGAGGAAGTCATCGTCATCTGCGAGAAGAACGACCTTCTGTAGCGCAGCGTAGAATCGGGGCCGCCCGGAGACCAGCCGGGCGGCCCTTTGCAAGCCAGACTCGGAAGGAAGAGCATGGAAGGCCCTCGTAAGCGTTGGACCGACGCCATCATCCGTCCCGTGAAGAAGACGCTCTTCGGCGAGGAGGACTACAGCGGGGCCAGTCCCATCCCGGCTGACCTCGACGTCGCGCCCATCGAAGACGTCGCACGAGACGTCTGTGCCCTGGGCTGGGACGACTGGCGCGACTACGCCTTCGCGCGCGAGCCCCTTAACGGCCGCCTGGATGACGTCCAGCGCAAGGAGCTGATGGAGGCCGCGTACGGCTGCGGCACGAGCTGGGCGAGACGCATCGCGGGGGAGCTGGGGAGCTCGGACCCGCTGGACGTGGCACGTGGGCTTGGGGCAAGCGTGGCCTTCGAGGAGCGTCCCCACGGCCAGGACCGCGTGCTCTTTGCCGAGTTCGTCGAGCCCGACCAGATCTTCGTGTACGGTGACGCGCTCGACAAGGCACAGGGGCTCCTCGACAAGCCCGAGGTGAGGGAGTTGGTGGGCTCGCGGCTTCGTCCCCAGCCCCTTCTCGTCGCGCATGAGGCCTACCACCTGGTGGAGCTCTCCCATGCGGACGAGGTCTGGTCCCAGACGCATCGCGTGGACGTGGGCTTCGGCCCCTTCCACAACCGATCCAGGCTCGTGATCCTGAGCGAGCTCTGCGCGATGGCATTTGCGCAGGAGCTCACGGGGCTGCCCTACAGCCCCTACGTGCTCGACGTGCTTCTCACCTACTCCTACTCCGCCATGGCGGGAACCAGCCTCTACAGGGAGGTCATGGGATACCAGCCCAAGGACATGGAGGGCGAGCTGGCCACGCAGTGGCAGCCAGCGAATGACTAGCTAGCAAGAAGAGGACCAACAACAGAGAGGGAACGACATGCTTGCCTGCAAGCTCGAGAACGTCTCTTCGAACGACTACCTGTCCGAGCGCTTCCAGAAGGCCTACGAGTGGCTGAGGACCACTGACCTTGATGCGGTGAAGGTGGGGAGCTATCCCGTGGACGGCGACGACGTCATCGCCAACGTCCAGGAGTACAGCACCGCTCCCGCCGAGGACCTGCGCTTCGAGACGCACGACGTCTACTACGACGTGCAGTACGTGATCAGCGGCCACGAGCGCTTCGGCGTCGTGGAGCGTGACGGCCTCGTGCCCGTCGAGGTGGACCCCTCCAATGACATCAGCTTCTACGAGGAGCCCGCCACCTGCTCCGAGGTCATCCTCAACCCCGGAGACCTCGTCGTGGTGCCTCCCGAGCAGGGTCACAAGCCCCGCTGCGCCGTGGGTGACCCGGAGCCCATCCGCAAGGTCGTCGTCAAGGTCCGTCGCTAGGCATATGCGACGGAGGGGACGGGGCTACCCCTGGCGCTCCACGAGCTCCAGGGGACCCCAGTCGCTCGACTCGCGGGTGAGGGACATGCCCGCGTGCTCGTAGATCACTATCTCGGCGAGGTAAATGACCGAGCAGCCATATTCCAGGTGGCCGCCGGTAGCCTTGCCCTTGTCGGACACCACCGCATGGATGTGCGGCACGCCGTCGGCTATGACCCCGGTCATCGAGACGAGCTCCAGGGGGTAGCCCTTCCAGCTGACGAAGTCCTCCCGGGCGGGGAACTCCTCGATGGTGTTGATCATGTGCAGGGTGCAGTTGTCCAGGGTTCCATAGCCGCACGCCAGGCACCCGTCACTGATGTTGTGTTCGGCTATCGCCTGCTCGATGGACTCGCGCAGCAGGTCGCCCCGGTTGAGCCTCACCACCATGACCCTTCCGCCAGCCGGCGACTCGAAGCATCTCATGAAACGCCTCCCCCCGTTAAAAAGGCGAGCAGCATCTCTGCCGCCCGCCAGGATCGGACTAGTTGTTGGCGGCTGTCAGGCGCGCCTTGCCCTCGAGCGCATGGATCATTGAGACCACGAACTCGTGGCTCGGCGCGGGCACCCCGTGCTCGTGCGCGCAGGAGACGACGTAGCCGCTGATGGTGTCGACCTCGGTGCGGCGGCCGGCGGCGATGTCCGCCTGGATGCTGGTCACGCCCTTGGGGCTCGCCTCGCAGACGTGGCGGACCTCCGCGAGCTTCTGGTCGTAGTCGAAGTCATAGCCGGAGGCGGCGGCGACGTCGACAGCCTCGCGGACGAGCGTTTGGCAGAGCTTCCAGGCGCTGGGGTCCTGGGCGATGAAGCCCAGGGGCATCTGAAAGATGCCGGTCAGCGCGCTGGCCGAGACGTTGGTGAAGATCTTGTTCCAGATGAGGCGCTGGACGTCCGAGTCGGTTCCGGCCTCGAGGCCGCAGGAGCTCAGGGCCTCCACGATGGGGGCGAGCTTCTCGACCGAACCGTCGGCGGCGCCGATGGTGGTCTTGCCGCTGCCGCCGTGGCGCACGGAGTTGACGCCGGTGCGCGCGGCATTGTGCTGCGTGGTGCCGATGACCACATGGGACCTGTCCGCGAACTTGCTCAGGATCGCCTCGTGGCCACCGCCGTTCTGCAGGGTCATGAGGTAGGTGTCGGGGCCGATGAGGTTCTTGTCGCCCTCGAGGGCGGACTCGGTGAAGATGGCCTTCACGAAGACGATCACGAGGTCCTGGGGACCCATGTCGTCGGTGTTGGTGGCGGCGTTGGGATGGTAGGCCTGGGAGCTTCCGTCAGGCTCCTCGATCACGAGGCCGTCCCTCTTGATGGCGTCGATGCTGTCCTTGGCGACGTCCAGGACGGTGACGTCGTTGTTGCGGCTGAGATAGGCCCCGTAGAGGCCGCCCATCGCCCCGCAGCCGATGACTGTGATCTTCAATTTGGCTCCTCTCCCTTACGTACTGGAATACCAAAGAAAAAAACTCTCTACATCAGTATGGCTGAACAGGCAATGAAAAGCAGGGGCAATCGCCAAAAATATCCGTTTGAACTCTATATTAGACCGCTCATATAGATGAGCTCGAATTGATATTACACTTGGTTCAAAGTCTTACAACAAGCAGGGACGGTACAGAAATCAGACTGTGTCCAGCTACCGGTTCGTTGCGGATTAGTGCGCTCTGGTATGTCAGAAGGATCGAAAGGAGCAAGAAGTCATGTCACAAAGGATTCTCACTTCGGCCCACCTGCTAGAGATGTTCATGCCCTACATGTACGACGAGGCGCGCATGCTGGAGGTGGCACGCAAGGCCACGAGCCTCGGCTTCTATCGTGGCGTGGAGCTCCCCGTGTTCTTCGACGCCGAGAACCGCAAGGCCATCCGCTCGCTCATCGACGGCCAGGGCCTCTTTGGCGGCACATCAGTCACCCCCTACGTGAAGGCGCAAGGCCTGAGCCTAGCCGACCTGGACGAGGCCGGCCGCAGGCGCGCCGTCGCCCTGGTGAAGCAGCTCTCGGAGTACGCGGCGGACTGCGGCTACACCAACATCTGCATCCCCAGCGGAGACGACCCCGGGGCGGCCCTGCGCGGCCTGGCCAAGGCCGTGCTCTCTGAGTCCGTCTGTGAGCTTGCCGAGCACCTGGACGGCCTGGGGCTCAAGCTGACCATCGAGCCGTTGGACCGCTATGCGTACAAGAAGCAGCTCATCGGCCCCATGGAGGAGGACGTCGTCTGGTTCAAGCCCATTCACGAGCAGTGCGCCAACGCCTACATCCACTGGGACAGCGCGCATGAGGCCCTGGGCGGGATCGACCTCATGAGGTCCCTCGAACTCGCCTCGCCCTACCTGGCGCAGTTCCACCTCTGCGACGCCATCACCGACGTGACGCACCCTTGCTTCGGAGACCTCCACATGGACTGCGCCTACGAGCCCGATTGGCAGACCGACGGCTTCCTGACCCCCGAGGTCGGCGCCCAGATCGTGAGCAAGGTCGCCTCCTTCGACAAGCCCGAGGGCGTGAGCGACGTGTACGCCTCGGTCGAGATCCACGGATACCCGGGAGCCCACCTCTGGCTCGTCGAGGAGCACGCCCGCAAGTTCCTGCAGCGCTGCTTCGACCTAGCGGGCATGGAGTACTAGTCTGCCCAGGAAGGGCGACCGTCTACATGGCCGCCCTTCCTGGCCTACGCGAAGGAGCGACCGATGAGCTACTACCTGGGACTGGACAACGGCGGAACCACCACCAAGGCCGCCCTCTTCGATCAGAGGGGGCGGCAGCTCTGCTCGGCGTCCGCCGCGACGCCCTCCGTCACCCCACGCCCTGACTTCGTGGAGCGCGACATGGACGAGCTCTGGGATGCCAACTGCGCGGTGGTCCGCGAGGTCGTCGAACGCTCTGGCGCGGACGCCAGCGAGATCGCCAGCGTGGGGGTGTGTGGCCACGGCAAGGGGCTTTACCTCTGGGGCAGGGACGGCCGTCCTGCACGCAGGGCCATCTCCTCGACCGACAACCGTGCCTTCGCCTACGTCGGCGCTTGGCGCGAGGGCGGCACGGAGGAGAGGGCCTTCGAGCTCTCCTGCCAGCACGTCATGAGCTGCCAGCCTCCCGCGCTCCTCGCCTGGATCCGCGACAACGAGCCCGAGGTCTATGCCAACGTGGGCTATGTCTTCGAGTGCAAGGACTACATTCGCTTCCGGCTGACGGGGGAGGCCCGCGGAGAGCTCACCGACTACTCGGGCAGCAACCTCATGAACCTGCGCACCCGCGCTTACGACCACCGGCTCCTCGAGCTCTTCGGCATCACGGAGGTCTGGGACGCCCTTCCCCCCCTCTGCGGCTCCGACGAGGTCGCGGGTGGCGTGAGCGAAGAGGCCGCTGCCGCCTGCGGACTCGTCGCCGGCACGCCGGTGGTGGGCGGCTTCTTTGACATCGACGCCTGCGCGCTGGCCTCCGGGGTCACCTCGGGGGAGCTCGTCTGCATGATCGCGGGGACCTGGTCGATCAACGAGTACGTGAGGCGCGACCCCGTGGTGGATGGCAGCGTCGCCATGAACTCGCTCTACTGCCTGCCCGGCTACTACCTCGTCGAGGAGTCGAGTTCAACCTCGGCGGGAAACAACGAGTGGTTCGTGCGCCAGCTGCTTCCCGAGCTCGCGGATGCTGCGGAGGCGAGCGGGTCGAGCGTCTACGACGTGGTGAACGGCTGGGTGGAGTCCGTTGGGCCACATGCCTTCGTGCCCGTGTTCCTGCCCTTCCTCATGGGCACCAACGCGCATCCCAACGCCAAGTCGGCCTTCGTGGGGCTCAACGTCTCGCATACGCGCAGGCACATGGCAAGGGCGGTGTACGAGGGCATAGCCTTCTGCCATCGCGTGCACTACGAGCGCTTGCTCGCGTCGCGCGAGAGCGCACCTTGCGTCATCAGGCTCTCGGGCGGTGCCGCGCGCTCCAAGGTCTGGGCCCAGATGTTCGCCGACGTCATGCAGACGCCCATCGAGACCGTGGTGGCAGACGAGGCCGGCGCCCTGGGGTGCGCCATCGCAGGCGCCGTGGCGACGGGCGCCTACGCAAGCATGGACGACGCCGTGAGGAACATGGTCGAGGTGGGCGGCCGCTTCGAGCCCAATGCGAGGCTCCGCAATGTCTATGACCGGAAGTACCGACTCTACCAGCGGACGGTCGACTGCCTGGATGGCCTCTGGACCCAGATGGAGGAGCTTGCCCAACTACAGGCCGAGGGTCTGGCAAAGGCGTAGCGGGAAAGGGCACGGGGTCCTCCCCGCGCTAGAATTGAGTCGTTCTCCACGGCTGCTGCCGAGACGGACCGAAGCATGGAACCCGACGAGAGGGGTCACAATGATGCTCAAGGAACTGCGCGAGAAGGTCTACGAGGCCAACATGGACCTTCCCAAGTTCGACCTGGTCGTCTTCACCTGGGGCAATGCCTCCGAGCTCGACCGCGAGAGCGGCCTGTTCGTGATCAAGCCCTCCGGCGTCGACTACGACGAGCTCACGCCCGACAAGCTCGTGGTGTGCGACCTCGATGGCAAGGTGGTGGAGGGCGAGCTCAACCCCTCCTCCGACACGCCCACCCACGCCTACCTCTACAAGGTCTGGGGAGACAAGGTCGGCGGCATCGTCCACACCCACTCCAACTGCGCCGTGGCCTGGGCCCAGGCCGGTCGTTCCATCCCCTGCTACGGCACCACGCAGGCCGACTACTTCTATGGCTCCATCCCCTGCATGAGGGGCCTTACCAAGGAAGAGATCGAGGAGGCCTACGAGCTCAACACCGGCAAGGTCATCGCCGAGGGCTTCGAGGCCCTGGACCCCATCGCCCAGCCTGGCTGCCTCGTGCGCAACCATGGACCCTTCAGCTGGGGCAAGGACGCGGCGCAGGCTGTCTACCACGCCAAGGTGATGGAAGAGACGGCGCTCATGGGCCTGCGCACCGAGACCCTCTGCGGCGTGATGGGCAAGCCGGTCAAGGAGGCAGAGGCCCCGCAGTATCTGCTCGACAAGCACTACATGCGCAAGCACGGCCCCAACGCCTACTACGGCCAGGGGAAGTAGGGCGTCGCGCAAGGGCATGTCATCCGGCCGCGGGGCTGGGCCTCCGTCCCGCGGCGCTACGAAGGGAGCCCCATGGGCAAGAGCTACGAGCTGGGACTGTACGAGAAGGCGACCCCCCAGGACCTGAGCTGGGAGGAGCGTCTCCAGGTGACTGCCGAGGCCGGGTTCGACTACATGGAGATCTCGGTCGACGAGTCCGACGCCCGCCAGGCACGCCTGGACTGGACTGCTGCGGAGAGGGGCGCGGTGGTCGAGGCCATGCGCAACACGGGCGTGCCCCTGGGCTCCATGTGCCTCTCGGGCCACCGCAAGTGGCCCCTCGGGGCAAAGGACCCCAAGAAGCGCGAGTACGCCCTGGTCATGATGGACAAGGCGCTCGACCTCGCCTGCGACCTCGGCCTGCACATCATCCAGCTGGCCGGTTACGACGCCTACTACGAGGAGGACGCTCACGCCGACTCCGAGAGGTACTTCGCCGAGAACCTGGCCAAGGCAACCGAGATGGCGGCCAGCGCGGGCGTCGTGATGGGCTTCGAGACCATGGAGACTCCCTTCATGGACACGGTCGAGAAGGCCATGTGCTACGTCGACCTCGTGGGCAGCCCCTTCCTGGGCGTCTATCCCGACGCGGGCAACCTGACCAATGCCTCGCTGATCTATGGCAAGTCGGTCGCGGATGACATCGCGACTGGCGCCGGGCACATCTTCGCGGCTCACATGAAGGCGACCGAGGCGGGCAAGTATCGTGACATGCTCTTCGGGCAGGGTACGACCGACTACGAGGGCGCCCTCTCCCAGCTCGTCCCCCAGGGGGTTCGTCGCTACGTCTGCGAGATGTGGTACCTCGGCTCCGATGCCTGGAGGGACGACGTGGCCCATGCATCCGAGTTCGTCCGCGAAAAGATCGACGCCGCGATGGCAGAGCTGGGATAGGCTATCCCTTGTAATATGGTGCCATCTGGCCACTTCGCTCAAGTACGGTGGAAGTCGCCCGTTGGCGGGCGCGTCGAAAGGAGCTCTTCATGAAGTTCTTCGTCGATACCGCGGACCTCGATGAGATCAAGGAGGCGGAGTCCTGGGGTTGCCTCTCTGGCGTGACCACCAACCCGAGCCTCTATGCCAAGACCGGCGGAAAGCTCGCCGACTTCGAGGGCCACATGGTCAAGATCTGCCAGATCTGCGAGGGCCTGCCCGTCTCGGCAGAGTCCACCGCCGAGACCACCGAGGACATGATCGCCGAGGGTCGTCGCCTTGCCTCTCTCGCACCCAACATCGTGGTCAAGCTCCCCATCTGCGAGGCAAGTTTGCCCGCCATGCACACCCTGGCCAAGGAGGGGATTCGCGTCAACTGCACCCTGGTCTTCTCCGCTCCCCAGGCGCTGCTTGCGGCTCGTGCCGGCGCCCGCTACATCAGCCCCTTCGTCGGCCGTTTCGACGACATCGGTGACGAGGGCCTCGACCACTTGGAGGAGATGATCGACGCCGTCCACAACTACAGCTACGGCTACTGGGACGAGGAGGACGGCCCAGAGATCATCACCGCGTCCGTGCGCACGCCGCACCACGTGACCCAGGCGGCGCTCCTTGGCGCCGACATCGCCACGGTGCCCTTCGGCGCGCTCAAGAAGTGCGTGCACCACCCACTCACCGACCGCGGCCTCGAGCTCTTTGCCGCAGACTGGGCCAAGGTCACCGCAGAGGCGTAGGAAAGCACCAGCAGGTCCCGGTCGGCGTCTCTGCCGGCCGGGACTTTTTTAGCCGAGAGGGGCGCACCCCCCTTGGCAAGACAAGACGACAGAAGGAGACGCCATGGGCAATGACGAGCTCAAGACCATAGCCAGGGAGGTCCGCAAGGGGATCCTGACCGGCACGCACGCCGCCAAGTCGGGCCACCCCGGTGGGTCGCTCTCCGCGACCGAGATCTTCACCTACCTCTACTTCGAGGAGATGGACGTCGACCCCGCCGACCCCCGCAAGGCCAGCCGCGACCGCTTCGTCCTCTCCAAGGGCCACTGCGCGCCGGGCCTCTATGCCACGCTCGCGCAGAGGGGCTTCTTCCCCACGGGGGACCTCGAGACCCTGCGCCACATCGGTTCCCACCTGCAGGGCCATCCCAACATGAATGACACCCCCGGCGTCGACATGACCACCGGCTCGCTGGGGCAGGGCGTCTCGGCGGCGGTGGGCATGGCGCTCGCCGCCAAGCACTGGGGCGACTCCTACCGCACCTACTGCCTGCTGGGTGACGGAGAGATCGAGGAGGGCCAGGTCTGGGAGGCCGCGATGTTCGCCGGCAACCACCAGCTCGACAACCTCTGCCTCATCGTCGACAACAACGGGCTCCAGATCGACGGCACGATCGAGGAGGTCAACTCCGCCCAGCCCATCGCCGACAAGTTCCGGGCCTTCAACTTCCACGTGGTCGAGGTCTCCGACGGCAACGACTTCGACCAGCTCCGCGCCGCCTTCGCCGAGGCGCGCCAGACCAAGGGCTCTCCCAGCTGCGTCGTCGCCCACACCGTGAAGGGCAAGGGCGTCTCGTTCATGGAGAACCAGGTGGGCTGGCACGGCAAGGCCCCCAACGACGAGCAGTACGCGCAGGCCATGGCAGAACTCGAGGAGGCATAGCAGATGGCAGACACCAAGATGATCGCCACGCGCCAGAGCTACGGCGAGGCCCTCGTCGAGCTGGGCGCCGAGCACGACGACTTCGTGGTCCTGGACGCGGACCTCGCGGCCGCCACCCAGACGGGCAAGTTCAAGGCGGCCTACCCCGACCGCTTCTTCGACGTGGGCATCGCCGAGGGCAACCTCATGGGCGTGTCGGCCGGCATCGCCACCACCGGGCGCGTCGCCTTCGCGAGCACCTTCGCGATGTTCGCCGCCGGTCGCGCCTTCGAGCAGGTGCGCAACTCCATCGGCTACCCCCACCTCAACGTCAAGATCGGCGCCACGCACGCCGGCATCTCGGTGGGCGAGGATGGTGCCACGCATCAGTGCAACGAGGACATCGCCCTCATGCGCACCATCCCCGGCATGACCGTGGTCGTCCCCTCCGACGACGTCGAGGCGCGCGCGGTCGTCCGCGCCGCCTACGAGCTGGACGGTCCCGTCTACATGCGCTTCGGGCGCCTCGCCGGCCCCGTCTTCCACGACCCCGCCAGCTACGAGTTCGAGCTGGGGAAGGGCATCGTCGAGCGAGAGGGGACGGACGTCACCATCGTCGCCTGCGGCCTCATGGTCGCCGCCTCGCTCGAGGCCGCCGAGGCGCTCGCGGAGAGGGGCGTCAGCGCCGAGGTCGTGAACATCCACACCATCAAGCCCCTCGACGAGAAGACCGTCATCGCCTCGGCCAGGAAGACCGGCAGGGTCGTCACCGTGGAGGAGCACTCCGTCATCGGCGGCCTGGGCAGCGCCGTCTGCGACGCGCTCAGTGCGAGTTGCCCCACGCCCGTCCGCAAGGTCGGCGTGCGTGACGTCTTCGGCGAGTCCGGACCCGCGTTGGACCTGCTGGCCAAGTATGGCCTGGACGCAAGGGGCATCCAGGCCGAGGTCGAGGAGTTCCTCCACTAGGAGCTGACTGCCATATGGGCATGGCTGTAGTCCCGCGCCCCTAGGGGTCGGGGCCACAGCGTGCTTTATATGTGCGGTGGCTGGCCCCTAAGCTGCGGCTTTGGGGCCATTTGCTAAAATGCACCGGAATCTGTCAGTTTTCGCTACGTAGAAAAAGGAGCTCTTGTGGCCAACCACTTTCGCAGCAGCGAGCGACAGGGGGACGAGGAGCTGGAGCAGCAGGCTCCCGCCGACTCGCAGGTCCCTGAGGTGGGTGCGGACGTGACGGGCGAGGAGCCCGCGCAGGACGCCGCCCCCCAGCCGGAGCCGCGCCACGTG
>NZ_LT635494.1:1580123-1599504 GCF_900120385.1 Olsenella phocaeensis | reverse complement strand
ACCTCGGCCAGCGCGACACGGCGGCCCAGCTCACCCTCCGCGCCCGCGATCTGGTGGGCGAGGAGGCCGCCATGGAGCTGCTCAGGCTGATCCGCGCCGAGGACGAGGAGGGGGGCGACGGCAATGCCAGCTCCGACTAGGCGCCAGAAGAGGACCATCTCGAAGAACCGCACCGCATGGCATAACTACTTCATCGACCAGACTTGGGAGGCCGGCATCGAGCTCACGGGTACCGAGGTCAAGAGCCTGCGCGAGCGCTCGGCCCAGATCACGGACTCCTTCTGCATCATCCGTGGGGGAGAGCTCTTCCTGGTGGGGATGCACATCCACCCCTACTCTAACGGGGGGGTGTGGAACGTGGACCCCGATCGCAGGAGGCGCCTGCTCATGCACCGCAGGCAGATTGACTTCCTGGACGGCAAGCTCCGCACCAAGGGCCAGGCCATCGTGCCCCTGGAGCTCTACTTCGACGAGCACAATCGGGTCAAGCTGCAGCTCGGCCTAGGGCGCGGCAAGAAGCTCTATGACAAGAGGGCCGACCTCGCCAAGAAGCAGACGGACCGCGACATACAGCGCGCCCTCAAGGAGCGCAGCCGCTAGCAAGGGAGTTGGGCATCTGGGGCCATGGTTTGCCATGGCTTCTCGGCAGACGGCGTTGCCGCAGGTACTTTGCGTGGGGTATGATAATTGCGCCCATTCGGGTAACAAACTGGCGCGCCCGCGGGGAACGGGCGGCCAACGGAGAGAGGAAACACCCATGGCTGACGAGAAGACCTACAAGTTCGTGTGCACCGTCTGTGGCTTCGAGGTCGAGGTCGACACCCCCGAGCTTCCCGAGGACTACACCTGCCCCATGTGCGGCGTCGGTGCCGACATGTTCGAGCTCGTCGAGGAGTAGCCTGAACCACATAGCGTGACCTCCTGGGACGGCTGGGCAACCAGCCGTTCCTTTTGACGCGGGATGGAATGTGTCGGGCGGGTGTGGCGTCGAACGGGCTCGCTCACGCGTAGTAGGGTAGGGGGCGGTCGAATCAAGGGAGGCCCAGCCTTGCGCAAGCGCGCGTCGCAGACATCCGAATCAATAGAGCTCGCCCTCATCCTCGCCCTCTCGGGCGGGCTCATGGACGCCTACTCCTACCTTGGGCGCGGCAAGGTCTTCGCCAACGCCCAGACGGGAAACCTGCTGCTCCTGGGGGTGCACCTCTCTGCCGGAGACTTCGCCGCGACCACGCGCTACGCCTGCCCCGTCCTGGGCTTCGCCGTGGGCTGCGTCCTCGCGCACGAGCTCAAGCTCCGCATGCCGCGCGGGCTTCACTGGAGGCAGTACGTCCTCGTCGTTGAGGTGCTCCTGCTCCTTGCGGTCTCGTTCATGCCGGACGAGCTCAACCTGCTCGCCAACAGCCTCACCTCGCTTGCCTGTGGCATGCAGGTCCAGGCGTTCCGAAAGCTCCACGGCAGGCCATTCGCCACCACCATGTGCATAGGGAACCTTCGTAGCGGCACGCAGGCGCTGGTCTCGTACGCGCACGGTCGCGGCCGCGTCCACCTCAGGACGGCGGTGCTCTACTACGGCGTGATCGCCTGCTTCGTCGTGGGTGCAGTGTTGGGGAACTGGCTGTTGGCGCCCCTCGAACTGTCTGCCATCCGCGTGAGCTGCGTGCTTCTCGCCTTGGCCATCACCCTCATGTTCCATGACCGAGAGGGCAGGGCGAGCCAGGAGTCGTAGGCCGCCTTCCTCCTGCCCTTGGCGGCGTTCTGCCTATTGGCACCTTTTGTAGTAGAAGACGGCTATCTGGGTGCGGTTCCTCAGGGCGAGCTTGGCAAGGATCGCGCTGATGTGATTGCGCACCGTCCCCTCCGAGAGAAATAGGCGCGCGGCGATCTGGGAGTTGTCGAGGCCCTCCGAGACGAGTCTGACCACCTCTCGCTCGCGCTGGGAGAGCGGCGCCAGGGCGGACTCGTCGCCTGTCACAACGCTCCCGCCCAGCGTCGTCGCCCTCTCCAGGACCTCTCCCTCCAGGACGCTCTGGCCGGCCATCACTGACCTGAGTGCCTCGGCGTCGTGGAGGATGGGGACTACGAGAGGGCATATGGCCTTGGCCAGATGCTCGACCTCATATCCGGCGACGATGGGGGGCTTGCGTCCCTCAGCCGCTTTGGCAGCGAGGCAGACGCCATTGCGGCGGCGCGCGATGGTGCGATAGACGGCTACGTCACGGTTGACGGCGAAGGCGTTCCCCGGCTGCACGTCGACGCGTCCCTGAACGGCAAGCTGAGCCCCGCGGCGATGCGGGTGGCGCTCAACTCCTACCTGCGCACGCGGATGGAGATTGCCGACGTCGCAAGGCAGGCCCCCCAGCTTCTTGCCGGCGGTGATTTGACGACCACCTTCTCTCGAGGCGTTGACACGCAAGAGCTGCAGGTCACCAAGGTCGCCCCCGACCCCGACGCGCGCTACTACTACTCCCTGCTGGCCATGTCCGCCGGAATGGGCATGATGCTGGCCCGTCCTTGCCGTCAAGAGGACGCAGTCGGGCATTTCGGCCCTTGGCGTGCGCAGCGCCATGGCAGGAACGCCGCGCTGGCGCATTCTCCTGGCGACGCTGCTGGCGGCCTGGGTCTGCGAGTTGGCATGCCTTTGCACGACCTACCTCTTCATGTGGCTGGTCGTGGGAGTCGGCTTTGGCGGCGAGGCAGGCTATGCCTTCGTTGCCCTCGCGGTTTCATCCCTGATGAGCTGTGCGCTGGGCGCCGCGCTTGGCACCACCCGTATTGAGACGGGTGCGGTCTCGGGAATCAGCTGCCTGCTTTCGCTCTTCACGGGACTCTATGGACCGACGGCACAGGGTCTGGCTGACGCCGTCGAGCTGGCGTCCCCCGCTCTCTCTCACGCTAACCCGCTGTGGCATATGGCGAACTGCTTCTACGCCCTGTTGTATTACGACACTCTGGGGCCATTCTTCGAGAGCTGTCTCGTCCTGCTCGCCATGGCAACCGCGTTCTTTGCCGTCGCCGTCCTTCGCATGAGGAGGCTCTCCTATGCCCACCTTTAGGTCTCTGCTCAAGATCATCTGGGGTCATAAGGCCTACATAGCCATCTACCTCGTTCTCATGAACCTCATGGGCGTCCTCATAGGGGCGAGCGCCTCCAACGACCAACCGGCGTCCGCGTTCTCGTATGACCCCACGCGCGTTGCGGTCATCGACAGGGATGGCTCCAGGCTCTCTCGGGGTCTCAAGGACGCGGTCCTAGCCCAAGGGGACCACCGAGAGCTGGCCGATGACGTTCGGGCCATCCAGGACGCCGTTGCCAGGGGCACGGTGAGCTACATCCTCGTGATTCCCGAGGGCTGGGGCGAGAAGCTCGTCGCCGCGGCCAGGGCTGGGGCCTCAGCGCCTGGCCTCGAGGCCTACGTCTCCTACAAGTCCGGCGCCGGAGCGCTCATGCAGGCCAGCGTCACGTCCTATGCAAGCGGGCTCTATGGCTATGCCGCCACGACCGGCTTCGACCAGGACGGAATCGTGGCGCACGTGAACGAGGCCATGAAAAGCGAGGTCGAGGCAAGCCTGATTCCCCAGGCTACGACGCCCCTGCCGAAGTCGTTTCAGACCTACTGCATGTTTGCCACCTATCCCCTGTTCGCGAGCGTCACCGTCTGCATCGCCATCCTGATGACCAGGCTCAGCGGGCGGGCCATACGCGAGCGCAGGATGGGTGCGCCGACCACCGCCCGCAGGCGCAACCTGCGGCTCTATGCCGCATGTCTGACGGTCGGCCTCTTCGCGTGGGCGCTTACCTCGCTTCTGGGCGTCGTCCTCTTTGCAAGGCAGAGCCTGTTGGAGTCGCCGGCTCTCGTGACGCTCTCGGTCCTGGGCCTTCTGGTCTATGCGCTCGTGTCGACATGCGTGGGCTTCCTGTTGGGTCAGCTCGGAGCAAGCGAGAATGCCGCAAATGCCGTTGCCGTCATCTTGGGGATGGCCATGTCCTTCATGGGGGGCGCGTGGATTGACCTTGGCATGCTTCCCTCGGCGGTCGTCGCAGCGGCGCACTTCGTGCCCAGCTTTTGGTGTACGCAGGTTATCACGGGCGCCTCTGCGCCCTCGGAGGTCTCGCTTTTGACCATAGCTCCGCTGCTCGGTTCGCTTGGGGTCGCGATGCTCTATGCGCTTGCCATTCTCCTCGTGGCGCTCGTCGTGGGACGTAGCAGGGGAATGGCCGAGCTGTAGCACGGCGTCCGTCTGCATCTCGTCGTGACGTCGGGTGCCCGAGGCCCAGCCTGGGGCGGGGCACGGGTGGTGGGCTTGCACTTTCACCGAATCCCGCCTCGCCCCTTGTCGCCCTTGGGTAGAATACGGACACCGGACGCGTCGTCCTTTGACGCACATCGCCCGTTCTTGAACTTTGACAGCGCGCATGGTGGCAGCAGCCCCACAACCTCATGGGGGTGACTGGTTTCGACAGGGTAGTTCTGAGGTGGGCAGCAAGCCGTGGTCTCCTCGCCACGTTAAACAGGGGTACCGTCAAATTGAATTGACGACAACTCTTATCAGGGCTCTTACGCCCTCGCTGCTTAATTTACTAGCAGCCGTCTAACCGGGGATCGCTCCCGTCTTCGGGGTGACGTCATTCTAGGGAGATGCTCCTGCGGACGTGGTTGGTATGCCGCAGGCTAAGACCGAACCAACTGGGATGCCGAACGCGTGTCGTTGGGTGCGAGGCGTCCGAGAGCCAACCAACGACTGAGCTTGGAGACACCTGCCAGGGGATTGCTTTGGACCGGAGTTCGATTCTCCGCACCTCCACCATGATGACGTCAGCCCCCTCCCGCCTTGTGCGGGAGGGGGCTTGTGTGACATGTGACGCGTGGTGTCAGCCTTTGCGCTATCCGTAAAAAGGCGCTGCCAAAGTGCCGTCCCGAAAGGATGACGCCGACGTGCGAGGCACGTGCCTGTTGCTTTCTGGCCTACTCGGGAACGTAGGACGAAGCCTTCGGAGGCGTCTTTCCCTTGAGGACCGCATGGTAGTAGGCATAGGTGAGGGGCTCCTCCGCAAGGAGGTTCCGCGCGTCGTCCAGTTCTCCGACGAAGAGCATGTGGGTGCCGACGTCCAGGCTCTGCACCACCTTGCACGAGACCATTGCCGCGACGTGCTCGGTGGGATAGGGGTCGCCGTTGCCGGTCATGTCGCTCTGGATGCCCTCGAACTTGTCGAAGTCGGTTGAGCTGCGGAAGCCAAAGCGGCCGACGAAGGGCATGTCTGCCGTCTGGGTCAGGGGCGCGAGCGCGAAGTGACCGGCCTTCTCGATCACCTGCTCCGTGTGGTTCTGCTTGTTCACCACGACTGCGACCTGCAGGGGCTTGCTCGTGAGCTGGAGTCCGGTGTTGATGACGCAGGCGCCCACGTCACCGTCGTCCGCCCTTGCGGACACGACATACAGACCAGATGAGAACTTGAATAATGCAGTAGCGTCCATCTTGCCCTCTTCCCCGTGCGCGCCTAGTCGTGGCAGGCGCTCCTCTCCCTTTTGCTGCACTATATCATCCATGATGAGAATGGCTCGGATGCCCGATGCCAGCGGACCGTTGGCGTTGGGCGGCGGCACTGACGGGAGGGGGATTGCATGGCACGAGGCAACGCGCTCGTCCTCGAGGGCGGCGGTTTCAGGGGCATGTTCACGGCTGGCGTCCTGGACGTGCTGCAAGAGAGAGGCATCTATGACTTCGCAAGCGTCTGGGGAGTCTCGGCGGGTGCCATCAACGCGGCGAGCTACAAGTCGCGCCAGATCGGGCGCACGATGCGCATCATGCTCGCCTTCCGGGACGACCGGCGCTTCATGTCGCTCTGGTCCTTTGCCACGACGGGCAACCTCGCTGGTGGCGAGTTCATGTACGAGGAGATCCAGAACCACCTGGACCCAGGTGACGACGTGGCCTTCAACGCCAATGCCACGCGCATGTTTGCCGTGGCGAGCGACGTGGTGTTTGGCACTCCCGCCTACCTGGAGTGTGCGAGCTTTCCCGAGGACGTGGTCAAGGTGCGCGCCTCGGCTTCGCTTCCGCTGGTCTCCAGCATGGTGCAGATCGACGGGCACCGCTACCTGGATGGCGGCACCACGGACTCCATCCCCTTCGAGGTGGCGTTGGGGCGTGAGGGCGCGGCGAAGGTCAAGGGCTACGAACCGGCCGAGCGCGCCCTGGTGGTGATCACGCAGGACCGCGACTACCAGAAGTCCGGCCTCAACGAGCGCATCACGGTGCGGAGCCATTGCTACGACGGCTTCCCCTACTACGAGGAGGCCCTTTCCGTGCGTGCCTCCTCGTACAACGCCAAGCGCGAGAGGCTCTTCGCCCTCGAGGCCGAGGAGTCGAGCCCGGTCCTGGTGATAGCGCCCGCGCAGCCCGTCGAGGTCTCGACCAACGAGCATGACGGGGGGAAGCTGCTGGACCTCTACCTGCAGGGCAGGGAGCAGGCGACCAAGCGCCTGGACGAGGTCCGTGCCTTCCTCGCGGGACGGTCGGGCGCGTCTTGGGGGGACAGGGCATGACCATCAACGAAATCGCCCAGATGGCGAACGTGTCGCGGGCCACCGTGTCGCGCTACCTCAACGACGGGTATGTCAGCGAGGAGAAGCGCAAGCGCATCGCCCGCGTGATCGAGCAGACGGGTTATGTGCCGTCCCAGCAGGCGCGCACCCTGCGCACGGGCAAGACGCAGTTCGTTGGGGTCATCATCCCCAAGATCAGTTCCGAGTCCATCGCGCGGGAGGTTGCGGGCATCACCTCGGTCCTTGTCGCCTCGGGTTACAGCACCGTGCTCGCCAACACGGACGGCGACGGATCGGCAGAGATCTCATACATCAAGTCCTTGGCCGACCAGGGCCGGAGCGACGGCATCATCCTCATCGGGACTGAGATAACGGAAGAGCACGAGCGACTCTTCAGGAGCCTTCCCCTGCCCCTCGTGGTGCTGGGCCAGCATGTCAAAGGCGTCAACTGCGTCTACTTCAACGACTATGACAGCATGTATGACCTCACGCTCTGCTGTACCGTGGGCAGCAGCCATCCTGCCTTCATAGCCGTGCCCGAGAGGGACTACGCGACGGGCTTCCTTCGTCGCAAGGCCTTCGTTGACGCCATCGGGCACCAGGGGTTCGACGTGGACGCGGCACCCATCGAGGAAGGCAGGTTCAACGTGCGGTCGGGCTTCGACTGCGCGGCAAGGATCATGGAGGCCCATCCTCAGACGGACGCCATCGTCTGCGCCACCGACGAGATCGCGGCGGGTGCCCTGCTGTACCTCCACGACAGCGGACGCGTCGTGCCGGGGGACGTGCGCCTCACGGGGCTAGGCGACTCCATGCTCGCCAAGGTGGTGAGCCCCAGCCTCACCACCGCCCACTACTACTATCGCACCAGCGGCGCGGAGGCGGCACGCATGCTCCTCGAGCTGATGGAGCAGAGCGAGGCAGCCCCGCATGAGGTCAAGATGGGCTACAAGCTCGTCCTGGGAGGCTCGACGCACAGTCCTGCATAGTCCTTCGCCTCCGTCGGCGAGGGAGCGGCAGGTTCGCCCGCCTGCAAAGTTCCCCGTTTGTCGACAAAAACCTACCGTTCGCATGCGCTCGGCAAAAGGTGTTCCTTTTGTGAAGGCGTCCTCCTAATCTTATTCAAAGGTGTGAGAACGATTTCACACAGACCTAAGACTGCAGGTCGTAGCAGGACAAGGGAGGAAGAATGGCGCTGGATTACAAAGAGGCCGCAAGGGCCACGCTGGAGGCGATCGGAGGCGCGTCAAACGTCGTGTCCGCCGCTCATTGCGCGACCCGACTACGCCTCGTGATTGCCGACAACGGCAAGATCGACAAGGACAAGCTCGAGGACATCCCCGGCGCGAAGGGCAACTTCGAGGCCTCGGGCCAGCTGCAGATCATCTTTGGCACGGGCACGGTCGACAAGGTCTACGACGAGTTCATCGGCCAGGGCAACATCAGCGCGGCGAGCAAGGCCGAGGTCAAGGAGGCTGCCGCCAAGAACCAGAACAAGTTCATGGCGGCCATCAAGGTCCTCTCTGACGTCTTCGTCCCCATCATCCCGGCAATCGTCGCCTCCGGCATGCTCATGGGCATCATGGGGGCCATCCCCTTCCTCTTCCCGAACGTCGACCTCTCCAACAACGTGTACTGGAAGATCGCGGGCCTGATCAACGCCTGCGCGCTTGCGAACCTCCAGATCCTCCTGGGCTTCTCCGCCGCAACTGTCTTCGGCGGCAACCCCTACCTCGGCGCGTCACTGGGTGCCTTGCTCATCAGCGGTGACTTCATCAACGCATACAACGCCTCCACCGCCATCGCCGACGGCACGATGGTCACCTTCAACGTCATCCCCGGTCTCTATAGCATCGACTGGGTGGGCTACCAGGGGCATGTCATTCCCATCCTCGTGGGAGTCTGGATTCTCTGCTTCTTCGAGAAGCGCCTGCACAAGATCGTCCCCGAGATGTTCGACCTCTTCCTGACGCCGCTCCTGTCCGTCTCGATCGCGGCCTACGTGACGATCCTCTTCATCGGCCCCATCTTCGTCTTCCTCGAGAACGCCATCCTTGGCCTGCTCATGGCCTTGCTCTCCGTTCCCTTCGGCCTTGGCAACGCGGTCATCGGCCTGATCTACAGCCCGTCGGTCGTCACTGGCCTGCACCAGATGTACACCGCCATCGACGTCTCGATGATCGCCCAGCACGGCGTCACCTACTGGCTGCCCCTGGCCTCTGCCGCAAACATCGCGCAGGGCGGTGCCTGCCTGGCCGTTGCCCTCAAGACCAGGTCTGACAAGACCAAGGCCCTCGCGGTGCCCTCCGGCATCTCCTGCCTGCTTGGCATCACCGAGCCCGCAATCTTCGGCGTCAACCTGCCCAAGGTTAAGCCCTTCGTCGCTGGCATGGTCGGCTCTGCCGTCGGCTGCGTGATCTGCTACTTCACCAACCTCTCTGCCACCGGCACCGGCGTGACCGGCATCTTCGGCATCTTGCTCTGCATCGACAATGCCGTTGGCTATGTCATCATGTTCGCCGCCGCCTTTGCGGTCGCCTTCGGTATCACCTGGACCCTCTACTCCGACGAGGCCGACGCCAAGAGGCAGGGCAAGTCCCTGCCCGAGCAGGCCGTTGCCTCCACCCAGGCGGCTGCCAACCAGACCGCTGCGGTCGCCGCGAGCGTCGCCCAGTCCAACCAGGGCGTCACCGCCCCCACCGACGCCGAGGTCATCTTCGCGCCCTGCGCCGGTCAGGCGATCGGCCTCGATCAGGTGGACGACCCCGTCTTCGCCAGCAAGGCGATGGGTGACGGCGCCGCCGTGGTTCCCAGCGACGGCAAGATGTACGCCCCCGTCACGGGCACCGTCACGGTCCTGGCCGAGACCGGCCACGCCATCGGCCTGCTCTCTGACGAGGGTGCCGAGATTCTGATCCACATCGGCATCGACACCGTCAACCTCAAGGGCGCGCCCTTCACGCCTCACACCACCGTGGGTGCGGTAGTCAAGAAGGGTGACCTGCTCATGGAGGTCGACCTCGGTGCCATCAAGGCCGCCAATCTCGATCCGACGACCATGGTCATCGTCACCAACACTGACGAGTACGGGACCGTCAACACCCACATTGGCGGCGCGGTGAAGGCCGGAGCCGCGCTCATCGAACTCGGATAGGGCGCTTGCGCCAGACATGCGCGTGTGGGGGGCGGCTGCCACGAGCGGCTGCCCCCCGTTGGAATGAGGGCCCTTGTGGGCCGACCCATCGTTTGAAAGGGAGCTCGGCATGATTGACGTTACTGCTATGGGTGAGGTGCTCATAGACTTTACGGACGCGGGCATATCTGACGCCGGCCAGAAGCTCTTCGAGCGAAACCCTGGGGGTGCACCGGCAAACGTGCTGGTCGCCCTCCAGCGCCTGGGTCACCAGACTGCCTTTCTGGGCAAGGTCGGTGACGACATGCACGGCAGGTTCCTGCGTGCCACGATGGAGGCCAACAACATCGACGTGCGAGGGTTGCTGACGGATCCGAGCTACTTCACGACCCTGGCCTTCGTGGCGCTCGACGAGCAGGGAGACCGTTCCTTCTCGTTCGCGCGCAAGCCTGGGGCCGACACCCAGATCACCACCGACGAGCTCGACACGAGGCTCATCGCCGAGAGCAGGGTCTTCCACATCGGCTCCCTCTCCCTCACCGACGAACCTGCACGCTCCGCGACCTTCGCTGCGCTGGACGTGGCAAGGTCCGCCGGCTGCGTTATGAGCTATGACCCCAATTACCGCGCCAACCTCTGGCCGGGCGTGGAGGCGGCCACGGAGCAGATGCGCGCCGTGGTGCCTTACATGGACATCATGAAGATGAGTGACAACGAGTGCGAGCTGCTGACCGGTCGCCGCGACCCCGCCGAAGCGGCGAGGGCGCTGGTCTCTGGTGGAGTGAAGGTCTGCTGCGTCACCCTGGGCTCCGAAGGCGCCCTGGTATGCACCAAAGATGGCGCCACGGCAGTTCCGCCGTTCAAGACCGAGGCGGTGGACACCACGGGTGCCGGCGACTCCTTCTGGGGCGGGTTCCTTGCCGCCTTTCTCGAAAGCGGTCTGGCCCCCGCAGAGGTGGCACTTGATGAGGCAGTGGGGATGGCTCGCATGGGCAATGCCGTGGCGTCGCTCTGCGTCCGCAAGCGTGGCGGCATCCCCGCGATGCCCGAGCGTGCCGAAGTGCTTGGGGTCCTGGCGTAGCCAGCCGACGCCTGCCCCTCGCGCGCACCCACGTCAACCCTCCCGAATCGAGGAAGCCCCATGGCCGTCGACATCAACTGGAACCCCAAGCACAACTGGCGACTGCGCTTCCACCTGCAGACGCCCACGGGCGGCCTGACCGACCCCAACGGCCTGTCCCAGCTCAACGGGGTCTACCACTGGTTTCACCAGTACACGCCCAAGTGGCCCGCCGTGGGGCATGGCTGGGGGCACTGGACGAGCGAGGACCTCGTGAGCTGGACCTTCCATGGCGAGGTGATCCGGCCCGATTGCGAGCTTGACCGCAACGGCTCCTACTCGGGGTCCGCGCTGGTCAAGGATGACAGGCTGTGGTGCTACTACACGGGCAACGTGCTCGACCCCGGCGAGCATGACTATGACTTCGAGGGGCGTCGTGCAAACGAGATACTCGTGACCTCCGAGGACGGCAACACGTTCAGCGAGAAGGTCTGCGTCCTCGACAACGAGGGATATCCCGCCTACTGCTCCAACCACGTGCGCGACCCCAAGGTGTGGGAGCAGGACGGGGCCTTCCACATGCTGCTGGGCGCCCGTACGTCGGACAGTCGTGGCGCCGTGCTCCTATATCGCTCGGGCGATGGGCTCGCCTGGGAGTTCGAGGGGTCGGCGACGTCGCGCGGCAGAAGGGGCTTCGGCTATATGTGGGAATGCCCCAACGCCGTTCGACTGGACGGTCGCGAGTTCCTCTTCGTGTGTCCCCAAGGGGTCCCCAAGCAGCCGTTCAAGTATCAGAACATCCACAACTGCGGCTACTTCCCGGTGGAGGGGAAGGTCATCGACCTGCTTGGGCGGGACCCGAAGGGAATGGACGGCGAGGGGCCCTATGCCTGCTTCGACGAGGGGGACTTCGTCGAGACCGACTACGGCTTCGACTTCTACTGCCCCCAGGTCTTCGAAGATGAGCGCGGCCGTGTGCTCTGCGTGGGGTGGATCGGCCTGCCAGACGTGGAGTTCCAGTACGAGACGCCGACGCGCGAGTGGATGCACACGCTGACCCTGCCGCGCGAGCTCTCCCTCAACGAGTCCGGCCGGGTGTGCTTCTGGCCCGTCGAGGAGGTGGACTCCCTGCGCGGCACGGAAGTCGAGTTTAGCGAGGGCGCCGCGCCGGGCGCCACGGGCTATGTGGGGTCGCAGACGACCTGCGACATGTTCGACGTCACGGGGGCGAAGTCGGCCCGTTTCCCCAACGGGACGGCGGACGTGCTCATCAAGGACATCAAGGGAGAGGGGCGCGTCATCATTGGCTCCGACCTCGAGCTCCTCCTCCATGGGGACATGCTCGAGCTCGACTTTCAGAGTCCCTCGGGACGCTGGCGCACCAACCGCCGCCTGCCCCTCTCGGCCTTGAGCGCGGGACGCGTGACCGACCTGCGCATCCTGGTGGACACCTCTGTCATAGAGATTTACGTAAACGGGGGAGAGAAGACCATGACCACGCGCTGGTATCCCCTGGAGGTTACCGACTTGCACGTGACGTCCGACCTCCAGGCATGGCACGGCGCCTGGGAGATGGGCGCCTTTGTCTTCAACAACGTGGGCTAGGGGCGTAGCACGCCCGCGTGACGCGTGGCATTGCACGTGGCCACGGGCGCGCGCAGATTAGCCGTAGTTTGCGCGCGCCTGTGCGAAGCTGCAGGTCATCGTGAAGTCACGCGCAGTTTGCGAATGGAGCGCGCGGCTGGCTCTCTCCCTACGGGGTGGGCCAGCCGCGCATTGTCCCAAACCTCCGCTGCGGCGGACAAGTCAGTGGCTATGCCTCGTACCACTCACCCTTGAGGGCGTGCTCGAGCCACTTGGCGACGCCGTCCTCCCACATCGTGTCGACGACACATGTCGCCTGCGACATGACCGCCTCGGAGGCGTTGCCCACGGCGACGAAGGCTCCCACATGGGGCACCATGGGCAGGTCGTTGCCCGAGTCACCAAAGGCCACGAGCTGTTCCCTGTCAAGCCCCAGCCTCTCCCGCACCCATTCGATGCCCGAGCCCTTCTCGACCCCCTTGAGGGTGATCTCTATCTCGGTGGGGGTGACGACGGCAATCTGCAGGTCTCCTCGCCCTTCCAACTCTGCGGCATCGCGCGCCAGGTCGTCTGCGGTGTCGAAGCAGGCACCCATCTTCTCGACGAAGCTCGTCACCTCGTCGACCGCGAGAATCTCGGGTTCGATGTCGTCGACGGTGAAGCGGTTGGGGATGCTCGAGATCTCTTCGTCGAGGTCCTCGTCGCTCAGGGTGCTGCTGTCGTCCAGTCGATGCACGGCCTGGGTCATGTAGGACACGAGTCGCTTCTCGAAGTAGGCCCCCCTCGAGGTGAGCACGTTGAGGCCGGCTCCACGGGAGTGCAGCCAACGAGCCATGTCGAGCGCCGTGTCACGGGGGATTGCCTTGCCTGTGAGGTGCCGGCCGTCGCCGTCGAGGATCTGGCCGCCATTGACGGTGATGTAGTAGTCGATGCAGGGCAGCCTGATGGCGTCGGGCACGATGGGCAGGTTGCGGCCGGTCGAGATGACGTTGGCGCAGCCCGCCGCATGCACGGCCTCCAGGGCGGCGACCGTGCGCTCGGAGACGCGGGTCAGGTCGAGGATGGTGCCGTCCAGGTCATAGAATGCCGCGCCGATGCCTTGGGGGAAGTGCGTGTTTGCGGGTAGCAAGGGGTGCTCCTTCGTGTTCGGGCTCCGGCTAGGTTGGAGGGCGCCGTGCCCGTCGGTGGCCATGTCCCTACGAGTGTGTTACCTCGAAGGAATGCGACGAGAGGTCCGCGTCGAGCTGCGCCCAGGCTTCGCCTGCGGTGCGGCGGATGCGAAGCCTGCTGCCCTGGGCGTCTGCCTCGAGCTCGCCCTCGATGTCGAACGCGGGATGGCTGTTCCGCAGCTCCATCAGCCCGACGAGGTCCCTCACGACGGGGCGCTCGACCTCGCGGTCTATCTCGTCGACGCTGTAGTAGTGGCGGTTGATGTTGCGGCCCTCCTTGGTGGACTCGAGCAGCTCTATGTCGTTGCTGCCAGCGAGAAGGCCGACGTAGTAGACCATGGGCACGCCGCGGGCGAAGAACTGGATGGCGCGGGCGAGCAGGTAGGCGTCATCGTCATTGCCGAGTGCGGAGTAGTAGGTGGTGTTGACCTGATAGATGTCGAGGTTGTTGTATGCCTCGGTGTTGTAGACCTTCTTGACGTTGGCCCCCTCCGAGAACATCTTGTCCTTGGTGTAGTCGACGGCTTCGTCGGGCAGCAGGTCCTTCACGTCGACGATGCCCAGGCCGTCGTGGGTGTCGAGGGTGGTGAACTGGTGCTTGGGGCTCATCGTGAGCCAGTTTGCGAGGTAGCTGCCCTCGCCCGAATAGAGGGCATGCAGGGTCAGCACGGGCAGGGCGAAGTCGTAGACCCAGTAGCCCTTGTCCGCGACCTGCATCTGGATGGTGTAGTGCTCGTGAATCTCGGGGAGCACCATGACGTCGTAGGGGTCAAGCACCTCCTGCATGTCGCGCAGGAGCTCGGTCGTATCCGGCTCCACGAAGAAGCAGCTGCTGCCCGCGCGCTTGGCGGCGTAGGCGAAGGCGTCGAGGCGAATGATGGAGGCGTTGTTCTCGGCCATGTGGGTCAGCGTCTCGCGGAAGAAGCGCTGCGCGCGATCGGACCTGATGTTGATGTCGATCTGCTCCCCCCCGAAGGTGCACCACACGTCCTCGCGACTGCCGTCGGCGAACTCCGCCACGACGCTCGGCGCCTTGGGCTTGCGCTTGTAGATGGCGTCCACCTGTTCCTGGGTCGGGGCGCCCCCCGGCCAGAAGTCCTTGTACCTGATGAAGAAGTCGGCGAACTCCGATTCGTCCTTCTTGGCCAGGAAGTCCTGGAAGTAGGGAGATTGGCGCGAGATGTGGTTGATCATGAAGTCGAACATCAGATAGCGCCTCTCGCCTATGCGACGCACGTCATCCCAGCTGCCAAGGGCGGGGTCGACGATGTCATAGCGCATGGGGGCGAAGCCGCGGTCTGCCGAGCTAGGAAAGAAGGGCAGTATGTGCACCCCGCCCACGGCCTTGTCGAAGTGCCTGGCAAGCACCTGGTCGAGGTCCCGGAGGTTCTTCCCCAGGCTGTCGGCGTAGGTGATGAGCATGATCTTGTTCTCGAACCTCATGTGACTCTCCCTGCGGCTGGTGGGTGCTGTGGATGTCGTGCCTCCGTGCGTGGCCTAGAGGCCGAGGATGGTGAAGTCCGCTGACGAGTTGGTGGACATCGAGTTGCCCAGGCCATAGACCATGTTGCTGATGACGTACTCGCCGTCATTGACGTAGACCTCGACGATGTGCCCGTGCACGAGCATCTCGATTTTGTTCTCGTCTGCCACCTCGGGCGTCATGGAGTGCATATGCGTGAAGCCCTCGCGCGGACGGTAGACCTTGCTGCGGTCGACGTGGACGCGGTTCTTGTCCTGCCACACGCGCAGACCGCCGATGTCGATGTGGTCGCCTTCGTGCAAGGTGGTCCCGAAGAGATAGGGACGGTGGTGCGCTGACGCATTGGTGCGGTGGGCGATGGCATGGCGTACGTTGGGATGCAGGCGGAAGTAGGTGTGCCCGTTGACGACCTCGATTATGCGCGGTGCGGTGAACATGCCGATCCACTTGTCGTCGACGGGCTCGGGCATGCGCATCCAGCCCACCATGACGCGACGACCCTCGGCATCGGTCGTGGTCTGCGGCGCATAGAAGTCGTGGCCGTAGTCGGTGAGGCGCCGCTCGCCAGTGAACTCGATGGAGCAGCCCGCTTCGTTGTAGTCGACGACGAAGCAGACGCTTTGGTCGCTGCCGCCCTCATAGCCCATCAGCGAGGCGAGGAGCACGGTGCTCCCGTCGACCCTAAAGAGGTCGGGGCACTCGCACATCCAGCCAAGCTCGGGATCGAGGACGGTGCGGTTGACGTACTCCCAGTTGACGAGGTCCTGGCTCCTGTAAAAGAGGACCTCTCCCTGCCTGCGGTGGATGTTGCTGCCCAGGACCAGGTACCAGCCATCGGAACCCTGCCATACCTTCGGGTCGCGCGTGTGGGTGGCGTCGCCCAGCTCGGGGTCCTCGATGGGTGGGATGATGACGCGCTTGTCCTCGAAGTTGTTGAAGTTGCGGCCGTCGGGCGACTCGATGGTGAGCTGCGCCGAGGTGAAGTGGCCAGGAATGCACTTGTTGATGTCGTCGGGGTCGAACTCGTCGTAATGGACGCCCGTGTAGAAGAGGCGGAGCCTGCCCCCGCTCTCGATGGCGCTGCCCGAGAAGCAGCCGTTCTGGTCTGCGGGCTTGGAGGGGAACAGCGCGATGTCCTCCTGCTGCCAGTTGACGAGGTCGGGGCTGATGGCGTGTCCCCAGCAGATGGTCCCCCATTGCGTGGCGTGGGGGAAGTACTGGTAGAAGAGGTGGTACTCGCCCTTGTAGTAGATGAACCCGTTGGGGTCGTTCATCCAGCCCCGTTGCGTGTGGAAGTTGATGCTCTGCATGTGTGCCTCTCCGTGGTGGCTGTCTTGCGGTGTCGGGTGCTGACTAGCGGTCGACGACGTAGTTGACGCTGATGGGCGACATGGGGTACCAGACGGCAGTGGCCTTGGGGAAGTCGAGGTACACCCTGATGTCTTCGGGGTCACTGTAGTAGCGGGTGCCGAAGACGGTCTCGCCGCCGTTGACGAAGATCTCGAGGACGGAGGTGTCCATGATGATGCGGACGTCGCGCACGGCATCGACCCTGGCGCGGCGGACCTTCCTGCCCTGGCCCGCCTCGTCGTCGATGAACTCCAACTCTGCCACCCCGTCGTGGAAGCGCAGCTCGAGGGCGTCGTCGAAGCGCAGGGTGCCTTCTCCCTCGATGCCAGAGACCACGAGGTCCGACACCTTGGGGATGCTGGCGCTGCCCTCGAAGGCGACCGCCTTCCCGCGGAGCGCGTCGATTTCCGCCACGGGGTTCTGAAGGATGTGTCCGTCCGGACCCAGCGCGAGCTCGCGCGGGACCGTGAGGCAGCCGCGCCAGGTGCTGGTGGGATTGTCGTAGGGTCGCACGTCGTCCTTGTCATGGGGCAGGCTCATCCAGCCCACGAGGAGCGTGCGGCCCCTCTCGTCTACGAGGGTCTGGCAGGCATAGAAGTCGAAGCCGTGGTCCCACTCGACGAAGGTCGTCTGGTCGATGGCGGCGTGTGGGGCCTTGGCGTCCATGAGCTCATGGTCCTGGTGGAGAAGGTCCAGAAGGGTCCCCTCGATGGGGAAGTAGCCGTTGCCGTGCACGTTCTGGAGCATGTAGGGGAGGCCGAGCTCGTCCGTGCCCTGGGGGCAGGTGGCAAGGAACTCGTGGGGCGCGCCCTTCTCGTCTGCGAGGACGATGCGGTCGGGGCACTCCCACATGTAGCCGAAGGGCGTGGGGTCGGTGTTGGTGACCGAGCCCTCGAGCTCCCAGGCCTCGCCGTCCTCGGAGCGATAGCACAGAACCGCGCCGCGGCTGTCCTCGCGCGTCCTCGCGCCCAGCAGCATGTGGAAGGCGCCGTCCTGCTTCCAGACCTTGGGGTCGCGCACGTGGTTGGAGCAGTAGGCGGGGTAGCCGGAGTTGTCGAGCACGACCTCCTTGGGGCCCAGGTGGATGCCGTTGTAGCTGCGCATGCGCGTCTGGTTGGCAAGGCGGCCGGCGAGCGTGCCGTCACCCTCGGGCAGGCGGACATTGCCCGTGTAGTAGTACCAGACCTCGCCGCCGTGGTCGGCGCCGTCCTCGGGGGTGGCGAGGTAGGCGCCTCCAGAGTAGGAGCCGTCCTTGTCGGAGGGGCAGTCGGGCATGACCTGGCAGCCCAGGAAGACCCAGTTGGTCAGGTCGCGGCTGACGTAGTGGCCCCAGCCGTGGGGGCTGTCGAAGTTGCCGGGGTACTCGGGGGCGTTCTGGCAGCAGATGTGATAGGTGCCGCGGAACTGGCACAGTCCGTTGGGGTCGCTGAGGGAGCCTTTCTGGGGTGCAAGGTGGAGTTTGGGACGCCAGGATTCGTCGCTCATGAAATGCCCCTTCCCTGGGTGTGCCGAGGTGTGCACGGACCCTGCCAGCACGTCTGCATATCTGCTTATAATCTTATCTGAGAACGATTTCATAGTATGCCAGGCGGCGGCGAGCGGCACCCGCGTCGTGCGAGTGGTTTTCCTGCCGTGCAGGGCGAGCTCCTATGATGTGTGTGTCTAGAGAGGGGGAGGAGTCCAGCCGATGGAAGCGCGCTTTGCGGAAGGCCGTGGGCCTCTGGTCCGCCTTGTGGAGCTCGCCCTCCTCACGACGATGCCGTTCTATGCGTTGACGGCGCCGAACCCAGCGTTGTCCGGCAACCAGGCGCTGGTGGCGCTTGGGCTTTGTGCGGGATTCGTCCTCGCTCGCGTTGTTCCGGATGGCCTCGCGCGACGGCTCCGAGCCGCTGGCGTCGTTGCCCTTGCGTCGCTGGCTTCCGTGGAGTGGGCGCTCTGCCTCTCGCTTGCGAGAATGTCACGATACGCATGGCCCTTCGACATGGATTGGTTCGCCTCCTTCCGGCACGCCTGGCTCCTGGCGACTCCCGTGCTTGCGTTCGCCTCCGCGCTCGCCCTCTCCTCATGCCCGTCCGGGGAGGAGACGCGTCCCCCTCGCGGCGCCTCGTGCGGCCTTGACGAGAAGAAGCCAAGCGGCGGAGGGGGTCTCGCCGCGATCGCGGCGGGTTTTCTCGTCAGGGGGCTGTCATATGCCGTCACGGCCGTCGTCGACGGTCGTATGGCGCCCGGCAGGCTCTGGACGACTGGCTTCTCTCCCGTGAACCTTGTCGTGATTCCCGTGGCGTCGCTGATCCTCCTGGGGGTGAGTGCGACCCCTGACGGCAAGCTGGATCCGATGCCCATGCGCGTGGGCGTCGGATCCTTTGCCTGGTGGTCCCTTACGAGGGTGATTCCCCTTGGTCAGGCGGTCTCGTGGCCGTATGCACTGCTCTCCCTCATTGCCGCGGCGTGCTGGCTGCCTCGCGCTCGTTGCCTCTTTGCCCTCTCCGCACATGGGGCCGAGGGACGACGGAGTCATTCGGCAGAGCCTGAGCCCTCGTTCGGAGACGGGCATGTGAGGCCGGACGAGGAGACCAGGGAGGCCCTGCTAGGCCTCGGGCTCGCTCTCCGCGAGCTCGAGGTGGCGGTCGGGGTCGTGTGCGGGGGGAGCTCCAGGGAGGTGGGCGAGCTTCTGGGGGTGAAGCCCGCAACGGTTCGCAGCACCATGGCACGCGTCTACAAAAAGGCCAGTGTGACGGGTAGGAAGGCGCTCCTCGAGCTCATCGGGATGTCAGATCGCCAACCCGCCGCCCATGGCCATTCGGACGGCGAGGAATCGGGGCGATTGGCGGCCGAGGGCTCGACGGGCGCACGGAGGGTGCCTGCGTCGGCTGCCTCACGCCCGCTCGAAGCGGCTGTCGCGACCGCGCTCCTGCTTCCCTGGGGCATCACTCTGCCTGCGTGGGGCGCGGGGCGACCGCTTGTCTATGGGGCCGCGCTCGCGTGCCTCATGACAGGCGGGGCCTCTTTGGCGGGTTGCCATCCCTCGGAAGGCTGTCGCGCCTCCCGTGTCGCCCT
>NZ_LT635494.1:1564914-1580022 GCF_900120385.1 Olsenella phocaeensis | reverse complement strand
CGATGGCCCCGACGCCGAGGTCCGCCTGGGCCATGAGCGCGCCGAGCAGCGCCGCCACGGGCTTGCCCCAGCGCTCGGGCATGTCGCGCAGGCGCTCGAAGTACTCCTGGAAGGTGAGGTAGGCGTCCTGCCTCCTGAGGCCGGCGGCCACGAGGCGGCAGAGGGACTCCACGACGGAGAGGTACGCTCCCGTGAACTGGTTGGCGCTCATGAGGTAGGGGTTGAAGCCCCAGGCCATGCCGCTCACGCTGGTGGTCCGCCCGTCGACGGGGAGCTTGGCGACCATGGCCATGCTGGGCGTGAGCTGGGTGCGGCCACCGAAGGGCATGAGCACCGTCGCCGCGCCGATGGTCGAGTCGAAGCGCTCGGAAAGCCCCTTGTTCGAAGCCACGTTGAGGTCGCGCAGGACGGAGCGCAGGCGTTCCTCAGTGGTGGCGCCCTCCCAGGAGGGCTGCCAGCTGCCCTGGCGCTCGACGTGCACGACCTGGTGCTTGGCCGCGCCGTTGGAGTCCAGGAAGTCGCGGCTGACGTCCACGATGGTCTGGCCCTGCCAGCCCATGCGGAGCCTGCGCTCCTCGGTTACCTCGGCGACCACGGTCGCCTCGAGGTTCTCCTCCGCGGCATAGCCCATGAACTCGTCGACGTCGCCGGGGGCCAGCGCCACGGCCATGCGCTCCTGCGACTCGCTGATGGCGAGCTCGGTGCCGTCCAGGCCCTCGTACTTCTTGGGGACCGCGTCGAGGTCGATCAGGAGGCCGTCCGCGAGCTCGCCGATGGCGACGGAGACCCCGCCCGCGCCGAAGTCGTTGCAGCGCTTGATCAGGCGGCAGGCGTCCTCGCGGCGGAAGAGGCGCTGGAGCTTGCGCTCGATGGGGGCGTTGCCCTTCTGGACCTCGGCCCCGTCCTTTGCCAGCGACTCGACGTTGTGTGCCTTGGACGAGCCCGTCGCGCCGCCTATGCCGTCCCGGCCGGTGCGGCCGCCCAGAAGGACGATCTTGTCCCCGGGCGCCGGGGTCTCGCGCCGGACGTGGTGGCGCTGGGGGAGTTTGCGGCCTCCCTGGGGGACGGCCGCCAGAAGCAGCTCATGTGGGCGCGCCTCAAGAAGTTGCCGCCGCTGGGTGAGCCGTACTAGCCCAGGGCCGTCGGCGACGGCGTGCTTCGTGGTTCCTGGCGGGGGTGCTATGGCGGAAGCTCGTCCCTCTCGCCCTCGTATCGGGCTGGCACGGGGGTGAGGCGTTCCCAAGCATCTGCCAAACGTGACGTCCGGCCCATCCATTTGCGCTACGCTAGCTGTGTGTCCAGGGTTCTCTCATGGCGACCTAAGGAGCAGACATGGCAGGCGTTCCCGCACCTATTGACGCGACCCAGACCCCCGAGTGGCAGGCCCTCCAGGCGCACCACGACAAGCTTGTGGCGAGCGGATTCAGCCTCAAGAAGTCCTTCGCGAACGACCCCCAGCGCGTGAGGAAGCTCTCGTTCGACCTCGACGACCTGCACTTCGACCTCTCCAAGAACCTCGTGGACGACGAGACGCTCAAACTCCTCGTGAAGCTTGGAAGGGCCGTCGGGCTGGAGGAGAGGCGCTCCGCCATGTTTGCCGGCGAGCACATCAACACCACCGAGGACCGCGCCGTCCTGCACACCGCGCTCCGTCGTCCCGAGGCCGAGAAGGGCAGCCTCGTCGTGGACGGGCAGGACGTGGTGGCTGACGTCCACGAGGTCCTCGACCGCATGTACGCCTTCGCCGAGCGCGTGCGCTCGGGCGAGTGGAAGGGCGTGACGGGCAAGCGCATCACCGACGTCGTCTCCATCGGCATCGGCGGCTCAGACCTGGGCCCGGTCATGGTCTACGAGGCCCTGCGCCCCTATGCCGACGCGGGCATCAGCGTGCGCTATGTGTCCAACATCGACCCCAACGACATGGCCGAGAAGGTCCGCGGGCTGGACCCCCAGACCACCCTGGTCATCGTCGTCTCCAAGACCTTCACCACGCTCGAGACCCTGACCAACGCCCGCGAGGCCAAGGCCTGGATGCTCGAGGGCCTGCGTGCCAGCGGGGCCATCGACGGCTCGCCCGAGCAGGAGGCGGAGGCCATCGCGAAGCACTTCGTGGCCGTCTCGACCGCGCTCGACAAGGTCGCCGAGTTCGGCATCGACCCCCAGAACGCCTTCGGCTTCTGGAACTGGGTCGGCGGCCGCTACTCCGTGGACGCCGCGGTGGGCCTCTCGCTCATCGTCGCCTTCGGTCCCGAGCGCTTCAGGGAGTTCCTGGTGGGCTTCAACGACCTCGACCGCTACTTCTGCGAGACCCCGCTCGAGCAGAACGTCGTCGCACTCATGGGCCTCGTCAACGTGTGGTACGTCAACTTCTTCGGTGCGGAAAGCCACGCGGTGCTGCCCTATGACCAGTACCTGCACCGCTTCCCGGCCTACCTGCAGCAGCTCACCATGGAGTCCAACGGCAAGGGCGTGCGCTGGGACGGGAGCCCCGTCACCTCCGACACTGGCGAGATCTTCTGGGGCGAGCCGGGAACCAACGGCCAGCACGCCTTCTACCAGCTCATCCACCAGGGCACCCGCATGATTCCGGCGGACTTCATCGCCTTCGCCAACACCCCCAACCCCACCAAGGACGGGGACCAGGACGTGCACGAGCTCTTCCTGGGCAACTTCCTCGCGCAGACCAAGGCACTCGCATTTGGCAAGACGGCCGAGGAGGTGCGCGCCGAGGGCACGCCCGAAGAGATCGTGCCCGCCCGCTGCTTCACGGGCAACCGTCCCACGACCTCGATCTTCGGAGAGGCGCTGACGCCGCACGCACTGGGCGAGCTCATCGCCCTGTACGAGCACATCACCTTCGTCGAGGGGACGGTCTGGGGCATCGACTCCTTCGACCAGTGGGGCGTCGAGCTGGGCAAGCAGCTCGCCAAGCAGATCACGCCCGCCTTCCACGACGACGAGGCGCTCCAGGGCCAGGACGCCAGCACGAAGGCCCTCATCGCGTACTATCGCGCGCACAGGAAGTAGTAGCCCAGCGAGGGCGTCCCTCTCGCCTCCATGTCCGATGGTGAGAGGGCGCCCCTTCATATTCGCAGGGTCCTCCCTTGGCCCGCCGGCACACGTCCGGCGGGCTTTTTTGTCCCTTCAGCAGGAGAAGCAAATCGTTAATGACTGTTTCAGCTTTGTTTCGTTTATGCTGCGGAAGAGTGGTCTAGTTGGTTGGTCCCTGGCCTGTCGGGGGACCGCTGAAGAAGGGAGTCCGTGCTCATGCACAGGAGCAACCTGCTCAAGAGGTTCGCCGTGGCTTCGATGGCAGCCGCCTCGATTGCCATGGCGACGCCGGTCCAGGCACTGGCGTGCACTCAGGTCTACATCGGTCCCAAGCTCACCGCCTCGGGTGACGTGCTGTACGGCCGCGCAGAAGACTATGCGTCGCGCCACGTGAAGATTTTCGGGGTCCAGGAAGCCACCGATGGCAAGACCTACACCTCGGAAGAGAGTGCCTTCAATCGGACGGTGGGGAAGACCTACCGCTACACCTTCGTGCGCGATGCCCAGGCGGACTGGGGAGAGCTGGCACCACCCTATGCCGAAGCGGGCATCAACGAGAAGGGCGTGACCTGCTCCGCCACGCTCACCACCGACTTCAACAGCAAGGTCGAAGCGGTCGATCCAAAGACGAAAGAGGGCCTGGGCGAGTACAACATCGCGGACGTCGTGCTCGGTGAGGCCGCCACTGCCCGTGAGGGAGTGGAGATACTCGGCGACGTCATGGACAAGTACGGCGCCCAGGACTGCAACCAGATCTGGGTTGGCGACGCCAACGAGGTCTGGAACTTCCAGCAGCTCTCGGGACACCAGTGGATCGCCATCAAGATCTCTGACGACGTTGCTTCAATCAATCCCAACATGGGCAACCTGCAGTTCAAGGTCGACCTGGCCGACAAGAGCGTATGTCTGCATTCGGAGGGCCTCGAGGAGACCGCAAAGAAGGCCGGCACCTACGTGACCTTCGCGGACGGTGGCATGGACGTCGCCAGCTCCTACGGCGAGACCGAGTCTGGCGCGGGTCAGAACACGCGTTATGCACAGGGTCGCTCCTACTTCGGCAATCCCCTCACCGACGGTACCTTCGAGGTCGATACCTCCGGCAGGGTGAGCGGTGTCAGCCCCGAGGCACGTCTCCTCTTCTTTACTCCTGGTCGCAGTGACTACTCCCTCTATGACGCACAGCGTTCCCTTGCGGCCCGCGGCGAGGGCACGCAGTTCAACGCCAACGAGAACAGCAAGCTCTATGCCATTGGGAACAACCGGACAATCGAGTCCCACATCTTCCAGACTCGCAGGGGGATGAGCCCAGATATCGCCACCATCCAGTGGGAGGCTCTCTCTCGCACGGAGTTCAGCGTCTACCTGCCCAGCTACTCGGCGCTTCTCACCGAGGTTCCGGGAATCTATGACAACTTCGAGACCATCAATTTGAGCCATGTGGGGAAGAAGGAGTCCATCGACAGCGTCGAGACCGCTCTTACTGATGCGGACGACGACACCATGGACTACGTCATGATGGACATCAACACCCTGACGTACAACAACCGCAAGGCCTGCGCCGCCGGCGTCGCCGACTACCTCAAGCTCGTCCAGACCCAGATCAACGACCAGCACGGCATCGTCGACGAGTACATGCGGTCCCTTCCCGAGGGCGAGCGCGGCCACTTTGCCAACGAGGCCTTCGACGTCGTCTCGACCCAAGTGTTCGAGAAGATGCAGGCGCTGCGCACGGAGCTTCGCGACTACGTCAAGGCAGGGGACTTCTCCGAGCCCTTCGAGTCCAGCGACCTCGACGGCACGCTGTCCTATGCCTCCAAGGTGGTCCCTCCCACCATCACCCAGCAGCCCATGTCCGCGAGCTACGAGCAGGGCAGCGGCGCGGTCGCGCTCTCCGTCGCGGCAGACGGCCGCACGGACTCGCCCCTGAGCTACCAGTGGATGAAGTCAACGGATGGCAGCAGCTGGAGCAACGTGGGCAGCTCCGACACCTATGTGCCTCAGACCAGCACCGTCGGCGAGACCAAGTACAAGGTCGTCGTCTCCAATGCTGAGGGCCTGACCGCCGAGTCCGACGTCGTCACGGTGACCGTGAGCAAGCCCGTCGTCGAGCAGCCCGTCGGGACCATGTACCGCCTCTACAACCCCAACAGCGGCGAGCACTTCTACACCGCGAGCTTCGACGAGTGCGTGCAGGTCGTCTCGGCCGGCTGGCGCTACGAGGGCAGGGGCTGGACCGCCCCCGTCAAGTCCGGGACCCCGGTCTACCGCGTCTACAACTCCAACGCGGGCGACCACCACTACACCGCCAGCAAGGACGAGAGGGACGCGCTCGTGGTCCTCGGCTGGAGGGACGAGGGCATCGGCTGGTACTCCGACGACGCCCAGGGAGAGCCCCTGTTGCGCCTCTACAACCCCAACGCCACGTCTGGCTCCCACCACTACACGACGAGCCAGGGCGAGCATGACGCNCCCGTCGGGACCATGTACCGCCTCTACAACCCCAACAGCGGCGAGCACTTCTACACCGCGAGCTTCGACGAGTGCGTGCAGGTCGTCTCGGCCGGCTGGCGCTACGAGGGCAGGGGCTGGACCGCCCCCGTCAAGTCCGGGACCCCGGTCTACCGCGTCTACAACTCCAACGCGGGCGACCACCACTACACCGCCAGCAAGGACGAGAGGGACGCGCTCGTGGTCCTCGGCTGGAGGGACGAGGGCATCGGCTGGTACTCCGACGACGCCCAGGGAGAGCCCCTGTTGCGCCTCTACAACCCCAACGCCACGTCTGGCTCCCACCACTACACGACGAGCCAGGGCGAGCATGACGCCCTCGTCAAGCTCGGCTGGAGGAGCGAGGGCATCGGCTGGTATGGCGTGAAGGCAGGGTAGCCTCTCGCCAAGTCGTCTCTTCGGGGCGGGCCTCGCAGCTTGCGGGACCCGCCCCTGCTTGTGCGGGAAGAGCCATCCGCGACGACCGCGCGCCCTTCTCGCTCATGGAGAAATATCCACAACTGCGCGCATCCGCCCAGCGGTATTGTGTCGAGTGTTTGCCCAGGTAATATGCTCTCTGCCGGCTCCCCCACGGTTTTATATCCGGTTCGGAACTATTGAATGAACGTCAGAATCTACAACAGACAGGAGAGGGACATGGGCATGCCCCCGAATCCCGCAAGGCGGACGACAGGGCTACACATCAAGGACGTGGGCCGAGTGCTTCTGGCGTCCGTCATCGCGGCCTTCGCGCTGGCCGCTTCCATCCTCCTTCCCACGTCCGTCGTGGCGAAGACGGTCGAGGGAACCTTTGGCGAGGGCTGCTCCTACACGTTGGACGACGGGGGGAGCTCGTGGTCTTTCCGACCGACGGCGTCTCTGGCGTGATGGAATCGGTCCACGCGATTCCTGAAAACGTGACCAAGAGGGTCGTCGCCATAAGCATCAGGTCCGGCGTCAAGGCACCAGAGGACTCGAGCGAGCTCCTCAACCTCAAGGGACTCAAGATCGCGGACCTCAGCTGTCTCGACACGTCCTCGACCATCAGGCTCGCCAGCCTCTTCGAGGGTTGCTCCGAGCTGCTCTCGGTCGAGCTGGGCGGCATTGACACCTCCAAGGTTCAAAGTGTCGACCACATGTTCTACGCCTGCTCTTCGCTGACGTCCCTCGACCTCTCATCGCTGGAGTTCAGGAGCGTGAGGGTTGCCAACGCCCTGGTCTCCGAGTGCTATGCCCTTGCCGACCTGAGGCTGCCCAAGACCTTTGGCACGGAGCTGTGGGGCATGGATGCCATGTTTGCGGGAGACTCGCGGCTTTCTGCCCTCGACCTTTCTGCGGTTGACATGGGTGCCGTGGCCGAGGCCCTGCATGTGTTCAGAGACGTCGCCGGCCTGGTCGAGTGGAAGGTGGGGAAGGGCTTCCGTCCTGCCGTGCTGGACGAGCTCCCCAGCTCCCCGGACGAGCGTGGCTGGTGGTCCGTCAAGGACTCCCGCTGGTACACGAACGACCAGATCAAGTCCCAGCGCAGCGGCATGGCCGACACCTACCGCAGCAAGGGGGAGGAGAAGCCCGTCCCCGAGGAAAAGCCGCAGGGTCAGGGCTCGACGCCCAAGAACGAGGGGGGGCAAGCCCGCAGACCCGAAGCCTTCCAACCCCAAGCAGGACTCCGGCAAGCCTGCCGACCCCAAGCCCCAGGGCAAGGGCGGCGAGCAGGGCAAGACTCCCACAAAGCCCAGCAAGCCCAATAACGGTGGCGCCGCCAAGCCTAAGGCCGACCCCAAGCCCAACCAGAACCCAAAGCCGAGTCCCAAGTCCGGCAGGCAGGCCGTCCAGGCCCAGGCCATGCACCGCCTCTACAATCCCAACAGCGGTGAGCACTTCTACACCGCGAGCACAGGCGAGCGCGACGGCCTCGTGAGGGCCGGCTGGCGCTACGAGGGCGTGGCCTGGGTCGCTCCGACCAAGTCCGGCACCCCGGTCTTCCGCCTCTACAACAAGAACGCCGGCGACCACCACTACACCACGAGCAAGGCCGAGCGGGACAAGCTCGTGAGCCTTGGCTGGAGGTACGAGGGGATAGGCTGGTACTCTGACGACGCCAAGGGGCAGGCGCTCTTCCGTCTCTACAACCCCAACGCCAAGGCGGGGTCGCATCACTACACGGTCAACGCCGGGGAGCGCGACGGCCTGGTCAGGCTCGGCTGGCGCAACGAGAACGTCGGTTGGTACGGCGTCAAGGCCTAGGGCGCGCGTCCCTCTCGACTTCGAGGGCCCGGGCTGCCTTGGGTGGCCCGGGCCTCGTCGTCACGCTCGTGGCCGTTTGGTGTGAGCGGCACGCCTCACGTGCGACTTTGGTAGAGTTATCCCGCAAGCGCGTTGGGCGGGTTCGGGTGACGTCACACCTCGAACCTGGTCAGGGTCGGAAGGCAGCAGCCATAAGGGGCCTCTGGCGGGCACCCGTTCCCGCCGAGCGCGCTCCAGGGCGCTCCATGGCCACCTCGTGACCGGGAGCGCCTTTGTTATCTGGGGCACCGTTCCCTGGCTGACATGCTGGCACCCGCTCCTGCGGGTTTGCGCCGAAGGACTGGGAGAATAGCATGGGCTTCGTAAGCTTCATCGCCGAGCTGCTGCGCGATCCGCGTGCCGCCATCGCCAGCTGGATTGCCATGGGTCCGCTCGCCGCCTACGGTTTCGTCTTCCTGATCGTCTTCATCGAGACCGGCGTGGTCTTCTTCCCCTTCCTGCCAGGTGACTCGCTCCTCTTCGCCTCGGGGTTCTTCGCCAACGGCGGCGGCTTCGACATCGTCTGGCTGTTGGGGGTCGTGTGGGCGGCGGCAATCCTGGGTGACCAGTGCAACTTCATGATCGGGCACTTCTTCGGCCGTCGCATCATCGCCTCGGGCAAGGTGAAGGCCATGACGCCGGAGCGCGTGGAGAAGACTGAGGCCTTCCTCGACAAGTGGGGGCACCTCGCCATCTTCCTGGGGCGCTTCTTCCCCTTCATCCGCACTTTCGTGCCCTTCCTGGCGGGCGTGGGTGGCATGCACTGGCGCAACTTCGTGCTGTTCAACGTGCTGGGCGGCATCACCTGGTCCACCCTCTTCACCCTGCTCGGATACTTCTTCGGCGGCATTCCCTTCGTGCAGAGGCACTTCGAGCTGCTCATCGTGGGGATCGTCCTGGTCTCGCTCGTGCCCACCGTGGTGGGCCTCGTGAGGAGCCGCATGGGCAAGGGCAGCCGCCGCAATGGTGGGCACGCGGCGTAGGGCCGCATCCGATTGCCTCGGCCGGCCATGTGGGGCGTGTGGACCTCGTCCGCCGGCATCTCGACCTACCCGCCGCGCCTTCTCCCTCCTACCGCTAAAGTCGTGGGGAGAGGGGATTCCGTTGTGCGGGGAGGTTGCGTGGGCACATCAGACGAGCTTGCTCGAAGGATCGAAGAGACGCTGGGCCGCATGACGTTGGAGCAGAAGTGCGCCCTGCTCTCAGGGGGCTCCGCGTTCACCACGCGTGCCATGCCTCGATACGGCATCCCCGCCATGCAATTCTCGGATGGCCCCCATGGCTTGCGCCTCCAGGCGGAGGGAGCCAATCACCTGGGCATAGGTGGCAGCAGGCCCGCAACGTGCTTCCCCACGGCGGCCACCGTCGCCAACAGCTGGGACCCGGGCATGGGAGAGGCCCTTGGCCGCGCCCTGGGCGAGGAGTGTCTGGCCCAGGGGGTGAACGTGGTGCTGGGACCCGGGCTCTGCATCAAGCGGAGTCCCCTCTGCGGCCGCGACTTCGAGTACTTCTCCGAGGACCCCTACCTCGCCGGCAAGATGGCTGCGGCCTACGTGCGCGGCATCCAGTCGACCGGCGTCGCCGCCTGCCCGAAGCACTTTGCCGCGAACAGCCAGGAGACGAGGCGGCAGGCGTCGGACTCCGTCCTCGACGAGCGCACCCTGCGCGAGCTCTACCTCACGGCGTTCGAGATCGTGGTGCGCGAGAGTGGCCCCAAGTGCATCATGAGCTCGTACAACCTCGTCAACGGCACCTACGCCAACGAGAGCGTCAGGCTTCTCACCGACGTCCTTCGTGGCGAGTGGGGCTTTGACGGGGCGGTGGTCACCGACTGGGGCGGCTCCAACGACCACGTCGCGGGCGTGCGCGCGGGATCGACCTTCGAGATGCCCGACCCTGGCCTCTCGCCCGTGCGGGAGCTCGCCGCCGCCGTGCGAGACGGCCGCTTGGAGGAGTCGGTCGTGGACGAGCGCGCAAGGGAGGCCCTTGGCGTCATTCTGCCCACCTGCGTCGCAACCGCCTCGGCTGATGACGCCCTCGACGTCGAGGGCCATCATGCCATCGCACGTGACGTCGCCGCCAGCTCCATCGTGCTCCTCAAGAACGAGGCCACGGAACAAGGCGGACCCATCCTGCCCCTTGCCACGGGCACGAGGGTCGCGCTCGTCGGCGACTTCGCAAGCGTCCCTCGCTACCAGGGCGCGGGCTCGAGCCTGGTGAACCCCACCAGGCTTGATACGCTGCTCGGGTGCGTCGGGTGCTCCGGCCTCGAGCTCGTGGGCTTCGAGCCGGGGTACGAGCGCCATGGTGGCAAGGATGACGCCAAGGCCGCCGCGGCTATCGACCTCGCGCGTCGGGCCGAGGTCGTCCTGCTTTGCATGGGGCTGGACGAGCTGGCCGAGTCCGAGGGCATGGACCGTGACGACATGCGTGTCAATCAGAACCAGGTGGAGCTGCTCCGTCGGCTTTCGTCGGCGAACCCCAACGTCGTGGTGCTGCTTGTGGGTGGCGCACCGGTCGAGTGCGACTGGGCGGACGACACCCGCGCGCTCGCCTACCTCTGCCTGGGGGGCCAGGCCGGGGCAAGCGCGGCGCTGGACGTGGTCTGCGGTCGCGTGAACCCCTCGGGAAAGTTGTCCGAGAGCTGGGCGAGGCGCCTCGCGGACACGCCGACCGCCAAGACCTTCCCCGCAGGGGGTCACGTCGCCGCATATCGCGAGGGGCCCTACGTCGGCTACCGCTACTACCAGACCGCGGGCGTGCCCGTTGCCTTCCCCTTCGGNCCACGCGTGCCATGCCTCGATACGGCATCCCCGCCATGCAATTCTCGGATGGCCCCCATGGCTTGCGCCTCCAGGCGGAGGGAGCCAATCACCTGGGCATAGGTGGCAGCAGGCCCGCAACGTGCTTCCCCACGGCGGCCACCGTCGCCAACAGCTGGGACCCGGGCATGGGAGAGGCCCTTGGCCGCGCCCTGGGCGAGGAGTGTCTGGCCCAGGGGGTGAACGTGGTGCTGGGACCCGGGCTCTGCATCAAGCGGAGTCCCCTCTGCGGCCGCGACTTCGAGTACTTCTCCGAGGACCCCTACCTCGCCGGCAAGATGGCTGCGGCCTACGTGCGCGGCATCCAGTCGACCGGCGTCGCCGCCTGCCCGAAGCACTTTGCCGCGAACAGCCAGGAGACGAGGCGGCAGGCGTCGGACTCCGTCCTCGACGAGCGCACCCTGCGCGAGCTCTACCTCACGGCGTTCGAGATCGTGGTGCGCGAGAGTGGCCCCAAGTGCATCATGAGCTCGTACAACCTCGTCAACGGCACCTACGCCAACGAGAGCGTCAGGCTTCTCACCGACGTCCTTCGTGGCGAGTGGGGCTTTGACGGGGCGGTGGTCACCGACTGGGGCGGCTCCAACGACCACGTCGCGGGCGTGCGCGCGGGATCGACCTTCGAGATGCCCGACCCTGGCCTCTCGCCCGTGCGGGAGCTCGCCGCCGCCGTGCGAGACGGCCGCTTGGAGGAGTCGGTCGTGGACGAGCGCGCAAGGGAGGCCCTTGGCGTCATTCTGCCCACCTGCGTCGCAACCGCCTCGGCTGATGACGCCCTCGACGTCGAGGGCCATCATGCCATCGCACGTGACGTCGCCGCCAGCTCCATCGTGCTCCTCAAGAACGAGGCCACGGAACAAGGCGGACCCATCCTGCCCCTTGCCACGGGCACGAGGGTCGCGCTCGTCGGCGACTTCGCAAGCGTCCCTCGCTACCAGGGCGCGGGCTCGAGCCTGGTGAACCCCACCAGGCTTGATACGCTGCTCGGGTGCGTCGGGTGCTCCGGCCTCGAGCTCGTGGGCTTCGAGCCGGGGTACGAGCGCCATGGTGGCAAGGATGACGCCAAGGCCGCCGCGGCTATCGACCTCGCGCGTCGGGCCGAGGTCGTCCTGCTTTGCATGGGGCTGGACGAGCTGGCCGAGTCCGAGGGCATGGACCGTGACGACATGCGTGTCAATCAGAACCAGGTGGAGCTGCTCCGGCGGCTTTCGTCGGCGAACCCCAACGTCGTGGTGCTGCTTGTGGGTGGCGCCCCGGTCGAGTGCGACTGGGCGGACGACACCCGCGCGCTCGCCTACCTCTGCCTGGGGGGCCAGGCCGGGGCAAGCGCGGCGCTGGACGTGGTCTGCGGTCGCGTGAACCCCTCGGGAAAGTTGTCCGAGAGCTGGGCGAGGCGCCTCGCGGACACGCCGACCGCCAAGACCTTCCCCGCAGGGGGTCACGTCGCCGCATATCGCGAGGGGCCCTACGTCGGCTACCGCTACTACCAGACCGCGGGCGTGCCCGTTGCCTTCCCCTTCGGCTACGGCCTCTCGTACACCCGCTTCGAGTACTCCCGGCCCAGGGTTGCCGCGGACGTCGTGACCCTGAGCGTCACCAACGTCGGCAGACGCGCTGGCGCAGAGGTCGTGCAGCTCTACGTGTCAAAGCCGAAGCGGGAGGTGTTCCGTCCGGAGCAGGAGCTCAAGGGCTTCGCCAAGGTCTTCCTGGAACCTGGCGAGACCAAGGGCGTGACCATTGCCCTGGATGACAAGGCCTTCCGATACTTCGACGTGGGGACCGGGTCCTGGGAGATCGAGGGGGGCGTCTACGAGCTGCGCGTGGGAGCCTCCTGCGAGGACATTCGCCTGAGGGCGCAGGTCGAGCTTGCGGGAACGGGTGCCAAGAATCCCTATGAGGGCCTTGACCTGCGTTCCTACGAGACGGGCAGGGTCAAGGAGGTCACTGACGCAGAGTTCGTGGCGCTTCTCGGACGACCGATTCCGCAGGAGCGCGCCACCATCGATCGTAATACCTGCTTCTGCGACCTCATCCACGGGCGCAGCCCGCTCCTTTGGCTGCTCTGGTCCATTCTCAACCTCCTGCGCAGGGCGGGGGAGCGCCGCGGCGCGCCGAACCTCAACGTGCTGTTCATCTGGAACATGCCCCTGAGGGCGCTTGCCAAGAACGCCGGAGGGGTCTTCTCCATGGCCGCCGTCGACGGCCTGGTGATGGAGGCGAAGGGGTTTTGGGTCATCGGGCTGCTTCGCATGCTGGTGGGCATCGTCGCGAACATGGTTCGCAATGCGGTTCAAGCCGGTCGGCTGGTAAGGGAAGTCACCTAGCGGCGCGGCCGTCGGCGAAAAGAGGAAGTAAGCTGGCGCAAGCGGAGTGGACGGACGAGAGGGGACGTGCTCATGGGCTTCGGGGAATGGACGAGGAAGAACGAGGGCCTCTGGCAGTTCATCCTGTTCAACCTGCTGTCCAATATCTCCACGGCCACGCGCTTCGCCTGCACCTGGGTGGGGACAGCGGTGTTCGCTGGCCTCACGACCGAGTTCCACTTCCTCATCTTCAACTACCCGTCTTCGGGCGGCGGACTTGGCGCCTTTGTCACCTTCCTGGTCGCCGAGGTGGCCGCCCAGGTGGTGAACTTCTTCGTCCAGATGAGGTTGGTCTTCAGGTCTGACGCGGACTTCGCACAGTCTGGTCCCAAGTACGCCGTGCTGGCCGTGCTGATCGTGGTCGTGAACCTCGTGCTTCCGGGCTACGTGCAGGACTTCTGCGTCAATTCGCTGGGGCTGTCCAGCGGGCTTGCGGCAACGGTGGCGTCGGTGGTGAACACGCTCCTTGCCGTGGTGGTGAGCTTCCCCCTGCTCAAGTTCTGGATCGCGCCGGCCGCGAGGTAGGGGCCTGTGTCGCGCCGGCCGCGAGGTAGGGGCCTGTGTCGCTCGCGCCACGGGGCAGTGCCCTGGATCGCGCCGGCCGCGAGGTGGGTCATCGCATGTCCTCTTGCGCAGCACCCAAGTCATCGCGCTCCTCTCGCCCCTGCGTTCTCTATGCATTTTCCTGAAGCTGTTCGACAAAAGCCCAGGTAGATTTTGGTCGAGTTCAGGAGAAGGCATAGAGAACGGCGTGCGTTTCAGCAATCGGCATAGAGAACGACAGCAGTTTCATGAGAAGGCATAGAGAACGTCAGGAGGAGGCATAGAGAACGCGGGAGGGGGGCGCAAGTCGTNAGAGGTGGATAAGAGACAGGCTCCGGGGCCTTCAATGCGGGCCGCTGCAGTCGGGGGCGCCCGCGCGGGCCGGGGCATACATGACCGTGCCCCCGCGCGGCTATACTTGTGGCTCGGACAAGAGGCGCGGAGGTCAGATGGAATCCCTGTATAGAAAGTATCGCCCGCAGACCTTTGCGGACGTGGTGGGGCAGCAGCATGTGGTGGGCACCCTGGAGCGCGCGGTGCTCGAGGGCAGGCAGAGCCACGCCTACCTCTTCTGCGGCCCGCGCGGGACGGGCAAGACCACCATGGCCCGCCTGCTCGCCAAGGCGCTCATGTGCGAGAGGGGCGCAGGCCAGCTGCCCGATGGCAGCTGCGAGCAGTGCAGGCTCATCGCGGCCGGGAAGCATCCCGACGTCTACGAGCTCGACGCGGCCTCACGCACCGGCGTCGACAACGTGCGCGAGGAGATCATCAACAGCGTCGGCTACGCGCCGGTCCGTGGCCGCTACAAGCTCTACATCATCGACGAGGTCCACATGCTCACGACGACGGCGTTCAACGCGCTGCTCAAGACCCTCGAGGAGCCCCCCAGCCACGTGGTCTTCGTGCTCTGCACCACCGACCCGCAGAAGATTCCCGCCACCATCCTGAGTCGCGTCCAGCGCTTCGACTTCCATGCCATCGCCCACGAGGACATCCTGCACCAGCTCCAGAAGGTGTGCCAGCAGGAGGGCTTCGGCTACGACCCGGCTGCCCTCGAGCTGGTCGTCCGTCACGCCCGTGGGGGCATGCGAGACGCGCTCTCCACCCTGGAGCAGCTCTCGGTCTTCGGCGGGGGACAGGTCTCGGCCGAGGCGGCGCGCGACCTCCTGGGCGAGGTGTCGGGTGCGCAGCTCGCGCAGACCTCGCTCGCATTGGCAAGGCGTGACGTCGCCGCGCTCTTTGGCGAGGTGGCGACTCTGGTTGACGCCGGGCGAGACCTGCTGCAGTTCTCCCGCGAGCTGGCCGCGCGACTGCGCGACTGCTATGTGGTCGCCGCCGTCGGGGCGAGGCCCGGAGTCGTCGACCTGCCGGAGGACGAGCTGCGCGCTCTGGACGAGGAGGCGGCTGCCTTCGGGTCGCCGGACCGACTGTCGCGCGCGCTCGGCATCATGGGGGACGCCTCGAGGGAGATGAGGACCGCCACCAACCAGAGGCTCGTACTCGAGGTGGCGCTCACCCGGATCGCGCGGCCCAAGTCCGACCTCACGCTGGACGCGCTC
>NZ_LT635494.1:1485886-1564389 GCF_900120385.1 Olsenella phocaeensis | reverse complement strand
CCCGCCGCAGCGCCGGCTCCCGTGCGTGCTCAGGCGCCGTCTCCCACGCCGGTGCCGGCGCCTGCCGCACCCAGCGTTCAAGCCATGCAGCCGACCTCGGCGTCCGCGATTCCCGCCCCGGCGGCGCCCTCCCGGCCCGCACGGCCGAGCTATGCGGCCCCCTGGGAAGACGAGGCCGTGCCCTACGACGATGCGTCCGCCTTCGCGTATGGAGAGGACGCCGACCAGGCCCCGGCGGCCGCTTCGTCCGCACCCCTGCCGCCCCAGGGGCCAGTCTCCCAGACGGGACCCGTGGTTTCCCCGTCGGCCGTGGCGCCCGCGCAGACCGCCGGTCAGGCGGGTGCCCCCGGGTCCAGCCAGCCGAAGCCAGCGCCCAGGCGGGAGCCAGCCCCAAGCCCGGCTCCCGCAGCGGCGCCCAAGCCCAAGCCGGCTGCGGGGACCACCCCCAGGGAGCCCAGGGAGATGTTCACCCCCGAGCAGAAAGACATCCTGGACATGCTCACCGACGTCTTCGGCGACGGCGTCTCGGCTCGCGTCGAGCGTCCCGACGGCTCTGGGGGAGCGGCGGAGTAGTTGGGGATTCGCCCCCTGCCCAGGGGAGCCCCCGCCCGACGCGGCTACCATGTGAGGGCGGCCCGAGCGCCGCGGCACGACCACGAACGGACTGCGCCCCGGCGCGCCCATGAAAGGATACGTCCCGTGAACATGCAGCAGATGATGAAGCAGGCCCAGAAGATGCAGCAGGAGCTCGCCAAGGCACAGGACCGCCTGGGCGACATCCAGGTGTCCGCCTCTGCGGGCGGCGGCATGGTCAAGGTCAGCGGAACCGCCGACATGCACATCGACTCCATCACCATCGACCCCGAGGCAATGGACCCCGAGGACGTCGAGATGCTGCAGGACAGCATCGTCGCGGCCGTGAACGAGTGCCTCTCTGCCGCGCAGTCCGCAGCGAACCAGCAGCTCTCGGGCGTGACGGGCGGCATGAGCATCCCAGGGCTGTTCTAGGCATGCCGAGAGAGGCAAACGACGGCCGGGCCCTCCAGAGGCTCCTCGACGAGCTGGGACGGCTTCCGGGCATCGGTCCCAAGTCGGCCCAGCGCATCGCCTACTACCTGCTCGAGTCCGACGCGGAGACGGCACGACGCCTCTCCGACGCGATCGTGCAGGTCAAGCACCAGGTCCACTTCTGCCCCATCTGCTTCAGCTACGCGACGCGCGACACCTGTGACGTCTGCTCCGACGGCTCGCGCGACCGCGCGAGCATCTGCGTGGTGAGCGAGCCCCGCGACGTCACCGCCATCGAGAAGACCGGCGTCTACCATGGCCTCTACCACGTGCTGGGGGGTGTCATCTCTCCCATGGACAAGGTCGGCCCGGACCAGCTGCACGTGAAGGAGCTCCTCCAGCGCCTAGCCGATGACTCCGTCAGCGAGGTGATCCTGGCCACCAACCCGGACGTGGAGGGCGAGACGACCGCCACCTACCTCTCGCGCGTCATACGCCCGCTGGGGGTCGAGGTCTCGCGCCTCGCGAGCGGCCTGCCCGTGGGCGGCGACCTCGAATACGCCGACGAGGTGACCCTTGGGCGGGCCATTGAGGCCCGCCGGGTGCTGTAGCGACAACTTGCGGCACCGGTGCGCTACGATGCACGCCAGAGCGAGGAGGTCTGTCATGTCACAACACACGAGCGGGGCCGCCCCCCGTCACGGTAAGCACTCTGCCGGCAACGCCCAGCCCGCAGCGCGTCGCTATGTCCCCCGCGACGGCTATGAGCTGGAGCCCGACTCCGCCAGCGCCGAGCAGGACGCCCCGCGCCCCATTGGCGTGGACCCCGCCCAGACGGGCTCCTTCCAGCGCATATCTGCTGGGCAGGGGGCGACGGTCGAGACGAGGCAGAACGTCTCCAAGATCTCGGCAGATTCCACCTCGTCGTGGACGCGCATAGGCCTGGGCGACGAGATGCGCCTGCAGGGCTCACACAAGCCCTCGGTCCAAAGGCGAGAGGCACGCTACAAGACCAGCCGCAAGCTCTTCGTGGGCCTCGGGGTGGCCGTCGCCGTGGTGCTCGCCCTGGGCGGCTTCCTCTTCTGGAGGGCCCTCTCGTCCTCCAGGAGCGCGGCGACGCGGCAGGAGCAGGCGCAGGGCCAGACCCAGGCGGACGGGACGATCACCAACCGCGGGACGACCTTTGCCCTGCGCAAGCAGGACAGCGGCAAGTATGCGCTGGTGAGCTGGCCTGAGGGCGGGAGCTCCCAGACGGTCTACTTCGAGCTCGACGGGGTACCTGTCCAGCTGGTCCTCTACAACGGCGCCCTGATCGTGCCCGAGAACCTCGACGGCAGCTGGGACCTCCTTGCCTACCAGATTGGGGGCGGATCGGTCGAGACCCAGGTGACCGATGCCGACGGCAACGCGGTGAGGGGCGAGGGATCCATAGAGTCGGTGGAGCTCCAGGGGAGCAGCCTGAGGCTCCACACGAGTGACGGCAGGCTGGTGGTCGTCCCCCTGGGCTAGTGCACCGAACGCCGATGCGGGCGCATGTCGGTGATGCCCCGAAGGAGGCGCCAAAACAGGTAAGGCTTGTGCATGAATGGTGGAGGGAACTTTTTTCACAGGGCCACTGGACAAGGCGAAGCGCTTCTGTGTAGAATAGCTCCCGCACCTGTTGAACGGGGTATTAGCTCAGCTGGTTAGAGCGCCGGCCTGTCACGTCGGAGGTCGCGGGTTCAAGTCCCGCATATCCCGCCATTTGCGACTTCAAGCCCCGGTCTCCGGGGCTTTTTTCTTATGGGAGAAGGGCGGCAAGGGCTGGCCCCGGCTGCGCGGTCCGTGGCCATGCGCACGGGGCCACGGACCGTCGGGCCCACCGTCCCTCTCGCCTCGTCCCGCAGCCGTGGGGCGGGGGACAAAAATTGGCACTTATGTCATACAATTAGAGGGCTTTGGTGCCGGGGCCGACGGGCCCCTGACCGTCTATTGGGGGCTGGCTCTGGTGGCTGCAGGTGAAAGGCGACAGGACGACGAGTTGGTGAGGCTGGCCGTCTTCGACTTCGACGGTACCTCGATCAGCGGGCAGTCGGGCTCGCTCTTCTCGCGCTACCTCTTCGCCCGTGGCTACCTCTCGATCTCGCAGGCCCTGCGCCTGGGCTGGTGGGGGGCACGCTACGTGCTCCATCTCCCGCAGCGCCAGGAGGAGGCCCGGGAGGTCATCTTCGATGCCCTCAACGAGCGGAGTCCTGAGGAGATATCTGCCCTGATGCGTTCCTTCCACGACGAGGTCCTGCTGCCGCGCTACCGTCCCGCAGCCATGGCCGAGGTGCGGAAGTGCAAGGACGAGGGCTGCGTCACGTTGCTCGTCTCGGCCACCTTCCTGGACATCGCCCGTGAGGCGGCGGACCACCTGGGCGTCGACGGCCTCGTCGCCACGGACATGCAGGTAGATGCCCAAGGTCGTTATACGGGCCAGGTCGCGGGCCCTGTCATAGCGGGGCCCGAGAAGACCCGCGCCGTGGAGCGCTGGGCAGACGAGCACGTGGGGCCGGGCAGGTGGGTCATCGCCTATGCGTACGGGGACCACCACTCCGACGAGGACCTGCTCTCCGCCTCTCAGAAGCCCTACGCGGTGAGCCCGGGCAAGACGCTGAAGCATGCGGCCAAGCGCCGCGACTGGGAGGTGCTCGACTGGAAGTAGGCCGCGCGCGATGGGGACGCCGCGAGGCTCGCAGGGGAGGTACACAGGTGGATATTTCACGGAAGACCGATTACGCGCTGCGCATGCTCTCCGAGCTGGTGCGCGCGGATGGCGACATCGTCTCGGTTCGGGTCGCAGCCGAGAACAACAGCGTGCCCTACTCGTTTGCCCGCTCGATCCAGCACGACCTCGTGCGTGCCGGAATCATAGACAGCACGCGTGGCTCGCATGGGGGCATGCGCCTCGCGGTCGATCCCAAGGCGACCACGGTGCGCACGGTGGTTGAGGCCATCCAGGGGCCGATCCAGGTCTCGAGCTGCGACACCAACGGGGATGACGGCGGACCCTGTCCCTTCATGCCGTCCTGCCACTTCAACCCGATCTGGTGCGAGGCGGAGCGCATCCTGCGCGACTATTTCTCCTCGGTGACCCTCTATGAGGTCGTTGCCGAGCACAAGCACGCCGTGCTGGCGGGGGGCCAGGGCTTCGAGGTCGTGGGTCCCAGGGTCCTGGCTTCCGATGACGAGTAGCGCCGCCCGCCTGGAGTGGGAGGGCGAGCTCGGTGACGGGCTCGCCTCGTTCAGGGAGCGGGTCAGGGCGAGGGGGGCCGAGCTGTACCGCGACCTGCCCTGGCGTCGCACCCGCGACCCCTACCAGATCTGGGTCTCTGAGGTCATGCTCCAGCAGACGCAGGTGAGCCGCGTGGACGGTCGCTGGCAGCGCTGGTGCGAGCGCTTCCCGACCCCCGACGCGCTTGCTGCCTCAAGCTCGGTCGACGTGCTGGAGGAGTGGCAGGGCATGGGCTACAATCGGCGCGCTCTCTCGCTCTGGCGTGCCGCTCAGGCCGTAAGCGACGCCGGTGGAGAGATGCCGCGCTCGTACGCGGAGCTCGTGGCGCTGCCTGGCATAGGTCCGGCGACCGCGGCGGGCATCAGGGCCTTCGCCTTCGACCTGCCAGGCGTCTACCTCGAGACCAACGTGCGCTCGGTCTTCCTGCACGAGCTCCTCGCAGAGGAGATGGGGGTGCGAGACCGGGACCTCGTCCCATTGGTGGAGGCGTGCTGCCCCCCGGACGCCTCGCTTCCCGACGACTCGCCACGCAGCTGGTACTACGCCCTCCTGGATTACGGTGCCCATCTCAAGCGGGTCCTTCCCAACCCCTCGCGTCGGTCGGCGGCTCACGTGCGGCAGTCCAGATTCGAGGGATCGCACCGCCAGAAGCGCGCCGAGCTCGTGCGCATCCTGCTGGCTCATGCCGACGACCATGCGGTCGGAGTTGGATGCGGGGTGCTGGCCGAAGAGCTGAGCCGCGTCGAGTCGGAGGCCGGCAGGGCCGAGCTGGCCCAAGGCGAGGTGCTCGAGCTCCTCGAAGAGCTCGAGCGAGAGGGCTTTTGCCATAGTTCAGGGGACATTTGGCACGTCTGAGTGCTACCATCAAAGCAGTCGCCTATCGCGGCTGCTTTGAGACGTCGTGCGGGAGGGGCCCGCACGCATCTTCGGAGAGGAGTTCACATGGCAGTTGACTTCGAGAGCTCGCAGACCAAGAAGAACCTCGAGAGTGCGTTTGCCGGCGAGAGCCAGGCTCACACCAAGTACGAGTACTACGCCAGCAAGGCCAAGAAGGAGGGCTACGTCCAGATCTCGAACATCTTCACCGAGACCTCCGGCAACGAGAAGGAGCATGCCAAGCTCTGGTTCAAGTACCTCCACGAGGGGGACGTCCCCGACACCGTGACCAACCTCAAGGATGCCGCCGCCGGCGAGAACTACGAGTGGACCGACATGTACGAGGGCTTCGCGAAGACCGCCGAGGAGGAGGGCTTCAAGGAGATCGCCGCCAAGTTCAAGATGGTCGGCGCCGTCGAGAAGGCCCATGAGGAGCGCTACAACAAGCTCGTCGAGCGCGTCGAGAAGGGCGAGGTCTTCGACCGTCCGGGCGTCAAGGTCTGGAAGTGCCTGAACTGCGGCCACCTGCACGTCGGCGCCACCGCACCCAAGGTCTGCCCCGTCTGCAACCACCCGCAGAGCTACTTCGAGGAGCAGTCCGTCAACTACTAAGGACGTAGCCTCGTCGGCACCGTGTCGCGACAGCTTTCAAAGGGCCCGTCTCCCATCGGGGGGACGGGCCCTTTCCTTGTAGGTGGATGCGCCGGGGGCGTGGGCATCATGTGGAAAAGCCCCCGCGTTCCATGCCCGCGCGCTTCGGGACTCCCTGGCCCCGAGGGTGAGAGCGGAGCCTCCGTGCGTCCGCGACGATTCTGGCCGTCGCTTTCCCGCAGGTCATGCGACTCCCTCTTCTCTCCCGCTCTCGTCGATGCGGCCTCCTCGCTGTCCGAGCCCCTACCGGTCTTCGTGGACAACACCTTCGCGACCCCCTATCTCTACCGGCCTGCAGAGGACGGTGCCGCGGTGGTGATCGAGTCGCTCACCAAGTGGATCGGCGGTCACGGCGCGACGCTGGGCGGTGCGGTCGTGGATACGGGACGCTTCGACTGGAGCTCGACACCGCACAAGTTTGCCACGCTTACCGATCCCGATTCCTCCTACCATGGCGTGGTCTTCGCGGACGCCGCCCCTGCCGCCCCCTTCTCGACCCGTGTGCTGGCCAACAAGCTGCGAGACTTCGGGCCGACCCTCTCGCCCTACGCGGCGCAGCTCATCGGCATTGGCATCGAGACGCTCTCCCTGCGCGTCGAGCGCCACAGCCAGAACGCCCTCGCGGTGGCGCGCTTCTTGGAGGGGCACCCCAAGGTCTCTTGGGTGCGTTATTCGGGTCTCGAGGGCGACCCCAGCCACGAGACGGCCTCGCGCCTGCTGCACGGCGGCTTTGGCGGTGCGCTGGTCTTCGGTGTCAAGGGCGGCCGCGAGGCGGGGCTAAGGGTGGTGGACAACGTGAGGCTGTTCACGCACCTCGCCAACGTGGGCGACGCCAAGTCGCTGATCATCCATCCCGCGTCGACCACCCATTCGCAGCTCAGCGCCGAGCAGCTGAAGGCGGCGCACCTCTCGGAGGACCTCGTCCGCCTCTCGGTGGGCATCGAGAACGTGGACGACATCATCGCAGACCTCGACCAAGCGCTCGCTGCGGCATAAGGCCTCCCTCTGGGCGAGAGGGGCGTCTCACGAGATGATTCGAGGCCCTCGGACCGGCAGCGACCCGCCGGCCCGGGAGTCCTTTGGCGCATGCGGACGTCTTATCTTGAAGGGCTGCGCCTGCGCGCCTAGCCCTCCGCGCGCGCGGCCTCGAACTCCGCCGCCACCCTCGCGCAGCGCTCGCGCTCCTCGGGGCTCCGTGGATGTCCCGCCACGAAGCGCGCGAAGCCCTCGACGGAGAAGTCGTCCCGGCCCTCAATCGAGCCCAGGTTCTTGAAGATGCAGGTGGGAACCTCGCCCAGTGCCAGGTTCTTCCTGATGCAGGCATCGCAGCCAAGGCCGCGAGCGAGGTTCTTGGGATTGTTGGGGTTGTGGGGGCAGCGGATGTCCCCACAACTGCAGAAGTGCCCCCTTGGCTCCTCCGCCATGGCGTCTCCCTCCCTATGGCTGATGCTAGCTACTCCGACGGCGTGGTCTGGCGTTGGGCTTGCCGTTTGCCTTGAAGGCGCTAGGGCAGAGGTCGACCAGGGCGCAGGCGTCGCACTTGGGGCGCTGCGAGGTGCAGGTCTCGCGTCCGAAGTGGATCCACTGCTCGTTGACGGGCCCCCAGAGCTCGCGGGGAAGAACGTCAAGCAGCTGGGGCTCGGCCTGGGCGGGGGTGGGGGCGTCGACCAACCTGAGCCTGGAGGCGATGCGGTACACGTGGGTGTCCACGGCGATGCCGTCCACCACGCCGAAGGCCTTGTTGAGCACGATGTTCGCCGTCTTGCGCCCCACTCCCGGGAGCGTGACGAGCTCCTCCATGGTGCCAGGCACCTCTCCGCCAAAGTTCGAGACTATGGCCTGGGCGCATTCGACGCAGTGCCGTGCCTTGGTGTGGTAGAAGCCCAGGGAGTGGATGACGTCCTCCACCTCGAGGACCTCCGCCACCGCCATGGCCTCGGGCGTGGGCCAGCGGCGGAAGAGCTCGGGCGTCACCTTGTTCACGGCCACGTCCGTCGTCTGAGCCGAGAGCAGAACGCAGATTACCAGCGTGAAGGGGCCGTCGAAGTCCAGGGCGCTCCTCACGTCGGGGTACAGATCTCCCATGCGGCGGCAGACCTCGATGCCGCGCTCGCGCTTGGAGCGCTTCGACTCACGGGGCATGTTCCTCTCCCTTCGCCTTGCTAAGCGCATTCTAGGCGAGAGGGACGCGCCTGCGGGGTCGCAGCGACGAACTGCCGGCCCGCCGGCCGTCCTGCCCCAGGGGGGTGGCGCCCGATATCCATCGGCTTGCAAAATGGTGGCCGCCCAATATCCGTCGGCTCGCAAAATATTGGCCACGCTTGCAGATTTGGCAAAGCAGCCATGGGTGCCGACCCATGCTATGGCCTAGAATATATAGGCGTCTTGTGAAGATTTCTCGGTACTGCCCCCCGCAAGGCGCGGCACAGGCTGAAGAAGCTGGAGGAAGATATGAACGTCCGCACTCCTGACCTGACCATTAGCAAAGACGACCTCTACATGTTGGCTGAGGGCCACTGGTATCGCAGCTACGAGAAGATGGGCGCGCACCCATGCACCGAGGACGGAAGGCGTGGCTTCCACTTTGCCGTCTGGGCCCCCGACGTGCTGGGCGTGAGCGTCATCGGAGAGTTCAACGGCTGGGAACCCGACGCGAACCCCCTGGAAGAGACTGCCAGCGGCGGCGTGTGGCAGGGGTTCGTCCCCGGTGCCGAGGAGGGCCAGCTCTACAAGTACCTCGTGAGGACGAAGAGGGGCGACCTGCTCTACAAGGCGGACCCCTACGCCTTCCATGCCGAGTGCCCCCCGGGGACCGCCTCTCGCCTGGCCGACATCTCGGGCTACGAGTGGTCTGACGACGCCTACATGACGGGGCGTGCCAAGCGCGACATGCTGGGCTCCCCCCTCAACATCTTCGAGGTCCACCTTGGCAGCTGGAAGCGCCATGACGACGGGCTGGCCGGCAACGGCGACCCCGACTCGGACGAGCACAGCGGCTCGTATCTGAGCTACGACGAGCTCTCTGACGAGCTGGTCGAGTACGTGAGCAAGATGGGCTACTCGCACATCGAGGTCCTACCCGTCATGGAGCATCCCTTCGACGGGTCCTGGGGCTACCAGGTGACGGGCTATTACGCGCCCACCTCGCGCTATGGCAACCCCCGCCAGTTCAAGCACTTCGTCGACGCCTGCCACCAGGCCGGCATCGGCGTCATCCTCGACTGGGTGCCGGGCGGCTTCTGCCGTGACGAGCACGGCCTGGTCCACTTCAATGGCGACAAGCTGTACGAGAAGGAGGAGCATCCCAACTGGGGCACCTTCAAGTTTGACCTGGCGCGCGGGGAGGTGAAGACCTTCCTCGTGTCCAACCTGCTCTACTGGGTGGGCGAGTACCACGCCGACGGCGTGCGCATGGATGGCGTTACCAGCATGCTCTACCTCAACTTCGGCATCGACGACCCGCGCCAGAAGAAGTTCAACGAGAAGGGCACCGAGGAGGATCTCGCCTCCATCCAGTTCATCCAGGACTGCAACGACACGGTGGGCAAGTACCACCCGGACGTCATGATGATCGCCGAGGAGTCAACCGCCTGGCCGCTCGTCACCTACCCCTCCGCAGACGGGGGGCTGGGCTTCCACTTCAAGTGGGACATGGGTTGGATGAACGACACCCTGCACTACTGCCAGACCGACTTCCCCTTCCGCCCGGGCAACCACAGGCTGCTGACCTTCTCGACCATGTACCAGTTCAACGAGAACTTCGTGCTGCCTCTGAGCCACGACGAGGTCGTGCACGGCAAGTGCTCGCTCATCACCCGCCAGCCCGGCGACTACTGGCGCCAGTTCGCCGGCATGCGCGCCCTGGCCTTCTACCAGATGACCCACGCGGGCGGCAAGCTCAACTTCATGGGCAACGAGATCGCGCAGTTCATCGAGTGGCGCTATTACGAGGGCGTCCAGTACTTCCTGGCAGACCAGTACGAGAGCCATGCGCACCAGCAGTATTACGTGTCCGCCCTCAACCGCTTCTACAACGAGCAGCCCGCCCTCTGGGAACACGCCTACGACGCCCAGGGCTTCGAGTGGATCGACGCGGACAACAGCGACCAGTCGGTCATCTCGTTCGTGCGGCACGGCAAGGACCCCAAGGACGACCTGGTGGTCCTCATCAACTTCGACGTCAACACCCGCGAGCAGTTCAGGGTCGGCCTGCCCAAGCCGGGCTACTGGGTCGAGGCCTTCAACTCCGACGCGCAGGCCTTCGGCGGCTCCGGCGTGACCAACGAGGGAGTGCGCTTCGAGAGCGAGGACGAGCCCTGGAACATGCGCGACCAGTCCATCGAGCTCAGGCTTCCGCCGCTGGCAGGCCTGGTGCTGCGCTACGACGGGCCCCTGCCCGCCAAGGCGAAGAAGGCCGCCGTCAAGTCCGAGGCGAGCGCCAAGCCCGCCATGAAGGCGGCGGAGAAGGCCGAGGCCCCCAAGGCAGCTGCGGCGGCCGCCGCAAAGAGGGAGGCCCCGGCCGCGAAGTCGAAGCCGGCGGCAACAAAGAAGGAGCCCGCGACGAAGGCCAAGCCTACAGCCAAGACCAAGCCAGCAGCCAAAGCCAAGCCTGCGGCGAAGCCGAGCGCCGCGAGCGCGAAGGCCGCTCCCGTCTCGCCCGCAAAGGGCAGGTCGACGGCGGCGAAGAAGGCGGAGCCTGCGGCAAAGAAGGCCCCGCGGAGGGCAGCCTCCAAGAAGGCGTAGCGTAGGGAGCGAGCCAGGCGCGCGGGCTAGGGTCCCGCCGCGACGAACCCGTACAGAGGATGGACATGGCAGACAGCATCAAGAGGATCTTCAAGGACAAGGCCGACTTCGTGAGCAAGTATCGCGAGGCCTGCGAGAGCAGCTTCAGCAAGAAGTTCGAGGACATGAGCGACCAGGAGCGCTACTACGTGCTCGGCTCCCTCATCGCCAACAAGACCAGGAACCTCGACGCGGGCCAGGAGCGCGACGGCCGCGAGGTGTACTACTTCTCGCTCGAGTTCCTGCTCGGGCCCCTGCTCGACAACTACCTGCTCAACCTGGGCATCCGCGACATCGTCAAGGAGGGCTGCGCCGAGCTGGGGATCTCGCTCGACACGATGGTCGAGCAGGAGGCCGACCCGGGCCTCGGCAACGGCGGCCTCGGCCGACTCGCCGCCTGCTTCCTCGACTCCATGGCCGCGCTGGGCATCAACGGCAACGGCAACGGCATGCGCTACCGTTACGGCCTCTTCCGCCAGGAGATCGAGGGCGGCCGCCAGGTCGAGAAGATGGACAACTGGCTGGAGCATGGCTTCCCCTGGGAGACCCGCAAGAACGAGAGCGCCGTCGTCGTGCAGTTTGGCGGGCACGTCGTGCGCCACGAGGAGAACGGCCGCTTCTGGTTCACCCAGGAGGGCGGCGACCTGGTGAAGGCGGTCCCCTATGACGTGCCCATCGTGGGCTACGGCGGGAAGACCGTGAACAACCTGCGCCTCTGGAGCGCGGAGCCCGCAGAGGAGGACTTCGACCTCGACGCCTTCAACGCGGGAGACTACGCCAAGGCGATGAAGTTCCGCTCCGACGTCGAGGCGATCTCGCAGATCCTGTATCCCAACGACTCCGGCGAGCACGGGCGCATCCTGCGCCTCAAGCAGGAGTACCTCTTCGTCAGCGCCGGGCTCCAGACCATCCTGCGCAGCTACGAGAAGAAGCACGGTCCCGACTGGGAGAACCTGGGCAAGCACGTCTCGATCCACACCAACGACACGCACCCCGCGATGTGCGGCCCCGAGCTCATGCGCATCCTGGTGGACGACAAGGGCGTCGACTTCGACCTCGCCTTCAAGATCGCCCGCGAGACCATCAGCTACACCAACCACACGGTCATGCCCGAGGCGCTCGAGAAGTGGCCCATCAACACCTTCCGCTCGCTGCTTCCGCGCACCTACATGTTCATCGAGGAGATCGACCGCCGCTACCGCGAGGACTTCCCCCACGACCGCGACAACTGGCAGGAGATCCTGCAGCAGACGGCGATCCTGTGGGACGGCCAGGTTCGCATGGCCAACCTCTCGGTCATCTTCTCGCACTCGGTCAATGGCGTGTCCGCCCTGCACACGGGCATCCTCGAGGCGACGACCCTGCACGGCTTCTACGAGCTCACGCCCGAGAAGTTCAACAACAAGACCAACGGCATCAGCCATCGCCGCTTCCTGGGCAACGCCAACCCACCCTACGCGAAGCTCGTCTGCAATGCCATTGGCGACGGCTGGCTGAGCGACGCCAACCAGCTGTCCAAGCTCGAGCCCTACGCCGACGACCCCTCCTTCCTGGAGGAGTTTGAGAAGGCGAAGAGGTGGGACAAGCAGCGCCTGGCCGACTACGTCAAGCGCACGACCGGCGTCACGCTGGACACCTCGATGGTCTTCGACGTGCAGGTCAAGCGCTTCCACGCCTACAAGCGCCAGCTGCTCAACGTCTTCAAGATCATGGACATCTACAACCGGATCCTGAGCGACCCCAGCTTCGACCCCACGCCCACGGCCTTCATCTTCTCGGGCAAGGCGGCGCAGAGCTACACCTTCGCCAAGGAGGTCATCCGCCTGATCAACTCGGTCGCCGAGGCGATCAACGGCGACGCCCGCGTCAACGACAAGATCAGCGTCGCCTTCGTCCCCAACTTCGCGGTCTCGAGCGCGCAGCTCATCTACCCCGCGGCCGAGATCTCCGAGCAGATCAGCTGGGCGGGCTCGGAGGCCTCGGGCACCTCCAACATGAAGCTGATGATGAACGGCGCCATCACCCTGGGCACCTACGACGGCGCCAACGTAGAGATCTGCAAGCTCGTGGGCGAGGACCACATCAAGATCTTCGGCCTGCGCACCGAGGAGGTAGACGAGCTCCGCGCCGGTGGCCAGTACTGGGCGTGGGACCTCTACAACGCCGACCGCCAGCGCCTGGGCCGCATCGTGGACGAGCTGACCGACGGCACCCTCGCGCACCTCTCGGGCAACTTCGAGAGCGTCCGCGACGAGCTCATGGTCAACAACGACCACGACCTCGTGCTCAAGGACTTCTACTCCTACGTCAGCGCCTGGGAGGAGCTCACCTCCCGCTACGCCGACAGGGTCGTCTGGAACCACACGGCCGTCCTGAACACTGCTCGCTCGGGTTATTTCTCCAGCGACCGAACCATTGGGGAATACGCCAAGGACATTTGGCATATTGGTGAGTAAAGCAGCAGCGCAGAAACGAAAGGGGAGCTCATGAGCAAGAAGGAATGCATAGCGATGCTTCTTGCCGGCGGACAGGGCAGTAGGCTCGGCGTCCTCACCAAGGACGTGGCCAAGCCCGCGGTCTCGTTTGGAGGCAAGTACCGCATCATCGACTTCGCGCTGTCAAACTGCGCGAACTCCGGCATAGACACGGTCGGGGTGCTCACGCAGTACAGGCCCTACCTGCTTCACTCCTACCTGGGCACCGGCGGTGCCTGGAACCTGGACGAGAGCGACGGAGGCGTCTCCATCCTGCCCCCCTATGCGACCCAGACCGGTGGCGCCTGGTATGCCGGCACGGCGGACGCCGTGACCCAGAATATCGGCTTCATCGAGCAGAACGACCCCGAGTACGTGCTCATCCTCTCGGGTGACCAGCTCTACAGCATGGACTACCAGGCCATGCTCGAGAACCACAAGCGCCATGAGGCCGACCTCACCGTGGCCGTCATGCCCGTGCCCTGGGAGGAGGCCTCGCGCTTTGGCATCATCACCCAGGACGAGGACGAGCGCATCGTCAAGTTCACCGAGAAGCCCAACAAGCCGGACAGCAACCTGGCCTCCATGGGCATCTACATCTTCAACGCCAAGCTGCTGGTAGACACCCTCAACGCCGATGCGGTGGACAACACCTCCGAGCATGACTTCGGCAACGACATCATCCCGAAGCTCCTGGCCGACGGCAAGCGCCTCTACACCTACGAGTACAACGGCTTCTGGCGTGACGTGGGCACCATCTCGAGCTATCACGAGACGAGCATGGACCTCTTGGGCGCCAACCCCGACTTCGACCTGTTCGACGTCAAGGCACCCATCATGAGCAACGCCTCCACCAGGCCGCCCGCGTATGTCGGAGCCAACGGCTCCATCGACGACTGCCTGGTGGGCAACGGCTGCCGCATCTATGGCAAGGCCGTCCACTCGATCCTCTCGACCGACAGCTTCGTGGGCGAGCGCGCCATCGTCGAGGACTCCGTCCTCCTGCCTGGCGCCAGCGTGAAGGCCGGCGCGCACGTCGTCCGCGCCATCCTGGGCGAGAACTCCATCGTCGAGGAGGACGTCGTGCTCGGAAGCGTCGATCAGACCAGGGACACCGCAGTCATCGGGAATGACGTGGTGGTTGGAAAGGGGGAGGAGTAGCAATGGAGAAGCTCACAGGACTCATCACCGCCAACTACTCCACGAAGTATCCGAGCGTGCTCTCGGAGTCCAGGCCCGTGGCGTCCATGCCCTACCTGGGCCGCTACCGCGTCATCGACTTCGCGCTCTCCAACATGGTCAACTGCGGCATCCGCACCGTGGGCCTGATCATGCCCTACAACTACCGCTCGCTGATCGACCACGTGGGATCCGGCCGCGACTGGGACCTCAACCGCAAGAAGGGCGGCCTCTTCATCCTGCCTGGCTCCGCCTTCGGCACCTCGCGCACCGGGTCGCGCTTCCTCCTGCGTGACCTCGAGCACAACAAGGTCTTCCTCGAGCGCAGCAAGAGCGACCTCGTGGTCATATCGTCCGCCAGCTTCGTCTACAACATGGACTACAGCGAGGTCGTGGACGCGCATCGCAAGAGCGGGGCCGACGTGACGGTCATCACCAAGACGGCCACCAAGAAGGACGTCGACGTCACCGGCTTCAACGTGGACGGCACTCGGGTCAAGGGCGTCAAGCACGGCGTCGTCTTCGGTGACACGGCCTTCATCGACTGCTTCGTCGTGGGCCGCGAGTTCCTGCTCCAGATGCTCGAGTGGTACAAGGCCACCGACTACCTCGACCTCTTCGAGGCCATGGCGGGCGACTACGGCCGCGTCAACGTCCAGAGCTATGACTACAAGGGCTACGTGGCGGCCATCTTCAACAAGGACGCCTACTTCGAGTCCAACATGGACCTTCTCGACCCCCAGACCACCGAGGAGCTCTTCCCCAAGGGCCGCACCATCCGCACCAAGGCCCACGACAACGCTCCCGCCAAGTTCGAGACCGGCTCGCGCGTGACCAACAGCCGCGTGTCGGGCAGCTGCCGCATCTACGGCTCCGTGTCCAACTCGATCCTGGGCCGCAGCGTCATCGTCGAGAGCGGCGCCACCGTCAACAACTCCATCGTCATGCAGTCCTGCGTCATCAAGGCGGGCGCGCGCGTGGAGAACGCGATCGTCGACCGCAACAACGTGGTTCCCGCGGGCACCGAGCTCAGGGGTACCCCTGACGCGCTCCTCATCAAGGAAAAGGCGGCTGAATAGGTGATTGCCATGCCCGATCAGGTCAGAAGAAAGATCCGGGTGCTCTTCGCGGCAGCCGAGGCCGTCCCGTTCGTGAAGACGGGCGGCCTGGGCGACGTCGCCGGCTCCCTCCCCGCCGAGCTCAGGCGGGCGGGCGCCAAGGCATCCGTCATCCTGCCCAAGTACTCCTTCATCCCGCAGGAGTACCAGGAGCAGATGGTCCACGTGGCGGACTTCTACGTGCCCCTTGCCTGGCGCAGCGTCTACTGCGGCATAGAGAAGCTTACCTACCACGGCGTCGACTTCTACTTCGTGGACAACGAGGCCTACTTCAAGCGTGACGCGGCCTATGGCTACTTCGACGACGGCGAGCGCTTCGCCTTCTTCTCGAAGGCGATCTGCGAGGCCATAGAGCTCCTGCCTGAGCTCCAGTGCGACGTGCTGCACTGCAACGACTGGCAGACGGCGCTCGCCCCGGTCTTCATCCGCGAGTTCTACCAGGCGTCCGAGGCCTGCCGCAACGTGAAGACCATCTTCACCGTGCACAACGTCAAGTTCCAGGGGCAATACTCCGACAAGGTCCTCGAGGACGTCCTGGGCCTGGCCGACAACCCCACGGCCGCGGGCCAGCTCTACTGCGACCGCGACTCCATCAACTACATGAAGGGTGCCCTCTGCTACTCGGACATCATCACGACGGTGAGCCCGAGCTATGCCAGCGAGCTTCAGATGCCCTTCTACGGCGAGGGCATGGACGGCATATTCCGCCGCCGCTCCGCATCGCTGCGCGGCATCCTCAACGGCATCGACGTCGACGCCTGGAACCCCGCCACCGACGAGCTCATCAACCACAAGTACTCCGTGGACGACATGTCGGGCAAGGCGGAGGACAAGCGCCTCCTCCAGCAGGAGCTCGGACTGGCCGAGGATCCCACCCGACCCCTCGTCGTCATGATAGGTCGACTCACCAACCAGAAGGGCCTCGGCCTGGTGCGTTACGCCATGAGCCGCCTGATGGAGCGGGGCGTGCAGGTGGCCATCCTAGGCACCGGAGACAGGGACCAGGAGGACGCCTTCCGCTACTTCGACTGGACCTACGGCGACCAGATGAGCGCGCGCATCGCCTTCGACAACGCCTTGAGCCATCGCATGTACTCCGGCGGCGACATCCTGCTCATGCCCTCGGAGTTCGAGCCCTGCGGACTCTCCCAGATGATCGCCATGCGCTACGGCACGCTTCCCGTCGTGCGCGAGACGGGTGGGCTCCAGGACAGCGTCGAGGCCTACAACAAGTTCACGGGCGAGGGCACTGGATTCCGCTTCGCCAACATGAACGCTGACGAGATGGCCAACACGCTCCTCTCTGCCTGCGAGCTCTTCTGGACTGATCAGGAGGCTTGGGCTAAGCTACGGCGGCAGGCCATGGAAACCGACTTCAGCTGGAGTCGGGCTGCGGACGAGTACATGGGCATCTATCACGACCTACACCCAGAGATCGCCCGCTGAGCACAAGAGATAGGCGGAGCACGTGAGGGCAAGGCACATCAGCTCTGACGTCCGTTACAGAGACCCGTTCGGAGCCGCCCCCGTGGGCGGCTCCGTCGCGCTGTGTCTGGACGTCTGGGACGAGCCGGAGGCGACGGCGCAGCTGCGCGTCTGGGTGGACGAGAAGGGCGAGCGCGTCTTCGACATGGACCGGAGCCAGGTGGGTGACCACCTGCGCTTCTCCGTGACCATAACTCCTGAGGAGCCCGAGGTCATCTGGTACTCCTTCAGGGTCACCGCCGCGAACGGCGACGTCTGGCGCTATGGCGCGACGGGCGAGCGCTCCTGCGGCGAGGGCGCGTTCTCGTACGGGGAGCCCCCCTCGTTCCAGATCACCGTGTACGAGCAGCGGCGCACGAGCTTCCCCGACTGGTATACGGGTGGCATCGTGTACCAGATCTTCCCGGACCGCTTCCGGCGCGGCGACGACTGGGAGAGGCGCGTCCACGAGGCGCTTGACAAGCCTCGCAAGGGGCCGGAGCGCCGCTTGGTCGGTGATTGGGACGAGTACCCCCGCTACCAGCGTGATGAGGACGGTTCCATCGCGGCGTGGGACTTCTACGGCGGGACGCTCGAGGGCGTGAGGGAGAAGCTCGACTACCTCAAGGCGCTGGGCGTCACGGCCATCTACCTCAACCCGATCTTCGAGGCGGCCTCGAACCACCGTTACGACACGGCCGACTACCTCAAGGTCGACCCGATGCTGGGGGATCTCAAGAGCTTCAAGCGCCTCTGCAAGGATGCGGGCGAGAGGGGCATCTCGATCATCCTGGACGGCGTCTTCAACCATGCGGGCCGTGACTCCAAGTACTTCGACGCCTTTGGCAACTACGGCGGCAGGGGCGCCAGCTCCGGCGAGCGCTCCCGCTACCGCGACTGGTTCAGGTTCAACGAGGACGGCAGCTGCTCCAGCTGGTGGGGGGTCAAGGACCTGCCCGACCTCAACCAGGAGAACCCCGAGTATCGCGACTTCGTCTGCGGGCATGGCGGCGTCATCCGCAAGTGGCTCAAGGCGGGCGCGCGCGGCTGGCGGCTCGACGTCGCCGACGAGCTCTCGGACGAGTTCATCGAGGACATCAAGAGCGCCGAGCTCGCCGAGTCTCCCGACGCCCTGCTTTTGGGTGAGGTGTGGGAGGACGCCTCCCACAAGGTGGCGTACGGCAAGCTTCGCCGCTACTTCCAGGGCTCAGAGCTGGACGGGACCATGAACTATCCCCTCAGGTCCGGCCTGGAGGACTTTCTCACCAACAAGATCGGCGCGCGCCAGCTGGCGGAGTCGCTCGAGGCCCTGCGCGAGAACTATCCCCGCACCGCCTTCTACTCCGCACTTAACCTCCTGGGCAGCCACGACCGGGCGCGCCTGCTCACCATCCTGGGTGACGCGCCAGACCCCTCGGGCATGAGCGATGAGGAGCGCTACCGCTTCCGCCTGGACCAGAACCATCGCAGCCTCGCCGTGAGCAGGCTCTGGGTCGCAGCGCTCCTGCAGATGACTCTGCCTGGCGTGCCCTGCATCTACTACGGCGACGAGGCGGGCATGGAGGGCTACTCCGACCCATACAACCGCGCCGCCTTCCCCTGGGGCCACGAGGACAAGAACTGCGCCACCACCTACCGCAACGCCATCGCGGTGCGCAAGTCCCTGCCCGTCTTCGTGAACGGCGACTTCGAGCCCTTCGCGCTCAACGACGACGTCTTCGGCTTCTGGCGCACGGATGGCGACGAGGTGGTCTGCGTCCTCGCGAACTCCAGCCTCTCAAGCTCCCATAGCGTCCGCGTGCCCATGCGTGGCGAGCGCGTGGACGACGTCGTGTCCGGGCGCGTGCCCAAGGTCGAGGACGGCGAGGCGGAGGTCTTCCTCTGGCCGCTGGGCACCTCGGTCCTGTACTTCCACAAGCGGGTTCGCCTGCAGGCCCCCATGCACCGTGGCATGGGCGTGCTGGCGCACGTCACCTCGATTCCCAACCAGGACCACCCTGGGCAGCCCGGGACCCTGGGCGAGCCTTGTCGGCGCTTCGTCGACTACCTTGCCTCCGCCCACCAACGCTACTGGCAGGTGCTGCCGGTCAACCCAACCGACAGCTTCGGTTCGCCGTACGCGGGGCTCTCGGCCTTCGCGGGCAACCGCTCCCTCATGTGGGGCGTCGAGGGCGAGCACACCAGCTTCAGGTCTGACTTCGAGGGCACGGCAAGCTATCGCCGCTTCATCGAGAAGAACGAGGACTGGCTGATTCCCTATGCGACCTTCCGCGCCATCAAGGAGAAGCTGGGAGAGGTCCCCTGGCAGGAGTGGCCGAAGCGCTACCGCACGTGGGATCCGTCGCTCGGCAAGGACCCGGAGCTCGCCCATGCCGTGATGCGCGAGTGCGCCACGCAGTACGAGTTCCAGCGCCAGTGGGACGACATGCACCGCTATGCCCGGGAGCACGGCATCAAGCTCGTGGGGGACATGCCCATGTACGTCTCGGCCGACTCCTCCGACGTCTGGGCGGAGCGGCAGGTCTTCAAGCTGGACGAGAGGGGATACCCTGCGCTCCAGGCTGGCACCCCGCCCGATGACTTCTCCAAGGGCGGGCAGCTCTGGGGCAACCCCACCTACGACTGGGACTTCCTGCGCAAGGACGGCTACTCATGGTGGATGCGCCGCTTCCAGCGCGCCTTCGAGCTCTATGACTACGTGCGCCTGGACCACTTCCTGGGCTTCTCGTCCTACTACACCATCCCCCAGGGCAAGGGCGCCCTGGACGGCGCCTGGAACTTTGGGCCCGGGATCGAGCTCTTCGACGCGGCGCACCGTCGCTTCGGGCAGCTTCCCTTCGTCGCGGAGGACCTGGGCACCATCACGCCGGCCGTTCGTGCGCTGGTCGCAGTCACGGGCTTCCCGGGCATGGACGTGATTCAGTTCAGCGACGAGGACGTGCGTCAGGGCTACCACCCCAAGCCCGAGAAGGTCGTCTACAGCTCGACGCACGACACCAGCACCCTCCTGGGATGGTGCCAGGAGCGCTTCGAGGAGGACGACCCCGACGGCCAGGGCTTCGTCGTGCGCAGCCAGTCGATGGCGCGGGGGCTCCTGGACGAGTGCCTGGACACCGACGCCGAGGTGGTGATGGTTCCGCTGCAGGACGTCCTCATGCTGGACGACGGCTCGCGCATGAACGTGCCGGGCGTGGCCGAGGGCAACTGGAGCTGGCAGGCTCGGCAGGCCGACGTCGAGGCGTCCGCCGAGCTGCTCAAGGAGTTGGCCGAGAGGAGCGGCCGCGCATAGTCGTGGCCGCATGTCCCGGAGGGGCGCTGCCGGCGTGGTGGCGTCCCTCTCGCCTTGGCGCGTCGTGACGCGTGTTCCTGTCCGCTTCGAGCACGTCAAACGCGCGCGCAACGGACTCGACCACGTCGAACGCGTCTCTGTCCGCCGCGACTACGTCCGCCGCGTCAGAAGGCGCCGCAAAAGCCCAGGAAAGGGCTTCTCGCCAGACGCGTCTAACGTAGTCGCGCGATTTCGGCACGCGTCTGACGTGGTCGTACGACGGAGGCACGCGCCTGACGTGGTCGCGTAGCTCCGGCGCACAGGGGGCCGTGGTCGCGCGACAATGGGGAGACGGACGACCCCGCGGCNGCCCCGCGCGCTCTTCGACGACTGCCAGCGCGCGAACGACGAGGCGACGGCCCTGGCCAACGCCGCGCGCGTGCCCCTCGAGGGCCTCTTCACCTCTCCCCGCGAACTCGACTTCGGTAGCCAGCAGCGCCTGTCGCTGAGCTCCATCCAGCGGGTGGGGGGCTCGGCCTTGGCGGAGCTCGAGGTGCGGCAGCCCGCCATCGCCGGCTCGGACGCCAAGCTCCTTGGTCGCGTCCGCCAGCTCCTGAACGACAACATGTCCGTGGTCTTCGCCGTGCCGGACCGCGCGGCGCGCGAGGCGCTCGAGCTCTCGTTCACGGACGAGTCGATCCCCCTGGTGGAGTCGCTTGCCACGGCTCCCGAGAACTCCGTCCCCGTGACGTCGCCAGACGCNGCCCTGCGTGGTCGTGGCGAGCGCGCGCGCCCTCCTGCGGCGCGTGCCCCCCGTGGGCTCGGGCTACTTCGCCTCCGCCAGCTTCGCCGTGGGAGACGAGCTCGAGTTCGAGGACGTGGGGCGCCTTCTGGTGTCCATGGGCTACGCCGACGTGGGCGATTCCGGCGACGTGGGCGCTCCCGGTTGCTTCCACGTCCACGGCGACGCGGTGGACGTATTCCCTGCTCAGGCCAGCTCGCCCGTGCGCATCGAGTTCTTCGGCGACGAGGTGGACCGCGTGCGGCGCATGCTCCCCTCCACGGGACAGACCATCGGCGAGCTCCGGGAGGTGCTCGTCTCTCCCTGCAGGGAGATCGCCCTGACTCCCAGGACCATCGAGGCCGCGGGGCACGCGCTCTTCCGACGTGCGCAGGAGAGCTCGAAGGTCGCGGCGGACCTCGAGCTCATCCNGCCGTGGGCGGGGGCGAGGAGGGCGAGTAGGCGAGAGGGGCATGCCGCGGTGGGCGGCAGGGCTGTAGGGCTGCCGCCGAGGGGCAAGGGCTGCCGCCGGCTGCGGCTTGTCGGTACCTCTCGCCTCGAAATGTGCCGACAAACGGATGATTTATAGCCCGAGTGGGCTGGCGCCGCGAGTTTGTCGGTACTTTTTTCCCAAGGGAGTACCGACAAGCTTGGCGGGGTCGTCGGCCGCTCTTCGTGAGGCCATGGCTTGCGGGCTGTCGTGCTCCCTGCGGGAGTATGCTCATTGAATCAACGGGCGAGAGGAGCCTCCATGAANACGTCCCGCTCGAGCAGGTCGACCGCCTGACGCGCTACGTGGGTCCCGACGGGTCGAGCCCGCGCCTCACGCGCCTCAACACGGCCGACTGGTCGCGTGCGACGGGCAAGGCCCGCAGGAGCGCAAAGAAGCTCGCCTTCGACCTGGTGGACCTCTACACCCGCCGCTCCGCGGTGCAGGGGCACGCCTTCGCGCCCGACGGTCCCGCGCAGCAGGACATGGAGGCGAGCTTCCCCTACGACGTGACGCCCGACCAGGCCAGCGCCATCGCGGACATCAAGGCCGACATGGAGTCGTCGCAGCCCATGGACCGGCTGCTCTGCGGCGACGTGGGCTTCGGCAAGACTGAGGTCGCCCTGCGTGCCGCCTTCAAGTGCTGCCAGGACGACCGCCAGGTCATGGTGCTGTGCCCCACCACCATCCTGGCGCAGCAGCACTTCGAGACCTTCTTCGCGCGCTTCTCTCCCTTCGACCTCGACGTGCGCGTGCTCTCGCGCTTCGTGACGCCGGCCCAGCAGCGCCAGGCGCTCGAGGGCTTCGCGGAAGGTACGGTGGACGTGCTCATCGGCACGCATCGCCTGCTCTCCGCCGACGTCAACCCGCACGACTTGGGGCTCGTGATCATCGACGAGGAGCAGCGCTTCGGCGTCCAGCACAAGGAGCAGCTCAAGAACATGCGCGAGCAGGTGGACGTGCTGACGCTCAGCGCCACGCCCATCCCGCGCACGATGCAGATGGCCATGAGCGGCGTGCGCGACATGAGCCTCATCCTCACGCCCCCACCGGGGCGCCTGCCCGTCAAGGTCACGGTGGGGGAGTGGGACCCCGACGTGGTGAGCGACGCGATTCGTGCGGAGCTCGAGCGCAAGGGACAGGTCTACTACGTGAGCAACCGCGTGACCACCATCGAGGATGCCGTCGCGCGCGTTCAGGAGGCGGCCCCCGAGGCGCGCGTGGGCGTGGCGCACGGTCAGATGAGCGCAGCCCAGGTCGAGGACGTGATGATGGAGTTCAGCGAGCGCGAGATAGACGTGCTCGTGGCCACGACCATCATCGAGAGCGGCATCGACAACCCGCACACCAACACGCTGATCATCGAGGACTCCCAGCGCCTGGGCCTGGCCCAACTCTACCAGCTCAAGGGTCGCGTGGGCCGCGGCCACGTCCAGGCCTACGCCTACTTCATGTTCCCGGGCGAGATGCCCCTCACGCCCGAGGCGACGGACCGCCTCACGGCCATCAACGAGTACCAGGACCTGGGCAGCGGCATGCGCATCGCCATGCGCGACCTCGAGATCCGCGGCGCCGGGTCGCTCATGGGCGGCGAGCAGCACGGCAACCTCTCCAGCGTGGGCTTCGACCTCTTCACGCAGATGCTCGGCGAGGCGGTGAGCGAGGCGCGCGGGGAGGCTGCCGACGTCTCGCAGGCGGAGGTCAACATCAACCTTCCGGCCGACTTCTACCTGGCCGAGGAGTACCTGCCCGAGGTGGACAGGCGCGTGCTGGCCTACCGCAGGCTGGCGGTGGCGGCGGAGCTCGCGGACGTCGACGCGCTGCAGGGGGAGCTTGAGGAGAGCTTCGGCGCGCTCCCGCTGGCGGGCAAGAACCTCTTCGACCGCGCGCGCGTGCGCATCCGTTGCCAGAGGCTGGGCGTGACGAGCGTCTCGCTCTCCAATGGGCGCATCACCTACCAGGGCATGGAGGTCCCGCGCTCGGTGGTGGCAAAGCTCAAGGCAGAGCGGGCGATCGTGTACCCAAAGAGCAAGAAGCTCAGCTATCCCTTCCGGACCGGCAGGGAGGAGCTGCTGCCGGTGGCGCTGCGGGTGCTCGAGGCCGTGGGCGGGGACGACGAGGGCGAGTAGGCGAGAGGGGCATGCCGCGGTGGGCGGCAGGGCTGTAGGGCTGCCGCCGAGGGGCAAGGGCTGCCGCCGGCTGCGGCTTGTCGGTACCTCTCGCCTCGAAATGTGCCGACAAACGGATGATTTATAGCCCGAGTGGGCTGGCGCCGCGAGTTTGTCGGTACTTTTTTCCCAAGGGAGTACCGACAAGCTTGGCGGGGTCGTCGGCCGCTCTTCGTGAGGCCATGGCTTGCGGGCTGTCGTGCTCCCTGCGGGAGTATGCTCATTGAATCAACGGGCGAGAGGAGCCTCCATGAAGCAGCTGCTGATTCGTGCGGACGACCTGGGATACTCCTATGCGGTCAACGTCGGGCTCGTGCGCAGCGCGGCCGAGGGGCTCGCTCGCTCCGTGGGCGTCATGCCCAACATGCCCGAGACGGAGCGGGGGCTTGCGTGGCTGCGCGACTCCGGCGCCGACGTGGCCCTGGGGCAGCACAGCAACGTCTGCCTGGGCGCGCCGGTCGCGGCAGCATCGCTCGTGCCCAGCCTCCTCGGGCCAGACGGCAACTTCAGGAGCAGCCGCGAGTACCGCGCCAGCTACCAGCGCGGGGAGGACTTCGTCGCCTTCGACGAGGCGGTGGTCGAGCTCGAGGCGCAGCTCGCCCGCTTCCGCGAGCTCACGGGCAGGGACCCGGACTACTTCGAGGCGCATGCGGTCCTCTCGCCCAACCTGAACCGGGCGGTCTCGCATGTCGCGCACACGCATGGCCTGCTCGAGCAGCCGGTCTCCTTCGATCCGGCCGCGACCGTGGACTGCGGTGGGACGCCCGTGCGCATGGTCATGCGCAGCATGAGCCCCGACTACGACCCCGCCGCAGCCATTAGGCAGACGGTCGAGTCCATGGCGGACGGCGAGACGGTCGTCTTCGTCTGCCATCCCGGCTACCTGGACGACTTCATCCTGCACAGCAGCTCCCTGACCACGGACCGAACGAAGGAGGTCGACGCGCTCGTCGACCCCGCCCTGCGCGCCTGGCTCGAGTCGCGCGACGACCTGAGGCTCATCGACTACCGTGACTTTGCGTAGCCCGCACCTGCCGCCCGCATGCTGCGGGGACGGTTTGTCGGTACTTCTCACCTTGAAAGGTGCCGACAAGCGGACGGGTTTGCGCTCGAGCGTCAAGTTGCTGCGAGGTCGTCGGTACTTTGGACCGGAGGAAGTGCCGACAATTGCGGCGAAGAAGTCGGTTTGCCGCCAACGCCGTTGCTCGCGGGCCACTGGGCCCCTCCAGGGCTATGCTCTTCGCTAGGACCAACTGCGCTCTGGCGGGCGCGTGGGCAGACGAGCAGACGGGGAGCGAGACATGGCAGAGGAACAGAGCGACCTGAGCAGGCTTGCCGACGAGGTGGACGCCCAGACGGCCGCCCGTCCCGGGGCGCCTGCGTCACATCCGGAGTTCGACCGCCTCGTGCGCACCATCTGGCGGCTGCGCCAGCCCGACGGTTGCCCCTGGGACAAGGTCCAGACCCACTCCTCCATCACGCGCAACATGATCGAGGAGGCCTACGAGGCGGTCGACACCATAGCCGCCGGCGACATGCCCCACCTGCGCGAGGAGCTCGGGGACGTGCTCGAGCAGGTGCTCCTCCACGCGCAGATCGCCCAGGACGAGGGTGACTTCGACGTGGACGACGTCTGCCGCGAGCTCAACGAGAAGCTCGTCCGTCGCCACCCCCACGTGTTTGGCGACGCCGCCGCAGCGGGTGCGGTGGACTCGGCCGGGAAGGTCCTGGACATCTGGGACGAGGTGAAGAGGTCCGAGCGAGAGGGGCGCTCGTCCGACGTCGCGCCCGAGGGGCTCCTGGACTCCGTACCGAGCTCGATGCCCTCCCTCATGCAGTGCCAGAAGATCTCGAAGCGCGCCGCGAAGGCGGGCTTCGAGTGGGAGTCCATCGCCGACGTGTGGGACCAGTTCGCCAGCGAGCGCGCCGAGTTCGAGGCCGAGGAGCCCGGAAGCCAGGAGGCGGCAGAGGAGTTTGGCGACCTGCTCTTCTCACTCGTCAACGTCGCGCGCCATGCCCGCATCGACGCAGAGGAGGCGCTCGCGAGCTCCAATCGCAAGTTTCGTCGTCGCTGGGCGCGCATGGAGGCGCTTGCCCGCGAGTGTGGCCTCGCGATCGACGAGCTGGGGACATCTGCCCTCAACGAGCTTTGGGACGAGGTCAAGAAAGAGGAGCGTGCCGCTCGCGGCTAGCTATCGAAACGCCGCCAGACCTACGCCGCCCCAGCCCCTCCGTGGTGTNAACGTCGAGGGTGTGGCGGCGTCCGTGCTCGGGCGCCTGGCGTCGCTGTAGCGGTGGTGGCCTGGCGGTGCGCCCGCGGCTGGTTGGGCTGTAGGGTGCCGGCGGCTCGTCCGTTGGCATCGGATGAGGGGACTGACGGTGCGATTAGTGTGCACAAACTGGGAAATGCAAAAATATTGCAACTAGTTACCTGGGATTTTTTTCATAATGCACCAAGTTTGTGTACACTAGTTTGCCTGGATGGACGCTGACGCAGCCTCGAGGCGCACTGCATCGCCGCCAGCCTCCCGCAACCGGAATGTGACCAGAGGCGCAAAAAGTCGAGCCCGCCGGCAGCTGCCAGGCGGGCTCGCTTCGCTTGCGATGGTGCCCCCAACGAGACTCGAACTCGTGTCGTCGCCTTGAAAGGGCGATGTCCTGACCGCTAGACGATGGGGACGCGGGCCAAAGTATAGCAAAGTCGCAGGCGCGTCCCCTCCGCGTCCCCGTCTACCAGTCGTAGCCGGTCTTCCGCGCATAGTCGCGCGCCGCGCCCTCGATCTCGGGAATGGCCTCCGCCCAGGCGGGCAGGTCGGGCACGTCCACGATGACGGGGTCGGCCTCGTGGACGGNCGCGAGCGCCACGGGGCGCGAGGCGGGAGGAGGCCTGGGCGGGCTGGCCGCGTCTGCCGCCCGCAGGCTGTCCTCCCTCAGGGGGTTGGACCCCTCGGACGTCGCAGACTCCGCCCGCAGCTTGGGTACTCGCCTGCTGGGGCACAAGGTGGCCCTCGTCGTCCTGGTCGTCCTGGTCGTCGTGGCAGCCTCGCTCTATGGTCCCGTCAAGGGCTATTACGCCGCGCGTCGCAGCGGCGAGGACCTGCAGAGGAGGTACGACGAGCTGAGCGAGAAGAACGACTCGCTCCAGGGCGACCTCAAGAGCCTGACGTCCAAGGAGGGCATCGAGGACGAGGCGCGCAAGCGCGGGTACGTCCAGGAGGGCGAGACCAGTGTGACCGTCGAGGGCTTGGACAGCCAGGGGAAGGCCGACCCCTCCGCCCCGGTCGAGTACCAGGACACGCGTGCGTGGCCCACGAAGGCCCTCGACTTCGTCTTTGGCTACGACCCGGAGGCAGTATGGGACGAGTAGCCTGCATCGACGTCGGCACGGTGACCGTGCGCCTCGCTGTGTGCGACGTCGAGGGTGGCCGCGTGAGGCGCATGGCCAAGACCTCGACCATATGCAACCTGGGCGAGGGCCTCTCTGCAACCGGCAGGATCGGCGATGCCGCCAGGGCGCGCGTCCTCGACTGCGTGGACCGCTACCTCGCCAACGCCCGACAGGCCGCGGCGCGGGTCGTCTGCTGCACGCTCACCTCTGCCGCGCGGGACGCCTCCAACTCGGCCGAGCTCGAGGGCGACCTCATCGCACGTGGCCTCCTGCCCGAGGTCATCGCCGGCCGCGTCGAGGGCTCGCTTACCTTCCTGGGCGTTGCGCAGGACTTCCCCGACGAGCGGATCCTGGTGGCGGACAACGGCGGCGGCTCCACCGAGTTCGCCGTGGGCAGCCTGGGCGAGAGGGGCCTGCGCCTCGAGGCCGTGACCTCGGTGGACGTGGGATGCCGCCGCGTGACCGAGCGCTTCCTGCCAGGGGACGGCCCGGCGTCCGACGACCAGGTCGCTGCCGCCCGCGCGTTCTGCCGCGGACCCTTCGAGACGGCGTTCGAAGGCGAGGGCCTGCGCGACCGTGCCAGTCGCCTGGTGGTCACGGGTGGCACCGTGACGAGCCTCGTCGCCGTGCGCGACGCCCTCGTGCCCTACGATCCCCTGCGCGTGCATCTGAGCGAGCTTGGCCGCGGTGACGTGGAGTCGCTCGCCGTGCGCATCGCGGGACTCTCGCTGGGCGAGAGGGCCGAGCTTCCGGGGCTTCAGCCCAAGCGCTCCGGAGTGATCCTGGGCGGGGCCCTGGCCGTGGCGGAGCTCATGGGCGTCGCGGGCTTCGACCGCCTCACGGTGAGCGAGAGCGACCTTCTCTTCGGCCTTGCCATATGCGCCGAGGCGACACGCACCGGCGCGGAATCGCCCCTGGGCTGGCACCCGCGCCTCGCCCCGCTGCGCTAAGATGCCCTTGTCGCGCGGGCCGCATCGAGCTGTCCGCGTCCGCTGGACCTTGGGGGCGTGGCGGAATTGGCATACGCAGGGGACTTAAAATCCCTCGCCGAAAGGATTGTGGGTTCGAACCCCACCGCCCCTACCAGCCAGCCGCCGCCGGTGGCCGGATTCCGCGAACGGGCGTCTTGCCGCCTTGCGCGAGGCCCCTCTCCCCGGCACTCTCCCTTTTTTCATGGGCTTGGCTTGGATGGACTATCCTGTACACAAGTTGCCTGTACAGTAGTTGTCCTGTATACGACCTATCCATGTCATGGACCAAAGCGAAAGAGGGATCCCGTGAGAGAGCAGCGCTTTGGGTTTCCGACGCTTCCTGACCCCCTTGCGGCAGACGCCAGCTGCATTCTGACCCAACCAGCGCTTGCCTCCGAGGGCCCCCTGCACGTCCAGCTCGCCTCGGCGCTGCGCCAGGCCATCGCCACGAAGGAGTGGCGGCAGGGCGACGCCATCCCCTCGGAGTCCGAGCTCATGGCCCGCTACGGCCTCAGTCGCGGCACGGTGAGGCGTGCCATCCGCACGCTGGTGGAGGAGGGGCTGCTCGTCAGTCGCAAGGGGAGCGGCACCTTCGTCACCGAGGGAGGGCTTGCCAGGCCCAGCGTGCTGAGGCCCCTCTCGTTTGCCACCCTCCTGCACGAGCGCGGCGTGGCCTACGTCACCGACGTGCTGGCCAAGGAGGTCGTCGAGGCTCCTCGCAGCGTGGCCGGCGAGCTGGGAATCGCCCCCTCCGCCCCCGCGCTCTTCATGCGCCGCGTACGCTCGTCGGCCGGCTCGCCGCTACTCTGTCAGGAGAGCTGGTCCAACCTCTGCGCCTGTCCGGGCCTCGAGGCCTCGGACTTCTCGCGCGAGTCGCTCTTTGACGCTGTCGAGCGCTGCTCGGGGCGCAAGATCCTCAGGTCCAGCGTGCGCTACCTGTCATGCCCGGTGGACGAGGAGCATGCCGGCTACCTGGGCTGCGACGACGGCGAGCCCATTCTGGTCCTGGAGCAGAACNTGGGAGCGGCGCGACCGCCTGGTCGTCTCGAAGGCGCACTGCTCGGTGGCGCTCTATCCCGCCATGCTCGCGGCGGGCCTCATCAGCCAGGACGACCTGGACCGCGGGCTCTTCGGCCCCGACGCCGTCCTGTTCAAGCACCCCCACCGCGACCCCTCCCGGGGGATCGAGACCTCGGGCGGCAGCCTGGGCATGGGGCTGGGCTACTCGGCCGGCCTCGCCCTGGCGATCAGGAGGCGCGGGCTCGACTCGCGCGTGTTCTGCGTGGTGGGCGACGGAGAGTGCGACGAGGGCTCCATATGGGAGTCCGCCGGCTTCGCTGCGTTCAGGCGCCTGGACAACCTGACGGTGGTCGTGGACGCGAACGGGATGCAGCTGGACGGCTCGACCTCGGACATCCTGGACAACGGTCCCATCCAGCGCAAGTTCGCCTCCTTCGGCTTCGAGGTCTGCGAGGTGGACGGCCATGACGTCATGGCGCTGCGGGCAGCCCTGAGGGCACGCTCGACCCGGCCTCGCGTCGTGGTGGCGCGCACGGTGAAGGGCAAGGGCCTCTCCTTCGCCGAGATGAGGGTGGAGTGGCACGACTGCGCCCTGGACGACGAGCTGTACGTGCGTGCCATGGAGGAGCTGGACGCCCGCGAGAGGGAGATCTGCGATGAGTGAGAGAGGCGCTGGCATGCCGGTTGGGGGCGCGGGCGAAGGCATTGGCCTCGTCTCGCCCGAGGAGGCGGCGCGCTTCGCCGGCATGTCTCACAAGGCGGTCTTCGGCGAGGTGATGGAGGGGCTCGCCCGTGGCGGCGACGAGCTATCCGTCGTGGTGTCCGACTACGGGCGCCGGCTCAACCTGGGCGGCCTCCGCGAGCTCTGCCCCGAGGCCTTCGTGCAGTGCGGCATCGCCGAGCAGAACCAGATCGAGGTCGCGGCCGCCCTGGCCAACGAGGGGTTCTGCACCTTCGCGCCTTCGTATGCGACCTTCATCACGGCGCGCGTCCTGGACCAGATCCGCGTGAACCTGGGCATCATGCGCTCGCCGGTGATGCTGGTGGGCGTGAGCTGCGGCTGCGACTCGGCGATTCTGGGGGCGAGCCACATGGCCCTGGAGGACGTCGCCTGCGTGCGGTGCATCCCCGGCATGGTGGCTGCGAGTCCGGCGGACAACGCCGAGTTCGCGGCGGTGCTGCGCTGGCTTGCCGCCAACCCGCGTCCGGCCTACGTGNCTCGTCCGCCTTGCGGTAGCGGGCGGAGTCGAAGAGCGCCCTCACGATCGCCGCGCGCACGCGCAGGCGGGGGCGGGCAAACACGTCGTCCCAGGCGTCCGCAGCGCCCCCGTCGGACCAGGACGGCTCGGGCGAGTCGTCGAGTATGTCCAGCAGCAGCTCGAGGTAGGGGTCGACGTCCAGGTCCCGCGCGATGGCGTCCAGGAGCCGGGCATCCGTGCACTGTGGGTCGACCGCAAGCGCGGCCGCGCAGTCCTGGCGCATGCGCGCCATGCGCCGCTGCCGCGTCTGCAGGTAGGCGTCATCGTCCAGGAGGTCGTCGTCCTGGAGCGACGCGTCGTAGCGCTCCAGGGCCTTCTGCACCAGCAGCAGGGCCTCGTCGCCCTTGTCGTCCATGAAGGAGCTGGGGTCCTCGCGCACGGCGAGGAGGAGCTCCGCGTACCCGCTGGACGAGAGCCCCAACGCGATGCTGCGCTTCTGGGCGAGCCTGAGCACAAGCTCCTCGTGCGCGTCCACCTACTCCGCCTCCCTGCCGACGCCCCACTCGACCTCGTCGGCAAACACGTGGGCGCGCTCGTCGTGGCCCAGGCGCCCCAGGCATTCCTCGCGCAGCCACGCGCCCAGGGCACCGCGCCCTTCCTTGTCGCGACCCTCCTGCAAGAGGACGGTGCCCTCGGATATGGCCAGGATGAGTTCGTCCTCGCTCCTAGGCTGCGTGACCAGGCGAGAGAAGACCCCATCTGGGAGCTCGCGCTGTATGGCCAGGGCCGAGAGGGCGTTGGGATGGGTCTCGGCGAGCCTCGTGATGGCGTCGCGCGCGCCGACCAGGTCGTGGCTCTTGTAGGCAAGGGCGATGCGCGCGAGCTGCGTCCAGGCGTCCTGCGTCGCGGGCATGCCGCGCCGCGCCTCGATCTGGGCGCCCTTTCGACAGAGCTCCTCGAGCCCCTGCTCGTCCTCGACCTTCGCAAGGGCGATGAGCGCGGTGTACCTCACGTCCGCCTCGTCGTCGGGGTCGATTCGCATGAGCTCGCGGGCGATGTCGATGGCGTCCTTGTTGCGGCCGCAGATGACTGCCTTGCTCGCCTGCATGGCGCGCCAGCGGATGAAGGGCCGCAGGGCCAGGTTGGCGGCGATCCTGCCGCGCTCCCCGCCCTCGCGCTTAAGCGCGTGCTCGTGCTGGCGCAGGCACCATGCGCGCACGTCGTCGCCCTCGGTCCTGAGGAAGTCATAGTAGCCGTCGAAGGAGTCTATCTGGGAGGCCTGCTGCATGCGCAGGGCGTCATAGCAGTGCGCGTCGAGGACGAGCGCCTCGTCCAGGAGCTCGTGGCCCTTCTGCACCAGCGCCGCCGCCTTGTCGTCGTCCGAGAAGGGAAGCTCGTAGTCTATGACCGTGGTGGCGCGCGCGACGAGGCCGAAGGCGCGGTCAGCGTCGTCCTGCGGGAGCGAGTCGCGGTCCTGCGAGAAGCGGCGGCCGAATCCGGCGAAGGCCCTTGCCGCGGCAAGCGGGCCCATGCGGTCGGCGCTGCGCATGAACTGCAGGCTCAGACGCTGGTAGTCCTCCCTGTTTGGCTCGTATGCCAAGCGTGCCTCCCTTGCCTCTTCTCCCGGGTCCGAGCCCGGGAGCTGGTGCGACAATCGTAGCGGAGCGCGTCCCGCGGCGCGCGTGACGGCTGCGGCGAGGGTGGCCTGTTTGGGCTGTTATGGGGGAAGGTGGCCGGGCCTCTCTCTCGCCCAGGCATGAATATAAATGTACAGTAAATACTGGTCATTCAATTTTGTCAATACATGTAGGTAAAATATTCAGCAATCGGGCCTTAAAAGTCGACAAGTGGTTTCGTATACCCAATTTTATTTCATGCAGGTATCCTCAGGAGGATATGGGGCTGAGCCAGGTCGCGTGCGACAGTCTGCGCGTCCTGGGGCACAGGGCCTCTCTAACCATCGCGGCTCCGCGGGGGCGGGGCCAGTTGAAGGAGGAGAGTTTATGGGACGTTTCACCAACCCGCGTGACCTGTACTTCGGCGAGGGCGCCCGTCACGAGGTGAAGAACCTCAAGGGCTCCAAGGCCATCATCGTCTCGGGCGGCAGCTCCATGCGTCGCGGCGGCTTCCTGCAGGACGTCGAGGCGGACCTCAAGGAGGCCGGCTTCGAGGTGGCCTTCTTCGAGGGCGTCGAGTCCGACCCCTCCGTCGAGACCGTCATGAAGGGTGCCGCGGCCATGTCCGAGTTCGGCCCCGACTGGATCATCGCCATCGGCGGCGGCAGCCCCATCGACGCAGCCAAGGCCATGTGGATCAAGTACGAGTACCCCGAGTGCACCTTCGAGGACATGTGCAAGGTCTTCGGCCTGCCCGAGCTGCGCAAGAAGGCCCACTTCTGCGCCATCAGCTCCACCTCCGGCACCGCGACCGAGGTCACCGCGTTCTCGATCATCACGGACTACCAGAAGGGCATCAAGTACCCCCTCGCCGACTTCGAGATCACGCCTGACGTTGCCATCGTCGACCCCGAGCTCACCTACACCATGCCCGCGAAGCTCTGCTCGCACACCGGCATGGACGCCCTGACCCACTGCATGGAGGCCTACGTCTCGACCGTCGCCTCCACCTTCACCGACGGCCCCGCCCTCCACGGCATCCGCGAGATCACCACGTGGCTGCCCGTCTCCTACACGGGCGACAAGGTGGCGCGCCAGCACATGCACGACGCGCAGTGCATCGCCGGCATCGCCTTCTCGTCGGGCCTGCTAGGCATCGTGCACTCCATGGCCCACAAGACCGGTGCCGCCTTCAGCGGCGGCCACATCATCCACGGCTGCGCCAACGCCATGTACCTGGGCAAGGTCATCCAGTTCAACGCCAAGGACGCCCGTGCCGCCGAGCGCTACGCCTTCGTCGCCAAGGAGATCCTGCACCTCGAGGGCGAGACCAACGAGGAGCTCGTCGCTGCCCTGGTCCAGTACATCCGTGACCTCAACGACAAGCTGGACATCCCCCAGGCCATCAAGAACTACGGCGAGGGCGGCGTGAAGTCCGAGACCTCCATCATCGACGAGAAGGAGTTCCTCGAGAAGCTCCCGACCGTCGCGGCCAATGCGATCGCCGACGCCTGCACCGGCGCCAACCCCCGCCAGCCGTCCCAGGAGGACATGGAGCAGCTCCTCAAGTGCGTCTACTACGACCTGCCCGTGGAGTTCTAGTTCCCGTTCCACAGAGTCGAGCATTTGGGTCCCGTCGGTCTTCCGGCGGGACCCTTCTTTCTGGCGGGGGGCACCGCAGTGCGTGCCGTCGTGACGCGCGCAATCATGCGGGCGAGAGTGGCGTGCCACCTTGGCCGGGCGTCAGCCCCAGACGCGACGGAGCTCGGTGCCCTCGGTGCTGAGGCTCACGACGAGGCGGCTGCGGTCGCCGGGCTCGATGAGCACTGAGGCCTCGAACGCGCGTCCCGTGGTGTCGAAGGAGGTCCTGAGCACCCTGAGCGCCGCGCTGCCCACCCTGACACCCAGGGCCTTCGCCTCGCGTGCGTCGAGGCAGACCGCCTCGTAGCTCTCCTCCGCTCGGGCGGGCAGGGCCCCCGAGCCCTGAGAGATGAGCGCATAGAGGGAGGTCGAGAGGTCCTCCTCGCTGAGGTTCGGGCAGAGCTCGCAGGGGACGTAGGCGATGGCGAGCTGCAGGGGGAGGCCGTTGCCCAGGCGCAGGCGTCTGATCTCCCACACGGGTGTGCCCTCGGCAACGCCGAGCCTGCGGGATATGCCACCCGAGGCCTCGCGTCGTCTCAGGCCCAGGAGCCGCGACGCGGGCAGGAGCCCCGCAGACTCCATCTCGGACGAGAAGTTGAGGGGGACGCTGCTCTCACCGCGTGTCGTCTCTGGCCTCACAAAGGTTCCGTGGCCCCTCCTGCGCACGACACGGCCCTCGTCCACAAGGTCCTTGAAGCAGCGACGCACCGTCGCGCGAGAGAGGCCGAAAGCCTGGCAGAGCTGCATCTCGGTGGGCAGCGGTGTCGTCTCGTCGAGGGAGCCGCTGGCCATGAGCTGCAGCATGCGTTGCTTGAGCTGCTGGTAGAGGGGCAGCTGCGAGCTGTCGTCCAGGGGGCTGGATGCGATGGCGGCGAGGTTGTCCACGAGCTCCTCTCCCATGATTTGAATATATGTACGGTACATACGAACAAATAACGAGACATATCCTACACCCCCAGACCGGGGTGGTACATTCCCGTCAGCAAAAGTACGGTAGGTGCCGTACAAAAAGACAAGAGAGAGGACATGCCATGAACCCCAGCAAGAAGGCGGCGGAGATGAGCGAGCGCGAGCTCGCGAGCTACATCGACCAGTCCGTGCTCAAGCCCGAGTTCACCGCGGAGGACATCAAGAAGTACAGCCAGGAGGGCATCGACTTCGGCTGCAAGACCATCTGCGTCAACCCCGCCTCGCTGGACATCGTCGCCCCCATGGTCAGGGGCACCAACACGGGCATCTGCGTCGTGTGCGACTTCCCGTTCGGTCTCTCCACCACCGCGTCCAAGGCGCTCCAGGCCGAGGAGTACTGCAGGAACTACGAGATCGAGGACCTGGACATCGTGGCCAACTACGGGCGCCTGCGCTCCGGCGACCTCGACTACGTGACCGCGGACATAAAGGCAGTCGTCGACGTCTGCCACGGCTACGGCACCAACGTGAAGGTCATCGTCGAGACCGACTCCCTCACCATCGACCAGGTAAAGGCCGGCACGCGCTGCGCCGTGGCCGCGGGCGCCGACTTCATCAAGAGCTCGACCGGGTTCTATACCGGTGGCGAGCAGCGCGCCGCGACCAACGAGGTCGTCGCGGCGATGATCGAGGCCGGCGAGGGCAGGATCAAGGTCAAGGGCTCCGGCGCCATCCGCACCCGCGAGCACTTCCTCGAGCTCATCGACATGGGGATCGACCGCATGGGCGTCGGCTACCGCTCGACGCCGGTGGTGCTGGGCATGAGCGCCGATGAGGCAAGGAAGCTGGGGTAGGATCCAGCTGCGGTGGCGTCGGGCGGGTCTTGGCGCCACCGAGGTGGAAAGGCGTATGTAGCCCGCAGGTCGTCCGGCTCCATGAGGGGAGAGGCCATGTGCCGCGAAGTCGAGTTCGATGAGCTTGGGGATGGCAGCGCAAGGACAGGGGGACCATTGGTCGTGCACGTGCTCTCTGACGCGCTGGGCGAGACGGGGCTTGCGCTCGTGAGGGCCGCCGCGATCCAGTTCAGGCGCGAGAGCGTCGTCGTCTCTCGCCTAACGCATGTCGAGGGCATGGAGGGGGTCCGCCGTTACCTGGATCGCTACGTTCCAGACGGCAGTGCGACGGTGCTCTTCCACACCATACTCGACGAGGGACTGCGCGAGGAGCTCCGCCAGGAGGCGGAGGAGCGCGGCATGGCGACGGTCGACCTCCTGGGCCCTTCCTTGAGCATGCTGGAACGGCTTCTGGGCGAGGCTCCGATGGACGTGCCCGGCCTCGTCGTGGAGCGCGAGAGTAGGCTCGTCCGTAGCATCGACGCACGACGGCTCTAACGCCGGGACATGCCGGGGGAGTGACGAGGTGGCAGAGATGGTCGCAGTTCAGCTGGCTCACGACATGAACGTTCTGGCGAGGTTCCTGGGAAGGCGTGACGTCCCCACGCTGACCCGGGACGCCCTCCAGGGGCGCTATGGCTTCGCCCAGGCCGACGTGATGGCGCTCTTTGGCGGGAGCATCCTCGCAGGCGGGGACGTGCTGGCGGCGGCGATGCGCGCGGACGTCGCGAAGGCCTACGTGATCGTGGGTGGGGCCGGTCACACGACCCAGACCTTCCGTGAACGCGTGCGCGGGCTCTGCCCCGACCTCGACTTCGAGGACGACGCCTGCGAGGCGGACGTCTTCGCCGCGTACCTCCGCACCAGGCACGGGCTGGAGGCGGACCTCCTCGAGCGGCGGTCAACCAACTGCGGAAACAACACCGGCTACCTGCGCGAGCTCCTGGACGAGAGGGGCGTTCCCTGTCGCTCGCTGATACTCTCGCAGGACGCCACCATGCAGTTGCGCATGGAGGCCATCGCACGGCACGACTGGCCGGACGTACTTCCCGTGAGCTATGCGACCTATGCGACGCGTGTTGTGGCGCGAGGCACGGACCGCATGAGCGAGACGGCCGATCCTCTCGCCCGCCTTGACTTCGAGGAAGAGCCTCTGGGAATGTGGGGGCTGCGGCGCTACCTGACCCTGCTTATGGGGGAGCTGCCCCGCCTGACTGACGACGAGGGTGGTTACGGCCCGCGTGGCAGAGACTTCCTGGTCCATGTGGACGTGCCGACCGAAGTTCAGGAGGCGTTCGGGCGCCTGCGCGAGGAGTTTCCCGACTGCGTGCGCGTCGCCAATCCCAAGTTCGCGTAGCGCCGTCGCGTGGCAGCAGACCGCGTAGGAGTGGCTCAAGCACCCCATGGCGTCACGTGACTCTCGCACGAAACGAGAATGATGCGAGCGCGACCATTGCGAACCTGCGCGTATTACAAAGCCCCTCGCACGAAATCGAATTCGTGCGAGGGGCCCTCGTCTACTTATGCCTGACGCTTGAGTTCCAGCAGCGTGCGCATGGCCTGGCAGAAGCCGTCGGTCGAGTCCTGGGCAGACACGAAGGCGTTGCCCGCCGTCGCCAGCGCGGCCTGGGCCTTCGGGTTGCTGATGCCGTTGCGCATGAGCAGGAAGGTGCCGACCTCGCCCGCCATGGCGCAGTCCGCGGGAGAGTCGCCACAGGCCATGACCTCGGCGGGGTCCCAGCCCATGAGCTCGATGTAGCGTCGCGCGGCCGAGCCCTTGTCCAGCCCGCGCGGCGTGATGTGGTAGGTGTGCACGTCCTCGACGCGACCGTCCTCGAAGCTCGGCAGGATGGTCTTGCCGGTGATGCGCGTCACGAAGCCGTTGTCGGCCAGGTAGAGAGGCAGGCCCGTCTCGTCCAGCATGGCCTGGGCCTCGTCCTCGATCACCGCACCGCGCAGCGCCACCGTGACCTCGCGGTACTGGTAGCCGATGTTGTTGTCGTTGTAGGTCTCGAGGCAGTCGTACCAGCGGGCGAGCATGCGGTCCACCACGCCGGTCTCCATGATGAGGTCGTGAGGGGTCTTGCTGCAGGCCTCGTCGAAGGGCATCTGGGCGGTGAAGTAGTGCCACACCGCGTCGGAGCCCTCGTGCAGGCAGAGGACGCCGCCCATCTCGCCTATCCAGCCGGGAAGGCCCAGGATGCGAGCGTCCTCGCGGATCATGGCTCGGTTGCGTCCGGTGCATGGAATCACCTGGACGCCGGCGCGTCGCAGGTCGACCAGGGTCTGCGCGAGCTCGGCGGAGGGGGTCCCGTCCGTGGTCGAGAGCGCCTGTCCGTGGCTCACCATGGTGTTGTCGGTGTCGCTGATCACATATTTTATGCGAGAGAGGCGCTCGGCCATGGGGTCTGGGACCTTGCTGGCGTCGACGGGGAAGGTGGGGAGCGAGAGGGCAGTGGGCATGGCGGTCCTTTCTCGGCCTGCGTTCGTCTTGTGGGAGGGTTGAGCTAGCCGCGGTCCGTTCGCGCCGTGCGTGCGGCGACGGCCCGCTCGAAGAGGGTCGCATCGGTCTCGCAGGGAACGAAGGAGTCCCCCTCGTGCTGGCGGGTCTCGTCTCCCTTCGCGAGGAGGCATACCACGGCCCCGCGTGGGCTCTGGAACGCCCGTTCGACCGCACGCCCAATGGCGCGCGGGCGGTTGACGATGACCTCGAAGTCCTGGCCCTCGGGTGTGGCCGCGGCCATCTGGGCACAGATCTCCTCCACGGGGTCGTGCGCTGGATCCTCCTCCGTGTAGACGACGAAGTCCGCCCAGCGCGACGCCTCCTCGGGGAGCTCCCGGCGCCGCTCGTAGGCCTTGCCTCCCGGTGCGCCGAAGACGGCGATGACCTCGCGGCCGGGGTACTCCTTGGCCACCGAGGCGAAGAAGCGCTGGTACGACAGCTTGTTGTGGGCGTAGTCCACGATGCCGGTGATGTGGGGGTCCGACGTGCGCAGGAGCTCCATGCGACCGGGGACGCGCACGTGCGCAAGGCCAGCCTTGACCTGCTCTTGCCCGATGCCCAGCACCTCGCAGGCGGCGATGGCGCAGAGGGCGTTCTCGGCGTTGAAGAGGCCCGCCATGCCCACCTCGACCTCGCCCTCCCAGCTGGGGGTGTGGACGAAGAGGTGAATTCCGGAGTCGGAGGGGCGCGGGTCCCTACACCATACGTCGGCGTCGGAGCCGGCGGCATCCCCGTCTGCGAGGAAGGTCACGACGTGCTTGCAGCGGCCCGCCGCCGCCAGGACCTCGTCGGCGTGGTCGCTCCCCAGGTTCACGACGGCCACCCGGGCCTGCTCGAAGATGCGCAGCTTGCTCGCGAAGTAGTCCTCGAAGCTGGGGTGCTCGCGCGGCGATATGTGGTCGCGGCCTATGTTGAGGAAGCAGGCGACGTCGAGGCCGAGCCCCACGACGCGCTCGTACTTGAGCGCCTGGCTCGAGACCTCCATGGTGAGGTAGGGGAGCCCGCTTTGCGCCGCGTTGGCAACGTGGCGCCAGAGGTCGGGCGGCTCGGGAGTGGTGTTGACGCTCTCTGCGTCCTCGATGCCGTCGAAGGTGTCGATCGAGCCCATGATGGCGCTCTGGGGCGTGTCGTGGCACGCGTCCAGGATCGCCCGGAGCATGTAGGCCGTCGTGCTCTTGCCCTTGGTGCCGGTGATGCCCACGACCTCAAGCTTGTTGTCGGGGTGGCCCCAGCAGGCAGCGGACGAGAGGGCCATCGCCGTGCGGAGGCCGTCGTCGCGCACGACAAGCGCGGAGACGTGCGGCGCGACTGCCGCGAGCTCGTCTGCGCGGGAGTCATCGCAGAGGTAGGCCACACACCCGGCCTCGAGCGCCTGCTCAAGGTACGCCGGCTTGAAGGCGGCGCCCTTGCAGACGAAGAGGTGGTCTGGCCCGGCGAAGCGGGAGTCGCAGTCTGCCCCGGTGAGCGAGACGGACGCAGCGTCAACGGACTGCGGGCCACGTGCCAGCAGTCCGTGGTCGCGCAGCAGGGACGCGATGGATTTCACTGTGGCGTTCATGCCTGACAGTATACGACGCGAATGGTCGGGAGGAACCCGCGGGTGAGGTGCGACGCAGGCCATGGCGCCTGGCGTGCGCCTCCCGAGCAGGTGCCGCATGGCCCCTCCGTGCTACACTTTGTCCCTACGGGCGATTGGCGCAGCGGCTAGCGCAGGTGCCTTACACGCACAAGGTCGGCGGTTCGAATCCGTCATCGCCCACCATCGCATCCAGGACGGGCCCCGCGGGGCCCGTCGTCATATGGGGAGGAACCATGGGAGCATCCGGTGCGTACGAGCTCGTCCGTGCGAACGGCCGTGCCGACGACCAGCTGAGGCCCGTCACGCTCACGCGCGACGTCATGAAGAACGCGGACGGCTCCTGCCTGGTGGAGTTTGGCGACACGCGCGTGCTCTGTGCCGCGACGGTGGAGGAGGGCGTGCCGGCCTGGCGCAAGGGCCAGCATGCGGGCTGGGTGACCGCCGAGTATGCCATGCTCCCCGCGGCGACCAACACGCGCGGACGCCGCGAGTATCGCGGGCGCAAGGGGCGGTCGATGGAGATCGAGCGCCTGGTGGGGCGCAGCCTCAGGGCGGTGTGCGACCTGGGGAGGTTGGGCGAGTACACCGTGACCTGCGACTGCGACGTCATCCAGGCGGATGGCGGCACGCGCACGGCATCCGTGACCGGGGCCTGGGTGGCCCTGCACGACGCGCTGAGGTCCTACATGGAGGCGGGACGCATCTCTCGCCTGCCCCTTACCGGCCAGGTGGCGGCAATAAGCATGGGGCTCGTCGGGGGCAGGCTGCTGCTCGACCTCGACTACCCCGAGGACTCGCACGCACAGGTGGACATGAACCTGGTGGCCACGGGAGACGGCGGAATCGTGGAGCTGCAGGGCACCGGTGAGCGCTCCACCATGGACCGCGACCAGCTGAACGGCCTCCTCGACCTCGGGCAGGCGGGAATCGCCCGCCTGGTCGAGCTGCAGCGCAAGGTGACGAACTTCGGCGCATAGGGGAGGGGCCCGGGGCGGATGCTGCGCCGGCTCTGCAAATCAGGGAATCTTAACGTTGAAAATCAGGGAATCTCGACCAGCAAAATAAGGGAATCTCAATGTTGAAAATCAGGGAATCTCAACTCGAAAAATCAGGTATAGTTGCAGTTAAACGAAGCGTATATCCATCCTGATAGTAGGAGGTCAACGGCTTGATTCCCCGAGACATCTCGCGGGCCATCAGAGAGGCGCTGGAAGAGTATCCAGTGGTGTCGTTGACGGGCGTCCGGCAGACGGGCAAGAGCACTCTTCTGAGGAGTATGCTTCCCGACTGGACCTGTCTCTCGCTCGAGGACCCTGACCTGCGTGCGCTGGCTCGGGACGACCCGCGAGACTTCCTCGCCCGCCATGCCCGCCACGTGATTCTGGATGAGGCGCAGCGCGTCCCCGAGCTCTTCTCCTACCTCCAGACAGTCGTCGACCAGACCGGTGACGCCGGCCAGTTTGTGGTCTCTGGCTCCCAGAACTACCTCCAGCTCGAGCAGGTGTCCCAGAGCCTGGCGGGTAGGGTGGCGCTCGTGACCATGGCACCGTTGACGCGCGCCGAGCTGCTGGCGGCCAGGCCGGGAGACCTGTCGGCGCCAGAGAAGGGCGCGCGCCTCCTCGACGCCGTTCGCAATGACAGGTGGGCTTGGGTGCTGTACGGCGGCTATCCGCGACTGTATGACTACGGAGTGCATCCCGCGCGGTACTTCGCCGACTACGTACGGACTTATGTGGACCGTGACGTACGCGAGGAGCTGCGCGTCCTCAAGCTGGCCGAGTTCGAGCGCTTCATGGGGTTGTGCGCCGCACGTGCGGGGGAGCTGATCAACTACTCGGCCCTGGCAAGTGACGCTGGGGTCGACGTGAAGACTGCGAAGTCGTGGATCTCGGCCTTGAGCGCCAGCAACATCCTGTTCGAGCTTCGGCCTTACAGCTCGAATGCCAATGCACGTCTCGTAAAGTCTCCCAAACTCTATTTCATGGACACAGGCCTCCTGTGCCACCTGCTGGGAATCGACGACACGGAAGCGCTGGCTGCATACGCGAAGCGTGGCAACGTCTTCGAGAACGCCGTCATTGCCGAATACGCCAAATGCGTGCAGTCGTCGAGGGGACGGCTACACGCGTCCTTCTACAGAACCAGCGGCAGGGACGAGGAGATCGACCTGGTCATAGAGAGAGGCCTCACGCCCTTCGCGGCGTTCGAGGTCAAGTCGAGCGCGACCTACAACTCGAAGTTCTTCAAGAACGTGAGTTCCGTGGGAGAGGCCCTTGACATACCCCCCGAGCGACGTGGCGTCATCTACAACGGCGGTCAGGTCATGGTGGGAGGCACCCGCGGCCTGCTCATCACGCCCGACCAGATTCCAGACGTCGTGGACGAGAGCATCTTCGGCTAGCCTTCGAGCGGCGCGCCCTACGTGACGTTGGAGGTGCCGCACGCGACGGACCAACTCCCAAAGGAGGACCACATGTCGGATGTAGCAGACGCAGGAAGCCTGGACCCGGCCACCACGATCGTGGTGGCCACGGGCAACGCGCACAAGCTCACGGAGATAGAGGCAATCCTCTCCCAGAGGCTCGAGGGATATCGCTTCGTGGCCCTGGACGAGCTCGGCGACTTCCCTGATCCCGTCGAGGACGGTGAGGACTTCTTCCAGAACGCCCTCATCAAGGCGCGTGCCGCCTTGGACGAGACGGGCCTCTCCATGGCCGTTGCCGACGACTCTGGGCTCTGCGTCGATGCGCTCGGCGGTGCCCCCGGAATCTTCTCCGCGCGCTGGGCGGGGGAGCACGGGAACGATGACGCCAACAACGACAAGCTCCTCGCCGAGCTTACGGACGTCCCCGAGCGCGAGCGCGGCGCGCACTTCCACTCCACCGTGGTGCTGGTCGAGCGCGACGAGGACGGCGAGGGGGTTCTCCGCGGCGACGGCGACGTGCCCGGGACCATCGGCTTCGAGCGCCGCGGAGCCAACGGCTTCGGCTACGACCCGCTCTTCAACGTGGCGGAGCTCCCCGGCAAGACCATGGCCGAGCTCCTGCCCGAGGAGAAGAACGCCATCTCGCACCGCTTCCACGCCCTCATGGACCTCGCGGCGAAGCTCTAGTCCGTTGTCGCGTCGGGCGGCGCGCCAGTCGCCTCCATCCACGCCGCCGGCGCGCCCCACCCTCCGCATGCCGAGCGCTTCCTGGGGTCCGCAACCGCCCTTTCTATAATGTCCTTGTCCAAGGGCGCGGGCCCGCGCGCCGCCGCACAACGTGAGCGTCTACGGAGGAAGCATGAGAATCATTCGCGTCGCAGACTACGATGAGATGAGCAGCCGTGCGGCTGACGTCATCGCCGCCCAGCTCATCCTTGACCCCAGGAGCGTCCTGGGCCTCGCCACGGGCACCACGCCCGTCGGCGCCTACCGCCTCCTCGTCGAGAAAAACCGTCGCGGCGAGATAGACTTCTCGCAGGTCCGCACCTATAACCTGGACGAGTATCGCGGGCTCTCGCACGACGATTCCCAGAGCTACCACTACTTCATGGCCGACAACCTGTTCAAGCACGTGAACATCGACATGGCAAACACCCACGTGCCAGACGGCTCCGACCCCGACGCCGAGTCCGCCTGCCGAGCCTACGACGCCATGGTCGAGGAGGCGGGCTACCCGGACCTCCAGCTCCTGGGCATCGGCAACAACGGTCACATCGGCTTCAACGAGCCTGCCGAGGGCTTTCCCGTGGGCACCCACTGCGTCGACCTGACGCCCAGCACCATCCAGGCCAACAGTCGCCTCTTCGACGACCCCGACGACGTTCCCCGCCAGGCCTACACCATGGGCGTGGGGACCATCATGAAGTCCCGTCGCGTGCTCGTCCTGGCGAGTGGCGCCGCCAAGGCCGATGCGGTCAGGGCCATGTGCTACGGCCCCGTGGTTCCGAGCTGCCCCGCGTCTGCGCTGCAGCTGCATCCCGACTGCATCGTCATCGCCGACGAGGGCGCCCTGGCTAACTGCCCCCAGGAGTAGGCCCCTCGACCCTCTGCACCTATAGCTCGACCACGCGGGGCTCGTGGCTGTAGTGGTTGAGCATCTCGCAGCCGTCCTCGGTGACGATGAGCAGGTCCTCGATGCGCACGCCGATCTCTCCCGGGATGTAGATGCCGGGCTCGATGGAGAAGCACTGGCCGACCCGGACCGGCTCGTCGTGGGTCGCGCTGACGTCGCCGGGCTCGTGGTCCTGCAGGCCGATCTGGTGCCCCAGGCGATGCGTGAAGCGGGGGCCGAACCCGGCGTCCTCGATGACCTTGCGGGCCGTGAGGTCGATCTGGGCAAAGGTCACGCCGGGGCGCACGATGGCCTCGGCAGCCTCGTTGGCGCGGCGCACGGTGTCGTACACCAGGAGCTGGCGCTCGCTGGGACGGGCGGTGAAGAAGGTACGGGTCATGTCCGAGCAGTACCAGTCGCGCTTGCAGCCCACGTCGAAGAGGACCATGTCGCCCTTGGCCAGAGCGGTCTGGTCGGGCTCGTGGTGGGGGTCGGCGGCGTTGGTGCCAAAGCTCACGATGGGCGTGAAGGAATGGTCCTGCGCGCCAAGGCGCCGGTACTCCGCCAGCAGCCCCTCGGCTATCTGCTGCTCGGTGACGCCCTCGCGTAGCTGTGCCACGAGCCAGTCCATGGCCTGGTCATTGGTGAGGCTGGCGTCGCGCATGAGCTGGCGCTCGCGCTCGTCCTTGACGGAGCGCGCCTCGTCGACGGCGGAGGAGGCGAGCCTGAAGCCGCTCGCCGCGCCGGCGTCCATGAGGGGCAGGAGCCAGCGCGCCGCGAGCTCCTTGTCCACGCCCAGCGGCGCGTCGTAGCGCGTGACCTCGGCCACCAGGGGTATGGGGTCCTGGGTGTCGTCGAAGCCCACGACGCGGTCTGCCGCCCCCGTGGCGTCGGGGAAGAGGCGGTTGGCAAAGAGGACGGTCTGGCCCTTGCCCAGGTAGAGCGCCAGGAAGCGCTCGTAGGGCTCGGTGTAGTAGCCGGTCAGGTACCAGATCGAGAGCGGGTCGCACACCAGCATCTGCTCGAGTCCCAGCGACTCGAGTCCCTCGAGCACGCGTTCCTTGCGTCCCTGGTTCATGGGTCCTCCTCGTGATGGGCCGCGTTCTGGCGCGCTGGCCTGGGGTCGCGCTGCCCGAGGTGCCGTCTCGGCGCGTTGCGGCTGTCTACCTTTGGTGAATACTCACCTGCTGATATACACTCAAAGACTGCATGGTACAAGGCTGCGGAATCGCGTGCACGCCGCGGCCACTTCTTGGAGGTAAGCGATGGATAACGAGACTTCCCCCGTCAACCGGGTGGACGAGATCCGTGACGAGCTGGTCAGGCTGCAGGGGAAGCGTGTCAGGGTCCGCGCGAACATGGGTCGCTCCCGCGTCATCGAGCGCTCGGGCACCCTGGTGGGCGCCCACCCCTCCCTCTTCGTCATCGAGGTGGAGGAGAGGCGCGGTCGCACCGCCCGCCAGTCCTACCAGTACGTGGACGTGCTGACCTCCACCGTCGAGCTCTATGATCCCGACACCGGGGAGCGCCTGCTCGATTACTCGCAGGTGGAGATGTAAGAGGGAAGCGCGCCCCGTCGGATGCCGGCGGGGCGCTCTTGTCGGCATGAGGGATCGGGGGAGAGGCGCATGGGCACGGAACGAGTCAGAATCGCCGCGCCGGCCAAGCTGAACCTGCACCTGGGAATCCATCCGGGCAGGGACGAGCGTGGCTACCACCGGGCCGACTCCGTCATGGTGGCCGTCTCCCTTGCCGACGAGCTGCTCGTCTGGGAGGAGTCGGGCCGCGAGCCCGGCCTGCGCATGAGCGAGGACGTGGGGGTCGACCCACGCAAGAACACGGTGTGGGTCGCGGCGCAGCGCCTCTGCGAGGAGTACGGCCATGAGCCTTGCTTCCAGGTCGAGGTCACCAAGCGCATCCCGGCACAGAGCGGGCTCGGCGGGTCGTCGTCGGACGCGGCGGCCATGCTGCTCGCCCTCTGCGAGCTCTGGGGAGAGGACCCCGCCGACGAGCACGTGGTCACGGTGGCCCGCGGCGTGGGTGCCGACGTGCCCTTCTTCCTCAACCTGGCTCCCTCCTTCCTGGGCGGCGCGGGAGACGTGCTGCGCGAGTCCTTCCCCCCGCTCGACGGTGTTCCCGTGGCGCTGGTCAGACCCAGGGGAGGCGTCTCCACGGCCGAGGCCTACCGGGCCTTCGACCTGGCGCCCAGCGAGCCGCCCTCGCCGGAGGGCATGTGCCGGGCCCTTCGTGCGGGAGACGTGCGCACGGTCGTGGATGCCCTCCACAACAACCTCGCCGAGGCCGCCGCCCGGGTCGAGGGAGGGGTCGCGCTCGTCGAGGGGTGGCTGCGCGAACAGGAGGGCGTGCTTGCCGCGCAGGTCACGGGCTCGGGGAGCTGTGTGTTCGCGATTTGCGAGGACGAGGTCGCGGCGTCTCGCGTCGCCGGTCGCGCGAGCTCGGAGCTCGGCCTCTGGTCCCGCGCCACGCGTACGGTTTCCAGGCGAGGGGGGCTTCTCGCCTAGGGCGGCAGGCTGACGGCACGAGGCAGTACGAGGCGCGTTTGCGGCGATTGTCTTCACGTCACTCTCGCCCGGGCAAATCTGCTAGAGTAGACAAGCTTTTCGGGACGTAGCGCAGTTTGGTAGCGCGCACGGTTCGGGACCGTGAGGTCGCTGGTTCGAATCCAGTCGTCCCGACCACGAGAGTTCGGCCGTCGGCATCCGTGCCGACGGCCTTTTTGATGCCGGGCGCCGCTCTGCGACCATCCCGGCGTGAGGAGTCGCATGGGCGTCAAGGAAGCTTCAGCGATTGCGGCGGCAACGGGCAACGGCGACGAGGGCGCGCGGCTCTCGCCCTTCTTCACCTCCGGCTGGGGAGTCTTCCTCCTCTGCACGTTCTGCTGCCTGCTCTGGGGCAGCGCCTTCCCCTGCATCAAGCTCGGGTATCGCCTCTTCTCCATCCCCGCAGGGGACTATGGCTCCCAGCTCCTCTTTGCGGGCGTGCGCTTCTTCCTGGCAGGTGTCATGGTCACTGCGTTCATGAGCGTCAGGCGCGGTCACTTCCTGCGTCCCCGCGTGGACGAGCTTCCGGTGGTGATGCTCCTCTCCACCTTCCAGACCATCGTCCAGTACCTCTGCTTCTATGTGGGGCTCGCCTTTGCGATGGGCACCACGAGCTCCATCATCACGGCGAGCTCCAACTTCTTTGCCATCCTGCTCTCGGCGTTGGCCTTCAGGCAGGAGAGACTCACCGGCCGCAAGCTCCTGGGCTGCGCCCTGGGCTTCGCCGGCGTCGTGGTGGTCAACCTGGGGAGCCTGGGGAGGGGCGGCTTCGCCTTGGGGGGCGAGGGTCTCATCCTCCTCTCTGCGCTTTCCGGTGGGCTCGTGACCTGCCTCCTGCGCCGCCACACCCAGGAGCACGACCCCGTGATGCTGAGCGGCTGGCAGTTCATGCTGGGCGGCCTGGTGCTCGCGGGCCTCGGACTCGCCCTGGGCGGCCACCTCTCGAGCCCCGGCATCGCTGGCGTGCTGCTGGTCCTGTACATGGGGTTCATCTCTGCCGCCGCGTACTCCGTCATGAGCCAGCTGCTCTCGGTCAACGCGGTGTCGCGCATCGCGGTCTTCCGCTTTATGACGCCGGTCTTCGGCTTCCTGCTCTCGGCGCTTTTGCTGGGCGAGGCCGGTTCCATCGACCCGCTGCGCTCGGTCCTGGCGCTCGTGCTGGTCTCGGCCGGAATCGTGGTGGTCAACGTGGCGCCGGGGGCGAGGGGCAGGGCGGCGTAGGGCCGCCTCTTCCGAGGCCGTTCGTCGCCCTTGCCGCAGGGCCGAGAGCCGCCGGCCGAACCGCGCGCTCCGCTCGGCAGGGACGCATGCCTTGGGCTCCGTGGCATTGGGCATAAGAGTCGAAGGGGCCCTTCGACCCCTCTGCCTGCTCTCCTACGTCCGGAGGTGGTTGTGATGCACGTTCTTGGGCTCGGATTGCCGGAGCTTGTCGTCCTCCTGGTCTACGTCGCGCTTCCGGTGGTCGTGATCGTCCTCGTGGGTCGTGGCGTGTACCGCTGGGGAAGGGCGGTGCGGGAGGACCTGGACTCCATCGCCAGGAGCCTCGAGCGCCGGGGTTCGGACGACGCCCTTCTCCCCAAAGATTAATCGCGAAAAATTAAATAGCGCACTGTATATCTCTGCGCGCAGAGGGTAGAAGCCTACCAACGAGGACGGGCGACGCAGGGTCGCGCGTCGCAGGGGAGGGTCGAACCCGGACGCGTCCGGGCCAATCGAGAGGAAACTACCATGAAGAAGGTTCTCTTCGTGCAGGGCTCGCTCCGCAAGCAGTCCTTCAACCGCCAGGTCCAGGCCGCAATCGTCGAGGAGTTCGGCGACTCCGTCGAGGTTAGCGAGCTCGACTACTCCGAGCTGCCCCTCATCAACCAGGACGTCGAGTGGCCCACCCCCGCCGCCGTCGCCAAGGTGCGCGAGCGGGTCATGGCCGCCGACGCTATCTGGGTCGTCACCCCGCAGTACAACGCGAGCTTCCCCGGCCACGTCAAGAACCTCTTCGACTGGCTGTCCCGCCCAGTCGAGCAGGGTAAGCCCGCCACCGCCATCAAGGGCAAGAAGGTTACCGTCACCGGCATCGGTGGCAAGACCGCTACCGCCCAGATGCGCGCAGCCCTGAGTTCGCTCCTGCGCTTCATCGGCATGGACACCATGGACGAGGAGGGCACCGGCTACGCCGTGAACGGCAGCGCATGGATGAGCAACGTGGTCGAGCTCAGCGACGAGTAGGTCGCGGCGCTCAAGAAGCAGGTCGCGGACTTCCAGGCCTTCATCGAGGCGTAGGCGCTCGCTGGCGGGACGCTCTCCGCGCGACTCATCGCTTGCAGCACCCGGGCGGGTGGCACATCGCGTGCCGCCCGCTTTTTTGTGCCGGGGGAGGCTCGCAGGACGGTGGGCGCCAATCTCCCTCGGCGTCTGCGCCTCTGTCTTTATGGAGCAGCGACGCCGACCGCGAGCAAGCCCGCGTCCGCCCCCTGTACCATGGAGCCAGGTCCCGTGCGCCATCATCGCGCGGGCACACCAACACGCGAGCCGCTTCCGGAGGCATCATGGAGCTGCAGAAGATCGACTACGACGAATACCGCCAGATTGCCGAGGGCATCGGGCGTCCCCTCCCCATTGAGCAGACCGAGTCCTGGGCCGAGTACCAGAAGACCGTCGAGGGTCGCACCCCCTACGGTTACTTCAAGCTGGTCGACGGCACGAGCGTCGCCGCCATCATGTCGGTCATGGACTTCCAGACCCACGGCTATCACTACCTGCGTTCGGAGCATGGCCCGGTCTGGCTCGACGAGCCCGACGAGGCCCAGGAGCGCCAGGCCGTGGAGGCGATTCGCTCCTGCCTGCGTGGCATGGGCTCCCACGCCGTCTTCGTTCGCATGGCCGTGGCGCACGAGCTCGACGCGACTCGCCCCACGCTCTCCACGATCCCCTACGACCGCACGGTGATCGTCGACGTCACGGGAGGCGACGAGGCGATCCTCTCGCGCATGAAGCCGCGCGGCAGGCGAGACGTACGCAAGGCCCTGCGCGAGGCGCCCGTCACCTGCGCGGACGAGACCCAGCGCGCGATCGAGTCCTTCGACGAGTACTACGAGGTCATGGTCGAGACGGGCGAGCGCGACGGCTTCGTTCCCGCCCCCGCGTCCGACTATGTCACGATGCTCGAGGTCCTTGGCCCCGAGCACTGCCGCCTGCTCGCCGGGCGCGACGAGGGCGGCCGCGTGGTGACCTGGTCCATCTGCACCATCTCGGGCACGCGCGCCACGCGCTACTACGCCGCCTCGAGGAACGAGACCATGCGCAGGCACGTCTCGGACAAGCTGGTCTACTTCGAGTGCTGCGAGATGGGTCGCCTGGGTTGCGAGGAGTACGACCTCATGGCCATCGGCTCCGAGTTCTCGCCCAGCCTGATGGGCCTCAACGAGTTCAAGACCAAGTTTTGCAAGGAGGTCGCCGAGGTCGCCCCCGACCGCGACGTCCCCCTGAGGCCCGCCGCCTACGCCGCGCTCGTGCAGGCGCGCAGGCTCGTGGTGGCCCGCCGGCAGCGGCGCGAGGACAAGGCTCGCAAGGGCACCCGAGGCGAGAAGAGCGAGGGCTAGCGCATGGCGGTCAGGTACAACGACGCCCGCTTCGTCGCGTCCTATGGCAGGGCGGAGCAGATCCCCGAGCCCAGCATGCCGGAGGTCTCGTTTGCGGGACGCTCCAACGTGGGCAAGTCGTCGCTGCTCAACAAGCTGCTGGGGCGCAAGGCGCTGGCGAAGGTCTCGAGCCAGCCGGGTCGCACCGCCAACGTCAACTTCTTCGAGGCCGACGGCATCGACTTCGTGGACCTGCCGGGCTACGGCTTCGCCAAGGTCAGCAAGGCCGAGCGCGCCCGCTGGGCGGCGCTCATCTCGGGCTACTTCGAGCAGGAGCGCAGCTTCAACCTGGTGGTCGTGCTCGTGGACATCCGCCACGACGCCCAGGACCTGGACCGCCAGATGATCTCGTTCCTGCAGGGGGGCGGGTATCCCTTCGTGGTGGCGCTCACCAAGGCGGACAAGATCGGCCGCTCCAAGCAGGGGCAGCAGAGGGCGGCCCTCGCCCGCGCCTTCGGCGTCGACGTGGACCGGTTCGTGGTCACCTCGGCGCAGACCGGCCAGGGCATCGACGAGCTGCAGCGCAGGATCGAGCTTGCCGTGGACGAACCGGAGGGCGAGGGCGAGCTCGCGGTCGACGACGGGGGCGGTACGTCCTAGCGCACGCGGTAGCGCTCGGATATCCCCAGCGCCCGGTCGCTGGCAACGAGCACGTTGTCCCCGTCCTTGCGGGGTTCCTCGGGTCGCTCGGGAATCAGGTACAGCCGGGAGAACTCCCGACCAAAGACGCGCAGGGTCTCGTCCAGGGGGCGAGATCTGCGCCCCTCGAGCGGGCAGATGAGATTGGCCAGGTAGATGCCGTCGTCGCTGAGGTGCTCGTGGATGATGCGCGCCCCCTCCTCCGTTCCCATGGGCCCCAGGGGCCTCTTGCCGCTGAAGGCGTCGTTCACGACGAGGTCCCAGCGGCGGTCGCTCTGGCGCAGGAACTCCCAGCCGTCGGCGCAGGCTATGCGCAGGCGCCCGTCCCTCTCGGCGTGGAACTCCTCCTCCAGGCGGTCGAGGAAGAAACTCTCGCGCGCGATCCGGATGATGGCGGGGTCCACCTCGATTACGTCGACCTCCGTACGGGGGCAATGGGCCACGAGCCACTTGGGAAACGAGAAGCCCCCGCCGCCTATGACGCAGGCGCTCCCCACGCCGCCGGCGATGTCCACGACCTCGGCGAAGTACTGGTGGTAGAGGGTCACGAGCTCGTGCCAGTCGTCGTCCGAGGTGTAGCTCAGGCTCTGGAAGGTGCCCCGCACGTTGAGCAGGCGCAGGCTGTGCCCGTTCGCCTCCGAGTCGAAGACCAGGGCGGGCCCGAACTTGGTGCGCCTGAGCAGGACGCCGCGTCGCGCGAGCAGCCAGGGCAGGGCAAGAATCACCAGGTCAAGGATACAGACGAAGACGAAGAGCGCGATCAGCGGCTTGGGCATGGAGACCTCCCTGGACGGTGCGCGCGGACGGGCTTTTGATGCGGAGTAGAGATTGTGAGTACGTGCCCGCCTCGGCTATACTAACGGATGCTTTATCGCGAAAACAGCCTGAGCCATCGCTCGAAACCTATGGAGGCCCCCATGATCCTTGGACTTGGCATTCCCGAGATCCTGTTGATCCTCGTCGTCGTTCTGCTCATCTTCGGGCCCAAAAACCTTCCCAAGCTGGGGAAGTCCCTGGGCAAGACCGTGAAGAACATCCGCGAGGGCATGGAGGAGGTCGACGAGGATGGCAACGCGGTGAGCGACGTCGTCTCCGAGGTCGTGGAGGACGTCACCTCCGCCGCCAAGGGCGAGGCCGCCGGCGCGGTCGAGGACGCCGCCCCCGCAGAGCCCGCGGGCGACTCCGTCTTCTGCGGCCACTGCGGCACCAAGAACTCCGCCGACGCGGACTTCTGCAGCCACTGCGGCACCAAGCTCTCCAAGTAGCGACCGCTCCACCACCCCACAGAAGGACACGCATGGACAACAAGGAAATCATCCTCACCCCCGAAGGCCGCCAGCGTCTGGTGGACGAGCTCGCGTTCCGCGAGGGGGAGAAGCACGACGAGATCGTCGAGCGCATCAAAGAGGCGCGTGGCTTCGGCGACCTCTCCGAGAACGCCGAGTACGACGCCGCCAAGGAGGAGCAGTCCCAGAACGAGTCCCGCATCAACGAGATTCGCCAGATTCTCTCCATCGCGAAGGTGGTCGAGTCCTCGAGCGACATGCACCTCTCCGTCTCGATCGGCACCACGGTCGAGCTCGAGGACAAGGGCGGCAAGCGCACCAGCTTCATCATCGTGGGCACCACCGAGACCAACTCCCTCGAGCACCGCATCTCGAACGAGTCGCCGGTGGGCGCCGTGCTCATCGGCCACGTGGTGGGCGACCAGGTCTCCTACGCCACGCCCAACGGCAAGGTCCGTGAGTACACCATCACGAACATCACCCGATAGGCAAGGCAGATCGCAGCAAGCGCGCCCCGTGCCGGCGAAGTTCGCAGGCGTGGGGCGCTTCTATCTATGAGGGAGGCGCGAGGTGGGGAGACTTGTCCCCTCCCTCGCACGTGACGGAGGCGCCGAGGGCGCCCCGGGACCAAGGAGAAGGATCAGACAGATGGCCGACCAGAGCCAGGGCGCAGCGCCCCAGACCTCGATCAACGACGAGCGCGCGGTACGCCGCGCCAAGCGCCAGGCGCTCATCGACGCGGGGGTGAACCCGTACCCCGTGAGGAGCGCCATCGACGCCCATGCCGCCGAGCTGGCAGGGCGCTACGAGGAGCTCGAGGCCGGAGCCTCGACCGAGGACTCCTACACCGTCGCGGGCCGCATCCGCGCCTACCGCAAGCAGGGCAAGGCCTGCTTCGTGGTGCTCGAGGACGTGTCTGGCCAGATCCAGCTCTTCTGCCGCGTCAACAACCTCAGCGAGGCCGACTGGTCCCTCCTGGGCCAGCTCGACCTGGGAGACATCCTGCAGGCGACCGGCACCGTCATGCGCACGCGCCGCGGCGAGCTCTCCGTCTCGCCCAGCACGGTCACGCTGCTCTCGAAGTCCGTGCGCCCCCTGCCCGAGAAGTTCCACGGCCTCACCGACCGCGAGGTCCGCTACCGCCAGCGCTACGTCGACCTCATCATGAACCCCGAGGTCCGCGAGGTCTTCCGCAAGCGCTCGCAGATCGTCTCGCTCATCCGCCGCTACATGGAGGACGACGGCTACATGGAGGTCGAGACCCCCATGATGCACGCCATCCTGGGCGGTGCCAACGCCAGGCCCTTCGTGACCCACTTCAACGCCCTCGACCGCGACTTCTACCTGCGCATCGCCACCGAGCTCCCGCTCAAGCGCCTCATCGTGGGCGGCCTCGAGCGCGTGTACGAGATCGGTCGCCAGTTCCGCAACGAGGGCATGGACCTCACCCACAACCCCGAGTTCACCTCGATGGAGGCCTACTGCGCCTACTCGGACCTCGACGGCATGAAGCGGCTCACCGAGGGCCTCTTCAAGACCATCGCCCGCGAGGCCTGCGGCTGCGCGGAGGGCCACGAGGTCATCAGCTTCCAGGGCCAGAGGGTGGACATGAGCGGCACCTGGCGCTCCGTGCCCCTCTCGGAGGTCGCCTCGGAGGTCGTGGGGGAGCACGTGGACATGGACACGCCCGTCGAGCGCCTGCGCGAGCTCTGCGACGCCCACAAGATCGAGTGGCAGGAGGGCTGGGGTGCCGGCAAGCTCCTCTTCGAGCTCTACGACGAGCTGGGGGAGTCCACGCTGGTCGATCCCACCTTCGTCTGCGACTACCCCGAGGAAGTCAGCCCCCTCTCCAAGCGCAAGGACGAGGACTCGCGCCTCACCGACCGCTTCGAGCTGGTCATCTGCGGCCACGAGTACGCCAACGCCTTCTCTGAGCTCAACGACCCCGTCGACCAGGCCGGGCGCTTCGCCCAGCAGGTCGCGGCCAAGGGCATGGGCGACGACGAGGCCATGGGCTACGACTACGACTACGTCCGCGCCCTCGAGTACGGCATGCCCCCCGCAGGCGGCATCGGCTACGGGATCGACCGCATGGTGATGCTGTTCTGCGACCAGCCCGCGATACGCGACGTGCTACTCTTCCCGCAGATGAAGCCCGAGGTCATCACCAGGGCTGACATCGAGGCCCAGGTGAGCGGTGCCTTCACCGACAACGCCACGGCCTCGGTGGCGGACATCGCGGCGGATGCCGAGGCGGGAGCCTCGGACGTCGCGCAGGAAGGGAGAAGCGACCAGATGGCAGAGAAGATTGAGAGTGGCCTCACCCGCGAGCAGGCCTTCGAGCTGCTCAAGAAGTACAACGAGGACCCCTACCACATCGAGCACGGCGAGACTCTGGAGCGCCTCATGCGCCACTACGCCGGGCAGTACGACCCCCAGAACGTCGAGTTCTGGGGCCAGGTGGGCCTGCTCCACGACCTCGACTGGGAGAAGTGGCAGGACGACCAGCTGCACACCGTGAAGGCGGCGGAGCTCCTCGCGGAGGCGGGTGCCAATCCGGCGCTGGCACACTCCATCCAGACCCACAACTACGACATGAACCCCGAGCTCCCGGCGCCCGAGCACCAGATGGAGAAGGTCCTCTTTGCCATCGACGAGCTCAGCGGCCTGATCAACGCCTGCGTGCGCATGCGCCCCTCGGGCTCGGTCCAGGACTTCGAGCTCAAGAGCCTCAAGAAGAAGTTCAAGAACAAGAAGTTCGCCGCCGGCTGCGACCGCGACGTGATCGCCCACGGCGCCGAGCTCATGGGCATGGAGCTCGACGAGCTCTTCGCCAACGTGATCGAGGCCACCAAGCTCACCGACCCCGACCGCGACGTCTGGCTGGCCGAGCACCCCGAGGCCTAGCTGGGGGCGGGTGAGAGGGGCTTCCTTCCGGCTTGCGGTTGACGCCCGGCGGCCCTGAGGACGCCGGGCGTCGGCGTCCGTGGTGCCCTCCGCGCAAGCGCGGGGCGCCCGGGCTGGCAATGGCTGGATGCCTGGTCACGGCTCCGGCCCGGAATGTGGCGTTTCTCGCCCGCGTGGGGCGAGGGAAACACTCCCGTGTCGATGGGGTACACACCAACAAGCAAACGACGCCGCCCCCGGGGCGGCCCTTCGACAGGGGGGCAAGACCGCATGTTCGAGAAGTTCACCGACAAGGCGCGCAAGGTCATGAGCCTCGCGCAGGACGAGGCCCGCAACCTCGGCAAGATGTATGTCGGCACCGAGCACCTGCTGCTCGCGCTGATCAAGGAGGGGGAGGGCATCGCGGCCCAGTCGCTGGCGAAGCTCGAGGTCACCTACGACGAGACCCTCCTCACCATCAAGGAGATCTCGTCCGAGGAGTCGGAGCCGGTCCCGGGCGGGCACATCCCCTTCACGCCGCGCGCCAAGCGCGTGCTCGAGGACGCCTACCGCGAGACCATGACCCGTGGCCAGACCTACATCGCCACGGAGCACCTGCTCCTCGGCATCGTCGCCGAGGGGGACGGGCGTGCCATGACGGCGCTCTCGCGCATGGGCATCTCGGGAGACGCCATCCGCAACGCCGTGGGCGAGCTCATGGAGCAGACGAGCGAGGAGAACTCGCGCCGCCTGCCCCAGGGCGTCGGCGCGGCCTTCGGCCAGCAGTTCGGCGGCAGCCAGCCCTCCCAGCCCTCGGGTGACGCCTCCATGCTCGAGCAGTACGGCCGCAACCTCACCAAGCTGGCGAGCGACGGCAAGCTCGACCCTGTTATCGGCCGCGACCGCGAGGTCGAGCGCGTGATGCAGGTCCTGGCCCGCCGCCAGAAGAACAACCCGCTCATCCTGGGTGACCCGGGCGTGGGCAAGACGGCCGTGGTCGAGGGGCTGGCCCAGCTCATCGCTTCGGGAGACGTGCCTGACATCCTACGCGGCAAGCAGGTCTGGACCCTGGACGTCGCCTCGCTGGTCGCGGGCTCCAAGTACCGCGGCGAGTTCGAGGAGCGCCTGAAGAAGGTCATCGGCGAGGTGATGGAGTCCAAGGAGGACATCCTCTTCATCGACGAGATGCACACCATCATCGGCGCGGGCTCGGCCGAGGGCTCCATCGACGCGGCCTCCATCCTCAAGCCTCCCCTGTCTCGCGGCGAGATCCAGGTCATCGGCGCCACCACGGCGGAGGAGTACCGCAAGCACATCGAGAAGGACTCGGCCCTCGAGCGCCGCTTCCAGCCGGTCAACGTGGGCGAGCCCAGCGTGGAGGACACGCTCTCGATCCTGCGTGGACTGCAGGACCGCTACGAGAAGCACCACCACGTCCATTACACCGAGGGCGCGCTGGCAGCCGCCGTGACGCTCTCGAACCGCTACGTGCAGGACCGCTTCCTGCCCGACAAGGCGATCGACATCATCGACGAGGCTGGCGCCCGCACCCGCGTGCACAAGACGAGCCTGCCGCCCGAGCTCGCTCAGGTGGACGAGGAGCTCGCCCGCGTCAAGGACGAGAAGGCCCAGGCCGCCAGCGCCCAGGAGTTCGAGGAGGCCGCCCGCCTGCGCGACCGCGAGAAGGAGCTCAGCGCGAAGCGCGACGAGCTCGAGGCGGCCTGGCGCGAGCGCCTGGACGCCAACGTCGTCGTGGTGGACGAGGCCGACATCGCGGACGTGGTGTCAGAGATCACGGGCGTGCCCGTCTCCAACCTCACCGAGGCCGAGGCCAGCAAGCTGCTGCGCGCCGAGGAGGCCCTGCACCAGCGCGTCGTGGGCCAGGACGAGGCCGTGACCAAGGTGTCCAAGGCCATACGTCGCAGCCGCTCGCCCCTCAAGGACCCGCGCAGGCCCGGCGGCTCCTTCATCTTCCTGGGCCCCTCGGGCGTGGGCAAGACGGAGCTCGCCAAGTCGCTCGCGGAGTTCCTCTTTGGCAGCGAGGACGCCCTGATCAGCTTCGACATGTCCGAGTTCATGGAGAAGCACAGCGTCTCGAAGCTCGTCGGCGCCCCTCCGGGATATGTGGGCTACGACGAGGGCGGCGAGCTCACCAAGGCCGTGCGCCGCAGGCCCTACTCCGTGGTGCTCTTCGACGAGATCGAGAAGGCCCACCCCGACGTCTTCAACATCCTCCTCCAGATCCTGGACGAGGGCAGGCTGACCGATGGCCAGGGCCGCACGGTGGACTTCTCCAACACCGTCATCATCATGACCTCCAACATAGGTGCCCGCGAGATCGCACAGACCGCGCCCATGGGCTTCAGCGCCCAGGGCAACGGTGGGCTGTCTGACAAGGAGATCCGCAGCCGTGTGGAGGGCGAGCTCAAGCGGCTCTTCCGCCCGGAGTTCCTCAACCGCGTGGACGAGATCGTGGTCTTCAAGTCGCTCGAGGCTCAGCAGCTCCGTGGCATCGTGGAGCTCATGGTGGGCGAGCTGCGCAACCGACTCATCGGCCAGGGGATGTCCATCGAGCTCACCGACGCCGCTCGCGACTTCGTGGCCAAGGAGGGCACCGACCCTGTCTATGGCGCGCGACCGCTGCGTCGGGCCATCCAGACCCTCATCGAGGACCGGCTGGCCGAGGAGCTGCTCCAGGGCAAGTGGAAGGCCGGCGACATCGTGCTGGTCGACTCCGACGGGAAGGGCCTGAGCTTCTCGCGCGGCGAGGGGGAGATTCCCTCCATCACCGAGCGGGTGCACATGGAGCTCCCGCGCGCCAGGAGCCACTGGTCTCCCACGCCCCACGCACCCGAGGGTGCGGTCTCCTCGGAGGGCTAGGGCGAGAATGGCGCGCTGCCTGAGCTTGCGCGCGGACAGCCGTTGATTGCGACCGGCCCCGGGGCGTGCCGCGAACGGCGCCCCGGGGCCGATTTCTGTCGTGGCAGCGTTCCGTTGCGTCTCTGCTGCAACGCCGCCGCCCCATCGCCACCCTGCCGCCGCACGGGCCGGTGCTGCTACTCCTTTCGAAGGTAGCCCGCGACTCGGGAGCGCCAGTTCTCGGAGGCATGAAACAGGTCCAGGAGCACCACTGCCTCGTCCTCTTCGATGGCGCGATACACGGCTATGTACCTCTCGACCTTCACCCATCCGAGGGCTCCTGACTCGGGGGCGGTATCCGTCTTGACCAACGATGCGCCCATGAACGGCGTGCCGCCGAGCAGCGACTGCGCCCTTTCTTGTGCTGCAACGAGCCTCTCTGCGGACCTTCGGCCATAGTATTTGAGCCGATAGTCCAGGACGGTGGAGAAACGTTCCTCGTAGGCGGGGGTCGTGAGCACCCTATAGGTCACGGCTTGCTCTCAGGCTGTCGGTGAAGTCGGAAGCGCTGCGGGTGGCTCCGGCGCCGTACGCCTCGTCGGCGGCCGCAACGCGAGCGAGAAACTCCTCGCGAGTTCCCAGGCCGAGGGGGTTGCGAGGGACGGCTACGAGTTCGACGCGTTCTCCATCGCTCAGGAATGCCACCTGGTCGCTCGGGTGAACCCCCAGGATCTCTCTAATGGACTTGGGGAGAGTCACCTGCCCCGTTTGTGTGATGGTTCCCGCCGCAACAGGCATGCAGCGCTCCTTCCTTTGGCCATCCTTTATTCGCCTCTCGATATTAATATTAATATCGAGAGGTGTCGATGCCAGAAGCACCAATGCGGGCTGCCGACTCGGTATCCGGTGCTCGTGGAGGCGGGGATGCGACGCTGGTGTGGCGCGTCTCGCCTGGAGTTGTTCTCTACTGCGTACCGCGGCGTATTGCCGTCGCGGCACGCCCTTGCTCCGGCGGGGGACGCTCGCGCGCTGAGGTTTGTTCTTTACTGCGGCGTTCCGGGGGATCCTCTCCCCCTGGGGGCGGGTAGGGAACACGCGGCGCCCGGGGTTGTTCTCTACTGCGCCGCCGCGCGGGATTCTCGCCCGCGAGGCAGAGTAAAGAACGCGCCTGCCGACGTCTTCCCAGTTGCGGCCCGGGACGGCGTTCCTNCCCGCGACTCGGGAGCGCCAGTTCTCGGAGGCATGAAACAGGTCCAGGAGCACCACTGCCTCGTCCTCTTCGATGGCGCGATACACGGCTATGTACCTCTCGACCTTCACCCATCCGAGGGCTCCTGACTCGGGGGCGGTATCCGTCTTGACCAACGATGCGCCCATGAACGGCGTGCCGCCGAGCAGCGACTGCGCCCTTTCTTGTGCTGCAACGAGCCTCTCTGCGGACCTTCGGCCATAGTATTTGAGCCGATAGTCCAGGACGGTGGAGAAACGTTCCTCGTAGGCGGGGGTCGTGAGCACCCTATAGGTCACGGCTTGCTCTCAGGCTGTCGGTGAAGTCGGAAGCGCTGCGGGTGGCTCCGGCGCCGTACGCCTCGTCGGCGGCCGCAACGCGAGCGAGAAACTCCTCGCGAGTTCCCAGGCCGAGGGGGTTGCGAGGGACGGCTACGAGTTCGACGCGTTCTCCATCGCTCAGGAATGCCACCTGGTCGCTCGGGTGAACCCCCAGGATCTCTCTAATGGACTTGGGGAGAGTCACCTGCCCCGTTTGTGTGATGGTTCCCGCCGCAACAGGCATGCAGCGCTCCTTCCTTTGGCCATCCTTTATTCGCCTCTCGATATTAATATTAATATCGAGAGGTGTCGATGCCAGAAGCACCAATGCGGGCTGCCGACTCGGTATCCGGTGCTCGTGGAGGCGGGGATGCGACGCTGGTGTGGCGCGTCTCGCCTGGAGTTGTTCTCTACTGCGTACCGCGGCGTATTGCCGTCGCGGCACGCCCTTGCTCCGGCGGGGGACGCTCGCGCGCTGAGGTTTGTTCTTTACTGCGGCGTTCCGGGGGATCCTCTCCCCCTGGGGGCGGGTAGGGAACACGCGGCGCCCGGGGTTGTTCTCTACTGCGCCGCCGCGCGGGATTCTCGCCCGCGAGGCAGAGTAAAGAACGCGCCTGCCGACGTCTTCCCAGTTGCGGCCCGGGACGGCGTTCCTTACTTCCCCCATCCGCCGCAATGGCCCGCCCGTGCGAGAGAAAAGAACGTCCGCCGTCGCGGTGCCGGCCGCCGCGCCCTGATGTGGGCGGGCGTGGCGAGAGAAAAGAACATCCGTCGCCGCCGCGCCGTCCGCCCCGTGGCCCGCCGTCGCGCTCTCACCCCTGCACCCCTCTCGCCCAACCCCAGACTGCCTGGGCCTGCGCCGCCGCAGCGCCCTATACTGTGAGGTACTGTCCGGGCGGCCCCGTCGTGGGCCGGCAGCAGAGGAAAGGAGACCCATGGAAGCAGCGATCGCCGAGGCCGATGCCAACGACACCAGCAGGCGATTCAGGGACGCCATCGCCCAGACGGCTCCGGGAACGGCGCTGCGCCTCGCCCTGGACATGATCATCGCCGGACACCTTGGCGCCCTCATCTGCATAGGAGACACCGACAACGTCCTTGCCGCCGGCGACGACGGCTTCAGGCTCGATATCTCGTTCACGGCGAACCGCCTCTTCGAGCTCTCGAAGATGGATGGCGCCATCGTGGTGGACAAGGGCCTCACGCGCATCCTTCGCGCCAACTACCACCTCAACCCCGACCCGTCTCTGCCCACGAGTGAGACCGGCATGCGCCACCGCACCGCGGCCCGCATGAGCCTGCTCACCGACGCCATGGTCATCTCGGTCTCGGAGCGGCGCCAGGTCGTTACCGTTTTCATCGACGGCAAGGGCCACCAGCTGCGCTCCGTTGCGGACATCATGGGCACCGTGAACCAGCTCCTGGTCTCGCTCCAGTCCACGCGCACCCAGCTCGACCGCAAGCTGCTTCGCCTCACCACCCTCGAGCTCGACAACTACGTGACGCTCTCTGACATCTCGCAGACCATCTACCTCTTCGAGGTGCTCATGACGGCCTCGGAGGAGCTGGGCAACCTCCTCCTCCAGCTGGGCAGCGAGGGCAAGACCATCGCTATGCAGCGCGAGGAGTTCATCGGCGGCATGGACGAGGAGTACACCCTGCTCGTCCGCGACTACGCCGCCGACTCCAGCGAGGAGAACGCCGCCGGCGTACGCCGTCGCCTGCACGAGACGGTCAACGCCCAGCTGCGCTCCTCGAAGCGGATCGCCAGCATCCTGGGCTACGAGGACAAGGGCGAGGATTCGGTCATGACGCCCCTGGGCCTACGCACCCTCTCGGGCATCTCGGTCGTGCGCGAGGGCATGGCGGACAAGATCGTCGACGAGTTCGGCTCGCTGCAGCAGCTCCTCGACGACATCGAGCAGAACCCCGCCCGCCTCGATCGCGTGGGGGTCGAGAACCCCGGCATCCTGGCCGACAGCCTGTATCGCATGTGGGGCAAGCGCGCATGAGCGGGAGAGAGGCGCCTCGTCCCGCCGCGTGCGCCTGCCCCCAGCGCGTGGACGAGGCCAGCCCCGAGCCCGACGCCTGCGCAGTCGTCGTCGCGGGCGGCTGTGGCGAGCGCTTCGGCGATCCGCGCGGCAAGCAGTTCGTGGAGCTGAGGGGCCTGCCCCTGGCCTGCTGGTCGCTTCTCGCCTTCGACCGCGCGCCCTCGGTGGGCCATGTCGTGGTGGTCTGCGCGCCAGAGCGTGCGGACCAGATGCGCGACGAGGTCCTTTCTCGCGTCTCGCTCAGGTGCGAGGTGAGCCTGGCGCCGGCGGGCCAGACGCGCCAGCAGTCGGTGCACTCGGGGCTCGACGACGTGCCCGACCGCTTCGACCTCGTGGCGATCCACGACGCCGCGCGGCCGCTCGTCTCCACCGCCTCCATCGAGGAGGTCCTGGCGGCGGTGCGCCGGGACTCCGGTCTCGGCGGGGCCATCTGTGCCACCCACGCCACCGACACCCTGAAGCTTGCGGAGGCCGGCGTCATAGTGGCGACGCCCGACCGCAGCTTCTACTGGATGGCCCAGACCCCCCAGGCCTTCCGCCGCCGCGACATCCTCATGGCGCACAAGGCCGCCGCCTGGGATGGTTACGAGGGGACGGACGACGCCTCGCTCGTGGAGCGGCGTGGTGGCAGGGTGCTTTGCGTCCAGACCTCGCGCGACAACATCAAGGTGACGCTTCCGGAGGACCTGGCGATTGCCGAGGCGCTCCTGGAGCGCAGGCTCATCCGGGAGGGCTGCGGCCTCGGGGACTGACGTGCCCCATCGGGATGCGGCCGCGGCGCCAACTCCGGGAGGGCGTGTTCCTCCCAAGCACGACCCGACACGGCTCACAGAACGGGGAAGACATGCTTCGCATAGGTCACGGCTACGACGTCCACCGCCTGGTCGAGGGAAGGCGCTGCATTCTGGGCGGAGTGGACATCCCTTCCAGGCTCGGCCTGCTGGGGCACTCGGACGCGGACGTGCTGGCGCATGCGCTCTCCGACGCCCTGCTCGGGGCCCTCCGTGCCGGGGACATCGGCCAGCTCTTCCCGGACACCGACCCGGCCTACAAGGACGCGGACTCGCTCGCCCTCCTCTCGCGCGTGGGCGAGCTGGCGGGCGAGAGGGGCTTCTCCATCGTGGACTGCGACTGCACCGTGGCCGCCCAGGTGCCCAAGCTGATGCCCTACCGGCAGCAGATGAGGGAGAACCTCGCCGCCGCCCTCGGGCTCGACGTCGAGCGGGTGGGCGTCAAGGCGACCACGACGGAGGGGCTGGGCTTCGTGGGGCGCGAGGAGGGCATCGCCGCCTGGGCGGTCGTCCTCCTGGAGCGGCCGTAGGCGCCTCTCGCCCGAGGGGTCGCCTCCGCATGTCGCTGCATGACGAAGCATGCGGAGGCCGCAGGGCAAGGGCGCGCCCCCGCGGCAAAATGCGCAGCTACGCGGCGGGGCTCGCGGTCGCGGGAACTCCGATGTGGGTGGTTCCTGACCCGACCCAGGCGAGAAAACCACCCACATCGGGGCTGTGGCGGCGACCCGACCACCCACTTCGGGCCCCTCGCGGCAGGCGCGCCGGGCTGCGGGCCATCCCTACAGCCGTATCACGTGGTCGCAGGCATCGATGAGTCGGTCGTCATGCGAGACCAAGAGGATCAGGTGGTCCTTCTTGAGCTGCCCCAGGATTCCCACGAGGGAGTCGATGCTTTTCGCGTCCAGTGCGGAGCTTGGCTCGTCCATGAGCATGACCTTTGGGTCCTCGAGCAGCATCCGGATGATCGCTACCTTCTGCTTCTCGCCTCCGGACAGGCTCGCGTGCGTCCCGTCGACCATCGTGTCCAAACCCTTGGGTGACTCGTCGACAAGCCGCCCGAGCCCCAGGCGCCCGCAGAGCTCCATGACTCGCTCTCGTGGCGGCTGGACGTCGCAGAGCAAGGTCAGGTTGTCCCACAGGCTTCCCTCGATGACGCCGGGCTCCTGCTCCACGTACCCGACGAGATGCTCTCGCAGGTCGTAGTGATCCATCTCCCTCAGTTCCGCGTCGTCATAGCGGATGTCCCCTCCGTAGAAGTCGCTCCATTCGCCGCTGACGAGTTTGAGGAGGGTCGACTTCCCGCTGCCGTTGCCACCGACGAGCCCATAGAGTCCCCGCCCCGAGAAGCTCATGTCGAGGCCGCGTAGGGTCGGCTCCTCGTTTCCGGGGTAGGTGAAGCTCAGGTCATGGCAGGTGATGGCGCGGACGTCAGGGGCAGCCTTGCCCGGGCCGTTCTTCTCCAGGGGCGCGTCGGCGAGCTTGCGCAGCCGCTCGAAGCTCGCCCTGCAGCCCTGGTACTGGGTCCCGAAGTCCGAGAAGAAGCTCGCGGCCTGCGCCAGTGCGTTGAAGTACCCCACCGCCGTGGCTATGAAGCCCACCTCAAGGGCGCCCGCCGCCACCTGCTGCGCGCTGACGAGGATGACCACGGCGAGCAGAGCCGTCTTGGTGGCCTCGACGCCCCCGTCGACCGCCCCACCAAGCCGGTTCGTGCGGTAAACGCACGTCCTGGTGACCCCGTAGGCACGTTCGAGCGTCTGGGCGTAACGGTCGAAGAGGACGTGCCTCCTAATGAACGCCACGTCACTGAGCTGGTGCAGGAGCATCGACATCTCTTGGGCCTCGGCCTCCTTGAAGGCCATGCTCCTCCTGTATATCTCCTTGCTGGTGAGCGTGTACGAGAGCACGACGACCGCGGCGAGCATGGCGCAGAGGATGGCGAGCCAGGCGTTGGCGCGAAACATGAGCACGAGGACCAACACTGAGGTCGTCGCGTTCGCGAGCGCCTGGTTGCCCGTCCAAAGGAAGAAGATGGAGAGCTCCTCGGAGTCGCCGTTGACCCGCTTGGAGTAATAGCCGGCGTCGAAGTCCTTGAAGAAGTCGGCAGGGAAGCGCTGCATGCGCCGCAGGGTTCGGGAGGTGAGCGCGAAGGAGGCGTCGAAGTGCAGCTTCGTGTAGAGCATCGCGATGCCGTACTGGGCAAGTCCCGCGGCGACTCCGAGCACGGCGATCGTTGCGCTCCAAAATGCCACACGGCCCAGTCCCTCTCCGGCGACCAGGAGGTTTATCACGAAGCCCGTGAGCAGGGGGATGACAACTTCTATGGCGCTCAACAGGAGGGCGAGGGCCATGTACAGGAAGAGCCTCGCCTTGTCGTCGACCGACCTCCAGAAGTACCCGAGCATCTCTCCCATTCGCCGCCTCCTAGCATTCGTCCGGAGCAAGTCGTCCCTGGCCCAACTTTAGGTCATATTGCCCCCCCGCACGCTAAAGGTCGAGCTGGCAACGATGCCGAGGCGTCGCACGCGGCAGCAGGGCGGGGGTCCGCGGCCGCGAGAAGGGACCCGCGGTCGCAGGAGCCTTGATGTGGGTGGTTTCGGGTCGGCTCCAGGTGAGAAAACCACCCACATCGGGGCTGTGGCGGCGACCCGACCACCCACTTCGGGCCCCTCGCGGCAGGCGCGCCGGGCCATGTGCCAGGGGGCCTTCTCGCGTTCTCGGCGTCCCGTGCGCCGCGATGGGTATAGCATCTTGCGCAACGACGTCTCGTCATCACGCACTGACCCCCGCGCAAGGAGAAGCCAGCGATGCTCATATATAACAGCCAGAACCACCGCAAGCAGGAGTTCGAGCCCCTCGAGCCCGGCAAGGTCCGCATGTACGTCTGCGGCCCCACGGTCTATGACCAGATTCACATCGGCAACGGGCGCACGTTCCTCTCGTTCGACGTGATTCGCCGCTACCTGCAGTACAAGGGCTACGAGGTCACCTTCGCCCAGAACCTGACCGACGTGGACGACAAGATCATCAACCGCGCCAACGAGCAGGGGCGCAGTGCCGCCGAGGTGGCGGAGGAGTTCAGCGCCGCCTTCATCGAGCAGATGCATCGCTTCGGCATCCTCGATCCCGACATCCGCCCCCGCGCCACGCGCGAGATCGAGGCCATGCAGGACATGATCGAGGTCCTGATCGAGAAGGGCAACGCCTACGTCGCCCCCAACGGCGACGTCTACTTCTCGGTCCGCTCCGACCACGACTACGGCGTGCTGAGCGGCCGCGAGCTCGACCAGATGCGCGCCGGCGAGCGCGTCGAGGTCAACGACATGAAGCGCGACCCCTTCGACTTCGCCCTCTGGAAGGCCGCCAAGCCCGGCGAGCCCAGCTGGCCGAGCCCCTGGGGCGAGGGTCGTCCCGGCTGGCATACCGAGTGCTGTGCCATGATTCACCGCTACCTGGGCACGCCCATCGACATCCACGGCGGTGGCGCCGACCTCGTCTTCCCCCATCACGAGAACGAGACTGCCCAGGCCATGTGCGCCTGGGGCGAGCCTCTCGCCAAGACATGGATGCATGCGGGCATGCTCCGCGTCGACGGGGAGAAGATGTCCAAGAGCCTGGGCAACTTCTACACGCTCAAGGAGGTCCTGGACAAGTATCCCGCAGATGCCGTGCGCCTGCTTATGCTCCAGACCCACTACCGTGCACCGCTCGACTTCTCGTTCGAGCGCCTCGAGGGCGCGGTGGGCACCCTGGGCCGCCTGGCCAGCTGCGTCAAGAACCTCCGCTGGGCGGCGGGCAACGCGCCCCTCGACGGAGAGCTCAACGAGCTCGACCGTAGCCTCTCGGCCGCGACCAAGGAGGCCGAGGCGGAGTTCGTGGNAGCGCGGGGAGCGACGGCGCGGACCCGACTCTCGCCTCGCTCGTGGGCAGGCTCGCCGACGCCGGCGTCCCGGTCCAGACGGTTCCGCGCGCCAAACTCGACGCCATCAGCTCGCATGGTGCCCACCAGGGCATAGCCGTGCAGGTGAGACCCTATACGTATGCCAGCCTCGAGGACGTGGTCGAGGCCTCCGGCCAGGGTCCCGCCCTGGTGCTGGTGCTCGACCACGTGACCGACGAGGGCAACTTCGGCGCCATAGTCCGCTCCGCAGAGGTCGTCGGCGCCGCGGGCGTCGTCATCCCCAAGGTGCGCTCGGCTGGCGTGGGCGTGGGCGCCTACAAGACCTCCGCCGGGGCTGCCCTGCACCTGCCCATCGCACAGGTGCCCAACCTCGCCACAGCCCTCGATCGCCTCAAGGGGGCGGGCTTCTGGGTCGCGGGTGGCACCGAGCATGCCGAGCAGGACCTCTGGCACGCGCCCCTCGAGGGGAGGCTCGCCCTAGTCGTGGGCTCGGAAGGGGATGGCATCTCCCGTCTGGTACGTGAGAAGTGCGACTTCGAGTGTCGCCTGCCGCAGCGCGGGCGGGTCGAGTCGCTCAACGTGGCCCAGGCCACGACCGCCCTCTGCTACGAGTGGCTGCGACGGACCATGGCGGGAGAGGCGGATGAGTAGGCCCTCCGAGTTCCTGGTGGTCGACGGCTACAACGTCATCTTCAAGTCCAGCCGCTACATGGCCGTCGTGGACGAGACCGCAGGGGAAGGCGATCCCTTCGACCGCGCCCGCGAGCTTCTCATAGCTGACGTGGCCGCCTACGCCCAGGGGAGCTACGACGCCGTCGTGGTCTTCGACGCGGCGGGCAACGTCTCTCCCGACCGCCCCAACCTGGGCAAGGCCGGGATCCGCGTGATGTTCTCGCAGGCGGGCGAGTCCGCCGACTCCGTCATCGAGCGACTGGTCACGAGCGCGCGCCTGCAGCCTCGCGAAGTCACGGTCATCACCTCCGACAACACGATTCGTGCGACGGTGGGCGGGGTTCCCGTCACCAGAATCTCGAGTGACGTGCTGGTGGCCAACGTCGCCCACATGAACGCGGACATCGGGCGCGAGCTCGCCGACCGCACCCATGCCAAGCTCACGCTCGAGGACCGCCTCGACGCCAGGACGCGCGCGAGGCTCGACGAGCTGCTGGGGAGGTCGTAGCCCCTCTCGCCCCGCCCTCGGCCGCGCAGGCCCACGCCGGGTCGCGCTTTCGCTATCATCTATGCGCACGCTGGTGTAGCTCAGTTGGTAGAGCCCTAGTCTTGTAAACTAGTCGTCGCCGGTTCGAGCCCGGCCACCAGCTCCACGCGCGCGCGGGCCCGCCCATTCGGACGGGCCCCCTTCATGCGTCGGGCCCGATGCGACGGGGCAAAAAAATATCTGTCCCACCACCAGTCATGCGTGCCGGAATCCCCCACAAAAATGGCTTTCGGCAAAACGTTTGTGCAGGATTCGTGCGTGAGATACGCCCGGGTGCGTGGATTAGAGCATATTCCGTTGACAACGCTTTTTTGGCGTCGTAATATCACTTCCGCTTGCAGGGGGTAACCCAGGCAGGCGGCTTGAAAATTGGAATGGGGATGTGGCACAGCGGCAACTGCGGCGGACTGTAAATCCGCTCCCTCTGGGTTCCCTGGTTCGAGTCCAGGCATCCCCACCATTCCAAGCCCGTGTAGCTCAGTCGGTAGAGCACTTCGTTGGTAACGAAGAGGTCACCGGTTCGAATCCGGTCGCGGGCTCCATTTCAAGCAGGCACCTGCCGGTGTAGCTCAGCTGGTTAGAGCACGCGGCTCATACCCGCGATGTCACTGGTTCGAATCCAGTCACCGGTACCAGAATTCTTACGGGGCTTCGGCCCCGTTTGAAGTATAAAAGCAGCAAAGGCCGTAAGGGTTGTTTCTAAAGGAGGACGGCAATGGCCAAGCAGAAGTTCGATCGTAGCAAGCCGCACGTAAACATCGGTACCATTGGTCACGTCGACCACGGCAAGACCACGCTGACCGCGGCCATCACCAAGGTCCTCTCCGAGACCGAGGGCTGCAAGGCCGACTACACCGCCTTCGAGAACATCGACAAGGCACCCGAGGAGCGCCAGCGCGGCATCACCATCTCCGTCGCCCACGTCGAGTACGAGACCTGGGAGCGCCACTACGCCCACGTCGACTGCCCCGGCCACGCCGACTACGTCAAGAACATGATCTCTGGTGCCGCCCAGATGGACGGCGCGATTCTCGTCATCGCCGCCACCGACGGCCCCATGGCCCAGACCCGCGAGCACATCCTCCTCGCCCGTCAGGTCGGCGTGCCCTACATCATCGTCTTCCTGAACAAGTGCGACATGGTCGACGACGACGAGCTCATCGACCTCGTCGAGATGGAGACCCGCGACCTCCTCTCCGAGTACGACTTCCCCGGAGACGACCTCCCCATCATCCGCGGCTCCGCGCTGGGCGCCCTCAACGGCGAGCAGAAGTGGGTCGACTCCGTGGTGGAGCTCATGCACCAGGTCGACTCCTACATCCCCACGCCCGCCCGTGACAACGAGAAGCCCTTCCTGATGGCCATCGAGGACGTCATGACCATCTCCGGCCGCGGCACCGTCGCCACCGGTCGTGTCGAGCGCGGCGAGCTCAAGCTCAACGACCAGGTCGAGATCGTCGGTATCAAGGAGACCCAGACCTCCGTCGCCACCGGCATCGAGATGTTCCGCAAGACCATGGACTTCTGCGAGGCTGGCGACAACGTGGGCATCCTGCTCCGCGGCGTCAAGCGCGAGGACATCCAGCGCGGTCAGGTCCTCTGCAAGCCCGGCTCGGTGACCCCCCACAAGAAGTTCACCGGCGAGATCTACGTCCTCACCAAGGAGGAGGGTGGCCGTCACACCCCGTTCTTCTCCGGCTATCGTCCCCAGTTCTACTTCCGCACCACTGACGTGACGGGCGACATCCAGGAGCTCACCGACGCCAACGGCGCCAAGGTCGAGATGGCCATGCCTGGCGACCACGTGACCGTCACCTGCGAGCTCATTCACCCCATCGCCATGGAGCAGGGCCTCAAGTTCGCAATCCGCGAGGGCGGCCACACCGTCGGCGACGGCCGTGTCTCCACGATCGTCGAGTAGCTAGGCCTCCTAGTCTCTAGAACGTCCTTTGGGCCCGGTGCCCTCCTCGGAGGGTGCCGGGCCCTTCTCTGTCCCTGGGCCGAGCGCCAGGCGAGAGCAGCCCCACTTTTGGTGGTTTTGTTGAGGCCAGGCGCGAAGAGCAAAATAGTTGACAGAATCGGCTGACGGATAGTAACGTATTCCATCGCGTCGCCATCGAGATAGTCTCGAAGGCGGCTGTCCTACAGGAGGATCTATGCGCACAATGGTTACCCTCGCATGCACCGAGTGCAAGCGTCGCAACTACACCACCGACAAGAACAAGTCCAACACTCCCGATCGCATGGAGTTGAAGAAGTATTGCCCGTGGTGCCACAAGCATACCCTTCACAGGGAGACTCGCTAAAATAGAGTCGACATAGGCCAGTAGCTCCAATGGTAGAGCGGCGGTCTCCAAAACCGTTTGTTGAGGGTTCGAGTCCTTCCTGGCCTGCCAGCTAACACCACCGGCTTTCCTCCTCGGAGGTTAGCCGGTTTCTATGAGAAGGGGCATTTGCCCCAGAGGGGTTTGAGGATGGCAAAGAAAGAGCGTCAGAAGAGGAGCGCACGCCAGGCACGCCAGCAGGAGCGTGCCGAGCGCGAGGCCGCAAGGGCCTCGGCCTCCGCCGAGGATGCCAAGTCGACTTCCAAGAAGTCCGGCCAGTCCTCCAACCTGTCTTCGTCCAAGGCGTCGAAGCCGGCCAAGGCCAAGAAGAGGTCCAGGCTCCGGAGCTACCTCTCTGACGTCAAGACCGAGATGCGCCGCGTCGTGTGGCCGAGCAAGCCCGAGCTCAAGAGCTACTCCGTCGCGGTCATCGTGATGCTGATCGTCTTCGGCATCCTGGTCTGGCTCGTGGACACCGGCTTCGTCGCCCTTCTCGTCGGCTTCACCGGACTGAGGGGGTAGGGCATGGCTAAGCGCTGGTACGTCGTTCACACCTATTCGGGCTACGAGAACAAGGTCAAGACCGACCTCGAGCACCGCATCGAGACCTACGGCCTCGAGGACCAGATCGTCGACATCCAGATTCCCACCGAGCAGGTGACCGAAATCAAGGACGGCGGCAAGAGGGAGACCAAGGAGAACAAGGTCTTCCCCGGCTATGTCCTCGTCCGCATGGAGGTGGACGACAACTCCTGGGCCGTCGTCCGCAACACCCCCGGCGTCACGGGCTTCGTCGGCATCGACGGCAAGCCCACGCCCCTGCGCCGCAGCGAGTTCAACAAGATCATGCGCCGCACCAACCCGCGCGGCGCGCAGGAGGTCCCGAAGCACACCACCACGAACCTCGAGCCCGGCATGGCCGTCAAGGTCGTCAACGGCCCGCTCGCAGACTTCGACGGACAGGTGGCCGAGGTCATGCCCGAGGCCGGCAAGGTCAAGGTCATGCTCGCGATCTTTGGCCGCGAGACCTCCGTCGAGCTCACCCTGGACCAGGTCGTCACCATCGCCTAGATTTCCCTTCGACCCCGGTATCGGTGAGGATTGCTTCTCGGGGCCGGAACTAGATATGCCGCACGCACACGTCGAACGCAGGAGACAGAGATGCCCAAGAAGAAGGTCACTCGCTTCATCAAGCTTCAGATTCCCGCCGGCCAGGCCAACCCCGCGCCTCCGGTAGGCCCCGCCCTCAGTGCCGCCCAGGTCAACATCATGCAGTTCTGCCAGGCCTTCAACGCGGCCACGCAGGACAAGGCCGGAGACATCATCCCCGTCGAGATCACCGTCTACGAGGACCGCTCCTTCGACTTCGTGACCAAGACCCCTCCCGCGGCCCAGCTCATCAAGAAGGAGCTCAAGCTCAAGAGCGGCTCCGGCGTCCCCCAGCGCGACAAGGTCGGTCAGCTCACCCAGGAGCAGCTCACCAAGATCGCCGAGATCAAGATGCCCGACCTCAACGCCAACGACATCGAGGCCGCCAAGGCCATCGTCGCCGGTACCGCCCGCTCCATGGGCGTCACCATCGCCGAGTAGCACGGGCTACCTGGCAACTACCACGTGGGAGGGCTCGCGCCCGCTTGACCACATAGGAGGAAAGCATGCCTAAGCACGGAAAGAACTACACGGGAGCCGCCGCCAAGGTCGAGGCCGGCAAGGCCTACGGCCCCAAGGAGGCCATGGCCCTCGTCAAGGAGCTCTCGACTGCCAAGTTCGACGAGACCGTCGAGGTCGCCGTCCGCCTGGGTGTCGACACCCGCAAGGCCGACCAGAACGTCCGCGGCTCCATCTCGCTGCCCAACGGCACGGGCAAGGACGTGCGCGTTGCCGTCTTCGCGGAGGGCGAGAAGGCGCGCGAGGCCGAGGCCGCCGGCGCAGACATCGTCGGCTCCGACGAGCTCGTCGCCGACATCCAGGCCGGCAACATCAATTTCGACGCAGTCATCGCCACGCCCAACCTCATGGGCAAGGTCGGTCGCCTGGGCCGCATCCTCGGCCCCCGCGGCCTGATGCCCAACCCCAAGCTGGGCACCGTGACCATGGACGTCGAGAAGATGGTCAAGGAGCTCAAGGCAGGCCGTGTCGAGTACCGCGCCGACCGCTACGGCATCTGCCACGTCCCCATGGGCAAGGTGTCCTTTACCGCCGAGGCGTTGGCCGAGAACTACGGGGCCCTGTACTCCGAGCTTCTCCGCGTCAAGCCCTCCACCGCCAAGGGTCGCTACGTCAAGAGCGTCGTCGTGTCCTCCACGATGGGCCCCGGCGTGAGGGTCGACTCCTCCGTCACGCGCGACTTCACCGCGTAGGCCGAGGCAAAGCCTGATTTGACGAAGCCCCATGGCAGCGGCCATGGGGCTTTCTTGTGAAGAGGGCCGTGCGGCACAGGTGAGCTTGACAGCCCGATTCTTGGGTGCAAGAATCTACAATGCTCGAAAGAGCAAACCATACATCGCACGTCCGCTGCCAAAGACAGTCGGTGCCGCAAGGCTCAAAGGGGAGACCCGCCTGCCGAGGTGGTCTAAAGAAACGTCTTCTTGGACCCCGCTTTGGCCGCGCGCCTAGCGGGGTCTTTCGCGTGAAGGCCCGCCCGTGTCGGCGGCTCGTGCCCTAGCGCGTTCCAAGGAGGTGTATTCAATGCCAGCACAGTCCAAGATCAACATGCTCGAGAAGGTCAACAAGTCTATCGAGGCGTCGAAGGGCGTCTTCTTCATCGACTATCGCGGCCTCTCAGTCAAGGAGACCCAGGAGCTGCGTCGCGCCCTGCGCGAGGCCGGTGCCACGATGAAGGTCTACAAGAACAGCATCGTGAGCATCGCCCTCAAGGAGGCCGACCTGCCCGACGTGAGCGAGAAGCTCGTCGGCACCTGCGCCTACGTCTTCTACGGGAACGACCCCGTCGATGCCGCAAAGGTCATCAAGAAGGAGGCCGAGGCACTCAAGAAGATCGAGTGGATCGGCGCCATCGCAGATGGCAAGGCGCTCGACGCCGACGAGGCCAAGGCCTACTCCGAGCTCGCCTCCCGCGAGGAGCTCATGGCCAAGCTCGTCTACGTGGTCGCCAGCCCGCTTTCGGGCATCGCCCAGGTTTGCGCCGGTCCCGCCCGTGGCCTCGCCACTGCGCTCCAGGCCGTCGTCGACCAGAAGAACGCCGCGTAAGCCCCATCGCACCAAGCAAAGGTCGCAGGGCACGCCCGTGCCCTCACACAAAGGAGAATTGACATGGCTGTCACCAAGGATGAGATCATCGAGGCCCTCAAGGAGATGCCCGCCCTCGAGCTTTCCGAGCTGGTTCACGAGCTGGAGGACGTCTTCGGCGTCTCCGCCGCCGCTCCCGTCGCCGTCGCCGCCGCCGCTCCCGCGGCTGCCGCCGAGGAGGAGGAGAAGACCAACTTCGACGTCGAGCTGACCTCCTTCGGCTCCAACAAGATTGCCGTCATCAAGGTCGTCCGCGCCCTCACCTCCCTTGGCCTGAAGGAGGCCAAGGAGGCCGTCGAGGGTGCCCCCAAGGTGCTCCTCGAGGGTGCCAAGAAGGAGGACGCCGAGGCCGCCAAGAAGCAGCTCGAGGAGGCCGGCGCCACCGTCACCCTGAAGTAACTGGGGTCTTGACACGCTAGCTCAGCGACTCAGGTCGCTCGGGGTCCGGGCATATGCCCGGACCCTTTTTCGTCCGAAGCGGGCGTCGCCCGTCCGCCACAACAGCGCGCGTGGACAATCTTTGCCGGCTGGCTGGGGCATCAACTGACGAAAGCGACGGAATGGAGAACGTCTCCGTGTCGGAATCGCCCGTTTTCTCGCCTGACGTATTCTTTCGTAACGCCGATGGCGCGAAAGTCCCAACGAGCCACCGGCAAGGAACGCGCGGCGAGCGGTTTCCTGGGGAAACCCGCCGAGAGCCGTTCCGTACGAGGCTCCCGCGAGCGAAAGCCTCTGGAGCAGACGAGAAAAGAACGTCGCCACCCTCTCGAGGCACAGACGGAGCCCCGTTCTTGCGCTCGTTCTTGTGCCTGTGGACAGAATCGCTCCCTCTAGGCGAGAAGACCGTCCACACCCACAAGATCGGGCAAGCCAACTCCAGGAGCCTCTCACGTCCCATCACAGCCGCTCCACAATTGCCGTGGCAAAACCGCAGGTAGTCGGAGCGTGGTTCTCCCATACAAAATAATGACGAATATGTCAAGGCTTTTCATTGACCAAATGGCAGCCCTTAGGTACTTTATTAGATTGCGACAACTGCCGCTATTTAACCGTTGAAGGAGGAAGTGCCTGGTGCCTACCGCAAAGTCTTCCCAAGCCGCACAGGCGGATCAGCGCGAGCGCATGAGCTTTAGCAAGATCCCCAGCGCTATGGAGCTGCCAAACCTCATCTCCGTGCAGAAGGAGTCGTTCGAGCGCTTTATGGGCGAGGGTCTCGCCGAGTCCTTTGCCGAGTTCTCTCCCATCGAGAACTCCGCGAAGACCATGGAGGTCTCCTTTGGTGACCACCAGTTCGGCGATGCCCCCAACAGCATGGCCGAGTGCCGCGCCAAGGACATCTCGTACCAGGCGCCCCTCTTCGTCGACGTGCGCTTCGTCAACAAGGAGACCGGCGAGATCAAGGAGCAGCTCGTCTTCATGGGCGACTTCCCGCTCATGACCGACCGCGGCACCTTCATCATCAACGGCACCGAGCGTGTCGTCGTCTCGCAGCTCGTGCGCTCGCCCGGCGTCTACTTCTCGTCCGAGCTGGACAACGGCGTCCAGGTGCATCACGTGCAGTTCATTCCCGCGCGCGGCGCTTGGCTCGAGTTCGAGATTGACAAGCACGGCCACCTCGTGGTCTCCATCGACCGCAAGCGCCGGCAGAGCGCCACGGTCCTCCTGCGCGCCCTGGGCATCGCCGAGTCCGACGACGAGATCATGAACCTCCTGGGCGACTCCGAGGTCGTCCGCTCCACCCTCGAGCGTGACGTCGCGACCACCCGCGACGACGCGCTGATCGAGATCTACCGCCGCCAGCGCCCCGGCGAGCCCCCCACCGTGGACTCCGCCCGCTCGCTGCTCGACAGTCTGTACTTCAACAACCAGCGCTACGACCTCGCGCGCGTGGGCCGCTACAAGATCAACAAGAAGCTCGGCCTCGAGATCGACGCCCAGCAGAAGGTCATCACCAGTGAGGACATCGTCAGCGCCCTACGCTACCTCCTCGCGCTGCACGAGGGTGACCCCACCAAGAAGCTGGACGACATCGACCACTTCGGCAACCGTCGCGTCCGCACCGTGGGCGAGCTGGTACAGAACCAGTTCCGCATCGGCATGAGCCGCATGGAGCGCGTCATCCGCGAGCGCATGGCCTCCCAGGACGCTGACGACATCACGCCCCAGTCGCTAATCAACATCCGCCCCATCGTCGCGGCCATCAAGGAGTTCTACGGCTCCTCCCAGCTGTCGCAGTTCATGGACCAGTCTAACCCCCTGGCCGGGCTTACCCACAAGAGGCGCCTCTCGGCCCTCGGCCCCGGCGGCCTTGCCGGCCACAAGTCCGGCTCCAGCCGCCGCACCAACGTGCCCACGGCCGTCCGCGACGTCCACAACTCGCACTACGCGCGCATGTGCCCCATCGAGACCCCCGAGGGCCCCAACATCGGCCTCATCGGCTCGTTGGCCCTCTTCGCCCACGTCAACGAGTACGGCTTCATCGAGTCGCCCTACCGCCGCGTCGTTGACGGAAAGGTGACCGACGAGGTCGACTGGATGACCGCCGACGAGGAGGAGCTCCACAACATCGCCCCCGCCGACGTGCCCGTGGACCCCAAGACAGGCAAGTTCGTGGCCGTCGACTCCAAGGGCAACATCTACGCGCCCGAGACCGTCGTCGCGCGCACCCGCAACTTCGACGGCTCCTTCGGCGCACCCGCCCAGATCGAGGTCTCGGCCGTCGACTACATGGACGTGTCGCCTCGCCAGATGCTCTCCGTCGCTGCCAACCTCATCCCCTTCCTCGAGCATGACGACGCCAAGCGAACCCTGATGGGTGCCAACATGCAGCGCCAGGCCGTGCCCCTGATCACCTGCAACGCCCCCCTCGTCGGCACCGGCCTCGAGGCCCGCGCCGCGCTCGACTCCGGCGAGCTCATCAGCGCCTCCCACGAGGGCGTCGTCACCGAGGTCGACGCCGCCCACGTGGTGGTCAACACCGAGAGGGGCCCCGAGCGCTACGACCTCCCCAAGTACCAGCGCTCCAACCAGAGCACCTGCAGCAACCACCGCCCGGTGGTCAAGGTGGGCCAGCACGTCGCCCAGGGCGAGCCCCTGACCGACGGCCCCTCCGTCGACCACGGCGAGCTTGCCCTCGGCGCCAACCTCACCGTGGCCTACATGCCGTGGGAGGGCTACAACTACGAGGACGGCATCATCGTCTCCGAGCGCGTCGTCCGCGACGACCTGCTGACCTCCGTCAACATCTCGCGCCACGAGATCGACGCCCGCGACACCAAGCTCGGTCCCGAGGAGATCACCCGCGAGGTCCCCAACCAGTCCGAGGAGATGCTCGCCAACCTAGACGATGACGGCATCATCCGCATTGGCGCCGAGGTCGGCCCCGGTGACATCCTGGTGGGCAAGGTCACCCCCAAGGGCGAGACGGCCCTCACCGCCGAGGAGAGGCTGCTCCGCGCCATCTTCGGCGCCAAGGCACACGACGTCCGCGACACCTCCCTCAAGATGCCCCACGGCGCCTATGGCCGCGTCGTCGACGTGGTGCGCTTCAGCCGCGAGGCGGGCGACGACCTCCCGCCAGGAGTCAACGAGCTCGTCCGCGTCTTCGTCGCCCAGCGCCGCAAGATCCAGCAGGGCGACAAGATTGCCGGCCGCCACGGCAACAAGGGCGTCGTCTGCAACGTCCTGCCCGTGGAGGACATGCCCTACATGACTGACGGCACCCCCGTCGACGTGCTCCTCGACCCCCTGGGCGTCCCCTCTCGTATGAACGTCGGCCAGCTGCTCGAGTGCCACCTCGGCTGGGCCGCCGCCCACGGCTGGGACACCGAGGACCCCGACTCGAAGAGGGTCGTCGAGGGCAACATGCGCGTCGCCACGCCCGTATTCGACGGCGCGACCGACGTCGAGGTCGCCGAGGCCCTGCGCCGCACCAACATCAACCTGGTCAACAAGGCCATGCGCGAGTACGGCAAGCACATGGACATAGACTTCGTCCCCCAGCTCAACGAGAAGGGCAAGACGACGCTCTACGACGGTCGCACCGGCGAGGCCTTCAAGAGCCCCATCACCGTGGGCACCTCCTACATCCTCAAGCTGGGCCACATGGTCGACGACAAGATCCACGCGCGCTCGACCGGCCCGTACTCCCTGGTCACCCAGCAGCCGCTGGGCGGCAAGGCCCAGTTCGGCGGCCAGCGCTTCGGCGAGATGGAGGTGTGGGCGCTCTATGCCTACGGCGCCTCCAACGTGCTGCACGAGCTCATGACCGTGAAGTCCGACGACACCAACGGCCGCGTCAAGACCTACGAGTCCATCGTCAAGGGCGAGAACGTCCCCAATCCGGACATCCCCGAGTCCTTCAAGGTCCTCGTCAAGGAGATTCGCTCCTTGGCCCTGGACATCGAGCCGATCACCTACAAGAAGGTCGGCGAGGACGAGGCCGGCGCGCAGGACGAAGCGACCGTCAGCCCCGTGGACGTCTTCGCGGGCGCCGAGAGCGCCGACGACCTGATCGGCGGCCTCTCCGCCGACCTCGACAAGGGCGAGGACGCGCTTGTCGGCGACATCACCAACGATAAGGAGTAGCGAACGTGGCAGATTTCGATACCACCGATTTCGACGCTATAAAGATCTCGCTCGCCTCCGCCGACGAGATTCGCAGCTGGTCGCACGGCGAGGTCAAGAAGCCCGAGACCATCAACTACCGCACCCTCAAGCCCGAGAAGGACGGCCTCTTCTGCGAGAAGATCTTCGGTCCCACCAAGGACTGGGAGTGCGCCTGCGGCAAGTACAAGGGCATCCGCTTCAAGGGCATCGTCTGCGAGCGCTGCGGCGTCGAGGTCACCAGCGCCAAGGTGCGACGCGAGCGCATGGGCCACATCGAGCTCGCCGCTCCCGTGAGCCACATCTGGTACTTCAAGAGTCCCACGAGCTTCCCCCTGGCCCGCCTGCTCGACATCAAGAGCAAGGACCTGGAGAAGATCCTGTACTTCGCGAGCTACGTCATCACCTCCATCGACGCCGAGGCCCGCGAGGCCGACGCCGACGAGCTGAAGGAGGAGCTGGCAGCGGACCTCGAGGAGCTCGACGCCGAGCGCGACGACGAGATAGAGCGCCTGAAGGCCCAGGGCGAGCCCTCCGAGGACGAGTTCAGCGACATCGAGCCGCTCTCGGCCGACGAGGTCCGCGCGGGCATCGCCGACCTCGAGGAGGAGTACGAGGAGGAGAAGCAGCTCCGTCGCGACGCCTACGAGCGCTTCATGCAGCTCCAGGAGCGCGAGCTCATCTCCGACGAGGGTCTCTTCACCGAGATGAAGCGCTACTACTCCATCTACTTCAAGGGCGGCATGGGCGCCGAGGCCGTGCGTGAGCTCCTGCGCTCCATCGACCTGCCCAAGGAGGCCGAGGAGCTGCGCGCCATCGTCGCCTCTCCCGACTCCCAGAAGCAGAAGAAGGAGAAGGCCGTCAAGCGCCTGGAGGTGGTCGACGCCTTCCTCAAGGGCAACAACGACCCCGCCAACATGATCCTGGACGTCGTGCCCGTGATTCCGCCCGACCTGCGCCCCATGGTGCAGCTCGACGGCGGCCGCTTTGCCGCGTCCGACCTCAACGACCTCTACCGTCGCGTCATCAANCTGGCCGGGCTTACCCACAAGAGGCGCCTCTCGGCCCTCGGCCCCGGCGGCCTTGCCGGCCACAAGTCCGGCTCCAGCCGCCGCACCAACGTGCCCACGGCCGTCCGCGACGTCCACAACTCGCACTACGCGCGCATGTGCCCCATCGAGACCCCCGAGGGCCCCAACATCGGCCTCATCGGCTCGTTGGCCCTCTTCGCCCACGTCAACGAGTACGGCTTCATCGAGTCGCCCTACCGCCGCGTCGTTGACGGAAAGGTGACCGACGAGGTCGACTGGATGACCGCCGACGAGGAGGAGCTCCACAACATCGCCCCCGCCGACGTGCCCGTGGACCCCAAGACAGGCAAGTTCGTGGCCGTCGACTCCAAGGGCAACATCTACGCGCCCGAGACCGTCGTCGCGCGCACCCGCAACTTCGACGGCTCCTTCGGCGCACCCGCCCAGATCGAGGTCTCGGCCGTCGACTACATGGACGTGTCGCCTCGCCAGATGCTCTCCGTCGCTGCCAACCTCATCCCCTTCCTCGAGCATGACGACGCCAAGCGAACCCTGATGGGTGCCAACATGCAGCGCCAGGCCGTGCCCCTGATCACCTGCAACGCCCCCCTCGTCGGCACCGGCCTCGAGGCCCGCGCCGCGCTCGACTC
>NZ_LT635494.1:1485071-1485785 GCF_900120385.1 Olsenella phocaeensis | reverse complement strand
GCGGCGAGGCTGCGCAAGGCGGGCCACGTCGCGCCCCGCACGGGGCGCGTGGATTGAAACTCGATGCCCGCCGACTCGGTGAGCCTCTTGTACTTGTCGCGCCCCGCACGGGGCGCGTGGATTGAAACTCGACGTCGGAGGAGCGCGAGCGGGCCGTCGAGATGTCGCGCCCCGCACGGGGCGCGTGGATTGAAACTCGACTATGCTCATGAACTCGCAGAAGATGATGTGTCGCGCCCCGCACGGGGCGCGTGGATTGAAACCCGTACACGTTTGTTGACCACACGTCTCGTTACCGTCGCGCCCCGCACGGGGCGCGTGGATTGAAACCCGTGCGGAAGCCGGCACAGAAGCGCCACGGGGCGCGTGGATTGAAACGGCGAGCGCAGGGAGCGCGTGGTGCGGTGCCGGGGCGCGTGGATTGAAACGAGCGCGTGATACGCGACGCCTTCGCGCTCGGCGGGTCGCGCCCCGTACGGGGCGCGTGGATTGAAACTTGCTCGCCTTGTAGTCGTCCCCGCTCGTTATCTCGTCGCGCCCCGTACGGGGCGCGTGGATTGTAAGAGGAGCCGTATTGGGGCTAGGTTTCTCGACCTGGAAGGTCCGGGTTGATTTTCATAGTCATCCGAACAGGCTGCCCCGACTCCGCACTCTCGCAGCCAGCCGGACGGCGGGCGCCCGGTCCGGCCGTCTCGTCCCGGGCACGTCGGCAGG
>NZ_LT635494.1:1383465-1484965 GCF_900120385.1 Olsenella phocaeensis | reverse complement strand
CCCGCCGTGCCCCCGCTCTATCCGGCGGCACACCGTCGACTGGGGCACCCTGAGCTCGGCGGGGCGGGCGTCGGCTATCTGCGCGGGGGACAGGCCGCGGGCGATGTCCGACCCGATGGCCCCCATCATGCATTCGAGCTGGCCCTCGTCGCGGTCGACGCCCGTCCGGGACTGCGAGAGCAGGGTGTCGGCGGGCGCCCGGGCCCTCGCGGCCGAGTGCTCGCGCCTCCACCTCCTCGAGCAGTGGTAGCGCCGGTACCCGCGCCCGTTGCACGCGTAGGGCCAGGTGAGGAGCTTGGGGCACGCGTCCTCGGGCACGACGCCCACGCGCTCGCCCCTGCCGGGCCCCTTGGCCACCACCCCGTTGCGCCTCGCCTCGTCGCACGGGGACGAGGCCGGCCTCCCGAGGTCGCCGGCGAGGCCCCGGGCCGACTTCCTCGCGTCGAGCCCCCTCTCGGTCGCCGCCCTCTCGGCCCTGTCCAGCCGGCGCCATCCGCTCGGCTTGCCCTTGGTCATGGCAGGCCCCTTTCCCCGGAGGGCCGGACGTGCCCGCCGGCCCCTATGGGAGGGGATTCCCGGGCTCATCCGCACGCGTGCGGATGAGCCCGGGAAAGGCGGGAGGGTGTACGGATGAGCTTAAAAACCAACTCCCTGCACGGGGCGCACCACTTGGCGTGCCATATGGTCACGGTCGGCATTACGCACCTCTGTTTCTGGTATACTCACATTGGAGCGAGGCACGCCCATCCAGTTGCTTGGAAGGAAACGGCCTCGCATCGTTCACCTCTTGAGGAAGATTGACCCGCTTCCGTCCCTTAGCACATAGATGGCTTCAGTCGCAGTTTTGGAGCAGTGTCGTTCTGACTGGTAATCCAACCCCTGCCAGACCGCCGACGCCTTGCCCCTGTTTTGGAGCAGTGTCGTTCTGACTGGTAATCCAACGGGGGCGTCAACTGCCGCCACGGCTTCGCGCCCTGGGTGCCCGGCATGGGCCACGCCTTCAGCGAGGACCCCGACGGGGACGCCGGATGGGACCGCGATGAGGTCTACCGGGACACCCAGCGGCAGAGGGCGCTCGAGGCGGACGTGCGCGCCGCCAAGAGGCAGGCCGCCAACGAGCACGCGAGCGACNTCGATCCCGGGCGCGTCGAGCAGGGCCCGCCCGTCGTCCCCGTAGGCGGAGGGCGGCATCGACGCGGGGGTCAGGTACGCAAGGGAGGGCCTCGGCTCGGAGTTGAGCTGCGACATCACGGCGGAGGGGTCCCGCGCGGTCAGGTCGTCGAAGCCGATCCCCCTGCGCCTTGGCAGGAGCCTGCGCAGCTCCGCGTGGCTCCTCTCGCGCCCGCCCTTCTGCTGGGACTGCCGGGCGTCGCAGTAGCAGGCCCTTGTCCGGGCGGCCTTCCCCGGCAGGGCCGACCGCTCGATCGCCTCGGCGCCCGCGAACTCCGCGCCGTTGTCGGTCAGAATCGTCCCGAACGCCCGCCCGAACGCCCGCTTCCCGACCGCCCCCTCGAGCGAGTCGGGCGCGGCCGCCACCGCGCCCGACGACTTCTCGGGCGGGAGGGTCGCCAGCTGAGGCTTGCGGGGTCGCGGGTAGAGGGTGAGGATGCGCTGCTCGTCCCTCGCCCTGCCTATCACGGTGTCCATCTCGCAGGCGCCGCCCCGCCGCTCGTCGCCGAGCTCCACGAAGGCGGCGAAGCTCCGCTCCGGCCCGTGCGCCGTCCGCCTGGGGCCTGCGGTGTGCTTGCGCTTCTTGTAGCCGCGCTTGCGCCTGAGGTCCAGGTCGCTCATCCCGCCGTGCCCCCGCTCTATCCGGCGGCACACCGTCGACTGGGGCACCCTGAGCTCGGCGGGGCGGGCGTCGGCTATCTGCGCGGGGGACAGGCCGCGGGCGATGTCCGACCCGATGGCCCCCATCATGCATTCGAGCTGGCCCTCGTCGCGGTCGACGCCCGTCCGGGACTGCGAGAGCAGGGTGTCGGCGGGCGCCCGGGCCCTCGCGGCCGAGTGCTCGCGCCTCCACCTCCTCGAGCAGTGGTAGCGCCGGTACCCGCGCCCGTTGCACGCGTAGGGCCAGGTGAGGAGCTTGGGGCACGCGTCCTCGGGCACGACGCCCACGCGCTCGCCCCTGCCGGGCCCCTTGGCCACCACCCCGTTGCGCCTCGCCTCGTCGCACGGGGACGAGGCCGGCCTCCCGAGGTCGCCGGCGAGGCCCCGGGCCGACTTCCTCGCGTCGAGCCCCCTCTCGGTCGCCGCCCTCTCGGCCCTGTCCAGCCGGCGCCATCCGCTCGGCTTGCCCTTGGTCATGGCAGGCCCCTTTCCCCGGAGGGCCGGACGTGCCCGCCGGCCCCTATGGGAGGGGATTCCCGGGCTCATCCGCACGCGTGCGGATGAGCCCGGGAAAGGCGGGAGGGTGTACGGATGAGCTTAAAAACCAACTCCCTGCACGGGGCGCACCACTTGGCGTGCCATATGGTCACGGTCGGCATTACGCACCTCTGTTTCTGGTATACTCACATTGGAGCGAGGCACGCCCATCCAGTTGCTTGGAAGGAAACGGCCTCGCATCGTTCACCTCTTGAGGAAGATTGACCCGCTTCCGTCCCTTAGCACATAGATGGCTTCAGTCGCAGTTTTGGAGCAGTGTCGTTCTGACTGGTAATCCAACCCCTGCCAGACCGCCGACGCCTTGCCCCTGTTTTGGAGCAGTGTCGTTCTGACTGGTAATCCAACGGGGGCGTCAACTGCCGCCACGGCTTCGCGCCCTGGGTGCCCGGCATGGGCCACGCCTTCAGCGAGGACCCCGACGGGGACGCCGGATGGGACCGCGATGAGGTCTACCGGGACACCCAGCGGCAGAGGGCGCTCGAGGCGGACGTGCGCGCCGCCAAGAGGCAGGCCGCCAACGAGCACGCGAGCGACCTCGAGCGCGCGGCCGCGAAGGCGCGCATCTGGAAGGGCCAGCAGGAGATCCGCAAGCTCACCTCAGAGAGGCCGTGGCTCAGGCGCGACGCGAGCCGCGAGAGGGCCCCGGAGCTCTCCGTGCAGCCGAGGGGCGCGAAGAACGCGCCGAGGGCCACCAGGCACGCCGCCGAGCGGATGGCCGAAAGGGGAATCACAGACGGACAGGTTAAAAGGGCAATCGCAAGTCCAATGCATACCTTTCCCGTTACGGTCGACTCGCAAGGCCGTAAGGCCCAGAAAATTGTTGGGAGCGATGTCACAGTAGTTATCAATCCAACGACCAGGGATATAATCACGGCATACCCGACGAACAAGAAGATGAGGAGGCGGTATGGCACTGACGAAGAGGCAGGAGCAGATTCTTGACACTCTCCGTATCCCCCACGACATATCGTCCCTCACAGATTCGCAGTGGCTGGATGCGGATGACAAGGTAACTGAGGAGTTGCAGCTCCGGGGCCTATCGGACGATGGCCTGAACGAGTATGGTCAAGACTGCGACGCAATTCTCTATGCCCTTTCGCAGGTTTAAAGCGAACGCTAGAGCTTTACTACCAGTTTTGGAGCAGTGTCGTTCTGACTGGTAATCCAACCACGAGGGACGCCGTCAGGCGCGCCACGCGGTTTTGGAGCAGTGTCGTTCTGACTGGTAATCCAACGCGGCGCTGGGCGTGCAGCCGCGCACGCTCGTTTTGGAGCAGTGTCGTTCTGACTGGTAATCCAGCGGCCTTGGTTCTCATAAGCCTAACTCTTTAGTTTTGGAGCAGTGTCGTTCTGACTGGTAATCCAACGCAGCCCGAGGTCGTAGCGTTGTCCAGCTGGTTTTGGAGCAGTGTCGTTCTGACTGGTAATCCAACCCCACCGTCGCGCCGTGCGAGAGCCACTCCGTTTTGGAGCAGTGTCGTTCTGACTGGTAATCCAACTGTGAGATTGGGTACAATTCCGTCAGACGGGTCTATGCACCAGCTGTGGAGCAGGGACCCGTCATTATTTTTCTAGATGAAGTCTGCTTATCACTCCCGCGTGGTCGATCACGGCCACTTCGCTGATGCGACGGTTCTTCATCGCCTTCCGCGTGAATGACACGGCTTGCTCGTCATCAAGTGCCTTGTTTTGGCTGAAGTCGAGAACGACGAGGGAAACACCCCTCTTTCCTCTTGCATTTCTCATGTGCCCGTCGACGGTCGAGTAGGAACTTGCCCCATCTAGCGTCTTTATCTCGACGCCTGACGCAAGGTCGGAACGTCCAATGGTAACGGTCCCTTTCCCGTCTGGGTTCGGCTCATGCAGCTCGTCGTCCCAGAACGTGACGGAGTAGCCATGGGCCGCGAGCTTCGTGGCGGTCCTGAACTCCTTGGCATGTGCCTTGTCCTTGGACTTCTTCGCCCTGGTCGCGTCCGAGTCGTACCCGACGGGCGGTACCTTGCCCGTCCTCAGCCACTCGCGGTCGCGAAGCTTGGCCTCCGCGTTTTGGAGCAGTGTCGTTCTGACTGGTAATCCAACGCAGCCTCGTCCCCTGCGGCGGCCTTGCCGTCGTTCAGGGCCTTGAGCTGCTCCCTGAGGCTCGCGATCTCCTTGTCCCGGCGGCGCACGTCGGCGTCGTACTTGCTGCGGTTGACCGTCGCGCCCTCGGGGTCCTTGGGCGTCGCGCCCTCTCCCTCGCCGCCTGCGGTCCCACCTGCGGACTTCGGGTCGTTGGGCTGCGCGCCCTCGCCGCCCTCGGGGTCCTTGGGGACGAGCCCCTCGCCCTCGGTCGCGTCCTTGGCCATAGAGAAACCTCCCTCTCGAGCGCCGGGCCTTTCCCGGCGTACGAGTGGAGTGTCAGCGGTCGCTCACGCGCACGTCACGAACGGTCTATTCAGCCATTGAGTGAGAGAGCAGGACCTAGACGGCCCTAATACCAGAACATCTCTCCAACGTCTCTGTACTCGCCCGACTTCTCGAAGTCGCGCATGAGCAGTACGAGATGCTGGGCATAGTAGGCATGTTCGTCGTTGGATGCCTCGGATATCTCGAAGACGCCGGTTCGCTTGTCGAGCGTGACGGTCCCAACGGGGGACGAGGTGTTCTCGACCGTGTAGTCGTAGGACACCGCTTCGTCGCTCTCTGTCTTCTTCCTGTAGCGGAGCATCACCAAAGGCCGTTTCTCGTCTTGTAGTCGGACAGTGCCTTGGCGTAATTGTACGTCTCCTGTGCATGGTCATGCGCATCCGCCTGCGACATTCCCATCTCCATGTACCGGGACTCGAGTAGCTCGTGGGGGAACAGGAGGCGGTCGTGCTCCTTGATTCCTTTTCCGGAGAGTATCCGCTGCGGTTTTGGAGCAGTGTCGTTCTGACTGGTAATCCAACCGAGCGCGTGAGTGACAGGAGCCACGCCTGGACCTGTGCGGGCCTCACCGAGTCGAGCTGCGCGTCCGCCCACCTCGGGGCCACGTGGTTACGCCACGCTGACTCGAACTGCACGAGCGAGCTTCTCGCCATGCGCCCGTCGGTGACGCGCCTCTCGGCCCACGGCACCCACCACGTCTCGTAGGCCTGCCCGACCGTCGGCGTCGCGTGCTCCGAGTCGTGCTCGACCCTCCTGCGGGCGAGCACTCCCTCCGCGTCGCGCCTGGTGCCGTCCACGGTCTCGCTCATGCGCCGGTACGTGCCCGTGGCGTCGGTGCCCCAGTACCTCAGGCGGTAGCGGCCCTTCGCCACGCGCGTGACGCTGCCCCAGCTGTTGCGGCGACGAGGCATGAAGGCTATATCTTCCAGCGCCTGCCGCAGTCGCGGCAGATGAACTCGACCTTGCTGTTGTGGCCTGACGTCGCGCCAACGACGGCCCCGACGGCCCCGAAGGCGGCCCCGCCGACCACGGCGCGACCTGCCGAAAGCTTCTTTGTTGACGCTATCGGCATGGTGTTGCGCGAGCCGCACTTCGGACATACCGTTCCGTTCTTGCGGTTGGCCTTCTTCGGGCTTACTGACGGAGACCCGTGCCCGGTGCGCAGGGATGCTGGCACGCATGCGTCAAGCCTCTGGCGCAGCGCCTCGGCGTCTTCTGGCTTGGCGTGCTTGTATCTCTCGGCGCGCCCCGCCTCTGCCCTCCTTGCTGCCTCAGCCTCCTCAGCCTTGCGCCTCGCGGCCTCTATCTCGTCACGGTGCTCGATTTGGTATATGTCGTTCCTGATGTGGTCAACGGCGTTCCTCGCTTCGGTGTACGAAGCCCACAAGTCGCGCTCTGCCTCAGACAGGACGTAGCCAGCCTTCGCGTCAACGTCTGCGTCCGGCACGCTTGCGACGTACTCAGGCCTTTCATCCTGCCTCACAACAATGACCGTTGCAGCCACGAACGCGATGACCGACAGTATGCCGACGCCGAGAGAGTCCCTGCCGAACGCGTTGAACACGCTTGCGGCGAACGCCGCGAAGCTTACGAGTCCGACCAGGAAGGACAGCAGTATGGCCGCCGTCCCGTCATGGCGTCTAACGTCTGCCGCGACAAGCGATATCCTGGCCTCGTTCCACCGGCTCGCGCGCCCGAACCACTCGGACGCCCTGGCTTCCTGGACGGCCCTGCTTGCCTCGTTCAGCTTCTCGTTGAGTTCCGCGAGCCTCTCCTCGTCGCCCATCTCCATCTCCCGTCCTTGTGTCCCACCTACGAACTAGTGTTCTGTACCGGCGCCAGCCAGCGTCCGGAGCGCGTCGGTCATTACTTAGGTGGTGATTGCTGTGGCTTGTCCTTTGGGTGTTGATACCGCTCGGCCAAAGACATGACCGTGTTGGCATCGACGCCAAGGGCGACCGAGATTCTGAATAGGGCGCTTGCCGACGGGTTGTACTTCTTGCTGTTCCAAATCTGGCTCATGTGCGCGTCGCTCATGCCAGTCAGGCGGCAAATGTCTGCCTGCTTCATGCCCCTCTCGGTCGCTATCTCACGAATGGCCCTTCCTATATCCATTTGGACCTCCGTTCTTTATTACGTGAATCCTAACAAAAATTAGGAAAAGAGTAAATTCTTACTTGAAACCTAACGTACGTAAGGCTACTATCGGAATCGTCCTAACGAACGTTATGTTTTTGAGAGGAGGAAAGCCCATGAAGTTTTGGAGCAGTGTCGTTCTGACTGGTAATCCAACCGATGCCCTGGCGAGCCTTCTGAAAGTCTTCCCGGTGGCCCCTGGCAAGGATGGCAGGCCCGCACAGAAGATCATCGGCAGCGAAGTGACGGTCGTACGGAACCCGGACACCGGGAATATAATCACGACATACCCGACGGACAGCAGGAGGAGGAAGTATGGCCCTCGAAAAGACGCAGATTGACGTCCTTGGCGAACTCGGGTTCCCCGCTGACCTGTCGGCGTACACGGAGGCGCAGCTCTCGGATGCGGAGGATGCGGTCGAACGAGAGCTTTTCGCGAACATCGAGTGTGATGCGCTCAACGAGCGTGGTGAGGTGTGCCGCTCGATTCTCTTCGAACTGGCCTCGATTGAGTAGGAGGAGCCCATGGCGCATGACGACCTCGACGTGGTCTGCTACAAGGTGATGCGCTACATCGATGCCGCAAGCGTTTTGGAGCAGTGTCGTTCTGACTGGTAATCCAACAGGGGCTGATGGCAGCGGTCGCATACGACCTGCTAAAGGCACTGATAGCGCGGATAAGGGAAAACCTCAGACGCCAGCCGACCAAGCCCAAGCATCCGAGGTAATCCGAAAGCGGGGCGCCCGCACAGGCCCCGCACCCTTGCAAGCATCCTAGCACAAGGAGGGGACATGAACACATTGATAACCTGCGTCGTTGCCGTCCTGGTAACGGCACTCATAGAGCACCTCCGCAGCAAGCGATAGCAACAAAAACGACCCCGCTGCCACGGGGCCGAACTGACGGAACCACCAAGAGAGAGAAGCCATCATGGAGAAGAATACCACGCAGCGCGAGTACCGCCGACCCATCGCCATGGGCATCGCGAGGGACGCCAACAAGATGAACCAGGTTTTGGAGCAGTGTCGTTCTGACTGGTAATCCAACCCGACGACGGGACGTTCGACACGGTAGAGGTCTTAGACCCATAAAAAATGACATCCGTCACCCCGACTCCTAGCCTGGGTTGCAATGTCATCAACGAACTTATACCACACATCGAGCACATTCATACGGAGCGTGGCGGAACCGGCAGGCGCGCGTGCCCCAGGAGCACGTGGCCCATGGCCGTGCGGGTTCGAGTCCCGCAGCTCCGACCATGAGGCAAGCGCGCGCTGCCCGACCCGGGTGAGTCGCTAAACCGCCCTCGCCAGGAGATCGGCCCCCGCCGCACGGCGTGGGCTTCCCATGCCCCCGGCCCGCACGGGGAGGGGGATTGTTGGCCCGCACGAGCCAGATTGGAGCCGAACGTGGCAGACGAGCAGGAAGAGATCGAGCGGGCGGACGAGGGGGAGACCCCGAAGCCCCGCACCGACTGGAAGGCGTAGTCGCGCAAGTGGGAGGGTCCTCCCCGTACGCGTGGGGATGGCCCCGACTTCATGGAGAGTACGAACGCAGCAAAGAATAGGAGGCGGTGCCGCATGTGCTCAGAGGACCCATCCAGCGCCCCGATGGCCTACTTCTCACACGACGCAAACAGCGCCGGCGACATAAAGTGCCGCCGTCTCATAAGGGTTCTCGGCTACGAGGGCTACGAGCGCTGGTGGCGGGTCTGCGAGCTCATGGCGTCTGCGACGGGACACTGCCTTCCGGTGTCCGAGAGGATAGACGCCGAGATACTGTCCGACGAGCTCCGCTTCGATGGCACCAAGGCGCTCATGTCCTACCTGGAAAGCCTGGCGGACTTCGAGCTCATATCCTCCGACGAGCTTTCGCAGGGTCGTGTCGCGTCCGAGAAGATGATGCGCAACGCCGAGAGGTTCGGGCAGAACCGCAGGAACGGACGCCTCGGCGGAAGGCCCAAGAAGGAATGACCTCCGCCATCGCAAAAAACGTGCCCCCGAGCTACGGAAATCCGTGGCCGGGGGCTTTTTTGTGCGCGTAGTGTGTGGAACCGCCGCCGAGAACTTTTCCCAAATCCGTGGCAGGATTGTGGCAGCTTTCGTGGCAGCAAACGAAAAAGGTCAGGGGACAAGCCCCTGACCTGCGAAAACATGGAGCCAGCTATCGGACTCAAACCGATGGCCCCCGCTTTACGAGGACTATCATCTGGGTTTTGCAAATGCGGATATTGCGGCTGCTCCCCGCGCGTGCGGAGATGCTCCTGTAGCACTGCATCTGCTTGTCGTTGGCGAGCGTGTAGGGCGTGTGGGAGAGCGTCGTGCTGCGCTCGGCGGCGAAGCGGCCGCACCGTCAACGTCGCGGTGACCTCCTTCGGAGTTCTGGCTGCGCTCCTCGAAGAGGGCAGGGGGTTCTATGTTTTCATGGCATTAGTCCGCAGAAGTCAGAGTCGGTTGCGGGGCTAGCCTCTCTTACGTTCCATGTCCTCGCGTATGAGCTGCTTTATGTATCCCGCCTTGTTGGGCTGCTCGTTGAGCCACTCCCAGAGGTTGGTCTCGGCAGGGTAGAAGCGGACAGCTGTCTGCTTTACCTTCTCTTTGTGATACTTCTCGCTTGCCCTCTTTTGGGCTTCCGAGACTGCCATCAGTCCCTGTCCTTCCTGAAGAATACAATGACAAGGTTTGAGAGAAGCGATGCGATGAACATCGTAATAAACAACTTTGTAAGAGCCGGGCATAAATAGCCACCAGAGAGCCGAGCGCAAACCGCCAATCCTGGCCAGATTAAAATCGCCGATGCGCCAGCGTGCGATTGGCCGATTTGCGTCGGCACCCGTCCCTGGACCCTTGCCTTTGCCACCGACGGCACGGCCTCGGCCGAGAGCGTGTCGCAGCCGGCGCCGCGGAAGCTCGGCCCGCGCATGACGAAGACGGACGCCTTGTCGAACATGCGGCCCAGCGCGCAGGGCAGCGTGTCGTCACCGGCGAAGAGCTCGTCCCAGTTGTTGGCGGGCGCGTTGCTGGTGGGGACGGGCGTGTCGGGCGCGTCCTTCTCGTAGCGCTTGTCGACTACGTCGAAGAACGGGTCCNACGCCCCGAGCCATGTCCCGTGTCCTTCTCACCTACGCCATGCTGGCGAAGATCGAGGCGAAGGCGATGATCACGCCCATGACGGACTCTCCGCCCAGCAGGCCGGAGGCCACAACGAGGCCGCTCTCCTGTGCCTTCTCGGCCGCCTCCTGGCGTTCCGCCTCGCTGAGGCCCGCGTTCCTGCGTGCGCTGACCTGCTCGTAGACGATGCGCGCCACGGCACCCAGCGCGGCGGTGACGCTCATATAGAAGGGCAGGTAGACGCCCAGTCCAAGCATCATCGCGGGAAGTCGGGCGAAATAGAGCGCAAGCCCTCCCGCAAGTCCCAGCACGAAGGCCGGTACGCTGGGGATGCCCGACACCATCGTGGCTACGACGGAGGCCTGGGCGCTCACGAACTCCTTGTCCGGCCCGAAGGCGTCCGGACCGTAGGCGCTCACCAGGGCGACCATGACGCCCGCCGCGACGAGCGCCCCCAGGACGCCGCCGATGGCCTGGCCCAGCCACTGGGCGCGGGGGTNTGTCGGCAAAAACCAGCGCAGGTCGCTCAACGGCGCAGTGGCCGCTTGCGCTTGGCCGTGGGTGGCTACATTATTTCGGCTCTACGTGGCGATTATCGCCCGGCTCCAACAACTTGATGTAGTGCATGAGTGACCTCGCAGCTTCGTAGTGGCAACGCTTGTGTGAAAGTTGCCTCCATTATGGAGCGTTGCTGCCGGTTGTTGGTCGGAGGTACCTCACTTCGCGACGCGAGCGGGCGGTTGGGTCGGAGCCTCGGCTTCGTTCGACGCGTGCGCGATACGTAATGGGCGAAGTGGGTGGTTTCTCTCCCGAAAAAGAGATCGAAATCACTCACTTCTCGCTTGCGGCGACGGGCGGACCACTCACTTCGCGACTCTCGTGGCTGTGACATGCCGTGGCGGCAGATGAACCGCCCACATCGCGCCTCCCGCGGCGACGCCGCCGCTCTCCACGGCGACGCCCCACTCCCCAGGCGACACCGCCACAAGAAAGGGGCGCCGCCCGCACGAGCGACGCCCCGAGCCATGTCCCGTGTCCTTCTCACCTACGCCATGCTGGCGAAGATCGAGGCGAAGGCGATGATCACGCCCATGACGGACTCTCCGCCCAGCAGGCCGGAGGCCACAACGAGGCCGCTCTCCTGTGCCTTCTCGGCCGCCTCCTGGCGTTCCGCCTCGCTGAGGCCCGCGTTCCTGCGTGCGCTGACCTGCTCGTAGACGATGCGCGCCACGGCACCCAGCGCGGCGGTGACGCTCATATAGAAGGGCAGGTAGACGCCCAGTCCAAGCATCATCGCGGGAAGTCGGGCGAAATAGAGCGCAAGCCCTCCCGCAAGTCCCAGCACGAAGGCCGGTACGCTGGGGATGCCCGACACCATCGTGGCTACGACGGAGGCCTGGGCGCTCACGAACTCCTTGTCCGGCCCGAAGGCGTCCGGACCGTAGGCGCTCACCAGGGCGACCATGACGCCCGCCGCGACGAGCGCCCCCAGGACGCCGCCGATGGCCTGGCCCAGCCACTGGGCGCGGGGGTCGGTGCCCAGGACGTGTCCTGCCTTGAAGTCGTTCATCACGTCGCCCGCCAGGCCGCAGGCCACGGCCACGACGCCGGCGATGAAGAAGAGCTGCACCTCATGCAGGTGGGCGAAGGCAGAGACCAGCAGCAGCACGATGAGTCCGAAGATCTCCATGGGGTCGATGCCCGTCTGCCCGCAGGACTGGGCGCTCATGATGGTGGTGACGAAGGTCAGCAGCACCACCGCGACGGCCGGGATGGGGCCGAGCTGCAGCCCGAAGCAGACGAGCACGGCGATTGCCGCGGTGGCGAGCCCCAGGATGCCCGCGTCGAGGCGGAGGTTGCCGCTCACGAGCGAGGCCGTCGTGGCCACGTCCTCGCCCTGCGCGTCGCTGGAACCCAGGCCGCGGACGACATTGGCCATCTGGGGCAGGATGTCCTTGACCACTACGGCCACGCCCGATCCCATCATGAGGCCCATGCCCAGGCTCTTCACGATGCCCTGGGCGCTGGCGACGTCCCAGAGGCCGGCGGTGCTTCCGGCCACGACGATGCCGAAGTTGGCGACGACTCCGCCCAGGAGCCACCAGCCCACCGCCACGCCGCCGATCAGGAAGCCGACGGAGAGCATCATGGGCGAGTTGTAGATGCCAAAGGCCACGCCGGGAATGGGCAGCTGCAGCAGCATCGCGGGCACGAGGTGCAGCCCGTCGCGCAGCAGGGCGTAGGCCCCGGCAATGCCCATCGAGCCGAAAAGCTGCCTGCCGGTGCGCCCGCCCGCCTCGGTGGCCCTGAGAGTCTGCGCCGCGGCGTTGCCGGTGGGGAACTCGAGGTTCGCGTCCACGATGAAGTGCCGGTGGATGAGGGCCGTGCAGACGAGGCCCAGGCCCGTGCCGGCAAGCGCCACCAGGAAGATCTGGACCCAGCCGATCTGGCTCGCGAGGCCCAGCATCCAGGCGCCGGGTATGGTGAAGGCGAGGCCGCCGGCCACCATCGCGCCCGCGGACATGATGGTGTGGGTGACGTTGGCCTCGTTGAGGCTGGCGTTTCCAAGCAGCTTGAGGAAGAAGAGCGAGATGACGGCCGCGAAGATGATGGGCCAGGGGAGCGCCCCCAGGCGCAGCGCCGTGTAGACGGAGGAGGCGGTGATGATCGCGCAGCCCACGCAGCCGATGATCGCTCCGCGCAGGGTGAGCTGGCCACGCCACGAGGCGCGGCTGGTGCCGTTGTCCATATGCAGTCCCTTCAGGATATCCGCTCCCCCTGTGCCGACACGCCGGTGCGCGGGCGAGGAGTCGGGTTGCTACGGGCGCCTGCGGGGCCGGACGAGCGCCACAGACTTGCTAGAGTGTAGCGCATGGGTCACGAGCTAAGGAGATGGTCTGATGGGTCAGCGCGGGGGAGGCGGGACGGGGGTCGTCTCGCTTGCCGTGGACGTGGGCAACACGACGAGCTCCTTCGGGCTCTTTGCCGCGTCGGCAGGGGAGACGGACGAGCCCTTGGGAACCTGCGAGCTCACCACCCCGCAAAGTCTCACGGTGGACGAAGCCTGCCTGCAGCTCGGCTCCGTGCTGGAGCTTCTGGGCGGGGGAGAGGGGCTTTGCGGGGGCGTTGCCGCCGGAGCGCTCGTGGGGGGTGCGACCGACGGCGGTGGCGTGGGCGGGGCTGTCGCTGTGTCGTGTGCCGGTGAGGCTGCCGCCCGGACGCGCGTCGCGTCGGTCCTCTCCTGCGTGGTTCCCTCTCTGAGCGACGTCTGGGCCCAGGCCTTGGAACGCAGCCTGGGCGTGCGCCCCCTGGTGGTGGGGCCGGGCCTTCGCACGGGGATGCGCATGGCCTATCGTGACCCCGCCGAGGTGGGGCCCGACCGCATCGCCGATGCCCTCGCGGCGCGTCAGAGCCACGGCTCGCCCGTCGTGGTGGTTGACTTTGGCACGACGATGAACGTCGAGGTCGTGGACGCGTCCGGCGCCTTTGCGGGCGGCGTGATCGCCCCTGGTCTGGCCTTGGGCGCGCGTGCCCTGAAGCAGGCGGCGGCGCGTCTTCCCCAGGTGGAGCTGGAGGTTCCGAGCTCCGTCATAGGCCGCTCCACGCGCGAGGCCATGCAGGCGGGAATCGTGCTGGGGGAGGTCGCTCGTGTCGAGGGCCTGGTCGGCCGCGTGATGGGCGAGCTGGGCTGCGAGCCTACGGTGGTGCTCACGGGCACCCGCGCGGAGGACATGGCGCGCCTTTTGGGAGAGGGGCCGCTGTCCGGGCTTCTGAGCTGCGACCAGACGCTCACGCTGCGGGGGCTGCACCAGCTGCTTCTGGGCCAGGCGCAGAGGCGCGCGCGTAGGTAGGGGCTGCCGCGTGGCATGCGGCTCCTCTCGCCCCAGGGCGGCTCGCCCGACCGGATCGTACAAAGAGTTGTATGTGGTTTTTCTCGCCCGACGGGGTGTATTACAAGGTTAGAAAACATATAAGAGCAGGTAGAAGGCTTGCCGAGAAAGACGATTGTAAGCGAAGGCCACACACAAATTTTGAAATCACCCAAAGTGCGACGCCGACCTGGAAACCGACGACAGCGGGCGGGCGTCACGTCATGCGACCTGCGCAATCGCCGCCGTCTGCGTAGCGGATACCCTCGCCCTCGCACTGGGCACGGCGAGGCACCGGCGCGTCTAGCTGCGGCGCTGGTAGCGCTGCATGAGGTAGGTCTCGGCCCAGATGATGGCAAAGAGCGCGACCGCGAGCACCAGGCGCTGCTGGTCCTCGAGCTGCGGCAGGGCCAAGAAGGCGATGACCGCGGCGACGGCCGCCAGGGCCAGGAGGACGATGAGCCAGGTCAGCGGCTCGCGCGGGTCCAGGCTAGTCAGGGTGTTGAGGAAGGTGGGCCTGCCGAGGTCAGAGATTCTCATGCGCTACTCCATGGTGTGCGTTGCGAAGACGGGGTCGTCCTGCCACGGTACGACCTCGCCTGCGGCGAGCGAGGCGGGGACGTCGATGATTCGCTGGTTGGACGACCCGCGGAAGCGCAGGGTGATGTCGTATAGGTCCTGGACGAAGGGACCATCCACCAGCACGTCGAGGCAGGCGAGGATGCGGTCGGTGTGCTCCGTGTGCTGGGATCCGCCGGGGCGCAGCTGCTCCCAGCTGTGGCCGCTGTACATCCAGATGCCCTTGTCAGGGCGCTCGCGGCGCACGCGCTCGAGGAAGTCGACGAGGCCGGCTTGGTTCTCGGGCTCGGTGGGCTCGCCACCCAGGATGGAGAGTCCATCCACGAAGTCGGGCTCGAGGCTGGCGATGATCTTGTCCTCCGTCGCGCGATCGAAGGTCTTTCCTGCGTTGAAGTCCCAGGCCTCCTCGTTGAAGCAGTGGGGGCAGTGCAGGCGGCAGCCCGAGACGAAGAGCGTGGTGCGCACGCCCGTGCCGTTGGCGATGTCGAAGTACTTGATGGTCGCGTAGTTCATGGGGCTCCCTCGGTCGCGGTGCACCCAGTATAGGCGCTGCACGGCTGGGGCTGGCCTGGCGGCGCCGCTTGCGCGCGCAGACCGCGCATGGTTTGCGCGGGATTCGGAGAAGGGGCAAGCCGCGCATGGTTTGTGCAAGATTCGGAGAATGCGCAGTTCACGGGCGAGAGGCGCGCAGGCTACGGCTGCTTTGCGCACCACGCGAGCCGTGGGACTCCCATGTCGGAGGCTCCGGATGCCGCGGGTTGGCTCATGCGCCGCGCGTGTTGCGGGACGTTCGGCACGGGATTCCGCGCAGCTCTCGCCTTGCCTGCCTTAAGAAAGTCTTTCGCGCTTGGACCCTGGCTCCTTAAGCTGCCCTACCCGTATAAACGCAGGTAGTTGGAACGTTGGCCTGCGGGTGGGGGAGGTCTGGATGTACGCGAGGGCAGGGGGCGCTGTCGTGCGCGAAGCTCGGGGCGGCGATTGGCAGCTGGCACGCAGGGGCTCCACGTGCGGGATGTGGCGCCGGTGCCGGCAGGGCTTCGGGCGCGGGGCGTGGTGCGACCTGCGGAGGCGCCCCGCGCGCAGGACGTGGCGGCCCATGCTCAGGGACCTCGTGCTGGGAGACCCCGCGCTTGTGGAGCGGCTCGTCGCACGTGCGCTCCTTGCCGCCTTGGTCCCGTTGGCTCTCCTTGCCCTGGCGGCGTTCTGGCTTGCCTGGCAGGAGGGGGGCTGCTCCCTGGCGCGACCGCCCGAAGGGACCCCGGCAGAGCTCGTCGAGCTCTACGACCGCAACCCCGAGGCGCCGCTTCGTCCTTGACTACGCGGCGAAGCACGAGCTCGTGCAGCCGGTCGACCTCTCGTCCTTGGTGGGGTCGCGGGAGGTGCCGCTGCTGCTCCAGTGGGACGAGCGCTGGGGCTACCAATGGTATGCCGGCCAGTACCTCGCCCTCTCTGGCTGCGGTCCCACCTGCCTGTCGATGGCGTACGTCTACCTGACGGGAGACCCTTCCTTCTTGCCGCGCGAGGCGGCGGAGTTTGCCACGGCGCACGGCTTCGCGTCGGGCGGACGGCAGCGAGTGGAGCCTCATACCCGAGGGAGGGAGCCTCCTGGGACTCGACGTGACGGAGCTCCCGCTGGACGAGGGTCGCGTGCGCGCCAACCTCGAGGCGGGAAACCCCGTCATCTGCGTCATGGGGCCAGGGGATTTCACGACCACGGGGCACTTCGTCGTCCTTGCGGGTATGGACGGGGACTCGATCGTGGTGCGCGACCCCAACAGCAGGTCCCGGTCCAAGATGCTCTGGAGCTACGAGTGGCTTGCAGGGCAGGTGCAGGCGCTGTGGGCCCTTCGGAACGCGTGACGCGGGGGGGTTGGGCGCAGGCCGTGCGTTGGGTGGCGTCCCGGCTCGCAGGTCATGCGTGGTTTGCGCGGGATTCGGAGAATGCGCAGGTCGCAAGCGAGAGGAGCGCAGTCTATGGCTGGATTGCGCGTCACGCGCGCCATGCAGGCCACGTGCGCCATGCAGCCCCACGCGCGTCGCGCATGCTGCGTTCGTCATGCAGGCCATGCAGCCCACGCGTGCCGCAGGATGCCCGGAACGGGATTCCGCGCGCCCTCGCCTCTCTCGCCCCCCTGCCAGCCTTAAGAAAGTCTTCTGCGTTTGCGTCCTAGCCCCTTAACGCCCCGCTCGCGTATAAAGGTTGCGGGGCACAGGGTCTCCCGCCGGACGGAAGGGCTCCGACCGCAGGAGGGCCCCGCCGCCAGCGACGTACGAGGAAGGAACGACATGCAGCGCATCCTCCTGGTGGACGACGACCACGACATCGTCGGCGCTCTCAGGATCTACCTGAACGATCCCGGCTACGAGCTCCACGCTGCCTACGACGGCAGGCAGGCCGTGGCGGCGGTGAGGGCGGGCATCGAGGCGGGGGAGCCCATCGACCTCGTCCTCCTGGACGTGATGATGCCGGTCATGGACGGCTCCGAGGCCCTGGTGCAGATCCGCCGCCTCACCAACGCTCCCGTGATCATGCTCACCGCCAAGGGAGAGGACGCGGACAAGGTCCTGGGCCTCGACCTGGGGGCGGACGACTACGTGACCAAGCCCTTCGTTCCTGCCGAGCTGCTAGCCCGAGTGCGGAGCGCCCTCAGGCGCTATACGAGGCTGGGTGGCAGCTCCGGCATGGCGGACGGCCCGGCAGGCCCCGACACCCTCGTCCTGGGCGGCATCGAGCTGGACGACGCGGGCAAGCGCGTTACCGTGGACGGCGAGCCCGCGGCGCTGACGCCCAAGGAGTACGACATCTGCCGCTTCCTCATGGCCCGCCAGGGGCACGTGTACAGCCCGGCGCAGATCTACGAGGCGGTGTGGGGCGAGCCGGCCTGCGGCAGCGAGGGCACGGTGGCGGTCCACGTGCGCCACCTCAGGGAGAAGATCGAGATCGACCCCGCCAGCCCACGCTACCTCAGGGTGGTCTGGGGACGCGGCTACATGATGGGAGGCCAGAGATGAGACGCAACGGCATCGAGTCGGCGAACGAGAACGCAGGCGCGATTTGGGTTTGGTCGGCGTGCGTGGTGGGGGCACTCTCGCTCGTCCTTCTCATGCCGCTTCTGCACTACGTCTACCTGACGCTCAACGGATCCGGCTTCACGATGAATGGGGAGCTCGTCTTGCTGGTCACGCTCGACGCGGCGCTCGTGGCGGGTCTGCTTGTCTCGCGGCGTCGCTGGCACATGGAGGATGACATCCGCGTGGCATGGCTCCACCTCTGGCGCTGGGCGCTCGCCTTCTGTGGCATCGTGCTGGGGCTCGTCCTCGGCCTGGCCTCGGAGCTGACGCCCCTGGTGATCTTCGCCTACCTCGTCGCGCTCTCGCTCGCGTTCGTGATGCTCGGCGAGCGCCAGGCGCGCCTGGCGGAGCTGGGGGAGGTCGTCTCTCGCCTGGCGCAGGGCGACTTCGAGGCCCAGGTGGACGTGGGCCAGATGAGGGGGGACCTGGTCGAGATGTCCGAGCGGCTCAACCAGGTGGCTGGCGCCGCATCGGCGGCTGCGGAGGAGCGTGCGCGGGCGCTGCGAGAGGCCCTCGAGGCCGAGCAGGTCAAGACTCGTGCCGAGCGCATGCGCACCGAGCTCATCACCAACGTGAGCCACGACCTCAAGACGCCCCTGACCTCGGTGATCAACTATGCGGACCTGCTCGCGTCCGAGCTCGTCCTCGAGCCTGGCGAGCGAGACGAGCAGAAGCTGGCCGAGTGCGCCGACGTGCTGGGCAGGCAGTCCGCACGGCTCAAGAAGCTCATCGAGGACCTCATCGAGGCCTCCAAGGCACAGACGGGCAACGTCCAGGTCGACCTAGTCTCCATGGACGCGGGCGTGCTCCTCTCGCAGGCACTCGGCGAGTGGGGCGAGAGGATTGAGGGTGCGGGGCTGGAGCTCGTGGACAGGCTGCCCGAGCTGCCCCTTGCGGTGAGGGCGGACGGGCGCCTGATGGGGCGCGTGCTGGACAACCTGCTGGGCAACGTGGCGAAGTACGGGCAGCCGGGGACACGCGTCTACGTCAGCCTCGCCCCAGGGGAGGGCGTCGCGCGCATGAGCCTCAAGAACGTGTCCGCCGCCCCGCTCGACGTGAGCGCCGAGGAGCTGCTGGAGCGCTTCGTGCGCGGTGACTCGTCGCGTACGACCGAGGGCTCGGGCCTGGGGCTCTCCATCGCGCAGAGCCTGATGGAACTCCAGGGCGGCAGCCTTTCTCTGGACGTGGACGCGGACCTCTTCAAGGTGGAGCTCACGCTACCGCTGGATGCGGGTGTCGCTGCCAGCATGGACGCGGACACGGATGATTCCAGGCAGTGCCCTTCCGAGGACGAGGTGACCACCGTGCTGTAGGCGCCGAGGTGCCGGATGGACCGGGAGGTGGGGTGGGAGCCCCTTGGCCCCTGCTCCCCCTCCCGTCTTGTTGGTCCGGCCTTGCCGGGTGCGTGTTGATCGGCCCTGTGGGTCGCCGTCAATCCACGTCGACTTACACCCATTTGTACTTGTGATGTGCCCTTGCGCAGGGTCCTCGTCACCACATGCGGCGTTGGGGGATGATGCCCATGAGCGTTACGGCATCGTCCTTCTCGTCGTATTCGTAGATCAGGTCGAAGGGTGGGAGAGAGCACTTTCTGGTCCCGTCTCCAAATTCGCGGCGGATGGAATCAGGAAGGTCGCTGCTGCCGCTCAGCGGGAACGACTCGACCATCCGCAGGATTCGCTCCAGGCGGCTTGCGAGCCTTGGCGTGTAGATGGTCTCTGCATCATCAATGAACTGTTTCGCGAACAGAAGCCTAGCCATGCCGTGCGAGCCTCTTGTCGAGGGCATCAGAGAATGCCTCCATGCCTTCCACGTAGCGGCCTTCCTCTATGTCTGCCCTCCCGTTCCTCAGGCATGCACGAAGCCTCTCCTCGTATGCGGCTCCTTCCGCCGCCTCCTGCAGCCGCCGCTCGAAGATCTCCTCGCTCATGAGCACGAACGCTCCGTTGCCGTTCTCCGTGATGTGGACCACGTCATGAAGCGCGGCATCCTTGACCTCTCGCTGTCGGGTCTTGAGGGCGGCGGAGGAATAGATGGTTGTCATGCCCTCGCTCCTTTCCTTGGAATAGATACCATATACAGTACTATTTTAGATATCAAAAGAAAGCATCTTGTCTCTGCGCTGCAAAGGGCATCTGACTTGCGAAGTCCACGGTGAAGAAACTCGCGCCGTACCTGGAAGCTTCCAGGCACGGCGCGGGTTGCGAGCGCGCGATGTCATGCGGACTAAAACGTCCGCCCCGGCTGCCTACAGGTGCAGCACGCGGTCCTTGATCTCTTCCGTGCGACCCTGGTTCCAGAACTGCGTGCCGATGTAGCCGCAGGTGCGGCGGGCGACGTTCATCTTGGACTGGTCGCGGTTGTGGCAGTGGGGGCACTCCCACACCAGCTTGCCGTCGTCCTCGACGATCTGGATCTCTCCGTCGTAGCCACAGACCTGGCAGTAATCGCTCTTGGTGTTGAGCTCCGCGTACATGATGTTGTCGTAGATGAACTGCATCACGCGGATGACGGCCTCGAGGTTGTCCTGCATGTTGGGCACCTCGACGTAGCTGATGGCGCCGCCGGGCGAGAGGCGCTGAAACTGGCTCTCGAACTGCAGCTTGGTGAAGGCGTCGATGTCCTCGCGCACGTTCACGTGGTAGGAGTTCGTGATGTAGCCGTGGTCCGTGATGCCCTTCACCTTGCCGAAGCGCTTCTGGAGGCACTTCGAGAACTTGTAGGTGGTGGACTCCAGGGGCGTGCCATAGAGGGAGTAGTCGATGTCCTCGGCTGCCTTCCACTCGGCGCACTTGTCGTTCATCCTCTGCATGACGGCCAGGCCGAAGTCGGTGCCCTCGGGGTCGGTGTGGCTGTGGCCGGTCATGGCCTTGACGCATTCGTAGAGGCCCGCGTAGCCCAGGCTGATGGTGGAGTAGCCGCCGTAGAGCAGCTTGTCGATGCTCTCGCCCTTGTCCAGGCGGGCCAGCGCGCCGTACTGCCAGAGGATGGGCGCGGCGTCAGAGAGCGTGCCGGCGAGGCGGTCGTGACGGCAGCGCAGAGCGGTGTGGCAGAGCTCGAGCCTCTCGTCGAAGATCTGCCAGAAGCATCCCTCGTCGCCCTGGGCCGAGAGAGCCACGTCGGGCAGGTTGATGGTCACGACGCCCTGGTTGAAACGGCCGTAGTACTTGGGTTTGCCAGGCTCCCAGTTCTTGGCGTGGGCGACGTTGTCGTAGCCGTTGCCCGTGCGGTCGGGGGTCAGGAAGCTGCGGCAGCCCATGCAGGTGTAGCAGTCGCCGTTGCCCTCGGTCTCTCCCTTGCTGAGCTTGTACTCGCGCATCTTCTTCTCGGAGATGTAGTCGGGCACCATGCGCTTGGCGGTGCACTTGGCGGCCAGCTTGGTGAGGTAGAAGTACTCACTGCCCTCGCGGACGTTGTCCTCCTCGAGCACGTAGATGAGCTTGGGGAAGGCAGGGGTGATCCACACGCCGGCCTCGTTGCGCACGCCCTGGTAGCGCTGGCGCAGCATCTCCTCGATGCAAAGCGCGAGGTCGTGCTTCTCCTGCTCGTCCCTGGCCTCGTTGAGGTACATGAATACGGTGATGAAGGGCGCCTGGCCGTTGGTGGTCATGAGGGTCACGACCTGGTACTGGATAGTCTGGACGCCGCGCGCGACCTCCTCGCGCAGGCGCCTCTCGACCAGCTGGTCGATCTGCTCGGGCGTGGGGTGGGCGCCGATGGCCTCCATCTCGGCGAAGACCTGGCGGCGGATCTTCTTGCGGCTCACGTCCACGAAAGGCGCGAGGTGGGCGAGCGAGATGGACTGGCCGCCGTACTGGCAGGAGGCCACCTGGGCGATGATCTGCGTGGCGATGTTGCAGGCGGTCGAGAAGCTGTGGGGCTTCTCGATCATGGTGCCACTGATCACGGTGCCGTTCTGGAGCATGTCCTCGAGGTTCACGAGGTCGCAGTTGTGCATGTGCTGTGCGTAGTAGTCCGCGTCGTGGAAGTGGATGATGCCCTCGTTGTGGGCGTCCACGACCTCGCGGGGGAGCAGCTCGCGCATGGCGAGGTCCTTCGACACCTCGCCGGCCATGTAGTCGCGCTGGACGCTGACGACGGAGGGGTTCTTGTTGGAGTTCTCCTGCTTGACCTCCTCGTTGTTGCTCTCGATGAGCGAGAGGATCTTGTCGTCCGTCGTGTTCTTGTGGCGCTTCTGGTTCTGCACGTAGCGGTAGATGATGTACTTGCGGGCCACGGAGAACCTGTCGAGCGCCATGAGCTGGTCCTCGACGAGGTCCTGGACCTCCTCGACGGTCACGGTGTGGCCGGCCTGGCGGCAGGCGTCCTCGACGTTGAGGGAGGCGAAGCGCACCTCGCGGTCGGTGAGGCGCTCGTTGGCGGGCACCTCCGCATTGGCTGCCTTGATGGCGTTCTCGATTTTGCTGAGGTCGAACTGGACCTCGGAGCCGTTGCGCTTGATGATCTTCATTGCTTCCGCCTTCGTCATCGCTGGTTCGCAGCTGGTTGGGCACACCGCCGAGTTATTGGATGCGAGGACAAGACTACCACAACAACTTGGGGCATTTGGTTTACTTTGCCACTAGATATTGTTGATAGTTGGTCGATAAGTCTGTTGATAACTGCCGAGCCCCAGCTCCCGCAATTGGTTCTGATAAAAACATTTAACTAAGGCGAGAGGGGCGTCTGATGAGTTTGTGTACGCCCCCCACCGCTCGTCGACGGCGGGCGGAAGCGCCATCCTTGGGGGAGAGGGGCGGGGTGCCAACACGGCTGGGGCCCAAACGGATTGCGTACCGTGCGTCCTGGGGGCCCAAACGGATTGCGCGTCGTGCATTTGCGCACATCCGCGCATTGTTCGGGCGCCGTCCGTCACACGTCGGCAAAGTTCGCGTGCAAGAATGCTGGCGCCGGGACGTCTCCGGCACCGTGACGGCAATGCGAGGGGAGAGGCGCATGCAGTTCTCTAAGAGGCTCGACCTGTTTGGCAGCGAGGTCTTTGCCACGCTCAACGCGCGTCGTCGCGCCCTCGAGGCGGAGGGCCGGGAGGTCTTCGACCTCTCCGTGGGGACGCCCGACTTCAGGCCGCCCCAGCACGTGGTCGACGCCCTCGTGAGGAGCGCCCAAGACCCGGACAGCTGGAAGTACAGTCTGCACGACAAGCCCGAGCTGACGCGGGCCGTCTGCGACTACTACCGCGACCGCTTCGGCGTGGCGGGCATCGAGCCCGACATGGTGATGAGCTGTCGCGGCACCCAGGAGGGCATGGGCCACGTCTGCGCCGCGCTCGCCGACCCTGGCGACCTGGCGCTCATCCCCGACCCCTGCTACCCCGTCTTCCAGGCGGGCACGCTCCTGGCCGGGGCCGAGCCCTGGTACTACCCGCTCACGGCCGAGCACGACTTTCTGCCCCACGTGGCGGACATCCCCGACGAGGTCGCCGACCGTGCCAAGTACATGGTGGTCTCGCTCCCCGCCAACCCCGTCGGCTCGGTGGGCACGCCCGAGGTCTACCGCGAGGTCATCGACTTCGCCCGCGCCCATGACATCGTCGTGATCCATGACAACGCCTACTCCGACATCGTCTTCGACGGCCCGGCGGGCGGCTGCTTCCTGCAGTACGAGGGCGCGCTCGACGTGGGCGTGGAGTTCCTCTCGCTCTCGAAGTCCTTCAACGTCACCGGGGCACGCCTGAGCTTCCTGGTGGGACGGCCCGACGTCGTGGCGGCGGCGCGCAAGCTCCGCAGCCAGGTCGACTTCGGCATGTTCTTCCCCGAGCAGGACGCGGCGATCGCCGCCCTCAGGGGACCCCGTGACCAGGTGGAGGAACAGCGCCTGCTTTACCAGCAGCGCAGGGACGCGCTCTGCGACGGTCTCGAGGCCATAGGCTGGGAGCGTCCCAACGCGCACGGCACGATGTTCGTCTGGGCGCGCCTGCCCCACGGCCGCGGCGACTCCGTGGCCTTCACCCTGGAGCTCATGGAGCGCTCCGGCGTCATCGTCTGCCCGGGTGCGAGCTTCGGCCCGGCGGGGGAGGGCTACGTGCGCTTCGCGCTGGTCATGCCCCCCGAGCGCATACGCCGGACGGTTGGAGCCATCGCCTCCTCGGGGCTCTAGGCAGGGGAGAGGGGCTGGCGGCGCGCTTTGGTGCCCCTCTCCGTCATGTTTGCATAAAAGGGCGGAAAATTGCTCATATCGTGTCGTTCGTCGAGCGGTCTGGGCCGTTCGTGGCTTGCCCCCTACAATTTTTTGGCCGACTAACATACATGACCGGTCGGCCAAAGACGCTAGGAGCAACGCAAGATGCCACTTTGGAACACACCCGGCAGGGTCAAGGCCGCCTTCTTCGACGCAGACGGCACCCTGCTCTCGTTCAAGACCCACCAGGTTCCCGACTCCGCGCAGATCGCCCTCTCGGAGCTCCGGAAGGCCGGCGTGAAGTGCTTCCTCGCCACGGGTCGTCCCCCCTACCAGGTGGACGAGATCCCCATCGACAACCTGGAGGCCTTCATCCTCCTCAACGGCCAGATGATCGTCACTCGCGATGACGTCCTGCATGCCGAGGCCTTGGACCCCGCCGACGTCGCGACGGTGGTGCAGCAGGTCAGGGACGGCCTCTACGAATGCCTCTTCATGGAGCGCGGCCGCTGCTACGTGAGCGGGCACGATGACAAGGTGCGCGCCGTGGAGGAGGCCGCCGGGCTCAGCTTCGAGGAGGGGGACATCGAGCAGGCCCTCCACAATGAGATCTTCCAGCTCAACATCTTCCTGGCACCCGGTCAGACCGACGTGGTGACCAACGCCACCAGCAACATGCGCCTCACCCGCTGGTCGCCGCACTTCGTGGACGCCTTCCCCCGCCACGGCGGCAAGGCGCGCGCGGTGCGCCGCCTGCTCGACGAGTACGGCATCGCTCCCGACGAGGCGATCTGCTTCGGCGACGGCGGCAACGACCTCGAGATGTTTGGCGTGGTGGGCACCTCGATCGCCATGGGCAACGCCAACGACGATGTTCGCGAGCAGGCCGACTATGTCACCGACGACGTGGACGAGGGCGGCATCTACAATGCCTGCTTCAGGCTGGGACTCGTGACCGAGGCGTAAGGGCACGGTTTCGGCTCCCCTCCGGGAGTGCGCCCGATACTTCTGAGGCGATTGCCCTAGAGCGTTTCTCGCATCGCGGTTCTTCGCGCGGGCGTTGGTGGTCGTGCGCGCGAGAACCTGCAACTCCCTCCGTCGTTGAGCGACGGGAAGCCCATGGAGGGCCTCCCTCGGGCCATCTGAGCCTGTAGTGCCTCGGGTCCAGCACGGACGGCTGCTGCGCAGTCGTGCCATAGGGGCGTCGACTTCCTGCCCTGGTGGTTATCCCCCCGTACGAGCCCGTCAAGGTCGCGTGCGGGGGGGTCTAGCTTCTCCACTTGGTTCGCTTTCATCTAGTTGACGCCCCAACGGCGTGCCAGCTGGTTGCTGAGCTCCGTGAACCCTAGTGGTTCGAGGACGGCTGCAACCTTTTCGTTTCCGTCTATTCCATCCTTAAGACGGTGGACGAGACTCGCGATGTACTCATTGAACTCGGCATCCGTGAGAAACCACTCAAGGTGCCAGACCATGCGCCCGTAGTTGATCTGCTTTCGGCCGCCTACCACGGCGCAGTACAACCGCTCATCATGGGCACATATGTTGCGGAACTTGACGAGGGCCTCGAGTGCCACTCTGACCTTATCGACACTGAGGTACCCGAGGTTACTGCCGACCCTGTTCGTCGACTGGACGATCATCTTGCAGACCGACGCCTTCTCATCAGGTTTCATCAGGTTGAAGAAGCGCTCGATGTTTCCGAAGGTGAGGCCATTGCTCAGGACCCATAGGGGCATGTCGCCATATTCGTCGCGGTAGTGCTTGATGAACTCGGCGTTGCTATTCCGTCGCGTCTTTGACAGGATGCTCACGAGGCCCGATATCTCGTCCGCGTAGCGGGCTGCGTTCATCCCGGCCCGTGCGTATTCGTCGCGCGTGCAGTAACAGTCCTGGAGGAGATAGGCATCTCGGTCCCGGTGGACGTCGGAGAAGCAGTATGCCACAGCCGTCTTGGCGGTCGACTCGGCCCGGATGAGGTAGTGGGACGTCAGCTCCCTCAGGGACCTGTCGAACTCGAACAGGGCATACATGTCGGAGAACTTTGCGTCGCGGACGTACCTGTCGTCGCTTGCGCGTGCTGTCGCGCCGCGATCGATGAACGGGTCCTTGTAGCCGTTCACGACCGAGTAGTACCCTTCCCTCCGCAAAATCGTTGGGGTCTCGGAGTCCGTCTCCATGCCTCGCTTCTCCAGAAGCTCGACCTGCTGCCGTATCGTCAGGAACGGTTTTCCCATTGCTCCTCCAACAAGAGAAAGGCGGCCACCCGTATGGGCAGCCGCCTTCTCGGACGTGGACCCCGTGGGGTCACCACATCAATACCGCTGTCATTACTATACCCGTGCAAAGTTCCGGCAGTGCAAAAATCCACTTTAATTTTTCCGAGTGAGCAAACCCTTGAGCTCGAACGTCGCCTCCTTGCAAGCCATGCCCTAGACCTTCCGTCTGGGATGAGGCCATCCCATGCCACTCTTGTCGCAGCTGGGAACCAGCGCCCCCATGCGCTTGACGTCCCTATAGCTCGAGACACGCTGCGCCGCTGGCATCGAGCCGGCGGTGCAGCTCCTCCATGATGGGGATCCCCGCCGAGCAGCCGATCCTGCGGGCACCGGCTGCCACCAGCGCGAGGAAGGAGTCGGCGTCGCGGATGCCACCCGCCGCCTTGACCTTGACCCTCTCGCCCACGTTGGCCACCATCAGTCGCACGTCCTCCACGGTGGCGCCGCCGCTGCCGAAGCCGGTCGAGGTCTTCACGAAGTCGGGCCCCACCTCTCGCGCGATTTGGCAGAGCGCGAGCTTCTCCTCCAGGCCCAGGTAGCAGTTCTCGAAGATGACCTTGCAGAGGACGCCCGCCTCGTGGCAGGTGGTGACCATCTGCCGCATCTCGTCGGCGACGTAGTCCCACCTGCCCTCTTTGACCTGGGTGAGGTTGACCACGTAGTCTATCTCGCTCGCCCCGGAGGCCAGGGCGTCCTTGGTCTCGAAGACCTTCGCCGCGACGGAGACCTGGCCCAGGGGGAACCCGATCGCCGCTCCTACCCGCACGTCGGTGCCCGCGAGGGCTGAGGCGCAGAGGGCGGACTGCACGGGGTTCACGGCGACCATAGCGAAGTGGTACCTCCTCGCCTCGTCGCAGAGGCGCAGGATGTCCGCTTCGCGGGCGTCTGCGTGGAGGTTGGTGTGGTCCACGAGGCGGCAGAGCTCGTCCAGGGTGTAGCGTGTCATGCGTCTCTCCCTTGTTTCGTCTTGCCGCGCCCGCGGGTGCGGCCCACTTCCACGAGTATGCTCGCAGCAGGGCCAAGGCGAGAGGGGAAGAGATGCGAGCGGACGAGTTCGAGGGGCTGCTGAGGCAGGCGAGGAGCATCCGGAGGTTCGACGGGTCGAGGCCCGTGGGCAGGGAGGGGCTCCTGGGGCTGGTTGCCGCGGCGCGGCTGGCTCCCACCGCAAACAACTCCCAGACGCTGCGCTTCCGCCTGGTGTTCGAGCCGGAGGAGGTCGCGGCGACCTTTGCGACCCATCGCTGGGCGGCCGCCATCAAGGACTGGGACGGTCCTGAGCCGGGCGAGAGGCCCACGGCATACCTCGCCGTCTGTGCGCCGTCAGAGATGGCGGAGCTCCCCATCCGCAACGTCGACGCAGGCATAGCCGCCGAGGCGATCGCGCTCGCCGCGAGCGCCCGCGGCCTGGGAGCCTGCATGATAAAGAGCTATGGTCCCGAGCTCGACCAGGTCCTGGGCCTGGGAGAGAGGGGCCTGGCGTGCCTGCTGCTCGTCGCGGTGGGCTGGCCTGCCGAGGAGGTGCGCCTCGAGGATGCCGATGGGGTCGGCGGACTTGCCTATTGGCATGACGAGGAACGAGTCAACCACGTGCCCAAGCTCTCCGTGGAGGAGCTCTTGGCCTAGGGGTGACCACCGTCGCCGGCGCGTAGCCAAAGGGGCGGGGGCGACCGCTCGCGTGGCCGTCCCCGCCTGCGCCTTGCTTGGTGGCCCGCTCCTAGCCTTCTGCGGCTTCGTTCTCCACCGCCGCGTCCCTTAGGTCGATGACCTGGTCAAATGTGAGGCCCGAGCCTTCGACCTGCTCCTGGGGGCCAAAGACGCAGAGGCTGCGCCTCTCCTCAAGCCCATCCAGGCACGTTGCCATGGAGCGCAGGGTCTCCTGCGTGGTTCCCAGGACCTGCCCGCGCAGCTCCGCGCGCCAGCCCTCGGGGCGGCCCGAGAGGTCCAGGCCGTCCTGCCTGCGGGCGAGCTGGCGGGGCTTCACCGGGTTGTCGTGCGCGGCGACGCAGGACACGACGTAGCCTTCGAGCTCGGTCCGGCTGGCGTCCCAGGAGCGCAGCCAGTCGGCGCTGCTCTCGTAGCGGGCGATGCTGGGGGTGACGGCGGGGTCGCGGTAGGACCAGAACTGCGGGAGCCCGCTGGTGGTGCGGCGGAAGCCGACGCCGTAGGCGCCACCCTTCACGCGCACCTCGTTCCAGAGGTAGTCGAAGCTCAGCGCGCGCGAGGCGACGGCCCAGTTGCCGGGGCCGAAGGCGTCGGCAGCCGAGGGGGCGGCCCCCTCTCCCACGTAGCTCACGTTGGAGGCGATGAGGAAGGCCTCGTCCTGGGCCTTGGGCGCGGGGAGCTCGAGCCTGTGTGCCGCCGCGTCCCCTGCGGGGGAGAGACCCAGGCTGCCGCCCGCCGCCCAGAACGCGTCCAGGTCCGCGCGAGGTCCGGTGAAGCTCACCAGCACCTCGTCGGAGCTGAAGACGCGCCGCGCGACGTCTGCGAGCCGCGCGCAGAGCTCGTCCTTGCGCTCGTCCCAGCTGGCGAGGAGCTCCCTCAGGAAGAGGTAGAGGCCCACGCCACCCAGCGCGTCAGCCGCCGTGGCGGAGCGCGAGTAGTGGGTGGAGAGACGCGCCATCGCGGCGGCGTGCCCGTTGTTCTGGAAGTACTGGGAGAGCGCGATGCGCCTCTGCTGGAGGATGGCCAGGATGCGCTCCTGGTCGTCGAAGAGGGTGGAGCCCCACACCTCGGCGGGGATGGTCGCGGCGTCGGCGACGCGCTCCGAGAGCGAGCTCACCCCCACGACCAGGTAGGGCCTGGCCTCGTCGAGGCTGCCCTGCCACGCGTAGGAGTCGCAGAAGAAGTCCAGGCTGCCCAGCCTGCCCTCCACCAGCGTGTCGAGCTCGGCGGCACTGTGCTCGCGGGTGCCCAGGCGCCCCAGGAGCTCGGCCAGGACGCTCGCGTAGGGAAGTTCGTCCGCCGTCAGGCGGCGCAGGTCGAAGTAGTGGTAGACGTAGTCGATCCGATGCGTGGGGATGCCGTGCCAGACGCAGGGGAGAGGTGCCTCGACGCGCTCCTCGCGTGGCTCGGCGGGGGCCTCGGCGATGTCCGCGACGCCCAGGCGCGGGAGGCGCGCCACGTCGNCATCGCCTGCATGGAGAGGGCCACTCCGTCGGCGTAGTAGCCCCAGTCGCCCTCGCGCAGGTTGAACTCCGCCTGGGCGAGCGACGCCTCGAGGCGCTCCCTGCCGATGCCGTCCCGCACGAGCCTGGCGCAGGTCCCCTCCACGAGCTCGCGGAGCGCCGGCCCGGAGTCGGGCCTGGTTCCCTTGGCGTGGAAGGCGACCTGAGGCTGGAGCTCTCCGTCCACCAGGATGCCCTGGAACTCGTCCGCGAGCCCGCTCTGGAGCACCGCGCGCTTGAGCGGTGCCTCGTTGGAGCCACAGAGGGCGTCGAGCAGGACGTCCGCCGCGAGCACGCGCTCGCGCTGGCCTGCCGTGCCGATGACGTACGAGAGGCCCACGGCGGCGTTGCCGGGGGCGGTGGCCATGCGCACCTTGGCCAGGGCGGGGCGCACGGGCTCCTGCGGCTCGAGCGGGTTGGGGGCGCCGGCGTGGCGGTCCTCGGCGCCGTCGAAGCGCTCGGCGATGAAGGCCAGCTCACGCTCGATGTCCAGGTCGCCGTAGAGCACGGTGTAGCTGTTGGGCAGGGCGTAGTGGCGGGCGTGGGAGTCCAGGAACCCCTCGTAGCTCAGGTCGGGGATGGAGGAGGGGTCGCCGCCGGAGTCGAAGCGGTAGGCGTTGGTGGGGAAGAGCTGGCGGTCGAGGGCCTGGAAGAGGACGTCGTCGGGGTCCGAGGTGGCGCCCCTCATCTCGTTGTAGACGACGCCGTTGTAGGCGAGGCCGCCGTCCTCCGTGGGCTCGAGGTGCCAGCCCTCCTGCTCGAAGATGCGCCTGCGCCTCCAGATGGAGGGGTGCAGGACGGCGTCGAGGTAGACGCCCATGAGGTTCTCGAGGTCGGCCACGTTGGTGGAGGCCACCGGGTACATGGTCTTGTCGGGGAAGGTGATGGCGTTGAGGAAGGTCTGCATGGAGCTCTTGATCAGGTTGACGAAGGGCTCCTTGACGGGGTAGCGGTCGCTGCCGCAGAGCACGGAGTGCTCGAGGATGTGGAAGACGCCCGTGTCGTCCTTGGGTGGGGTCTTGAAGGCGATGGAGAAGGACTTGTTGTCGTCCGGGACGGCGAGCCACATCAGGCGCGCGCCGCTCGCGTCGTGGCGCATGACGTAGGCGGTGCCCCCCAGCTCCTCCAGGGGCTCGACCGAACGGACGGTGAACCCGGCGTGCCGCGTGCCGGGCGCGCGGCTGGGGTCGGGCGTGGGGAAGGGAACTCCGCTCTTGCTTGCTGGCATCTTCTCTCCCTCGTTGCCGCGGTCTCGGCCGCGGGCGTCTGTGGACCGCATAGACTTCCGATGTGCTTAACTTACCCCGCCCGCCGCGTTGTAAGCTCAGCAGGCAAAAGCTTGGGACGATTCTGCGCGTCACGTGGCGTGCGACGGAGGTCTGCGGTGGGGAAAGAGGCAAAGGGGAGCGTGACGGCCGTCGACGGGGGAGCCGCCGCGGACGGCGCCTGCGGGCGAGAGGGCCTCGCATCCGGTGCCGCACGGGCATCCGTCGGTGCCGTGGCGGCGGGCGTTCGCAGCCGTGCCGGCGCTGCCGACGAGGACGCGAGGCGCAAGGTCAGAGGGACGCTCCTCACCCTGGCGGGCGGCACGCTCTGGGGGCTCAACGGCACGCTCTCGAAGCTCCTCATGGGCAGCTACGCCGTGGACCCGCTCTGGATGGTCTGCGTGAGGGAGCTCACCGCCTGCTGGCTCTTCCTGGCCATGGCGGTCCTGGGCTCGCCCGGGCGCCTGGGAGGGCTCCTGCGCGACCGTCGCTCGCTGCGCGGCGTGGTGGGCGTGGCCTTCGGCTCCATCCTGCTCTCACAGGTCGCCTACCTCGAGGCCATCGACTGGACGAACTCCGCCACCGCGACGGTGCTCCAGAGCCTGAACGTCGTCATCGTCATGCTGGTGGTGTGCGTGCACGGGCGCAGGAGGCCTCGCAGGAGGGAGCTCGCGGGAGTGGTGCTTGCCTTCGGGGGCACCTATCTGGTCGCCACGGGGGGCAACCCAGCCACGCTCTCGCTGCCGCCGGAGGGCCTCGCCTGGGGCCTCGCCTGTGCCGTCGCCGCGACGATCCTGGACATCCAGCCGCTCGAGCTCATCCGCCGCTGGGGGAACTTCGCCGTGAACGGCATCGCATTCCTCGTGTCTGGCGTGGCCCTCTCGCTGGCGTACCGACCCTGGGAGCACATGCCCTCCCTCGACGGCATGGGCTGGCTCATGGTCGCCGCCTCGGTGGTGCTGGGGACCTTTGGCGCCTATGCCCTCTACCTGCAGGGAATGAAGGAGGTGGGCTCCGTTCGCGGCTCGATGCTGGGCACGGTCGAACCCGTGGTTGCCACGCTGAGCTCGGTGCTCTGGCTCGGGGTGGTGTTCGGGCCGGCTGAGCTCGCCGGCTTCGCCATGATCATCGCCATGGTCTTCCTTACGGCGTAGGGGGGAGGGGATTCTCTCCTGGAAGAGGTGGGGGGCGGTCCGTCTCCGCCGGTGGCATGGCATGCAGAACTCGCCCGAGACGGCGACTTTCTGCCAACTCGGGCGAGTTCTGAACGATTCCGTGTCGGGACCCTTGCGACCGGCCGAGCCTCCTGCCGGCCTACTTGATGACCAGCGTGTCGCAGCTGGCGCTCCTGGTGAGGAAGGTCGAGATCGAGCCCAGGAGGGCGTACTTGATCGATGAGAGCCCGCGTGCGCCGCAGATGATGAGGTCGGGATGGATGACGTCGATCATCTCTTCCTTCAGGGTCTCGCGGATGCGTCCGGCGCGCACGATGACCTCGACGCGCTTGATCTGGCCCTCCGCCTCGGCCTCGGCCACCTGGTCGGCGATGGACGCGCGGAAGTCCTCCTCCAGCGTGGCCACGAGCCCCGTGGGGAAACTCCCCGCCGCCTCGAGCGCCGTGGCGTCGATGACGTGGCCTATGTAGAGCTCGGCGTTGTTGTTTGCCGCGACGATGATCGCCCGTCGCAGCACCTCCCCCTGCTGCTCGGTTCCGTCCAGGGTGACGAGGATCTTGTCGTAGCCCAGGTCCTGGTAGCTTGCCATGGGAACACCTCCAGAGGACGAATGGCACGTTTCCTGGAGTGTACCCGCGGGCGCGGATGGCACCCGCGGCCACGCTGCCGTCGGCCCCTCTGGTGGCGTGGGCGGCGTCCCGGCCTCTGTAGGCGAGAGGGACGCGCCCCTAGGACAGCAGCCCCTCCGACATGGGGTCCGTGCGGCCCTCGTCCGAGGCGGGCCCCTCGCCTCGCGAGGTCACGCGCGCGAAGAGCCGCTCGAAGATGACCTCCATCACGTAGTAGAAGGCCAGGCGGCTGTTGAGGTCCATGTCGTCGTAGGTGATCTGGCGGTCGACCGCATAGAGGGCGTGGTCGGCCAGGGAAGCCAGGCGGTTCTTCGAGAGGCCCGTGAGCGTCACGACCCTCACGCCGCGCGCCTTGGCTATGAGCGTCGAGTCGATCGAGACGCCGGTCTCGCCGCTCACGCTGACGGCGAAGAGCAGGTCGTTGCTGCCCAGGAGCTTGGCGGTGTGGGTCATAACGTGACGCTCCCTGAGCACCTCCGCATGCTTTCCCAGGATCTTGAGCTTGCTGCAGAGGTCCTCGCAGGGCAGGACCGAGAGGCCCGAGGCGAAGAAGACGACCTGGTCGGCGGACTCGATGGCATCGACGACCTCCTCCACGAGGCGGTCGTTCAGGAGCTCGCGAGTGCGGACGATGGACTCGTCCAGGCTGGTCCGCTCGATGGTGAAGTTGCGCTCCTCGAGCGAGACGAGATATGAGGATTTCATCTCGTTGAAGCCGGAGAAGCCCAGCTTGTGAGCAAGCCGGGTGATCGCGTTGGGCGCCACGTAGAAGTGCCCCGCGAGCTCCTTGGCGCTGAGCTGCCGCACGCGGTCCTTGGAGGCGACCACGTAGCGCAGGATGTCGGTCTCCATGCGATTGAGCTTGAGCGAGTTCTCCCTCACCGCGTCGTAGAACCTCATGTCGTCTCCCGTCGACGAGCGCGCTCGTGTATTCCTACACACGATTGTGTACGTATACCAGATGCGTGGCACGCGTCCAAACGTCGTGGTCAAGGGCGCTTCCGGCAGATGCCTCCTGTACAACGTTGCCGACGGGAAGGACGGTCGCCAAATCCCGGGAGGCGACGGCCCGGCCCCTTGGAAGAGAAGGCGCAACTGAGCACAGAGAGGCCAGTGATCCTCATGAAGGACAAGCTCAACATCGTCATCGTCGGCGGCGGCTCCACCTGGTGCCCCGGCATCCTCAAGTCCCTTACCAAGCACCAGGACATCTTCCCGCTCAGGCGCGTTGTCATGTTCGACACCGACGCCGAGCGCCAGGCCGTGATCGGCGACTTCGGCAAGATCCTCTTCCGCGAGGAGGCCCCCGGCGTCGAGTTCGACTACACGACCGACAAGGACGTCGCCTACGAGGACGTCGACTTCGTGCTCTGCCAGATTCGCACCGGCGGCTACGACATGCGCTCCAAGGACGAGAAGATCCCCCTGTCCATGGGCCTGATCGGCCAAGAGACCGTCGGCGCGGGTGGCATGGCCTACGGCATCCGCTCCATGAGCGACATGATCCAGATCGTCGAGGACGTGCGTGCCCGCAGCCCCAAGGCGTGGATCATCAACTACACCAACCCCGCGGCCCTCGTCGCCTACGGCCTGGCACGCGTCTTCCCGGACGAGAGGCGCATCCTCAACATCTGCGACCAGCCCGTCAACCTGCTGCGCTCCTATGGCAGGCTCCTGGGCAAGGACCCCAGCAACTGGGAGCCTACCTACTTCGGCCTCAACCACTTCGGATGGTTCACGCACCTCTATGACGAGTCCGGCCACGACCTGGTGCCCGACATCAAGGAGTACACCAAGAAGTTTGGCTTCAAGCCCGTCGACGCCGAGCAGCGCGACCAGTCCTGGCTCGACACCTACGCCATGGTGGCTGACATGCTCGACGACTTCCCCGAGTACCTGCCCAACACCTACCTGCAGTACTACCTGTACCCCAAGTACAAGGTCGCGCACCTCGACCCCAACTACACCCGCAGCGACGAGGTCATAAACGGGCGAGAGAAGCGCGTCTTCGAGGAGTGCCGCCGCGTGGCGAAGGTGGGCACCGCCCAGGGCTCGTCGGTCGTCCAGAACGACGCCCACGGCGACATGATTGTCGAGGTCTCCTCCGCGATCTACCGCAACACCCGCAAGACCTTCATCGTCATGGTGCGCAACGACGGCATCATCAAGGACTTCCCTGACGACGCCCAGGTCGAGGTCGCCGCGAGCGTGGGCGTCAACGGCCCCGTGCCGTACGCGGTGGGCAAGATCGACACCTTCTACCACGGTCTCATGGTGAACCAGTACTCCTACGAGCGCCTGGCCATCGAGGCCTACCTCGAGCACTCCTACGGCAAGGCGCTTCAGGCGCTCACCCTCAACAGGCTCGTCAACGACGGCAAGGAGGCCCGCAAGGTCCTCGACAAGCTCGTCGAGGCCAACGAGGGCTACTGGCCCGAGCTCCACTAGGGGCCTTGGGCAACGGTGGGGCGCGCCGTCAGGGTCGCGTCCCGCACCATCAGGGGAGCTGCGAGCGGCGACGCGCGCGACAGGGGCCCTGCCCGGGCGCGCCGCCCCCGCACAAGGAAAGGCAGTTGGCTATGAACAAGGAAGAGGCACTCGCCAAGTTCCAGCGGCTCGGCAAGGTGCTCATGACGCCGGTCCTGATCCTGCCCATCGCGGGCATCTTGGTCGGCCTGGGCAGCGCCTTCACCAGCAAGTCCCTGCTCAACGTGGCGCCTTGGCTGGGCGCTGCGGTGCCGGGCATGCTCTTCTCGCTCTGCAAGGTGGCGGGCAACGTGGTCATGGGCAACATCCCCATGCTCTTCGCCATCTGCGTGGCCTACGGCTTCGCCAAGTCCGAGAAGGCCACCGCGGCCCTCTGCGGCTTCATCGGATACATGACGATGAACGCCGTCATGGGGACCTTCCTCACCAAGCTGGGGACCATAGACCCCAAGAATCTGGCGACCGGCCAGGCGGCCATCCTTGGCACCGTCACGCTCGACACCGGCGTCATCGGCGGCCTCGTCGTGGGCGCGCTCGTGGCCTGGGTCCACAACCGCTGGTACAAGATCGAGCTCCCACCCGTGCTCTCGATCTTCAACGGCACGCGCTTCATCCCCGCCGCCACCATCGCCTTCTGCAGCCTCCTGGGCATCGTGATGTCCTTCGTGTTCCCGCCCATCCAGGCCTCGCTCGGCGCCCTCAGCGCCTTCATCCGTAGCGCGGGTGCCCTGGGCAGCTTCGTCTATGGCTCCTGCGAGAGGCTGCTGCTGCCCTTTGGCCTCCACCACTTCGTGTACCTGCCCTTCATGTTCACCAACCTGGGCGGCAGCCAGACCATCGACGGCAACGCGGTGAGCGGTGCGGTCAACATCTACAACGCGATCGTCAGCTCCAACGACAGGAGCTTCGACATCGAGGTCTCGCGCTTCGTCATGAACGGCAAGGTCGTCTTCGCCATGTTCGGCCTGCCCGGTGCCGCGCTCGCCTTCTGGCGCACCGCGCTTCCCCAGAACAGGCGCAAGGTCGGCGCCCTCATGGTGGCCTCGCTGATCCCCTGCGTCTTCATGGGAATCACCGAACCCGTCGAGTACGCCTTCCTCTTCGTCGCTCCCGTGCTCTTCGTCGTGCATGCCATCATGGCGGGCCTCGCCTACGCCCTCACCTACCTGCTCAACTTCAACGTGGCGGGGTCGACCGCCTTCGGAGGCCCGTTCCTCTCGCTCGTGTTCAACGGCATCCTGGGCAGCGCCAAGGGCTCCAACTGGTGGGTGATCCTGGTCCTCGGCCCCATCTACTTCGCCGTGTACTACCTCTCGTTCCGCTTCCTCATCCTCAAGCAGGACCTCAAGACCCCTGGCCGCGAGGACGACGGCCAGGACGTCAAGGAGGTGGCCAGCGCCGGCGCGCCGAGCTCCGAGCTCGTGGAGAGGATCGTCGAGGCCGTGGGCGGGCCCCAGAACATCGGCAACGCCGACGCCTGCTTCAGCCGACTCCGCCTCATGCTGGTCGACCCCTCCGCGGTCGAGCCTGACGAGTACTTCACCAAGGAGCTGGGCGCCCACGGCATAGTCCACGTGAGCGGTGGCGTCCAGATCGTCTATGGCAACAAGGCGTCGCTCTATGCCACGCAGATGCGCGAGATTCTGGAGATGGAGTAGGGATGGGGCTCTTCGACCTTTTTTCGGGCAGGGGCGGGGTGCGCGTCCTGAGCCCTGCGGCTGGCGAGGCGCTCCCGCTCTCGAGCTGCTCCGACCCGGTGTTCGCCCAGGGGATGATGGGTCGGGGCGTGGTGCTCCTGCCCAGCGAGGGACGGCTCTGCTCGCCCGTGGACGGTAGCGTCGAGGTGGTCTTCGACACCCTGCACGCCATTGGCATCAGGTCCGACTCGGGCCTTGACGTGATGCTCCATGTGGGCATCGACACCGTCGAGCTCAATGCGGCGCCCTTCGTGGCGCACGTCAGGGTGGGCGACCGCGTGAGGGCGGGACAGCCCCTGCTCGATGCCGACCTCGATGCCATCCGGAAGGCGGGCAAGAGCACCGAGACCGTGGTCACGGTGACGGACGCCGACGACCGGCAGGTCAGCGACTTCGCCTCCGGCAGCCTGCGCCGCGGGGACGTGCTCTTCTCCGTACGCTAGCCCTGGCTACCGCAGCAGACATGAACGGCTCCGGCATGCACGTGGTGTCGGGGCCGTTCGCGTTTCTCGTGGTGAGAGGCCGTCCCGGCGCCCGGCATGTGCCGGCGCTGTCATAGTTAGCCCGAACGCTCGGGGTCCGTCCCGGGAACCGCGTCGTGGGGAGGGCCCATGGATCTGGTCGAGTATCTGAAGGCCGCGCTCTTCGGTCTGGTCGAGGGGGTCACGGAGTGGCTTCCCGTCTCGTCCACAGGACACATGCTGCTGCTCCAGCAGTTCGTGAGCCTCGACGTGTCCGTCGACTTCTGGAACATGTTCCTGGTCGTGATCCAGCTGGGCGCCATCCTCGCCGTCTGCGTGCTCTACTTCGGCGAGCTCAACCCCTTCTCGCGCGAGAAGGACGCCGCGCGACGCAGGGCCACCTGGTCGCTGTGGGCCAAGATCGTCGTCGCCTGCCTTCCCGCCGCGGTCATCGGCATCCCCCTCAACGACTGGATGGAGGAGCACCTGGGCGGTCCCTTCGTGATCGCCGGTGCCCTCATCGTCTATGGCATCGCCTTCATCGTCATCGAGTCCGGGCGAGAGAGGCGTGCCTCCGCGCTTGCCGCCGCGGGTGGGGCCGGGGCTGTCATGTCGGCTGCGCGCCGCGCTNAGGCACGTCTCGCTCCGGCTCCACCATCATCGGCGGCCTGATCTTGGGCTGCTCCCGCAAGGTCGCGGCGGAGTTCACCTTCTACCTGGCCATCCCCGTGATGTTTGGCGCGAGCGCCCTCCGACTCGTCAAGTTCTTCCTCAAGGGCAACGGATTCGCGCCCAACGAGGCCATGGTCCTCGCCGTGGGGTGCGTGGTGGCGTTCGTGGTCTCCCTCGCCGTCATCCGCTTCCTCATGGGATACATCCGAAGGCACGACTTCCGGCCCTTCGGCTGGTACCGCATCGCGCTGGGCGCGGCGGTCATCGCTTACTTCCTCCTGACCTAGGGCCAGGGGAGGGGGCGCTCGCCCCTCTCGCCTTGCCTGCCCGTCGCGAGTCTCTGCCCCGGCCTTGGTCCCATCAGACCTGCCCGGGGCACATTTTTTGCCGCATCGTCGCGGATGGCGGCGTGAGATGGCGGCTCGACTTTTCAGGGGACGCGTCCGCGACCCTGAGCATTTTGATGAACAGGGGGTAACGGCTGTATAGGACGGCACCCCTTGGGGGTATCGTAGCTGAAGCTTATTCCTACCCGTCAAGTATGATTAGCTTTGCTACCTTGCCCGTGAGGGCAGGAGTGCGGGAGGGCATCATGCCCGCGCCCGCCCAAGGAGAAAGGCACCACCATGAAGAACGATGCTACCAAGCGCACGCCCTTCGCGACCCGTCGCCAGGCCCTCGGCCTGGGCGTCGGTGGGTTCGCGGCCCTCGCGCTCGCCGCCTGCAGCCCCGACGACGCCAGCTCCAGCAATGGCGCCAGCTCCTCCGACGCCTCGGCTGACGCCACCCCCGTCGCCATCGACGCCACCGCCTACGACAGCCTGATCGCCTCCGGTGCCGTCGCCGACGACGCCACCGTCCAGGCCAGCAGCTGGGCCAAGGCCATCAAGGACGCCGGCAGCTTCCGTGTGGGCACCACGCGCACCTCGACCCTCTTCAGTCTCCTCAACGAGACGGACGGCAAGCTCCGCGGCTTCGACGCGGGCCTCTCGCAGCTCCTCGCCCGCTACATCCTGGGCGACGAGTCCAAGATCGAGGTCACCCAGGTGACCTCGGACACCCGCGAATCCGTGCTGACCAACGGCCAGGTCGACGCCGTCTTCGCCACCTACTCCATCACCGACGCGCGCAAGAAGCTCATCTCGTTCGCCGGCCCCTACTACACCTCGCAGCAGGGCATCCTCGTCAAGGCTGACAACACCGACATCAACGGCGTGGACGACCTGAAGGGCAAGAACGTCGCCGCGCAGTCCGGCTCCACCGGCCCCGGCGTCGTCGCCGAATTCGCGCCCGAGGCGAAGGTCCAGGAGTTCAGCACCGACGAGGAGGCCCGCGCCGCCCTCGAGCAGGGTCGCGTCGACGCCTACGTCATCGACATCACCTTGCACTACGGCAGCGTCGCCAAGAACCCGGGCAAGTACCGCATCGCCGGCGACCCCTTCGGCCCCGACGACCCCTACGGCATCGGCCTGCCCCTCGACTCCGACGGCGTCGCCTTCGTGAACGCCTTCCTCAAGAAGGTCGAGGACGAGGGCACCTGGGCCAAGCTCTGGCAGATCGCCATCGGTGACCGCACCGGTGTCGCCTCCGCTCCCGAGGCCCCTGCCATCCAGGCCTAGCCCGAAGCGGACGGGACGGCCGCGGCGAGTCGCCCACGACATGAACCTTGGCAACGGGGCCTTCGTGCGTTCCCTGCGCGCGATGGCCCCGCTGCGGTAAGGAGAGGCACATGGGGCTCTCTGAGCTTCTTACCACATATGGCGACGTCTACCTGACGGCGTTGCTCACCACCTGGAAGATGACTGCCGTCTCGTACGTGGGCGCGATGGTGCTCGCGCTGGTGGTCACCGTCATGCGCGTGTCCCCCATCAGGCCCCTGCGCGTCGTGGGCGACCTCTACGTCCAGGTGTTCCGCAACATCCCGGGCGTCTCGCTGGTGATCATTATCGTCTACGCGCTGCCCGTCCTCAAGGTCGTGCTGGACTATGGGCCAAGCGTGGTCATCGCCTGCGTGCTCCTGGGATCCGCCTTCGGCTCCGAGAACTTCATGAGCGGCATCAACACCATCGGCGTGGGGCAGATCGAGGCGGCACGCTCGTTGGGCATGGGCTTCGTCCAGATCCAGCGACAGGTCGTGATTCCCCAGGCGCTGCGCTCGGCGGTCCTCCCCATGACCAACCTGCTCATCGCGGTGATGCTCACCACGGCCCTGGGATCCCAGGTGCCGCTGAGCCCCAATGAGCTCACGGGGGCAGTGTCGTACATCAACACGAGGTCCACTGGCGGCATCCTTGCCTTCGCCATCTCGGCCTTGGGCTACGTGCTGACCGCCGTGGTCATCGGCTTTGTCGGAAACCGCATCGACAAGAGGGTGAGGATCGTCCGATGAGCTCCCATACCGATACCATGTCCATGAGGGACGCCCTCTTCGAGGCGCCCGGCCCGAGGATGCGCCGCAACATCCGTGTGGGCACCGCCATCTCCCTTGTCCTCGTCGCCGTCGCGCTGGGGCTCGTCGTCCAGCGCTTCTACCTGACAGGCCAGCTCGCCGCCAAGTACTGGACCTTCTTCGGCCAGGCGTCCACCTGGGCCTTCCTGGGTCGCGGCTTTTTGGGCACCATCCAGGTCGCCCTGGTGGCGGGCGTCATCGCCCTGGTGCTGGGTCTCGTGCTCATGCTGGGAAGGACCAGCGCCCTGAGGCCGGTCGCGCTCGTCTCGCGCGTGGTCATCGACTTCTTCCGCGGCGTGCCCAGCCTGCTTCTGATCTACTTCTTCTTCCTGGTCGTTCCCCAGTACGGCATCAAGCTCTCGTCCTTCTGGATGATCACGCTGCCGGTGGGGCTTGCCGCCTCGGGCGTGCTCGCCGAGGTCTTCCGCGCGGGCGTCAACGCCGTGCCGCGCGGCCAGGTCGAGGCGGCCATGTCGTTGGGCATGAGCAAGCACAAGATCACCTTCAAGATCGTGCTGCCCCAGGCCATCCGCTTCGTGATTCCCACGCTCATCTCGCAGCTGGTGGTCGTGGTCAAGGACACGACGGTCGCCTACGTGGTGAGCTACCCCGACATGCTGCAGAACGCGCGCGTGCTCATCACCAACTACGACGCGCTCGTGAGCACCTACTTCGTGATCGCGATCATCTACATCCTGCTCAACTACCTCATCAACAAGGCGTCTGTTGCGGTGGCGCGCAAGACGGGGACCAAGATCATCTCGCGCACGAGCACGGCCGCCGTGTAGGGAAGTCGCCGGTCGCGCGGACGTCGTGGCAGCTCGTCTGTCCAAGTCCGTCGGAGCGAAGCGAGCGGACGCATCCCATGCAGGCGAGAGCCACGAACCATTCCCTGCCGCGATGCAGGGCAAAGAACCAAACGCAACGTCGATCGGAGACACAGATGGCCACGGAAGAGACCAGCATCCAGCTGCCCGTCATCGAGCTGGACCACGTCAACAAGCACTATGGAGACCTCCACGTCCTGCGCGACGTGAGCCTCAGCGTAGAGAAGGGCGAGGTCGTCGTGGTCATCGGGCCCTCGGGCTCCGGCAAGTCGACCCTCTGCCGCACCATCAACCGGCTCGAGACCATCGACGACGGCCGGATCCTCATCGAGGGTCGGCCGCTTCCCGAGGAGGGCCGCGATCTTGCCGCCGTGCGCGCCGAGATCGGCATGGTGTTCCAGTCCTTCAACCTTTTCGCGCACAAGAGCATCCTGGACAACGTGACCATGGGGCCGGTCGAGGTGCTGGGGAGGCCCCGCAAGGAGGCCGAGGCCGAGGCGATGGAGCTCCTGAGGCGCGTGGGCGTGGCCGAGCAGGCGCAGAAGGTGCCGGCCCAGCTCTCGGGCGGGCAGCGGCAGCGCGTGGCCATCGCGCGCTCGCTGGCCATGCACCCCAAGGCCATGCTCTTCGACGAACCCACGAGTGCCCTTGACCCCGAGATGATCAACGAGGTCCTGGACGTCATGGTCGAGCTCGCCCGCCAGGGCATGACCATGGTGGTGGTCACGCACGAGATGAACTTCGCTCGCCGCGTGAGCGACCGCGTGGTCTTCATGGCCGACGGCCAGATCGTGGAGGAGGGGAGCCCGGCGGAGTTCTTCGACCACCCGCAGTCCCAGCGTGCGAGGGACTTCCTGGACTCCATCAAGGGACACTAGGGGAGAGCTGCGGAGGTTCGGGCCGAGGGGGTGGTCCTCTTGGCTGTCGGCCCTGACCAGAGGGGGCGCCTCTCTCGCCCGCTTCTCCTTGTGTGCTTGAGCCAGCTGCGGACTTTGCCAAAAGGGAGGTCCGCAGCTGGCTGCGGTGCTTGCTACCATCCAAGGGTGCTTTGTGGGACTACATCCGGGCAAGGCAAGACTGACGAGGAGACCCATGACCAGCATCCTGTTCATCTGCCACGGCAACATCTGCCGCTCGACCATGGCGCAGTACGTGATGGAGCAGCTCGTGCGCGACGCGGGGCGCGAGAGAGACTTCCTGGTCGACTCCGCGGCAACCAGCCGCGAGGAGATAGGCAACGACGTCCACCCCGGCACCCGCAGGAAGCTCGCGCACGAGGGTGTGCCCTGCGGCCACCATCGCGCGCGCCAGGTCACGCGCGCCGACTACGCCACCTTCGACCGGCTGGTCATCATGGATGAGGAGAACCGCCGCGGCCTCTCGCGCATCATCGGAGCGGACTCGGAGGGCAAGGTCACGAAGCTCCTGGACTGGACAGGCGAGAGTCGCGACGTCGCCGACCCCTGGTACACAGGCGACTTCGACACCACCTACCGCGACGTGACCACAGGTTGCGAGGCGCTTCTCGCTCAGCTCTCCCGCGATGGCCAGACACGCTGACGAGAGGCATCAGGGCGGCAGACACTTCCATCTTGCCGGCACGGCAGAGGGTGCTGGAAGAGCAGAGAGGACGGAATCCTGCATGGACGTCAGAAACAAGAACATGCTGATACTGAGCGAGCAAAGGCTGGCCGATAACATCTCGGTCGGGAAGTACTCCTACTACTCGCTGGACGACGACCCGGACACGGTCTTTGACCGGGACGTCGTCCATTACAACTATCCCGGCCATGGGAGCCTGAAGATAGGAAGCTTCGTCTCGATTGCGGTGGGCGTGGAGATAATCATGGGTGCGGCGAACCATGCGATTGATTGCTTCTCGTCCTTTCCCTTCAACCAGGTGAGCCTGGATTGGGCGCGCAGGACGACGATCGAGAAGAAGGACATGCCCGACAGGGGCGACACGATCATAGGCAACGACGTCTGGATCGCTGGATCGGGCGTCAGGCGACCATCATGCCGGGCGTGCGCATCGGGGATGGGGCGATCATCGGCGCGCGTGCCGTGGTGGCCAAGGACGTTCCCGCATATGCGGTTGTCGTGGGCAACCCCGCCAAGGTCGTCAAGTTTCGCTTCGAGGACGAGACCATCGAGTTCCTCGAGGCCCTAAGGTGGTGGGACTTCAGCGACGGGCAGCTGGACCGTGCGATCCCCTATCTGACGAGCCTGGATTTGGATTCGAGTCGAGATGCCTTGCTTGCGATAAAGGTCGGCTCGTAGTCAGGGCGATCGGAGGAGAAGGGAGCGCCTCTTGCTCAGCTCGCCTGAGCGCGCCTGGCGCGCCACGCCGCAGCCATGGTCTCGAGTGCGTGATGGATGGCCATGACGGGGTGGTGCAGGAGCATGCGGGGCCCCGCCCAGCGCATCACCTCGCGGATCTGTTCCGCACGCGCCGGGGCGTAGCAGTGCGTGGGGCACTGCGAGCAGAAGGTCTTCGTCGCCATGTGGGGGCAGCGAGCTATGCGGGCGAGCGCGTAGTCGAGCAGGTCGGCGCATTCGTCGCACAGGCCGTCACGCGAGCCATGGAGCGCATGGCAGCGCAGGGCGATCATCTGCGAGACGACCTCGGCCTCGCGTCGGCGCTTTCTCTCGACCTTTTCGTCCTTGCCCAATTCGGCCCGCCCGTTCCGTCGCCCGACGAAGTCATTCGTTGAGTCCATTAGTCAAGACTAACTTCGGGGTCGCGAGAGCGCAAGCCGAGGGGGCGCTACTCCTCTGAGGCGGGGGAGACGTAGCCCGTGTCGATGGTGAGCTCCACGTCCGCGCCAGGCACGCGCCTGCGCACGATGGCCTCGACCGCCTGGCGCAGCTCGTCGTCCGAGATGTCCACGCCGTCCGGCTTCCTGCAGTCCAGTCGCACGCGCATGAGTCCCCGGTCCCGCCAGAAGTCCACGTCGTGGACGCTCAGGCGCCGGTCGAGCCCAGCGAGCTCGCCCGAGACCCAGTTGCGCAGGTCATCGCTGCCGACCTCGGTCTCGATGGGGTCGCAGTGCAGGATGATGCGCAGGTGCTCGTCCTGAAGCAGCTCCCGTTCGATCCGGTCCAGGACCAGGTGGCTCTGCCGCACGGTGGCGTCCGCAGCCATCTCGACGTGGGCACTGGCAAACTGCCTTCCGGGACCGTAGTCGTGAATCAGCAGGTCATGCGTGCCCAACACCCCCGGATATGACATGATCCTCTCGTACACCCGCTGCACCAGCTCGGCGGAGGGCGTCTGGCCCATGAGGGGGTCCACGGTGTCGCGCAACAGGCCGATGCCGCTCGCCACGATGAAGGCGGCGACGGCAAGTCCCGCCCAGCCGTCCAGGTCGCGTCCGCTTGCCGCGGAGGCGAGCGAGGCGAGAAGGACGGCCGAGGTGGCGATGACGTCATTCCTGGAGTCGACGGCCGTGGCCTCGAGCACGCCCGAGCCGATGCGTCGGGCGAGCGACCTGTTGAAGCGTGCCATCCACAGCTTTACCACGATGGAAAGGAGCAGGATTCCCACGGTCACCAGGTCGAGGCCGGGGGCCTGGGGGGCGAGGATCCTCTCCACCGAGGAGCGGGCGAGTTGCACGCCGACGGCCACGACCAGGACCGCCACCACCATGCCAGCGAGATACTCGTAGCGGCCGTGCCCGTAGGGATGGCCCTCGTCGGCAGGGCGGCTGGCGAGCTTGAAGCCGATGAGGCTCACCACGTTGCTCGAGGCGTCGGAGAGGTTGTTGATGGCATCGGCGACGATCGAGACGGAGCCCACCACGACGCCGACCATGCCCTTGGAGAGGCAGAGCAATACGTTGAGCACGATGCAGGTGACGCTCGAGAGCCTGCCGTAGCCCGAGCGCACCGCTGCCGACGAGGTGTTGTCCGCGTCCCTGACGAAGGTCCGCACCAGCCACTCAGTCATGGCCCTCCTTGTAGTGGGATGTGGCGGCCACGACATGGGCCAACGTTCGTCCCTCGACGAGAAGCTCGCAGGTTGCGCCTATGGCCATGCGCATGACCTCCTCGTCGTCTACGACGGTGTGGAGAAGAATCTTGTGAGACACCCGCTACCTCCTGACTCGACCGCCGCTCTGGAGTCCGTGGGCTTGCGATGCCCGGTAACGTGGAATGGTACCCCGAACCCGTCTTGGCGAACGGCATGCCGCCAATCATGTCTTTCTGGCTTTCTCACCATGCTAGTATGGATGCGTGACGCATGCAAAACGAAGGAGATAAGATGCCAGCCGTACAGGTGAGGGAGATGCCCCAGGACCTCTACGAGAAAGTGGCGGAGGAGGCGCGGCTCGAGCGCCGCTCCTTGGCGCAGCAGATGACAGTGATCGTCGAGGAGCACTTCGCAGAGGGGCGTGTCCTCCGTGAGCGGAACCGCCACATCGAGACCCCCGAGCTCGAGAGCCTAGGAATCCGCATCGAGGGGAATCGCGAGGAGCGCAGGGCGAGGCGCCGGCTTGTTCTCGAGAGGATTCGCTCGCGCGTCTGCTTCGAGCTCCCGGATGGCTTTCCCAACGCTGCGGAACTCGTGAGAGAGGACCGTGATACCCGATGATCGTGCTGGATTGCTCGGCGGCCGTGGAGATTGCCCGAGACAGTGCTGAGGGCAGGGCGCTTGCGGGACTGATGCATGAGGACGAGACCATTGTCGCGCCCTCCCTCCTGCTGGTAGAGGCGAGCAACGTCGCCTTCAAGTATTTCCGGGCGGGGCTGCTTGACAGGGCTGGTGCCCTGGCGCTTCTCGAAGACTCTCTCGCGCTCGTGGATGGCTTCGCGGACATGGCGGTGCTCGCCCGTGAGGCGCTGGGCGAGTCCATGAGGCTGGGCCATCCCGCCTACGACCTCTTTTACCTGGTGCTCGCTCGTAGGCTCGGGGCAACGCTCTTCACCTTGGACAAGGGGCTCCTGTCACTTTGCGAGGAGTGTGGCGTCGACACTGTGCACGAGCTGCCGACTGACGGGGAATGAGGCCAACCGTGCGGATTGGGCATGGGGTTTGCCAATGTGTCCGGGGCGGGGGTTAGACTCTTACGGACGCCACCGACCTCAGGAGTGCAATGCCCAGCTTCGACGAGTTCCAGACCAGCCTCTTTGGCAGTGACCTTACGACCGCGCCCGTGCCCACGATGCCGGCGCATCCCGCCCGGCCCGATGCTGCGACAGCCCCCGTGGCTGCCGATGCGGCCCGTGCCGCGGAAGAGCCCGCCTGGGTCCCGCCCGCGAACCCCCGCGCCGCGCAAGGCGGCGTGGACCTCGCGGGCCTCAACCCCGCCCAGCGCAGGGCGGCGGAGTGCACGAAGGGGCCCCTGCTGGTGCTCGCTGGTGCGGGGTCGGGCAAGACGCGCGTCCTCACCTTCCGCATCGCCCACATGATCCAGGACGAGGGGGTGCGACCCTGGCAGGTCCTGGCCATCACCTTCACCAACAAGGCTGCGGCCGAGATGCGCGAGCGCCTGGGCAAGCTCCTGCCTGGTGGTACCCGCGGCATGTGGGTCTGCACCTTCCACGCCATGTGCGTGCGCATGCTCCGCGAGGACGGCGAGCGCCTGGGCTACCGGGGCAACTTCAGCATCTACGACGACGACGACTCGAAGCGCCTGGTCAAGTCCATCATGTCGGACCTCGACATAGACCAGAAGCAATGCCCGCTCCCCGCCATCCGCTCGCTCATCAGCAAGGCGAAGAACGCGCTCGTCTCGCCCGACGAGATGGAGGCGCAGGCCAAGTCGCCCGTCGAGCGCGCGGCCGCTCGCGTGTACCACTCCCTCGAGCGCCGCCTCGCCCGGGCCAACGCCATGGACTTCGACGACCTCCTGGTCAAGACCTTCGAGCTCCTCTCCAAGTATCCCGAGGTGCTCGACTCCTACCAGGAGCGCTTCCGCCAGATCAGCGTGGACGAGTACCAGGACACCAACGGCGTGCAGTACGCCATCACCAACCTCCTGGCGCGCAAGTACAAGAATCTCATGGTCGTGGGCGACGACGACCAGTCCATCTACTCCTGGCGCGGCGCCGACATCCAGAACATCCTGAGCTTCCGCAAGGACTACCCGGGGGCCACGGTGGTGAAGCTCGAGCAGAACTACCGCTCCTGCGGCCACATCCTGAGCGCCGCCAACGCCGTGGTGCGCAACAACTCGCGTCGCGAGGCGAAGCGCCTGTTCACGGATGGTGGCGATGGCGAGAAGATCGAGGTCTTCCAGGCCTCCGACGAGCGCGACGAGGGACGTTGGATCGGCTCCGAGATAGAGAAGCTGCACGACCAGGGCACCAGCTACGACGACGTGGCAGTCTTCTACCGGACCAACGCGCAGTCGCGCATCCTCGAGGACATGTTCCTGCGCGCGGGCGTGCCCTACAAGATCGTGGGTGGCACGCGCTTCTTCGACCGCGCAGAGATCCGTGACGTGATGGCATACCTCAAGCTCGTCGTGAACCCCAACGACGACGTGAGCGCCCTGCGCGTGGTCAACACGCCGAGGCGCGGCATCGGCAGCACCTCGATCCGCAAGATCCAGCAGTACGCCGCCGAGGAGGGCATCTCGTTCTTCGCCGCCGCGGAGGCCTGCGTGGACGAGCCTGGCATCGTGGGCGCAAAGGCCCGAGGCGGCCTCGCCCAGTTTACCGGTGCCATCGAGGTCGCCCGTCACTTCTCGGGCGACCTGGGCGACGTGGTCCAGATGATCGTGGAGCGCTCGGGCCTCATAAAGGCGCTCGAGGCGGAGCAGACGGTCGAGGCGGACAGCCGCGTAGAGAACATCAAGGAGTTCTTCGGTGTCGCGCAGGAGTTCGACGAGACTCACGACGACGTCACCGAGACGTTGGAGAGCCTGCGCCAGCTTCGCGAGGCCGGCGCCCTCGACCTCGCCGGTGCCCCTGACGTGTCGGCGGACCAAGCTCCCGCAGCTGCCGTCTCTCTGTCCTCTGACAGTGAGTCGCCTTGGCGAGCGAGCGAAGCGAACGTCGAACTGCCAGAAGACAGAGAGATGCCACCTGCAGCCGCGGAGAAGCTTCCCGTCCTCATGGAGTGGCTCGCCCTGCGCTCCGACCTCGACTCCCTGGCGGGCCAGTCCAGCGCCGTCACCATGATGACCGTGCACTCCGCCAAGGGACTGGAGTTCCCCGTCGTCTTCGTGGCCGGCCTCGAGGAGGGCATCTTCCCGCACCGTGCCCATGAGGGGGACCCCGAGAGCATCGAGGAGGAGAGGAGGCTCGCCTACGTCGCCATCACGCGTGCGGAGAGGCGGCTCTATCTCACCTATGCCGCGACGCGCAGGACCTTTGGCTCGGTCTCGACGAACCCACGCAGCCGCTTCCTGAACGAAATTCCCGCGGAGGACGTCCATGCCACCGGTGTGGGCTCCTCGGGCTTCAGCGGCGTGGGCTGGGAGAAACGTGGCGACCGCCATGGAACCTACGGTTCCGGACGTGGCTCGGAGGTCTACGGAGGGCACGTCTTCGGCTCGCGGACCCGTTCGACCGGAGGCTCTCCCGCGGCCCGTCCCACGGGTCCTGTGCCGATCCAGCGCGACCGCGCGAAGGCGGCCGAGAGCTTTGCCCCCGGGGACCGCGTCTCTCACAAGACCTTTGGTCCCGGCGTCGTGAAGTCCGCCTCGGGGGACACGATCGAGGTCTTCTTCAGCCGGACGGGCAAGACAAAGAAGCTGATGAAGGGCTTCGCTCCCATCGTCAAGATCGAGGGCTAGCAGCTCAGGCGCCCAGCAGCTCAGGCGCCCAGCAGCTCGAGGGTCTTTCGCACGATTGCCGCGCAGTCGTGGGCGGCCTTGCGCTCGAAGCTGGGGTAGTCCTGCTGTGCCGAGCCGTCCGCCTTGTCGCTGATCGCACGCACGATGGCAAAGGGGATGCCGTTCAGCCAGCAGGCATGCGCGATGGACGCGCCCTCCATCTCGCAGCAGTCGGCCTGGAACTCTTGGACGATGTGGTCCTTCTGGCTTTGGCCGCTCACGAACTGGTCGCCCGAGGCGACTCGTCCCTCTATGCAAGAGATGCCCAGGTCAAGTTTGCTTACGGCGCGAGCCACGGCAGAGACGAGCCCCTCGCTTGCCGGGAAGGCCACGACGGGGAGGCCGGGCACCTCTCCCTTGGCGTATCCCAGCGCGCTCACGTCCATGTCGTGGTGGACGGCGTCGTGCGAGACGAGGATGTCTCCGATGTCGAGGCGGGCGTTGAGCGAGCCGGCGACGCCGGTGTTGATGACGTGCGTGACGTCGAAGCGGACCGCCAGGGCCTCCGCACAGACGGCTGCGTTGACCTTGCCCACGCCGCAGCGCACCACCACGACGGGAACACCTTCGAGAGTGCCCTCGTGGAACTCCATACCCGCGAGACTCGTGACCTCGTCGTCCGCGATGCCCGCGACGAGACTCTCGACCTCGACCTCCATGGCGCCGATGATTCCGACCTTCATGTGCGGCTCCTCCCTGCCATGCCGTGCGATTTGGCTTTCTTGTGCTCCATTCGTCGACGTCACGGATTCTAGGCCTTCGAGCGGAGTTTCGTACGAGCGTCCGGGGCTGCCGGGAGCGCCCAGTGCGTGTTGGCAGTCACCGACGACGTCCGACGCGCGCCATGCGCTACTGGTTACGCCCGACGCGCGCCATGCGCCATCGGCGGCGTCCGGTGCGTGCGAATTTCGCTCGACAACGTCGAACGCGCTTTGCGGCAATCGCCCAACTGGGCAAACGTGACGCTCTCGGGCGCATTGGACGCTTTCGGCTGCATTCGGCACACGTTGGGCGCCGTCGGCGGTACACGGCACGCATCGGGCGCCGTCGGCGGTACACGACACGCGTTGGACGTCGTGGGGAGAAACTCGCGCGTGTCCGACGTTACGGAACGACGCTCGTGCGCGCTGGGCGTCGTCACCCGTGCTGGAAGCCCGGACGTCGTGGTATGCGAAACGAATCCAGGAGGCGCTCGAAGTAGTCTGCGTTGCAGACGTCCGCGAACGAGAAGCGAACGACCCTTGCCGACCGCGTGAGCCTCGACTCCCTCAGCCTCTCTGCCGAGAGCAGCTCGACGGCGTCTCGTCCCTGCGTCATGGCCGGATCGACGTACTTCTGCCGTCCGTCGAGTTCACCGACGACCATGCTTCCGTCCGAGAGCCTCCACAGGAAGTCGACGCGGCTACCTTTGCCAGTGAGAGGGTCGACGAACTCCACCTGCAGTTCAGGTACGACGAAGCCGAGCTCTATCATCCGCGCACGGGCGATTGACTCGCCACCACTCTCGGAACGGGGGTCGGCATGCGAGAGGGTGAGACGCGCCTGCCTGATGCCGCGCCGTCCGGCGCCAAGCCGGCCGAGGGCCTTGTCGAGTGAGTCCGTATGCGATTCCAGGCGCCGCAGCGTCGCGTCAGCTACCGCCAGACCGTCTCCGAAGTCCATCGAGAGAAGGCAGTCGACGGCACTTCGCTCCAGGGAGGTCACCCTGATGCCCGAGGCGAACGTCGTTTCTCCAGCATCGGTGGCGTGCCATCGCACGAGGCCGCGGGAGTGACGCCCGCTGCCAAGGTGGCAGACGTGTACGTGGGAGAGCTGTCGGTGGGACACGGGGAGGCCGTGAGCGAGTGCGGCGGTCGCGTCGCAGAAAGTCCAGTCAGGGTGCATTGCGCCGAGGGAGCGTGCGAGCCTCAGCTGTTGCTCCCCGATTCCAAGGGACTGCCATAGCTCGCTGCGGACGAAGACCCCCGGATAGGGGCTGTGCAACATGCCACTGTGCACGAGCCGTCCCATTGCCTCCCTGTCGGTTCTGCCGAGCATGCAGGCGAAGCGTCCGTCGCGATCCGCCTCGTCGAGCCGCGCGTCGATCCTGTTGAGGAAGTCCTCTCTCCTCGGCATGGCCCGTGTCCCCTTCACAACGTGTGATGCCTTTTTCTGGTCGGTCAGGCCCTGGGACTTGCCATAGGACCGTAACAACCACCGTACGTGGGGCACGCGCGGATTTAGGATACGGAATAAAACGTGCTTGCACGAGACTTGCATGCAGCTTGCACCAGACTGGTGTGCGACTTCGTGAGCTGCGGAAAGGCCAGGCTGAATGATGCGTGGCGTTCCTTGGCAAGGGAGGGTGGCGAGAATTCCGTGACGCCCGCCGTCCAAAGACGACCGCTGACGGTGCCCGGCGCTCGCCGTGGTGCCGTCGGCATGTTGTGAGTGTTTGCCACCTGCGCTTTCATGTGTCGTTCGGTCAAAAAGTGTCAGTCATCGTCGGCGCTCGGTGCGCATGAGGCAACTGACTGTGCTCAACGCGCGCCGCGCGCCGCCGAAAACGCCCGACGCGCGCCGCCCCCAACCGAGAGCGTCCAGCGCGTCTTATGTTCCACTGACGGCGCCCGATGCGTGCCGTGTACCGCCGACGGCGCCCAACGTGTGCCGAATGCAGCCGAAAGCGTCCAATGCGCCCGAGAGCGTCACGTTTGCCCAGTTGGGCGATTGCCGCAAAGCGCGTTCGACGTTGTCGAGCGAAATTCGCACGCGCTCGACGTTATTGGTGACGTATGGCGCGCGTCGGGCGCAGTCGGGTGATGCTTACGCGTGCTGGACGTAGTCGATGCAGCGAGGCACGCATTTGACGTTGCGAGGGCGATGCTCGCGCGCGTTTGACGTAGTGGCGGATGAGAGGCGCGCGCCGGACGTAGTGGCAGCCGAGAAGTGCGCACTGGGCGTCCTGGGAGGCATGACTTGAGCGCAGGAGACGGTCGAGTGCGCAATCTCCGGTGGCGCCAGGTCCTACGCTCCGGTGGGATAGCTCATGTGAGCCTCGTCGATGCCGCGCAGCGTCCCCTCAAGGTAGCGCCGTGCCCACCAGTGCGCCTGTGCGAGGTCGCTGTCGTGCCAGTTGCCGCACTCCTCGGGTCGGGCGCCGGGCACCTCGCCCTCGAAGCCCTCGATGAACTCGAAGAGCCTCGTCACCAGGCCAATCACGTCCTTGGACTCGAGCAGGCCAAAGAGCAGCAGGTAGAAGCCAGTGCGGCAGCCCATGGGCCCGAAGTAGACCACGCGGTCGGACCACTCGGGATCGTTGCGCAGGAAGGTCGCGGCGAGGTGCTCGACCGCGTGCGCCGCGGCGGTGTCCATCGGCGGTTCCCGGTTGGGCGCGGTGAGGCGCAGGTCGAAGGTGGTCACGTCCACGCCCTGCCACGAGTCCACGCGCGACACGTAGACGCCCGGCTCGAGCGTGAGGTGGTCGATCTGGAAGCTGGCGATCTTCTCCATGCTTGTCCTCCTTGCCGGGGTCGCGCCCACGGCTGCGATGTCGTTTCCAGCAGATGATATGCCAGGTGAGAGCGACGCGTCAGGCAAGGGCAGAACATCAGGCGAGAGTGGCGTGCGGCCTTCGCCGCGGCCTCCTGCCTACGTCATGCGTCGCGGGCGTCAACATCACCATGGCTCACAACGCCTAGGCCTGCCCGACCTCGGCCCGCGCGAGCCAGGCACGCCTCGCCAGCGCCCGCGCCAGGGTGTCCACGGCGGCCGCGGGCACAACGTCGTCGCGCACGTGGAGGTGCACCACGCCCCGTGCGCCAAACGGCGTGAGCTCCCCGAAGGTCAGCTCCACGTCGAACTCCGGGTCGAGCTGCCCTGCGAGCAGCGTTTGGGCCAGCCCGCGCACCTCCTCCGTCACGGCGTCCAGGTCCGCGCCCGGCGCGACCACGAGCGGCAGGTCGGCCACGGTCACCTGCCAGCGGGTCCTGCGCGTCAGCGCCGTCTTGTTGAGCACCGAGTTGGGGATGAGCTGGAGCTTGCCGTCCCGCGCGCGGACCATGGTGGACCTCCAGGTCACGTCCACCACCTCGCCCGAGATGTCACCGACGGTCACCTGGTCCCCGGGCCTCACCACGCGCGCCACCATGAGCCCCNTGCCCGCGGCCATTTACCTGGCCCTCAACTGGGGCGGCGCGCACCACGGCTGGGCCATACCCATCGCCACGGACATCGCCTTCGCCCTGGGCGTCATGTCGCTTCTGGGAGACCGCGTCGCGCCCGAGACCAAGGTCTTCTTCCAGACCCTGGCCATCGCCGACGACATCCTGGCCATCGTGGTCCTTGCGCTCTTCTACGGCCAGGCGATCGACGTGGGCTGGTGCGCGGCCGCGCTGCTCATGGTGCTCCTGCTCGCCGCGCTCAGCGGCATGAGGGTCTACTCCGCCAAGCCCTACCTGGTCGTGGGCGTGGGCCTCTGGCTCTGCATGTACAACTCGGGCATCCACGCGACCCTTGCCGGCGTGGTCCTGGCCTTCTTCCTCCCCGCCAAGTCCGACGTCAGGCTCTCGGGCCTCAGGGACTGGCTGGGCCACCAGGCGGGCAGCCTGGACGAGCGCTACGACGACTCGAGCCACGTTCTGGGCCAGCACGACTTCACCGAGGCGGCCGTCCGCGTGGAGAAGGTCATGCACCACGTGACCCCGCCCCTGCAGCGCGTCGAGCGGCTCATCTCGGTCCCGGTGAACTTCCTCATCCTGCCCCTCTTCGCCTTCGCCAACGCCCAGGTGCGCCTGGTGGGCACCGACCTCGGCCTGGTGCTGGGCGACCACGTGGCGCAGGGCGTCTTCCTGGGGGCCGTCCTGGGCAAGCCCCTGGGCATCATCCTGGTCACCTGGGTCCTGGTGAGGGTGGGCTTCGCCCGGCTGCCACGCCGCGTGAGCTGGGACCAGATCTTCGCTGTGGGCATCATGGGAGGCATGGGCTTCACCATGTCCATCCTCATTGCCGGGCTGGCCTTCCCCGACCCCGAGGAGGTCGTGGCCGCCAAGTGCGCCATCCTGGCGGGCTCCTTCGCGGCAGCGCTCCTGGGCATCGCCTTCGTGCGGGTGAGCGAGCGGGTGCTGGCGGCGCGCGACGAGAGNGACCATGGTGGACCTCCAGGTCACGTCCACCACCTCGCCCGAGATGTCACCGACGGTCACCTGGTCCCCGGGCCTCACCACGCGCGCCACCATGAGCCCCAGGCCACCCACCAGGTTGGATATGGTGTCCTGCAGGCCGAGCGAGACCACGAGCGAGGTGACGCCCAGCGCCGTGACGAAGGCGGTGGGCTCCACGCCGAAGACGGGCTTGAGCACTCCCAGGAGGGCGAAGGACCACACCAGCGCCCTCAGGAGGTTGACGAAGATCGACGCGGAGGGCACGTTGGAGCCGTCAAGCGCCTTGCGCGCGGCACGCACCACGAAGTGCTGCACCACTAGGGCGATGCCCAGCACCACGACCAGGAAGCCCGCCCTCGTGGCGAACTCCCCCAGGCCGAGGCCCAGCACGCTCGTCTCATCCAGAGCCGTCACGCCCGTCGCCTACGCCTCCTGCGCGCCCATGCCCACGAGATCCGGGCCGGTATGGACCAGAAGGTCGGCCGAGAGCTCGTAGCGCTGGACGGAGGCGACGTTGGGCACCTTCTCGCGGATGCGCGCCTCGAGGTCATCGAGCAGGTCCTTGGTGTTGATGGAGGCGCAGAGCCCGATGTGGCAGCGCTCGTAGCGGCCCGCCTTCTCGGCGCAGAGCTCGACCATGGTCGAGAGGGCCTTCTCCCATCCGCGGGCCTTCTTGGCCATGACGTAGTAGCCACCCTCGTCGCAGGTGAGCACCGGCTTGATGTTGAGCATGCTGCCTATGCGGTAGATGTGCTTGTTGATACGCCCGCCCTTGTAGAGGTACTCGAGCGACTTGACGGCAAAGAACACGTCGGTCTTCTCGGCCACGTCGGCGAGGCGGTCCCCCAGCTCCTCGTAGGGCGCGCCGGCCTCGATCATCTCGACCGCGCGCTCCACCACGAAGCCGGCCATCATGCCGATGGACTTCGTGTCGACCACGGTGACGGGGAAGTCCATGGACTCCGCGACCATGTGTGCCGTCTGGTTGGTGGCCGAGAGCGCGCTCGCGATGGTCACCACGACGGCGCTTTGGTAGCCGTCGTCGCGCGCCTGCTCGATCGTGGCCTGGATCTGCTTGGGCGACGGCAGCGAGGTGGTGGGAATCTCTTCGGCGAGCCGCCTCACGACCTCGTCGGGGCTTATGTCCACGCCGCTCTGGAAGGTCGAGCCGTCCGAGTAGATGATGCGCAGAGGCACCACCCGGACGTCGTGCACCCGGGCGAACGTCGCGTCGACGTCGGCTCCGGAATCGGTGATTACGGCGATGCGTTGATCGTTCATGGCGCCTGCGCCCTCCCGGGTCTGCGGCCTGCTGGGATGGGGCGAAGGAGACGTCGCCCTACGTCGATGGTAGGGCATGGGCGCGCCTCCTGCATGCCGCGGCGGCAGAGGGTTCCTCGCCTTGGGCGAGTGATGGAAACGGCCCCAGGCCCATCCGAAGGCGAGAGGGGCATGGGTAAGCTATAGGGACGGCCCCGCACGGGAGGTCGGCGCCAGCGGGCGCCGGGCCACGGGTTCAGACACGAACCAGACACGAACCAGACACGAACACGCATGCAGGGAGCGCAATGACCGACAAGAGGGAAGCGTCCGGCAAGAGGCACAGCGCAGCGGCGCTGCGTCGCCATCCGGGGATCATCAGGGAGCCGGCGGTGGTGAGGCGCCTCTCCCGCTCGAGCTCGATAGAGCGCATCACCAGCAACGGGACCATCGCCGCCGCCGTCATGGTCGCGGCGGCGCTGCTCGCCGTCGCCGTGGCAAACTCCCCGGCCTACCTGCTGGTGCACGAGTTCCTCGAGGCGCCGCTCGTCCTCGGGCTGGGCCCCGTCGTCGCCTCCATGAGCGTCGAGGCCTTCGTGAACGACTTCCTCATGGCCATCTTCTTCCTCCTCGTGGGCATCCACGACGTAGTCAACATTCCTGAGGTAAAGGGTATTCCTTTGCTGGCGGTCCTCAACCACATTGACGCCAAGGGCCCCCGTACCAGACGTATAGGCCGCCTTCGCCGCTCTATACGAAACCTTTGACGCAACCTCATTACGACGGATNCCTCGCCGAGGTCGTCGAGCTCATGCCCAGCGGGAGCTACACCCGCCCCAGGCTCTGCGACCAGATGAACTCGATCATCACCGCGCACGGCTGGGGGTCGGTCTACGGGACGGTCCAGTAGGGACGGCCCCCCGGGCCATCTTGGCCCCGGCCCAGGGTACGGGCGAGGGCCGCCTCCTTGGCCGCCGTCTCCGCGGCCGCGAAGGTTTCGCCTCCCTTGCCGATTTCCCGGCGCGTCCCGTGGCCCCGCCGGGCGGGGATATACTTCTTGCGCAGACCAGAGCCGAGGAGGAAGCCATGGCAAACGCCTACGAGCAGCTGATGGACGCAGAGCTGGATGCCGAGCTCGCACGCCTGGAGACGCAGGCGGACGAGACGGCCGCGCAGGGACTCAAGCTGGACATGGCCCGCGGGAAGCCCTCGCCGGAGCAGACCGCGCTCTCGCGTCCCATGCTCGACCTCGTCAGCTCCTCCACGCCCCTCGTGGACGGTGACGCCATCGTCGACAACTACGGCACGCCCGAGGGCCTGCCCTCCGCACGTCGCCTCGCGGCCCAGATCCTGGGCGTCGACGCCAAGAACGTCGTGGTCTCCGGCTCCTCGAGCCTCAACCTCATGCACGACCTCGTGGCCCACGCCTTCGTCCATGGCGTGGGCGGCTGCGAGCCCCTCTGCCGCCAGGGCGAGGTCAAGTGGCTCTGCCCCAGCCCGGGCTATGACCGACACTTCGCCGTCACGGCGAGCTTCGGCATCAAGAACGTCCCGGTGCCCATGGGCGAGGACGGGCCCGACATGGACCTGGTCCAGGACCTCGTGGAGGGCGACCCCACGGTCAAGGGCATCTGGTGCGTCCCCAAGTACGCCAACCCCACGGGCGTCACCTACTCCGATGAGGTCGTCCGCCGCTTCGCGGGCCTGAGGCCCGCCGCGCCCGACTTCCGCATCTACTGGGACAACGCCTACGTCGTCCACTGCTTCGAGGGCCGGGACGACGCGCTCCTCGACATCTTCGCGGCCATCGGGAAGGCGGGCGGGTCGCGCCTCGCCTATGAGTTCGGCTCCACGGCGAAGGTCACCTTCCCCAGCTCGGGCATGGCCTTCGTCGCCGCAGACGACGAGGACATCGCCGAGGTCAGGGCCGCCTTCGCGGTCGAGCGCGTGAGCTCCGAGAAGTTCTCGCAGCTGGCGCACCCCCTCTTCCTGCACGACCTCGAGGGAGTGAGGGAGCACATGGCCAGGCATGCGGCTATCGTGGGCCCGCGCTTCGCGCTGGTGGAGCAAAAGCTCCAGGAGGGCCTGGGCGGCATGGGCCTCGCCAGCTGGACCCACCCGCACGGCGGCTACTTCGTCTCGTTCGACGGCCCGGAGGGGTCGGCGAGGCGCATCGTCGCCCTCATGGGCGAGCTGGGCGTGAAGCTCACGCCCGCGGGGGCCACCTGGCCCTACGGCAGGGACCCCCGAGACTCCAACATCCGCATAGCCCCCACCTACCCCTCGCTCGAGGACCTCGGCCGCGCGCTCGACGTCTTCGTGCTCGCGGTGCGCCTCGTCTGTGCCCGGATGGAGGGCGAGAGGCGCGCCCGCTGATTGGGATTTGGGTCCATCTCAGGGTTTTGGGTAGAATCATGCGACATGCGTGTGGTCCCTTGGGGCCGCGCGCTAACCTCTTGTAGCAAGAATCCACCCGTTGGTCCCGGTCCCGAGGAAGGTCGCGCACATGGCACGCAAGCCAGGCCCCACAAGCAAGAAGCGCCTCGCCAAGGCGAAGCCTGCCGCCTCCACGGTCGGCGGTGGGGGCAAGGCCGGTGTCGCGGGCTCCCGTGAGCGCCGCGAGGCCCGCAAGAGGCGTGTCACCGCCATAGTGGTGGGGGCCTTCGCGGTGCTCATGGCCCTTTCCATGATGTTGCCCTCGCTCGCCGCGATCTTCTCGCCCGCGTCGTCCTCGAAGACCGCCGACGCCAGCCAGAGCCAGGCGAGCTCCGACTCCAGCTCCCAGGACCAGTCCTCGGGCGACTCCGCGACGGACTCCGCCGCCACCGGCATCGACGCCGTCAACGCCCGGTACCAGAAGGACGTGGACGAGCTCAAGGCCAGGCTCGACTCCGACCCCAAGGGCCTCGCCACCCTCCTCAACCTGGGCAACGACTACATGAGCTGGGCCTACGCCTCCAGCTCCTACGCCACGAGCGACGACCAGAAGGCGCAGGTCGCGGAGCTCTGGAAGAGCGCCATCTCCTACTATGACCAGTACCTCGAGCAGAAGGACTCCAACGTCGTGCGCGTCAACCGAGCCCTCTGCCAGCTTTACTCGGGCGACACGGACGCGGCCAGGGCCGCCCTCGAGGAGCTGACCGCCGCGCAGCCCGACTACGGTCCCGCCTGGGCCAACCTCGGCATGGTCTACGAGGCGGCCGGCGAGTCCGACTCCGCCAGGGAGGCCTACCAGAAGGCGGAGGAGAAGGACGCCAACGACGAGTACGGGGCCAAGAGCTACGCCCACAGGCGGCTTGCGGCCATGGATGCCGCGGCGAAGGCGGCCGACTCCGGCAGCACGTCCGGCAGCGGCACGTCCGGCCAGACCGGCGCGACGGGGACGAGCTCGGGCACCACGACCCAGGGCCTCTCCGACGTGCTCGCGAGCAGGTCAGGAACCAGCCTGTAGGACCACGAGCAGGGGCTTGCGGTCCCGCATCGACGAAGGAGCAGAGATGGGAATCTCCATTAGCAACAGCAGGAGGGGAGAGACGAGCGTGCTCTCCGTCGTCGGCGAGGTGGACGTGTCCAACGCCAACGAGCTGCGCGACGCGCTCGACCGCGCCATCGAGGAGGGCCCCGCGTCCATCGAGGTCGACTTCTCCGAGGTGCCCTACATAGACTCGACCGGCATTGGCGTGCTGGTCGGTGCCGCGCACCGCAGCGCCGACGCCAATGCGACGCTCAGCGTGACCAACCTTCAGAAGAACATAGCCCGCGTGCTCGCGCTCCTCGGCGTCGACAAGGAGCTCGGAGCGGGAACCCAGGAGTAGGGGGCCATCTTGTTTGGCATAGGAGAGACCGAGCTCGCGATCATCGTGCTCTTTGCGTTCCTGCTCTTCGGCCCCGACAAGCTGCCGGGCATGGGACGAACCATCGGCCGCGCCATCAGGCAGTTCCGCGAGGCGCAGGAGGGCTTCACCTCCGTGGTCCAGGCAGAGGTCATCGATCCCCTTAACGAGGCCATGGGCGACCCGTCCCAGGCGAGCAAGGCGCGCGACGCCCGCCGCTCCGCCCTCGACGAGGACTCCGACCTCGACGAGGACGCGGACGTCCCCTCCCGTCGCAGCACCGAGACCTTCGCCCAGCGCAAGGCCCGCCTTGAGGCGGAGCGCGCCGCGGCCCAGAAGGGGGCCGCGTCGGCTCAGGAGGAGCCCGTGCCCTCGGAGCCCGCGCCCGTCTCGCCAGCGGACGGGACCAAGGGCGAGGGCGCGACGGTCACCGGCGCCGACGAGGCGACGGCCACGTCCGAGGACGCTCCGGCCGTGCCCGAGGAGGCGCCCGCGAAGCCGGACACCTCCGCCGCCGCCCTCTATGCCATGAGGCCCCGAAAGCGCAGGGACGCTGACTCCAGCACGACCGTTCCCGTCCCCGATTCGGACGCAGGCTCCGACGCCGACGCGGCGGAACCCAAGGAGGTCTAGAGATGCCTATCGGACCAGCGCGCATGCCGCTCATGGACCACCTGGGCGAGCTCAGGCGCCGCCTCACCATCGTCGTGGTGTCGGTCCTCGTGACCGCCGTCGTGGTCTATGCCGCCACGCCCACGCTCATCGACATGATGATGGACCCCATCCGCTCCTCGCTCCCCGAGGGGACGACGCTCACCGTCCTCACCGTCCTGGGCGGCTTCACCATCCGCTTCAAGGTGGCCATGTTCTTCGGCGTGATCGTCTGCACGCCCATCATCGTCTGGGAGGCCATGGGCTTCTTCCTGCCCGCCCTCAAGGAGAACGAGCGCAAGTGGGTCGTGCCCACGGTGGGCGCCATGGTCGTCCTCTTCTTCCTGGGCATGCTCTTCTGCTACTTCGTGATCCAGAAGGCGGCCATCGGGTGGATGGTCGACCAGGCCATAGACTTCGCGGGCGTGATCGCGGACGCCGAGGACTACCTCAACATCATGATGCTGCTCGAGATCGGCTTCGGCCTCGCCTTCCAGCTTCCGCTCGTGATCTTCTACCTCTCGGTCCTGCACCTGGTCCCCTACAAGACCCTGCGCGAGCAGTGGCGCACCATCTACGTGGCGTTGCTCGTGCTCTCGGGCGTCGTCACCCCCGACGCCTCGCCCGTCACCATGGTCCTGATGTTCGCCGCGCTCATCGGCCTGTACGAGGTCGCGCTGGCCGTCGCCCGCTACGTGCTCATCGCGCGCGACGGCAAGGAGTCGCTCAAGTGGAGCCGCGAGGAGTACCAGGAACACAAGCTCGAGGAAGAGGACGCCTAGTTGAAGCTCGTAGTCACCGAGAAGAACGACGCCGCTCAGCAGATCGCACGCCTGCTCTGCACCACGGGGAAGCCCAAGGCCGACAAGGTCTACGACACGCCCGTCTATCGCTTCTCGCATGACGGGGAGGACTGGGTGACCATCGGCCTGCGCGGCCACATCATGCGCCCCGACTTCCCCGTGGAGCTCAGGTACAGCAAGAAGGACGGCTGGGTGGGCGTCACCAAGGAGGGCGAGGTCCTTCCCGCCCGGATTCCCGACAACCTGGCCCGCCCCCCCTACGAGAAGGTGCGCAAGCCCTTCACCAAGGAGGGCGTCGACGTCAAGGGCTGGAAGGTTGCCAGCCTGCCGTACCTGGTGTGGACCCCCATCCAGAAGGAGCCGGCCGAGAAGGGCATCATCCGCGCCCTCAAGAACCTGGCCAAGAAGGCCGACTCCATCGTGATCGGCACCGACTTCGACCGCGAGGGCGAGCTCATCGGGTCGGACGCCCTGCGCCAGATGCGCGAGGTGGCGCCCGACACGCCCGTGAGCCGCGCGCGCTACTCCGCCTTCACCAAGGCCGAGATAGACCACGCCTTCGAGAACCTCGTGGAGCTGGACCAGGACCTCGCGGACGCCGGCGAGAGCCGCCAGTACATCGACCTCATCTGGGGCGCCGTCCTGACGCGCTACCTCACGATGGCCCGCTTCGGTGGCTTTGGCAACGTGCGCTCCGCCGGCCGCGTCCAGACGCCCACGCTGGCGCTGGTCGTGGAGAAGGAGCGCGAGCGCGAGGCCTTCGTCCCCGAGGACTACTGGGTGATCTCGGGGCAGCTCGCGCCCCAGGGTAGCGCGGACGAGGGCGCCCGCTTCAAGGTGTCGCACGCCACGGCCCGCTTCAAGGACGAGGCGGCGGCAAAGGCCGCCTTCGAACGCGTCCGCGACGCCCGCGAGGCGACGGTGACCAAGGTGGAGAAGAAGAGCCACACCACCCGGCCGCCCGCGCCCTTCAACACCACCTCGCTCCAGGCCGCGGCCGCGGCGGAGGGCATCTCTCCCGCGCGCACCATGCGTCTGGCCGAGAGCCTCTACATGGACGGCCTCATCTCGTACCCGCGCGTGGACAACACGGTCTACCCCAAGTCACTGGACCTCAAGGAGGTCGTGAAGGCGCTGAGCGCCGTGCCACAGTATCGCCCCACCTGCACGAAGCTCCTGGCCGGAGGTCCCCTTCATCCGACCCGCGGCAAGCAGGAGACCACCGACCACCCGCCCATCTATCCCACCGCGGCGGCAGACCCCGACCGCCTGGAGGGCCCGGCGTGGAGGCTCTACAACCTCATCGCGCGGCGCTTCCTGGCCACGCTCGAGGACCCCGCGCTGAGCGAGAGCACCAAGCTGGGCTTCGACGTCGCCGGCGAGCCCTTCCAGGCTAGCGGCACCGTGATCGTGAAGCCGGGCTTCCGCGCCATCTACCCCTTCGGCTCGCGCAAGGACGAGCAGCTGCCCGCCCTCGCGCAGGGCGACGTCTGCGACGTGGTCGGGATGGGCCTCGACGCCAAGCAGACCGAGCCCCCCGCCCGCTACAGCCAGGGCCGGCTCATCCAGGAGATGGAGAAGCGCGGGCTGGGCACCAAGTCCACGCGCGCCTCGATCATCCAGCGTCTCTACGACGTGAAGTACCTCAAGAACGACCCCGTCGAGCCCAGCCAGCTGGGCATGGCGGTCATCGAGGCCCTGACCCAGTACGCGCCGCACGTGACGAGCCCCGACATGACGGCGGAGCTCGAGGCCGACATGACCAAGGTGGCCGAGGGCAGCGACACCCAGGAGGGCGTGGTCACGCACTCCAGGGCGCTGCTCGCGGGCATGATCGACGCCCTGATCGAGCACAAGGACGACCTGGGCGACGCCATCGCCGACGCGGTCACCGCCGACGCCAAGGTGGGCACCTGCCCCAAGTGCGGCCGCGACCTGGTCATGAAGAGCTCGGCCAAGACCCGCGGCAGCTTCATCGGCTGCATGGGCTGGCCCGACTGCGACGTGACCTATCCCGTGCCCTCAAACGTGAAGGTGGCGCCCATCGAGGGGGAGGCCGGCGTCTGCCCCAAGTGCGGCGCGCCGCGCATCAGGTGCACGCCCTTCCGCTCCAAGTCCTACGAGGTCTGCGTCAACCCCGCCTGCGAGACCAACCGCGAGCCCGACCTGGTGGTGGGGGAGTGCGCGACCTGCAAGGCTGCGGGCACCCACGGCGACCTGATCGCCCACAAGAGCGAGCGCACGGGCAAGCGCTTCATCCGCTGCAGCAACTACGACGTCTGCGGGACGAGCTACCCGCTGCCCCAACGCGGAGAGCTCCATGCCACCGGCGAGGTCTGCGAGCACTGCGGCGCGCCCATCGTCGAGGTGGTCACCCAGCGCGGCCCCTGGCGCATCTGCGTCAACATGGACTGCCCGGGCAAGGAGAAGAAGCCCGCCCGTGGCAGGGGCGCCAAGCGTGGCTCGGGAACGACGCGCGGCTCGGGCGCGCGCGGGAGCAGGGCCAAGAAGGGCTAGGAGAGAGGGACGACGAGGGGCGTGACGACGGCAGGACGGGAGGGGAGCCTCATGAGCCAAGCAACTTACGGGTCCGCGAAGGCCCCTGCCGTACCCGCGCGAGGCGCCTTCGTCAGCCTCGAGGGAATCGACGGGAGCGGCAAGTCCACCCAGGCGGCGCTCCTCGCCCGCCTCATGGAGGGGGTCGGCCTGGAGGTCGTGAGCCTGCGCGAGCCCGGCGGGACCCAGGTCTCGGAGAAGGTCCGCTCCATCCTCCTCGACCCCGCCAACGACATGATGGCGGACGAATGCGAGCTTCTGCTCTACGAGGCCTCGCGGGCGCAGCTCGTGCGCCAGGTCATCGTGCCCGCCCTCGCGCGGGGGGCCGTGGTGCTCTGCGACCGCTACTACGACTCCACCTATGCCTACCAGCACGGCGGGCGCGGATTGGACGAGGGCCTGGTCAGGCGCTGCAACGAGTTGGGGAGCTGCGGCCTTTCGCCTGACCTCACCCTGCTTCTGGACATCGACCCCGCTCTGGGCTTCGAGCGCGCGACCCGTGGCGGCGTCGACCGCATGGAGGAGGCGGGCCTCGCCTTCCAGAGGAGGACGCGCGACGCCTACCTGCGCCTTGCCACGGAGGAACCCGCGCGCGTGCGCGTGATTGACGCGCGAGGCAGCCAGCGCGAGGTCCTGGGACGGCTCGTGGGCGAGCTCGTCGCGCTCCTGCCCGCGCTTTCGGGGCGGGACCTGGAGGACCTGAACGTCCCCCTCCCCAAGGGAGGAGAGTAGCTTGGCCGCCCAGGGCAGGGACCCGCTGCAGCCGGCCGTCCCCCCCGCGCTGGAGGGGCTGGGCCAGCAGCCCCGCGTGCGCGCGTTCCTCTCCACCGCCCTCGCCGAGGGACGGCTGAGCCAGGCCTACCTCTTCCTGGGAGCCCCCGGCTCCGGCATGGAGGAGGCGGCCCTCTCCCTCGCGCAGTGCCTCGTCTGCCCCAACGGCGGCGACGCCAGCTGCGACGAGTGCATCCGCGTGGCCCATCACACCCATCCCGACGTGCGGCTGGTCTCTCCGGGAAGCGCCGGCGGCTACCTGGTGTCTCAGGTGCGCGAGCTCCTGGACGACGTCTGTCTGGCGCCGGTGCGGGCGAAGGCGAAGGTCTACATCGTCCAGAATGCCGGCCTCCTGCGTGACGCTGCAGCAAACGCCCTGCTCAAGACCATAGAGGAACCGCCCTCGGGCGTGTACTTCATCCTCATCGCGCGTTCTGCCGCGGCGGTCCTGCCCACCATCGTCTCGCGCTGCCAGCAGGTGCCGTTCCGCATCTTGGGCGAGGACGACGCCCTCCAGGCGCTCGCGGCGATTGACGGCGCCAGCGGTGCCGAGGCGAGGATAGCCCTCTCCGTCGCCGGGACCCCCGACCGCGCCGCCGAGTTCCTGGCCTCGCCCGAGCGCCGCCAGCTGCGTCGCCTCGTGGTGCGCAGCCTCGGCGAGCTGGGGCGCGATGACTCCTGGGACGTGCTCGTCGCCGCTCGCAGGATAGTGGCCGAGGTCGGAGCCCCCTTGGACGGCCTGCGCGTGGAGCAGGAGGAGTCGCTCAGGGAGGGCAGCGACTACCTGAGCACCGCCGCCCTGCGCCAGCTCGAGCTCGACCAGCGCCGAGAGCTCACCGCCAAGGAGCGTTCGGGTATGATGGAGGCCCTGGCAGCCGCAGAATCCCTGCTCAGGGACGTGCTCTTGCGCTGCGAGGGCGCCCGGGAGGCAATCGTGAACGAAGACGCGGCCGACGTGGTGGACCGCATCGCGAGCGGCGCGGGTACCGAGGGCGTCATCCGGGCCCTCGACGCGGTCCTCGAGGCGAGGCACCAGCTCGCCCGCAACGTAAACCCCCAGCTGGCCCTTGAGGCCATGCTTCTCTCTGCCAAGGAGGCACTCGCATGCCCACCGTCATCCCGGTGAAGTTCAAGTATGCGTCCAGGGACCTTTGGTTCGACCCCGCGGGCACCGGTGCCCAGGAGGGCGACCACGTGATCTGCGCCACCGAGCGCGGACAGGAGATCGGGCTCGCCACCATGGACGCGCGCGAGCTGGGCGAGGAGGAGCTCGCCCAGACCATCGGCGAGTCCCGCCTCAAGTCGGTCCTGCGCATCGCCACGCAGGAGGACCTCAACCACGCCTCCCGCCTGGCGGACCAGGGCGAGAGGGACCTCGTCACCTTCAGACGACTCGTCCACGAGTCCGGGCTGGACATGAAGCCCGTGGGTGTGGAGCACCTCTTCGGCGGCGACAAGGTGGTGTGCTACTTCTCGGCCGACGAGCGCGTGGACTTCAGGCAGCTCATCCGCGATCTGGCCCGCGAGCTGCACGGTCGCATCGATATGAGGCAGATCGGCGTGCGCGAGGAGGCGGCGATCGTGGGCGGCTACGCCCACTGCGGCCAGGAGCTCTGCTGCGCGCGCTTCGGCCACCAGTTCGAGCCCGTCTCGATTCGCATGGCCAAGGAGCAGGACCTGCCCCTCAACTCCACCAAGATCAGCGGCGCCTGCGGGCGCCTCATGTGCTGCCTGCGCTACGAGTTCGAGGCCTACCGCGACTTCAAGTCACGCGCGCCCAAGCGCAACGCCGTCATTGACACGCCGCTGGGCAAGGCGAAGATTGTGGAGTACGACACGCCCAAGGAGCAGATCGCCCTCAGGCTCGAGAACGGCAAGCAGATCCGCGTGCCGCTCTCGGGCATGCAGGCGAGCGAGGCCGCGGTGCGCAAGAGCGAGGAGCTCCACTGCCCCTGCAGGCCCGACACCGTGACTCGCGAGGCGCTTGACAGGCTCGAGTCTCCCGACGTGCAGATGGCGCTCGCCGAGCTCGACCGCGCCAACGGCGTGGGCGTCGAGCAGGGCTTCGACTCGTCGGACATCTTCGTGAAGACCAGGCATCGCCGCAGTCACGGCAGGCAGGAGCCTGGCGCGGGGGAGTCCGGAAGCGGCGCCAGGGGTGCTGCGGGCCCGCGCTCGTCGGCACAGNCCTCGCGCAGTGCCTCGTCTGCCCCAACGGCGGCGACGCCAGCTGCGACGAGTGCATCCGCGTGGCCCATCACACCCATCCCGACGTGCGGCTGGTCTCTCCGGGAAGCGCCGGCGGCTACCTGGTGTCTCAGGTGCGCGAGCTCCTGGACGACGTCTGTCTGGCGCCGGTGCGGGCGAAGGCGAAGGTCTACATCGTCCAGAATGCCGGCCTCCTGCGTGACGCTGCAGCAAACGCCCTGCTCAAGACCATAGAGGAACCGCCCTCGGGCGTGTACTTCATCCTCATCGCGCGTTCTGCCGCGGCGGTCCTGCCCACCATCGTCTCGCGCTGCCAGCAGGTGCCGTTCCGCATCTTGGGCGAGGACGACGCCCTCCAGGCGCTCGCGGCGATTGACGGCGCCAGCGGTGCCGAGGCGAGGATAGCCCTCTCCGTCGCCGGGACCCCCGACCGCGCCGCCGAGTTCCTGGCCTCGCCCGAGCGCCGCCAGCTGCGTCGCCTCGTGGTGCGCAGCCTCGGCGAGCTGGGGCGCGATGACTCCTGGGACGTGCTCGTCGCCGCTCGCAGGATAGTGGCCGAGGTCGGAGCCCCCTTGGACGGCCTGCGCGTGGAGCAGGAGGAGTCGCTCAGGGAGGGCAGCGACTACCTGAGCACCGCCGCCCTGCGCCAGCTCGAGCTCGACCAGCGCCGAGAGCTCACCGCCAAGGAGCGTTCGGGTATGATGGAGGCCCTGGCAGCCGCAGAATCCCTGCTCAGGGACGTGCTCTTGCGCTGCGAGGGCGCCCGGGAGGCAATCGTGAACGAAGACGCGGCCGACGTGGTGGACCGCATCGCGAGCGGCGCGGGTACCGAGGGCGTCATCCGGGCCCTCGACGCGGTCCTCGANGTGAGGGGTGGCCGTCCTAGCAGGCGCTTACCCCTCTCAACTTGTTGCGCCTATTCATTCTCTACCGCTTAATTTTGCATATGTATGGCATATTATCTGTGAATAGATGGTTAGGTGAGAGAAAATATTCCTACTTAGGAGGGTGTCATGCAGCACTCGTGCTAGGATGCCCGCAGTGGCAAGACATCAGGTGCGCCGCCGCCCGGCCGCGCAGAAGGAGGGACGCATGAAGAAGTTCGTCGCCGAGGACTCGTTCTGGGAGCTCTTCCCCGAAGCATCCATCGGCATCGTTGCCGTGGACGGCATCCTGCCCACCGACCAGGTGAGCGAGGAGGCGGCGAAGAAGGCAGTGCGCCTGCTCGACCGCGCCAACCTCAAGGCAAGCGACTGGCTCACCAGCAACACCATCAGCGAGAACGAGGTCGTGGCCGTGTGGCGCGACGCCTACCGCAGGTTCAAGACCAAGAAGGGCGCCCGTTGCTCGGTCGAGAACCTGCTCAAGCGCGTGCTGAAGGACAACCCCGTTGGCCACATCAATCCCTCCGTCGACCTCTCCAACGCCATCTCGCTCAAGTACGCGCTGCCCATCGGCGCCGAGAACATAGACGCCCTCGAGGGCACCTTTCGCCTGGCCGTGACCGAGGGCGGCGACGAGTACCTGCCCATCGGCGAGGACGAGTCGGACCCCACGCTGCCGGGCGAGCTTGCCTACGTCGATGATGCGGGCGCCGTGTGCCGCTGCTGGAACTGGCGTGACGGCCAGCGCACCGAGGTGACGGACCAGACCCCGCACTGCGTCTTCATCATGGAGAACCTGCAGCCGGAGCGCGCGGGCGACCTGAGGGCCGCCATCGACGAGCTTGCCCAGCAGCTGGAGGAGCTCCTGGGCGCAACGGTCCAGAACAAGGGCATCGTCACCCGAGACAACCCGGAGTTCGTGCTCGAGGCATAGGGCCTGAGCAGGGGGCTGGGCGAGAATGGCGGGGGGGGCACGCGAAGGTCGTCCGCCCCCCCNGTTACTTCGCTGACCGCCTCCTGGAGGAGGGCATGCCGGTGAGTCAGGTCGACGTGTACGAGACCCCGCTCAACTGCGCCTCCTACTTCGTGGAGTAGGGTTTCGGCTCGGGTAGCGCGTCTCTCTCGCCTGGCACTTCGTTCGGTCTTCCCGCCTGGAATCCCCGCCGAGTGCGCAAGCTTAAAGGCTTGCAGCTTCGCGAGTGCGCAAGCTTAAAGGCCGGAATTGCGCACTCGACGGCGAAGACCGCCCCTCTCGCCACGAAGGGCCAGGTGGCCGGAAGCCGAGTGCGCAAGCTGAAGCCTTCAGACTGCGCACTCGACGCTTGCCTGTGGGGGAGAGGGGCTGTGGCTGGGTTGGCTGCGGACCCTGAAAGCGAAAGACACCGCAGCTGACCCCAGCCGGGCTAACCCCTGGCTTGTCCTAGCTGTTGTGCGCCATGACGTTGTTTACGCTGACGACGAGTGGCATAGACGGGAGGCCTCGGCGACCCGCTGTCCCGACTCGACGTGCTCGACCAGAGTCCGTCGCACCCTCGGGGCCGGCCTTGCGCTGGGATGCCGCGACACGGGAGGCCCCTTCCTCGCCGCAGGCCTCGACAGTCCACTGCTTGGCGGGAGCCTCCCTATTTGTCGCTACCGGGGCGCAAACTTTGTCGGTACCGAGGCGTAAACAACCCCTTGGCACCAAACGGCTAGGACCTCGCGCGCTCGGCGACCGCGGCGGCGACCACGTCTGCCACGCGCCTGTCCAGCGCGCTGGGGATGATGAACTCCGCGCTGAGCTCCTCGTCCGTCACCAGGCCGGCGATGGCGTGCACCGCGGCGACCTCCATCTCCTCCGTGATCCTGGGCGCGCGGGCAGCGAGGGCGCCCTTGAAGATGCCGGGGAAGACCAGCACGTTGTTGATCTGGTTGGGGAAGTCGGACCTGCCGGTTGCCACGACCCTCGCACCTCCCGCAAGCGCCTCGGCGGGCATGATCTCGGGCGTGGGGTTGGCGCAGGCGAAGACGATGCCCTCGTTCATGGTCGCGACCATCTGGCTCGTGAGGAGCCCTGGCTGCGACACGCCGATGAAGGCGTCTGCCCTGCGCAGGACGTCCGCGAGCGATCCGGACTCGCGTGCGCGATTGGAGATGCGGGCGACCTCATCCTTGGCGGGGTTGAGCCCGTCGCGCCCCTCGTAGATGGCACCCTGGCGGTCGCAGAGTATGACGTCGCCGAAGCCCATGTGGATGAGAAGGGTGGCGATGGCGATGCCCGCCGCCCCCGCGCCGCTCATGACGATCCTGAGCTCGCCCATGCGCTTGCCCGTCAGGCGCACGGCGTTGAGTAAGCCTGCGGCCGTGACGATGGCGGTTCCGTGCTGGTCGTCGTGAAAAACGGGGATGTCGCAGAGCTCCTGGAGCCTGCGCTCGATCTGGAAGCAGCGCGGCGCGGCGATGTCCTCGAGGTTGATGCCACCGAAGCTCTTGCTGATGAGCTGCACCGTGCGGACGAACTCGTCCACGTCGTGCGTGTCTACGCAGAGGGGGATGGCGTCGACGTCGCCGAACTCCTTGAAGAGCAGGCATTTGCCCTCCATCACGGGCATGCCTGCGGCGGGACCGATGTCCCCCAGGCCCAGGACGGCCGTGCCGTCGGTGATGACGGCCACCAGGTTGCCGCGGCGCGTGAGCTCCCAGCTCCTCTGGTAGTCCCTCTGGATCTGGCGACAGGGCTCTGCCACGCCCGGCGTGTACAGGAGCGCGAGGTCCTCCGCCGTCCGCGCCTCGGCGCGCGCGATGACCTCGATCTTGCCGTGAAGCTCCTCATGCAGCCTCAGACTGCGCTCGCTCGTCTCGTTCATCTGCTAGACCATCTCCTCTGGCTTGAACACCCGGTCGAACTCCTCCGCGCTGAGGAAGCCCAGCGCCACGCAGGCCTCGCGCAGGCTCGTCCCCTCCTCGTACGCCTTGTGCGCCACCTGTGCGGCCCGCTCGTAGCCGATGTGCGGGTTGAGGCAGGTGACGAGCATCAGCGAGTCGTGGAGGTTGCGCTCCATGCGCTCGCGGTTGGCCTTGAGGCCGCTCAGGCAGTGCTCGTCGAAGGACGCCATCGCGTCCGAGAGCAGCCGCACGCTCTGCAGGAAGTCGTGGGCGATCACGGGCATGAAGACGTTGAGCTCGAAGTTGCCCTGGCTCGCGGCGAAGCCGATTGCGGCATCGTTGCCCATGACCTGCACGGCGACCATGGTGAGCGCCTCGCACTGGGTGGGGTTGACCTTGCCCGGCATGATGGAGCTGCCGGGCTCGTTGGCCGGGATGCTTATCTCGCCCAGGCCCAGCCGCGGGCCCGAGGCCAGCCAGCGCACGTCGTTGGCCAGCTTCATGAGGTTCGCCGCCAGTGCCTTGACGGCGCCATGCGAGAAGACCACGGCGTCCTTGGCGGTGAGCGCGTGGAACTTGTTGGGGTCGGTCTGGAAGGGCTCGCCGGTGAGCTCGGCGAGCCTGGCCGCTACGAGCCTGTCGAAGCCCGCCGGTGCGTTGAGACCCGTGCCGACGGCGGTCCCGCCCAGGGCGAGGCGGCGCAGGCCCGGGAGGCTCGCGCGCAGCTCCTCGACGGCGGACTCCACGAGCCCGCGCCAGCCAAATATCTCCTGGCTGAAGGCTATGGGCACGGCGTCCTGAAGGTGGGTGCGGCCGCACTTGACGATGCCCTCGTTCTGGCGCTCGAGCCGCGCGAGGGTCGCCACCAGGCGCTCGGCGGCGGGGATGAGGCGCTGCGTCACGGCCAGGTCGGCCGCCACGTGCAGGGCGGTGGGGAAGGTGTCGTTGGAGCTCTGGCTGCGGTTGACGGAGTCGTTGGGGTGCAGCGGGACCGAGAGGGCGAGGCCCCTCTCGCCTGCGATCTGGTTGCCGCGTCGGGCGAGGACCTCGTTGAGGTTCATGTTGGTCTGGGTGCCGGACCCCGTCTGCCAGACCTTGAGTGGGAAGGCGTCCGCGTGACGGCCCTCGAGCAGCTCGTCGCAGGCGGCCTCGATCGCGGTGGCGGCGCTGGGCTCGAGGCAGCCAAGCTCGACGTTGGCCTGGGCTGCCGCCTTCTTGATCAGCGCGAAGGCATGGATGAGCTCGGGGGGCATGGTCTCGGTCCCGATGCGGAAGTTCTGGTACGAGCGCTGTGTCTGGGCGCCCCAGAGCGCGTCCGTGGGAACCCGCACCTCTCCCATGGAGTCGTGCTCGATGCGATATCCGTCCACGTTCCTCCCTCTGCCCGTCTTGCTTGTCCGTTGTCGCGTGCTGGCGGCCTGCCCCACGGAGCGGCGCCTCGCCGTGCGTCCGCCCCCCTCGCCGTGCCCGTTCGTGTCGGTGCTAGTCCATCGAAACGGCCGAGACGATCTCTTCCAACGCCCGGTTTGCCTCGGGGATGGGATACAGCGGGTAGTTCGCGTTGAGGCCCGAGCCCACATGGAGCTCGGAGTGGATGCCCGCCGCGTTGACGCGCTGGTGGAAGAGGACTGCGTCCGGGTGGAAGAGCTCCCTCGTGCCCGTGAAGACCATCACGTTGCGAAGCATGCGCACGCCGCCGTTGATGGGGCTCACGCGCGGGTCGTTGATGTCCAGTCCCTTGGCCCAGGTGTGGGCGATGCGCCGCAGGCCCTGGAGGGCGAACATGGGGTCTGCCGCCTCATAGGCGGCGACGTCGGGGTTGGCCAGGCTGGCGTCCACCCAGGGCGAGATGAGCACGAGCCGCTCCGGCTGGGGCAGCCCGAGCTCGGGGAGCAGCTGGCAGAAGGAGGCGGCGATGCCCGCGCCGGAGGCGTCCCCCATGAGGGTCACCGAGTCAGCGCCGTACTTCTCGACCATGGAGCGGTAGAGCCCCTCGATGGCGGCGAAGGCCTCGTCGTGGCCGTGGACGGGCGCAAGCGGGTAGATGGGCGCCACGACCTCGGCGCGCGTGCGGCGGGCCAGGCTGTCGAGGAAGCGCCNGCGGGGACCTTGAGCCGGCTCAGGTCGACGCCCTCGTGCTCGAGCAGCCACGTCTTGCGCCAGATGCCGCCCGCGTAGCCGGTGAGGCTGCCCGTCGAGCCGATCACCCTGTGGCAGGGTACGATGACGCTTATGGGGTTGTGGCCGACTGCCGCGCCCACTGCCCGGGCTGAGACCCTCGTCCTGTCGTCCCTCCTGGCAGCAATCGCTCGTGCGACGTCGCCGTAGGTGGTCAGCGTCCCGCATGGTATGACCTCGAGCTCGCGCCAGACCTCCTCCTGGAACGGGGTCCCTCTCAGGGCCAAGGGAGGCAGCGTGGGGGAAGGGGTGCCGTCGAAGTACGCGTCGAGCCAGTCACAAGCGGCGGAGATGCCCGGTGTGCGCCGGGCCTGCGGGCCTCGTATGACGTCCCTCTCGCCCAGATGCTCCCCTGGATGTCCCAGCCGCACGTCGAGCTTGTCTTGGAAATATCTCTGTCCCTCGAACCAGAGGCCGCACAGGCGCTCGCCGTCGCTTGCGAGCACGACTGTCCCGATGGGCGACTCGTATTCGAGCAGGTATGTCAACGACATGGCCCTCTCCTTCCCTGTGCGATCTTCTCCGACAGCAAACAGGCGTACTCGTCGGGCTTGACGCACTGGAGGCCGCAGTGGTTGTAGCCCTCTGCGTCAATGAACTCCGCATCCGGGTACGTACTTTGGACCCTCTTGCGCGATGCGCGTGCCGACTCCTTGCTGCCCCAGACGAACACGCTACGGCGCACCACGTCGGGCGGCAGCTCAGGCAGCCTGCACTCGCAGAAGGTCCTGCACTCGTTGGTCAGCGTGGCGTCCGAGACGAACGTGCACACCTCCGCACAGTTGCCGAGAATCTCCCGGTACATCGGTGCGTCATCTCCCAGGAAGTGCCTGAGCACGCTGCCCCCCAGCACCTTGTCGACGTCGATCTTCCATGGCGTGCCGTCCGGCCTCCTCCTCCCGATTCCCAGCACGCGGCGGAACAGCCGTCGCATGAGGGTCTCGACCGGCCTTGGCAGGTCGAAGAAGGGTCCGCCGTCGTAGAACCAGACGTCGGCAGAGACCGAGCCCTCCCGAGCGACGTCAAGCACGTTGATCGCGCCCATCGAGGTCCCGTGCGCCATGGCAAGGTGGTCGATGCCTCGTCTGTGCAGCCACGAGACCATGCCTTCGGTCGATGCCTCCTTCGAGAGGTAGTCCCCTCCGCCCTTCACGTGCCCGTCGAGGGTCACGGTGACGACGTGGAAGCGGTCGCACAGCCGACGAGCGATGGGCAGCTCCGAATCGCCCGTGCAGAACGAACCGGGCACCATGAGTATCGTCGGTGCCTTGGGGTCTCCCAGTTCGTCGAGCCTCACGTGACTCTCCCCTCGGGACCTGCTGGCAACTGCGGACTGGGCGTGGTGCCCGTGGCGTGCCCCCTCGTCGTCCCAGTGCTACTCCAGGACATAGCTGTCGACTATCTCGCCGTAGTAGATCTCGTGGTAGTAGCAGCTCCCGCTCGCATCGACGTCGGTGACGTCTGCGGGGTAGAAGCGCTCGCGCGTAGCCTCGGACACGGCGCCCCTGTCCATCATCTGCCTATAGACGACCTTGCACTCCAGGGTGATAGGCGCCTCGGCGATCGCGGGGACGTCCACCTTGCCCCCATTCGCGAGCGTGAGCCCGAGCAGCGCTGCCTTGTCCACATGACGGCCGCTCTTGGTGCCGGCGACGGCGAAGATGCGCTTGCCCAGGCGGTCGAGGGGGACGTTGATGGTGAACTGGGGGTTCTTCTCGAGCAGGGCATGGGTGTGGCGGCTCGTGCGGACGAAGGCGGGGAAGGTGGGCTTGCCCCAGAGGGTTCCGATGAGCCCCCAGCCTATGACCATCGTGTCCACTTCGCCCTCGGCCTTGGTGGTGAGCAGGATGCCATGGGCGTTGGCCTTCGTGATGGCGCTCGCGTATTCGTAGGGGTCGATGTGGCGCTTCTCCATGATGGCTCCAATCGCCGGGCTGTGGCCCCGCGACCCTCGTGGGGCGGGGTGGTCGTTCCTTGGGAGGAGTGTACGCCTCGAACGTTGCGAGTCCGCATGCGTTTTGCGGCAGCTGGCGGGGCGGCGGAGTCGCCGCGCCGCGACCCTGGGCTACGCCCTGCGACGAGGGGGCCAGGGCACGACCCTGTTAACCCGCCTGCAGTAGTCCAGGTACGTGCTGCCGTGCAGCTCGGCAAGCCAGCGCTCCTCCGTGCGCCGCATGAGCAGGGTCAGCGCGAGCCAGTGGATGGGTGTCAGGACGAGGAGCCAGAGGTTCCCGGCGACGAGGATCGCGCCGAGGCAGGCGATGAGGAAGGCGGAGTAGATGGGATTTCTCACCCAGGCGTAGACGCCCGTGGTCACGAGCTCGTTTCTCTCCACGTGGGCGTCGATCTTGGACACGACGGCTCCCATGACCCATACGGCCACGGCAAGCGCTGCGAGGATGGCACCCGCGACCACGAGCGGCAGCTCGAGTTCGAGGACGCTTGCGCGTGGCAGCATGCCGAGCCTGGTCGCCGCGATTCCCGCAGCCGTCGTCAGGAGGATGCACGCCACGTATGCCGGCCCCACCCCGAACAGGGGCAGGTGGTCCCTCTCGCCCATGTGTCTCCCTTGCCCGCTTGCCACTAATTAGCTTTGGCTAACTGTTTTCTGACGACATCGTAGCACGGGCCGTCGGGGTATACCTTTTGGCAGACTGACTACCATGCAAATGGGCACGACTGCGCACGGCAAGAGGGGAGAGCGCCATGGAGTTCAAGATGGTACGTGCGAAGAGGGAGCTGGGCCGCGAGGAGGCACTCGCGCTCTTCGCGTCCGCGTCGAACGCGGTGCTCTCGACCGTGGACCCCGACGGCGAGCCCTATGGCGTGCCCATCAGCTTCGCGCTCGAGGGCGGCCGCATCTACCTGCACGGCTCCATGAAGGGCGGCCATCGCCTGACCAACCTGGGCGCAGGCTGCAGGGCATGCATCACCGTGGTCGCCCAGGACGACGTCCAGCCTGCGGAGTTCACCACGAGGTACGCCTCCGCCATGGCGTTCGGGCGTCTGCGTCCCGCCGCGGACGACGACGAGAAGCGCGCGGGGCTCATGGCCCTGCTGCGCAAGTACGCGCCCGGCCACATGGAGGCGGGCATCCGCTACATCGCCGCGGCGCTGCCCAAGACCTCGGTGACCGTGCTCGAGATCGAGCGCGTGAGCGGCAAGAGCAACGTGCGCGGCTAGCGCGCGCAGCTTTCCAGCGCCTGCGCGACCAGCTCGAGTCCGCGGGCGTCCTCGGGAAGGAAGCGGCCGCGCATCGGGCTGTCTATGTCGAGCACGCCGACGACCCGGCCGTCCGCGTGNTTGAGGTTGCGGCGGTTGAGGACGAAGGTCTGCATGCCCTCGAAGTCGCTGTCCTCCACCGAGACGTGCAGCCCCACGAGGGGTGGCAGGGAGTAGCGCTGCTCGTTGCTCTCGGCGTGGGCGAGTATGTAGTTGTCCCAGGCTATGGGGTCTGCCATGCGGTTCTTGTCGGAGGTCACGCGGTTGTAGACCTCTGAGGCGGTGGCGATGTTGGACCTGCGATAGTAGAGGTGCGAGACCGCCGAGTAGGCGGCGAACAGCGCGACGGGCGTTGCTGCCGCGACGGCAAGGGCCTTGGTCGCCGTGCCGCTGAGTTGCTTGGACATGCTGCCTCCTGCCTTGCCCGGTAAGTGGGCCTCGGCCTTCGCCTGCGCGGGTGGGGCCGCGTCGCCCCGCCCGGGGCGCGGGCCTGCCCTGGGCACCATTCTAGTGCCGGCACCCGCCTTGGTGTCCGCGCCAGCCTGGGTCCTGCGACCAATATGCAGCTTTTGGGCCTGGGAGGACCCTTCCTTGCGTCACGTCCGTGAGGGGTGGCCGTCCTAGCAGGCGCTTACCCCTCTCAACTTGTTGCGCCTATTCATTCTCTACCGCTTAATTTTGCATATGTATGGCATATTATCTGTGAATAGATGGTTAGGTGAGAGAAAATATTCCTACTTAGGAGGGTGTCATGCAGCACTCGTGCTAGGATGCCCGCAGTGGCAAGACATCAGGTGCGCCGCCGCCCGGCCGCGCAGAAGGAGGGACGCATGAAGAAGTTCGTCGCCGAGGACTCGTTCTGGGAGCTCTTCCCCGAAGCATCCATCGGCATCGTTGCCGTGGACGGCATCCTGCCCACCGACCAGGTGAGCGAGGAGGCGGCGAAGAAGGCAGTGCGCCTGCTCGACCGCGCCAACCTCAAGGCAAGCGACTGGCTCACCAGCAACACCATCAGCGAGAACGAGGTCGTGGCCGTGTGGCGCGACGCCTACCGCAGGTTCAAGACCAAGAAGGGCGCCCGTTGCTCGGTCGAGAACCTGCTCAAGCGCGTGCTGAAGGACAACCCCGTTGGCCACATCAATCCCTCCGTCGACCTCTCCAACGCCATCTCGCTCAAGTACGCGCTGCCCATCGGCGCCGAGAACATAGACGCCCTCGAGGGCACCTTTCGCCTGGCCGTGACCGAGGGCGGCGACGAGTACCTGCCCATCGGCGAGGACGAGTCGGACCCCACGCTGCCGGGCGAGCTTGCCTACGTCGATGATGCGGGCGCCGTGTGCCGCTGCTGGAACTGGCGTGACGGCCAGCGCACCGAGGTGACGGACCAGACCCCGCACTGCGTCTTCATCATGGAGAACCTGCAGCCGGAGCGCGCGGGCGACCTGAGGGCCGCCATCGACGAGCTTGCCCAGCAGCTGGAGGAGCTCCTGGGCGCAACGGTCCAGAACAAGGGCATCGTCACCCGAGACAACCCGGAGTTCGTGCTCGAGGCATAGGGCCTGAGCAGGGGGCTGGGCGAGAATGGCGGGGTGGACGCGCGAATGTCGTCCGCCCCGCCTGTCTGTGCGCGCGTGCTATGGTCGCGCCGCCTGGCATCGCCTTTCGAGCCCCCTCAGGAGCCCCCTCGGCGGCTGCTCTGGGCCGTCTGTCCGTCTCATGTCGCGGGGACCTTGAGCCGGCTCAGGTCGACGCCCTCGTGCTCGAGCAGCCACGTCTTGCGCCAGATGCCGCCCGCGTAGCCGGTGAGGCTGCCCGTCGAGCCGATCACCCTGTGGCAGGGTACGATGACGCTTATGGGGTTGTGGCCGACTGCCGCGCCCACTGCCCGGGCTGAGACCCTCGTCCTGTCGTCCCTCCTGGCAGCAATCGCTCGTGCGACGTCGCCGTAGGTGGTCAGCGTCCCGCATGGTATGACCTCGNGCGACCTTCCCCTGGAAGGGCCCCAGGACGAGCCTGCCCTCACCTTCCGGGATGAGGTAGAAGCCCGCCCAGTTGACGTCGGGCAGCGCCTCGTAGATGAGCGCCGACGCGTTGGAGAGCAGCGGCATCCAGCGCGGGTCCTCCTCCGCGAGGGCCCTGACCTGCTCGGCGAGTAGCCCGTAGTCGGGTCGCTCCGCGTGGCTCACGTGTTCCATGGTGGTCCTCCGTCCTGATGGGCCTTTGTCGTGGCGGCCCGTGCCCCGCGTGCGTGCGGCTCCACTTGCGATACAGTCAATGGGTTGACGCGTCCGGCGCCTCTCCCACAGGCGTCCGTCACCAAGCTACTTATCGCACAACCCAAGGGGGAAGCTCGTGAGGCGCACAAAGATCGCAACGCTCTACGCAGACATGGACCGCCTGGGCGGCCAGGAGCTGACGGTCGCCGGGTGGGTCCGCTCCATCCGCGACATGAAGAACTTCGGCTTTGTGACCCTCAACGACGGCAGCTGCTTCAAGGACCTGCAGGTCGTCCTCAACCGCGAGTCCCTGGGCGAGCGCTACGACGAGCTCGTGGGCCAGAGCGTCGGCTCCGCCCTCGTCGTGCGCGGCACGCTGAGCCTGACGCCCGACCGCCCCCAGCCCTTCGAGCTCCAGGCCTCCGAGGTCGTGGTGGAGGGCCCCTCCGCCCCCGACTATCCCATGCAGAAGAAGCGCCAGACCCGCGAGTACCTGCGCACCCAGCAGCATCTGCGCAGCCGCACCAACCTCTTCCGGGCAATCTTCCGCGTGCGCAGCGTGGCGGCCTACGCCATCCACAGCTTCTTTCAGGAGAACGGCTTCGTCTACGTCAACACGCCCATCATCACCGCGAGCGACGCCGAGGGTGCGGGGGAGATGTTCCGCGTCACCACCCTGGACCCCAAGAACCCGCCCTTGCTCGAGGATGGCAGCGTCGACTGGAGCCAGGACTTCTTCGGCAAGATGACCAGCCTCACCGTCTCGGGCCAGCTCCAGGCCGAGAACTTCGCCCTGAGCTTCGGCGACGTCTACACCTTTGGTCCCACCTTCCGCGCCGAGAACTCCAACACCCGCCGCCACGCCGCCGAGTTCTGGATGGTCGAGCCCGAGATGGCCTTCTGCGACCTCGACCAGGACATGGACGTGGCCGAGCAGATGCTCAAGTACGTGATCAACTACGTGCGACAGACCTGCCCCGACGAGCTGGACATGTTCAACCGCTTCGTGGACAAGGGCCTGCTCGAGCGCCTCGAGCACGTGGCCACGAGCGACTTCGCGCGCGTGAGCTACACCGACGCGATCAAGATCCTGGAGGATGCCCAGGCCGCCGGCACGAAGTTCGAGTATCCCGTGAGCTGGGGCGCCGACCTCCAGACCGAGCACGAGCGCTACCTCACCGAGCAGCACTTCAAGAGGCCGACCTTCGTGACCGACTACCCCGTTGCCATCAAGGCCTTCTACATGCGCATCAACGACGACGGCAGGACCGTGGCCGCTGCGGACTGCCTGGTTCCCGGCATCGGCGAGATCATCGGCGGATCCCAGCGAGAGGAGCGCCTCGACGTCCTCGAGGGCCGCATCCGCGAGCTGGGCATGGACCCCGAGCAGTACCGCTACTACTGCGACCTGCGCCGCTATGGCGGCTGCCACCACTCCGGCTTCGGCTTGGGCTTCGAGCGCCTGGTCATGTACCTCACCGGCGTGGACAACATCCGCGACGTCCTGCCGCACCCCCGCACGGTGGGCAACGCGGAGTTCTAAGGCTCCCGTCCCCCACGCGCGAATAGACCGGCATTCGAGCGGCCCCGCCCTGCGGCAACGTGGACGGGGCCGCTCGACCATTTGGACGGGAGCCTTCGCCCCGCCCTTGCCATGCAAGGCAGGGGCCGGGCGTTTCAGAGGCCGAAGAGCTCGGCGTGCGATCCGGTGCGAACGGCGGTCAGTATGAGGCGCGTATCGTCGATGCGATAGACGAGCAGCCAGTCCGGGCCTATGTGGCACTCACGGTGCCCGCCAAGCCTGCCGGCGAGGGCGTGGTCACGAAAGCGCTCCCCAAGCACCTCTCCCTTGCGCAGGAGGGTGATCACCTCGCCGAGCCTCTCTAGGTCCGCGCCTTGCCTGCGTCTGCGACGAACGTCCTTCTTGAACTGGGAGGTATAGGCCAGGCTCAGCACGGCTACTCTCCGTCGTCGAAGATGGAGGCCCACATCTCCTCGTTTGACTCGAACGGGCCCGTGACGCGTCCCTGCTCGGCGTCTTCCATCGCCCTGAGCGTGGTGCGGGGAAGGCCGTAGGGGTTGGAGGGGTCGAAGGGGAATCCTCCCCTGCGGTTGAAGGCCGAGACGAACATCCTGAGCGCGTTGCTGGGGGAGGTCCCGATGGAGTCGCATATCTGGGTGAAGAGCGTCTTCTCGTCAGACGTGACCTTGGTGGAGAGTGCCGCATTGGCCAAAGTTCCTGCCATATTCCTCACTCCTTATAAGCCAATGTCATCTATTAAATTCGATTGTACTCCACACAAAGGCATTTATCGATATCTGAAGAAAATGGTTAGGATTGGAGTTCACAACGCCACGACCCATCGTCCCTCTCGCCGGAGGCCGACCTGCACTGACGAGGGGCCGTGCGTCGGTGGCAGCCGCAAAAAGGACGCAAAGTGTCCAACTGGTTACGTATCAAGAAACTTTTCTTCTCAAAATCGCCATTTTAATCACTCCCTTGCATTTCTGATGCAAACATACGCACAGGCCGCTACGCCGCAGCCACAGCCGCGAGGGGCGGCGGCTCGGTGGGCCAAGACGCCATATCAGGCTTTGTGCATCAGAGAGGGAGTACACATGGCTAGCACCAAGGCACAGATCTCCAGAAGGAACTTCGTCAAGGCCATGGCGGCCGTCAGCGCGGGCAGCGCCTTCGCCCTCGCCGGCTGCGGCAGCCAGCGCGCCGGCGGCTCCTCCAAGTCCGCCAACGGCGACTTCACCATCACCTTCGCCCAGGCCTCCGACCCCCGCGGCCTCGACCCGGCCATGGTCGACGACGGCGAGTCCGCCATGGTCATGGTCCAGGTCTACGAGAACCTCCTGCAGTACGAGGACGACTCCTGCGCCGTCAAGCCAGGCCTCGCCGAGTCCTACGAGGTCTCTGACGACGGTCTCACCTACACCTTCAAGATCCGCACCGGCGTGAAGTACCACGACGGCACCGACTTCAACGCCGCTGCGGCCAAGGCCTCCATCGAGCGCCAGCTCGAGCCCCAGCGTACCGAGGACATGCCCTACGCCGCCTTCACCTTTGGCTCCGAGGCCGACGGCAACGGCATCGCCTCCATCGACGCCCCCGACGACACCACCCTCGTCATCAAGCTGCGCGCCGCCTCCACCGCCTTCCTGGCCAACCTCGCCATGTGCATGGCCTCGCCCATCGTGAGCCCCACCGCCGCCGAGGGCGGCAAGCTCAACGAGAGCCCCGTCGGCACCGGTCCCTACAAGTTCGTGAGCTGGACCAAGAACTCCGACATCAAGCTCGAGCGCAACGAGGACTACTGGGACAAGGACAACGCCGGCAAGGCCAAGAACATCGTCTTCCGCTTCATCGCCGAGAGCGCCTCGCGCGTCACCGCCCTGGCCAACGGCGAGGCCGACATCATCAGCGGCATCGACGAGGCCGTGGTGAGCCAGGTCGAGAACAACGGCGACAAGGTCTACAAGACCGACGGCATGAACATCAACTACCTCGCCTTCAACACCCAGAGCGAGATCTTCAAGACCGCCGACGCCCGCAAGGCCTTCGCCAAGGCAGTCAACGTCCAGGAGCTCGTGGACAGCCTCTACAACGGCTACGCCACCTACGCCAACTCCGTCATGCCCCTGTGGATGGCCCCCTACGACTCCGACATCCAGCAGGCCCAATACGACCCAGACGCGGCCAAGTCCGAGCTCGCCGCCCTGGGCATCACCAAGGTCAAGTGCATCACCTACTCGGTGTCGCGTCCCTACAACGGCAAGGGAGGCACCGCGCTCGCAGAGTCCGTCCAGGGCTACCTGAGCAAGGTCGGCGTCGACATGACCATCGACCAGTTCGACTGGACCTCCTACAAGGACGCCGTCCAGGCGGGCAACTACGACGTCTGCTTCTATGGCTGGAACGGCGACAACGGCGACCCCGACAACTTCATGAACCTCCTCTCGGTCGACGACACCGCCATGAACGTCGCACGCTACTCCAACGACGAGTACAAGGCGCTCATCGCCAAGGGCCTCTCGACTCCGGCGGGCTCCGAGCGTGACGACGTCTACCACCAGTGCGAGCAGATCGTGGCCGAGGACCAGGTCTGGCTGCCCATCTCGCACTCTCAGAACCTCCTGGGCCACAAGGCCAACGTCGAGGGCTACGTCTACCACCCGACGGCGGTCGTGTTCCTGAGGAACTGCACCAAGTCTGCCTAGCCCTGGACGGGGGAGAGACGCCCCCATCCAAGGCCGAGGGACATCCCGAGGCAACGCTGCGACTCGGGCCGGACGCGAGCCCGGTCCGAGTCGCGCTTCTGGTGGCGCGCGCGGAGGGGCGCATGTCGCCGGACCCGACAAGAGCGAACAGATGAGAAGAGAGAGGAGGAAGACACGTGCTGAGATATGTGATCAAGCGCGTCCTGCAGGCGATTCCCGTCCTGTTGGGCCTCTCGATCGTGGTCTTCCTGATCATGCGCGTCTTCTCGGCCGACCCTGCCAGCGTCGTGCTCGGCGAGCATGCCACGCAGGAGCAGATGCAGGCCTGGCGAGAGGCGAACGGGCTTACGGCCTCCATCGTGGTGCAGTACCTCAACTTCCTGGGATCGGCCCTCCGCGGCGACCTGGGGACCTCGTACTACACCCACACCTCCGTCACGACCGAGATCATGAGCCGCTTCCCGGCCACCGTCGAGCTCGCCATCGTCGCCATCATCGTGGCGTCCGTGCTCGGCATCGTGCTCGGCGTGCTCGCGGCGGTCCACAAGGGCTCCTTCGTGGACGGCCTCAGCACCTTCGTGGCGCTGGTGGGCGTCTCGATGCCCATCTTCTGGTCCGGCGTGCTCATGATCATCCTCTTCGCCGGCACCCTGCACGTCCTGCCCTCGGGCGGGCGCATCGACCCGCTTCTGGCGCCGGTGGGCGGCACGGGCCTCTTCATCCTTGACACGCTGCTCTCCGGCGACTTCGAGGCCCTGGGTAACGCCCTGCAGCACATCGTGCTGCCGGCCCTCGCACTCTCGCTCTACTCGATGGCCATCATCACGCGCATGACGCGCTCCAGCATGCTCGAGACCCTGGGCGAGGACTACGTCCGCACCGCCCGCGCCAAGGGCCTGCCCAAGGGCAGCGTCGACCGCCATCACGCCTTGCGCAACGCCATGCTGCCGGTCACCACCGTCATCGGCCTGCAGTTCGGTAGCCTCCTGGGCGGCGCCCTCCTCACCGAGACCGTCTTCGCCTGGCCCGGCATCGGCAAGTACGTGGTCGACTCCATCCTGAAGTCCGACTTCCCGGTGGTCCAGGGCACCGTGCTTCTCATCGGCGTGATCTTCGTTGTCATCAACCTGATTGTGGACATCGTGTACGCCTACCTTGACCCGCGCATCAAGTACTCGCAGGAAGAGGGGTGATCTTGGTGGAGAAGACACTCGACTCCGGGCAGGAGCCCATGGGGCCCACGAAGGGCGTCGACGCCGCCAGGCCGCAGAAGGCGGAGTCCATCTGGAAGGACGTCTGGTACTCGCTGAGCCACAACGGCCCGGCCATGGCCAGCCTGGTCTTCATCGGCCTCGTCGTGCTCATAGCCGTCGTCACGGCCATCGCCCCCGGCGTGCTCCCGTACGACCCCTACGAGCAGGACCTGACCCAGTCCTTCGCCGCCCCCAGCGCCACGCACTGGTTTGGCTGCGACCAGCAGGGCCGCGACATCCTTGCCCGCATGATGGTGGGCGCGCAGGTCTCGCTCACCGTGGGCGTCATCTCCGTCGCGCTCTCTCTGGTCGTGGGCGTCACCCTGGGCGCCATCGCCGGCTACAAGGGCGGCAAGGCCGACACCGCGATCATGCGCCTCATGGACATCATGCTGGCCGTGCCCTCGATCCTCCTGGCCATCACCTTCATGGCGGCGCTCGGGAAGGGCATCGACAAGGCGGTCATCGCCATCGGCCTGGTGTCCATCCCCGAGTACGCGCGCATCGTGCGCAGCCAGGTGCTCTCGGTCAAGGCCAACGACTACGTCAGCGCCGCCCGCGTCATCGGTGACTCCGACGCCAAGATCATCTTCCGCCACATCCTCCCCAACGTCGCCCCCTCGATCATCGTCCGCGCGACTCTGGGCATCTCGGGAGCGATCCTCGACGCCGCGGCCCTGGGCTTCCTGGGCCTGGGCGTCCAGCCACCCCAGGCCGAGTGGGGCGACATGCTGGGCCGCGGCCGCGACTACATCTTCCAGGCTCCCCACGTCATGATCTTCCCGGGCCTCGCCATCACCCTCACCGTCCTCGCGTTCAACCTGCTGGGAGACGGCATCCGCGACGCCTTCGACCCCAAGAGCAGGAGGCGCTAGCATGGCACTTCTCGAAGTGAGGGACCTCGTCACCGAGTTCCCCACCCGCAAGGGCACCGTCCGTGCCGTGGACGGCGTGAGCTTCTCCATAGACCGCGGAGAGATACTGGCCGTGGTGGGCGAGTCCGGCTCCGGCAAGAGCGTGACCTCCCTCAGTATCATGGGGCTCCTGCAGAAGCCGGGACACGTGGCCTCCGGCAGCATCAGCTTCGACGGCACCGACCTCCTGTCACTCAGCGACAAGGAGATGGAGCAGGTCCGAGGCCAGAGGATCTCGATGATCTTCCAGGAGCCCATGACCTCGCTCAATCCCGTCTACCGCGTGGGCGACCAGATCGTCGAGGCCATCCAGACGCACACGCCCATGAAGAAGGACCAGGCCTGGGAGCGTGCGGTCGAGATGCTGCGCGTGGTGGGCATCCCCTCTCCCGCGGACCGCGCTCGCGACTACCCGCACCAGATGTCGGGCGGCATGCGCCAGCGCGTCATGATCGCCATGGCGCTGGCCTGCAACCCCCAGCTGCTCATCGCCGACGAGCCCACCACGGCCCTCGACGTGACCATCCAGGCGCAGATCCTTGACCTCATCTACCAGCTGCGCGACGAGTTCGACATGGCCGTGCTCTTCATCACCCACGACCTGGGAGTCGTCTCGGAGGTGGCCGACCGCGTGGTGGTCATGTACTGCGGCGAGGTGGTCGAGGAGGCAGAGAAGGTCGCGTTGTTTGAGAGGCCCCTGCACCCCTACACGCTGGGCCTCCTGAACTCGATTCCGCGCCTCGAGGACGACGACTCCAAGCGCCTCTACACCATCAAGGGCACCGTGCCCAACCCGCTGGACATGCCCTCGGGCTGCCCGTTCTCGGACCGCTGCGACCGCTGCATGGAGCGCTGCCGTCGCGAGCGCCCCGAGCTCAGGCCCTACCCCGGCGACCCCAGCCGCAGCGTCCGCTGCTTCCTGTACGAAGAGGGGGAGGAGTAGCCCATGGCAGACCCCAAGAGCGATTCCACGCGCGACGACGTGCTGGTCGAGGTGAAGAACCTCTCCAAGAGCTTCGTAGCCGAGACCAACTTCTTCGGGCGTCCCACCTCCTACGTGCGCGCGGTCGAGGACGTGTCGTTCAAGATCCACCGCGGCGAGGCCTTCGGCCTGGTGGGCGAGTCGGGCTGCGGCAAGACGACCATCGGCAAGATGCTGGTGGGCCTGCTCAAGCCCTCGGGTGGCAAGATCTACTTCGAGGGCGAGGACGTCACGGACGCCAGCAAGCAGCGTCGCCGCGAGCTCTGCCGCGACGTCCAGCTGATCTTCCAGGACCCCTACGCCTCGCTCAACCCGCGCATGACCGTCGAGCAGATCGTGAGCGAGCCCATCCTGACCAACAAGATCCTGCCGGCGGAGGCCGTGGACGGGCGCGTGGACGAGCTGCTCGAGCGCGTGGGCATCCGGCCCGACCTCAAGAGGCGCTATCCCCATGAGTTCAGCGGCGGGCAGCGCCAGCGCGTGGGCATCGCGCGCGCCCTGGCCGTGAATCCCAAGCTCATCGTCTGCGACGAGCCCGTGAGCGCGCTGGACGTCTCCATCCAGGCGCAGGTGCTCAACCTCCTGGACGACCTCAAGGAGGACCTGGGACTCACCTACCTCTTCATCGCGCACGGCCTCAACGTGGTGAAGCACGTGTCCGACCGCGTGGGCGTCATGTACCTGGGCAAGCTCATGGAGGTCGCCCAGAAGAACGACCTCTACCACGATCCGCTCTGCCCCTACACGCAGGCGCTGCTCTCAGCCATCCCGTCGCCCGACCCGCACCTCTCGCGCAAGCGCATCATCCTGCAGGGAGACGTGCCCAGCCCCATCGACCCGCCGGCGGGCTGCCGCTTCGCGAGCCGCTGCTTCGCCAAGGTGGGAGCCTGCGACGTGGCCGCGCCGGAGCTTCGCGAGGTCGTTGCGGGGCACCGCTGCGCCTGCCACCGCTACGACAACATGCCCGAGGCCGACGTGCGCAGGACCGCGCGCAAGATCCAGTACGAGGCGGCGCGCCCCACCTACGGCATGGGCGGCGCGGATGCCAACGCCGACCCGGTCTCGTTCGACCCGGACACTCCGGAGGAGGCGGCCGCCAAGGGAGAGAAGCTCCCGGAGAGGTGGCTGTAGGTCGCTGCCGGGACGCCCTTGGCCGGAGTGTGGCTGGGTGACGAGGTGATTAGTGCGGGCGGGCTGGCGATGTGCCGGCCCGNCAGACGCGTTTGGCGTTCTCACGTGTCACCCAGACGCGTGCGACGTACTGGCGTGTCGTTTAGACGTATTGGACGTTCTTGCTTGTCATTCAGACGCGTTGGACGCACTCGTGTCGACCAGTTACTCCGGCGTGTTCTTTACTCGGGCGAATCGAAGCGTCGTGGCTTTGATGCGGGCGATAAAGAACACGCCGCCGCAGCTCATGTGGGCAAATGCAGCGGTCGGCGTTCTTTTCTCGCCTTGGATGGCGAGATTTCGTCGCTGAGAGCCAGTAGGGAACACGACGCCCGCAAGCAAAGCCAGCAAAGAACGCGCCACCCGCAGGCCGCCGCACCATGCGATGTGCCGCGTTCTTTACTGCTAAGGTTTTCTCTCGTTGGGGAAACTCCCACCAGTAAAGAACGGCCCGACGGCACGCCACCCCGCAACGGCCCGACGGCACGCCACCCCGCAACGGCCCGACGGCACGCCCATCCGTCGCCCTCCTCAGCACCGCCAGCGAGCCGGCGCAGGAGCAGAAGAACGGCGGGCAGGCGCACAGCGCGACCGAGAGGGCGCCGGTGTCCAGCGAGGACGCGACCACGCCCACCATGAGGGCTACTGCTAGCGATGACGAGCAGCCCAGCACGATCAGGCGCGCCACCATCACGCTCGCCGCGTTGTTGGGGCACGAGTACTCCAGCTCGGCCACGCCGTGCAGCTTGCTCGCATGCACGGTGGGAACGCCGACGAGCGCGGTAGCGGCGGAGAGGATGCCGACGGCGAGCTTTGCGACGTTCGCGTCCGCGGTGCTGTTCGCCACGGCGAGCATGAGCGCGACGATTCCCAGCTGCGCGGCCCACGTCCACAGGGGGATGAAGCGTACTTGGGCCGCGACGAACGAGACAAAGCCCATTCGTCGGCGTTGGGCCTTTCTCATCCGCGCGTCCTCGGCGACCATGGCCTGGGCGAGCAAATCGATGGCATCCGGGTCCGCCTTCTCGCGTTGGGCGGAATAGTGCCGGGAGAGCTCGGCCTCGAGCCTTGCGCGTTCCACCTCAACCATAAAGACCACCTTCCTTCAAGTCCTCTTCGAGCTTCTTCAGCGCTGCGTTGATGCGCCTGCGCGCAGCGAAACGGCTTATCCCGAGCGCCCGGGCGACTTCGCCCACCCCGAGCTCCGAGCCGAAGCGCAGTTCCACGACCTCGCGCAGTTCGCGAGGCAGCTGTGCCAGCATGAGGTCGAGATCCGCCTCGCGTCCGGTGCAATCGCCGTCGGCTACCTCGAACTCGAGGCTCACCGTCTCCAGCCGCTTCTCGCGGCTGGCGTCGACGCATACGCTCCTCGCTATCCGCATGAGGTAGGCGATGGGCTTGCCGCGCTCGCGGTACCCTTGGGCACGCACGAAGCGAAGGAACGTCTCCTGTGCGAGGTCGGCCGCCTCGTGCCCGGCGGGCGCGTGGCGCCTGCAGTATGCCAGCACGTCGTCGTAGCACTCGTCGGCTATCTTCCGCGCCCGGTCCGGGTCCAGGCTGCCGGTCTCCTTTTTGGACAAGCCAAATCGCCTCCTCTACCTACTACAACGTGAGATCCGCCCGATATGTGCGGCTCTCCGCGAAATTCCTCCCAGATTCTCTCCCATGGCCGCGCGGGCATCGCTCGAAGGTCGGGGCTCATGGCGTCCCGTGCGCCGGCATGCGTTTTCCGGTAGACGCGTCGTGCTGCTTCCAAAGCGCTCGCCACCTGCGCCCGCTGCAGGTACTTCTCGAACGCCTCGCGGTTGACGCGGATGGTCTTGCTGCCGAGCCTCGCGGCCGGTATCCCGCCGGCGTGGATGAGCTTGTAGATCGACGTGAGCGAGATCTGCGGGCAGAGCTGCACGCTCCTCACGCCGAGCCACGCGTCCGGGCCGTCGCCCGGCATGTTTAGGAGCTCCGTTCGCTGCGCGTCGCCGGGGCCCGCGGGCAGGGAGGCGGGAGGCTAGGCGCCGCCGTTGATGCGCTCCTCCAGCTCGGACATGGAGGCTACGATGTCGCCGAACGCGGGCACTTCGCCGAATATCATGGGGCGCATGCGCTCGTAGTCGGCGGCGAGCTCCTCGAGACGCTCTGGCTGCGGTGCAAGCCTCAGGGTGCCGGGCTTGGCGTCTGCTANTCTCCGCGAAATTCCTCCCAGATTCTCTCCCATGGCCGCGCGGGCATCGCTCGAAGGTCGGGGCTCATGGCGTCCCGTGCGCCGGCATGCGTTTTCCGGTAGACGCGTCGTGCTGCTTCCAAAGCGCTCGCCACCTGCGCCCGCTGCAGGTACTTCTCGAACGCCTCGCGGTTGACGCGGATGGTCTTGCTGCCGAGCCTCGCGGCCGGTATCCCGCCGGCGTGGATGAGCTTGTAGATCGACGTGAGCGAGATCTGCGGGCAGAGCTGCACGCTCCTCACGCCGAGCCACGCGTCCGGGCCGTCGCCCGGCATGTTTAGGAGCTCCGTTCGCTGCGCGTCGCCGGGGCCCGCGGGCAGGGAGGCGGGAGGCTAGGCGCCGCCGTTGATGCGCTCCTCCAGCTCGGACATGGAGGCTACGATGTCGCCGAACGCGGGCACTTCGCCGAATATCATGGGGCGCATGCGCTCGTAGTCGGCGGCGAGCTCCTCGAGACGCTCTGGCTGCGGTGCAAGCCTCAGGGTGCCGGGCTTGGCGTCTGCTAGCTTCGACCAGGGCGTGCGGTAGAACTTCTCCTTGAAGGCGACCACGCGCGCGAGCAGCTCTGGCTGGGAGATCGCTCGTTCCGCGACGTCCGAGCGCCCGAGGCGGTACATGTCGTAGTAGTGGCGCGCGTAGCGCTTGGGCATGGCCTTGCCGGCGGGGCGGTTCGCCTCCTGGTGCAGGATCGTCGCCTTCTCCCAGAACGTGCGCTCGGCCACGGCTGTGCGCACGGTGGTGGCGGGCTGCGAGAACGCCTCCGGGTGCAGCTCCGCGACGTACGGGGTGATCTCCGCCTGCGCAGAGGGCGTCCATGCGGCCAGGGGGCCTATCTCGAGCTTCACGACGTCGAGCGTCGCCTCCGACGAGAAGAGCCGCGGGTAGGCGAAGATCACGGTCTCCTCATCCGATCCCGCTCGCACGTCCGCCTCGCGCCCGAGCTCCTCGGACAGGCCGGCCCTGAGCGAGGGGGCGAACACGTCTTCGAGGTAGCGGTCCGTCCGCTCGATGGTCTCGAGCCTGAACCTGTCCTGCCTGGTGTTGGAGCGCTCCTCCCAGGGCTCGTCCAGGCGATACCCGATGAGCCGCCAGTCGAGTATGAGGTCGATGTCCTCCGAGAAGCGCTCGATGAGGTGGTATGCCTTCGAGAGGCTCGTGCCGCCCTTGAACACGATCGAGTCGGCGAACTCGCTGCGGTGGAACAGGTAGTCCAGCAGGTAGCACACCCACAGGTCCTTCTCGACGATGGCGGGCTGCAGTGCCATCTCGCCGGCGGTGATCCTGACGAGCGCAGCCCTCTCCTCGTCGTTAGCCCTTGCGATGTCGATCATCTTCGCATCCTTTCGCGATCTCGGCGATGGCGTCGCGCACCCAGGCGGTCGCGCGCTCGGTCTCGGCGAGAAGCGCCCCTTTCTCCCCGGTGCTGAGACGGCCCGACAGGCGGTTGATGACCTTGTCGTCGACGCCCTCGCGACCGAGGGCCTTGAGCGCCTGGACGACGAGGGCTGTCAGCGGGGACATGCCCACTATGTTTCGGTTGGCCGCGTGACTGAACCTCACCTCGAAGGGTGCCACCAGGACGCTGGCGTACGGGCCGGTGCTGATGTATGAGTAGACGGCGGGAACCTGGGTGTCCAGCCCCAGCATGTTCAACGCATGGTCTCCCGACGGGACGATCTCCCAGCCCCGGGCCCTAGCGATCGCGTGCGCGACCGCGTCGATGTCGGGCGGGACTGGCCTGCCCAGAAGCTCGCTGTAGCGCGGCTTGTAGTAGACGCCCCGCGCCGCGCGCGCTATCGCGCCCGAGTCAGCCAGCCCCTTGAGCGCCTGCCTCGCGTTGGCGGAACCGGACACGTCGGCGAAGTCGCTGGCGGTGAAAGCGGCGTCGTCCGGGAGGGATTCGACCCTCCGCCGTATAGCCCCCCTTATGCCCTTGTCGTTCATCGCGCTCCCCTCAAAATCACGAATACAATATAGTATACGTGAATTTAACCAAACGGCAAGCGCCTGGCAGCCCCGTCTGAGCTTTGGCACGCCATCACCGTCCCCGACCTTTCTGCAAACCCAGCAGGTCGAGCACGCTCACGTCCGGGCGTACCGCCGAGATGGCGGCTTCCAGCGATGCGCCGTCGGCCATGCGCTGCGCTATCGCAGCCCTGTCGGCGTCGCTGAGCGTTGGCTTCTGCGGCGCGTCCTCCGACCCTGACGGCTCGGTCAGGATCTCGCCGATGGTGTTCGCGGCCTGACGGTCGTTCTGGGCGATGAAATGCGCGTAGATGTCCATGGTCAGGCTCGCGGAGGAGTGACCGAGCCGCTGCTGCACCGTCTTAATGTCCGCGCCGGAGCCGATGAGGAGCGTGGCCTGGGTGTGCCGCAGCTCGTGCAGGTTGTAGCCGACGTAGGCGCCCTTGCGCCAGCGCTTGCGCCCCGTCGAGTCCGTGTACTGGACGGCTGGGCCGAACTCGCCCAGCCCGTGGTCGGCGAAGTACTGCCGGCGCCAGCGGTTGAACGTGTTGGGGTCCATGAACTTGAAGACGGCGTTGGTGCAAACGGGGGTCTCGCCGGCCTGGTCCCTGCCGGCGACCTCCATTGCGCGCGCCTGTTTCTGCCTCCACTCCGCCAGGAACGCCACAGTGCCGTCGTCCAGGCCGAGCCAGCGGTGTGACTTCTCGCTCTTGGGGTCCCGGATCCTGTGGTCGGCGGCGTACTGCTGGCCCACGTAGACGCGCTTGCGGTCGAAGTCGACGTTTCGCCACACGANGCGCGCGCCAGCTGGCCCTTGTGCCAGGGCTGGTCCGGCACCGCCTCGAGGAGGCCCGCCTCGGCCTCGAGGCAGAGGTCGCGAGCGCGACGGCGGTCCCTCTCGCCCCCTCGCCCGTACTCGAAGCAGCCGGCGAGCCTCGGGGCCGCGCTTCCCCAGACGGCACCGTCCCCCTCGTCCTTCGCGCGCTTGTAGGCCATCTGGTAGTAGAAGTAGGCCTGCTCGTCGTCGCGTCTCCCGCCGCGCCCCGCCACAGCAGGCCGCCGTACTTGCACGCGGCCTCGGCGTTGCCCAGCACCGCCGCCTTGCGGAACCACTTCGCGGCCACGTCGAAGTCCTTCTCGCCCAGCCGACCGTGCGAGCAGACGTGGCCCAGGTTGCACATGGCCCGTGCGTTCCCACGCTCGGCCGACGCCTGGTAGAAGTGCTCCGCGAGCTCGAAGCAGACCACGCGGTGAATCCCCTCGCTGACCATGCCCTCCTGGCAGTAGCGCGCGCCGATGGCAAGCGAGAGCTCGCCGCCCTCTCTCGCGTCGACCTCAGGGTCGTAGTCCTCTGCGCCGAGGTCCTGGGCCTCGGACGCGTAGAGGCCCAGGACCTCGCCGTCCTCCTCCGCGCGGGCGATGCCCAGCCACAGCCTGCTTCCCGGCCGGGGGAGGTCGGGGCCGGCCTGTAGGTCGCCGTCAGCGGTCCCGACGCCTTCCGCGGCTCCCGGTTCCGTGGCCCCCTCCTCGTCCGGGAGCGGCACCACGGCGGCGAGCGTCGCCTCCCAGTGCGGCGCGTCGGGCTCGTCCGGGTCGACAGCGCAACGCTCGACGCGCGCGAAGACGCGCCAGGGATGTGCGTCCGCGTCGCCCCCACCCTCGGACGGGAAGAGCACGGCGCTCACGACGTCGGGGTACAGCGGGTCGCGCCAGCGGTCGAGCCGCTCGTCGCCGCGCGCCTCCTCGACGCCCGGGGACTCCTCGAATAGCTCGCCGATCCATCGCGTGCGCGCCTTGAGCATTTCGGGCATGTCCTCCCGGCTCAGGATGTCGATGACCTCGCAGTCGGGGGCGTCCTGGTCGACGATGCGCTCCGGCGTCAGCCCAAAGCCGCCGAAGAGGTCGTACTGGGGCATGGTCTGGTGGTCGGCGGTGCTGCACGGGCACAGCAGGTAGAGGCAGACGCCGTTTTCGTGGTCGACGCGCGGCCAGGCCAGGCTGGCGTCGGCATCGAAGTCCCAGTGGCCGGGCAGCGCCTCGAGGGCCTCGGGAGGGAGCTGCGGCTCCGGCGCGGATGCGATCTGCCGCGCCAGCTCCCCAAGGTCGTGGCGGGCGAGCCTGAGGTCGACGATGACGGGGTGGCCCAGGTATGCGCGGAGCGGCAGCTCGGACAGGTTTTGCATGGGGCCTCCTGCATGCGCGAGGGCGGGCGGTCGGCGAGTCGGTTCCGCGGGCGGGCGACGGCTCGGCGCGTGCACCCATTCTAGGGGAGGGGCGCATGGCTGGGGGAGGGGTGCGCATTTCATTTCTAGAATGTACGCCGTCTCCTGCTGACCTGGGAAAACGTAGGCAGCCGTGCATTTCATTTTTGAAATGCACGGCTCGGTCGTCGGCCGCCGCCAGCAGTCAGCCGCCAGCCGGCTGCCGTCCGTAACTGTCGTCAGCTCGCTCACAGACGGCTTGCTGCCCCCCCCGGCTAGTTAGCTGCCAGCTAGCGACTGCCGCCTCCCAGGCTAGCAAGATGGGCAATGCGGGCAACGCCCGCGCATCTGCAGCCGAGAGATGGGGGGGTCACATGAGCGAGAGGGAAGAGACGTTCGAGGAGGCTTCGGGCCCCGTGCCGGAAGATGCAATGACGGCCGCGGAGCTTGCTCCGGCGTTCGCCAATGACATTGCCAGGGCGGCCGAGGAAACGCTGGCGGAGGCCCCTTCCGAGGCGGGGCGCCTGAGCCGCCGCGTCGCAGGCATGGAGCTGGGTGGCCTTCTGATGGTCGCTGCCGCACTGGTTGCCGCCATCGTCTCGGCGACGGTGCTGGCCGACCACTTCTCGAGTCCCGACGCCTGGACTTCGCAGATTGCCTCCCTCAACGCCCGCGCCGAGACGGCGACCGGACTGGTCACGGTGGCCACGGCGCTCTCGGCCGGCATCTCGCTCATCCCGGGGGACTTCGGTGCCCCGATCGCGGAGAAGCTCGTCGAGCTCAGCGTGGANCAGAGGTCGCGAGCGCGACGGCGGTCCCTCTCGCCCCCTCGCCCGTACTCGAAGCAGCCGGCGAGCCTCGGGGCCGCGCTTCCCCAGACGGCACCGTCCCCCTCGTCCTTCGCGCGCTTGTAGGCCATCTGGTAGTAGAAGTAGGCCTGCTCGTCGTCGCGTCTCACGCCGCGCCCCGCCACAGCAGGCCGCCGTACTTGCACGCGGCCTCGGCGTTGCCCAGCACCGCCGCCTTGCGGAACCACTTCGCGGCCACGTCGAAGTCCTTCTCGCCCAGCCGACCGTGCGAGCAGACGTGGCCCAGGTTGCACATGGCCCGTGCGTTCCCACGCTCGGCCGACGCCTGGTAGAAGTGCTCCGCGAGCTCGAAGCAGACCACGCGGTGAATCCCCTCGCTGACCATGCCCTCCTGGCAGTAGCGCGCGCCGATGGCAAGCGAGAGCTCGCCGCCCTCTCTCGCGTCGACCTCAGGGTCGTAGTCCTCTGCGCCGAGGTCCTGGGCCTCGGACGCGTAGAGGCCCAGGACCTCGCCGTCCTCCTCCGCGCGGGCGATGCCCAGCCACAGCCTGCTTCCCGGCCGGGGGAGGTCGGGGCCGGCCTGTAGGTCGCCGTCAGCGGTCCCGACGCCTTCCGCGGCTCCCGGTTCCGTGGCCCCCTCCTCGTCCGGGAGCGGCACCACGGCGGCGAGCGTCGCCTCCCAGTGCGGCGCGTCGGGCTCGTCCGGGTCGACAGCGCAACGCTCGACGCGCGCGAAGACGCGCCAGGGATGTGCGTCCGCGTCGCCCCCACCCTCGGACGGGAAGAGCACGGCGCTCACGACGTCGGGGTACAGCGGGTCGCGCCAGCGGTCGAGCCGCTCGTCGCCGCGCGCCTCCTCGACGCCCGGGGACTCCTCGAATAGCTCGCCGATCCATCGCGTGCGCGCCTTGAGCATTTCGGGCATGTCCTCCCGGCTCAGGATGTCGATGACCTCGCAGTCGGGGGCGTCCTGGTCGACGATGCGCTCCGGCGTCAGCCCAAAGCCGCCGAAGAGGTCGTACTGGGGCATGGTCTGGTGGTCGGCGGTNAAGTGCCTCCTCACCATCTTCAGCCTGGCGGCGTTCAGGCTGCTCGTCCCCCTGAGCTGCGCCCTCGCCGTCGCCGCCGTGGTCGCGAGCGGCCGCCTGCGCTGGGACCAGAACGCCGGCATGCAGGCGCTGCTGCGCAGCTTCGCACTGCGTCTGGCCGTCTTTGCGGTCGCGGGGTTCCTGGTGGTCCCGGCGAGCGTGATGGTGTCGGACGTCGTGCAGGCGACCTACAGGGCGGACGTCGAGACGGTGACGGCCGCCGTGGCGTCGGCTCCGGAGGAGTCTCCCATCGAGGAGCCCAAGGCGGAGGAGGCGACCCCGGAGCCCGAGGCGAGCGAGCAGACCCAGGAGGACAGGAACGTCCTGGACAGCTTCCTCGGCTGGGTGAGCGACCGTGCGGCCGACGCGTCCAGCGTCGCGAGCGACGTCGTGGATGCCGCCGGCAACGCGGTCCAGACGGTGACGGATGGCGCGAAGTCGTTCATCGAGTCCGCGAAGAACGTCCTCAACCGCATGATCGAGGCCTTCGCCGTCATGGTGGCGACCTGCTGCGTGATCCCCATCGTGACGCTGCTGTTCTTCGTGTGGCTCGCCAACACCGTGCTCGGGCTGGGCATCAGCATGCCTGACGCCCGCGGCCTGCGCAGGCCCGGGCAGCCTGTCGCCTCCAAGCTGCTGCGCCGCAAGGGCTCCGCTGCGGGAGAGGGGGAGCTGGCCGCGCGGTGGGTGGCCGGGGTCACCTGCGAGTTGGGAGTTGGCGCCGCGTGGCCGAGGGGCTGCGCGGCACCTTCTGGTTCGGCACGCGGGCAGCGAGGTTTTGGGGGTGGCGCGCGCGTGCGGCGAGCACGCGGTTGCGCACGCCCCTGGCGGCGGGCACGCTGTTGCGCACATTGGCGGCCCCCATTAACTGGGCAAACGCGAGCTGCGTCGTGCGTTCGCGCGTGGTGGACGAAAAGCGCGTGCGCTCGCGCGTGCTCGTTGCTCTGGGTCCGCAATCCTGCCGGCCGCGTTAGCGGACGGCAAAAAGCCACCCGCTGTGCGGGTGGATGACAGCAGGCGCTAAGCGAAATCGCCTTCCTCCCTACAATGTCGGTTGCTCGGGCCGACACCGCGTCGGAAGAAAGGCGACCACATGGCGCAACAAGCGCACGGCCTGTCGCACACGAAGTGGCTCTGCAAGTACCGCGTCGTGTTCATACCGAAGTATAGGCGAAAGATCGTCTACAACCAGTACAGGAAGGACCTCGGGGAGATCCTGAGGAGGCTCTGCTCCTACAAGGGGGTGGAGATAATAGAAGGGCACCTGATGCCCGACCACGTGCACATGCTCGTGAGCATCCCGCCCAAGGCGAGCGTCTCGAGCTTCATGGGGTACCTGAAGGGGAAGAGCTCGCTCATGATGTTCGAGCAGCACGGGAACCTCAGGTACAAGTTCGGGAACAGGAAGTTCTGGGCGGAGGGCTACTACGTGTCCACCGTCGGGCTCAACGAGGCCACGATAGCGAAGTACATACGCGAGCAGGAGAGGGCGGACCAGGCCCTGGACCGGCTGAGCGTCAAGGAGTACGAGGGCCCGTTCGCCCGATAGGGCGGCGGTAGGCCGCTTCCAGCGGCCCGCCAGGGAGGCAAGGGCGGTGTGGCCTGGGCGAAGCGCAGGCCAGCGCCTTGAGACGCTGGCCTGCGACCAGAGGGTTATACCCTAAGAGCAAACCACCCGCTATGCGGGTGGTTCTGATTGCTTCCACCGTCGATTATTCGCGCTGGCGGATCCGCGCCATGTCGCAGTGGACGTAGTTGTTGACGTTCCAGGAGAAGTCGCCGTCTCGGCCGTACATGGCCACGTAGGGCAGGTTCGGGTAGATGACGTCCCTCCTGTCGCCGTGCGTGTCGACTGTCACCGCGACGCGGTTGGACTCCGGCTTGCCGAAGCCGACGACCGGGTACGCCTTCCAGGCGTCGCCGACGGTGAACATCCAGACCTCGTCGCCGACCCGCAGCTCCGAGACCGGGACCTCGACGGAGCCCAGGAACTCGCCCAGGCGCTCCTTCTCGGGCATCGCGGCGTCGAAGGCCCGCAGCATCTTGCCGAAGCCGTGCCCCCGCTGCTCTTCGAAGCCCTCCCAGGGCAGCACGCGGTCGACGATCTTCCAGCCCTCGATGACGTAGACGCCGTTGTCACCTGGGTCCATGCGCTCGTCCGTCGAGTAGGGAATGACGCCGAGCGAGGTGGAGCCGCCGAAGAAGTTGCCGAGGACCTGGCACATCCTCGCCCAGCCGTAGTCGTCCGACGCAGGGTCGCGGTAGCCCTTGAGCTCGCAGTAGCGCAGCAGCGGCTCGACGGTGTCCCTCCCGCCGTTCCAGTGCAGGTAGACCCCGAGCTTGCGCTGCGGCGTGGTGATGACTGCTCTGTTTCCCATGATGGCCTCCTAATGTTCCGGCCCGCCCCTTGGCGAGCCTTGCGGCCCGCATGCCATCGGGGTTCGCGGAGGGCGCAAGGGGGGAAGCAAAACCGGCAGGCCCGAGTTTCCGCCGAGATGGACAGCGAATCATGCGGCGGAAAGTTTTTGCGGCCCTTGCGCACGCAGCGGCCCCCGATGAAGGTGCAGGGTCGAAGGAGAGCACGGAGGCGGGCGGATATGTCCGGGCATCCGGGAACAGAGTCCGGAACGGGTCGAGGTGGAATAGAATCGGGAAAAACGAAAACGATGCGGAAAGGGACTCGCACGGCGGCGAGCAGCGCTCAGAGGCCCGAGACACTGCACCTGAGGGTATACTGACAGCGGAGACCGATTCGGACCATGGCTGACCATGCCGCAGCTGATCGAACGACTTGCGATGCGCGGCATCGACGCTGAGAGCAAGGGGCTCTACCGCGATATCGAGAGGCTGCACGAGTTCGGCGTGGACGTGTGACAGCTGAAGAGATGGCCGATCCAACACACCCGTGCGAGCAGGGCTTCGAGCCCCCATAGTTCACGCTGCCCGTCGACGCGGTGCAATCGAGCAGGCTCATCTACAACTGGGTCCCGAACGCACTGTCCTCGGCATGCGCGAGGGCGCGCGTGGTTGTCACCATCAAGGTTAACGCCGACCTGATGAACGTGGTGGCGGGTCGCTTCGGGCGCGACGTGGACGCCATGCCCTCCGATGGCGGGAAGACGGCGGCGTAGTTATTCCAGTGTGCGAGAGTCCCGTATCCTACGGCTGGCCCGAGCGAATATCGAAGGACTACAGTAGATAAAGCGTCGGTTCAGCTCGGCAACCGCCACTATTCGTCCCCCTCGGCCCCGTCTAAGGCAAGCTGCGGCTTTAGAGAACGAGGCGACGCCCGCATCGCTTGATGCGGGCGTCGCCGATTCGCATCCGACGGCGATTGGAAGAACGCGCTACGTCCCCTATCCCTATGCCACCTGATGCCTTGTGAAGACTCGCATCGCAAGCGGCACGCAAACCACGAGGAGACATGCGTAAAGCATCGTCAGCGCAGTGGGAAGGTCGACCACCACAGGCCCCGCCGCGTAGCTGACCATACGGGCGAACGCGTTGCTCAAGCCCACCATGGGCGTGAGGGACCCAATCTTAGCGAGCGGCGTGATGAAGAGGGCGAACATCCCGAGGAAGACCACCGCCATCGGGATCACGGCCACCGGCATCGTGGAGCGCATCTTCGAAGACAAGAGCAGCGTGAGCCCGGCCATGCCGAGCGCGACGAGGTAGCCCAGGCCGTAGACGGCGAGCAAGGCCTGCCCTGCGGTGAGTGGGTACGGGTTGTCGAACCCGAAGACCACCTGCACCGGCAGGTCCCATCCGTCGGCACCGCATACGGCCACGTCGATCCCAACGACGGCACCCGCGCAGAGCCACCAGTAGACCGTGGCGAACACGAGCGCGGCGATGACCTTGGCGGCTGGGAGGGAGCGCTTGCCGCGCCTCGTGGGAAGCGCAACGGCGGCGATGCGGTTCTGGTACTCGCCCGCGAACACGCCCGACAGCGCGATGCACAGCGCCACGATTGCAAGGGCAAGGAAGCTCGCCCAATCCAGAGCGTTCTTCCAGGCGCCGGCGTATCCGTACTCCGCCGGCCACCGAATCTGGTCGAACTTGCCGTGCCAATAGGACATCTCGGCGTCGCTGTAGGTGAAGTAGTGGTCGAAGCCGTCGGACAATGTGGCGTCAACCCTCGCGAGAGACCCCTCTTTCAGGCTCGTCGCACGCGGGTCTGTGCTATCGAGCGAGCCCACGATCTCGGGGTAGTAGTTGTCGGAGATGACGACCATCGTCTGCTGCCAGAACTCGAGGCCGTACCGGGAGAGTATCTCGCTGCTTGGCAGGTCGTAGAAATCGGGGGTCTCTTTCACGAGCTCGTTGGCGCGGTCCAGCGTCGCGGCGTCCTCTGCGACCCGGGCGTCGTCGAGCAGGCCAGCGTGCGATTCCTCCAGATGGCGGTAGGAGTCCTGGGCGGCGAAGCCCTCCACCCATTCGCCTGTTGCAACGTCGCGGGTACCCATGGTCGCAATGTTCATGAAGGCCATGCCAGAGATCAGCGCGAGCGCAATCAGGCACGTCACCATGCCCGCGCGGTTGCCGAGAATCTTTCTGAGCTCGTACTTGATGAGTGTTCCCATTGCGTGCTCCTAACGCGTGTCAGCGTCGCGGAATGCGAGCAGGTACAGGTCTTCCAGGGTTGGCTCGACGGCCTGCGCCCCCTCCATCGGCGGATCGTCCGCCACCACGCGCACCACGGCGTTTCCGTCTGCGGCATAACGTACGTTTGTCACGGACATGCGCGCCGACATCTCCTCGGCGCGGCGCGCCTCCACGTGGCACTCCCACACCTTGCCCGCGGCACGTGCGACCACCTGCTCGGGCGTGCCGTCCATGATGAAGCCGCCACCACGCATCACGAGGATGCGATTGGCGACGAACTCCACGTCGCTGACGATGTGGGTGGAGAGGATGACAACCTTGTCCCGCGCGAAGCCCGCGATGAGGTTGCGGAAGCGCACGCGCTCCTTCGGGTCGAGGCCCGCCGTGGGCTCGTCGAGCACCAGGATGGCCGGTTCGTTGAGCATGGCCTGGGCGATGCCGAGGCGCTGCTTCATGCCACCGGAGAAGGTCTTCACCTTCCGCCGCGCGTCATCGGCTAGCCCGACCTCCTCCAGCAGCTGCATGCTGCGGGCACGGCCGTCGCGGCTGGAGAAGCCCTTGAGCGTGGCCATGTAGCGCATGAAGTCGAGCGCCGAGAAGTCGGGATAGTAGCCGAAGTCCTGCGGCAGGCAGCCGAGCAGCGCCCGGTAGCCGTCGCCCATCGACAAGGCGTCGCGCCCGTCGAGCAGCACCTGCCCGCTTGAGGGGCGCAGCACGTCGCAGACCATGCGCATGAGCGTGGTCTTACCCGCGCCGTTGGCGCCCAGAAGCCCCGTCACACCGGGGACGAGCGTGGCCGACACACGGTCCACGGCGATTCTCGCCCCGAACTGCTTGGTCAGCCGGTCCAATGTGAGTTCCATAACAACATCCTTTGTCTATTCATGGGTTTTTGCCATGCTCGGGGAGAAGACGTCCAGCCCTGCGGAAACGGCGCGGAAGGTCATCNGCGGCGCATGCCTGTGGCGAGCGCTATCCACACTGCCACGGTGCACCCGGCCTGCTCCTCGGTGCGCAGCGCCACGGCCAGTTCGAGCGCCTGCTCGTCGGAGAGCGCCCTGCGCTCCTTGGCCCTGGGCCGCGGCGCCTTCACGTGCTCGCACGGGTTCGATCCGACGAGCTCGTTGGCGACCGCCTCGTCCATCACCTGCGAGAGTGCACCGTTGAGCTTGTGGATGGCGTTCCTGCTGGCCTTCTTCTGGGCGAGCAGTTTGTCGTAGGCGTCGGATATCTTCTTCATCGTTAAATCTTGCAGCAGCGTTGTGCCCCAGAGATCCTCGATCTTGCGGACCTGCAGCTCGTCGTCCTTGAGCGTGAGCGGCGAATAGCGGCCGGAGTTCACGCGGCGCTCGTACCACGCGCGCGCATAGGCACCTACGGCGAGCTCCTCGGCGTTCTTCACGCCGCGCTCGAGTTCTAGGCGGTATTCCTCGAGCGCACGGCGCGCGTCCGCCTTGGTGCCGTGGACGGTCTTCTTGGGCGACCTGATGTAGCGCCCGGTCTTCAGGTCGCGGCCGAGGTGGTGCCGGATTCGGTACACCTTGCCTTTGACGACCTCTTCGATCTCGCCCGAACCGGTGATCTTCATAGAACCCAGAGGTCGTAGGTTCAAATCCTGTCCCCGCGACCATGAACTCAAAACCCGACCTACAAAACGTAGGTCGGGTTTTTTGATTACGCATGTCCGGAATCCGTCCGAAAAACACGGAATCTTGCCTTACCTCAAGATTCCGTGACAGTCGACGGGCACCAGAGTCCCCATTGCGGCCTCCTGCGCTCCCTCGGAGCTTTTCCAGGGCGCCCGCGCTCGATCGCTCGATTCCTCCCGAGTCCGCACGGGTGCTGGCGTCGACGGGCAACCCTGTTTGGCGTGACTACATCCGCACGATGTTGGCTGTGTTTCCGTGCCTCTCGATGAGTCCGACCAGGTCCTGCGCCCTGAGCCAGACCGTAGCGATGTTGTCGTTGGGGTGCACGCCGATCAGGCCACTGCCCTGTGTGAAGTCCTCGTCTAGGAACCACGTCACCCTGCACTCGAAGTCGTTGAGCAGCCCGAGCGGCGTCACCGCGCCGGGCACGAGTCCCATGACGGCCATCAGGTCGTCCGCCGACGCGAAGGAGAGGGCCCTCGTACCGTTGGCCCTGCAGAACCCCTTCAGGTCGATTCGCTTGTCCCTCTTGACCGAGATGAGGTAATAGTTGCGCTTCTTGTCGTCGCGGACGAAGAGGTTCTTCGCGTCGTCCTCGCGGTGTGGCAACTCGATGTTGTCAAGATCGACCATGTTGTAGACGGCTGCATGTTCGGTGACCTCGTGCCAGACTCCCATTTGCTCGAGGTAATCATAGATTTGCTGCTTGTCCACGTCCTCATCGCTCCCGTGACACGCCCTTTGAGGGCATTTTGACTTTTCCCGCGTCTCCTGACCAGTGCTGTTTCCGTTACTCTCTCGCCAGCCGCTCCAGTCCCTCGCGAGCGCGCGCCAGCTGGCCCTTGTGCCAGGGCTGGTCCGGCACCGCCTCGAGGAGGCCCGCCTCGGCCTCGAGGCAGAGGTCGCGAGCGCGACGGCGGTCCCTCTCGCCCCCTCGCCCGTACTCGAAGCAGCCGGCGAGCCTCGGGGCCGCGCTTCCCCAGACGGCACCGTCCCCCTCGTCCTTCGCGCGCTTGTAGGCCATCTGGTAGTAGAAGTAGGCCTGCTCGTCGTCGCGTCTCACGCCGCGCCCCGCCACAGCAGGCCGCCGTACTTGCACGCGGCCTCGGCGTTGCCCAGCACCGCCGCCTTGCGGAACCACTTCGCGGCCACGTCGAAGTCCTTCTCGCCCAGCCGACCGTGCGAGCAGACGTGGCCCAGGTTGCACATGGCCCGTGCGTTCCCACGCTCGGCCGACGCCTGG
>NZ_LT635494.1:1376105-1383440 GCF_900120385.1 Olsenella phocaeensis | reverse complement strand
AACTAACTAACTAAACTTCACGCCATGTGGGGGAGAAAGGCCGCCCGACATGGCCCTGACCTGGATCGGTGGTGGCTTGGTGGACGCGATTGACGAGCTCAAGAACGGCGGCGAGACCGGCATTGCCCCCACCGCCGGCGCCGTGCCTAGCGCCGCGTACGCGCCCAGCGACCGGGCTCCCGCCGTCACCACCACCGACGCCAAGGCCGCCGAGCGCATCACCGTCGAGATCAGCGAGCTCCTCGTCTCCATCTACAACTCGGTCGACGCGGTCGAGAGCAAGATGTTCAGGCGGGTCCGCGGCCTGGGCGTGACCATGAGCGAGGCGCGCATCGTCCAGATCGTGGGAGACGAGACCTTCCACACCGACAGGCAGATCAGCGTGAGCCAGATCGCCGCCGAGGCGATGGTGAAGATCCCCTCGATGACTGCGGGAGTCAACCGCCTGGTCGACCGTGGCTTCCTCATCAAGGAGCGCGACGAGAGCGACGGCCGACGCGTCAACGTGGCCCTCACCAGGAAGGGCGAGGAGGTCTACCGCCTCCACACGATCTTCCACATGCGCATGGCCGCCGCGATCATGGAGGGCATGTCCCTCGAGGACATGGGGAAGTTCCATGCGGGCATAGAGCGCCTCGCCGCCTTCTACAGGGCAGAGGAGGAGAAGTAGCATGGGCCTTCGCATCCTCGGGACGGGCAGCGCCCTCCCTGCCAGGCGCGTCACCAACGAGGAGCTGTCGGGCTTCCTCGACACCTCCGACGAGTGGATCAGCCAGCGCACGGGCATCCGCGCCCNGCTGCGCCCTCGCCGTCGCCGCCGTGGTCGCGAGCGGCCGCCTGCGCTGGGACCAGAACGCCGGCATGCAGGCGCTGCTGCGCAGCTTCGCACTGCGTCTGGCCGTCTTTGCGGTCGCGGGGTTCCTGGTGGTCCCGGCGAGCGTGATGGTGTCGGACGTCGTGCAGGCGACCTACAGGGCGGACGTCGAGACGGTGACGGCCGCCGTGGCGTCGGCTCCGGAGGAGTCTCCCATCGAGGAGCCCAAGGCGGAGGAGGCGACCCCGGAGCCCGAGGCGAGCGAGCAGACCCAGGAGGACAGGAACGTCCTGGACAGCTTCCTCGGCTGGGTGAGCGACCGTGCGGCCGACGCGTCCAGCGTCGCGAGCGACGTCGTGGATGCCGCCGGCAACGCGGTCCAGACGGTGACGGATGGCGCGAAGTCGTTCATCGAGTCCGCGAAGAACGTCCTCAACCGCATGATCGAGGCCTTCGCCGTCATGGTGGCGACCTGCTGCGTGATCCCCATCGTNCGCACGCGGCCGCCAAGGCACCACTGACGTGACCGCCGAGAGGGACCACGAGCCGCCGTCGGGAGCGACGGCGGGCGACCCAGGGCATCACCGGGCGGAGGCTCGCCCGTGACCATAGGGGCCATCGCCCCGCAAGGACAAGGGAAGAACAGGTCAAGACGGACAGAAGGAGGGCCATCATGGCCAAGGAGACCACGTTCGAGCACATCTGCGACATCCTCCGCGAGCAGGACGGCATCACCGGCGAGCTCACGCCCGAGACGAGCTTCGAGGAGATCGGCCTCGACTCGCTCTCCATCGTGGAGGCGGTCATGGCCTGCGAGGGCGACTTCGACATCGAGATCGACGCCGAGGCCAACCCCAAGACGATCGGCGAGTTCGTCTCGCTGGTCGACGGCCTCGTCGCCCAGAAGGGCTAGCACCAGATGATCCGCACACCCATTTGCGACGTCGTCGGCATCGAGAAGCCCGTCTTCCAGGGTGGCATGGCCTGGATTGCCGATGCCTCCCTCGCCTCGGCCGTCTCGAACGCGGGCGGCCTGGGCGTCATCTCGGCGATGAATGCCGACGCGGAGTGGCTCCGCGGTCAGATCCGCGCCTGCCGCGAGCTCACGGACAGGCCGTTCGGCGTGAACATCATGCTCCAGAGCCCCTTCGTGGANTTGGCGCCGCGTGGCCGAGGGGCTGCGCGGCACCTTCTGGTTCGGCACGCGGGCAGCGAGGTTTTGGGGGTGGCGCGCGCGTGCGGCGAGCACGCGGTTGCGCACGCCCCTGGCGGCGGGCACGCTGTTGCGCACGGGTGCGGGCGACGGGCACGCGGTTGCGCACATCGGCCCCTCTCGCCAACTGCGAAAATGCGGAGCTGTCTGTGCGTTATTGCGTGCTGGTTGAAAATGACGTGCGCATGCGCGTGCTGGACGCATGGATGTGTGCGCAACAGCGTGGCGGGCGAGAGACGCGGGCGCAATTCTGCGCGTCCAGGTCCCATGTGTCAGTCGTGTGACGCTTTTCTCGCCTTCCCACCATTTCCGGATTAGTTAGTTAGTCTAACTAACTAACTAACTAAACTTCACGCCATNGGGTTCGTCTTCGCCCTCGACGTGGCGGACGGCATCTTCGCGAGGGGCAGGGCGCGCCGCGTGCTCGTGGTCTCGGCGGAGAGGTGCACGCGCTACCTCGACTGGACCGACCGTGCCACCTGCGTGCTCTTCGGCGACGGCGCGGCGGCGGCGGTGCTCGGTGCGGAGGGGGAGGGGCTCCTCTCCCTCAGGCTGTCGACCCAGCCGGACGCGGGTGCCCTGGACCTCCCCGGCATCCCGGGGGGCAGCCCCTTCGACAAGACCGTCCGTGGCCCGCAACTGCTCTCCATGCGTGGCCGCGAGATCTTCAAGTTCGGCGTCACTTCCATCGAGCGAGAGGTGCGCGCCCTCGCGGCGGACGCGGGCATGGAGGTGGCGGACATCGACCACTTCGTGTTCCACCAGGCCAACGGCCGCATCCTCGACTCGGCTGCGACGCGCCTGGGCATCGACGCCTCGCGCGTCGTGCGGACGCTGGCCGAGACGGGNACTTCGACGCGGTCCTCTCCGTGAACCTCAAGGGCGCCTTCCACATGACGCGCGCCCTCTGCCGCACTCTCATGCGCCAGCGCGGGGGCCGCATCGTCAACGTGAGCTCCGTCGTGGGCGTCATGGGCAACGCGGGCCAGGCCAACTACGCCGCCTCGAAGGCGGGGCTCATCGGCCTCACCAAGTCCGTGGCGCGCGAGCTGGCGGGTCGCGGGGTCACCTGCAACGCCGTCGCCCCCGGCTTCGTCCGGACCGACATGACAGCGAAGCTGCCGGACGCGGTGAGGGAGAGGTACGAGGGGCAGATCCCCCTGGGCCACCTGTGCGAGCCGGAGGACGTGGCGGAGGCCATCGCCTTCCTCGCGAGCGACGCGGCGGCCTACGTCACCGGGGCCGTCCTGCCCGTCGACGGCGGAATGGGCATGTAGAGAATGGGGAGCGTGAGTTCGCACATGGAGCACAGGGTAGCCATCACCGGCCTGGGGGCCATCTCGCCCGTGGGCAACACCGCGGCCGAGACCTGGGACTCCCTCAGGGCGGGACGCATGGGCATCGGTCCCATAAGCAAGTTCGATGCGAGCGGCAGCAAGGTCAAGGTCGCCGCGGAGGTCAAGGGCTTCGACGCCCGCGAGGCCTTCGGCGTGGCTGAGGCCCGCCGGAGCGACCCCTTCGTGCTCTATGCGCTCGTCGCGGCGGACCAGGCCATGGCGGACTCCGGCCTCGACCGCGAGGGCGCCGTGGACCACGAGCGCCTGGGCGTCTACGTGGGCTCGGGCATCGGTGGGATCCAGACCACCGTGGCGAACGAGGACGTGCTGAGGGGCTCGGGCCCCGGCAGGGTCTCTCCCTTCCTGGTGCCGGCGATGATCNCGGGCGTGGCTGATGCCACGTTGCCGGGGGCACCCTCCGCCGCGGATGCGGTGGCCCTCTCGCCTGCGGACGAGGGCGCGATGGCGGCTACGATCCCGGGCGAGGACGGCCTGGACCCGGACCAGCGGCCGCTCGACCTCTCCAAGGTGGCCACGGTGACCGCCCCCATGGTGGGCGTGTTCTATGCCGCCCCCTCGCCCGGGGCGGAGCCATTCGTGCACGTGGGATCCAAGGTGCGCAAGGGCGACACGCTCTGTGTCATCGAGGCGATGAAGCTCATGAACGAGGTCGTGGCCGAGCGCGACGGCGAGGTCATCGACGTGTGCGTGGGCGACGGCGAGCTGGTGGAGTTCGGCTGCACGCTCATGAAGCTGTGCTAGGCGGCAGCTGACGCGGACGGCCGACGGGCCTGCGAGGGAGACGAGCCATGAACAGGGAAGAGATCAAGGGGCTGCTGCCCCATCGCGAGCCCATGCTGCTCCTGGACGACGCCGAGGTCGTCGGGGACGAGGCCGTGGGGCACGTGACGGTCACGGGCGACGAGTTCTTTGTGCGGGGGCACTTCCCCGGCGACCCCGTAGTGCCCGGCGTGATCCTGTGCGAGATGCTCGCGCAGAACTGCTGTGTCCTCCTGGGCGAGGCGATGTCGGGCGAGGGGAGGGTCCCCCTCTACACGAGCCTGGACAAGGTGCGCTTCAGGCACCCCGTNGGTGCGCATCGGCCCTGCCAGCGGACGCGGACGTCAGTGGATCGCGCCCCTGCTGGGAGGCGACGAGGCCTGCTGCGCCACGGCCCTGGCCTCCAACGGCATGCAGGTCTACCTGGACGGGGAGCTCGTGCACGAGGAGCTCCTGACGCAGGGGGCGCTCCGTCGGCTGGCGCGCGCGGTGGGGGACATCAAGGGAGCCGGCGCGGTGGTCTTCGACGACGCGACGCCGCTCCTGGTGCAGGGATCGCTGGAGGAGCTCGAGGCTTGCTTCCCCTCCTATGCCGCGCGCTGCCGCGTTGTGAGCGACGTACCGGAGGTTCCCACCGTCAAGGCGAATGTGTTCTTCGACGGGGACCTGGCGGCCATGCACGGGCTCGCCGACCGACTCGCCGCCGAGCTGCCCGAGCTGAGCTTCGACGTGCCGCAGCCGGGCTGGATCAACGTTATGACGGCGGGCTGGGGCAAGGGGCCGGCGATAGACGTGCTCNGCGAGCGTCGAGCTCGCGCGCCACGGCACGACCTCGTGGACGCCCACCACGCTGACCCAGCCTGCCGAGCAGATCGGCGAGGCCTGCGCGAGCGTCTGGCAGGCAGACCAGCTGCGCGGCGACGACTTTGTGGGCGCACGCATCGAGGGCATATTCCTGGAGGGCCCCTTCTTCACCGCCGAGCACGCCGGTGCGCAGAATCCCGTGCACATGAGCGACCCTTCCGTGGAGCAGGTCTGCGCCTGGCAGGACGAGGCGCACGGTCTCATCTGCAGGGCGTCCCTGGCGCCCGAGCGCCCGGGCAGCGCCGAGTTCTGTGCCGAGATNGCGTGGGGCGGCCCGCGGCCATCGCACCGTCTGCCGCCGCGCGCTCGGTGACGAAGGCCCGGAAGTAGTTGAGGCCCACGAGCCCCCCGCGCCCCACGATGGCGCGGAACTGGTCATCGGTCAGGTTGCGGGGGTGCCCACAGACGGCGCGGCTGTTGGAGTGCGACGCCACGAGCGGGGCGTCAGAACACGCGAGCAGGTCGGCGAAGCCCTCGTCGTTGAGGTGGCTCGCGTCCACGACCATCCCCAGCTCCCCCATGCGCCGAACCGCCCGGCGGCCAAGCGCGCTCAGGCCGTCGCAGGTCTCGTGCCCGCTGGCCAGGGCATTCCTGCCGTTCCANCAGGGGCATCCGCAAGGTGACGGGCCCCGAGGGCGTCGCTTCGGCCTTCCTGGCCGCGAGCTCCGAGGCCCAGGCGGCCTTCGGCGACGGCGGCTGCTACATGGAGCGCTTCATCCATCCCGCCCACCACGTGGAGGTCCAGGTCCTGGCGGACGCGCGGGGTAACGTGGTCTCGCTGGGCGAGCGCGAGTGCTCGGTGCAGCGCCACAACCAGAAGCTCCTGGAGGAGAGCCCCAGCCCTTCGGTCACGCCCGAGGTCCGCGAGTGCATGCACGCCGCCGCGCGCGACCTCGCCCGGGCCGTGGGCTACGTGGGTGTGGGCACCATCGAGTACCTCTACTCCGACGACGGCACCTTCGCCTTCATGGAGATGAATACCCGCCTGCAGGTGGAGCATCCCGTGACCGAGATGGTCACGGGAGTCGACCTGGTGAAGTGGCAGCTGCGCGTGGCGTCCGGGGTGGAGCTGCCCTTCTCCCAGGACGACGTCCGCGTGGACGGCCACGCCATCGAGTGCCGCATCAACGCCGAGACCCCCGAGTTCCTCCCCTCGTGCGGCACGGTGTCCATGCTGCACGTCCCGGGCGGCCCCTGGGTCCGCTTCGATACGGCCCTCTTCCAGGGGGCGTCCGTGCCTCCCTACTACGACTCGATGCTGGGCAAGCTCGTCATCTCGTCCCCCTCGCGCGAGGAGGCCATACGCAAGATGCGCTCCGCCCTGGGCGAGCTGGTGATCGAGGGGGTGGCGGAGAACTCCGAGCTGCAGCTCGACATACTCTCGAACCCCGAGTTCGTCTCGGGCGTCTACCACACCGACCTCATGGAGCACCTCTATGGCGACGAATAGGAAGAAGACCAAGAGCGTGAACGTGCTCGAGGGGGCCGTGACCGAGGTCCCCGTCGAGCTGCCGTCGCGCCACGTGTTCGTGAAGTGCCCCAGCTGCCGTCGCGTGACGGACGCCGACGTCCTGGCCGACAACCTGGACGTGTGCCCGCGCTGCGGCCATCCCATGCGGCTGGGGGCCCGCCGCCGCCTCGCGATGACGGTGGACGCGGGGAGCTTCGAGGAGATGGACGCCGAGCTCAGGGTGAGGGACTTCCTCCGCTTCCCGGGATACGAGGAGAAGCTCCGCAGCGCCCGCCTGCGCACGGGCGAGAACGACGCCGTCCTCACCGGCGTGGCCTCCATCGGCGGCTGCCCCACCGGCGTCTTCGTGATGGACGGCGAGTTCATGATGGGTTCCATGGGCGCCGTGGTGGGCGAGAAGCTCTGCCGCCTCTTCGAGAGGGCCCTCGAGCTGCGCATCCCCGTGGTGGGCTTCACCGTGTCGGGCGGGGCGCGCATGCAGGAGGGGACCACGTCGCTCGTGCAGATGGCCAAGGTCTCCGCCGCGGTGCGCAGGCACTCCGAGGCGGGACTGCTCTACGTGGTGGTGCTGACGGACCCGACCTCGGGCGGCGTCACGGCGAGCTTCGCGATGGAGGGCGACGTCACCCTGGCCGAGCCTGGGGTGCTCGTTGCCTTCGCCGGGCCGCGTGTGGTGGAGCAGACCACCCACAAGCGCCTGCCCGCGGGGTTCCAGCACTCCGAGTTCCTCCTGGAGCACGGCTTCGTGGACCGCATCGTGGAGCGCAGGGACCTCCCCTCGATGCTGGGCAGGCTGCTGGCCCTGCACGAGGGCGGCGCCTACCGTGCGCCCGACGGGGCCGACGTGCCCGAGGTC
>NZ_LT635494.1:1371117-1375352 GCF_900120385.1 Olsenella phocaeensis | reverse complement strand
GCGTGCGCGGCGGCGAGCGCGGGACGGTCCTCCCCCTGATGGAGCAGGTCTTCGACGGCTTCCTCGAGCTGCACGGGGATCGGCTCTTCGGCGACGACGCGGCCATCGTGGGCGGCATCGCGCTGCTGGGGAACCGGCCCGTGACGGTGATAGGCACCGAGCGCGGCCGCGACACCAAGGAACGCATCGCGCGCAACTTCGGCTCGGCCAACCCCGAGGGCTATCGCAAGGCCCAGCGCCTCATGCGCGAGGCCGAGAAGTTCGGCCGTCCCGTGGTATGCCTCGTCGACACCTCGGGCGCCTACTGCGGGGTCGGCGCGGAGGAGCGCGGCCAGGGCGAGGCCATCGCTTCGAGTCTGGTGGAGATGGGCGGGCTCAGGGTGCCCGTCGTCTCGGTCATCGTGGGCGAGGGCGGTTCTGGTGGGGCGCTCGCCCTGGCCGCAGGCGACCGGACGCTCATGCTCTCGGGTGCCGTGTACTCGGTCGTGAGCCCGGAGGGCGCTGCGTCCATCCTCTGGAAGGACACGTCGCGCGCCGCGGAGGCGGCGGAGGCCCTGCGCGTCACGGCGCGCGACCTCGTCGAGCTGGGAATCGTGGACGACGTGGTGGACGACGCGGGCCTGGGCGGCGAGGGGTTCGCCCGGTCCCTCTCCGCGCGGCTCGCCGAGGAGGTCGACGCCCTGGCTGGTCTGGACGTGGACGAGTTGCTCGAGCGCCGCTACGACCGCTTCCGCCGCATGGGAGGAGACGCGCTATGCCGGGAATAGCCATCGTCACGGACTCCACCTGCTGCCTCACGCGCCAGGAGGCGCGTGAGCTGGGGTGCACCGTGCTGCCCATGACCTACGTCGCACGCGGCGAGCGCCGGCCGGAGCTGCCCCAAGGTGAGAACGGCGACTANCTCGGGGCAGCCGTCGCGCTCGTCGTCGCCCACCGCGCCTGCCGCCGCCAGCTAGTCGTTCTCGTCCAGCCACTCCCGAAGCATGGCCAGGTAGCGCGGCGTGTCCTCCACGAAGCAGGCGTGCCGGCAGCCCTCGAAGAGCTCCCAACGCGCCCCGGGGATGCCGTCCGCGAGCTGCTTGGCGACCAGCGGGGAGCAGAGGTCCTGGGTCCCGCTCACCACCAGTGCGGGGCAGCGCACCTCTTTCAGGCGCCCTGCGTACTCGAAGCCGGCGAGCGTGCCACTCGGCATGAGCTCGTTGTCTCCCCACGCCGCGAGGTAGGACTCGCGGCCGGTGCGCTTGGGCCTCCTCAGGCACTCCGGGCTCGACTCGTCCGGCTCTCCGGCGCAGAAGAGCTCCAGGTAGCGGGCCTCGGCGGCGCGGAACTCCGGCGTGTCGAAGCGCCCGCTCCTCTCCGCCTCCTCCATGGTCCTGCGCTCGTTCGCGCCCAGGTAGCGAAGCCGCCGGTGTCCCTCGCTGCCCCAGAGGCTCGCCGATGCCAGCGTGCTGCTGAGCACCACCGACCTCACGCCCACGCCCCCGCGGTCCAGGAGGTGCATGAGCGCCAGCATCCCGCCCCATGACTGCCCCAGGAGGTGGATGCGCTCCAGCCCAAGCCCCGCGCGCAGGGCGTCGAGCTCGTCCAGCCAGGTGTCCGCGCGCCAGAGCTCGTCATGCCCCGCCAGCCCGTCGTCCCACGAGAGTCCGCAGCCCAGCTGGTCGTACATGACCAGCCTCCTGCCGTCGAGGTCGGCCAGGTCGTCCAGCACCTCGAAGTAGTTGTGCGTCGACCCCGGTCCGCCGTGCAGGAGCACGAGCGGCGCACGGCCGGGCAGCTCCTCGTCTGGCTCGACGACGCGCCAATGGGTCTGGTGGCCCAAGAAGGGCAGGTATCCTTCGCTGATGTGCATCTTGCCGGCCTTCTGTCGCAGCTGTGTTGGTGGCCTTTCTCCCCCAGCCTATACTCAGGGAGAAACCAAGGGGAGAGCGACCTCGCGTCCGGGGCCGTCGCTCCCGCCCAAGAGGAGGAACCATGGACCAGAACGGCTTCTTCGTCAAGTCCGACCGCATCGTGCTGGCGGGCGGCGTCGTGGCTTCGGGCTACCTGCCCGTGGCGGACGGCGCGTTCAGGCCCGTAGTGCAGGAGCTGCCCGAGGGGGCAGAGGTCCTGGACTGCACGGGCAAGTGGGTGACGCCGGGCTTCGTGGACACGCACATCCACGGCTTTTNCGTACGAGCTGCTCTCGCGCGTGCGCGGCGGCGAGCGCGGGACGGTCCTCCCCCTGATGGAGCAGGTCTTCGACGGCTTCCTCGAGCTGCACGGGGATCGGCTCTTCGGCGACGACGCGGCCATCGTGGGCGGCATCGCGCTGCTGGGGAACCGGCCCGTGACGGTGATAGGCACCGAGCGCGGCCGCGACACCAAGGAACGCATCGCGCGCAACTTCGGCTCGGCCAACCCCGAGGGCTATCGCAAGGCCCAGCGCCTCATGCGCGAGGCCGAGAAGTTCGGCCGTCCCGTGGTATGCCTCGTCGACACCTCGGGCGCCTACTGCGGGGTCGGCGCGGAGGAGCGCGGCCAGGGCGAGGCCATCGCTTCGAGTCTGGTGGAGATGGGCGGGCTCAGGGTGCCCGTCGTCTCGGTCATCGTGGGCGAGGGCGNTGGCGTCGACGTGGCGGCAGACGGTTCCGGCGCGGGCGGGGCGGATGGCCTTGGCGGCCGTTGAGGACACCTCTGCTGCGACGGTCGTCAACGTCGACGGAGGACTTGGCCGCGACGCGGGACGCGACGCGGGTCGTGACGCAGGTCGTGACGCAGGTCGTGATGACCTCCCCCTCTCCCGACAGGCCTGCGACGAGCTGGTGCATGTCGCCACCTGCGGGTCGACCAACGATCTTGCGCGAAGGCTCTATCCCAGCCTGGGGAGCCTGCCCGTGTCCGCGGGTTTTGGAGACGCTGCGGACGGGTGGCGCGGTCGTCCCTGGCGAGGAGTAGACCGCGTTCCCGCCTGCCTCGTGGTCGCCGACGAGCAGACCCAGGGCAGAGGCAGACTTGGCCGCTCGTGGCGGAGCGGCGTGGGCGATTCGCTCACGGCATCCTTCGTGCTCGCGCTCCCCGCCTCCCTCATGCGGGGCTCGGACTCGGGACTGCTCACCCTTGCCGCGGGCCTTGCCGTGCTCGACGCCCTGCGCGATGTGGTCGTCGGTGCTGGTGGCCTCGGTGTCGCGGGTGATCTCGGTGTCGCGGGCAATGCCGGTGGCGCAGCGCACGCTGTCGATGGTGCCGGAACCGCGGTCGCCGCTAGACCCGCCCAGCTGCTCGGACTCAAGTGGCCCAATGACGTCTACCTGGCCGGACGCAAGCTTGCTGGCATCCTCTCGGAGGTGGCGTTCTCGGATGCGGACGACGTGGGGGTGGTCGTCGGCGTCGGGGCCAACCTCCTCGTCGCGGCCGACCGGCTGCCTACGCCCCTCTCCACGTCGCTTCAGCTGCACTTCGACGGGCTGCCGCCCTTCGCCGAGCTGCGCGACCGCCTGTGTGCCGGCATCGCGCGTGGCCTGCGCCGGCAGATGGGCGCGCTCGCGTTTGGCGGCGAGACAGCGCGGGACGAGCTCGTCTCTCGCGTGAACGTGGAGAACGTCCTTCGCGGGCATCCCGTCACGGTCGAGCTTGCCGCAGGTCGCAGGGTGGAGGGCGTCGCGGGGGACGTGCGCGCGGACGGATCGCTCGAGGTCCTTCCAGCGGATGGCAACGGCTCTTCCAGCGACGGCTCCTCCGGCGACGGCTCGTGGCCGGTTCGCGTGACTGCCGGCGACGTGCTTCTCCGCCGCGATTGCGCTGCACCGAGCACGCGATAGCGCGCGCCCACGGGCGTCGAGCAAGCGGCAACGCACGCGTGCGGATGCCGTGCACGCTGAAGCGCACGCGTGCGAACGCCTTGCACGCCATTGCGCACAGCTCTGGCATCGAACACGCGGTTGCGCACAACGGCCCCCCTCGCCATCTGCGGAAACGCGAAGCCTGATGTGCGCTTGCGCGTGCAGGATGAAAAGCGTGTGCGCTTACGCGTGCAAGGCGAGAGGTGCGTGCGTTTGCGCGTGCGGGATGTGCGCATTGGACGAGAACGGCGTTCGCCTGTGCGTGCGCGACGCGACGGCCTCGGGGCAGCCGTCGCGCTCGTCGTCGCCCACCGCGCCTGCCGCCGCCAGCTAGTCGTTCTCGTCCAGCCACTCCCGAAGCATGGCCAGGTAGCGCGGCGTGTCCTCCACGAAGCAGGCGTGCCGGCAGCCCTC
>NZ_LT635494.1:1334393-1371086 GCF_900120385.1 Olsenella phocaeensis | reverse complement strand
TGGTGGATGAGGATGGCGGCATGGGCAACATCGCCGGCTCCGTGCTCACGCTGGCACGCGCGGTCAAGAACGTCGTCGACTGGGGCGCGGCCACGGCCGAGCAGGCCATCCGCATGGCGAGCGAGATTCCCGCGCGCATGTCGGGCGTCGACGACTGCTGCGGCGTGATCCAGGCGGGCCGTGCGGCCGACTTCAACGTCATGGGTGCCGACCTCGAGCTCGAGGCCACCTACGTGGGTGGCGTGCCGGTGAGGTAGGGAGGCCGCGGGCCCCCGGCCGGCGCCAGCGTAGCAAGAAGGCCTCGGGGCCTCGGCCGGCGCAAATGCAACTGCAGTAAGAAGGCCGCGACTCGCTTCCCTGGGGAGACGGGCCGCGGCCTTCGCCGTGCTGGAACCGGAGCCGCCGGCGCTCAGTCCCTGAGCGAGCCCTCCTTGAGGAAGCTCCCGTCCTCGAGCTCGCGGAACGCGTCCATGAGCTCCTCGCGGGTGCTCATCACGATAGGTCCGCCCCAGGCCACGGGCTCGTCGAGCCTCTTGGAGCTCATGAGCAGGACCTGCGCCCGTTCGTCCTTGCCCTCGACCACGACGCGGTCGCCGCCCTCCAGACGCACGGCCGTCTTGGGTCCCACGGGCAGCCCGCCGACGCGCGCGGAGCCCTCCAGGGTGAAGGCCAGCACCGAGCGGTCCTCGTCCACGTCGATCGCCACGGTCCTGCCGGACTCCACGCCCAGGTCGTAGTAGTCGAGGGGAAGGTGCTCGCCCTGGTAGCCCGTGTGCGTCCTGCCGTCGGCGTCGACGTAGCGGCCCGCGAGCAGGCGCAGGTCCCCGCCCTCGATCTTGATCTCCTCGATGTCCGAGCTCCGGATGGCATGGTAGCGGGGGCTTGCCATCTTCTCCGCCGCGGGCATGTTGAGCCACAGCTGCACGCCCAGGAGCCGCTTCGCGGGAGGGATGGTCTCCTCGTGCATCACGCCGGAGCCCGCGCACATCCACTGCACGCCGCCGTCGCTCACCGTGTCCTCGTAGCCCATGCTGTCGCGGTGGTGCATGCCGCCCTGGCGGACGTAGGTGATGGTCTCGATGCCGCGGTGCGGGTGGAAGGGGAAGCCGGCGGTGTAGTCGTCGGGGTCGGTGCTGTCAAACGAGTCGAGCATCAGGAAGGGGTCGAAGGCGTCGGCGGTCTGGTTGCCCAGCACGCGGACGAGGCTGACCCCTCCGCCGTCGATAGTCCTGAATCCCTTCACCACGTTGGTCGCGTGCCTGTCCATGTCTGCCTCCTTCGGCTTGCGGCGCCGACTTGGTCCGCGTCCCCCGTTGGGTGGCGGAGCGTCCGACGCCGCGCGTTTTGCGTTGCCGCTTGTATACCGTCCGGACGGGCGGCCTAGACCGACGTCTCTTCCTCTGTGACGGTTCTATGTGCGCTATTAAATAGCGCACTATATAATAACGAGGCGGACCTAGGATGCGATGCGCAAGCAGGGGAGAGGGGCGCAGGCGACCCAGTCGCAACGCCCTGCCGAGGAGAGGAAACGAACTTGGCAGTGAACAAGGACGCGGCGAGTAAGATCCTGGAGCTGGTTCCCGAGGAGTACATCAAGCGCATCCCCGTCTTCGTGCGTGCTCACGCGACGGGCAAGACCGTCGAGAAGATAGCCGCCGAGCACCCCGACCTCTTTGCGATCGCGGAGCAGGAGGGTCCCCTTACCGGCGAGGCGAAGGAGCAGCTCAGTGCCATCGTGAACGGCATATTCGAGCAGAAGATGGCCAAGCACAACCTGTAGGCCCGGGCCTGGCTGCATCGATCCCGCTGCGCGGCCGCCCGCCCGTCGTCGAGCCCCGCCCGGATGTGACGAAAGCGTGTGAATGGGAGAGAAGCCGCGACCGTTGCTTCGACGCTCCTCTCGCTTCCTAAAATGAAATCAGAATCCAATTGTCGGATTTTGAGCGACCGGACTTTGAGCGCGGGCTCGCGCGGCTTCCCCTTGGTGCCGACGTGCCCCCACAGCTCGGACGACGACGGGAGGCGAGAGCGGATGCCAGCGGTCAGGCACGGCTACAACACCAGGCAGAGGCAGGCGGTCTTCGACTTCCTCTCGCGCCACGCCGACCACTACCTCAGCGTGGACGACGTCTTCGGGAGCCTGCGCGAGGAGGGCTCCAAGGTGGGCCGCACCACCGCCTACCGCACGCTCGAGGCGCTCGCGCGCGACGGCGCCGTTGCCAAGGTCGTCTCGCCAGGTGGGGGAGAGTCGCGCTATCGCCTGATCGATCCCGAGCGTCCCGACGAGGGCCAGCTGGTGTGCCTGGGCTGCGGCAAGGTGCTCGCCCTGGACTGCCACATGTTGGACGACCNTCCATCAGCAAGAGCTTCGGTCCCATCGTGTCCCGTCGCGGGCTGCTCGCTGCCGCCGCGATCGGCGCCGGCACGCTGCTCGCCGCCTGCTCGAAGCCTGCGGGCCAGGACGGCGCCGCCGCAACGACCGCGACCGACTCCGGCAAGCTCAAGGTCGTCGCGAGCTTCTACGCCATGTACGACTTCGCGCAGAAGATCGCCGGCGACCGCGCCGAGGTCAGCTGCCTCGTGCCCGCCGGCACCGAGCCCCACGACTGGGAGCCTTCCACCGCCGACCTGCGCAGCCTCGAGGAGGCTGACGTGCTGGTGTACAACGGAGCCGGCATGGAGCACTGGGTGGACGACACCCTGAAGAGCCTCTCGAACTCCAAGCTGGTCACGGTCGAGGCCAGCAAGGACGTCGACCTGCTCGAGCTCAGCGCCGAGGCGCTCGAGGAGGAGAAGGCCGAGCACGCGGAGCACGGCGAGGACCCGAGCGAGGTCTCGACCACCGACCCGCACTGCTGGCTCTCGCCCACCAACGCCGCGATCCAAATGCGCGCCATCGCGGACGGCCTGATCTCTGCCGACCCCGACGGCAAGGACGCCTACGAGGCCAACTACGACAAGTGGTCGGCCGAGGCCGCCAAGCTCGACGGCGAGTTCTCGCAGGCGATCGAGAAGCTGCCCAAGCGCGACATCGTGGTGAGCCACGAGGCCTTCGGCTACCTCTGCCACCAGTACGGCCTCAACCAGATGGCCATCGAGGGCATCGAGGCCGACGCCGAGCCAGACGCCCAGACCATGGCCAAGATCGTCGAGTTCGTGAAGCAGCACGACGTGAAGTACATCTTCAGCGAGGAGCTGGTGAGCCCCAAGGTGGCGCAGGCCATCGCTGAGGCCTCCGGCGCCCAGGTGGAGGAGCTCAACCCGCTCGAGGGGCTCTCCGACGAGGAGCTGGCCGCGGGCGCGGACTACTTCTCGACCATGCGCAAGAACCTCGAGGCGCTTAAGAAGGCGCTGGCCTGATGAGTGCGAGCTCGAGGCCGGTCACGCTGCAGGACGTCCGCTTCTCGTACCGGGGCACCGAGGTGCTGCGGGGGGTCGACCTCGAGCTCGACGACGGGCAGATCTGTGCCCTCGTGGGGGACAACGGTGCGGGCAAGTCCACGATCGCGCGCCTGGTCGTGGGCGAGCTCGCGCCGGACTCCGGTTCGGTGCGGCTCTTCGGCCAGAGCCCGGCGCGCTTCCGCGNCGGCGATGCGCTCTCGCACACCTCGCTTGCCGGCGTGGCCGCGGGCCTGGTCGGCGGCCTCAGCCCGGTGGGCGGCGCCATTCTCGCCTGCCTGACGGGAGCCCTCTGCATCGAGGGAATCCGCCGGCGCTTCCGCGACCAGTCCGAGCTCGCCGTGGCCGTGGTCATGGCGGCCGGGATCGGGCTCGCCGGCGTGCTCTCGGGCTTCGTGCCCAACGCCTCGAGCTTCAACAGCTTCATGTTTGGCAGCATCCTCACCGTGAGCGCGGAGGAGACCGCGACCATCGCCGTCATCAGCGCGCTGGCCGTGCTCGTCTGCCTGCTCATGCGCCGGGAGCTCTTCCTGATGTCCTTCGACGAGCGCCACGCGCGCGCCGTGGGGGTGCCCGTCTCGGCCGCGAACTTCGCCTTCGTGATCGTGGTCGCGCTGGTGGTGGCCGTGGCGTCGAGGACTGTCGGCTCGCTGATCGTCTCGTCGATGATGGTGGTGCCCGTGGCTTGCGCGCTGCAGCTCGCCCGGAGCTGGAGGCAGACCTGCGTCATCTCCAGCGTGGTGGGCGTCGTGACCACGGTGGGCGGGCTGGTCGTCTCGTACTACTTCGGGCTCAAGCCGGGCGGCACCATCGTGCTCATGGCGGTGGCCCTGCTGCTGGTCATCCTCGCCGGGAAGAAGCTCGCCTCCCTGCTGCGCTAGGCCCGCTTCCTGCTGCGATGGGCCCGAGGATTGGACGGGGTCGTGGTCGTACGACCCCGGAGTCGTACGATCACGGAGTCGGGCGGGGCTTGGGGTCATACGGGGCTGGAGTCGACAGCATTTCTCACAAAATGCTGTCGTTTTTCTCTGCCAACAGGCCAAACGCAAAATTTGACAGCAAATCTCACAGAATGCTGTTTTTTGCCATGGCCGTCTTGGCAGCCGACGCCCCGGGCGGAATTGTGGCCGACTGGTCAAGGCGCACATCACTGGCAGCTAGCTGCACACGCGGTATTTTTGCCCTCGCTACAATCCGTCCATGGACATTGTCTTCTCGCATAGGACCTCACTTGCGCTCATCCGCGCTTGGCGCCGGAGCCATCCGGCACACGACCGTCCGCGGCCGTGTCCCTTCCCCCTGAAGCGGGGTGCTGGAGAACGTATCAAGAGGCAGGACCTCATGTCCCGGCTGCGCGTCCTTGGCATTGACGGAGAGGCCTACCTGGCAAAGTGGGGCAAGCTCGACTGCCTTTGCCATCCCGATACAAGGCGTTCGAGCAATGCGTTCCTCAAGGGGAAGGCATACGCAGGCGAGCCCGAGTTCCCTGCATTCTTGTGTTTGGGAGAAGGAGTCTACGCCTGCAGTGCCGCCCTCACGCTCATGCAGCTCTCTTCCTCGCTCGAGCTTGGCCTGCTGTCAAGCGTCGCATCCGAGCTGGAGGGGACGTTCGCGCGCGACCCGGTCGACCCCGTCAGGGGGGAGGTGGCTTTTGGGCTTGCCCCCTTCGCGGAGACGGACGAGCTGCTTTGGGAGCTCGCTCGGCTTCCTTCCTCCAGTGCCACGTCACGCGTGGGGCGCGCCCTGGGGCTTTCGGGTCCGAACGCCTGGTCGCCCCTCGAGGCCGTGCTTGCGACGCTCCTTGCGCTTCCCGGCGGGGAGGGTGGCTACGACCTGGGTCCCATCATGCTCAACAGACGCGTGCAGGCTGGGGCTGGCTTGCCCATGACTCGCACGTCGAGGGTTCCCGACATCGAGTTCAGGCAGGCACCCGTCTGCTTGAATTATGACGGGGAGGGACACCTTGACCTGCGTGGCCTAGAATCGGCGGCAATGGACCTCGGATCCCGTCCCGGAGACGCCGGTCTGGATCGCAGCCTTCGGTCCCTCAGGCTGCAGCTGAGGCGGAAGTACGTGGATGACCGGCGCCGCGAGAGGGATCTGGCTGCGAGCGGCCGGGCGACCCTCGTGGTGACCAAGGAGGACCTGCTCGAGCGCGGGGCCATGGATCTGCTTGCGCAGCAGCTGATAATCTTGCTGGAGAGGTCGACCCGCCAGAGCCTCATGCTGCCGCGGCGAGCCCTTGCGGACGAAGGGTTGCGGGCAAGGCGAGAGAAGCTTCTCTCTACACTGCTGTTCGAGCATCCGTAGGGGCAAGGTGGCGCTGCCGGGGGTAATGATGCCATCCCCGGGGAGGCCGACAGCATTTTGTGAGAATTGCTGCCTTCGATTCCCACCAACAGGCCAAACGTGAAAATCGACAGCATTTCGTGAGATTTGCTGTCTTTGCTTGCCTTCGACAACGGGCGACGCGCCCCTTGCTCCCCGCGGGCTCAGCCCAGCGTGCGCAGGAAGAAGTCGCGGGCGTTGGAGAAGAAGACCTTCTCGCATAGCTCGTCGCCAAAGCGGGCGGCCATGCGCTCGTGGAAGGCCGGAAGCCTCTGGCAGCCGTCAAGCCAATCCGGCACCTCCGAGCCGTCGTAGTCGCTGCCCAGGGCGATGACGTCCTCCCCGCCCAGGTCGAGGAAGTGCTCCACGTGCGCGGCAAGCTCGNCGTGGGGTCGGCGCCGGCGAGCCGGGCGAAGCGCAGAAGGGGGTCGGGCTCGGGCTTGTGGCGCTCGGTCGCGTCGGCGAGGACGACCTGGCCCATCAGGTCGTCCAGGTGAAACTTGTCAAAGAAGCGTTCGTACTCGTCTCTCTCGCGGGAGGTGACGGCGCCCAGGCCCAGCCCATGGCTGGCCAGGGAGAGGAGCAGTTCGCGCGCGCCGGGGAAGAAGGCCGCCTCGCCCGCGAAGCCCGCATAGGCGTCGTTCCAGCGTCGGGCGAACTCCGACGGATTCACGTCCAGGCCAAGGCGACCCAACGCGTCCTCGGTGGTGATGCCAAAGGCCACACGGAACTCGTCCAGGTCGAGCTCGCGCCCGTAGCCGCGTGCTGCCTGCTGCCAGGTCTTGAGCAGGACCTGCTCGGTGTCAACGAGGGTGCCATCCAGGTCAAAGGCGATGTGGGTGAACCTCATGCTGCCTCCCGCACGATGGCCGCCGGCAACTCGACCGGCGGCTTGTTTTTCCTCGCAACTATACTCGTGGGGCAGTGGCGGCTTGCGCGCGGCTGCCGTATGATACGACACCGACATGTCGGCGCCAGGAGGCACCGGCCATAGGAGCGGGGGAGAGNGCAGAGGGTGACCATGCGCACCCCGTCCTCGTGCAGCCGCTCGAGGTAGCCGAGCTCCCCTTCCATGGGGGAGGCGCCCTCGAGGGTCAGGAAGGCTGCCACGCGCCCGGAGGCGACGACGGCGTCCGCCTCGCCCATGCTGCGCGCCTGCGCCACGAGGTCCGCGTGCAGTCGGACCTGCTCTTCGAAGTAGTCCCGGGCCCGCTCATAGGCGGCACGGGGCGAGAGGGACGTTCCCTCCATGCCCTCGGGCACCCAGATGGCGAAGCACTGGCACCAGCCGTCGCCCGCGACCTGGCGCATGCGCGTGAGGTCCAGGGCGAGGCGGTTGTGCAGCAGGTCATCGTCTTCGAGGGGGCCGAGGACGCTGCCTATGGCGTCCACCTCGCGCAGGGCGAGGGCGTCGATCGTGTCGCAGTGCAGGTCAAACACGCGCATGTGTGCCTCCAGGGGCGGGGGAAGGGATCGGGGGAGAGTGGCGCCAGTCCGTCGTCGTGGCGTAGGCCTGGCGCGTGGGTCAGGCGCCTATCACGCGAGCAGCCAGCGCTCGAGCTCGCGGANCCAAGGCGGCGGCGAGCTGGCGGCTGGGACGCGTCGAGGACGAGGCGGTGGCCGACGCCGTCGACGCCCTCGTCAGGGGAGAGATGCCTCGCTAGGCCTTGTTAGGCCTCGCAAGAGGCCCTGCTAGAGGTCGGCGTCCGAAGCCATCAGCTCCGCGATGTTGAGGTGCGTGACGCCGTCCCGCGTCGTGGGGAGGGGGTCTAGGGTGAGCAGGTAGCGCGGCCACCCATCCCTGATTAGCGAGAACGGACGGAACTCCCGTTCCTCCACATTCTGGTCGACGATGCTCATCGACACCTGAACATAAACGTAGCGCTGGTCCTTCCGTGCGATGAAATCCACCTCCAACCTGCCAACGCGTCCCACGCTGACCGTCCAACCGTGGCGCCTCAGATATTGGTAGACCACGTTCTCGAGGGCTGGGCCGTAGCTGACCTGGTTGTCCGTGTTGAGCGCGTAGTAAAGCGAGAGGTCAGCGAGGTAGTGCTTCTCGCCTCCGTGAAGGCTCCTCCTGCTCTTGAGGTCGAACGTGGGACAGCGATAGAGCACCTTGGCGGCCTCCAGGTAGCCTGCGTAGCGTGAGACCGTCCTCGCGAGGACGGGCGTCCCTTGAGCCTCGCGGAGCTCCTCGGCGATGTTGGCGAAGTTCGTAGGTGCCGCGTAGTTGGAGACCATGTATGTCATGACGCGTCGGAACGCTTCGGCATTGCGGACCTTGCCGGCGCGCCTGCTGACGTCCTTCTCGATGACCTGGGCGATGACGTCCGCTACGTAAGCGGAGCGTGCCGTAGGGTTGGGGAGCCGCACGGCGCCGGGCATGCCGCCTTCGCGCAGGTATCGCTCGAACTCCGCTGCCGTAGGGCCGATCTCTTCCCCGAGTGCCTCCCTCATGCCGAGCCACTCGGGGAATGCCAAGGTAAAGAGCTCAAGCTCGACGTAGCGCCCAGTGAGCTTTGTGGCGAGCTCCCCAGAGAGGAGGTAGGAGTTGGAGCCCGTGATGAAAATCGAGACGCCTTCGAGCCTCCATGCTTCGACGACTTCCTCGAAGCCCTCCACATTCTGGACCTCGTCGACGAAAAGGTAGCTGCCGCGCGGGTCCTCCCCTATGGCCGCCTCGATGGCCTTGTCAAAGGTGTCGGGATCCCTCACGCGCCGGTACCTCCTCGCGTCGAGGTCGAGGTAGGTGATGCGGTCCTCGCCGACCCCACGCTCGCGCAGCTCCTCCATCACGGTCTGCATGAGGCAGGACTTGCCGCAGCGTCTCATGCCCGTCACGACCTTGATGAGGTCGGTGTCGTAGAAAGGCCTTAGCCGTTCGAGGTACAGCTCACGTCTGAAGAGTTCCGCCATGGATCTTGCCTCCTTGAAAATGCTCGTTTAAGGATACATAACTTGTAAAAAAATGCAAAGTATGTATCCTTAACGACCACTTTTCCGGTGGTGCCTCTGGCAGTGTCTGCGGCACCGCTGCACTATTGCATGGGTCGCATTGATCATTTTGCATGGGGATGGCTGACGGTCTGACATGGGTCACTTCGCCAGCGCGAGACTTGGCCCATCGCCATCATTTCGCTGTTCGAAGAGCGGGTGCCTTGCGGGTTGGTCGTGCCAGCTGCCAGAAGTGGCGATAGATCGGAGTTGCGCACGGAAGCGCCGAATTGTGGAGACGGTCGACGTGCTCTGCGAGCGGCTGGGGATCGGCCTCGACCAGGTCGCGGTGTTCGGCGGCGGTGGCAACGACGTGAGCATGCTCGAGCACGTGCCGCTCTCGTTCGCGGTTGAGGGCGCGGCGCCGGAGGCCAAGGCGGCGGCGAGCTGGCGGCTGGGACGCGTCGAGGACGAGGCGGTGGCCGACGCCGTCGACGCCCTCGTCAGGGGAGAGATGCCCGCGGTACGGGGGTGAGGGGCATCAGGACGCACAGTGGTGGCTGTGCTTCTCCTGGTACATCTCGACGTCCGCTCTGCTCAGGAGTGGCTTGATGTCGTCCGTCTCGTTGATCCTGCCGGATGCGTAGCCGATGGAGAAGCTGATGGTTGCCTTGCCTATTCGTATATGGTTGTCTGCCACACGGCTTTCGAAGACTTTGCGGCTTTTTGCAACACGAGCTGCGAACTCGTCAGATGGGACGGACGTGGACATCGCGAGGTACTCGTCACCGCCTAGGCGATAGAGCTGGATGCTACCGCCAAGCTCGCGGGAAATGATTGTTGCGAAAAGCGAGAGAATGCGGTCACCGGTCTCGTGACCGAATCGGTCGTTATATGTTTTGAGGTTGTCTATGTCCAGTGCTGCGATGTTGACCCGTTTTCCGATGCTTCTTTGGACGTCAACGTAGAGTGCCCTCACGTTACCTAAGCCTGTAAGGGCGTCTTGGAACGAATACCGCTCAAGACGCTCCTGAGAGCGGATGTCGCACATACGCGTGTGGTATCTGACACAACAGGCAACGATGAGAACGAGACCGAGTGAAATGAAGCTCGTGAGCGTTCCGTGGCTCGTGGCTGATAGCCTTGCTGCCTGCCAGATGACGAGGCCGAACGTCGCGGCTATGGCGGGTATGAGCACGATGGGGCGGATGGCGAATACGCAGACGATGCTTACCACTTGGACGATGAAGGAGTACACTCCGTTGCCTCGGGCGAGGTCGCCCATGGCAACGAATACGCCAAAGGCGAGAGAGACCACCACGAACTGCCAGACTATTGCCTGCGAGACGCTGAGCGAAACGTGTTCCATCCCTCGCAGAGAGCGATAGGCGTTCCACCCGATGAGCAGTGTGGCGCTGACGAAGAGCGTGGCGTATGCGATGCGATGCTGTATGATCCAAGGCCATCCGAGCTGGCATACCAGTCGCTCGTTCCTCTCCATGAGAAAATTGTTGACGAGCATGTACGTTTCCATGAAGAGTGTTATTGCGGCTAGGGACGTCCCACACCTGAGGTTGGACAACGTGAGTGCGAGGCTCTCGAATCTCGAGTGCCGACGTAGCCCCAATATCAGGCTCAGGCCTCCGACTTCGGTTCGCGTGGGGAGGTCAAATCGGGATGCTGTTGTTGGCGAAGCGTTCAAGTTCGACCCCCCCTGCAATGAGATTGGATCAGGGTTTTGGCATGAATCGATTTCCTATGGAGCGAGATTAGTATTTTCAGCTTGATTATGTCTACTCTTTTCCCTTAAATTGTGTTGGGCAAAACCGTCGAAAGGCGGCGACGCAAAGCTATAGGGCCTTCACTGGCAGCCAGTTACATTTCTACCACTTCGTTGAGAGGAGCAGCATGGCTGTCTTTTCTTATCGCGAGAGCCCCATCCGCCTGAGGCTCAGGGCGTTTGCCCTGACGGCATTGTTTGCCATGGTAACCATGCTGGCAGTTTTGCCGTCGAACGCTATTGCTCGTGAGGCCAAGGCAGTCACTGCGACAATCAGTGACCTGCGGATCACGCGCATCAACGGCACCACCGCCACAAGCGTATCTCAGTATGACACCTTCTACCTGGCGATGAACTGGGATGCGAGCCAGAACGGCGCCAACCTGCACGAGGGCGACTACTTCGACATCACGCTCCGCTCCCCGACAACATGCGCTTCCCGTCCGACACGACGGCGAGCGACTTCGACATCACGGGCCCCGATGGCTCGACGGTGATTGCCAAGGCGCATGTCGCCCCTGGTCCTGGTGACATTGGTGGCACGGTCCGCGTTTCCTTCACGGACTGGGTGGAAGGCAAGGAGAACGTCAAGGGTTCCATCAGGCTGGCCGCCCGCTTCGACGTGTCCAAGGTGACGACCGGGCAGGACAACACCTTCGAGGTGACGGTCAACGGGGCGGTCACCCCGGTCACCGTCAAGGTCACCGGCCTCACTGAGCTTCACGACGAGGTGCTCAGCAAGTGGGGCGGCAAGGTCGCGGGTTATGCCGACAAGGCCCAGTGGGGCGTCCGCATCAACCACAAGAAGGCCAACCTCACGAACGTGGTGATCACCGACCACCTGTCTGGTGGGGCCGGGACCGAGACCTACATCCCCGACAGCTTCGTGCTGAGGCGCGTCGAGATTGACTCCAAGGGCATCACCACCCAGTGGTTCGAGCAGATAGACCTCAGCGACAAGCTGACGATCGCCCCCGACGGCAAGTCCTTCACCCTCAGCCTGGGCAACGTCAACGGCACCCAGTACCGCCTCGAATACAAGACCACCTACACGCCTGGAACGACGTTGCGGAACACCATGTTGCTCAACTCCACCGAGCAGAGCAAGACCTATACCGCGACCCACACCTCCGCCAGCTCCGGTGGTTCGGGTGATGGTAACCTCGCCAACAAGATCAAGCTCATCAAGGTCGACGCAGACGATAATTCCGTCACGCTCGCCAATGCGGTCTTTACCGTGACCGACTCCGATAGCAACAGCTTCGAGCTCACCACCGGGTCCGATGGCACGGTGACGTCAGGGTCCCTCACTTCCGGTACCTATAAGGTAAAGGAGAAGACGCCACCCAAGGGCTACCTGCTCAATGAGGAGGAGTTCACCCTCAATGTCAACGTGTCGGGCGGTGCCATCCAGACGGTGACTGACGAGCGTATCAAGATTGACATCCCCGTCAGCAAGTCCTGGGTCGGCCCCAAGGGTGATTCCGTCACGGTCAAGCTCAAAGCCGACGGGGTGGACACCGGGAAGACCGTTACGCTTTCCGAGGATAACGACTGGAAAGCCTCCTTCACGGGCATGCCTAAGTACACCACGTCGGGGGATGAGATTACCTACACGTTGGAAGAGGCCGATGTGTCCGGCGTCGATGTCGACAAGTACCACGTCGATGTTACCGGTGACGTCGAGCATGGCTTCACCATCACCAACACGAACAAGGAGACCGTGAAAGTCTCCGGCACCAAGACCTGGGACGACGCGAACGACCAGGACGGCAGGCGCCCCGCCTCCATCACCGTCAACCTCATGAAGGACGGCGTGAAGGTCGACTCCAAGACCGTGACGGCGGCCGACGGCTGGAGCTACTCCTTCGCCGGTCTCGCCAAGTACGACCCCGCCGACGGCCACGAGTACGCCTACTCGGTGGCGGAGGATGCGGTCGACGGCTACACCTCCCAGGCAAGCGGCTACGATCTCACCAACTCTTACACCCCCGAGACCGTCTCGGTGTCGGTCAGCAAGTCCTGGGTCGGTCCCAAGGCGGACTCGGTCACCGTCGAACTTCTTGCCGACGGGGAGGGCACCGGAAAGACCGTCACCCTCAACGAGGGCAACAGCTGGAAGGACTCCTTCGACGGGCTGCCCAAGTACCGCGACCACGGCACTGAGATCGCCTACACCGTCAGGGAGACGTCGGTCGACGGCAGCAACGACCCCTACGTCAGCACCTCCACCGGCGACGCTGCGTCCGGCTTCACCATCACCAACACCAACACCTCCACGGTCAACGTCGCGGGTGGGAAGACCTGGAACGATGCGAACGACCAGGACGGCAAGCGCCCCGCCTCCATCACCGTCAGGCTCCTGAGGGACGGCGCCGAGGCAGACTCCAAGGAAGTCACCGCTGCGGATGGCTGGAGGTGGAGCTTCGACGGGCTGGCCAAGTACGACGCGACCGATGGGCACAAGATCGCCTACACGGTGACCGAGGATGCGGTCCGTGGGTACGCGACAAAGACTGACGGGTATGACATCACGAACAGCTATACTCCCGGCATGACTTCGCTTACCGTAACCAAGGCATGGGACGACGAAGGCAACAAGGACGGATCACGCCCCAGTTCTGTCAGGGTGCAGCTCTACGCTGACGGTGTTGCCCAGGGCGAGCCCATCACGCTTGACGAGACGAACCACTGGACCCACACGTGGACTGACCTATACCTGATGAACGCAGGCAAGGATGTCGCGTATACGGTGGACGAGCTGGACACTCCCAAGGGCTACACGAAGACCGTGAGCGGGAATGCGACCGAGGGCTACGTCATCACGAACGCCCATACGCCCAAGTCCCCCGAAGTCCCGAAGAAGGAGAAGCCAAGGAAGCGGACCCTGCTCCCCAAGACGGGCGACGAGGCCGGTACGCTTCTCGTGTTGCCCTTCGCCGTTGCTGGTGCCACTGCGTTGCTCGGCGCCATCGGCCTTGGTAAGAAGCGCTCATAGTTTTCTGCCGGACCCCTTAGGGGTCCGGCGTCTCCAAAGTTGATATCCATGCTTCCCGGGCATCATTGACCGGTGTCCCTTGAAGCTGGATATGGGCTCCGCGTGCGCGCGGGTGACCTGCCCCCGGGTGGTGCCATCTCCCCGGGGGCATTTTGTTTTTCGTTTTGGCAGACAGCCCTTTGTATTACTTTGTATAAATTTAAAAGCTTGCGCTGAAGACCATTTTCCCGTATAAGCTTTGGATAAGAGGGCAAGTGCTCGCCTATGCAGTTCCGTCTGATGCGGAAGGCAGCGATGCCTCGGCCTTCTTCCATCCCACGATCACCTCGTCGGACGAATCCATAGCAAATGGCCAGTACGTCTCGTTCCAGGTGAAGTACACGCTTGATCACGGGAAGATCAAGGCCGGCGACTACGTCTTGGTCACGGTCCCCGATTCGCTCAAGGACGTCTCGCTTGCGGTGAGCCCCCAGGTCTTTGCCGACAAGGTCGACCTGGGTGGTGGCAGGTACAAGCTCGTCTTCAACGAGAACGCCGCCAACGGCATATCGGGGTCGTTCTCGATTTCTGCCTTCGGCAACAACAGCTCCGACCAGTCGAAGGACGCTACGATAAGCGTCGGGAGTGCCTCAAAGACCGTCACGGTTGGTCCTGCGAACAACGGTGGTGGGGTGGGACTCGAGACGCGCGGGGTCGTCAAGTGGGGCTACAAGGAGAAGAGCGGCGAGGGGTTCACGCAGGACACCGCCGTCACGGGCATATACAACCAGGACGAGGACGTGAAGGTCACCTTCGCCGTCGAGGCGGACCCTCGCCAGAGTCAGATGTGGGCCGCGGTCATCACTGACGTGCTTCCGCCCGAGCTCGTGCTGGATCCCGACTCCTTCGAGATCTGGACCGAGACGGTCGATTCCTCTGGCACTAGGCACACGGGTGAACAGCTGAGCGCTGCCGAGGTGGCAGGGATTATCAGCGTCTCCGGAGGCACCATCACGATGGACTTCGGTGACAGGCTCGACGGCAGCAAGTTCTACCGCGTGTACTACAGCGTCACCGTGCCCAGGGGTACCAAGGCAAGGATTGCCAACAGCGCGAAGATCGATTACACGGGGCAGAACGGCCCGAGCACGGAGACCTCCACCTTCACGCTGAAGCCGCAGTCGGGTTACAGCAGCTCCATAGGCTACAAGAGCGTCGACAAGGCGGAGGTCGGCGCCGACCCGGCAGACCAGGTAGTCACCTACACCATCACCTTCGAGAATGACCAGGGATTTGCGGTCGGGGACATCAACCTGGACGACAGGCTTGACAGCCGGGTGAGGTACCTGGACTCCTATGGCTCCGACTAATTCAAGCTGAGTTACGACGAGACGAGCAACACGATCCATGTCTCGAACGACAAGGATATTCCCGCGAGCTCCAAGCAGAGCGTGACCATCGTGTGCGACTTCTCGGACGTCCCAGCCGGCGTGACCATAGAGAACAGCGTGGGCGGCAACACCACCAAGACCAAGAAGGTCGCGGGGGAGCTCCGGCTCAGCGCGAGGAAGACCGTGGACGGAAGGGAGCCAGGCGAGAAGGCCTTCTCGTTCGAGCTCCTTGACTCGGACGGAAACGTGCTGCAGACGAAGCAGAACGCCCCAGATGGAACCGTGATTTTCGACGCTCTTGCTTTTGGCAAGCAGGACGTGGGCGTGAAGCATGACTACAAGGTTCGCGAGGCGGCCAACCAAGATCTCGTGGGCTACCTTATGGATTCGACCGTCTTCGACGTGAGCGTCACGCCTGCGGACGCGGACGACGACGGGGTGCTGGAGTGCGCGCCGCTAGTCACGGTGGGCGAGAAGGTCGTCGACTCCATGGCCTTCGACAACAAGCCGGAGACCGTGAGGGTCTCAGGCTCCAAGGCCTGGAACGACGCGAACGACCAGGACGGCAAGCGCCCCGCCTCCATCACCGTCAGGCTCCTGAGGGACGGTGGCGAGGTGGGTTCCCAGACCGTCACGGCAGGCAGCGACTGGAAGTGGACCTTCGACAACCTGCCCAGGTACGCCGACGACGGGCACGAGTACGCCTACACGGTGACCGAGGACGCGGTCCCCGGGTACGTGACCAAGGTCGAGGGCAGCAACATCACGAACACATTGAAGCCAACGACGCCTGACGTGCCTCAGTCCAAGAAACCCGATACCCCGGGCAAGCCTACGGTTCCAGACATGCAGAAGGATGGAGGGCCAAAGGCCCCTGCTCCCAAGGCACCCAAGCGGGAGCTGCCGAAGAGGCGCTTCGCACTCCCCAAGACGGGGGATGACTCCAGCGCGCTTCCCGTGCTTGCCCTCTCCGTCACAGGCATCGGAGCCTTGGCAGGCTCCCTCTACTTGGGCAGGAAGCGCTCGTAGCACGACGGGAAGCACCTCCATGGCCTCCCGCGCACGGCAGCGGCTCTCGCCTTCCGCCGAGCGCGGGAGTCTGCGTTTCAGGTCGCTCCTTTTCAGTGTGATTGCTCGCTTGAAACCGTTCCTTGACGCTGCCGATGTCGCTCGGTTAGAGTTGCCGTGGCAAACCCGTCGAAAGGCGGCGACGCAAAGCTACAGGGCCTTCACTGGCAGCCAGCTGCATTCTCCGCGCAGGAGGGTCAGCTGGCTGCTTTTTTGTTAACACGTGATCCGTGATGCGCGAGGCAGTCGAACAGGGGAGCAGAATGAGGGATATGGCAAAGGCCCCACACGGCTCTGCCGGACTTCCTGGCACGGACAAGAGGAAACGCGATCGTGCCAAGCTCCTCGATTTTCTTGCGTAGCCATACCAATCCCGTACCAACAAGGAGGAACGCATGACATTGGAGGACGAGAACACCTCCGAGCCCTCGTCTGTCGAGGCATCGGAAGCCACGGCGGAGCTTAGCTCGATGGGCGTGGGCCTCGTGGCACCCAACCAGACGGCGGCAGCCGCCACGCCCGTGCAACCAGCGCCGACCCCACAGCACCCGGAGGTCGCCGCACGCCCCGGAGCCCCCGTGCCACCGGAGGGGCTGTGGGAGACGGATGCCTTTGCTGCCGGCCCTGGCGCCAATGCGCCCACCCCTGGCGCGCCCCCGTCCAGGAAGCCGACGAGCAAGGGGGTTGTGATCGGCATCGTCGCGGCGGTGGCCGTGCTCGTCGGCGCTGGCGCCTTCCTCTTCGCGCGAGGTCAGGCTGCGAACGCGGGTCGTCTCGCCATCCACGAGTCTGCCGAGAAGATCGTCTCCGCAGACCAGGAGCTCGTCGACCTTGACCGGTATGCCGACCTCGAATACTTCTCCCTCGCGTTGAGCGATCCCTCCGACGCCGACGACACCTTCTCGTCCGCGACGGACTCCCTCGACGCGGCGCAGAAGGAGCTCGGCGAGGCGAAGTCCAGCGAATGGGCGCTCGACGGCGCCGACAAGGACGCGATCGCCGCTCTGCAGAGCTCCGTCGACGCGCGCAGGAACATGGTCGAGACGGGCCGCAAGGTCGTCGACTCCCTCGGTGGCGCCTACACCGCGAGCAGCAGCATCACTTCCTACTACTCCGACCTCAGCAACTTCCAGACCAGCGTCGGCGACGCGATCAGCGTGGTCAACGCCGCGTCCGATGTCGCATCGATAGACTCGGCTCGCTTCTCGACCGACGTCGAGGGCGCGAAGCAGCATGCGAGCTCCCTCTCCGCCGACGTCAGCGCCGCAAAGGCGGCCGTCCCGTCTGCGGACTTCTCCAAGTTCCAGGACGTCGTGGACAAGAGCGTCGCGCTGGCAGACCTCCTGAGCCAGCTCTCCGGTGCCATCTCGTCCGGTGACACGTCCTCCGTCAACTCAATTGCGCAGACGTTCAACTCGGACAAGAACGACCTCATCGACGCCATGGGGAAGACGGAGGAGCTCTCTGACCTCGCGGACCTGCTGGTGACGGACGAGGACAAGAGCCTTGCGGCCGACTACCAGTCCGCCCGCGACGCCGCTGTCGCCTCCCTGGAGCCCCTGAGCTCTTACACTGGTATTGACCTGAGCGACCTGACCAAGGGTTCGAGCCTGCTCGACTAGGAAGGCCGTCGCATCGCGCGCCCGAACGCCACAGCTGCGGCAGACGGGTGGCATGCGTCCGACACATCTACGAAAGGATTTGCAAATGGCAGAAGGCAAGGGATACTTCTCGCGCTCCTGGGCGCTCATCAGCAAGGAGCCCGGCTGGTACAAGATTCCGCTCGTCATGGGCATCGCCAACTTCGTCCCGGTCGTCGGGGCGCTCGGGACCTCGGGCTACGTGCTCGAGTGGTCGCGCCTGATCGCCTGGGGCGCCGACGCCGCGCCGAAGAGGCGTGGCATCGCAGTGGGAGAGTGCATCAAGAGCGGATGGCGCGGCTTCGCTTCCACGATCGGCTGGGCTGCGGCGTTGGGAATCGTCATGTCGCTGGTCTCGGGTGCGACCGACGGCGGCGTGGTGCCGTTCCTCCTGTCGCTCGTCATCGGGGTGTTCGGCGGCACGATTCTGGCGGTCTGCTGCGTGAGGGCGGCCATCTACCAGAACTTCAAGGCGGGCTACAGGGCCGACCGCATCTTCGAGATGCTCAAGAGGGACTTCGGCGGCATCGCCAGGATTGCGGGCCTCTGCATCCTGATCTCGCTGATCATCGCGCTGGCCGTGTACCTGATCGCGCTCATCGCGTTCATCCCCCTGATCACGAGGGCGATCGGCATGGCCGCCTACACCAGCGCTCATGCCTATTCGTCGTACGCGGGTGACTCGTACTACGTCTACAGCGAGATCATCTCGACACTTATGGGCATGATTCCGGTGCTGCTGGTGATTGGCTATCTGGGGTCGGTCGCGACCTCGTTCGCGGGCCTCGTCGAGTATGCGGCGGTGGGCCTGTGGATGAGGCAGTTCAACGTTCCTGCCTGGGGCGCGAGCGGGGACCCCCTGCCTCAGGACCTGATGCTGGGCGGTGCCACGGTGGCTCCCGTCGTTCCGGTGGACCCGACTGCCTGGAGCGGCGAGGCTGCGGATGTCGTGCCGGCCGATCCCACCGGTTCTGCCCCGGAGGCCGTCACGCCTCTGGACGTGCCAGCTGCGGCGGTTGCCACGGAGGTCACGGAGGACGTGGACGGGACGGCATCCGTGGAGGCCACGGATGCCGCGGACGAGGCGGCTCCTGTGGTCGAAGAGCTCGCCGCGGACGCGCCGACGGTTGCAGCGCCGATGATGCCGGCGGACGGCGTGACCGGCGAGGTTGCTGGGACGACGCCCGACGAGCCTGCTGTCGAGGACGCGGACGAGGATTCCGACGAGGACTCCGATACGGGTGCCGGCATGGCCTCCGACGAGACCAAGGACGAGGACCCGACCCTCTAGGCCTCTCCGTCGAATTGTCCGATGCTTCAGTGACGCCCGGGGTCGCATGGCGCGGTCCCGGGCGTTTCAGGCTGATCGCTCCTCTCGCCCCCCGATGTGCTACCATACGCCGAAGGCAATGACGGAGAGGTTCGTGCGTCGCGTCGCCAGCGGACAAGAGATGGGGCCCACAGGCTGAGAGGTCCCTCCAAGGCTGACACTCGAAGTTCACTCCACCAGCCGCGACCTCAACGCAGCGCTCGCCGCCGCAAGTAGGGAAGCCGTAGGCCCCACGGCACGGGGCGGAAGAGCGGGCGGTCGCGAGAGAAAACGCGACGCCAATCAAGGTGGTACCGCGGAATCATTCCGTCCTTGGGCTTGTGGGCCCGAGGACGGTTTTTCGTTCTTGGGCAGGAGGGCGCCGGCAGCCTGCCGGCGGCGACGAGAGGGGTTTCCAAACATGGCAATGTCCGACGACCTGAGGGCCATCCAGGATCAGGTGGAGGAGGGGCTCAAGGAGGCCACCACCCTCGACGCCCTGGAGCAGATTCGCATCGCCGCCCTGGGCAAGAAGGGTTCCCTGACCGCGCTCATGCACATGATGGGCAAGGTCCCCCCCGAGGAGCGCCCCGCCATGGGCAAGCTCGCCAACACCGTGCGCGCCAACGTTGACGCCGCCATCGCCGGTCGCAAAGAGCAGCTGGCTCGAGCCGTGCTCGACGCGCGCATCCAGGCCGAGGCCGTGGACGTGACCCTGCCGGGCCGCCGCCTGACCCCGGGCAACCAGCACCTCATCAGCCAGATCCGCGAGGAGATCGAGGACATCTTCGTGGGGCTCGGCTACACCGTCGAGGACGGTCCCTTCGTGGAGACCACCTACTACAACTTCACGGCGCTCAACGCCCCCGAGGACCACCCCAGCCGCTCGGCCAAGGACACCTTCTACGTGGAGGACCGCGCGCCCGAGGGCAAGGCCCAGCACGTCCTGGGGGAGTCGGACGTCCTCCTGCGCACCCAGACCTCCGGCGTCCAGGTGCACGTGATGGAGGAGAAGAAGCCTCCCATCTACATGATCTGCCCGGGCACGGTGTTCCGCCCCGACACCGCCGATGCCAACCACCTGCCACAGTTCACCCAGGTGGAGGGCCTGGTCGTGGACGAGGGCATCACCTTCGGCGACCTCAAGGGCACGCTGGACTACTTCTGCCGCGAGATCTTCGGCAAGGACCGCGCGACCCGCTACCGCCCGCACTTCTTCCCCTTCACCGAGCCCAGCTGCGAGGTGGACGTGTCCTGCGGCGTCTGTCACGGCAAGGGCTGCCGCTTCTGCAAGAACACCGGCTGGCTCGAGATCCTGGGCTGCGGCATGGTCGACCCCAACGTCTTCGACTACGTGGGCATCGACCCCGAGAGGTACTCGGGCTTCGCCTTCGGCATCGGCGTGGAGCGCGTGGCCGCGCTGCGCTACGACCTGCCCGACCTGCGCATGCTCATGACCGGCGACATGCGCTTTCTGAGGCAGTTCTAAGTCCGCAGACCCCGCGCGACCAAGACTTCCGCGCGACCAAGAAGGAGAATTCCATGCGCGTCTCTTACGAATGGCTCAAGACCATGGTCGACCTGCCCGACGACCCCCAGGAACTGGTGCGCGAGTTCGTCCGCACCGGCACCGAGGTCGAGGCCGTCGAGCGCGTCGGCGCCGACATCACCAAGGTGGTCACCTCCCAGGTGCTCGAGAAGGTCTCCCATCCCGACTCTGACCACATGTACGTGTGCAAGATGGACGTTGGCGCGCATAACCTGGGCGCCGACGGCAAGCCCGAACCCCTGCAGGTGGTCTGTGGCGCCCAGAACTTCGAACAGGGAGACAAGACCGTGACCGCCCTCGTGGGTGCCACGCTCCCTGGTGGCGTCACCATCAAGAAGGGCAAGCTGCGCGGCGTCGAGTCGCGTGGCATGAACTGCTCCAGCCGTGAGCTGGGCCTGGATGGCGACCACAGGGGCATCATGATCCTGCCTGCGGACACGCCCGTGGGCGTGGACTTCACCGAGTACATGGGGCTCAGCGACACGGTGATCGACTGCGAGATCACGCCCAACCGTCCCGACTGCCTCTCCATGCTAGGCATGGCCTCTGAGGTCAGCGCCATGCTGGACGAGCCGACCCACGTCGAGCTTCCCCAGATCAGGCACGAGAGCGCCGACTTCGGTCGCAGCTCCGACCTGGTGGACGTGCGCATCGACGACAACGAGCTCTGCGGTCGCTACACCGCGCGCGTGGTGCGCAACGTGAAGATTGGTCCCAGCCCCGAGTGGCTGGCCCGTCGCGTCATCGCCGCCGGCAGTCGTCCCATCAACAACGTGGTGGACGTGACCAACTACGTCATGTACCTCACCGGGCAGCCCCTGCACGCCTTCGACCTGGGCAAGCTCACCGAACGCGACGGCAAGCGTCACGTCGTGGTGCGCGCGGCGGCCGATGGCGAGAAGGTCGTGACCCTGGACGGCGTGGAGCGCGAGCTCACCAGCGACATGATCGTGATTACGGACGACGGCAAGGCCCCCGTGGCCTTGGCTGGCGTCATGGGCGGCCTCGACTCCGACATCGACGAGGGCACGGTGGACGTCCTTCTCGAGAGCGCCGTGTTCGAGAAGGGCCACATCAGCCGCACGAGCCGCAACCTCGACCTCATGAGCGAGGCGTCGATCCGCTACGAGCGCCAGGTGGACGGCAGCGGCTGCGCCCGCGTCTCCGACGTGGCCGCCGCCCTCTTCGAGGAGTGCTGCGGCGCCCAGGTCTGCGAGGGCAGGGTGGACGAGTACCCCGCCCCCGTGGCCGCGTCCCGGCTCACGCTGCGCCCGGAGCGCGTGCGCTCGCTCTGCGGTGCGCCCATCGAGGACGAGTTCATGGCCTCTCGCCTGCGCCTGCTCGGCTGTGACGTGGTTGCGGGGAAGGACGGTGCCCTCGAGGTGACGGCCCCCACCAACCGTCCCGACCTCACCCGCGAGGTCGACCTGGTGGAGGAGGTGCTGCGCCTCTGGGGCGAGGGCGACGTGGAGCCCACCCTGCCTGCGGCCCGCAACCACGCCGGCGGCCTGACCGAGGAGCAGCGGACGCTCCGCAAGATCGGCTCGACCCTGCGCGCCGCCGGCCTGAGCGAGACCTCCACCTACAACTTCGCCGACCCCCAGGAGCTCGAGCTTCTGGGCATGGGCGAGACGGGCAAGGGCGTGCCCGTGCGCATCCTGCGACCGCTCGTCGCCGACCAGAGCGAGATGCGTCGCGACATGCTGCCCGCCCTCCTGCGCTCCGTCGCCTACAACCGCGACCACGGCGTGAAGAACGTCCACCTGTACGAGGTCGGCCGCGTCTTCTACGGCCACGAGCACAGGAGCCAGCCCGACGAGCCCAGCATGGTGGCCGGCGTGCTGAGCGGCTCCTGGGCGGACGACGCCTGGAACCAGAAGACGGGCGAGCTGGACTTCTTCGACGCCAAGGGCGTGGTCGAGACCCTGCTCGAGGCCCTGCGCATTACCAAGGTCCGCTTCCGTGCGGCCGACCCCGAGGCCTATGGCTGGCTGCAGCCGGGCCGCTCCGCCGAGGTGCTGGCCCAGGGCGAGCTCATCGGCTGGGTGGGAAACGTGCACCCGCGCTCGCTCGAGGCCTTTGGCATTGACGACGCGGTCGTGGCCTTTGAGCTGAGCGTCGCGGCGCTGCTGAGGCTGGCCAAGGACGAGCTGCCCTACGAGGACGTTCCCACGCTGCCCGGCGTCTCTATCGACCTGGCGCTGGTGGTGGACGAGGGCCTGAGCTACGAGCAGGTCATGCAGCGCATCAAGAGCGCCGGCGGCAAGCTCCTGGCCAGTGCGGAGCTCTTCGACGTGTACCGCGACCCCGTGAGGGTGGGCGTGGGCAAGAAGTCGATGGCCTTCTCGCTTGAGTATCGCGNTGGGTATAAGAGACGGGCGTGGTGCTGCGTGGCGTGCAAGCGGCGCCGTCGTGACGGACACACCGCTTTGTGGCGCGCGGGCGGCTACGAAGCGGTGGCGCTTCGGCGCTTCGTAGTGCGAGAGTGGTAGAGAATCGTCTGGATGTCGGCCGGTGGCTCCGAGTGGGCCGCCGGCCGCCTTCTCGCTGCGTTTGGACGCCTGCCACGACGTCGTGTGTGGGCAACTCTCGTCCGTGACAACGTCCAACGCGTGCTTGATTTCACCGACTGCGCCCAACGCGTGCGTCCTCGCCATCCAAAGCGTCCAACGCGTGCTCGGCTTTGCCGACAACGTCAAATGCGTGCGACTTTCGCTCCAAAGCGTCCAATGCGTCCGAGGACCCTGCGTTTGCCCAGTTGCTGCATCCGCTTCAGACGCGTTCGACGTAATCGACGTATTGCGGGACGCGTTGGACGTTGCTGATGCATCGGCAGACGCGTTCGACGTAGTTACCGCTTCGGGAGACGCGATGGACGTTATGGCTGCGCCGTGAGACGCGTTCGACGTTTTCGATGCGAGAGGAGACGTGTGCGACGTAGTCAGTGGAGAGGGACGCACGATTGACGTAGTGGGCGGGGGAGAGGCGCGTGTCTGACGTTGCTGGTACGGAGAAGCGCGTGGCGTGCGCGAGGCCGCGCGCGTCAGACGTCGCCCCGTCCGCTCGCGTCAGGCATCGCCCCCGTCGGCGCGGCGCGCGCAAACGTCCTATGATGTTCCAATGCCGAGCTGGAACATTCATAGCGCCCACGTGGAAGCCCTCCTGAAGAAGCGGAGCCCCCAGGAACTGGGGATACGTGACGTCAACGCCTTTCTCTTCGGCAACTTCCTGCCCGACGTCTACGTGGGCTACATGGTCAAGCCCACCACGCGCATCATCGTCTACAACGACACGCACTTCGCGGACCCAAACTTCGTGCCCGAGCCCCGCTACTGGGAGTTCTGGCGCCGCTTCGGCCTGCCCAGCGCCGATGCCGACGGTCGCGTGTCGGACCTCGTGCTGGGTACCTGGTGCCACCTCGTGGCAGACAACGCCTACAACCACGACGTGAACGCCTTCATCGAGGGCATGGGCATCCGTCCGGGCGAGACGACCCGCATCCGCAAGCAGGGGGACTTCGACCTCTTTGGCCGCACCCTCGACCTGCGTCTCGAGTGCCGCCTGGACGACGAGCTTGTCCGACAGGCCCACGCCTTCCCGCAGTACCCCGTGCTCGAGCCCGACCTCAGGGCGAGCGTCGCTGCCGCTTCCGCCATCGTGCGCGACAACCGCCTGCATCACGTGGACGGAACGCCCGCCTACAGCATGCTCACGCCAGAGCTCTTTTCCAACATGTTCGAGGAGGTCCAGCAGCGCATGCTCGAGGGCCTCCTGGCCTACGCCGAGCAAGGCGCCTCGGCGGAGCCCCTCAGAAGGGAGGGCCCCCGTGCCCGACGCCGCTAGCAACAGCGCCCCGAGCGCCCCCGTGTTCGGCAAGCAGGGAGGAGAGCTGCTCTACGTGCAGGTCTCCGACTTCGTGAGGGAGAAGATCTACTCCAAGGACTGGGGCGTGGACGAGCCCATCCCCTCGGAGCACGAGCTCATGGACATGCTCCACCTCTCGCGCGGGACGGTGCAGAAGGGCGTCCGCCAGCTGGTGGACGAGGGCCTGCTCGTGCAGCAGCGAGGCCGCGGGACCTTCGTGGTGCAGCCGGTCATGGCGCGTCCGTCGTCCAACCGCCTGCTATCGTTTGGCGAGTCGATGGGGCATCAGGGAATCGACTTCACCACCCGCGTCATAGAGTGCGAGGTGCGCGCCGCCGGCCCCCTCTGCGCCGAGAACCTGCAGATCGAGCCGGGCAGCGACTACCTATACTTGAGCCGCGTGCGCTACGTGCGCAAGCGCGCGGTCATGTTCATCGAGAGCCACCTCAACCTGGGCGTTTGTCCGGGGCTCGAGGGAGCCGACTTCACGCGAGAGGGGCTCTTCGCCGCCGTGCAGCGCACGAGTGGCCACGAGATTGGCCGCTCCGAGATGGTCTACACGGCCCGCACCGCCGGCAAGGTGCGCGGCGGCCACCTGGAGTGCGATGAGCACGCGCCGGTGCTCGAGCTCGACCAGCTGGTGCGCCTGGACGACGGAACTCCCTTCGAGTGGGGCAGCGTCTGGCTGCCGGCGAACCGCTGCGTCATCAGCAACGAGACCCGCCGCGCGTAGGAGTCGCCTGCGCCATGCGTGCAGTCAGTCGCGCTCGAACGCTCGTCTCGCTTGGCACGCACGAGTGCTGTCAGCGTGCGTCGCGCACGCCGAAGCGCACGACTTTCTCAACTTGCACGCCGAAGCGCACGTCCTGCCCAACACGCACGCTGAAGCGCACGCTCCGCTCAACGCGCACGCTGAAGCGCACGCTCCGCTCAACGCGCACGCCGAAGCGCACGGTCGCATCTGCGTTTGCCCAGTTGGCGGGAGAGGCGTCTGTGTGTTCGAGCGTGGTGGATGAGAACGGCGTGCGCAATGGCGTGATGGGCGAGAACCGCGCGTGCAACAGCGTACCCAGGCGAGAGGAGCCGCGCCCGCGCCAGCCTAGCCAGCCTAGCGCTCGCAGAGCCAGTAGCGCACGCTCAGCGGCGGGACCTCCGAGCCTCCGCCGAAGTCGTGGTCCTCTCCCGTGATGACGTCCACGGCGCGACCGCAGCGCGCGTCGAAGTGGAAGGTGTGGGGCTCGTCCGCCGCGTTGACGGCCACGATGAGCCGCTCGTGCTCGCTCTGGCGCTGGAAGAGGAGCTGGCGCGGCTGGCAGTCGAGCTGGGCGTAGTCTCCCCAGGCGAGCGCCTCGGCGCCGGGGTGCCCGGGCCTTCTGCAGGCGGCGAGCGACGCGACCCAGCTCGTGAGGTCGTTCCACTCCGGGGCGTCCAGGGCGGGGCGCAGCTCGTAGTCGCCGAAGTGCTGCTCGCCCTCGATGCCCCACTCGCTGCCGTAGTACACGCAGGGGACTCCGGGCATGGCGAAGAGCAGCCCGTAGAGGGCGGGGAGCTGCCTGGGGTCATCCAGGCGCGTGGCGATGCGCGGCACGTCGTGGTTGTCCACGAAGTTGAGCAGGTGCCTGCCAGTGTAGAGGTCCCAAGGATGGCTGCCGCTCTGGCGCTCGAGCGCATAGGCGACCTCGTGCATGTTCGCCGCGTTGAGCGAGGACCAGAGGCCCTTGTACGCCTCGTAGTTGGTGACCGAGTGGCAGAGCTCGTCGCCCATCCACTGCCTGTAGTCGCCAAACATGGTCTCGCCCACGAGGACGAACTCGGCGTCCCTCTCGCCCAGCCGCCCCCTGCGCGCCTCGGTGAGCTCGTTGGCGATTCGCCGCAGGTAGGCGAGGTAGCCGCGGTCAAGGCAGTAGGCCACGTCCAGGCGCAGCCCGTCCACGTCGAACTCGCGCTCCCACTGGCGGATGACGTCGGCGAGGTAGTCGTTGAGTGCGAAGTCGGAGTGGTTGAGCTTGACGAGGTAGGGGACGCCCTGCCAGCACTCGTAGCTCAGGCCGTCGTCCCACTCGTCGTTTCCGCCCCAGTCGATATTGAACCAGCCTGCATAGGGGCTCGCCTCCCGGTTCTGGAGCACGTCGCGGAAGGCCCAGAAGTCGCGGCCCACGTGGTTGAGCACGGCGTCCAGGAGCACCTTGATCCCCGCCTCGTGGCAGGCGTCGACGAGCGCGCGGAGGTCGTCGTTGGTGCCGAGCCTGCGGTCCAGCGTGAGGTAGTCGATGGTGTCATAGCCGTGGCTCGAGCTCTGGAAGACGGGGTTGAGCATGAGGCAGCTCGCGCCCAGCCTGGACATGTGGCCCACCCAGCCGTCGTCAATCAGGCGGCGCAGGCGCCTCTCGGGCTCGGACGCGCCGTCGTTCTGGTGCGGCGCTCCGCAGAGGCCCAGGGGGTACACCTGGTAGACGACCGACTCCTCGTACCAAGACATGGCGGGCTCCCCTCTGCTCCGGCCCCGGCCGGGCGGCTTGCGCGGGTGGTGGACGCCGCCGCGACGCGGCGCCTGGCATCCGTCCGCCCGCGGCGCGTTGGATGTTCTGGCCCTACATGATAAGGGCGAGACGCCAGCCCGAAGCCAGCGTCCCGCCCAGCGGTCCCCTGTGTGGCCTGTGGCTACATCGCCATCGTGGTGGTCTGCACGTAGGCGCGGGTGGCGTACTCGCGGTCGAGGTTGAAGAGGCCGCGGGGGTCGTTGCCGAAGAGCTCGTAGTCCTTGATCATGTCGGAGGCGTTGGTCTCCTCCTCGCCCTGCTCCTTGATGAACCAGTCGAGCAGGTTCATGGTGCGGTAGTCGTGGAGCTTGTGGGCGGCGGCGAAGCAGTCGTTGATCGATGCGGTGATGAACTGTTCGTGGCCGAGGCCGGCCTTGAGTACGGTGAGGTCGTCGGTGAGGGCCACGTCGGGCTTGGCGATGGCCTCCATGGTGGGGACGAAGTCGTTGTCGAGCAGGTAGCGGCGGAGGATCCTGGCGTGGTCGAGCTCCTCCTGGGACTGGATGACGTACCAGTTGGCATAGCCCTTGAGGCCGCGGTCCTCGAAGAAGTCGGCGAAGGTCATGTAGAGGTAGGCGGAGTAGAGCTCCTTGTTGATCTGCTCGTTGAGGCTGCTGGTGACGCTGGAATCGAGTGCCATGTGGTTCTTCCTTTCGAAGGGGCCTGCGTGTCGGTGCGGGCGACCGAGTCGGGATCTCACCCGCGCTGGCGTCTTGCGTACGTATGGCTTATACCCAAAGGGTGGGTGGCTTTGGTCGCTTGGCCGATTGACACGAAAACTCTTCCCGAGGAGGGGCCATGGGAGCGCGCGGCGACACCCCTGCGAGCACGCTGGTGGGAAGCGAGAGGCGCCTTGCGCCCCTGAGCTGGGGCGCCTGTCTTGGGGCGTTGGCCCTTTCGGCCGCACTGCTGTGGAGGGCGGCGTGCGTGCCCGCAGACGCGCCTGGCCTCGCCTCCGGGTCTGCGTCCGCCGGTCTGGCGTCGCGCGCGGGGCTCTTCGCCTGCGTGCTCGCGACGTTGCTTCCCCAGCTGTGGAACCTCGTGGCGCTCGCCGCCGACCGGGGCAGGGCGAGCTTCGGCATGATTCCCTGGGCGCTCGCGTCGCTTGCNCGACGCCGCTCGTGCCGTTCGCGCCGCCCGACGCCGCTCGTGCCGTTCGCGCCGCTCAGGCTCGTCCCAGCGCGACGCCGACCAGGGCCCGCTCGAGCCTCGGATGCTCGTGCAGGTAGCGCTTCGCCAGCGCCTCGACCTCCGATCTGAGCTTCGCCTCCTCGGCGGGCGTGAGGTAGCGGCCCATCACGCCCAGGAGCTCGCGATAGCTTCTGTGGCCCGTCTCCTCGCTCGCGTAGTCATAGAGCCGCTCTCCGTGCGCGCAGGTGTTGCGCACGGCCACGAGCTCCTCGAGGTCGTGGAAGACCCCCTTGCGGGTGAGCGGGCTCGTGCCCCCGCGCTCGCAGGCCTCCCAGAGCCTGCCGGTGGCCTCCTCCTGCTCCTCTCGCCTCATGAGGGCGTAGAAGTACTTGAGGTTGCCAAAGGTGAGCTCGTTGAAGAGCACCCAGAGGGGCACGCCGTCGTGGTTCTGCTGATAGTGGGCGACGCGCGCGTCCGGCCTGGCGTCACGTCGCTCCGGGCTGGCGGTCGCGCCCGCCCCTCCCTGCGCCTCCACGCCGCGGGCGTGGTGCTCGAGCGTGTTGATCATCCACTCGAGGTCTCCCTCGAAGCTCGCCTCCCCGCGCAGGTAGTCGCGCTGGCGGCTGTAGCTCTGGGGCCTGAGGTAGGCCTCGGTCTGCCGGTGGCGGTTGCAGAAGACGTACGAGAGCACCGATCGCATGAGGCCCTCGATGGACATCAGGCGGAAGAAGGTCGCCGCGCGGAGTTCGCGGTCGAAGCAGAAGAGGGCGTGGACGTCGTCCAGGCTGGTGCCGGGCAGGAAGCGGTCGTCGTCCGCCCTGTCGCTGGCCACGGGATCGAGGAAGGGCAGCCTGTAGCCGTTGACGACGGCGTAGTAGCCCTCGCGCAGGAGGAGGAGCTGGGCATGGGATCCGCAGCCCATGCCGCGTCTCCGTAGGAGCTCGACCTGCTCGTCCAGCGTTTTGAAGGGTTTGTCCATGCTCGTCCGCCCTTTTCCTGACCTTGCCCTCGGGGCCGCCCGTCCTTGCGGGCGTCACTCGTGCCGCGGCCCCGCTCTGTTGGCATTATGCCGCGACGACCAGCGTGAATGCCAGGCCCGGGCCTTTTGCGGGGCCGCGGCTTTAAAAGCCCCTGAGGCCCTCGTATAGTGGTGGGTGTCTGATGAGTCCGGACTCACCGGGAGCTGCCATGCGTGCCACGTATTGCCCCAACTGCGCCTCTCCGCTCGATGATGGGGACGAGCGCTGCCCCTCCTGCGGCATCGTGCTCGCGGAGTGGCTGAGGCCGGAGCTGCTTGACGAGCCGGACGACCAGGCCCTTCAGGGCACGGCGTCGTTGAGGAGGCTCGAGGTGGACGAGCTCGTGGCGGATGCAGGGGCGCCTGCGGACGAAGGCGGGGCCGTGGATGGCATTGCGGAGGCGGTCGGCGAGCCGACGGCAGACGAGCTTCCGGAGGAGGGCGATGTCCCGGCCGAGGATGACGCTCCTGCTGCGGGCGACGTCCCGGCTGAGGGCGAGGTACCAGACGAGGACGACGCCCCAGCTGAGGGCGAGGTGCCAGAGGAAGACGAGGCGCCAGAGGAAGACGAGGCCGTTCTCCCCCTTGACGAGGTGCTCACCAAGGAGGCGCCACTCTCCGTCCGTTACGCGCGGCGCGAGGAGGACGAGCCGGACGGCTGGAGCAGCAACCACAACCTGCCCCTGGGAATCCTTGTCGGCATGGTCGTGGTGCTCCTCCTGGTGCTCCTGGCGATGAGCCGTTGCGGCAACCGCTTCGTCGACCCCTATGCGCACAGGGTGGGCCAGCAGGCCTCCGGGCAGGCGGCGTCCCCGTCTGGCGACTCCGAGGCTGGCTTGCCGACGCAGGAGGGAGGCTCTGACGCCGACGGCTCGCAGGCGGCTTCCTTGGGCGGCTCGCAGGCGGCTTCCTCGGGCAACCCCGTCGCAGACGGCGAGGACGAGCGGAGGCTCCGCCAGACTCTGGTCGAGCGCCAGTTCGAGCTCAAGAGCCTCGTCCAGAAGGTCGATGCCAGCGAGCAGGCCTTCGACGACGGCTACGCGGACCGCTGGGTCGAGCGCAATGCGCACGCGGCGGACGCCAACGCCCTCCTTGAGCAGGTCAAGTCTGCCTATCAGGATCTCTCGTCCCAGCAGGTGGAGGCGGACTCCAGCTTGCGGGGCCAGTACCTTCTCCTCCTGCGCTGCCATGCCGACCTCGCGGACCGCATGCAGATCGTGGGCGAGCTCTGGGAGCGCGACCTCTGGTACGACTACCCGCAGTACGAGCGGGAGACCATCCTCGAGCCCCGCACGAGCAAGACGGATGCGGACGGGAGGCTCGCGCCCAAGGCGGACTACGACGAGGCGCTGTCGCAGATCAGCCTCTAGCCGGCGCAGGGCGACCAGACTACTATCATCCTTGTTGACCAAACTGCGCGGGTGACGGGTGCCTGCGCGATGGGGGAGAGGTGCGGGCATGCCGGGCAAGCGATCTGACGTCATCTCGTGGGACGAGTTCTTCATGCGTGTCGCCTTCGCGGCGAGCCTCAGGAGCAAGGACCCCAAGACCCAGGTCGGGGCCTGCATAGCCGACGTCAACAACCGCATCCTCTCGGTGGGCTACAACGGCACGCCCATGGGCATCGGCGATGACGAGTTCCCCTGGGGCTCCCCCGAGGACGACCCGCTGCACGACAAGCACAGCTACGTGGTGCACGCCGAGGCCAACGCAATCCTCAACTATCGCGGATCGCTCAAGGACATGCAGGGCGCGACGATATACGTGACCCTCTTCCCCTGCCAGGAGTGCGCCAAGATGCTGGTGCAGGCGGGCATCGGCAAAGTGGTCTATCTGGACGACAAGTACCACGACACCCTGGGCGCGCAGATCTCTCGCACCGCTCTGGACAGCTGCGGCGTGAGCTACCGCCAGGTGCTCCTGCCGGAGGACGCCCTGCGCTGACGCCATCGCGTCCGGCCCGCCAGCCGTCTCCGTACCCTGCGCTGACGCTGAGCCCATCTGCGTCCGCCATGCCACGTCCGCGACTCTCCGCCCTGCCTCCGCTGCGTCCGCCACGTCCCGTGCTGCTTCTCGTTTCGTTCTCTATGCATTTCTCTGAAGTCAGGTCGACAAAAGGCCAGTTGAGAGACTTGCGATTTCAGAGATTGGCATAGAGAACGCCCCGACGGTTCAGGAGATGGCATAGAGAACGAGGTTGGGGGAGTTGCCGCGTCGTGCGCATGATGTGGCGTGCGCATGATGTGGCGTGCGTACGATGCGGCATGTACACCGCATGCGTGAGGCATGCATGTGGCATGTACGTGGCGCGCACGCGACGCAGGCGTGGACTGTGGCGTGCACGAATCGGACGCATGGTTGAAATCTAAGCGTTGATACATGAGATTTTCTGACTTCTACGGTTTATGAGCCACGCATGGGGGTAGATTCTCTCCTGTATGAAAAAGTGATGTGCCACGTCGCCCGCCGCCAACGGCCTGACCCACCGGCTCGGTCCATCGGTCCGTCACCGGTCCACAGGCCCGCCGTCGGCTCGGTTCGCCACCGGTCCACAGGCTCGCCGCCATGCCCTGCCGCATGGGGCGGCCCCACGGTCGTTGCCGCAGCGGCGTCGCCATCGTCCGCCCACGACACGAAGGGAAGCCGTCCCCAATGAAGCAGTTCAAGACCGAGAGCAAGAAGCTCCTGGACCTCATGATCAACTCGATCTATACCAACCGCGAGATCTTCCTGCGCGAGCTCATCTCGAACGCCTCCGACGCCATCGACAAGCTCAGCTTCAAGAGCCTGACCGACCCCAGCGTGAAGCTGGACGCGGACTCCCTGGCGATTCGCCTCTCCTTCGACAAGGACGCGCGTACCATCACCGTGAGCGACAACGGTATCGGCATGACCCAGGAGGAGCTCGACCGCAACCTGGGCACCATCGCGCACTCCGGCTCCGAGCAGTTCAAGGAGGAGAACGCCGCCCACCAGGGAGACGAGATCGACATCATCGGCCAGTTTGGCGTGGGCTTCTACAGCGCCTTCATGGTGGCCGACCGCGTGCGCGTGGTGAGCCGCGCCTTCGGCTCCGACCAGGCCTATGCCTGGGAGTCCGACGGCGTCAAGGGCTACAGCATCGAGCCTGCGGCGGAGGGGGAGCGCTCGGGCGAGGACGACCACGGCACCGACGTCACGCTGTACCTGCGCGAGGCGGACTCCGACGACCCCGAGGCCGGGGAGTCCCCGGACCGCTTCCTGAGCGAGTGGGGCCTGCGCGACCTGGTGAGCCGCTACTCCAACTACGTGCGGCATCCGGTTCAGATGATGGTGAGCAAGAGTCGCGAGCTGCCGCGTCCGGAGGACGCCGGCGACGACTACAAGCCCCAGTACGAGGAGTACCAGGAGCTCGAGACGATCAACTCCATCACGCCCATCTGGAAGAAGCGCTCGAGCGAGGTCGAGCAGAAGGACTACGACGAGTTCTACCGCTCCGCCTTCCATGACTGGGTGGACCCCGCGCGCACCATCAGCTTCCACGCGGAGGGCTCGCTGAGCTACGACGCCCTGCTCTTCATCCCGGGACAGGCGCCCTTCGACCTCTACAGCAAGGACTACGAGAAGGGCCTGGCGCTCTACTCCTCCAACGTGCTCATCCAGGAGAAGTGCGCCGACCTCCTGCCCGACCACTACAACTTCGTGCGCGGCGTGGTGGACAGCCCCGATGTCACGCTGAACATCAGCCGCGAGACGCTGCAGCAGAACTCCCAGCTGCGCGCCATCGCCCGTCGCGTGGAGAAGAAGGTCACCTCGGAGCTCAAGGGCATGCTGCGTGACGACCGAGAGGCGTACGAGAAGTTCTTCGACAACTTTGGTCGCGGCCTCAAGTTTGGGATCTACAACTCCTACGGCTCGAAGGCCTCGGAGCTGGCCGACCTCCTGCTCTTCTGGTCGGCCCGCGAGGGGAAGATGCTGACCTTCGCCGAGTACGCCGAGGGCATGGCCGAGGGGCAGGACAAGGTCTACTACGCGGCGGGGGACTCCCGAGAGCGGCTCCAGAAGTCGCCCGTGGTGAAGAGTGCCGTGGACCACGGCTTTGACGTGCTGCTCTGCACCCAGGACGTGGACGAGTTCATGTTCCAGGCCATGCGCAGCTGGCACCAGGACGCGGTCGCGGGGGACTCCGAGCACAAGGGCACGGATGCGCGCGACCTCGAGCTGGTCAACGTGTCCACCGCCGACCTCGACCTCGCGACGGAGGACGAGAAGAAGGCCGCCGAGGAGGCGACCAGCGAGCACAAGGGCCTCTTCGACGAGCTCAAGGACGCCCTGGGCGAGAAGGTCACGGGCGTTCGCGCCGCAGCGGGCCTGGGCGAGGCGCCGGCGACCATCGCCGCGGAGGGTCCCGTCTCGCTCGAGATGGAGCGCGTCATCGCGCGGGGTCCCGAGGGCGAGATGGCTCCCAAGGCCCAGCGCGTGCTGCAGCTCAACGCCGCGCACCCCGTGTTCGGGAAGCTCGTGGCCGCCGAGGAGGCAGGCGACAAGGACCGCCTCAAGCTCTACGGCGACATCCTCTACGATCAGGCCCTGCTGGTGGAGGGGCTTCCCATCGACGACCCCGTGCAGTTCGCGAAGAACGTCACCGAGCTGATGTAGGTCCCTTGATGTAGGTCCCTCTCGCCTCAGGGCATGTCCTCGCTCTGATTGGGCCCGGTAGCCACCTCGCGTGGTGCCGGGCCCTCTTCGTGGGGAGGCGCCCGTCGGCACAGGGGTCAGCACCGTTCGCAGAATCTTGCCAGAATGCGAGCGTGGCCGACGTTTGGCCTGTTGAGGGAGCGATCCTCTCGCACGAACGGCGAATCATGCGAGAACGGCAGGGCATGCCACGAGGGGCCGCGCGGGCAGGCGCAGGGACATCGTGGTGGGCCAAAACACGCAGCTTGACCTGTAATCTGGGTACATTTAACGACACTTATGAATAGCTTATTACACGTCGAACCCATGACCTGCGCTTTTGTTCTATCCTATAAACGCAAGGCGTACGCGCGCCAGAAATGGTTGCATCGACGATTGGATTCACATGCGCAAGGTCAAGACGTTCGGCGGCAAGAGGCACACCTACGACACCGAGAAGGCCGAGCAGCTCGGTACCCGCAGCTTTGGCGAGTTCGGCGACCCCGCCGGCTATGAGGAGACCCTCTACAAGACCAAGCAGGGCCTCTACTTCGTGGTCGGCAAGGGCGGCGACCAGTCTCCCTACGCCAAGGGCGAGGACATCAAGCCCGTCTCTGCCGACGAGGCCAAGGCCTGGTAAACGGCCTGGGGATTCTGTCCTAGCACTACGCATTATCGACCCCGTCACCTGCTGTGACCCTGCAGGCGGCGGGGTCTTGCCTTGTTTCGCGCAGGTGGACGTCGCCGGCGAACGCCTGACTACTCGCCAGTGACCGCCCGGCTACTCGGCGAACATGTTCCTCTCGGTGAACTCCGCCTGGACGGTGCGGAACATGAGGTCGACGTCCTCGAGCCCCAGGTGTTTCTCCTTCTCCGACGCCTTGAGCGTGCCGCGCCGCCGGGCCCAGCTCTCCAGCGCCGCCGGACGGGAGTCGTGAGGGAGCATCTTGTACTCGGGGTCGACCCTGCGGCAGATGTCACGCGTGTCTATGGGCACAATACGTCCCGCCTTGCGCGCCTCCGCATAGCCATCCAGCTGCAGCATGAACCAGGAGTCCTCGAATGCGGCGTTGTGCGCCATGTAGGGAAAGGCCTCCATGGCGGCGAGCAGCGCCTCCTGCATCTTGCGGTCCTGGCGGAAGGGCTTCCTGCCCTCGAGCTGCGCCCAGCCGATGTGGTGCACGAAGCTCAGGGGCACGCCCTTCTCGCGATACAGGTCGGGCAGGCCGCAGTAGCCCATGAAGGGCCTCTGGGGCTTCGCCTTGGGTGTGAGCTCCATGAACTCGAGGCCCACGTTGATGATNTCTGCCCGCTGGCCTCCGCGGGCGAGCTTGGGGCGGGGTGGCTCGACCAGCTGGTCGCGGACGAGCTCGGCGTCGACGTCGGGCAGGTCCTCGCGCGCGACCTCTTCCTCACGAACCGCGTGAAGGGGCACGTGTGGGGTGCGGCGGGGGAGTTCGTCTCGGCCGGGCACCTCGACGACCTCCAGTGCGCCTTCGCCTCGCTCAAGGGCTTCCTCGCCAGCGCCAACCCCCACGACGTGAGCGTCTACGTCTGTCTTGACAACGAGGAGGTGGGCTCCAACACCAAGCAGGGCGCGCTCTCCACCTTTCTGCGCGACGTGCTCGTGCGGGTGAACGACGGCTTGGGCAGGGATGGGGAGGAGCTCGCGCGTGCGCTGTCGCGCTCCTTCATGGTGAGCTGCGACAACGCGCATGCCGTGCACCCCAACCACCCGGAGAAGTGCGACGAGGCAAACCGCAGCTGGCTCAACGGGGGCATCGTGGTGAAGGAGGCGGCGAACCAGAGCTACACCACGGACGCCTTCTCGCGCGCGGCCTTCCTCGCCATCTGCCACCGTGCCGGCGTGCCCGTGCAGCGCTTCGCCAATCGCAGCGACAGCAGGGGTGGGTCAACCTTGGGCAACCTCTCCAACATGCAGGTCAGCATGCATGCCGTGGACGTGGGGCTGCCCCAGCTGGCCATGCACTCGGCCTACGAGACCGCGGGCGTCCGCGACACCGTCCACGCTATCCGCGCGCTCGAGGCCTTCTACTCCTGCGACCTCAGGATCGACGGGGCGGACGGCTTCATCCTGTCCTAGGCACGATGGGGGCGAGAGGGACGCCGCATTCTACGCCGAACGCGGCAGGGGCGGCTGCGGCCTGGTCATAACCGAGATCTGCTCCGTCAACGCGAGGCACGGCAGGGGAGACGCGCGCAACCTCCTGCTCGACTCCGACGATAAGATCCCCAGCTTCAGGAGGATGGTGGACGCCGTCCACGAGACCGGCGTCAAGTTCGTGCTCGAGATCTACCACCCGGGTTGTCAGGGCGTGCCCGCGCTCTGCGAGGACGGCATGCTGGTGAGCCCCTCGGGACAGGAGTCGAAGCTCCTGCGCGCGCCGACCCGCGCCCTCTCGGCCGAGGAGGTGGAGGGCGTCGTCGAGGACTTTGTGAGCGCGGGCGTCCGCAGCTGGGAGGCCGGCTTCGACGCCGTCGAGCTGCACTGCGCCCACGGTTACCTGCTCTGCCAGTTCCTCTCGCCCTACACCAACCACCGTGACGACGAGTTTGGCGGCACGCCCGAGAGGAACGCCGAGGTCGTGCGTCGCATCATCAGGGGCATCCGCGAGCGCACGGCACCCGACTTCCCCATCCTGGTGCGCCTGACGGCCGACGAGTACCTGCGCGAGGTGGGCATCGACGACGGCATCACGCTGCCGCTCGCCATCGAGTACTGCCGGATGTTCGAGTCCTGGGGCGCCGACGCGATCGACGTCTCGGCCGGCAACTACGAGACCATGAACTGGGCCTGGGAGCCCGTGGGCTTCGACGAGGGCTGGAAGTCCGCCAACGGCAAGGCCATCGCGCGCGAGCTGGGCATCCCCGTGATCGCCTGCTCCGTCGTGCGCCATCCCGAGACGGCCATGGACCTGGTGGAGGGCGGCGTCTCCATGGTGGGCTCCGCCCGCCAGTTCTTCGCCGACCCGGAATGGGGCAACAAGGTGCGTGACGGCCACGCCGACAGGATTCGCCCCTGCATCAGCTGCATGCGCTGCATCGAGAGCCTGATGGCCGCCCACGAGGACCCCTACACGCCCAT
>NZ_LT635494.1:1287901-1333561 GCF_900120385.1 Olsenella phocaeensis | reverse complement strand
GCATCTTCTTCCAGAACATGATCGACATCATGGGCAGGCTGGACAAGACCAGCACGAAGCTCTTCCCCGGCCATAGGCTCGTCTCGGTCGAGGACGGTCGGGCGCGCTTCCAGAAGGTCGACGGGAGCGAGGTCGTGGCCGAGTTCGACCGCCTGGTCCTCTCGCTTGGGATCAAGGGCGTGCCAGTGCCGGAGTGGCTCGAGGGCCGCGGCTGCGAGCTGAGGGTGGCGGGTGACGCCCTGGGCATCGGGCGCATACAGGAGGCGGTGCGCACGGGCTACGACGCAGCCCGCTCCATCGCATAGCGTCCAGGGGAGAGTCGCGCCACGATCCCGGGCGGCTGGCCCGGGCCTGTGGTGGGCGATCTTGGGGTCCGTCCGAGCCTCGCGCTCGCGGCGGGCCCCTTGCATGTGGCGCCGTCATGCCTGATTGTTGGTCTCACACGTTGCGGATCGGAGGCGCGATGGGTCAGGCTGGGAGGGTACGGAAGGTGGCGAGCGGGCGGAGGGCGGCCCTCGCGCTCTTCCTGTTCGTGATGGCCTTCTTCGTCGAGGCGGCGCTTGGGGAGTCGCTCTCCGACGCGCTGGGCATCGACTACGACCTTGCCTACGTCGCGGCGGGCTCCATTGCCGCGACGGGCTTCGTCGCGCTCCTCGGGGGCTGGGAGATGCTCAGGCCCGACGTGGCGAGCATCAGGCGCATGCTGAGGCTGGGCTGGTGGCTCCTCCTGGTCGGCGCGGCGATGGGCGTCCTGGACCTCCACGACTTCGTCTCCTCGGGGATGGCGCCCGAGCCCGGGTGGGTGGGGCGCCTCGCGGGCGTGGCCCTGCTCTGCCTCCTCATCGGCATAGAGGAGGAGGCGATGTTCCGCGGTCTGCTGCTGCACGGCCTCCTCGCGCGAAGCGGACGCACGCGCACGGGCGTCGTCCTCGCCTGCGTCGTCTCCTCGCTGCTCTTCGGCTTGGCTCACGTGTCCGAACTCGACGCGTCGGACCCCGTCCAGCTGCTCCAGGCGGCCCTCAAGGTCACGCAGACGGGGACCTATGGCTTCGTGCTCGCGGCCGCCACGCTCTCGGGCCGTCCTGACGAGTCGGACAGCCTCTTCGGCCCCGCGCTCTTCCATGGGCTTGACGACTTTCTGGCCATGTTCGTCTCCATCGGCCTGATGGGGGAGTCGAGTGAGGTCAGCTACGTGGCAACGNGGCCGGCGCTGCGCGCGACCTCGTCGAAGCTGCGGTGCTGGAGCGCCGCCACGGAGCGGATCAGGTCGTCGTCGCCGAGCTTGCGCGAGAGCGAGGTGGGCGGAAGGTCGCGCAGGAGCTCGATGCCATAGCTGTCGCAGGTCGTGCGGTTGCGGTCCGCCAGGTTCCTCACGAGGTCGAAGGAGAAGGGCTCCGCCCCCGGCGCGCTCGTCCTCCATGCGTCCATGAGGAGCTGGATGGCCTCCTCGTTCTTCTGGCGCTCGGCGTTGAGCGCCTCAGCATCGGTGAGGAAGCCGGGGAAGACGAAGGCGTTTGCGTGCTCTAGGGCCTGGCTGAGGTTCATGTGCCACCACTTCGCTCGCGATTGGGACTGACCCCCCAGTGTACACTGTGGCGGGCGCACCAATGTGGCGGGCGCACCAAGGTTGCCACCATCGAACAGGAGGAGGACGCATGACAGACGCTGAGGTATCCGGCGAGCTCGTCGACTTCGTCGCGAGCAGCCCGAGCATGTTCCACAGCGCTCGCACCATCGCGAGGTACCTGGACGAGGCGGGGTTCGCCTTCCTGCCCGAGGGTTCGCGCTGGGAGCTCGAGCCGGGAGGGAGCTATTACACGACGCGAAACAACTCCAGCGTCGTGGCGTTTCGCGTGGGGGAGGAGCTCGACGGCTATCACTTTCAGCTGGCCGCGTCGCACTCCGACTCTCCCAGCTTCAAGGTGAAGAGCGTGCCCGAGCTCGAGGGTCCCGGCCCCTACCTCCGCCTCAACGTCGAAGGCTACGGTGGGATGATCGACTACAGCTGGCTCGACCGCCCCCTCTCGCTCGCCGGCCGCGTCATGGTGCAGGAGGGAGACTCCGTGCGCAGCGAGCTCTTCGCGCCGGACCGCGACCTGCTGCTCATCCCCAGCGNATGATCTGGGGGTTCATGCAGAGCGTGCGGGCGATGGCGACGCGCTGCTGCTGGCCGCCCGAGAGCTGGCAGGGGACCTTGTCCGCCTGCTCTGCGATGTCGAGCCTGCCCAGGAGCCTGCGGGCCTGCGCCTCCACCTCGTCGCGCGGCCTGCCCTGCACCACGACGGGCGCGTCGACGACGTTCTGGAGCACCGTGCGGTGGGGGAAGAGGTTGAAGTTCTGGAAGACGATGCCGAAGCGCATGCGTGCCTGGCGCATCGCCTGGCGGTCGTAGGAGCTGCCGGAGCCGCCCTCATCCCCGTCCTTCGCCACGAGCACGTTGCCGTAGGAGAGCTCACCTTGGTCGAAGGTGTCCAGCAGCGTGAGGCACCTGAGGAGCGTGGACTTGCCCGCGCCGGAGGGCCCGATGATTGAGACCACCTCGCCCTTGTTGATGAGCAGGCTGATGCCCCTCAGGACCTCCCTGTCGCCAAAGGACTTCCTTCCTCCGCGCAGGTAGACCGCCGGCAGTCCCATGAAGGTGGCGAAGCTCTGGTCCGGGGTGGGGATTTCCTTGGGATTGCTCGGACTAATCATGATAGTAGGCCAGCTTCTTCTCGACGCGGCGGAGCACGAACTCGATGACCAGGCAGGTCAGCCAGTAGACGAGGGCGGCGATGGCGAAGGGCAGCATGGTGCGCTGCGATGCCACCAGGGCGCGGCCGGTGGTGAACATCTCCGCCACGCCGATGGAGAAGGCGAGGGAGGTGTCCTTCACCAGGGTCACCACCTCGTTGCCCATGGCGGGGAGGATGCGCTTCACGACCTGGGGCAGGATGATGCGCGCGAATGCCTGCGAGCGGGAGTAGCCCAGGACCTCGGCGGCCTCATACTGCCCGCGGGGCATGCTCTGTATGCCCGAGCGGTAGATCTCCGCGAAGTAGGCGGCGTAGTTGACCACGAAGGCGAGCATGACCGCCACGAACATGTAGCCAGGGCCGGTCTGCCGGCCAAAGACGTAGTAGGGGGCAAAGAAGACCGCGAACATCTGCAGCATGAGCGGGGTGCCGCGCATGACGGAGATGAAGAGCTGGCAGAGGAGAGAGAGGGGCTTGAAGCGCGAGAGCCTGCCCAGGGCAACGGGGATGCCCAGGGGTATGGCCCCGACGAGCGTCAGGGCGAAGATCTGCAGCGAGGTCACATAGCCCTGCAGCAGCATTCCTGTCATGGTCGAGACGTCCAACTGCTTCCCATCTCTCTCTTGGTCGGTCCTACGCGGTCGGTGGCTCGTCCCGCCTAGGCCTTGGGGAGGACCCACAGGTCGTACGATACCCCCTGGTCGGCATACTTCTCGCAGAGCTCCTTGACCTTGCCCTCGGCGTCAAGCGCCTGGAGGTCCCTCTGGACCTGGTCCGCAAGTGCCTGGCCGGCGTCGGTCTTTGCGAATCCCACGCCGAAGTGCTCGGAGTTGAGCGCCTCGTCCAGGATCTTGAAGCTGCCCTGCCTGCCCGCGATGTTGAAGCTCGCGACGGGGTAGTCCACCGCGATGGCGTCCACGGCGCCGCTCTCGAGCATCATGAAGGCGGTGTTGTAGTCGCCGATGGTCTGGAGCTGGGCGAAGCTCGCCGCGAGCTCCGCCTGCGCGCCGTCGGCGTTCAGCAGGTCGTAGGCTGCGGAGTCGGACTGGGTGACCACGTTCTTACCGGCGAGGTCGGCGAGGGCGGCGATCTGGGAGTCGGCGCGCGTCACCACGACCTGGCGGTTCTCCATGTAGGGGTCGGTGAAGGCATAGTCGCCCTCGCGACCCTCGATCGTGAAGCCGTTCCAGATGCAGCTGATCTGTCCGCTGTTGAGGAGACCGTCCTTGGCGTCCCAGGCGATGGGGCTGGGCTTGAAGGTCCAGCCCTCCCTCTGGCAGACGGCCTGGGCGAGGTCGAGGTCGAAGCCCGTGTAGGCGCCGTCGTCGCCAACGTATCCGTAGGGCGGGAACTCCTGGTCGAAGCCCACGACGAGGGTGCCGTCGAAGCCTTCGACGCCGCTTCCGGACGCCGGGGCCGCCGCAGGGGAGCCGGCGGAGTCCGCGTTGGAGCATGCTGCGAGCGAGGCCGCCGCCGGCGCTGCCAGAGCCGCCGTCGCCATCTTGAGGAACTGCCTGCGACCCATCGTCACGTCGTGTGCCTTCATGTTCTCCTCCGCCCCGCCTGCCCTATGGTCAGGCATCAAATTGGCTAAGCACTTTAGTAGGGTGGAGTAAGTCTAGGACGCGAGGCGGACGCGTTCAAGCTCGGAAACCAGCTGTACTCATTCTCCCTCCGCTCCACAGACGGGCGAGGGGCGCACTCGGCCTGGCTCGCAATAGACGACCAGGGTTCGCCAGGGTTGCCCAGACCAGAGGGAGCTGCAGGTGACGAGCGTCACGGCCCGCGTCGGCGCCTGGCAGAGGACTGCGGCGTCAGGGCTCTTGGCGGAGGAGGAGCGGCAGATCCCGCACAGGAAGTCGGGGAGTGACGAGTCGTCGCCGAAGTCGAAGCGTTGGACGTCCGGCCAGTCGCTGGGCACGCGCAGGGCGCAGAGGGCCCTGAGCCTTGACTCGCCCCGCCCGTCGGCCCAGATGAGGTCACGGCCCGCCAGCTCCTCGAAGTTTCGTGGGACGTGGGCGTCATGAAGGCAAGAGAACATGAGCGTCGTCCCGGCGAAGTGGTGGCCGTAGACGACGAGATGCTCCGACGTCGGCCCACAGCGCGCATCGACGAAGGGGCAGCCCAGCCGGGCGGGGTGCCCCCAGGGGTCATGGTCGAGGTAGAAGAGCGGGTCCCTCACGTCTGCCTGGGCAACGGGATAGTCGATAGGCGTCCCCTCGATGCGGAGCCATGCGCGCACGCCGTTCGGGAGGTGGCCCTGCGAGCCGCTTTCCGGGTTGCCTTGGTTGGCGGGCGGGCGCAGTCCCTGGGCCAGGACCTGGTAGCGTGCCTGTTCGATCAGGCCGAGGGCCGCTGGGATAAGAAAGGCAAGGAGCAGGGAGCCGCCCACGAGGAGGAGGGACGTGGCGGCGAGCCGGCGTGGCGTGCCACGATGTCCGCGACGCCGGGCCGGGATTCGCACGCAGGCCCTTCCGCCTGCGGCTTTGGGCGGTCTGACCCTTGCCATGTGAAGCCCCCGACACATTCGAGAGAAGTTTTTCAAATTGACCCTTGCATCCTGCAGCGAGTTTGGGCATGATAATCAAGCGCGTTACGAGGTGGGGCAAATGGTGGGTGTAGCTCAGTTGGCAGAGCGACGGACCGTGGCTCCGTAGGTCGAGGGTTCGAGCCCCTCTACCCACCCCATTCACAAACGCATGCGGGTCGTTAGCTCAGTTGGTAGAGCAGGGGACTCTTAATCCCAAGGTCGAGGGTTCGACCCCCTCACGACCCACCACGAGAAGTCGCGGGCCATCAGCTCCAGCAGCTGGTGGCCCGCTTTCTTGTCTCTAGGGCAGCTTCCTCCCAAAGTCATCCGTACGGATGCGTGGGGGACGCCCGCCTGACTTGCTCATTGCACGCTGCCGTCCTCCCTTGAGGAGGGCGTGTCCCCCGGCCGCGAGAAGCGCGCCTCCCACCAACAGGCCGAGGGCCTCGACGCCCACTCCGGTCTGGGGCATCGACCTGGACCCACCTCCGCCGGAAGACGAGTCCTGCCCTTGCGGTGCCTGGCCTTGCTTGGGCTCTTGCAGGGTCACATAGAGCCCGGTCCTCCCCCTCGAGACGATTCCCTCCTGCGCCCAGGCGGCTCGCGCCACGAGCCCCAGGGGCGCCAGGGCGAGCGCGATCGCCAAGACGATCCTTGCCAGCCGGAATGTGCCCGCCGTCCTGGTGCGGCCACGGTCATCATCTCTCATCTCGAACTCACCCCCCTGGTCCTGAGGTCACCCGGGGCGACGGTCCAGTTGATGCCGCCCACCTGCCTCTCCCTCACGAGGAGGGTGGCGTCGCTCACGCGCCCCCGAAGCCCGTTGAGCGCGAGGCTCCGCTCCCTCTCGACGTTCCACTCCAAGGGGTTCTTCGGCGCCGAGGGACGCGCGTAGTCTCCGAGCCTGACGGCGCTTCCCCCCTCGGGGGTCATCTCGAGCTCCACCTCACCATCGCGTGGGTCAGAGGAGACGATCCTCACGCCGCCTCCCGAGTGGACGGAGATCTGGCTCACGTGCACTCCCATGTCGCTCTGGTTCGCGATCGCGACGACGCCGTCTGCGGGCCCATGGACGCTTCCGTCCTGCTTGGCCTCGTAATGGATCGCGACGGGGATCCTGACCTTGACGCGCTTGGGCTTCCACTGGGCGTAGAGCGTGACCTTCTCGCCTTCCTTGGACGATAGGTTGCGCACGCTTTGGCCGAGCTCGTACGACTTGCCCCTCCCGTCGGGTGCGGCGTTCCAGCCGACGAGGTCGAACACCTCGCGCTCGAAGCCGCCGTCGGGGATGCGGACGTCCTCGTCGAATGTCGCCGCGAGGTCCCTCACCGACCCGTCGGCATCCTCGGCGTTGGGGTCGAAATGGATGGAGTAGCGAATCGCCTTCCACTGCGCCCGTACCGTCGCGTCTCCCTCGCCAAAGCGATAGCTCTCCCCGTCGACCCTGCCATCGCCTTCGAGCTTCCACCCCTGGAACTGGTAGCCTTGCCTCTGCGGTCGCTCGAGCGTGGTGCTGCTGCCGTATTCCTGCGTCAGGGTGGTGGGAGAGCCGCTCTTGCGCCAGGTCCCGCCCATGGGGTCCACGGTCAGGCGCTGGGACGACTTCTGCCAGACGGCATGGAGGCGCACCGTGCCCCCGTCCTTCTCGGACAGGTTCTTGACCTGCTGCCCCTCACCGTAGTCTGGCTTGGATGCCTTTGGGTCGCGGGCCCACCCCTTGAACACGTGGCCCGCGCGCTTGAACCCGCTCCTTGGCAGCGTGCTGGGCTCGTCGTAGCTTGCCTGCACGTTGGGCGTCCCACCCGAGGTGGCGCCGTTTCCCTCGAATGCGATGGTGTAGCGGTTCTTCCTGTAGCGGGCAGTCACGGTCACGTCAGCGGTGACGGGCTTGTAGTCGCCGTCCCACCTGAGGAAGGTCCTGCCACGCACCGTGGGCGGCGCGGGCGTGCTCGCGTTGGAGTGGTAGATGACCTTCTTCTTCTGGATGACCTTGCCGTCCTCGCCATTCACGAAGGTCACGGTATTTTCTTGGACGTCCAGGTAGATTACTATGCCGTCTGCGTATATGCCCTTATGCGAGACGTCTCCCTCGCTCACGGTCTTGCTCTGCTCCGCGCTCTCCAGCGGATGCATGCGGTACTTTACGCTGTAGTGCTTCAGCGCCTCCCCCTCGAGCCTTACGGCGAAGCCTATCGCGGAGCGCCCGCCCACGTTGTCCTGACCCGCCGTCTGGCCGTTCTTCGCCCAGGCGGAGTGGGACCCGTCCGAGTAGAGCAGCCTGTAGCTCACGGAACCGGCGGAGTCCGTGCCTCCGACCCATCTGACCTGCAGGCCGCTGAGGACTCCGTGGTCGATCCTCCCTCCCAGGACCCTTCCCGCGTCTGCCGGGACGTCGGTGTGGGAGTTGTCCGTCTTCGCGGTTGACCAGCCCGTCCAGCCGCCCTTGCGGTCGTTGGGGTTGCAGAAGTAGCCCCTGAAGCTGAGCTTGGGGTACACGTACTTGCTGTCTGTGGGCGCATACGCCGAGCTGACCCTCGCCATGCCCGCGACGAGTTCCTGGTAGCTGACGCCGATGGGTGCCAGCCCGTCATCCGAGGGCATCCCAGTCGCCTCGTCTTGGGCGGGGGCGGGGTCCTCCCGGCCGGCTGTGCCCTCAGTGGCCTCTTCCGGCTTTCCCATCNTCGCCCGCGCGGAGGGCGGGCAGACGCCGCCGCCGGTGCCGGACGGGGTGTGCCGGACGCAGCCCACGACATTGCCCGCGGCGTCACCTGTCGAGGGTGTGCCCGTCTTGCCCCAGGACAGTGACACGAACGGGGCGGGAGGGGACGCTCTGGAGGGCCGGCCGTCCAGACCGTGGTAGGACGCCTCGCCGACGTGCGATCGTGACGTCTGTGAGCAACCTCGCGCTCCATGCCTTGCTTTTCCTATATTAATAGCGTACAACTTAATTGTGCTCAATTTAACTACGTCAGGAGGGATCCATCATGGGCTTCTACGACTACAGCGTCACCGACCCGCAGGGCAACGAGGTCAAGATGTCCGACTTCAAGGGAAAGGTCGTGATGGTGGTCAACACCGCCACCGGCTGCGGCTTCACGCCCCACTACGAGCCGATCGAGAAGATGTACGAGGACTATCGTGACCAGGGCTTCGAGGTGCTTGACATCCCCTGCAACCAGTTCAAGGGCCAGACTCCCGGCACCGACGAGGAGATCCACGAGTTCTGCACCCTCAACTACGGCACGCAGTTCCCCCAGATGCACAAGTCCGACGTCAACGGCGAGAACGAGCTGCCCCTCTACACCTGGCTCAAGGGCCAGAGGGGCTTCGAGGGCTTTGGGCATGGCCCCAAGGCGCTGACCATGTCCGCCCTGCTCAAGACCATTGACCCCGACTACAAGAACAACTCCGACATCAAGTGGAACTTCACCAAGTTCATCATCGACCGCGCGGGTAACGTTGTCGCCCGCTTCGAGCCCACGGCAGATATGAGAGCCGTCGAGGAGTGCGTCAAGTCCCAGCTCTAGGGCTTGTTGGCGCGTTACGACGCCCCGCCTCGCGTGGTGCGCACACAAGGAGAGAGAGGCCCCCGGCTTCGTGGCTGGGGGCCTCTCTCCTTGTTGGACATGCCTTGCGCTGTCATGAGGCTAGGGTGCCGGCGGGGCACCAAAGACGCGGGCGGCGGCGTCTGGGAGTTGCCCTGTCCTAGTCCACGGAGCTGGAGAGGAAGTGCCTCGTGCGCTCGTCGCGGGGGTTGCTCATGACCTGCTCGGGAGTGCCCTCCTCCACGATCTGCCCGTCGATGAGGAAGGCCACGCGGTCAGAGACCTCGCGGGCGAAGCCCATCTCGTGCGTCACGATGCCCACGGCCATGCCATCTCCCGCAAGCTCGCGGATGAGCGCGTGCATGTCCTCGGTGAGCCGGGGGTCGAGCGCGGAGGTCGCCTCGTCGAANGGCGCGGCGTCCGCCCGCGCCTCCTCGGCCAGTGCCGCCAGGGGAGAGGAGAGCGCCAGCGCCACCCCCAGCCCGGCCATGACGGCCATCCGCGCGCAGCTCCTGCAAGTGTTGCCCATGTCCCGCATATTCCCGCCTTCCTCCGTAGTCCCTGTTGCCGCATCCGGGCGGACGCCCGCCCTGGTCGCCTATTCCTGGGGACGGCAGATGATGTCCACCTCCGCCGCGCACGACGCCCCGAAGCTGTTGTGTCCGAGCAGCCTGCCCTCGTTCGAGAGGAGCGACACGCCTCGCTCGTAGCCCTGGAACTCGACCACGGCATGATGTGTGCCCGCCTCGAGGGGGTGGCTCAGGTCGACGGTCTGCAGCTGCTCGCCAGGCGAGAGGGCGCCGGACTCGAAGAGCAGGTCGTCGGGCCTCTCCCTCTCGAAGATTCGTATGCGCTGGTCGCAGTGGTTGGTCGAGGGGTTCTCGAGGCGTACCTCCACCGAGGTCTGTCCCTCCTCGAGCTCCATCGCCGCGGCACAGCTTATGTCCATGGAATAGGCGTCCGCCTCCGCCTGCCGGTCGAGGTCCCGCGCCCCGTCGCCCTCCCTTGCCAGGGCGTCGTAGGAGCCCAGGTTGAGCCGTGGGTCCTTCCAGCCGGCCTCGAGCAACCGTGGGGCCTGGAGCGCTGCCGCCGCGAACGCCAGGCCGAGGACGACGAGCGCCAGTACCCTCGTCCCTCGTGGATTCCGGGCCGACATGCCCCTGCGTCCCCGTGCCTTCCGCCTCTTCACCTAGTCCCTCCTCGTCCGTCGCCGAGGGAAGTGCTTCCCTGGCATGGCGGCCGCCCCGAGGGGCGCGTGAGACAATCGTCCGACGGGAGGGCATCGGTGGGCCCGGGCTTTTAGATCGAGCTGGCAGCAAGCTGGCGCATAGCTCGCGCCAGTCTGCGGTGCCGCAGGTGGGAGGACGTGCATGGACGCACGCAGGCGGCCANTCGTGTCGGTGTCGGGGGGTGTCTCTGGCGCCGCGCCGTCCCTCGCGGGCGGTGGGGGCTCGGCCGCCGCTGCGGATGTCTCCCCGTCGCACGTGTCCGCCCCGTCCGCGGGAGGGTCCACGTCCTTCTCTCCGTCCCCTTCCCTCTCCGAGGCCTCGTCGCACCCGTCGGCGCCGCGCCCAAGACCGTCGCGCTCTGGCTCTCTGCCATCTGGCTGTCCCTGCCCTGGCGCCTCCCTTTCCTCGGTGTCGTCGAGCTCCGCCAGCGCCTCCTCGGGCCATTGGGCAAAGAGCGTCACCACGCCGTCCCTGGCATGGGGGAGCAGGTCCTCCAACTCTCCCTCGTCCACCTCGCCGTTGCCGTTCGCATCGTCCCAGAGGCTGGTCCCACGTAGCGGCGTCCCTCGTCTGACGAGCCTCCCCGTGCCCTCCTTGTCCAGGGCCCAGCCCAGCGGCTCATGGGGGCCAAGGCTGATGCCCGACGGGTCGAGCAGGGAGGCCCTCCCCGCGGCAAGGGGCTGGTCGGGGCTGCTTCCCCGTGCGAGCTCGGAGTTCTTGTCAAAGCTGAGCGTCAGTTCGTCCGTCGACTGTCGTCCCAGCGCCCCCGCCGCTGCCGGGATGCTCGCGAGGCCCATCGACGCCGAGATGACGCACGATATGGCGAGCCTCGCCGGACGTCTGCATGACCCGTAGGCCCAATGGGACTTCGTGCACGGTGGTCTTCTCATCTGCCTCTCCTCTCCCTCCATTGGCCCTCCCGCGTCACGCGCCTCACGCCTGTGCCTCGGATGGCTCGGCGTTGGTTCCCGGCCTCACGGTCCAGTGGATCTCTCCGACCTGGGTGTCCTTCGCGGGGTCGATTCCTCCGAAGCCCGAGATGCGGCCGGTCAGGCCGTTGAGGTAGAGCTTGTTGGCGTCGTCTGCGATGCGCTCCTCGCCCGAGGGCTTGGTTGACCTCGCGATGTTCCACTTGCCCGCCCGAAGGTCGCGCTCCCCTTTGTAGTCGCCCAGGTCGATGGAGTCGCCGTTCGAGTTGGTGAGGCTGAGCCAGATCGAGTCGGCCTTGCCCTCGCGCTCCGCCTGCTCCTCCTGCTCCTTCGTGACGATGGCCGCGCCGTTGCCGTCGCTCACGGACGCGCTCGCGACGTGGACGGGCATCGTGGAGTTGTTGGAGAACTTGATGACGTTGTCCTTGGGGCCGCTCAGCGTCCCCGCGGAGTCGGCCACGTAATGGATGGCGACCGGGATGGTCACGCGAATCTGGTCCAACAGCCCGTCGGGGTCGTCCGGGTCCTTGCCCTCGGGAGTCGTCAGGGCGCTGGCGTCTNCGCCCGCCTCGCCACGGTCGGGAGAGAGGTTGAAGCCACTCTCCGCCGCCTTCGCCCTTCGACGGGACTGGGGGCGCGGCCTCTGGGTCGTGGCCGGCTTGGCTCCGCCGTCCTTCCGTGACGGGCGGCCGGACCCCTTGGCGCGGACCTGCCGGGAAGTGGCCTGCCCCGCCTTGTTGGTGCCTGGCCTGGGATGTTCGGTGGCCATGCCTGCCGCGGCCGGGCCTTCCGCCGCGGCCTTCCGCGCCCTGCGGGCGTCCGCCATCTTCTTGCGCGCCTTCTTTCCGGGGAGCTTCTCGTGCGGGTCGCGGCCGGGGTCCATCCTAACCGGGTCCCTGCCTAGGTCGAGTCCCTCGGCGCGCGGGAACGGGGGGATCACCCTGCCCATGAGCCCCTCAGCGTCGCGCAGGTCGAGGTAGTCGTCCTCGGTCACGAAGCTCAGCGCCCAGCCGCTCTCTCCCGCGCGGCCCGTGCGGCCGATGCGGTGGATGTAGTCCTCGGCGTCGCCCGGCACGTCGAAGTTGACCACGTACGAGACGTCGGGAATGTCGATGCCTCGGGCCAGCACGTCGGTCGCGACCAGGACGTCAACCTGCCCGTCACGGAAGTTTGCCAGCGCCCGCTCCCTCTGGTTCTGCGAGCGGTTGCCGTGGATGGGCGCACAGAGCACGCCCGCCTTCCTGAGCTTGCGGCAGATGCCGTCGGCGCGGTGCTTGCCGCGACAGAACACGATCACCCGCCGCGAGCCCTCGCGCCGGAGCAGCTCGGCGAGGACGGCGCTCTTCGCCTCGGGGGACACGGAGAGCACGTACTGGTCGACGGTCTCGGCCGCGGTGCCCTTGCGGGCGACCTCCACGCGGACGGGGTGCCTTACCAGCGACTTGGTGTTGGAGAGGACGTCGTCGTCCAGGGTGGCGGAGAAGAGGAGCGTCTGGCGCTGGCTCGGGGTCGCGGCGACGATGCGGCGCATGTCGGGGAGGAAGCCCATGTCGAGCATGCGGTCGGCCTCGTCCAGGACGAGGACGCGCACGGACGAGAGGTCCGCCTCGCGTTGGTTCATGAGGTCCTGGAGGCGGCCCGGCGTCGCGACGAGCAGGTCGCAGCCCCTCCTCAGGGCCTGCCTCTGGGGCTCGTAGCCGACCCCTCCCACCAGCACGACGGTCCTGTGCCCGGTGTGGCGGCAGATGAGCTCCGCCGCGTCCTCGATCTGCTGTGCCAGCTCCCTGGTTGGGGTCACCACCAGCATGAGGGGTCCCTCCCCCTTGCCCGCGTGCCCCAGCCCGTCGAGGGTCGGCAGCAGGAACGCTGCCGTCTTGCCCGTTCCCGTCTGGGCGGCCGCCATCACGTCCTTGCCGGCGATGACCTGGGGTATCGCCAGACTCTGCACCGGCGTCGGCTCGTCGTAGCCCAGCTCCTCCACGGCCGCGAGGGCCCTCTTCGAGAGCCCAAGCCCCCCGAAGCCGTCCGAGTCCTCCCGGACGGCCGTCATGCCACGGCCGGACCGGCCGCCGTTCCGATTGCTCATGCGCTTCCCATCTGCTTGCTTCCGCGACCCTGCGCGGCGATCTTCCAAGGCGAGGGGGCCAGGCTGCAGGCACGGCACCTACTCGCGACTACATGGTACGCATGGGCGCCGACCTGCGCGTCGCCGACCGCCCCGCTCTTCCAAATAAGCGCAACTCGGTATCATCGGGGTCGAACGGTCGTCTGCGTCGCCCGTCGGCGGGCGCGTCCCAGGGAAGGTGGTGCGCATGGATAAGCCGGAGGCGGCTGGCTTGGCGGGGGCTGGCGCAGGGGCCCGGGCCCGTCCGGACGAGGGTCCCCTCGCCCGCATCCGCAGGCTCCTGGAGCCCGACCCCCGCCTGTGCGAGCGCGTCTGCTCGACGAGCGCGGAGTGGGAGGGGAGGGTCTTCTCCGTGGAGCTGCTCGACGTGGCCCTGCCGGACGGCAGCCACGGCAGGCGCGAGCTGGTGCGTCACCACGGCGGCGCCGGCGTCGGGGCCATCCGCGAGGACGGCTGCATCTGCCTGGTGAGGCAGTTCCGGGTGGCTCTGGGCAGGGTCTCGCTCGAGATACCGGCGGGAAGGCTCGAACCGGGCGAGGACGGCCCCCGCTGCGCCGCGCGCGAGCTCGGCGAGGAGACGGGCCTCGTGGCCGGGAGGCTCGAGCCCGTGGCCCGCTCGCTGGGCTCGCCCGGCTTCACGGACGAGGCGACGCAGGTCTTCCTGGCATACGAGCTGAGCGCCGGCAGCTCCCATCCCGACGAGGGGGAGCTCGTGGACGTCGCCTGGGTCCCCTTGGACGAGGTCCTCGCGGGGATACGGGCGGGTCTCATCGACGACGGGAAGACCATCGTCGCCGCCCAGGCGGCGGCCCTGCGGGCACACGGGCTCGCCTGATACCATCGAGGAAACGCCGCACCATCGAAAGGAAGGCCCATGAGCACAGCCAAGGACCCGTCTTGCTCCCCCGAGCGCGACCTCATCTTCGTCGAGCCCGTCTTCCACGGGAAGATCTGGGGGGGCAGGAGACTCCAGGAGGAGTTTGGCTACCAGATCCCCGACGGCCCGGTGGGGGAGTGCTGGGCGATCTCGGCGCATCCGGCGGGAGACTGTCGCGTCGCGTCGGGCGCCTTCGAGGGCAAGAGGCTCTCGGAACTCTGGGACGGGCATCGCGAGCTCTTCGGTGGCGCCACGGGTGATCGCTTCCCCCTCCTGGTCAAGATCCTTGACGCGGAGGGCGACCTCTCCATCCAGGTCCATCCGGACGACGCCTACGCTGCGGAGCACGAGGGCGGCTCCCTGGGCAAGTGCGAGTGCTGGTACGTGCTGCACGCGGACCCCGGTGCGACCATCGTGGTGGGGCAGCGGGCGAGGAGCCGCGAGGAGTTCGCCCGCAAGGTGGAGGAGGGCGACTGGGACGGGCTCCTCAACGAGGTCCCCGTCCACACGGGGGACTTCTTCCAGATTGACCCGGGCACCGTGCATGCCATCAAGGCGGGGACCATGGTGCTCGAGACCCAGCAGTCGAGCGACGTCACCTACCGCGTGTGGGACTACGACCGCCTGCAGGCGGACGGCAGCAAGAGGGAGCTGCACCTCGCCCAGAGTCTGGACGTCATCGACTACGACGCCGAGCCCATCTCATCCGGCCACGTCGACGCGAGGGAGGCCGACGGGGTGACGGAGCTCGTGAGCTGCGAGCGCTATGCCGTGGAGCGGGTCAGGGTCGCGGGTGAGAGGACCCTCCCTCCCTTCCGGGACTTCGCCTGCGCGAGCGTGGTGGACGGAACGGGCAGCGCGGGCGGGCATGCGGTGGGGAAGGGCGACCACTTCGTCGTCCCGAGCGGCCACGGCGGGCTCGCCCTTGCGGGGAGGATGGAGCTAGTCGTTTCGTACGTGCCCAGGTAGGCCGCCTCGGGTCCTCGCCTCCGGCTCGCGGGACCGAGCCGCCCCTCCGTGGTACCATGGTCGTGCCCTTTGCGTGCGCCCTTAGCTCAGCTGGACAGAGCATCGGTCTTCTAAACCGCGGGTCAGGCGTTCGAATCGCCTAGGGCGCACCACGATCCAGACGCGCGGGCCCACCCGGCAAGTTCCGGGCGGGCCCGCGACCTTTCCCAAGACGTGTCGCACGCTGCGAGCCCGACCCCGAATTGGAGCACGTTGGACGGTATTTCTCCTCCAGACACGGCCAATTAAGGCATAATGACCTTACATGATCAGTGGCCGAGAGGAGCACACGTTGATTTATACCGTCACGCTGAATCCGGCGATCGATTACGTAATGCACCCCCTTACGCTCGACATGGGCTTCACCAACCGCTCGTCGAGCGAGGAGCTCTACTGCGGGGGAAACGGAATCAACATCTCCACCATGCTCAACGAGCTCAAGGTCCCCAACGTCGCGCTGGGAATCGCTGCGGGCTTCACGGGCGACTACCTCATCAAGGAGCTGCAGAAGGGTGGCATCTCGTCCAACTTCGTAAGGCTCGAGCACGGCTTCACCCGTATCAACGTGAAGCTCAAGGGCATCGTCATGACCATCGTCAACGGCATGGGCCCCAAGATCTCGGAGAAGAAGGTGGACGAGCTCCTCGAGCGCATCGACTACATCGGCTCGGGGGACACGGTCGTGCTGACGGGCTCCATCCCCAAGTCGCTCCCCGAGGACATGTACGACGTCATCATGAAGCGCCTCGAGGGCCGTGGCATCCGCTTCGTCGTCGACGCGCCCGGGACCCTGCTGCTCGAGGCCCTCAACGCCAAGCCCTTCCTCATCAAGCCCAACAACCACGAGGTGGGTCGCATCTTCGACGCCCGCCCCGAGACCCCGGAGGAGTGCATCCCCTTCGCCAAGGAGCTCCACGAGCGCGGCGCCCAGAACGTCATCGTCTCGTGCGGCGGCCACGGTTCCCTGCTCTATGACGAGAACGACGAGGTCCACACGGTTCCCACCGCCAAGATCCGCCTGGTCAACGCCACTGGTGCCGGCGACTCGATGGTGGCGGGCTTCGTTGCGCAGGTCCAGGGCGGCGCCGACTATGAGACTGCCCTGCGCTTCGCATCCGCCTGCGGCACGGCCACCGCGGCGAGCAAGGCCATCGCGAAGCGTGCCACCGTCGACCGCGTCTACGAGCAGCTGAACAAGATCATCGCCGCACAGGCCTAGGGCCGGTGCCGTTCCATAGAACCACCTTCCTGGCAGCCAACGCGAAACCACATTATTGGGATCGAATCGTTTGGAGGACCCTATGTTCGAAGGCGTCAACGCATCAGACGGCTATGGAATCGGCGTGGCACAGGTCGCGGTTGCCCCAGACCTCAGCTTCACACCCAAGGTGCCCGAGGACGCGGGCGAGGAGAAGGCGCGCTACGACGCCGCGCTCGAGAAGTTCGTCGCGCAGACCAACGCCCAGATCGAGCGCATGAGGAAGAGCGTCGGCGACGAGGCGGCCCTCATCATGGGTGCCCACATCGAGTTCGCCGAGGACGAGGGCATCAAGGAGAAGGTCAACGGCTCCATCGACTCCGGCATGTGCGCGGAGCAGGCCGTGAGCGAGGCTTACGACATGTACTACAACATGTTCTCGAACATGGAGGACGAGCTCTTCCGCGAGCGTGCGGCTGACGTCGCCGACGTCAAGACCGGCCTCTTGGCCGACCTCCTGGGCAAGGAGGTCGTCGACCTCTCCACCCTGCCCGAGCATTCCATCGTCGTCGTCCACGAGCTCACCCCCTCGATGACGGCCGACATCGACAAGGAGAACGTCGCCGGCATCGTGACCGAGACCGGAGGTCGTACCTCTCACTCCGCCATCATCGCCCGCGCGCTCGAGATTCCCGCGGTGCTCTCCGTCGTAGGCGCCACCACCAACATCAAGACGGGTGACATGGTCGTCGTGGACGGCAGCAAGGGCAGGGTCGTCGCCCAGCCCACGGCAGGCGAGCTCGAGAAGTACCGCGCCAAGGCCAAGGCGTATGCGGACGAGAAGGCCGCGCTCGAGGCCTATCGCGGCAAGGACACCGTGACCGGCGACGGTGACAAGGTCCTGCTCGTCGCCAACATCGGCAATCCCGAGGACGCCAACAACGCCGCCGAGCACGACTGCGAGGGCATCGGCCTCTTCCGCTCGGAGTTCCTCTTCATGGACGCCTCCGAGCTGCCCAGCGAGGACGAGCAGTTCGCTGCCTACCAGAAGGTCGCCCTGCGCATGAAGGACCAACCGGTCATCATCCGCACCCTCGACGTGGGCGGCGACAAGGAGATCCCCTACCTGAACCTCCAGAAGGAGGAGAACCCCTTCATGGGCTTCAGGGCCATCCGCTACTGCCTCAACAACCCCGAGCAGTACAAGGTCCAGCTCCTCGCCCTCCTGCGCGCCTCCGCCTTCGGCGACATCAAGATCATGCTGCCGCTGGTGACCTCCCTCGAGGAGATTCGCCAGGCCAAGGCCCTCATTGAGGAGTGCAAGAGGGAGCTCGACGCCCGCGGCGTCGCCTACAACAAGGACATCGAGGTCGGCACGATGATCGAGACCCCCGCGGCCTCCCTCGTCGCCGACGACCTCGCCGCCGAGTGCGACTTCTTCTCCATCGGCACCAACGACCTCATCGGCTACACCATGTGCGCCGACCGCGGCAACGACCGCGTCGCCTACCTCTATGAGGTCTATCAGCCTGCGGTGCTCCGCTCGCTCAAGCGCATCATCACCGAGGGCAACAAGGCGGGCATCATGGTGGGCATGTGCGGCGAGGCCGCGGCAGACCCGCTGCTCATCCCCGTGCTCATCTCCTTCGGCCTGGGTGAGTACTCCGTCTCCGCCCCCTCGATCCTGCGCACCCGCCGCATCATCAGCGAGTGGACCAAGGAGGAGGCGGACGCCCTTGCGGAGAAGGTCCTGAGCCTCAAGACCGCGGCCGAGGTCAAGGCCGTCCTGCAGGCGGCCGCCAAGTAGCCCTTGGCACGTCATGGGTCTCGAAGGGGGAGGGTCGCTGCCTTGGCGCCCTCCCCCTCCCTTTTGTGAAGCCTCGCCCGTCTTGGCAGGGCCGACCGGCGCCAGGCCTGCTGGAACCCGGGCCATGGTGCCCTCGTGCTGGCTTCCGCCTACAGGAGCGTGAACTGGTTCCTTTCGCTTTGCAGGACGCCCTCGTCGCGGAGGCGCGAGATCTCGCTCGAGAGGGCGCTCCGGTTGACCGAGAGGTAGTCCGCGAGCTGCTGGCGGGTGTAGGGGATGGCGAAGCTGGGACTGCCCTGGCGTGCCGACTCGTCGGAGAGGAAGGCAAGGAGCTTGTCGCGCGTGCTGCGCTGGCTGAGGTAGCGGAGCTTGCTTCCCAGCATGAGGTTCTTGGAGGCCATCTGCCCTACCAGGTTGGAGAGGAGGCGCAGATGGAAGGGGCAGGCGGACGAGCAGGTCCGCAGCATGCGGCGGACGTCCAGCCTGAGGAGCCGGACGTCCCTCACCACCACGACGGATACCGGGAGCTTGGCGTCCGGGGAGCAGGCATAGGCCTCGCCGAAGGACTCTCCCGGTCCGAAGCTGCCCTGGATGTTGCGATTGCCGAGCCAGTCCTCGCGGATCACGTGCACCTCGCCCGACTCGACCACCCACACGTGGGCGTCCCGCTCTCCCACGCGCAGGACGTACTCGCCCTCCTCGAACGAGACCGTCCTCGCCCCGAGGCAGGGGAGCATGCGGGCGACCTCGAGCGCGTCCATGCCGGAGAAGAGCTGGGTCCTGCGTGCGGCCTCGACCTGGGGGAGAAGCTCCTTGGGCACGAGCGAGAGGCCCGTCGGGACCTTGGCCGTCTCCTTCTCTCTCGATTTTGTCATATTTCTTCCCTTTATGTTGTAAAAGCAACGGAAACGTTTGAATCATAGCAATACCCTTCTTCTCGAAGGACGGGGACGGCAGCCAAAGGGCCGTCAGGCAAGGAGGAGAAGAATGGTTCAAACCACGCTTACGCCCGAGAAGGTACAGGAGATGTTCTGCTTCCAGTGCGAGCAGACCGCGCGTGGGGTCGCCTGCAGCTCCAGGCAGGGCGTCTGCGGCAAGTCGGCGGAGGTCGCCCGACTCGAGGACGAGCTCACGGGCGCCATGGTGGCCCTCTCCCAGGCGGTGATGTCTGGCGCCACGCCCAACGCGCTCACGGACGATGTCGTCGTGCAGGGGCTCTTCACGACCATCACCAACGTCAACTTCGACGCTGACTCCGTTCGTGCCATGATCGCGCGCGTCCATGCCGCGAAGGACGGCATCGCGCCCGGCGATGACACGCCTGACTACGACCTGAACCTCGTGTGGCACGCCGAGGACGTCGACCTGCGCTCCCTGAAGTCGCTCGTACTCTTTGGCATCCGTGGCATCGCGGCGTATGCCTACCATGCCGCCGCTCTCGGCCGCCGCAGCCAGGCGGTGAGCGCCTTCTTCTACAAGGCCCTGGCGGGAATCGCCGGTCTGGATGACGCGGACGCCCTGCTGGCGCTGGTCGACGAGGCCGGCGCCGTCAACCTGGAGTGCATGGCGCTCCTGGACGAGGCCAACACCTCGAGCTACGGGGCCCCGGTTCCCACCGAGGTTCCGCTGACCGTCGAGCCCGGCCCCTTCGTCGTCGTGACGGGCCACGACCTCTACGACCTCAAGGAGCTCCTCGAACAGACCGAGGGCACGGGCGTCAACGTGTACACCCACGGCGAGATGCTCCCCGCTCACGCATATCCCGAGCTCAAGCGCTATCCCCAGCTCAAGGGCAACTTTGGCACCGCCTGGCAGAACCAGCAGAGGGAGTTCGACGCCATTCCCGCTCCCGTGCTCTGGACCACGAACTGCCTGATGCCCCCTCGCGGCTCCTATGGCGACCGGGTGTGGACCACGGGGGTCGTGGAGTATCCCGGCTGCGCCCACGTGGAGGCTGACGAGAGGGGCCACAAGGACTTCTCGGCACTCATCGCACAGGCAAAGGAGCTGGGCGGCTATGCCGAACCCCAGGAGCTCACGGGCATCAACGGCGGCCATCGCGTGACCGTGGGCTTTGGCCACGCCAGCGTGCTGGGCGTCGCCGACAAGGTGGTCGACGCCGTCAAGGCTGGTCAGATCAGCCACTTCTTCCTGGTGGGCGGTTGCGATGGCGCCAAGCCCGGCCGCAACTACTACACCGACTTCGTCAAGGCGACGCCCGAGGACTCCGTGGTCCTGACCCTGGCCTGTGGCAAGTTCCGCTTCAACGACCTCGACCTGGGCACCGTGGCCGGCCTTCCGCGCATCCTGGACATGGGCCAGTGCAACGACGCGTACTCAGCGATCCAGGTCGCGGTGGCGCTCGCGAAGGCCTTCGACTGCGGGGTCAACGAGCTGCCCCTCTCCTTCGTGCTCTCCTGGTATGAGCAGAAGGCGGTCTGCATCCTCCTGACGCTGCTGCACCTGGGCATCAAGGACATCCTGCTGGGGCCCTCCCTGCCCGCCTTCATCTCGCCCAACGTACTGGACGTCCTGGTGAGGAACTACGGGATCGCCCCCACCACCAACGTCGAGGACGACCTGGCGAAGTGCCTGGCCTAGGGCTCGGGACGGAGCCATGCCAAAGGGACGCCCGCACCCCCCCGAGGGGATGCGGGCGTCATTCTGCCGGGAAGGTCGAGCCGTCCGGAGCCGGCTGTCGCGACAACGCCAGGGGGTGCGCTCCCTGGCTCAGGGTGACTAGTCGCAGCTCACGCGTCCCTGACTCTGTTGTGGTCCTCGGCTCTCGCGCGGGTTCCAGTCAGTGAGGCCTGCGATCTCCTGCCTGTCGCGGACGATGTCCGCCAGGGTCTTGCTGTCCAGGTACTCGGCGGTGACCTTCCCGAGGTCCCGCCACACGGTGACGGTGGGACAGGTGTCGATGATGGGGCAGATCTCGCCGTTCGTGCAGTCGAGGCAGGCCACAGGCGCGAGCGAGCCCTCTGCCGCACGAAGGATCTGGCCGAGGGTGTACTCCTCGGGTCGCTTGCTCAGGCGGTATCCACCGCCCTTGCCGCGAAGGCTCTGCACGTAGCCCACCTTGTGCATGCGTGACACCACCTGCTCGAGGTACTTGCGCGAGATGTTCTGCCTGCGGGAGACGTCGCCCAGCGACACCCACCCGTCGTGCATGGCAAGGTCCGCCATGGCTCGCAGGGCGTACTTGCCCCTGGTGGAGAACATGCCAGCCATCCGTGCCTACCCCCTCTCGCCCCTGCCGCCTACCGTGGTCGTCCTATGTGCATGTGGGTGCGCGGGATGGGGACGTGGTGGTCCTCTCCCCAGGCGCCTGCCCTCGTCTAGTCGTTCGCCCCGTCGTGCTCGTGCGTGTGGAAGGGAACGTCCACGCTGGCCTCCTCGCTCCCGGCCTCGAGCATCTCCTCGAGCGTGCGCCAGGCGAGCTCGGCGCACTTGACGCGTGCGGGCATGTGCGAGATGTCCCTGAGCGAGGCGGCCTCGTCCAGCTGCGCGAGCGTGTCGGCGTCGGTCTCCTCGCCGCGCACCATGCGACCGAACAGCTTGCAGAGCCCGATGGCCTCCTGGGGGGTCTTGTCCACCACGAGGTCGCTCATCATGTCCGCGGAGGCCTGGCTGATGGCGCAGCCGTGGCCCTGGTAGGCCGCCTCCTCTATCGTGCCGTCGTCCCCCAGGCGGACGTAGAAGGTGAGCTCGTCGCCGCAGGAGGGGTTCACGCCCTCGTGGGTGAGGGTGGCGTCCTCCAGCGGGTACTTGTAGTCGGGATGGGACACGTGGTCCATGAACTGCGCGTTGTAGAGGGACGCGACGTTCGCGTTAGCCATTGAAGACCTGCCAAACCGTCTTGAGGCCGTCGACCAGGCGGTCGATGTCCTGCTTGTCGTTATAGAACGCCACGCTCGCGCGGCAGGTGCTGCCCATGGCCACGTCGAGGTAGGAGAGGAGGGGCTGGGCGCAGTGGTGCCCGGCCCTGATGCAGACGCCCGACCCGTCCAGGATGGAGGCCACGTCGTGTGGGTGGACGCCACGTACGTTGAATGCGACGGCACCGACGTGGCGGAAGCCGTCCTCGGGGCCTATGACGTCGACGAAGTCGAGGGCTGCCAGGCTCTCGGTCAGGTAGGCGGAGAGGAGCCTCTCTCGCGCCTCCAGGGCGGCGAAGCCCTTGGACTCGAGGTAGCCCAGGCCCGCGTCGAAGGCGTAGCTGCCCGCCGCGTCCTGCGTGCCCGCCTCGAACTTCTGTGGGACGGGCGCCCAGACCGCGTCCGTCTCGCTCACGGAGTCGATCATCTCGCCTCCCGTGAGGAAGGGGGGCATCTGGTCGAGGAGGGCGGCCTTGCCCCAGAGGACCCCGATGCCCATGGGGCCACCCATCTTGTGGGCGCTGAAGGCCAGGAGGTCGCAACCCAGCTCGCGGACGTCCACCTTGAGGTGCGGGACGCTCTGCGCCCCGTCGACCACCATGTGGGCGCCCATCTGGTGGGCGCGCGCGGAGATGGCGGGAATGTCGTTCTGCACGCCCAGTACGTTGGAGACCTGCGTCACCGAGACGATCTTCGCCTTGGGGCCGACCTTCGCCTCGAGCTCCTCCTGAGTGATGCGGAAGTCGTCGTCGAGCCTCAGGTAGACGAGGCGGGCGCCCGTCTGGGCGCAGACCTGCTGCCAGGGGATGATGTTGGAGTGGTGCTCCATGATCGAGACGACGACCTCGTCGCCCTCGTGCAGGACGCTCCTGCCCAGGGTCTGGGCGACGAGGTTGAGCGACTCCGAGGCGTTGCGGGTGAAGACCACCTCGCTGCCCTGGGGCCTTCCCTCGTCGTCCACCGCGCCGATGAAGCGGGCTATGTGGTCGCGCGCGCCCTCGATGGCCTGGGTCGCCTCGACCGACAGGCCGTAGAGCCCGCGCAGCGGGTTGGCGTTCATCTCCTCGTAGAAGCGCCTCTGTGCGTCGAGCACGGCTGCCGGCCGCTGGGAGGTGGCGGCGCTGTCGAGGAAGCAGATCTCGGGATGCTTGGCGAGCAGGGGGAAGTCATCCTTGTAGGGGTTCTCCGCGATGCTCGCGAGCTGGGATGCGTCGAGGCTCATGCGGACACCTCCCTGGCGTCGGTGGTGGCAGGCGAGAGGCCCAGGCCCTCGGCCACGTCGCGGGCGGCCTCGGGCCCGAGCAGCTGTTCCGCACGGGCGAGTGCGGCCTCGCGGGAGCTCGCCTCGGGCGCGTGGATGGCGGCGTCGTCGAAGATGGCGCGCACGAAGAGGTCGTTGACCTCCTCCTCGCTGAGGCCGCGGTCGGTGAGGTAGCCGAGCTGCTCGGCGCTGACGGAGCCGATGGAGGCGCCGTGGTTGCCCTGGACGTCGTCCTCGTCGCAGAGGATGACGGGAAGGGTCTTGTTCACGACCTCGTCGCCGCCCATGAGGACGGTCTCGGTCTCGTTGCCGCGGGCGCCCTTGGCGCCGTGCGTGAGGTCGATGGTCTCGCGCATGGCCTTGTGGGCCCTCTCGCCCAGGAAGCCCGAGGTGACGATGTCACTGCGGCTGTTGCGGCCGAGCTGGCGCACGACGTGGTTCACGTCGAGCTCGTCGGCGTCGCGCACGACGTAGCGGCAGTCGAGCTGCAGGCGCGACGACGTGCCCCCGAGCTTGGTGGCAAAGCCCATGGCCAGGCTCTTGCCCCCCAGCGCGTACTGGCGCGCCTCGATGCGGGCGCCCTCGGCGGCCTCGATGCCCACCCCCTCGAGGTGGGTGCTCCCACTGCCGGGAGCGACGACCTCAACGAGGTGGAGCCTGGAGCCCGCCTCGGCGATGACGCGGAGGAGGGAGGCGGAGTGGCCGCCCTGGCCGCGGACCGAGACCACGACGGTGGCCTCGGAGCCCTCGCGCAGCATCACGCCGGTGTCCTCGACGGCAAAACCGCTGGCGTCGACGTCCACGACGATAGGTTCCGCGCGACGCGTCCCCTGGGGGACCTCCACGTAGCGGGCGTCTCCCGCCACGGACTCGACCCAACTCACGGCCTCGTCGCCGATGCCGCACTCGAGCTGGGAGAAGATTCTAGGCAGGCGCGCGAGCACCTCTCCCTTGCGGGCGGGGGAGGGGAGCCTGAGGCTGCACCCGTTGATCCTGAGGTGGTTCCAGGTCTGCGCGGGCGGTTGGTTCACGTGCTCGACGGCCGCGTACGACGGCGCCTCGGCAATCGTCTCTGCCATTAGCCGATCGCCCCTTCCATCTCGAGCTTGATCAGGTTGTTCATCTCGACGGCGTACTCCAGCGGGAGCTCCTTCGAGACGGGGTTGGCGAACCCGTTGACCACCATGGTGCGGGCCTCGGACTCCGAGCAGCCGCGGCTCATGAGGTAGAGCACGGTGTCGTCCGAGATGCGGCCGATGGTCGCCTCGTGCCCCACCTGGGCCGTGCGGTTGCGCACGTCCATGGCGGGGATGGTGTCAGAGCGGCTGATGTCGTCCAGCATGAGCGAGGAGCAGGACACCGACGCGTTGGCCCTGTCGGCGTGGCGGCCGATCACCAGGGAGCTCCTGAAGGTGTTGATGCCGCCGTCCTTGGAAATGGACTTGGTGTCGACGGACGTCGTGCAGTCGGCGCCGTTGATGATCACCTTGCAGCCCGTGTCCAGGTCCTGCGTGGCACCGGCGAAGGTGATGCCGGTGAACTCGCAGCTCGAGCGGTCGCCCTGCAGGATGGTGGTGGGGTAGAGGTAGCTCACGTGGCTGCCGAAGGAGCCCGAGACCCACTCCATGCGCGCGTCGGAGCCGATGGTGGCGCGCTTGGTGTTGAGGTTGTACATGTTCTTGGACCAGTTCTCTATGGTGGAGTAGCGCAGGCGCGCGCCGTCCTTCACGTAGAGCTCCACGGCACCGGCGTGGAGGTTGGCCTCGTAGTACTTGGGCGCGGAGCATCCCTCGATGAAGTGCAGGTCTGCTCCGGGCTCGACCACGATGAGCGTGTGCTCGAACTGGCCGGCGCCGGAGGCGTTCAGGCGGAAGTAGCTCTGCAGGGGGTAGTCGAGCGTGACGCCCTCGGGGACGTACACGAAGGAGCCGCCCGACCACACGGCGTAGTGCAGTGCCGCGAACTTGTGGTCGCGCATGGGGATGAGCCTGCCGAAGTACTCGTGGACGACCGCCTCCCACTTGGGGTCCTGCAGCGCGTCCTCGATCGTGGTGTAGACCACCCCCTGCTTTGCGACCTCCTCGCGCATGTTGTGGTAGACGATCTCGGAGTCGTACTGGGCGCCGACGCCGGCCAGGCTCTCGCGCTCGGCCTCGGGGATGCCCAGTCGCTCGAAGGTGTCCTTGATGTCCTTGGGCACGTCGTCCCAGTCGCGGGCCTGCTTGGTCTGGGGGCTCACGTAGGTCGAGATGTGGTCCATGTCCAGGCCCGACACGTCCGGGCCCCAGTTGTCGGCCATCTTGCGCTCGTGGAAGACCTCGAGGGCCTCGAGGCGCATGTCGAGCATCCAGGCGGGCTCGCCCTTCTTTGCGCTGATGGCGCGCACGATCTCGGGCGTGAGGCCGTCGTCGTAGCGCTCGTAGCCCTCCTCGCTCTTCACGAAGTCGTAGAGGGAGCGGTCGACGTCGGAGACCTTGGAGCGGCCCCTCTCGTCCACCTCGCCCGCGTTCTGCCTCTCGCTCACCTTAGGCCTCGGCAATCTGCTCGGACTCGAAGCGGGCGAAGCCGTCGGAGTCGATCTCGTCGATGAGGGAGGCGGGGCCCTCGGCCACCAGGCGACCCTTGACCATCACGTGCGTGCGGTCGACGTCGAGCCTCTCGAGGATGCGGGTGTTGTGCGTGATCATGAGGAGCGCGCCGCCGCACTCGCTGCGGTAGGCCTCGATGCCGCGCGACACGATGGAGAGCGCGTCCACGTCCAGGCCGGAGTCCGTCTCGTCCAGGATGGCGAGCTTGGGGCGCAGGAGGAGGAGCTGCAGCATCTCGACCTTCTTCTTCTCTCCGCCCGAGAAGCCCACGTTGAGCTCGCGGGTGAGGAAGGCGTCGTCCATGTCGAGCTGCTCCGAGATCTGCGCCACGCGCTCGCGGAACCTGCGGGCGGTCATCTTGAGCTCGGGCCTCATCTGGCAGATGGTGCGCAGGAAGCTGTAGAGGGGCACGCCGGGCACCTCGACGGGCGCCTGGTATGAGAGGAAGATGCCCGCGAGGGAGCGCTTGTCGGGCAAGAGGGAGGTGACGTCCTTCCCGTCGAAGGCGATGCTGCCGGAGCTCACGCGGTAGCTGGGGTCGCCCATGATGACGTGGCCCAGCGTCGACTTGCCGGCGCCGTTGGGCCCCATGAGGACGTGGGTCTGGCCCGTGCCGACCTCGAGGTCGATGTCATGAAGGATGGGCTTGTCCTCGGTCCCGGCCGAGAGCCCGGAGATGCTGAGCAGCTGACTGGACATGGTGCCTCTCTCTGGGTGCGCGCACGCGCTGTCGTGGGCGGGACGAGCGGCCCCCGCCGCGCCGTCCCGATCCAAATCCTACTTACAGGGGGGTATTTTACCCCGTTGTGCGACATGCGGGCGCCTTGTTCGTGAAAAATCGCATGCCGCGTCGCCTCGTCGCGTCGCAGCTCGAGTCACCTTGGGCGGCATGGAGCGAACGGATGGTGTCATGCCCCGAAAAACTGCGCATTGGATTTCTTTCAGCTGATTGCGACCTGGGCAAACGCCGAACGTCTCCATAATTCGGTGCAACCGTGCGCAGTTTTTTGCGAACGCGGCGCATGGATGCCCCAGAAAGGTCCATGAGCCGGCCGCTACCGATGTCGGTCCCCGCCGGTAATATGTGGGGCTCTTTGGTGCTGGGCCCTTAGCTCCGGGCCGCGGGCTCCACCAGCTCGCGCACGACCTCGGCGATGACGCCGTCGTCGTTGGTCGAGCGGGCGTGGTAGTCGGCCTCGAGCTCGATGCCGTCGCTGGCGTTGGCTACGGCCACGCCCACCCCGGCGGCACGAATCATGGCCAGGTCGTTCAGGGAGTCCCCGCAGCCTATGGTCTGCTCTGTGCTCACGCCGAGCAGCTCCGCCAGCCTCCTGAGGCCGGCCCCCTTGTCCACGCCCTCGGGGTTGAACTCGAGGTAGCGGTGGCTCGAGAAGGTGGGCAGGGTCCCCTCCCAGAGCTCGCGCGGCATCTGGTCGAGGATGCGGTGCAGCTCGGACAGGCCGTCGGGGAGGCAGTAGAGGATCTTCGCCAGGGGCACGTCGCGCAGGAAGTCGATCGACCCCTCCCGCAGCTCCTCGTGGCCCATGTGGCCCTCGAGATAGTCCCGCTCGTCCTGCTGCAGGCGATAGGTCCACACCTTCCCGCCCAGCTCGTAGACGTGGAAGCTTAGCCCCGCCTGCTCGAGGCCGTACTCGAAGAGGGCGCGCACGCGCTCGAAGGGGAGGGAGTGCGACGAGAGCGGCGCGTCGTCCCCCACGCGGGTGATGCAGCCCCCGTTGTACGAGATGACGTAGGAGCCCTCGAGGAGGTCCGAGGGAAGCGCATGCAGGGACTCCATGATCGAGCCGTAGGCGCGCCCGGAGGAGGGGACGAAGAGGCAGCCCAGCTCGCGCAGGCGGCGCACGGCGTCGACGTTCGCCGCGGGGATGGTGTGGTCGCTCGCGAGGAAGGTGTCATCCATGTCGCTGGCAACGATCTTGTACATGCGTCCCTCCTTGTTCGGCACTGCATGGATTGTATCCCACGCCACTCACCGCGGCGGAAGGGGAGAGTCCCCCCTCGCCATTCCCGGACCTTTTCGGCCGGTGCCCGCATGCTGTTCCGAGCATTAGCAAAAACGCAAACTTATGGAGGCTCTTTGGCAGAATTGTGTATACTTGGTGAGATTGTATTGGCATGTCTGCACTAGGTCACCGGCTTGGTCGACCCACTGCGAGCCAGCAGTCCCAGCCGCACCCCGTAGCGCGGACGACGCGAAGGGAGAGGTCCTATGAGGTATCTGCTCATGGTAAGCCACGGAACGATGGCGCCTGGGGTGAAGAGCGTCATCGACATGCTGCTGGGGCCGCGCGAGGACGTGCTCGCCCACAGCATGGAGGACGGCGTCGGCGCAGATGCCTACGTCGAGGGCGTGCGGCAGACGATCGCCCCCATCAGGCCGGAGGACTCGGTCGTGGTCCTGGGAGACATCATGGGCGGCTCGCCCCTCACCAACGCCCTCAACACCCTCACCGAGGCCGGGCTCCTCGGCAACACCGTGGCCTTTGGCGGGCTCAACCTCGCCATGGCGATAGCCGCCCTCATGGGCTTCGACGACGGACTCGACGATGCCGCGCTCAAGGCGAGCATCCTGAACGACGGTAAGGAGGCGGTCAGGGAGATTCAGCTGCAGGTCGAGGACGAGGACGAGGACGACCTGTAGGCAATGCAGGCAGACAAGAGGAGTGGAAATGATTTCGTTCGTTCGCATTGACGACCGCATGATCCACGGTCAGACGGTCACGCGCTGGGCCCTCGAGCGGCCCTGCGACGGCATCATCGCCGTCAACGACGTGGCCGCGAGCAACTCCGTGCTCAAGGCCGCCTACAAGGGCGCCGCGCCAGACAAGAAGATCTTCGTCTGGACGATGGAGCACTTCCTCGAGAAGAAGGACACGGTCCTCTCCTCGGCGTCGCGCTACTTCCTCATCACGAAGAACCCCCTCGACATGAAGAGGATCCTCGTCGACGAGAAGTTCGTCCCCTCCGACGTCAAGAGCGTCGTCGTCGGACCCTGCAACGACCGTCCCGGCACCACCAAGCTGGGCAACAACCAGTCCATCACCGCCGAGGAGGCCCAGGCCTTCGAGGACATGGCCAAGGCTGGCTACGAGGTCAAGTTCGCCCTGCTTCCCGACGTGTCCATTGGTGACTGGCCCAAGTTCCGCGGCCAGTTCGACGTCCACTAGCGCTGGCGCGAACCACTACTGGGAAGGTGGGTTTGACTATGACGATCAGCATCTTCCAAGCCGTCTTGCTTGGAATCTTCGCGTGCCTCGCATCCCTTCCGGGCATGGGTGGCACGACCATCGGCAACTACACCCTGGGCCGTCCCCTCGTGGGTGGCCTCGTCGTGGGCATCATCCTGGGCAACCTGCAGCTCGGCATCATCGTCGGCGCCGCCATCCAGGTCGTCTACATCGCGCTCGTGACCCCCGGCGGGACCGTCTCGGCCGACGTGCGCGCCGTGACCTACATCGGCATCCCGCTGGCCATGCTCTCAATCTCGGCGCAGGGCCTCGACCCCTCGTCCGACGCCGCCACCGGCCTCGCCGCCGCCCTGGGCGCCGCAGTCGGCACCCTGGGAACCGTCCTCTTCTATGGCACCGCGACCCTCAACCTCGTGTGGCAGGGCATCGGCTGGAAGGCCGTCGAGGGTGGCAGGTGGGACAACATCAAGAAGACCATCCCCATGGTCGAGACGGTGCTCCCCTGGGTCTCCCACATCCTGTTCTCCTTCATCCCCACCGTGGTCATCTGCATGGCAGGCCCCACGATGGTCGACCTCATGAAGGAGTACCTCCCCATGGATGGCCTCGCGATGAAGACCCTCTTCACCGTGGGCTCGCTGCTCCCCGCAGTCGGCGTCGGCATCCTCTGCAAGCAGGTCATCACCAAGCCGCTTGACTGGGTCACCTTCGCTGTGGGCTTCCTGCTCGCCGCGGTCATGGGCTGCAACCTCATCGCGTCCGCCATCATCGCCGTCTTCTTCGCACTTATCAACTTCGAGATCCAGTCCGTCAAGACCAACCGCCCGGCTCTGGCTGCCCAGGCGGCGTCGGTCGACGACGACGATGAGGAGGACATCTAATCATGGCAGAGCTCAAGAAGACCTCCGAGTCCGCGCGCAAGGCGTCGTTCCTCCACTGGATCTACGGCAACCTGACCTGCTTCTCGCAGGAGCACATGCAGACCTTCGGCTACCTGTGGGCCATGCTTCCCATCGTCGACGAGCTGTACGAGAGCGACGACGAGAAGGTCGAGGCGCTGCGCACCTACACCACCTTCTTCAACACCGAGCCCCAGATCGGCACCATGGTTGTCGGCCTGACCGTCGGCCTCGAGGAGGCGCGCGCCAACGGCGAGCCCATGGACGCCGAGACCATCAACGGCATCCGCGCCGGACTGATGGGCCCGCTCGCGGGCCTCGGCGACTCCATCATCGTCGGCACCTTCATCCCCATCCTGCTGGGCATCGCCCTGGGCCTCTCCACCGGCGGCAACCCCCTGGGCCCGATCTTCTACATCGTCGCCTGGAACGTGCTCATGTACTTCGGCATGAAGTTCGCCTACAACCAGGGCTACTCCCTGGGCGGCTCGGCGGTCGAGGCCCTCGTCGGTCCCCAGTCCGCGGCCCTGCGCAGCTCCATCGTCATGGTGGGCACCATGGTCATCGGCGCCGTCGCGGCGACGTGGATCAACATCTCGACCTCCTTCGCGGTCGAGTTCGGCGCGGACTCCTCCTTCGCGCTTCAGAACACGCTTGACGGCATCATGCCCAAGGCCCTGAACTTCTTCTTCGTCTGGCTGTGCTGGTGGCTCATGACCAAGAAGAAGATCTCGCCGACCATCGTCATGCTGATCCTGGTCATCGTCGCACTCGTGGGCTGCATCACGATCCCTGGCATCAACACCTCCATCTTCAACCCCGGCCTCTCCTACTAGGCGCGGGCGGCTGGGAGCGCAGATGGCGAAGGCGGACGGCAGGCAGTCACGGAGGGGTGGGCGCGCTCCCGCGCGCGACGCCCTGCTCAGGGAGGCGGAGCTGCAGACCCAGGCGATCATGCGCCTGGAGACCTGGAAGCGCCTTGCCTACTCTGGCCTGGCGGTTGGTGCCATCCTCGTGGGATGGGGCTTCTACGGGGCCGGAGACAGGCGGGCGGGCGTGGCGGGAATAGCCCTCCTCGTCCTTTCCGTGCCTGCGTCAGTGGTGCTCCACCTGGGCATCCGCAACGCCAAGCGCAACGTGGACCGCATGATAGAGGCCTACGAGTCGGAGCACGGCAAGGTCCCCATCGACCCCAAGAGCTCCAGCAGGCGCTACGCGTAGCCCAGACCGATGCTTGGCAGACGGGGCGGCCCGTGACCGGAAGGTTGCGGGCTGCCCCTCTCTTCGCGGTGCGCGCCGACGCTTGGCGTAGGATGTTCCTCCGTGGAGAGGGGCGTCGCATGGCTAGGTGGCAGGCCTTTGGCAGGTTCATCGCAGGGCATATGATCTACATCGTGCCCTTCTGCCTTGCGGGAGGCATCTTCCTGCCGGGAGTGTTCTCCCGCCTCAACCCCGTGGTGCCGGCGCTGTTCGCGCTCATGACCTTCCAAGGCTCCCTCACGAGCGGCTTCGACGACCTCCTCGCCTGCCTGAGGAGGCCGCTTCCCCTCATCGTCGCCCTCCTGGTGACCTCGGTCGCCATGCCGGCGGTCGCCTGCGCGCTCGGCCAGGCGATCTTTCGGGACCCCCAGACCACCTGCGGCCTCGTGCTCGAGTACAGCGTCCCCATCGGGGTCGTCTCCATCATGTGGGTCGGCCTCTTCGAGGGGGACGTGACGCTCGGCCTGGCGACGCTCATGGCCTCCACGCTCCTCTCGCCGCTCAGCATCCCGCTCACGCTCTCCGTTCTGGTGGGCGCGACCGTGAGTATGGACCCGCTGGCCATGATGCAGGAGATGCTCCTCATGATCGCGCTGCCCGCCCTGGCCGGGATGGCCGTCAACCAGCTGAGCCACGGCTGGGGAGGCGAGGTCCTCTCGCCCGCGCTTTCCCCTGCCTGCAGGGTGATCCTCGTCCTCATCATCGCGGCGAACTCCACGGGAATATCCGACTACATGCTGCACCTGAGCCCGTGCCTGCTGGGGATCATGCTCTTCGTCGGCTGCTTCGCCAGCGCGGGGTTCGTCATCGGGCTCCTGCTGGGGAAGCTGATGGGGCTGGGGAGGCCCCAGGCGGTGACGCTCACCTTCGACTGCGGGCTGCGCAACATCAGCGCCGGTGCCGTCATCGCAGAGCGCTTCTTTGGCCCGGCCGTCATGTTTCCCGTCATGATGGGGACGCTGTTCCAGCAGTTCCTCGCCGCCGCCTTCGGTTCCCTCCTCGGGCGTCGCTTCGGTGGCGAGGGGGAGCCCTCCCCGGAGGCGTAGCCACGCCCGCGGGAATGCGTGGGAACTTCACACCTCTCCGCCACCGCTTGGATAGGATGGGGGAGTTCGCGCCCAAGGGGGCGCCCTCTGTGACGGGCGGTGGTGAATGAAGGCACGAGGCAAGAGGAAGCTCGGTGGCGTCAGTATGCGCGTCGAGGCACGACGCGCGCGCAAGAGGAGCGGTAACCGCTACCCCTTCCTCGACCTGGACTTCGACGAGGACGAGCCCCCCACCCCTGCCGAGCGGGCGCTCTATCTGCTTGCCACCGTGGCGTGCGTGGTCCTTGCCGTCATAGGGGCGATCTTCCCGGTGCTGCCCGCCATCCCCTTCTGGGTGCTCGCCGCGATATCGCTCTCGCACGCCTTCCCGTCCTTCGGGCGCTTCCTCAGGTCGACCAGGATCTACCGCTGGCTCATCGAGAAGCTCAACGAGCCCCAGGAAAAGGCGAGGCGTCCCGTCATGGCGCACCGTCGCAAGGACGTCGTAATGACGAGAATCTCGGTGGGGATGGCGCTGCTCCTGGCCTCCTCGCTCGTCCTGCCCATCGCGCGCTACGTCCGCTGGGGGCTTCGCATCGTCGTGTCGCTCGCATGGGTCGTCAGCTGGTGCTACCTCTACCTGTACGTGCGCGACCCCGAGGCTACGATCAAGGGCGGCGGGCGCTAGCGTCACGCCACCACGGGCCAACGTCCAAGGGAGGGACCCATGTCCAAGCGTGACCTGCTGGTCCTTTGCCACCCGCGCTGCTCGACCTGCAAGAGGGCCCTGGGGTGGCTCGACGACCACGGCATCCCGTACGAGCTCAGGGACATCGTGCGGGACAACCCCAGCGCGGAGGAGCTTGCCGCCTGGCATCGCCTGAGCGGCCTTCCCATCCGCAGGATCTTCAACACCAGCGGCACGCTCTACCGCGAGCAGGGCGTGAGGGCTCGGCTCAACGCCGGAATGACGGACGAGGAGTGCTACGGGCTTCTCGCCACGAGCGGCATGCTGGTGCGGAGGCCCCTCGTGGTGGGCGACGGCTTCGCGCTCGTCGGCTTTCGCGAGCGGGAGTGGGAGGGCCGCCTCCTCTAGGGATGCCTGGCACGGCCCGTGCCCGCCTTTTGTCGTGCGGGGTGCGTGGCGCGCCGACTCCATGTCCGCCCCGCCTCGTCCCTGCGCTATCCTCTGAGCTGACGTCTGCGCCACGGCAGGGTGGCGCCCGAGGGAGGGGTGTTGGCTCATGGGCATCATGAAGCGCTTGTGCCTGTTCGTGTTCTCGCTGGCCGGGCTACTCGCCCTGGCCGCGCTGGTGCTGCCCTGGTGGGGTCCCTGGACTCGCGAGGCGACGGCCCTCATGGGTGTCGACGTCTACTACTACGTCGTGGAGGGCATGGCCGCGGTCCTTGCCGGCGGTCTCCTCCTCTTCCTGCTTCGCTCCATCTTCGCCCAGCACCGTCGTCCGACGGTCGAGGTCGCGCGCGAGGGATCCGACCACGTGAGCGTGACCCGCGACGCGATCGCCTCCCAGGCAACCCACGTCATCGAGGAGGGGGACCTCCTCAGGGCCAAGAGGGTCGACGTGCGGATCGGCAGGCGCGGGAAGGTCAGCGTGGCCGCGCGCGTCCAGCCCGTGCACACGGTTGACGTGGCACAGGCCGGGTCCGACCTCCACGAGAGGCTCGCGTCCGGGCTGCGCGTCGTCTGCGGGGACAACGTCGACTCTATAGACTTGGAGTTCCTCGACGCGAGCGAGTACCAGAGCGAGCCCGAGCTCGCGGATGCCCGGGCCATCGCAGCCGAGCCGTCCCTCGAGCCGCCGGCGGAGCCCGAGCCGATGGGTGCCGTCACGGTGGCCAAGACGGACCTTGGGCAGGACGCCCTGGCGCATCGGTCTGCCGACCCCACGCCCGCCGACTCGGGCGACACGTCAGAGATCACGGTTCCCATGGGCCGCGCGGCCCATGGGAACGAGGACGCACCGTCCGTCCCGAGGGAGGGGTAGCCCATGGCAGAGAAGAGGCCACGGCTCGCAATAGAGGATGCGAGCGACGAGGAGCCGCAGGTGAAAGGTACTCCCAATGGGGAGGAGGGAGACCTCTCGCCCGAGGTGCGCACAGGCCAGGGCCCCAATGAGGAGACCTCCGCGCGCGAGCTCAGAAGTTCGCTGCGACGGATGGCAAGGGGGCACGAGCGAGCGGTCGTGGGAGGGCTCGCCGGCCTCTGCGTCGCGGTCCTCGTCTTTGCCCTGGGGCTGTGGAGGGCCCTCTTCGTCGCGCTCTGCGTGGCCGTCGGAGTGGTGGTCGGGCAGAGCCTCGATGGCGACACCCGGGCGCTCGACGCCATCAAGCGCGTCCTGAGGGGCAACCAGGGCTAACGTGACGAACCCCCATTGACCAGCACAGGCATCCGAGAGGAGACAGCCATGTCCGAACCCAAGACCCAGAAGCCCGACGCCATCGCCGAGGAGGTCGTTGACCTGGCGGGGGGAACCCCCGCAGGCGAGGCCGACGAGGCGTCCGCGCCCGTGGAGCCGATTGCCACCGAGGTCGTCCCCGCAGACGAGGGGCCGGCCGAGGGCCAGGCCGTACAGCTGGCGGGGGAGGACGAGGACCTCGACTCGGAGGACTCCCTCACCTTCTCGAACGGCGTGATCGAGAAGATCGTCGCCATCTCGATGCGCGACGTGCCCGGTGTCATTGGGATGAAGGGCGGGTGGCTCAACCGCATCCAGGACGTGCTGGGCGCCAGCGACGCGCGCAAGGGGGTGACCGTCGAGGTCACGCCGGACTCGGCCGTGCGCGTGAACATCTCGGTGCTGATCGAGTACGGCGCCTACGCGCCCCAGGTGTTCGAGGACGTCAAGCGCACCGTGGTCAAGCAGGTGACGGGCATGACGGGACTGGAGGTCGCGGGGGTCAACCTGCGCATCGAGGACGTTCTCACGCCCGAGGAGTATGCCGCCAGCAAGTCCGAGGAGTCCCGCCAGGACGCCGTTGCCGAGGCGACGGAAGAGGACGGGCGCTAGTGTCGGTCAGAAGCGCCCTTGCCACGGGCGCGGGCAGGCTCGCCCACTGGGGCCTCTCGAGCGTGCTCCACCGCAACGCCTCCCAGCTTCCAGGGAGGCTCGCCCTGGCCATAGACCCCCAGCTCATGGGGGAGCTTGCCCGCAAGGCCAGGCGCGCCTCCGTCGTCGTCTGCGGGACCAACGGCAAGACCACGACCAACAACGTGATCGCCGCGGCGCTCGAGGGGGCGGGCAACGTGGTGCTCTGCAACCGCGTCGGCGCCAACATGGCGCCCGGCGTCGTCTCGGCCCTCCTGCCCGGCAGGGAGGCCGACTTCGCGGTCATGGAGGCCGACGAGCTCTCGACCGTGCACATCCTCCCCCAGCTGAGGCCTGACTACCTCGTCCTCCTCAACCTGTTCCGGGACCAGCTCGACCGCGCGGGAGAGATAGACCGCGTCCAGGACACCATCGTCCGGGCCCTGCTCGGGTCCTCGGGCACCACCCTGGTCGTGAACGGGGACGACCCCCTGTGCGTGAGCGTTGCCATGAGGGCCGCAGCGGGCGGCACGAGGGTCCTCTCGTTTGGCATAGGGGAGGACCTTGGACTTCGCCAGGACAGGGTGCCCGAGGCGCGCTTCTGCCAGGTGTGCGGCGCGGAGCTCGAGTACCTCTACCGCAGCTATGCCCAGCTTGGTGCGTTCCGTTGTCCCAACGGCGACTTCGCGCGGCCGACGCTCGACTTCGTGGCCACCGGCGTCGAGGTCGGGCGCGAGGGGGTGTCGTTCGACGTCTCTGGTCCGGGCGTTGCCCCGGGCTCCCGCGTCAGCGCGGGCTTCGGTGGCACCTACATGGTCTACAACCTCCTGGCCGCCTTCGCCGCGACGAGCCTTCTTGGCGTGGACGTCGCCGACTTCCAGAGGACCCTCGACGGCTACCATCCCGAGAACGGCCGCCTCCAGCGCTTCGAGGTGGGCGGCAGGGAGGTCGTCCTCAACCTGGCGAAGAATCCTGCCGGGCTCAACCAGAACCTGAGCCTGCTCGAGCAGGACGAGCGCGAGAAGGCCCTCTTCGTCCTGGTGAACGACAACGCCAACGACGGGACGGACGTCTCGTGGATCTGGGACGTCGACTTCGAACGGATGGTGGAGGGCGGACGCGCGCCACTCGTCTTCGCCGGTGGCACGCGGGCGAACGACGTGCAGGTCCGCATGAAGTACGCGGGAATCGACGCCCAGGTCTGCGAGAGCGTCTCGGAGGTGGTGGGCAGGCTCTCTGGGGTGCCGACCGACCGCCCTCTCTACGTGCTGGCAAACTACTCAGCGCTCTTCCCTGCCAAGGAGGAGCTGGAAAGGCAGGGTGGGCGCCGATGAGCCATGCGCATGGCGTGCGCATCGCGCACCTCTTCCCCGAGCTCCTCAACCTCTATGGAGACTCGGGCAACATGCTCGTGCTGCGACGCCGCCTTGCCTGGCGCGGCCTTGGCTGCGGCATCACCGAGGTGCACATGGGCGACAGGCCGAGCCTCGTCGACTTCGACATGGTGTTCATAGGAGGGGGAACCGACCGCGAACAGCGCATCGTGTGCGAGCGCCTGCTCGACCAGCGTGCGGAGCTCGAGTCGTTCATCGAGGACGGCGGGGTCCTCGCGGCGGTCTGCGGTGGCTACCAGCTCCTCGGCCACAGCTACGAGATGGGGGGCGAGAAGGTCGAGGGTCTCTCGCTCGTCGACCTCGAGACGACCCGCGCCACCCCCCGGCTCATCGGCAACGTGGCGGTGCGCAGCCGCATCAGCCCCCAGCCCATCGTGGGCTACGAGAACCATGGGGGCAGGACCCACCTGGGACCCGGCGTCGAACCCCTGGGCGAGGTGGTGAGCGGCTTCGGCAACGATGGGAAGAGCGGCTTCGAAGGCTGCCTCTACAAGAACGTCGTGGGCACCTACGTGCATGGGCCGCTGCTGCCCAAGAACCCCGGGGTTGCCGACCACCTCCTCCTGCGCGCCCTGGAGCGCAGGTACGGCACGGCGGAGCTGGAGCCGCTCGACGACTCGGAGGAGCTCGCCGCCAATCAGGTGATGCTCGATCGCATGCTGGCCCACGCGACACCAAGGATGTGACCGACGGGCCGCAGGCGGATAGACGCTTGCGACACGAGGCGACGCGCCGCCGGAATCGGAATGGCGGGACGCACGCGCGGGGAGGCACGCAGGCACGTACCGACAGGACGTCCGTCGTCCCAGACGTCTGGACGGCGGCCGTCCTGCGGCTCGCGCCGTTGGTGCGTGGGGGCCTCGCATCCCGCTCGACGCATGCATTGCAGTGTAATTCGATGCAGTTTTTTCGATGGCGTGCGTGGTGACCGCAAGGGACTATCCAAGATTTCTCCCAAAGTCTGACACGATGGGAAAGCTGCTTGAGACGACAGGGCGAACCTGCGTCTACCAGCACGGACGTGATCCATGAGCGTGTGCCGGGGAAATTACGAGCAAGACTGCAGCATATACGCAACAGCCGCCCGTCGTGCACAAAAAAATGCTTGTGAGCGACGAGCATTTTTAAGGCGAGGAAAAGAAAGGTAGGAAACCCTGCCGCTTGCCAATGAATTTACGCCGCTCACCCCCTTGGCCCGTTCCGTTTGAACGTGCCGCGCAAGAGCCCTTGACCTTCCCCAAGGGGCAATCCCTAAAACGAGTCCCAATTACCGCCGAACGCATTGGTGCGGCGGCTCCTTGCCACGTGCGCAAGGAGCGGTATGTGACGAATCGATTCTGGAAGGGTGGGGGGAATGGCTGAGGGATCCACGACGGTCGCCAGCGACTCGCTGGCAGCAGAGAAGAAGAGGCAGCTCGACCAGAACTTCTTCAAGAAGGGAATCCTGGTCGCTCTGTTCTCGGGTCTTCTGTATGGCTTCTACACGGCCTTCATCACGGCCGCACAGAACACGGGAGCATGGGTGGGGTGGGCGACCACCGTCACCGCGGGAAGCTTCCTCGCCGTGTTCATCCTCCCCGCCATCGCCTCCACGCTCAACGACAGCATCAGCGCGGTCTGGGCGCTCATCATCACCGCTGCCCAGGGCAAGCTCGCCGACTTCGGTCGCACGCTCAAGACCAAGCCGNCCTGGGGGCGGAGGTCTACAGCTCCGTCGTGATCGCCCGCCCCCACCCCAGCCCCAAGAAGATCACCGACAAGTACACCGTCGAGAAGCTCCTGCCCTACTAATGGGGTGCCCATGTCTCTCATCGACAACGACCTTCTCTCCATCCAGGAGGCGCGCATCCTCCTGGAGCGTGCCGCGGACTCCGCGGAGGTCCTCGAGGGGCTCCCGGGCACGCTGGTCGACGACTTCCTCCAGCACCTGCGGGAGGGACTGCTCCCCAAGGCGGGGGAGTACGCGGAGGAAGCCTTCGCAGAGAGCGACTACTGCTCTCCCGAGGACGAGGCGGGCCTCACGAAGTGGGTCCTCACCGACCTTCTGGGGGAGGTCAGCGCCCAGACGCCCGTGCAGAGGATCGTCCGCTCCAGCAACGGCTCGGCGGAGGTCTGCCTTCCCAAGGGCGTCGTCGTCTCGCTGCTCCCCGACTGGCTCTCGGTACCCACCATGCTGAGCCAGCTCGTCATGGCGGTGCGCTCCAAGAGCCCCGTCGTGTTCTCGGCGAGCGCGCGCGTGCACGAGACCTGCGCGATGGTCATGGGAGACGTGCTCAAGATCGCCGAGTTCTGCCACTATCCCGCCGAGGCGCTCGGGTACCTGAGCATCTTCTGCCCCGAGGGCGAGGAGTGGGTCTGCTCCCAGCCCTGCGTGCGCGTGGTCATCGACTCGCGCGAGGACGGCTCGGACCCCCGGCGCTTCGACGCCGCAGGCAAGGACGTCTACTTCGCGACGCTGGGCAACAACCCCGTGTTCGTGGAGTCCACGGCAGACCTGAGCGCCTGCGCGGACGAGGTGGTGCTGGGCAAGTCGTACTGCTACGGCATGCTCCCTGGAGCCGAGCAGAGCGTCGTGGTGGAGCGCGCCGTCGACACACGCTTCCAGGAAGAGCTGCGCCGTCGCGGCTGCCACTTCCTGAGCGACGAGGAGGCGGAGCGGCTCGTCTCGTCCCTCTTCATGCCCGACGGCCGCCCCTACCGCGAGCTCATCGGCAAGAGCGCCTTCGACCTCGCCCGTCGGGCTGACGTCGAGGTCCCCGAGTCCACCAAGGTCCTGGTCGTGGAGAGGCCCTACGTGAGCGAGGGGAGCCTCTTCTCGAGGGCGAAGTTCGGGCCCGTGCTCTCGTACTTCGTCGAGGACGACTGGCGCCACGCCTGCGAGAAGTGCATAGAGCTGATCCTGGGCAGCGGGAGCGGGAACGCCCTCGCCATCTTCTCGAAGGACCCAGAGGTCATTCGCCAGTTCATCCTCAAGAAGCCCGTCGGCAGGGTCCTCGTGAACGTGAGCACCGCGCTGGGATGCATCGGCTGCCACAGCGACCTTCCCAAGACGCTCACGGTGACGGGCTGGAACAGTGCCACCACGTCCAGGCTCGGCGTCACCTACGAGGACTTCGTACGAAGGCGCCAGGTGGGCATATCGGGCGGGGAGGCCGAGCGGGCCCTTCTCGACAAGGCGGGGTCATGCGACCACACGCCCGTCGTCATCAAGGTTCGCCTTCCCGACCCCGACGGGCCGGGCGGAACGCGGCGGGAGGTCGCCGCAGGGTCAGGCAAGGAGCCGCAGGACTGGTTCTCTGGCGTGGTGCAAGCAATGAAGAACGATTTCGTGGAGGAGTGAGAATGGACATCAAGGAGTTCGCGAAGGAGCTTTCCGAGGCGACCAAGGACATGTCTGACGAGCAGCGCGCCACCGTTCGCCGCATGTTCGAGAAGGTGGCCGACCAGCTCGAGGTGCCGCTGTCCGAGGGGCACGCGGCCACTGCCGGCTCGCACGATCCCTACGACGTGCCCGACGGCCCCACCGACCGCCAGCTTCGCCTGAAGGACAACTTCCTCAAGCAGGTCCCCACCATCACCATGCACCGCGCCCGCGCGGTCACCGAGACCATGAAGGCCAACCCGGGCATGCCCAAGATCGAGCTGCGCGCCAAGGCCTTCCGCCGCTGCTGCGAGACCGCCCCTCTGGTCATCCAGGACGACGAGCTCGTGGTGGGAGCTCCCTGCGGCGCGCCGCGAGCGGGCGCGTTCTCGCCCGACCTCGCCTGGCGCTGGCTGCGCGACGAGCTCGACACCATCGGTGACCGCCCCCAGGACCCCTTCTACATCTCGGAGGAGGACAAGCAGTATTGCCGCGAGGTCCTCTTCCCCTTCTGGGAGGGCAAGTCCCAGGACGAGGTCTGCGAGGACCAGTACCGCGAGGCGGGGGTGTGGGAGCTCTCCGGCGAGTCCTTCGTCTCTGACTGCTCCTACCACGCCATGAGCGGCGGCGGCGACTCCAACCCCGGCTATGACGTCATCCTCATGAAGAAGGGCATGATCGACATCCAGAACGAGGCGAAGGAGCATCTCGCCCATCTGGACTACGCCAACCCCGACGACCTCGACAAGATCTACTTCTACAAGTCGGTCATCGACACCACCGAGGGCGTCATGACTTACGCCAAGCGCATGAGCGACTACGCCCACGAGCTTGCCTCCGCCTGCCACGACGCCAAGCGCAAGGCCGAGCTCGAGCAGATCTCGACGATCCTCTCGCACGTTCCCGCCCACAAGCCCAGCACCTTCTGGGAGGCGGTGCAGTCCGTCTTCGTCATCGAGAGCCTGCTTCCGGTCGAGGAGAACCAGACCGGCATGTCACTCGGCCGCGTCGACCAGTACATGTATCCCTTCTACAAGGCTGACATCGAGGCGGGACGCCTCACCCCGTACCAGGCCTTCGACATCGCCGGCTGCATGCTCATCAAGATGAGCGAGATGATGTGGGTCACCTCTCGCGGGCAGTCCGAGTTCTTCGCCGGCTACCAGCCCTTCGTCAACATGACGCTGGGCGGAGTCACCCGCCAGGGGCACGACGCCACCAACGAGCTCACCTACGTCCTCATGGACGCCGTGCGCCACGTGAAGGTCTACCAGCCCTCCATCGCCTGCCGCATCCACAACAAGTCGCCCGAGAAGTACATGCGCAAGATCGTCGACATCGTGCGCTCCGGCATGGGCTTCCCCGCCTGTCACTTCGACGACACCCACATCAAGATGATGCTCGCCAAGGGCGTCTCGGTCGAGGACGCGCGCGACTACTGTATGATGGGCTGCGTCGAGCCGCAGAAGTCCGGCCGCCTCTACCAGTGGACCTCCACCTCCTACACCCAGTGGCCCATCTGCATCGAGCTCACGCTCAACCACGGCGTCCCCCTGTGGTACGGCAAGCAGGTCACGCCAGACCTCGGCGACCCCTCGCAGTACAAGACCTTCGAGGAGTTCGACGAGGCGGTCAAGAAGACCATCTACTACGTGACCAAGTGGACCGACGTCGCCACAGTCATCTCGCAGCGCGTCGCGCGCGACGTGGCTCCCAAGCCCCTCATGTCCATCATGTACGAGGGCTGTATGGAGAGCGGCAAGGACGTCTCGTCCGGTGGCGCCATGTACAACTACGGCCCCGGCGTCGTGTGGACGGGCCTTGCGACCTATGCCGACTCCATGGCGGCAATCAAGAAGCTCGTGTTCGACGACCACAAGTACACCCTCGGCGAGCTCTTCGAGGGGCTCAAGGCAGACTTCGCGGGCTTCGAGCAGATGAGGCAGGACTGCCTGGACGCCCCCAAGTACGGCAACGACGACGACTACGCCGACAGCATCGCGGCCGACATCATCGACTACACCGAGCGCATCCACCTCGACTTCAAGACGCTGTACTCGCACATGTCCACGGGCACCCTCTCCATCTCCAACAACACGCCCTTCGGCGAGATGACCGGCGCCACCGCGAACGGCCGCAACGCATGGACCCCGCTGTCCGACGGCATCAGCCCCACCCAGGGCGCCGACCACAAGGGCCCCACCGCCATCATCAAGTCCGTCTCCAAGCTCTCCAACGACTCCATGAACATCGGCATGGTGCACAACTTCAAACTCATGAGCGGACTACTCGACACTCCCGAGGGCGAGAACGGTCTCATCACGCTGCTGCGCACCGCCTCCATGTTCGGAAACGGAGAGATGCAGTTCAACTACCTGGACAACAAGACGCTCATCGACGCCCAGCAGCATCCCGAGAAGCACCGCGACCTCGTGGTCCGCGTCGCGGGGTACTCCGCCTTCTTCAACGAGCTCTGCAAGGACGTCCAGGACGAGATCATCAGCCGCACGATGCTCACCAGGTTCTAGGAGCCAAGGTTCGCCAATCAGGCCAGCCGCACGCCGCGGCACGTCAGGGAGAAGGGAGAGACCGCAATGAGCCATGAGCAGGGAAGCGTGGAGCGCAAGGCACGCGTCTTCAACCTTCAGAAGTACAACATGTACGACGGGCCCGGCGTGCGGTCCATGGCCTTCCTCAAGGGTTGTCCCCTGCGCTGCAAGTGGTGTTCGAACCCAGAGAGCCAGCTGCGCGCGCACGAGGTCATGTTCAAGAGCGCCAACTGCGCCAACTGCGGCGCCTGCGTCGCCGTCTGCCCCGTCGGAGTGCACAAGATGGTCGACGGATCGCACGTCGTCGACCACGGGGTGCAGTGCATCGGCTGCCGCCAGTGCGAGCGTGCCTGCATGTACAGCGCCCTGCAGGTCATGGGCGACGACAGGTCGGTGGACGAGATCGTGGAGTTCTTCGACGAGGACAAGGACTTCTACAGGATGTCGGGCGGCGGCATCACCCTCTCGGGCGGAGAGGTGCTCGCCCAGAGCGAGGCCACGCTCGCCATCCTCATGGCCTCCAAGGCCCGCGGCTACCACACCGCCATCGAGACCTGCGGATACGCGCCTACGGAGACCATCCTCAAGGTCGCCCGCTATGTTGACCTCTTCCTCTTCGACATCAAGCAGATGGACCCGGTCAAGCACAAGTTCTGGACGGGCGTCAACAACGAGCAGATCCTCTCGAACGTGAGGGAGCTCCTCGAGAACGGCTTCAACGTCCGCGTGCGCATGCCCCTGCTCAAGGGGGTGAACGACTCCAAGGAGGAGGTCGACGCGGTGATCGCCTTCTTCAAGCCCTATCGCTACCAGAAGAACTTCGACGGCGTCGACCTCCTCCCGTACCACAAGCTGGGCGTTGGGAAGTACGCGTCGCTCGGCCGCGACTACGAGATCAAGGACGACCCGTCGCTCACGGACGAGGACCTCAACCGCGTGGAGTCTTGGATCGAGGACGCCGACTTCAAGGTGAACCTCGTGAGGCACTAGCCCAAAGGAACGTATGCCCCGGAGTCTGGGGCCGAAGGCACAGGGAGGAGGAAGAAATGCACTACGTGACCGAGGACGAGCTCCGCAAGGCGTTTGCCGCCGCCCCCTTCGGGCGCTATGAGCTGCCCGAGGGCTCTCGCCTCACTCCGGGAGCACGGCAGTTCCTGATCGACTTCAGGATCGCCTTCGGGCCGGAGGCGTCGCCGCGCGCCGAGGCTGGCTCCGTCGGGGCTCCGAGGGGCACAGAGGACGGCTGCGAGCTTGGCGCGCTCGTGCACGACGCGAACCTCCTGGGGGCGGGGCTGCGACTCCTCGCCCGCAGGTCCCTGGGGGTCGACAACTCCGTGGCCCGCGAGGCGGAGTCCCTGGGACGACGCTGGCAGGTGGCGGGGTCGCCCCAGGACCTGGTCCTCGGCGGGGAAGGGGATGCGACCGCCCCGGAGCTGCCGCCCCAGGCCCCGGCTCCCCCCTTCGACGCCGGCGTGCATCCCGTCTACTTCGAGATGTCGTGCGCGCATGCCCAGCTGGGCCGCTTCGCCCACGCGTGGGGGCGGGCCCAGGAGGGGGCGGGGCCGCAGGAGGCACGGGTCATAGCCGCCTGGCTGAGGGAGCTGTCAGGGATGTGCGAGACGCTGCGGGCGTCCGTGGAGCGAGCGGGAAGGGAGGTGTAGCCAATGTCAGACTTCGATGCGGCAAACAGGAGGCTGGAGGAGCTGCTCTCCTGCGTGGACGAGCCCAGGGCCCCTCGGGCCGGCAAGCGCCTCTACTGTGGGCTTGACCTGGGAACCGCCTTCATCGTGCTCGTCGTCCTGGACGAGGACGGCGGCCCCGTCGACTGCAAGTACCAGTTCGCCGGCGTGGTGCGTGACGGCATGGTGGTCGACTACGTCGGCGCCTGCGACATAGCGCGGGGCCTCAAGGAGCAGGTCGAGTCCGAGCTGGGAGTTGAGCTGGGGGAGTGCGCGGTGGCCATCCCTCCCCAGACCGAGTCGCTGGACGGAGGCGTCGTGCGAAACGTCGCAGAGAGCTGCGGCCTCGAGTGCACGGCCGTCTTCGACGAGCCCACGGCGGCAAACCTCCTCCTGGGCGTGCAGAACGGCGCCGTCGTCGACATCGGAGGCGGGACCACGGGCATCTCGGTCTTCAGGGATGGGGAGGTCGTGAGGTGCGTTGACGAGTCCACGGGAGGAACCCACTTCTCCCTCGTGCTCGCGGGCGCCAAGGGCATGAGCTTCGATGACGCGGAGCTGTACAAGAGGGCTCCCGAGCACCACGCGGAGGTCCTTCCCATCGTTGCTCCCACCATCGACAAGGTGACCACCATCATCCAGCGCGCCTGCGAGGACTACGACGTTCCCGAGGTCGTCCTGGTGGGTGGCACCGCCGAGCTCTCCGGCATCGAGGGGCGTGTGGCGAGCCGCCTGGGCATGGAGGTCCACAAGCCCAGCCACCCCATGTTCGTCACCCCCATGGGCATCGCGCTCGGCTGCGCGCTCAAGGCAAGGGAGCGCCGGGATGCTTGACGTGAGGGTCATCAGGGCCCCCGCCGAGGGGACCATGCAGATCATCCGCCAGAGGAGCGGCGCCCGCTGGGGCGAGGACTTCCGTCCGGCGGCGGTGGGGCTGGTGCAGGGCAAGCTCATCGAGATGGTGGTCGCGAGTGACATCGCCGAGAAGACGGCGGGGGTGACCGTGACCGACGTGAGGGGCTCCTGCCCGCAGAACATGGTGATGCTCGCCATCGCGGGCGAGACGGCGGAGGTCATGGAATGCCTGGAGAAGATCCGCGGCGGAGGTGACGGCACCCATGATCGTCGGTAGGCTCGTCGGCTCGATTTGGGCCACCCGCAAGTACGACGAACTCAGCGGCATGAAGCTCATGCGCGTCGAGGTGCTTGCGGGAGGGGAGGTGGGCTCCCAGCTCATCTGCGTGGACACGATCAGCGCAGGGGTGGGGGATAGGGTCATAGTCACCACCGGTGCGGCCGCCTACCACTTCGTGAGGGACGAGTTCCAGAGGAACGCGCCGGTCGACGCGGTAATCGTAGGGATCATCGACGAAGACGTGAGTCTTTAGGGAAGGGAGGAAAGGATGAAGAGGCTGATCAGCGCTCGGGAGGTCGTGGCTGCGGCGGAGCGCCACGAGAACCTCGTCGTGGACGAGAACACCATCGTGACCGCCCAGGCGCGCGACGTCGCAAGGGAGAGGGGCGAGA
>NZ_LT635494.1:1240957-1287875 GCF_900120385.1 Olsenella phocaeensis | reverse complement strand
CGCCGGGCGTCACCGTCATCGGCCCCAAGGGCACCGTCGTCCTCGAGGAGGGCACCATCGTCGCGGCCCGTCACATCCACATGAGCCCGGCACAGGCGGCGGAGCGCGGCTTCCACGACGGACAGGTCGTCTCGCTGAAGGTCGGCGGGGAGCGCGGCGGCACGCTCGACAACGTCATCGTCCGCGTGACCGAGAGCGGCAACCTCGACTGTCACATCGACACCGAGGAGGCCAACGCGCTTCACGTCAAGTGCGGCTCCACGCTTCGGGTAGTCAGGTAACGCGAGCGCCAGCTCGGGAATGGGCGGCACGCCCAGGGAGGAAGAAAGATGGCAGGCATGACTGAGGCACTGGGCATGATCGAGACCAAGGGGATGGTCGGGGCCGTGGAGGCCGCCGACGCCATGGTCAAGGCGGCGAACGTCCGCCTCGTCGGCAAGGAGCGCGTGGGGGGCGGCCTCGTGACCGTCTTCGTCCGCGGCGACGTGGGGGCGGTCAAGGCCGCGACCGACGCCGGCGCGGCGGCGGCCCAGCGCGTGGGGGAGCTCCTCTCCGTCCACGTGATCCCCCGCCCGGACGGCATGGTCGAGTCCATCCTGCCCTCCGCGGAGTAGCAGGGACCCCACCGTCCATCCCATCAGCTAGTCGGAAAGAGACATGATGCAGGAATTCGACTACGACCTCCAGAGCATCCAGGCCGCGCGTGACCTCGCCCGCAAGGGCCAGGTCGCCGCGAACCAGATCGCCAACTACAGTGTCGAGCAGATCGACCGCATCCTCCGCGCCATGGTCGAGGTCGCGGAGAAGAACGCGGAGCAGCTCGCGATGATGGCCGTCGAGGAGACGACCTTCGGCAACGTGCATGACAAGATCTACAAGAACCACATGGCGTCCGGCCTGCTCTACGAGCAGATCAAGGACAAGAAGACCATCGGCGTCATCGACGTGGACGAGAAGAGCCAAGTCATCACCATCGCCGAGCCCGTGGGTCTGGTCATGGGCATCGTCCCCTCGACCAATCCCACCTCCACGGTCCTCTACAAGTCCCTGATCGCGCTCAAGTCGCGCAACGCCATCGTCTTCTCGCCCCACCCCAAGGCTGCCAAGTGCACCAACCTCGCCATCAGGCTCATGTGCGACGCGGCCGTCGCCGCGGGCGCGCCGGAGAACATCATCCAGGGCGTCTCGCTTGCCACCATCGCCGCGACCAACGAGCTCATGCACGCCCCCGAGGTCAAGATGATCATCGCCACGGGCGGTCCCGGCATGGTGAAGGCCGCCTACAGCTCTGGCAAGCCGGCCCTCGGCGTCGGGGCGGGCAACTCTCCCTCATACATCGAGCGTACGGCCAACGTCCGCCAGGCAGTGCGCCAGATCATGGCGTCCAAGACCTTCGACAACGGCACCATCTGCGCCTCGGAGCAGAGCGTCATCTGCGAGACGGTGAACCACGACGAGGTGGTCTCTGAGTTCAAGAGGCAGGGCGGCTACTTCATGAGCGAGGAGGAGTGCAAGAAGGTCTGCGCCATCCTCTTCCGCAACGGCCACTCCATGAGCCCCAAGTTCGTGGGGCACTGCGCGCTCGACATCGCCCAGGCCGCCGGAATCCACGTGCCCGCCGACACCAAGGTCCTCATCGGGGAGCAGTACGGCGTGGGCGACGAGTGGCCCCTCTCGTTCGAGAAGCTCACCACCGTCCTCGCCTTCTACACCGTCGCCGACTGGCATGAGGCCTGCGACCTCTCCATCGCGCTGCTCCAGAACGGCATCGGCCACACGATGAACATCCACACCGAGGACAAGGAGATCGTCCGGAAGTTCTCGGTGAAGCCCGCCTCGCGCATCCTCATCAACACCGGCGGAACCCAGGGCGGGACGGGCCTCTCCACCGGTCTCGAGGTCGCTCTGACCCTGGGCTGCGGCACCTGGGGCGGAAGCTCGGTCTCCGAGAACGTGGGACCCCAGCACCTCATCAACATCAAGCGCATCGCCAACGGCACCGTCGAGCCCGACCAGGTGGCGGCCGCCGACGAGACCTTCGCCAAGTGGCACCCCGAGCTGGCCGCGCAGTACGGTTGCGCTCCCTGCGGCCAGGCCGGCGCAGTCTGCGAGCACTCCGGGAGCGTGGCCGTTCCCGAGACCCACGAGACGGGCATCGAGATGCCCGTGGGCCATGGCACGAGCGGCATCAGCTACTCCGTGGGCTGCAACGGATGCGGCAGCGCCCCCGCCCAGGCGCAGCCCCAGGCTCCGAGCGACGCGATCGACGCCGAGGAGCTCAAGAAGATGGTCAACGAGCTCGTCGCGGCATTCCGCGGGGAGTAGCCAGGCAAAGCTGTCGGTGGCGCTGGCAGCCACCGCCAAGGCAAGGAGCTGAACTATGAACGAGGCACTGGGAATGGTCGAGACCGTGGGCTNCCTCGAGAGCCCGTGCCCCGCCTCGCACGACGGCAAGGCGCCGGCTGCCGTCCACCACGAGCCAGGCTCGCACGAGGGCGAGAGGCCCGTCGAGCCCCCGCTCTCGGCGGACGAGCTCGAGCGGGTCATTTCCGCGGCCCTCGAGCGGGGCATCTGGAGCAAGGAGGACGTCGAGGGCATCTTCGGGCTCAAGGCCCCTGCCGTCGACCCGGACATGGTCCCCGTCGGGGTCTCGGGCCGTCACATCCACCTGTCGCAGGAGCACCTCGAGCGGCTCTTCGGCGCGGGCTACCAGCTCACCCCCCTCAAGGACCTGAGCCAGCCCGGACAGTTCGCCGCCAAGGAGTGCGTGACCGTCGCCGGCCCCAAGGGCGTCATCCAGAAGGTCCGCGTGCTGGGGCCCGTGCGTCCCCAGACGCAGGTCGAGGTCCTGGCGGGTGACACGTTCAAGCTGGGCGTGCCCCAGGTGGTTCGCCTCTCCGGGCAGCTCAAGGGGACGCCGGGCGTCACCGTCATCGGCCCCAAGGGCACCGTCGTCCTCGAGGAGGGCACCATCGTCGCGGCCCGTCACATCCACATGAGCCCGGCACAGGCGGCGGAGCGCGGCTTCCACGACGGACAGGTCGTCTCGCTGAAGGTCGGCGGGGAGCGCGGCGGCACGCTCGACAACGTCATCGTCCGCGTGACCGAGAGCGGCAACCTCGACTGTCACATCGACACCGAGGAGGCCAACGCGCTTCACGTCAAGTGCGGCTCCACGCTTCGGGTAGTCAGGTAACGCGAGCGCCAGCTCGGGAATGGGCGGCACGCCCAGGGAGGAAGAAAGATGGCAGGCATGACTGAGGCACTGGGCATGATCGAGACCAAGNGCCCGCCTTCGTGGCGGGCCTGCCGTACTCCGTCGAGCGACGGCTGGCCTTCGGCCTCGTCGGGCCGGGGTCCGAGTGCCTGGGCTTCGACGACGGGCTGTCTTGCGACCACGACTTCGGCCCCGGCTTCTGCGTGTGGGTTCCCCGCGACCTCTATGCGGAGTGGGGAGAGGAGCTCGCGCGCCGCTACGAGGCCCTGCCCAAGGAGTTCATGGGCGTGCGCAGGGTCGCGACCCCGCTTGCGGGCCAGAGGGTGGGCGTGTTCGAGACGGAGGCCTTCTATCGTGGCTTCATAGGCCTCGAGAGGGCGCCCCAGAGCGTCTCCGAGTGGCTGCGCATCCCCGAGCAGCTCCTTGCCACCGTCACCTGCGGCGAGGTCTTCTGCGATCCCAGCGGGCAGTTCACGGGGGTGCGCCGGGCGCTTGAGGCGTTCTATCCCGACGAGGTCCTGCGGAAGAAGCTCGCCGCCGACATGGCGGTCATGGCGCAGGCGGGGCAGTACAACCTCGGGCGCTGCCTCCGGCGCGGGGAGCTCGTGGCGGCCGACGCCGCCCGCACGGAGTTCCTTATGGCTGCCATGGCGGCGCTGCACCTGCTCTCGCGCCGCTACATGCCGTTCTACAAGTGGTCGTTCCGCTCGCTCTCGCAGAGGGCACAGGCTCCCGCCCCGGTCTGCGGCCTGGTGGAGGGCATCGCGTCCGCCCCCGTCGAACGGGTCTCCCTGGATGACGTGGAGCGGCTCTGCTCCGTGGTGCTGGGGGTCGCGCTGGCGCTCGGCTGGACGACGACGGAGTCCGACTTCCTGCTCGATGCCGCCACGTCCATGTGGCAGGCGATCCCGAACGACTACCTCAGGACGAGGCCGCTCAACGAGGGAGCGTATCGCTGATGGCAGGTGACCGCCATGGCGCCGAGGGCCTCTGCGGCTCCTACGGGAGGCGCCTTGGGCGCAGGAGGGGGATGAGGGGGCTGTTCTCCGCTCCGGCGGTCGTCGGACTGCTCGAGGGCGAGGGGCTCGACGACGCCGCCAGGGAGACGCTCGAGCGCGTCGTGTGCCTCGAGTGGGAGCTGTTCGACGGCGTGAGGAATGCCGGCGGCCGCGCGAGCTGCCAGGATGACCTGCGCTCCTTCTTCTCGTACCGCTGCACGCAGTATCTCGCCTTCCCGCACGAGATCGTCCCCCGGGTGCTGGGGGAGCTCGAGCGGGCGGAGCTGGAGGGGAGGAACGTCGTGCGCGAGAAGTACGCTCGCATGATGGCGGTGACCGACCCCGAGGCGTTTGGCAGGGAGTGGTCCTCCCTCCTTGCCCCGCCCTCTCCCGTCAAGTCGGAGGCCCTGAGGCAGCTGCGCCGCCTGCTCGTCCCCGCACTCGAGGAGGCCGCCGCCGCGCTTCCCGTCTCGCACGGGCACGCCCGTCCGGACGAGTCCTCCGCAGGCCACGTCTCGGCTCTCGACTACCTCGAGGCGGAGGTCTGCTCGTACTCCCTTGGCACGATCTTCGCACTGAGGGACGCGCTCCGTCGCCAACTTGGGCACACTAACCCGATCGCACGGAGCTACGTGCTCTCAGGAAGGCTCCACGACGCAACGGAGGTGATTGAGTGAGCTCACGCAAGCAGGGCGGCGGGGACGACCGCCTGTACCAGATCGGCGAGGTCAGCAGGATGGGAGGACTCTCCCAGCGCATGCTGCGCCACTACGACGAGCTCGGACTCATGGAGCCCGACGTCGTGGGCAAGAACGGCTACCGGTACTACAGCCGGCAGACCATGCTCAAGATCCCGGTGATCAACTACCTGAAGATGATGGGCTTCTTGCTCGACGAGATAGCCTCCATGCAGCGTCACTCGAACCTCCTCGAGGCGCGCAAGCTCCTCGGCAGGCATCTGGAGATCTGCGAGGACGAGGCGCGCAGGCTGTCCGAGAGGCGCGAGGCCATCGTCGACTGGGCGGAGCTCGTCGAGGAGGCGAGCACCGTCCTGAGGGTGCGTCCCAGCGCCGTTAGCGTGAAGTTCCTCTCCTCCTGCGAGCTCCTCTGCCTTCCCTCGCGCTTCTCCGGCAGCTTCGCCGACGCCATCGTGAGCCTCGACTTCGCCTCCTTCGTGAGCGACGTGAAGAACGTCATCACGGGTCCCGTCATCCTGGGGTTCGACTCGGTGGACGACGCCGTGCGCGCCGCGTCCGAGGGCAGGGAGTGCGACGTGAGGCTCCTCCAGAAGCCCATGCACCCCATCTCGGGCGAGACGAGCGTGTCGCTGCCTGCGGGCATGTACCTCTCCGCCTACCACATCGGGGCCTTCGAGGACATGGGCAGCACCTACCGGCGCGTGCTCCAGTTCGCCCAAGAGAGCGGCTACCGTCCCTGCGGCATGGCCTACGAGCGCTTCGTGACCGACTTCTGGACCACCTCCAACCCCGACCTCTTCGTGACCGAGGTCCTTCTGCCAACCGAAACGGAGTAACGATGAACGAGTTCTACCTCAAGACCAAGCTGTTCTTCGGCGCGCGCGCCGTCGAGCACCTGCAGTCCCTCTCCCGCTCCAACGTCCTCGTAATCACCGACGGCTTCCTCCAGGAGTCCGGCATGGTGGAAAAGATGACGCAGCACCTCCCTGTGGGCTCGCAGGTCCACGTGTACTCGAACGTCAAGCCCGACCCCAGCCAGGAGCTGGTCGACGCCGGCGTGAGGATGATCTTCGACGTCAGGCCCGACCTCGTGATCGCCTTTGGTGGCGGCTCGTGCATCGACGCCTCCAAGGCCATCCTCTACTTCGCGGCGGAGCAGGGCCTCGAGCGCCCGTACTTCCTCGCCATCCCCACCACGGCGGGCACCGGATCCGAGGTCACCAACTTCGCGGTCATCACCCGCGGGTCCACCAAGGTGGCGCTCATCGATGACGCCCTCATGCCCGACGGGGCGCTCCTCGACGCGGGCTTCACCCGCTCGGTCCCGCCCAAGATCACTGCCGACACGGGACTTGACGTGCTTACCCACGCTCTCGAGGCGTACGTGAGCAACGCCGCCACCACCTTCACCGACGCCATGGCGACCAAGGCGCTTCGCATCGTGTTCGAGGACCTCCCCGTGGTGTTCCGTGACGGGGACGCCATGAGGGCGCGCGGCCGCATGACAGAGGCGTCCTGCGTGGCGGGCATCGCCTTCACCAACGCGGGTCTGGGCATCAACCACAGCCTCGCCCATGCGCTGGGCGGCCGCTTCCACGTCGCCCATGGCAGGCTCAACGCCATCCTCCTTCCCTACGTCATGCGCTTCCACATGGCGGAGACGAAGTACCGCGAGCCCTACGAGCGCCTCGCGGGCGAGCTGGGCATGGCGGACGCGGACGAGCTGCTGCGGCGCGTCCTCGACCTGCGTCGCGCCCTGGGCGTCGAGGGGAGCATCTCGGAGCTGGACGGCATCGACGCCGCGAGCTTCGAGGCCCACGTGGGCGAGATGGCCGAGGCGGCGGCAAACGACCGCTGCACCCCCACGAACCCGCGCCCCGTCTCCAAGCAGGACCTCGTGAACCTCTACCGCGACGCCTGGCGGGGGTAGGGACGTCCGGCCCTGGCCTCGCGCCAGCACGGCGAGGCCAGGTACACCCGCCCGCTGGGAAGGCGTCGCATCCCGCCCGCCGGACCACCGCTTGACACTGACAGCGAGTGAGCCCTTAGGACGGTAGCGAGGCAAGGCAGTTCGCATGTGATTGGAGGTCGCGAGCGTGGACGACGGCCAGGAACAGATACGCGTCGTACAAGAGACCGTCTCGGGCAAGGAGATCACCCTCGCCCACGTGATCGGCGGGCCCGAGCCCATCATCTACACGAAGCTGGGGCTCAACCCCTCGGTGGACTACGGCTCGAGCGCGCTCGGGATCATGAACATCACCCCGCCGGAGTCCGCGGTCATCGCGTCCGACATCGCGATAAAGAGTGCCGACGTCTACCTGGGGTTCGCCGACCGTTTCACGGGGACCATGATCATCACCGGCGAGATAGCGGACGTCACCTGCGCCATCACCCGGGTCGTGGAGTTCTTCCACGGCACCCTGGGCTACGTCACCTGCCGGGTCACGAAGCGCTAGGGGGTGCCGTGGGCGAGAGGGTCACGCGCAAGGAGTTCTTCGACCAGCTCTTTGGCGGGAGGCTGCGTCGCGACGAGCGAGGCGAACTGCGCATCACCCGTGTGAGGGTGCCCGGTCGCGAGATAGACCTCGCGCATGTGATGGGGAGTTCCCGCGAGCCGGTGTGCACGACCCTGGGTCTCGACATCGGGGTGCACGAGGGGGAGGACCACGCCGGGGAGGCGCTGGGCTTCATGCGCTTTACCCCCTGGGAATCCGTGGTGGTGGCCGCGGACATCGCGGTGAAGCACGGCTCGGTGGGCCTCGGCTTCATGGACCGCTTCAACGGGTCGCTCGTCCTCACGGGCCAGATTTCCGAGGTCGAGAGCGCCGAGCGGGAGGTACTCGACTACTTCGCACACGTGCTCGACTTCCACGTGTGCAAGATGACGCGCCGGTAGGGAGGGGGAGAGGTGAAGAGGCTGTTCCTGATGGGCCGCAGCGAGGCGGGGAAGACCTCCCTCACCCAGGCGCTTCGCGGCGAGAAGCTGCTTTACCACAAGACGCAGTACACCTATGCCGACGGCGAGACCATCGACACGCCAGGCGAGTACGCCGAGTCCAAGCAGGCCGGCGTCGGCCTGGCGTGCTTCTCGTTCGAGTCTGACGTCGTCGCCATCCTCATCGCTGCAAACGAGCCGTTCACCGTGCACGCCCCCAACGCGAACGCCTTCCTCAACCGTCCCCTCATCGGCGTCATCACGAAGATCCACGCCCCCAACGCCAACATCCCCATGGTCCGACAGTGGCTGGTCGACTGTGGATGCGAGAGGGTCTTCCTCGTGGACAACAGCACGGGAGAGGGGGTCGGCGCCCTCAGGGCGTACCTGGCGGAGGACAACCCCAGGATATCGCTCGAAGAGGCGAAGGAGCGCCAGCGCATGGGCCTGAGCGACTGGGCCCCGCTGCCCCAGGGGGCATAGCGCCGGCCCGTGACGAGCAAGCTCCATTCCGCGAGGAGGGACCACGAACATGGATACGCACTTCGACTTCGGGGGCTTCGTCCCCTCCGAGCGCATCTCCAGGCTCAAGGCGGCGTATCTGGACGCGCGCCCCAGCATCACCATAGACCGCGCCCTGGCCTTCACGCTCGTCGCCATGGAGCAGCCCGACCTCCCTCCCCAGCTGGCATCGCGAGGAGCTTCCGCAAGGCCTGCGAGACGGCGCCGCTCCTCATCCAGGACGACGAGCTCATCGTGGGCCACCCCTGCGGCAGGCCTCGCGCGGGGGCGCTCTCTCCCGACATCGCCTGGGAGTGGCTCGACGACGAGCTGGACGAGATTGGCACGAGGCCACAGGACCCCTACTACGTGAGCGAGGAGGACAAGAGGACCTGCCGCGAGGTCATCTTCCCGTTCTGGAAGGGCAAGTCGCTCGCCGAGGCCTGCGAGGAGCGGCTGCGCGCGGCGGGCTTTTGGGACTATGCCGCCGATGCCTGCATCACGGACGTCACCTACCACGTGACGAGTGGCGGTGGTGACACCGCCCCCGGCTTCGACATCATCCTCTTCGAGAAGGGCATCGACGGCATCGAGGCCGAGGCCCGACGCCACCTCGCGGGACTCCCTGCCGAGAGCGACGACGTCGAGGGGCGCCGGGTCTACTACGAGGCGGCCATCGAGACCTGCGAGGGGGTGAAGGCGTACGCCGGGCGCCTGGCGGACCATGCGGAGGAGCTCGCGGGGAAGGCCGAGGACGCCAGCCGCAGGGAGGAGCTCCTCAGAATCGCAGAGGTGAACCGCAGGGTGCCCGCCAACCCTCCCAGCAACTTCTGGGAGGCGCTGCAGTCCCTCTGGACGGTGCAGTCGCTCTTCTCGCTCGAGGCGAACCAGTGCAGCACCTCCCTGGGTCGCGTCGACCAGTACCTCTATCCCTACTACGCGCGCGACGTCGAGTCCGGGGCGCTCTCGCGCGAGCGGGCCTTCGAGCTCTTCGCCTGCTTCATGATCAAGTGCTCTGAGGTCATCTGGTACACACCTGGTGCGAGCGCCAAGTACTTCGCCGGCTACATGCCGTTCATCAACATGTGCGTCGGTGGCGTGGGCCGACACGGCGGAGACGCCACCAACGAGCTCACCTACCTCATCATGGAGGCCGTTCGCAAGGTACGCATGTACCAGCCGACGCTTGCCTGTCGCGTGCACAACCTCTCGCCCCAGCGCTACCTCGAGAAGATCGTGGACGTGATACGGGCGGGGGGCGGGATGCCCGCCGTGCACTTTGACGACGCTCACGAGAAGATGATGCTGCGAAAGGGCTACAACTTCGAGGACGCCCGCGACTACAGCTGCATGGGCTGCGTCGAGCCCCAGAGGAGCGGTCGCGTGCACCAGTGGACCTCGGGCGGCTTCACGCAGTGGCCCATCTGCATAGACCTCGCGCTGCACAACGGCGTGCTCAACAGCTATGGACCTCGACAGTGGCTCGCGACCGGCGAGGTCGAGGACTTCAAGAGCTTCGAGGACTTCGAGCATGCGGTGAAGGCCCAGCTCGACCACCTTATCGACGTCAACTGCAACGCCTCCAACATCGTCGAGGAGACCTACCGCGAGGTAAATCCGACGCCGTACATGTCGCTGTTCGTCGATGGCTGCATGGATAAGGGAAGGGACGTCATGGACGGGGGAGCCGTGCTCTATGCCGGTCCCGGCACCATCTTCGCCGGCCTCGGCACCTATGCCGACAGCATGGCTGCGGTCAAGAAGCTCGTCTTCGACGACCACAAGTACACGCTTCCTCAGCTCAAGGCCGCCATGGATGCCAACTGGGTGGGCTATGAGAACGTGAGGCGCGACTGCGTCGAAGCCCCCAAGTACGGCAATGACGACGACTACGCCGACCACTTCGCGGCGGACATCGTCGACTACACCGAGCAGCGCATGAACGCGCACAAGTCGCTGTACGCCTACCGCATCCACGGCACGCTCTCCCAGTCGTTCAACACGCCGCTGGGCGAGATGGACGGTGCCACACCTGATGGCCACGCGGCGTACGCTCCGCTCTCCGACGGCATGAGCCCGTCGCAGGGCATGGACAAGAAGGGCCCCACCGCCGTCATAAAGTCGGTCTCCAAGATCAACGTCGAGGAGATGAGCCTGGGCATGTCACACAACTTCAAGTTCTCGCCCGGCTTCATCGACAAGCCCGAGGGCCGCAAGGCCGTCGTGGCGCTGCTCATGGCGGCGTCCCTGCTCGGCAACGCCCAGATGCAATTCAACTGCGTCGACAACGCCGAGCTGAGGGACGCCAAGGCCCACCCCGAGCGCCATCGCGACCTCATCGTGCGCGTGGCGGGCTATTCTGCCTTCTTCAACGAGCTCTGCGAGGAGGTTCAGGACGAGATCATCAGCCGAACCGAGATCGACCGGGCATAGCGCACCCGTCGTCGCTCGTCGGTCTCTGGATCGCTGGCTGCGCCCCCTTCCCTTGGCCTTCCGGAGGCCGACCCCTCGCCCACGGGTGACGGAGGCCTGACCCGGGGGATGGTATGCTGGAACCCCTGGATGATGGCGAGGAGCTTGGGGCCAACGCCGCGATGCTCGATCGCATGCTCTCTGGGGACATCGAGACCCAACAGGCGTCAGGGAGGAAGTGCGGCATGAGGAAGGTCGTCGTATTCGGTAGCCTCAACACCGACATGTCCATCGAGTGCGACCGGCTTCCCGAGCTCGGGGAGACCGTGCGCGGGTCCGGCTTCGTGACAGTGCCCGGCGGCAAGGGGGGCAACCAGGCCGTCGCCTCCGCGCGCATGGGGGCGGACACCTTCATGGTGGGCAAGGTCGGCAACGACCCCAACGGGCGCGAGCTCGTCTCGTCCCTGGCCATGCACGGGGTGGTATGCATGAACGTGAGCGCCACCACGCGTGCGCCGACGGCGACCGCGGTCGTGCTGCGCACCAAGGGCAACAACCACGTCATCCTGGACGCCGGCGCCAACGAGAAGATGATCTACGAGGAGGTGCGGGCCGCCATCCACGGCCTGCGCGGCCTCGGAAACATCTTCCTGACCCAGCTCGAGTGCGACTTCGACGTGACCATGAAGGCGATATCCTGCGCGAAGCGCAACGGGCTCTACACCGTGCTCAACGCATCGCCTGCCCGCGAGCTGCCCGACGAGATCTACCCCCAGCTCGACCTCCTCTGCGTCAACCGCACCGAGTGCGCCGCCATCAGCGGGATCTGCCCCGAAGACGACGAGTCGGCCAAGGAGGCGCTGCGCTTCTTCGCCGGCAAGGGCGCCCGTGACGTCATCGTCACGCTGGGCTCCGAGGGCTCCGTGGCGCTCAGCCACGGCAAGTTCGTGCGCATCGACCCCTTCCCGGTGGACGCGGTCGACTCCACGGGCTCCGGGGACGCCTACCTCGGGGAGGTCGTCGCCCACCTCGCCTTCGGCGGCACGCTCAAGGGCGGCATGGTCTATGGCTCCGCCGCCGGCGCGCTCTGCGCCACGAAGGTGGGCGGGCAGGACACCATGCCCAGCTGGGCGGAGGTGGAGGCCCTCGCCAAGGACCGCGTGGCGGAGCTTGGCCCAGGCGCCTAGCCCCTCGGCACGATCGGACGACCAGGGAGCCCGGGGGCCAACGCCCCGGGCTCCCCTTATGCTCAGATGCTGGAATGTCGCCGGCAGGCCTGCCGCACGCCCTGGCGTGTGAGAGACTCTAGAAAGCTGTGCGTGCGTCCGCGGAAGCTCCGCCGGCGGCGCCAGGAATCTCGAGCGAGCGATTGGACTCTCATGGCCAGGCATTTCTCCGACCTCCAGCAGACGATGGGACGGGGCTTCGCCCGTGTGGGCGAAGATGGCCCTAAAGGGGGCCCGGAAGGAGGGGAGCCAGGCTCCAGCCATGTCGTGGCCGTCGTGGTCGTCTGCGCCGTCGTCTGCCTCCTGGCGCTCATGGCCGTGGGAGGATGGCGCCTCTACGTCTCGGCCCAGAGGGTGAAGGCCGAGGCCCAGCAGGTCGTGGGCAGCGTGGACGGGCTCAAGGCCGCGCTCAAGGACGGCGACGCGGAGAGGCTCTCGTCCATCGCCGCCGACGTCAACGGGGCGGCGCACGGCATGCAGAACGAGACGTCCGGCCTCCTCTGGGCCGCCGGCTCGCTCGTTCCCGTCGTGGGCAGTGACGTCTCGAGCGTCCGGAGCCTCGCCAACGTGCTCGTCGACCTCTCTGACAACGCGCTCACCCCGCTTGCCGCGAATCCCGATGCCCTTCAGCTCAAGGGGCTCGTGAGCGATGGTGCCGTGAACGTCGAGAGGGTCAAGGAGCTGGCCGCCCTCGAGCAGCAGCTCTCTCCCGTCGTCCGCCGCAGCGTCCAGACCATCGCTGGGCTGCCCAAGGCCCACCTGTCCCAGCTCGCCTCCGCCCTCGACAAGGTCCAGGCCAAGGTGGGCAAGGCGGACGAGGCCCTCGCCAAGGCGGACGCCATCGTGCCCCAGCTTCCCGCCATGCTCGGCGCCGACGGCCAGACGAGGAACTACCTCGTCGTCGCCCAGAACAACGTCGAGCTGAGGGCCACAGGTGGCTTCGCCGGCTCATGGACGACGCTCAGCGTCACCGACGGCGTCATCCAGATGGGGGACTCCCTCACCCTCCAGCACGCCGCGAACTTCCCCTTCGACTGGAGCGACGAGGAGCGCGCGGTCTTTCCCATGGTCAGCGTGGACGACCCCAGCGGCGTCAACTTCACGCCCGACTTCGCCCGCGCCGGCGCACGCTTCGCCGAGGCGTACCAAGACAACACGGGAAGCCGCGTCGATGGCGTGGTGGGAATCGACCCGGTCTTCCTCCAGAGGCTGCTCTCGCTCACGGGTGGCGTCGTCGCCTCGGACGGGACCGAGGTGAACGGCGACAACGCCGCCGCAGAGCTCATGAACGGCGTCTACTGGCGCTACCCGGACAACCCCGACTACCAGGACGCGTTCTTCGCCGAGGTCGCCGGCCTGTCCTTCCAGAAGGTCCTGGGGGGGTTGGGCGACGTCGACGTGAAGAGGCTCTCCGACGTCATCGAGAAGTCCGCCGACGACCATCGCCTTCAGGTCTGGATGGCCGATGCGGACGAGGAACGGGCGATGGACGGCCTGGGCATGTCCGGGGGGATCGGACAGGACGAGGCCACCCCCGTCCTCGGGGTCTACCTCAACGACAACACCTGGTCGAAGATCGACTGGTACCTCTCCTGCGAGACGACCGTGGGCGAGGGCGTGCGAAACCCCGACGGCAGCACGACCTACGAGGTGGTGACCTCCCTGACGAACAACGGCAGCGAGGACGAGTTCGCAGGCATGCCCGAGTACATCTCGGGAAAGAACCCTGACAAGCGGAGCGTGGGTGACATGATCACCATCCCGCTGGTCCTGGGGCCAGCTGGCGGCCACGTCGACGGCCTCATCGTCTCTGACGGCAGCAGCCTCGACGAGCACACCCTCTACGGCCTCGACGCCTGGACGGGCACCCTGCACGTCGGTGCCCAGCAGACGGTCCAGCTGAGCTACAAGGTCACCGTCTCCCCGAAGGCGACCGCGCCGCTTGCCGTGCGCACCACCCCCCTGGCCCAGGAGTAGAATCCAAGGCCGCGTGCCATCGCGCGCACGTCCATCCGACCACCCATGGAGGTAAGTTCGTTGCTTTCTGTCGAAGAGCAGCTCAAGGTCATCACGTCCGGAACCATGCAGATCGTCCCCCTGGACGAGCTCAAGGTGAAGCTCGAGAAGGGCACGCCCCTCAACATCAAGCTGGGCGTCGACCCCACCAGCCCCGACCTTCACCTGGGGCATGCCGTCCCCCTGCGCAAGATGCGCCAGTTCCAGGACCTCGGCCACAAGGTCACCCTCATCATCGGCAACGGCACGGCGCTCATCGGCGACCCCTCGGGCCGCGACAGCACCAGGCCGCCCCTCACCGAGGAGCAGGTCGAGGCAAACGCCAGGACCTACGTCGAGCAGGCAATGAAGATCCTGGACCCCGAGAGGACGACCATCGTCCATAACGGCGACTGGCTCAAGCCCCTCGACCTTGCCCAGATGCTCAAGCTCATGAGCCAGTTCAACGTGGCGCGCATCCTCGAGCGCGAGGACTTCCACAAGCGCTACGCGGGCGGTCAGCCCATCGCCCTGCACGAGTTCATCTACCCCGTGCTCCAGGCGTACGACTCCGTGGTCATCAAGGCCGACCTCGAGATGGGCGGCAACGATCAGATCTTCAACCTCCTCGCCGGCCGCGACCTCATGCGCGCCATGGGCATGGAGCCCCAGGTAGCCCTCACCATGCCCCTGCTCGAGGGCACGGACGGCGTCAAGAAGATGTCCAAGAGCTATCACAACTACGTCGGCCTCACCGACGAGCCCGCAGACATGTTCGGCAAGGTCATGAGCATCACCGACGAGATGGTCCCGCGCTACTACCGCCTGTGCTCCACGCTCACGGTGGACGAGATCGACGCCATCGACGCCTCCTTCGCGGATGGCAGCGCCGATCCCTACCAGCTCAAGCGCGCCCTGGGTCGCAACATCGTTGACCTCTACCACGGCGAGGGCGCGGGAGCGTCCGCCGAGGCCGCCTTCGACGCGCAGTTCAAGAAGAACGAGGCGCCCGAGGATACCCCCGAGTTCCCCCTCTCGCTGGTCCAGCCCAACGACGAGGGCAGGGTCTACCTGGCCAAGTTGCTCGTCGACCTCGGGATCGCCAAGTCTGCGGGAGAGGCGCGTCGCCTCATCGACGGCGGTGGCGTCAAGGTCGCCGGGCAGCCCATTGCCCCCAAGGACTACAACGTGGCCCCCGAGCTCTTCGAGGCGGGCTGCTACGTACAGGCGGGCAAGAAGCGCTGGGCGCGCCTGGTCTAGGAGGCTCGGGACTCGTCCCCTCGAGCACATGATGCGGGCACCTACCATGCATGGTAGGTGCCCGTTGCGTCAGATTGCCTCCATCCGTGCGGTCATGTCGATGGGGGGCGCGTTGAACGGTGCCGTGGTCACGATGCCGTCGACGCCCGTCGCGGCGTAGGACTCGGCGTTCCCCTCGTTCACGCCCCCTGCGGCTATCAGGGTCAGCTGCGGGTCCGCCTCGCGGAGTCGCAGCACCAGGTCCGCCAGCTGGTCGACCGGGATCTTGTCGAGCTGGATGCCGTCGACGAGCCTCCTGCCATCCAAGCCGCGCGCGAGCTCCAGGGCCTCGTCGGGCCCTGCCTCGACGAACAGCTTCTTCTCGACGCAGGAGCCCCTGACCTCCGCGAGCCTTCGTGCCAGGCCGTCCATCCCGTCCAAGAATGCCACGTGCTGAGAGAACACGAGGACCGTCTCGGAGAGGCCCAGGCGATGCGGCCAGGCGCCACCCGCGTGGACTGCGAGGGTGAGGAGGTCCTTGGCGCCCGGCAGGCTCTTCCTCGTCGTGAGGACCTCGCAGGAGGGGTTGGCGCGGTGTGCCGCGTCGACCATCCGCCGGGTCTTCGTCGCCACTCCCGAGAGGTGGTCGAAGAGGTTGAGCGCGACCTTCCAGCCCATGTGCAGCTGGCCCGCCGCGCCCTCGACGACCATGAGGGTGCCGCCGGCCGCGATTCTGCTCCCGTCCGGCTCGAGCGAGACGACGGTGGCGCCCAGGCGTTCCATGACGCGCGCCGCCACGTCCCCGCCCGCCAGCACGCAGTCCTCGCGGGTGAGGTACTCCATGCGCCCCCTCCGCCCTCCGATGCCCAGGAGCTCGCAGGTGAGGTCGAGGTAGGGGATGTCCTCGGATATAAGCTGGTCGATGCGCTGGTCAGGAATGAATGTCATGCGGATCCTTCTTAGGGTTGGATTCCAAGAAAACGTGCCACGTCGTCCTCGTGGGTGGTGCGGAGCAGCAGCGTGGAGTCGACCACGGTCCTGAGCCTGCCGTCGAGGACGATGCCCACGCGCTCCGACATCTCCTGCGCCTCGCTGAAGTCGTGCGTGACGAACAGCAGGGTGCAGCCGAAGTCGCGGACGACGCGCCTCACGGCGTCGCGTATGTCGCCTCGTGTGGTCGGGTCCAGCGCGCTGAACGGCTCGTCCAGGACGAGCATCCCCGGACGCGTCGCCAGAGCCCGGGCGAGGGCGACGCGCTGCGCCTCGCCTCCGCTGAGCAGGTTGGGATGCGCGTCGGCAAGGTGGCCGACCCCCAGGAGTTCGAGGAGCTCCTGGGCGTGCCACCGCGCCTCGTGTGTCCCGGCACCCATCCTCTGCGGGCCATAGGCGACGTTGTCCACCACGCTGAGGTGGGGGAACAGCAGGCAGTCCTGGTACAGCAGCCCGATGCGACGGTCCCTGGGATCGAGCTCGCGGACGTTCGTCCCGTCGAGCTCGATGCTTCCCTCGCTGACCTCGCACGCGCCGGCTATGCTCTCCATGAGGACCGTCTTGCCTGACCCCGTCCGTCCGAGCACGGCGAAGGACTCGCCGGGGGAGATGCTCAGCCGCGGCACCCTCAGGACGAACTGCCCCCTACGCACGACGAGCCCCCTGATCTCGATTCCGATGCCCATCAGACCTCACGAGCTCCTTCTGCGCGCGAGACGGGGTGCCCGCCCAGGACGTTCGCCGCCGTCAGGGCGGCCGCAGAGACGAGGAGCATGATCATCGCGGTCGCCATCGCCGTGTCCGTGTCTCCCGTGGAGATGCTCAGGAAGATGCTCCCGGGCAGCGTCTCGGTCCGCATGCGCGTCACGCCGACCAGCATGAGCGTGGCGCCGAACTCACCCATTCCCCTCGCCCAGGTGAGGACGAGTGCCGAGACGAGCTGGTTTCGGCACAGGGGCAGCGTGATGGTCCTGAACACGTCCCACGAGCCCGCGCCCAGCGTCCTCGCCACGAACTCCATGCGTCGGTCGACCCCGTACAGGGCGGTTCTCGACATGCGGAGGGCGAAGGGCACGTTGACGGCCATCTGGGCGAGGACGATGCCCGCGGGCTGGAAGACCACCGAGACGCCATGGTCTCGCAGGGCCACCCCGAAGGGGGAGGAGAAGATTACCAGGAGGGCGAAGCCCAGGACGATGTAGGGCAGCGACAGCGTGAGCTCCACGAGGGTCTCGAGCGCGCGTCGGCAGGGGAGACCTCCCCTCGTCATCGCCCAGGCGCACGGGAGGGCGAGCGCCATGCACAGGGCGGTCGAGAGGGAAGACGTCATCACGCTCATGCGGAGAGAAAACATGACCTCTTCGGACGAGAGGGCAAGGCCCAGATGGGCGATTCCGTTCGCCGCGATCGCGAGGATGGTGGTGCCCATGAAGAGGACGAGCACCGCGCTCGTCGCGACGCACAGGACCGGGAACAGCTCTCTCCTCCGAGTGGTCGCCAGGTGAGAACGATGCATCCCTAGACCGTCTCGTAGCCGTGGGACTCCCAGATCTTCCGAGCTTCGTCGCTGGTCAGGAACCCGACGAACTCCGAGAGTGCCTCGCTGTCGGACGCGCCTGACAGCTCCGCCGCGGGGACGGTCTTGGCGAAGGGCTCCATGTCGGACTCCGCCACGATGGAGACCCCCTCCCCGACGTTCTCCTTCCATACGATGCCGGCGTCCCCCTGCCCGTTCGCGAGCGCGGCGGAGATCTGCGGGGCGGTGGTCGTGGTCGAGACCCTTCCTTGCACCTCGTCCCAGATGCCGGCCTTCGTCATCGCCGCCCGAGCGACCTTTCCGATGGGGGTCGACTCGGGGTCGCCTATGAGTATGGCGTCGGCGTTCGCGAGGTCGACAATGGACTGGATGTTCCTGGGGTTCGAGCTCGGAACGGCGAGGACGGGGATGTGCCGCACGAGGTCCGTGCTGGCGGCCAGGGCGTCCCCCAGCCTCTCCGTCTCCTCGACGGAGCCGGCTATCCACAGGTCGCCCGTGCCGGACTCGCGTATCTGCGTGGCGATCTGTGCCGCATTGGCGTAGGTGACGTTCATGGTGCAGCCGGTCTCGTCCTGGAACCTCTGGGCTATCTCCTTGAACGGTTCGGCCATGCCGGCGCCGCAGTACACGTTCAGGGACTTGCCGGAGAGGGGAGCGGATGAGGCGACGTCCTTGCCCCCATTCGTCCCACCGTCGTCCGCCCCGTTCCCGGAGCAGCCGGGGAGTGCCCAGACGGAGAGCAGCGATGCGGCCGCCCCGAGCCGTAGCAGTTCGCGTCGGGTGATTGCTGGGTGGGTAAGCTCGTGCCTGAACATGGGTCTCTCCAATCCTTTGGTGGCTGCGCCCGGCCATAGGGTGGTGACTGCCCGCGGTCCCCCAAGGCTCCCGCCGCGCCCGACCTGCCGCCGGTCCTCTCCACCCGTTATAACTTATCGTGGATATCGATATTGCGAGCTAATCGCATTCCATAAATATAATAAATTCTTATATTTAATTATGTACAAAATATATCGACTGGCGATGCATGGTGGCATGGCGGGCCAGGCGACCTGGACGCATGGGCCTGGATCGTGCCCCCCGGCCCACCATCACGCCATCGGGGCACGTCCCCCGCCTCGTCCCGCACGTACGCGTAAGCAGCGTCGCGTGCGTGGCCTCTGCCTGTGTTCGCTTCTTTCTGGCGCCGTCCAGCGCCCCCCTGGGGTAGAGTCTCTCCCGTCTTTGGAGGGGACGTCGACGAGGATGGGCATGGGGACGTTCGGATCGGGGAAGGCTGCGCCGGCGGAGGCGCAGGCCAGCAGAGCCTGTGAGTCGATCGAGGGTGTGGCGGCGGGTCGCCCCCACATTCCCGCTGTGCCGCACAGCTTTCGCGAGAGGCACGGCGTGCCCGAGCTTCTTGCGCCCGCAGGCGGTCCCGAGCAGTTCAACGCCGCGTTGGCAGCCGGTGCCGACGCCATCTACTGCGCCCTGGGCAGCGACTTCAACGCCCGCCGTGGCGCCCATAACTTCAACTACGAGACCTTCGGGCGCGCCTGCCGCGACGCGCATCTGGTCGGCTGCCGCGTGTACGTGACGGTCAACGTCGTCATCCGCACCGACGAGATGCCTCGCGCGCTTGCCCTGGTGAGAAAGGCCTGGCTCCTGGGCGCCGACGCCTTCATCATCCAGGACTGGGGCCTGCTCATGGAGGTTCGCCGCCGCTTCCCGCAGATGGAGTGCCACGTCTCGACTCAGGCCAACGTCCATGACGCCCGCGGCGTCGCCTGGTGCCGCGACCTTGGGGTGGGCCGCGTCACCCTCTCGAGGGAGCTCTCGGTTGACGAGATAGCCACGATCGCCCGCGAGGGCGTGGAGCTCGAGGGCTTCGGCCACGGTGCGCTCTGTTTCTGCTACTCGGGCGTCTGCATGATGAGCTCGCTCAAGGGGAACCGCTCGGCCAACCGTGGCCTCTGCGCCCAGCCCTGCCGCCTCCCCTACGAGCTCCTGGACGGGCGGGGGAGGGTCGTCTCCGCCGAGGGCCGTGGTCGCCCGCTCTGTCCCAAGGACTACTGCACGGTCGACGACCTCGCGCGCCTTAACGACGCCGGGCTGGGCTCTCTTAAGGTCGAGGGCCGCATGAAGGCCCCCGACTATGTGCACTCGGTCGTCTCGTCCTATCGCCTCGCCCTCGACGAGCTCGCGGCCGGGCGCACGTCGACCCCGTCCGAGAGCGACCTGATCCACGACCGGCTCCGCCGCGCCTTCAACCGCGACTTCACCGACAGCTACCTGGACCACCGCTCGGACGACGACATGATGAGCTACGAGCGCTCGAACAACCGGGGCGAGCTCGTGGGAAGCGTCGTGGGCAGCCGTGACCTGGGCGGCGGAAAGGTGAGGCGCGGGGGGTCCAACGGCGGTCGCGAGCGCCTCCGCAGCAAGACCTTCGCCGAGATCGACGTCCTGCTCGACCGCCCGGTCGGTGCAGGCGACCTTCTGGAGCNTCCGCCGTCGGCCGCGTCGCCGCCGCGCTCAAGGCCGCCCAGGCGGGCCGATCTCCCCTCCGTCGCCTCGCAAACCACGACTCAGGTCACCTCTTCGAGGCGATCGACTGACGGCGATGGTCACTTCTGGGTTTTGTGGGGCGTCCTCGGAGTCTTGCGGCGAGGTTTGGGTAGACTCAGCAACGTAAATGGAATCGATGTGGTGGGAATTGCCGCACGAGGAGAGGAAGAGCATGGCAGACGAGCAGAGGACCCCGGTCAACCGCGAGCTCCTGGACGCGACCCTGGGCGTCATCCGCCAGAGCCTCCAGGCCGATGGGGGCGACGTGGTGCTGGTCAACGTCAACGACGAGGGCGTCGTGACCCTCGAGATGCAGGGCGCCTGCGCGGGCTGCCCGCTCTCGAGCTACGACATGAGCGAGGGCATCGAGCGCATCCTCAAGGAGCACGTGCCCGGCGTCACCAAGGTCGAGCCCGCCATGGCGTGGTAGCACCTGTAGGAGCGTTCGACGCTGCGGTCCCGGGAGGGGCCGCAGCCATTTTTTGCCCCGTGGGCAGGCGAGAGGAGCCTTCATGTGGCTTGATGCCATCTACCAGGGACTGAACCCCATCGCGTTCACGCTGGGCCCGCTCTCGGTCCGCTGGTACGGGCTGGCCTACTTCGCGGGCTTCGTCTGCGCTGGCGTCGCCATCTGGAAGGTTTCTAGACGCTGGGGCATAGAGCTCAGCCTGGACGACCTGACGGAGGTCATGGTGGGCATCGCCCTCGGGGTCATCCTGGGCGGTCGCCTCGGCTACGTGCTCTTCTACGGGGACGGCTTCTACCTGGCCAACCCGCTCAAGATCCTTGCCCTCTCCGAGGGCGGGATGAGCTTCCACGGGGGGCTCGTCGGCGCGGTGCTGGGAGGCTCGCTAGCCTGTCGCAGGCTGCACCTCTCCATCCCTACGGTCGCGGACCTCGCGGTCATCGGCGCACCCCTGGGGCTCTTCTTCGGCCGTTGCGCCAACTTCGTGAACGGCGAGCTCTGGGGCAAGGAGACGAGCCTGCCCTGGGGCGTCATGTTCTGGAACAACGGCGGTGGCCACGTGTACCGCCACCCCTCCCAGCTCTACGAGGCCCTGCTCGAGGGCGTCGTGATGTTCTGCGTCCTCTATGTGCTCTCGCGTCGCAGCCCGGTACGTCCCCAGGGGACCTTCCTGGGAACCTTCCTCGCGCTCTATGGCTGCTTCCGCTTCCTCGTGGAGTTCGTGCGCCTTCCCGACGCCCAGCTGGGCTACCTCCTGGGGACGGGTTGGCTCACCATGGGTCAGTGCCTCTCGCTTCCCCTGGTCGTGCTGGGGGTGGGGGTCCTCGTCTGGTCGCGCAGGGCGGCACGCCCGCAGCGGGGCAGGTCGTAGGGTCTGCCGAGGCCCCTTGCCCGGCCTCGGGACGGCATCCCAGCTGCTAGAATGATGCCCAACTGAAAAGACACCGAGGGCACGGTCCTACAGCTGCAAAGCCTAGGAAAAAGGATTCCGGTTCGACTCCGGACCAGCGGGAACTGTGTTCCAGGGAGAGGCGCGCCATGCGTGCGCGCCGTCTGGCGGGCGCGTGCGGCGCCTCCATCCTGCCTGCCCTCTTCGTGCCCCTGCGGGCGAGAGGAGCGGGAATGCGTTTTCCCACACCGGTCAAGCTGGCCCAAGGCGGCCTTGCGGTCGTGCTCTCTCTCGGCCTGGCGCTGGGCGGCGTTCCCGCCCGGGCCTGGGCCGAGGTGGCATCCGATGGGGGAGGGGCGGACGCTGCCGAGGCCGTGGCCCAGCCAGGCCTCGAGTCGGATGGCGCCCCAACGTCAGAGCCATCGGACAAGGGCGGCGCCCAGGCCCAGGAGCATCTGGACCAGTTCCTGAGGGACACCCGAATCATCTCCGGCGGGGGCGACGCCGTCCAGAAGTCTGCCGACGGACTGAGCTACGACATCGGCCACAAGACGAAGAGAAGCCCGATCACCTCCCTCAACTTCCGGACCCTGGTCAACGACAAGTCGTATTCCTATGCGCTGACCGTCGAGTCGAACGACTACGTGAGCCCGTCCGGGGACATCGCGAGCGGCAGGTTCGTCATCGACGCCCGCCCCGATGGCTCCGCCGCGAGCGTGCCCCTTACCATCCGTGCCTTTGCCCCGGGAACGGACGCCACCGCCATGGGGGACGGCAGCGTCGAGGAGCTTGCGCGTGCCACGGTCACCCTCGTGCTCGAGCCCGCGCCGGCCGTCTTCGAGGTGGGCTTTGCCCCCACCGACGCGAAGACCGGCAAGGCAATCGAGTTCGCGAGGGTCAGGGTCAACGAAGGCGAGTCGTGGGGCGACGAGGTCCGCCCCAACGCGAGGGGGCTCTTCGAGCTCGACTCCTCCAAGGCCTACTACGTGAGGGTTGTGGCCGACGGCTACGAGGAATACGCCAATCCCAAGTTCACGCCCGCACAGGCCGGCTCCGAAGGCGTGGAGCTCGCCCCTCTCACCTTCGTTGACCTGCGCTTCAGGGCAGTGGACGCCCAGGGCGCCCCAATCGACGGGGCGAGCCTCTCCGTGAGGGCGGGCGGTTACTCCGGCAAGGCGGTCGACCTGCGGCCCGACGGCAGCTATCGCGTCGCGGTCGGGCAGAAGCTCCAGGTCAGCGCGTCAGCCGACCACTATAGCCAGGCATCGAGGGACCTCGTCGCCACCGAGGGCATGGCGGGCACCCAGGACGTCCAGCTGAGGCTCAAAGAGGTCGTGGTGCGCTTCGAGGGGCTCAAGCCGGACGGCAGCGTCGACGCCGGCGCGAAGGTCACCGTGACCCATGTCGAGGAGGACCCCTACGGAGAGGACGAGGACGAGACGGTGACCGACCGGCCGGGAGCCGACGGCCGCTACGCGCTTGCGCTCTCGGACGGCCCCTACGCCGTCACCATCACGGGCTCCGACGGCTACAAAGCGCGCACGACCTACGAGCCGGACGGCAGCAAGGCCGAGGACCTCGTCCGCCTCAAGCTCTATGACGACCCCAACCAGGCCAGGGTGGACGCCCTGGCGAGGGCCCTGGATGACGCGCTTGGCGCACTCAGGCCGTGCTACCGCAAGGACAAGAACGCCAACGAGCTCGTGCGCAGCCTGCTCGAGGGTAAGCTGGGCAAGCCCGCCCTCGAGGGAGTCACGATCTCCATTGCCACCAGCGAGGACGTCCAGCGCATCGCCCTGGACGGCACGATCGCCTACAGGAGGGACCCCCTCGACGGCAGCTACAAGATCCCCAACGTAAGCTGCAGCTTCTCCTTCTCCGCGGGCGACTGCGTGGCAACCTCCAAGCAGAAGAACGTCACCATCGGCTGGGACCAGTCCTACTTCCTCGGGCAGATGCAGACCGAGGCGCAGGAGCTGCCGGAAGAGTCCATCCTCGGGAGCAACGCCTCCCTTGCGTCCGTCAGCTCGGACCTCGTCCTTCCGACGAGCCTGCGCGCGGACCAGCGAAAGGCCTACTCCTCCATCAGCTGGGCAAGCTCCGACGAGGCGACGGTCGACACGGCGGGCAAGGTGACCCGCGGTGCCGTGGACAAGAGGGTCACGCTCACGGCGACGCTCGTCCCCAACGACTCAAACCTCAACGCCAACGTCGAGAGGGCGGCGGACTTCGGCAGCGTGACCAAGGTCTTTGAGGTCACGGTCAAGGCCGATCCCGAGAAGGTCGCCTCTGAGTCCGCGCGCCTGCAGTCGGCACTTGACGACAGGTTCGTCTACCCGAACCTGAGCTACTCGAGCGGTGGCCCCATCCCGGCGAATGGGGAGGGCATAGACGCCGACCTGCAGCTTCCCACGACGCGCACCCTGGGCGTGGACGGCAAGCTGGATCGCGTGAGCTACTCCAGCTCCACTGACGCGATCAAGGTGAACGGCTATGCCGCCCGGGTCGTGCGCCCGCTTCCCGGGGAGCAGGAGGGCGAGGCCGAGCTCACCTGCACCATCCAGAGCAGGGAGAATCCCGAGGTGAGGGCCAGCAAGACCCTGCGACTTTCCGTCAAGCCGCTGGACTCCCAAGAGGTCGGCGCCGCCCTCGACCTGATGGCAAGGGCCAAGGCGGGTTACGCGGCCGCCCTCGCGGCCGGGCAGTCGCCGCTCGGCATATCCAAGAACCTCTCCACCTTCCAGAAGGCGTACCTGGACGACTCGGGCGAGCTGCGCTGGGCGCGCAACGTCTCCGAGTCGTCGGCGCACGCGGGCGTCGTTCCCGAGCAGTTCCCCGAGTACGACAGCATGGGCAGCTACGACCAGGCGCGCACCTTCCGCTCGAGCAACACCAAGCTCGTGCTCAACGAGACGCTGCAGCTCGCCTGGAACGCCGACAACAGCACCATGCTCAGCCTATTCAGCCCCCAGCCCACCTACAACCAGGAGGTCACCGTCAGCTCCGTGCTGACGGACGAGCGCTACTCCGAGCTTGCGAGGCTCCGTGGGGACGACCCCGTCTGGGGAGAGAGGCTCCGCTCCCTCGTCTCGCAGCCGGTCTCCGCGCAGCTGAGGGTGCTGGGCACGACCGGCGTCGACGCACCCAGGCCACAGGTCGAGGTCAAGGCATCCGTCATAGGAAGGGATGCCTTCGGAAGCCCCGAGGTCTGGGCGCGTGAGGCCAGCTACGCGCTGGACGAGGGCTCGACTGCAGATGTGCTCACCGAGAGGATGCTCCAGGGGACGGGGCTCGCCCACGAGTCCCAGAACGGCCAGTACGGCTACTACCTCTCGACCATCAGCTCGCCTGACGGGAGCCGCAGGCTCAGCTACGACCAGGCCTCCGGCAGGTATTGGCAGCTCTTCGTGAACGGCGTCGCCGCCGACGAGGGGGCGGGCGGAATCACGTTGAAGAAGGGTGATTCCATCGTCTGGTGCTACTCGGCCTACGGTGACAAGCTGCCCGAGGACGACAAGAGGATGGTCACGGCCAAGGTCCGGGTCGTGGGGCCTGGCGCGGGGGGCGCAGACGTCAGTTGGGTCTCTTCCCGCGAGCTGGCTGTGCCCGAGGGAACCACGGCGGCTCAGCTCTCCAAGCAGGTGCTGAACGACGCCGGCTTCGACGTGGACGATGGCATCTACACCATCTCCGCCCGCTCGGGGCAGACGCTTCCCAACGGGACATCGCAGCTTGGAGCAGTCCAGGGACAGGACGGCGGCTGGAGCTGGTGGCAGTTCTTTGTCAACGGCGAGATGTCGAAGGAATACGCGTCCAACTACGTCCTGGGCCCAGGAGACGAGATCGTCTGGGCGTACGGAACGGAGAAGAGGGAGTACCCAAAGAACGACGTCACCGTCGATCCTGGCCTCAGCCTCCCGGACTGGCCATCCGAATGGCCGGGCTTCAGGGGCGAGGGCGAAAAGGGGTCCACTTCCGCGGCAACCCCCGTCGAAGGCGGCGAGGCGCAGTGGACCTTTGCTCCGAGTGCGGGCGAGGGGGCGCCAAGCGATCCCGTCCTTGCGGGCGGTAGGGTCTTCGTCGCGAGGGGAGACGTCCTCTATGCGCTTGATGCCACCACGGGGAAGGAGCTTGGCAGTGCCCAACTCCTCACCTCGGTCGACTCCACGGCACGCCTGGTGTACGACGGCGGTCTCGTAGTCGTTCCTCTGCACGGTGGGCGCCTTCAGGCCGTCGCGGCAGACAGCCTGAAGACCAAGTGGGCGATAAAGGACGCCCTCCCCGAGTCCAACGGCCTGCCCCAGCAGTCGCTGAGCACCCTGACGGTGCAGGGCGGCTACCTGTACTACGGCACTGCCGCAGCGGACGCCGGTGGCGGTTCGCAGGGCGGCTACTTCCTCTGCGTGAGCCTGCGGGACGGTAGCATTCGCTGGAGGAGGGAGAACTCCCAGACGGGCTTCTACTGGTCGGGCGTCACGCTCGTCGGAGGTCGTGCCATAGTCGCGGATGACTCCGGTGCCGTTCGCGTCCTCGACGCATCGGACGGCAGGGAGCTGGGGACCCTCGACCTGGGGGAGTCATCTCGCGCCGGCGTCGTTGCTTCCCCCGACGGCAAGGTCATCTTCGTGGTCACCAGGGACGGAGTGCTTCACCGCCTCGCCCTGGGTGCAAGCGGCGAACTTCGCGAGGAGGACCGGGTCAGGTTCAGCGACTACAGCACCTCGACGCCCACGCTCGTGGGCGGGAGGCTCTACGTGGGTGGCAGGAGGCTCCTGAACGGAAGGTATGCGGGGGGCATCTACGAGATAGATGCCTCGTCGATGAGGGTCGTCTCCAAGGCCGAGGTCCTGAAGTCTGGTGCGGCGCTTCCCGGAGAGGTCAAGTCCAGCCCTCTGGTCCGCACGGGCGAGGACGGGACCTACGTCTACTTCACTTGCAACGCGCGACCGGGAGGCGTCTACCTCTTCAGGGCCGGTGACTCCGGGGCGACGCTCCTGTACCAGCCCGAGGCTGGCCAGCGGCAGTTCGGCATCACCTCGGTGGTCGCGGGCGCCGACGGCAGCCTCTACTACGGAAACGACTCGGGAGCCCTCTTCAAGCTCGTGCCCGGTTCCCAGCCCGAGCAGCCGGACCCCAAGGGCGCGCAATCGGACCCGAAGGACGGACAGTCCCAGGGCGTCGGCCAGTCCAAGGGCGCGGGCACGCCAGGCGGCGGACGAAGTGCTGGCGGCAAGGGGACCCCGACGCCGGGCGTCGGCTCCAGGCAGAGCTCCAACGCCAGTGCGCCTGGCAGCCAAGCCACGAAGTCATCGGCTCCAGGCACAGGGTCCACATCCGCCTCGAACACCGGGGAAGGCTCACCGTCAGATCACGCCGATGCGGAGGCAGAGGTCGGACAGGCNCGGGGACCGCCTCCGCGAGGTCTGGGGAGGCCGGCTTCCCAGCCTGGCGCTCGTCGTCTCGATGGTGTTCCAGCTGCTCCCCCGACTGCTGCGCCGTGCGGAGCTGACTGAGGGGGTGCTCGCCTCCTGCACCGCCGCGGAAGGGGAGGGGGCCAGCGCGGGCGACGCGACTGGCCACGGGGGTGGGGAGCGCTTCGGCACGACTCGATGGAACCTGCCCGTCCGGCGTAGAATCCGCTCCCTGGGAATCGTCCTGAGCTGGGCGCTCGAGGACTCCCTCGAGCGTGCCGATTCGATGCGTGCGCGGGGCTGGGCCGCGTCGCCCCGCCGCAGCCACTACCGGCGCATCATCCTGCGTCCCTCGGACGTGGCTGCGATCACGGCACTCGTGCTGCTGGGGCTGCTCAACGCCCCTCTTGCCTCCGTCGCCCTCGCGCAGTGGAGGTTCTATCCCCAGATGCCCACCCTCGTGGCATGGTGGGGCTACCTGCCCTTTGCGCTGCAGGTCCTGGTCCCCAGCCTCGCGCTGCTTGCTGAGCGACTTTCCTGGAGGGGGCGCTGATGCCTACGGCCCTTCGCATGAGTCACGTCCGCTTCGCCTACCCCGACCCGCCTGACGCGCGCGATGGGTCGGCCCCCGTCCTCGAGGACGTCTCCCTCGAGCTCGAGGAAGGGGACTTCGCCGTGCTCGTGGGCGCCACGGGAAGTGGCAAGACCACCCTGCTGAGGCTCGCCAAGCCCCAGATCTCGCCCACGGGACGGCTCGCGGGCGAGCTCGAGGTCGCGGGAAGGCCCGTCGGCCTGCTCGCCGAGGACCCCGCCCTCAGTGCGGCCCTCGTGGGATACGTGTTCCAGGACCCCCAGGCGCAGCTCGTCTGCGACGGCGTCATGCAGGAGCTGTCCTTCGGGCTCGAGAACCTGGCCGTCCCCCAGGAGGAGCTGCGACGCCGCATAGCCGAGACGAGCTACTTCCTGGGCATGGGCCCCTGGCTCCACGCGCGGTGCGCGGAGCTCTCGGGGGGGCAGCTCCAGGTGCTCGCCCTCGCGTCCGTCCTGGCGATGCGGCCCCGGCTCCTTCTGCTGGACGAGCCGACGGCGATGCTCGACCCCGTGAGCGGGGGGGAGTTCGTCTCGCTGCTCAGGAAGGCGAACCGCGAGCTGGGCATCACGGTCCTGGTGGCGACGCACGCCCCGAGGACCTTCGCGGACTCTGCCACCAGGGCGCTCTCGCTGGAGGGGGGACGCGTGAGNCCGAAGGACGGACAGTCCCAGGGCGTCGGCCAGTCCAAGGGCGCGGGCACGCCAGGCGGCGGACGAAGTGCTGGCGGCAAGGGGACCCCGACGCCGGGCGTCGGCTCCAGGCAGAGCTCCAACGCCAGTGCGCCTGGCAGCCAAGCCACGAAGTCATCGGCTCCAGGCACAGGGTCCACATCCGCCTCGAACACCGGGGAAGGCTCACCGTCAGATCACGCCGATGCGGAGGCAGAGGTCGGACAGGCAGCCATGCGTCGCCCGCCCGCCTGGCCCGTCGTGGGCATGGTAGGCGGTGCGGTAGTCCTGCTCCTCTGCCTCGCTTGGCGCAGGCGTGAGGTAGGGGAGGAATAGGCATGGGCGCCCGTAACCAGAGGATCGCGCGTGCGGTCCTGTCGGTCCTGGCAGTCCTCGTCATCGCCTTCTGCGCATGGTCGATGTCCCAGTACGCCAGGGGAGAGGATCCGCTCGCATCGCTGCCGGGCGCCCCTTCCCTCTCGCTCTCTTCCACGCGGGAGGCGTCTGACGCCGCTTCCGATGGCAAGGGGTCAGAGACAAGCTCTGGGGGCGATTCGAAGGAGGGTTCCACCACCCCGTCGAAGGAGCAGTCCTCCTCCGGTTCCGCAGACGAGAAGGCCGGCGATTCCGAGGACACCAGGCCCTCCGATGCGAGGAACGAGGCGTCGGGTGGGTCCGGAGGCCAGGGCTATGTATCGGGGGGAGGAGACCTCGCCTCGAGTGCAGGCGTCTCGGAATCGTCTGACGGCTCAGCCGATTCCGACGACGGGCTCATCTCCGTCACGGTCTTGGTCAACGGGAGCTCCTCGACGGCGCACGTGAGCGAGGGCTCCACAACCTATGACGCTCTCTGCTCCGTGGCGTCGGTCCAGTCCGGGCCGAATCCCTATGGCTCGGGCAGCTGGGTCTACGTTATCAACGGCGTGGGGAGCACGGACATGTCCGGTGGACACGGCTGGGTCTACTCGGTCGATGGCGTGAGCCCCAGCGTCATGAGTGACGAGTATGGCGTGTCAGACGGCTCCGTCGTGAGCTGGAGCTACGTCTAGACCATGCACGTCCATGGCACATACGAGCTCTTCTCTGACCGCCACCCACTGGTCCCCCTTGTCTGCCTCGTGCCGACGCTGCTCATGGCCATGCTCGTGCTCCAGCCGGTCTACGTGGGCATCTCCTTGGGCGGGGGCCTGCTTCTGGCATCCCTCGTCCTTGGCCCCTCGGCCATCCTGGCCCGCTTGCGCTGGCAGCTGCCGTTCCTCGCCCTCATCGTGCTCCTCAACCCGATCTTCGTCCGGACGGGGTCGACCGTCCTGCTCGAGCTGGGGCCTCTCTCGCCCACGCTCGAGTCCCTCTCGTATGGCCTCTGCATGGGCGGGATGCTCCTCTCGACCCTCCTGTGGTTCGAGTGCTGCGCGCGCATCGTGGACGGGGACCGCCTCCGCGAGGTCTGGGGAGGCCGGCTTCCCAGCCTGGCGCTCGTCGTCTCGATGGTGTTCCAGCTGCTCCCCCGACTGCTGCGCCGTGCGGAGCTGACTGAGGGGGTGCTCGCCTCCTGCACCGCCGCGGAAGGGGAGGGGGCCAGCGCGGGCGACGCGACTGGCCACGGGGGTGGGGAGCGCTTCGGCACGACTCGATGGAACCTGCCCGTCCGGCGTAGAATCCGCTCCCTGGGAATCGTCCTGAGCTGGGCGCTCGAGGACTCCCTCGAGCGTGCCGATTCGATGCGTGCGCGGGGCTGGGCCGCGTCGCCCCGCCGCAGCCACTACCGGCGCATCATCCTGCGTCCCTCGGACGTGGCTGCGATCACGGCACTCGTGCTGCTGGGGCTGCTCAACGCCCCTCTTGCCTCCGTCGCCCTCGCGCAGTGGAGGTTCTATCCCCAGATGCCCACCCTCGTGGCATGGTGGGGCTACCTGCCCTTTGCGCTGCAGGTCCTGGTCCCCAGCCTCGCGCTGCTTGCTGAGCGACTTTCCTGGAGGGGGCGCTGATGCCTACGGCCCTTCGCATGAGTCACGTCCGCTTCGCCTACCCCGACCCGCCTGACGCGCGCGATGGGTCGGCCCCCGTCCTCGAGGACGTCTCCCTCGAGCTCGAGGAAGGGGACTTCGCCGTGCTCGTGGGCGCCACGGGAAGTGGCAAGACCACCCTGCTGAGGCTCGCCAAGCCCCAGATCTCGCCCACGGGACGGCTCGCGGGCGAGCTCGAGGTCGCGGGAAGGCCCGTCGGCCTGCTCGCCGAGGACCCCGCCCTCAGTGCGGCCCTCGTGGGATACGTGTTCCAGGACCCCCAGGCGCAGCTCGTCTGCGACGGCGTCATGCAGGAGCTGTCCTTCGGGCTCGAGAACCTGGCCGTCCCCCAGGAGGAGCTGCGACGCCGCATAGCCGAGACGAGCTACTTCCTGGGCATGGGCCCCTGGCTCCACGCGCGGTGCGCGGAGCTCTCGGGGGGGCAGCTCCAGGTGCTCGCCCTCGCGTCCGTCCTGGCGATGCGGCCCCGGCTCCTTCTGCTGGACGAGCCGACGGCGATGCTCGACCCCGTGAGCGGGGGGGAGTTCGTCTCGCTGCTCAGGAAGGCGAACCGCGAGCTGGGCATCACGGTCCTGGTGGCGACGCACGCCCCGAGGACCTTCGCGGACTCTGCCACCAGGGCGCTCTCGCTGGAGGGGGGACGCGTGAGGGAGCTTCCGCTCGAGGAGCTGGGCAAGCGACGGGAGCTGGGGCTGCTCGACCGGTCGCGCCGACGTGGGCCCAACCCTGCGGAGAGCCGCCTCTCCCTGCGCGACCTGTGGTTCCGCCATGCGCGCGACGCGGACTGGGTCCTGCGCGGGCTCGACCTCTCGCTCGCGCGGGGGGAGTGCCGCGCCCTGGTGGGCGCCAACGGCTGCGGCAAGTCGACGCTTCTCTCGCTCGCCGCCGGCACCCTGCGTCCCCAGAGGGGCAGGGTGCGTAAGGCGCGTGGCGTCACGCAGGCCCTGCTGTCCCAGAGCCCCAAGGCCCTCCTCTCGCTTCCTAGCGTGCGAGAGGAGCTCATGGAGTGGTCCTCCCGATGCGGCTACGCGGGTGGGGACGTCGAGCTCGTACTGTCCGAGCTTGGCCTGGGCACGTCGCTCCTGGAACGGCACCCCTACGACCTCTCGGGTGGCCAGCAACAGCTCGTCGCGCTGGCAAAGCTGCTGCTGACCCGGCCAGACCTCCTGCTTCTGGACGAGCCGAGCAAGGGGTTGGACCTCGCGGCGCGCCGGAGCCTGGGCGGGGCGATCGCTGTCGCGTGCGAGCGCGGGACGACGGTGCTGCTTGCTACCCATGACCTCGGGCTCGTGCGCGAGCTCGCAGACACGGTTAGCCTGCTCTTTGACGGGCAGGTCGCGGTCACCGAGCCCAGCCGGGAGTTCTTCGAGAACTCCCGGCTTTGGCGCTAGGCCTTGTACGGTTCGGCTACGACGCGGGGCTTGGCTTTGGCTCGGCCCTGCCTTGGGCGGTGAGAGCGCGCCGCGTACCGAATGTTGGTGTCAGAGGGCATGCATGCCGCGGGAGGTGCGAAGTGGGTGGTTTTTCTCCCCAAAAACGGGCGAAACCACCCACTTCTCGCGTGCGGCGTCGGATGAACCACCCACATCGGCCCTCTTGCGGCAACGTTACCCGCGGCAGCGTCGTCGGCGGCACTTGGCGGCTGGCGAGGCGTGCGCCTCCCGGGGGAGAGGTCCGCTACTCGAAGCTGAGGAAGGCCTCCTCGTCCACCTCGTCTTCGTAGTAGGCCTCGTCGTCGTGGCCGCGTTCCCCGTCCGCGTCGTTCGAGACCCAGCTATAGGCCTCGGCGTCGTCACTTCCGGCGGGCAGGACCGAGCTGATGAGCGAGAGCCCGTCCACGGAGGGGACCACCTTGGTCCATTGGGTGATGAGCGCCTCGGAGGGGGCGGCCTCAAGCTCGACGAGCGAGTCGAGGTTGATGCGCGCCGCGCCCTCGAGGAGGTCCGAGCCCTCGTGCAGCTCCTGCAGGGCGTGGGCGATCTTGGTGAGGGCCTCCTCGGGGTCCGCCGCCTCCACCAGCGCGGGCATGAGGCAGTAGTTCTCGGCGGGGTCCGCCTGGTCGCTGTAGCTGAAGTTGCCAAGGTAGAGCATGGTCTTCTCCCCTCGTCGAGGACTCCTTTGCTCCACTCTAGACCACTTGCCCGCGTCAGCCCGCCCTGTCGGCCGGACGGTCCCGCGAAGGCGACGGGTGCTATTCTGGACGAATCGAGGAGGGGAGGCGCGCATGGCCGGCACGGAAGGGATGGTGGCCCGGCCCGTCCGGGCCAGGGCGCTTTCCGCGTTGGAGCCCCTCTCGCTCGCGGCGGTGCCCCTTGCCATGGCGGCCTGCGCGATCCTGGGGGTCGAGGCGAGCGCGGGGCTCACCATGCTCGTCCTCGTGCTCTGCCTGACGCTCTTCCTCGCGGGCTACGAGGCCTCGCGCCCGACGCTCCGCCAGCTCGTGCCGACGGCGGTGCTCGCGGCGACCGCAGCGGCGGGGCGGGTGCTCTTCGCCCCCTTCCCGGACGTGAAGCCCGTCAGCGCCATCGCCATCGTCGCAGGCGCGGCCCTGGGCAGGAGGGAGGGTTTCATGGTGGGGGCCCTTGCCGCCCTCGCCTCCAACGCCTTCTTCGGCCAGGGGGCGTGGACTCCCTGGCAGATGTACGCGTGGGGCCTCGTCGGCTACCTTGCCGGGGCGCTCTTCGAGCGCGGCATGCTCGGTCGGCGCGGGGCGCTCTACGCCTTCGGCTTCGCGTCGGCGCTGCTCTATGGCCTCCTGCTCAATGGCTGGTACGTCCTGGGATTCGTGCGACCCCTGACCTGGGAGGGGACGCTCGCCGCCTTCGCGGCGGGGCTCCCGCTCGACCTCGTGCACGGGGCGTCCACGGTCGCGTTCCTGCTCGCCGTCTGGCTTCCCTGGGGCAGGTCAATCCGCAGGGTGGTGGCGAAGTATGGGCTCTAGCTCCTCGGGCCGCACCTCCGGAAGGGGGCCGTCCGCACCCAGGCACGCGAGGCGGCCGGAACCGCGTCGGAGGGGACGCCGGACGGCGCTTACAGTCACGGCCGTGCTCGTCGCGGCGCTGCTCGCGCTGGCTGTCCCTTTCCTCGCTGCTCGCCTGATACCGGCTGGCACCCAGGAGGCGAGCGACGGGGGAACTGGTCTCTCCGCCTCGCCGTCCGACACGCAGTCCCAGCCTTCCGCCGCAGGCTCCACTTCCGAGCCCGTCTCGCCCCTCGCTGCCATGCTCGCCAGGGGAGAGCTGCGCTCCATCCGCCTGGTCGGGGACTCCATAACCGCCGGCTACCTCTGCGACGGCTGGGAGGCGCCGTCCGACACCGGGGTCGTCGTGTACCAGGGACAGCAGGGCAGCTACGAGGAGGTGGCGACCACCGTGGGCTGCTGGGCCAACGACTTCAGGGCCTGGGCGGGCGAGAGGGGCGTCTCGTTCGTGAACGCGGGCGTCAGCGGCTTCAGGATGCAGTTCCTGGCGGAGGAGCCCGACGCGTGGCTGGGTGACGGCGCCGACGTGGTCGTGGTCATGCTGGGCACGAACGACGCCGCGAAGGAGCCCCTGGAGGACTTCCGCGCCTACGCCCGCGAGGCGCTGTCCGCCGCGGCGGAGCGCTGCCGCCTGCTCGTGGTGGTCTCGCCGCCCGCCAACGAGCGCACCGATGCGTACAACCGCTATGGCATGGACCAGGTGGACGCGATACTTGCCGAGCTCTGCCAGGAGGAGGGCTACCTGCACGTCTCGCTCCTCGACGCCCTGGAGCTGGGCACCGACGACCTCAACCCCGACCAGGTACATCCCACCAGCTCGGGCTCCCACAAGCTCTGGGCTGCGCTCTCGGCGCAGCTGGGCATTGGCTAGTCGCAGATGCAGCGCTCCTCTATGAAGACGGCTGGGCCTCGTGTAACAAATGTTACGAGGCCCAGCCGAGCTAACGTCCTGTGGGAGCCCTGCCCCCTACGCCATGATCTTGCGGAAGAGCCCCTTGACCGCCTCGTGGTCGGCCTCGCGGGGGTTGCCCGGGTAGCAGGCGTCCGCCAGGGCGTCGTCGGCGAGCCGGTCGAGGTCACCCTCGACCAGGCCGTCGCAGGTCTTGGGGATGTTGACGTCGGCCGAGAGCTGCCTGACCGCCGCGATGGCGGCGTCCGCGGCCTCGTCCTCGCCCATGCCTGTGGTGTCGACGCCCATGGCGACGGCCACCTCGGCCAGGCGCTTCGTGACGGCGGGCTTGTTGAACTCCATCGCGATCGGCAGCAGCATCGCGCAGGCCACGCCGTGGGGGGTGTCGTAGTGGGCCGAGAGGGTGTGGGCCATGGCGTGGTCGATGCCCAGGCCGACGTTGGAGAAGCCCATGCCCGCGACGTACTGGCCGAGCGCCATGCCCTCGCGGCCGCTCGCGGGCTGGCCGCTCTTCGCCTCCGCGTACGCGTCGCGCAGGTTCTGGGAGATGAGCTGGATCGCCTTGTAGTGGAACATGTCCGAGAGCTCCCAGGCACCGCGGGTGGTGTAGCCCTCGATGGCGTGGGTGAGGGCGTCCATGCCGGTGGCGGCGGTGAGGCCGGCGGGCATCGAGGCCATCATGTCGGGGTCGACGACGGCGACCTCGGGGATGTCGTTGACGTCGACGCAGACGAACTTGCGCACCTTCTCGGGGTCGGTGATCACGTAGTTGATCGTGACCTCGGCAGCGGTGCCGGCGGTGGTGGGGACGGCGATGGTGAAGGTGGCATGGGCCTTGGTGTCGGCGACGCCCTCGAGGGAGCGCACGTCGGCGAACTCGGGGTTCTCGGCGACGGTGCCGATGGCCTTGCAGGTGTCCATGGAGGAGCCGCCGCCGATGGCGACCATCATGTCGGCGCCGGACCCCTTGAAGGCGGCGACGCCGTCCTGGACGTTCTTGATGGTGGGGTTGGGCTTGATCTCGCTGTAGAGGGACCAGGGGATGCCCGCCTCGTCGAGGAGGTCCGTGACCTTCGCGGTCACGCCGAACTTGACGAGGTCGGGGTCGGAGCAGACGAAGGCCTTCTTGAAGCCCCGGCGCCTGATCTCGCCGGGGATCTCCTTGATCGCACCGGAGCCGTGGTACGAGACGGTGTTGAGGACGAAGCGGTTTGCCATGATTCCTCCTGGGTCTAGATTTCCGCTATCTGATGCAATCGGTCAGGAACCCTATGTAATGTGAAACACATGGCTGTCAGATAGAGCCGTTAGGCTCCAATGCAGTCAATTAAACACATAGCAATAGCGAAATGCCTTTGGCTAGGCGCTGCGCTTTTGACACATAAGGAGGTGGTCGGCCACTAGTACGGTCTCACCCCTCTGATTAATGACCTCGAGATGCTCGGTCACGATGCCCTTTTCAGGGTGCTTTTCGCTGGTCTTCTTGTCAGCGATGGTTACCTTGGAGTGGATGGTGTCACCGATGAAAACAGGCCTGATGAAGCGCAGGTGGTCATATCCGTAAGAGAACGCTACGGGGTTGACGAACGATGCCGTGAGCCCAACGCCAATGCTGAACGTGAGGGTACCATGTGCTATGCGCTGTCCAAAGCTTATCGTCTTGCAGAACTCAGCATCCATGTGATGAGGAAAGAAGTCACCCGTTTGACCAGCATGAAGTACGATGTCGGTTTCGGTGATGGTACGAGCGTTAGTCACCCGTTCGTCACCAAGCTGGTAGTCCTCGAAGTACATTGCTTTCTCGTTCATGTGGTCCCCTTTCTTTGACAGCATGCGCGTACTTGACGGAAGGTGAGCGTTGTAGAGCTGCTATGGCGTTCGGTCGTGCGAGCTACCCGACAAAGGCTTTGTTATCTTGACCAACAATGGGCGCCGCTACCTTTCCCCTAGGCCGCTCATTGTCGATTACGATGGGACAGCGAGTGGTGGCTACGCTCGTCCCGTTTGGTCGCTTAACTACCTGGAGCATGTCGAGAGACTTGAAAGCATCGGTAGCGAAAAGTTTGTCCCAGGTATAGACGTCGGAGCACCAGACATCCGCAGCATCAAGAATTCGAAGCCAATGGTGCGTAGTCTCTCGCTTGAGCCAGTCGGCTACGATGACCTTTATTTCGTCACGATGCTCATGCCAAGTCGCGGGGTCATCAAAGGCTAGGAGTTCTTTGCAATTCAGGAGCTCGCCAAGCTTTGGAATCGGAATCATTGCAAGGGCGAGGTAGCCGTCGGCAGTTGCATAAATTCCGTAGGGAGCATCAATGTATGCGCTGGCATTGTTGATGCTGCTGCGCTGCGGCGGTTTTCTCCCATCGTTGAGATAAGTCGTGAATACTTCAAACTGGGCATCCAGGAGAGACTCGAGTAGGCTTACGCAAACATGCGCACCCACACTCTCGCGCCTAACGCGCACGAGCCCGGCAAGTATGCCTTGTACAAGATGCTGGCCGGCGAAGAGATCGGCGACAGAGAGCCCCATGGGAGTGGGGGGCTGGTCCGCGTTGCCATTTAGCCAGCAAGCACCCGATAGCGATTGCACCAGCAAATCCTGGCCGGGGCGTCCGGACCATGGTCCTACCTTGCCATATCCAGTAATCTCACCATAAACGATGCGTGGGTTGATAGCACAGGCAGAGTCGTAATCGATGCCTAGATGCTCGGCTACCCCGGGACGGAAGTTCGTCACCATTACATCGGCCTTCGCAATGAGTCTTTCTAGGATGGGGCGTGCTGCAGGGTCTTTGAGATCAATGGCTATGGACTGCTTGTCACGGTTTATCGCATGGAAGAGGGACGAGTCGCCATCGATATCACAGTTGGAGATATAGAGAGTGCGACAAATGTCTCCTGTGCCAGGACGCTCGACCTTAATCACGCGCGCGCCAAGGTCAGAAAGGCGAAGGGTAGCCGAGGGCGCCGAGAGAAATTGTCCGAAGTCAAGAACTGTTACGCCCTCCAGTGGCATCACGCGACCACTTCCTTGTCATCGAGATCGAACTCTTCAATAACCGCCTGCGTATGCTCGCCGAGCCGGGGGGATGGACGTGAGTCAACCCTTGTTTCGCCCTCGAACGTGATGGGGCAGCGTGTGGTAAGGATGGGCTCCGTTCCCTCGCGTGCCACGTCCTGTATGAAGTCGAGTCTGGCAAAGGCATCGGACGAGATAAGCTTTTCCCAGGTATAGACGTCAGAGCACCAGTAGCCAGCTGGCTCGAGCAGACCTAGCCAATGCTCGGTTGTCTGATGTATCAAGACTTCCTGTATGGCTCGTTTTATTTCGTCCCGACAATCGAACCAGGTTGCCTCGTCGGTACAGGAAGCAAGCTCCTCACTACCGACGAGTCGTCCGAGTACGCTAACGGAACCCATTGCTAAAGCAATGTATCCATTGGCGGTCTCGTAGATTCCGTATGGAGCGGAAAGATAGGCATGCGCATTGTTGAAGGAGCTGCGGCTAGGGGCCCTGTGACCATCGTTGAGGTAGGTTGTTATTACCTCGAACTGTAGGTCAAGAGCACTTGCCAACAGACTCACCTCTACGTGTCCGCCTATGCCAGTGAGTTCCCGACGCGCGAGGCATGCGAGGATACCTTCTACCGCATGGATGCCTGTATATGAGTCAGCGACCGAAAGCGCGAAGGGCAAAGGGGGTTGATCGGCGTTGCCATTGAGCCACGCGAGCCCAGAGAGTGACTGAACAAGTAGGTCTTGGCCCGGCTTTGCTGCCCACGGACCTGTCTCGCCGTAGCCAGAGATGGATGCGTAGACAATGCGTGGGTTGATTTCTTTCACGGAGTCATAGTCCAGGCACATGCGAGCCATTACGCCCGGACGGAAGCTCTCGATGAGAACGTCTGCCTTGGCTATCAGGCGCTTGACACGAGCTAGATCGATGGGGTCCTTGGTATTGAACGCCACGCTCTCCTTGTTGCGGTTTATCGTATGAAAGTTGAGCGCATCGCCGTCAGACGTACAGCCTTCGAGCACGAGGTGACGAGAGCCATCACCCTTGTTAGGACGTTCTATTTTAATTACGCGAGCTCCGAGATCGGCTAGACGCAGGGCAGCTGAAGGGCCTGCAAGATACTGGCAGAAATCGAGAGCCAATATTCCTTCGAGTGGTCTCACGGCAAATCCTTAGCGGTTGTATGAATGAACATGGGCGACATCAAGGGATTTGAGAACGTCGAGCGCATTGCCACCATTGCGCACGTAGTCGTAGATGAGGGGTCCCGCTTCGTCTTGAAAGGCCAGATAACCGCTATATCGAGGGCGTACATAGGCGTTGTCCAGGGAAGCAATGGTATCCGTGAAGAAGTCGAGAGTTGTGCGATTGCATTCCTCGTCCAGCCAGGCGGTGCGATTTGCCGGCTGGCCACCACTGTCGCAGAAGATTGTGCTTTGGACCTTGGGCGAAGCGACGTATGCCGCGAAGTCACACGCTGCATTCGCATGCTTGGTAGATGCGGAGATGGCCAGTCCTGTCCCCCCAAGAACGCCAGTGAGCATTTTTCCCCTGTAGTAGATGATATTTTGTGCCTTGAGAGGGTGTGTTACGTACCCGCGGCGCGAGTAGTTGACATATCCATAGACGAAGGGGCAGAACATCGCCGTCCTGCTCTCTCCTAGCAACTCGTGTAGAGATATTGGGTCAAGCTCGAAAATGATTGGGTCACATGCGCATGCAAGCCTGCGCATGTCCTCAAGAACCTCCATACCCGTTTCTTGATCTACTACGTGGTTTGATTTGGGCATGAAGAGACTTCCGCCTGCGGTGTTGCAAAGAGCATAGAAGTCCATGAGCAGATATGTCGGGGTGGCTGCGTAGAGCACCTTGCCACCACGCGCAAACTCGACTGTTTCGTCGAAGGTACGCGGTACCTCATCCGCACTTATGAGATCCGGGCGATGGAGGCTAACGGGCGATGCAGCGTCTATTGCGAGTGCCGCCTGGAATCCATCGAAGTTGTAGCTAGAATACGATGCTCCCACCGAATGAGAGGCCTGTTCGGCAAGAAAATCTACATCCATCCACTCATTGAGAGGGAGAAGCACATTGTTCCGCGTGGCGAACCCCGCCCATGGGTGATCGATAACTAGGAGGTCGAATTCTTCCGCAAGGACTTGGATTGGCTTGCTTTCAAATTCGGAGAGGGAGCGTTTCTCCCAGCTGACGTCAAAGTTGGGATTCAACTCGGAGTATCGCTGGGTAGCTGCCACGATGGACGAAAAGCCACGGCTATGGTTCCAGGTGATGCCTCGTAGTTGCATCTTTCCTCACCTTCCTTCCGTCGGTTACCTGTTGGGTTGCTCGGGGCGTACAAACTGGTGTGTAAATTGCTGCCTGGTGACAGGAACTCCTGCGCGTATGCCCCCGTTTCTAGATAGTTGAAGCTGAATTGGTAGTACTACATTAGTCATAATTTGTAAATCGAGATGATATTGGTAATACCAATTAAGCTAAAAATTTAACCGCTGGCCGTAAAAATAGACGATTCGAGCAATAGATGTTTACAAGAAGGAAGTGTCATATAGGATTGGTTTTACCAGAACTCTGGTAAGTAGACGGATGCATCGTTTGATCGGGTTCTCCGCGCGATGGGCCGGCCGGCAGCACTCGCAAAGAGAAGGCGTTCGAGCGGAACTGGCGTCGCGGTACGTATCTACAGCTTTGGTAATAAAGGAGATGAAAGATGCTAGCAACTGGTTTTGTCGTGCTGTTGCTCTCCACGCTCTTTCAGGGGAGCTTCGGCATCTGCTTTAAGAAGTACCAGCCATTCTCATGGGAGGCATTTTGGGCTCTCTTCTCCATTATTGGCGTTCTGCTTATGCCGCATGTCTGGGCCGCAATCGCTATCGGACCCGAATACATGGGTTATCTGCTCTCCACAAGCCCCTCTGACCTGTTCTTCGGCGCCCTTGCCGGCTTTTTCTGGGGAATTAGCTCCATCTGGTACAGCCGTGCAATTGATTACATTGGCGTCTCTCTCGTTACGGGAATCAATCTGGGCCTCTCCAACTTGCTGGGCTCCCTCGTTCCAATGGCCATTCTGGGCACCTGGCCTTCCCCCTCTGTGCTCGCCCTCATCCTCGTTGGTCAAGCTGTGCTGATGGTCGGCGTCGTTGTTCTCTCAAAGGCCGGTTTTATGAAAAGGTCCGTTACCGAAGAGGCGAGTGGTCATGCTTCCGAGGACGCCGGCACCAAGAAAAGCTCGCTCTTTATGGTGGGCTTCGTTATGGCTCTTGCCTCGGGTGCAGGTTCCGCCGCGTTGAACATTGGCTCATCTGCCACCACGGCTCCTGTGGCAGTCGCAACTGGAGCCGGTGTGCCCGCCATCTGGGCAACGCTTCTGCAGTGGTGTGTCGTCATGTTCGGCGGCTTCATTGCCAACTTCTGCTATGCGCTTTATAAGCTCATCAAGAACAAGACTTTCTCCGACTATACGAAGCCTGGATGTGGAAAGGCTTACGGCAAGGTATTGCTTACTGCCTTCGTATGGTTTGCGGCACTTGGAATCTATGGGTTTGCCACCTCTCTCCTTGGAGAGCTTGGTCCCGTCATTGGCTGGATTATGTTCAACGGCTTGGCCCTCATCATTGCGAACCTTTGGGGCTTCAGGGATGGCGAGTGGAGGGGCTTCGACAAGGCGCGCAACGTTGCGCTCGTGGGCAATGCAATTATCATCATCGCGCTAGTAATTCTTGGCATCAGCAATGGAATGTAGGGAATCGGACGTGGCGGTAGGTAATGTGAATAATTCTGAAAAGGAGTAAGCCATGGCAGTTGATAACGTTTCGTCCATTGACGAGCTGAACTATCTCCCTGAGATGCCCGAGCACCCTCGAAACATCGTATCCATTGGTACCGGTGGCATCGTTCAGGGCTCTCACTATCCCGCCTACAAGCTTGCTGGTTACCCGGTTGTCGCTTGCTTCGACCAGAATCTCGAGACTGCAGAAAAAGCGGCCTCTTCGTTCGGCGTACCCAAGGTATGTAAGTCAATCGCAGAGCTTGTCGATGTGGCCGAGAAGACCGATGCTGTCTACGATATCGCCGTACCAGCAAACTGCACCGCAGATATCCTGCGTCAGCTTCCCGATGGCGCCGGCGTCCTTATGCAGAAGCCCATGGGCGAGTCCATTTCTGAAGCACGCGAAATCCTGTCCATCTGCCACTCGAAGAGCCTTACTGCGGGCGTGAACTTCCAGCTTCGTCAGTCACCATACATGATCGCCGCGCGTGACCTCATTGCAAAGGGTGTCATTGGCGAAATCGTCGACATTGATCATCGACTGGTGGGCACTCAGCCCTGGAACCTTTGGCCCTTCCTCTTCCCCAAGGATCGCGTGGAGATAAACTACCACTCCATCCACTACATCGATAATATTCGCAGCTTGATTGGTGACCCCACTGCCGTCTGGTGCAAGACCATGCAACATCCCAAGATGCGCGAGCTTGCCCAGACACGGACGTCAATAATCATGGACTATGGCCCTGACCTGCGTGCTAACCTACATATAAACTTCAATCATGACTACTCAAAAAAGTACCAGGAGTCTACGCTTAAGATTGAAGGACTGAAGGGTGCCATTCGAGTGAAGCTCGGCCTTATGTACGATTATCCCGAGGGAGAGCCAGATCGCGTAGAGTACGTCACCTATGCGGACAATGGCGAATGGCAAGAGCTCCCCGTTCGTGGCAGTTGGTTCAACGAGGCATTTATTGGCACGATGGGAGGGCTGATGAAAAAGCTTGATGACTCTGATTATGAGTACATGAACTCTGTCGAGGATGCCTTCCATACAATGTGCGTTGTGGAGGCTTGCTATCAGTCCAGTTCCGAGGGCGGCACCCCTGTGGACTACGCCCAGGAGTAGGTCCGATGATTGACATCATTGACACACACGTTCATGTTTGGGACCTCGGACGCTATCGACTGCCGTGGCTTGACGGCGAGGGCCCAGTGCTCAGGCGTACATGGACGGTAATGGACTATCTGCGTGAGAGCGGTCGTGGCGAGGACTATCGGTTGGAGCAAGCCGTCTACATCGAGGTCGACATGGCCCGCTACGAACGCGAGCGTGAGTGCGAGCTTGCGTGTGGGCTGGTCGACGATGACTCGACGCCCTTCGGTGGTGCCTGCATCTCGGGCGACCTTAGTTCTCCTGAATTCGAATCCTATATTCGACTCTGGTCGAAGAGGCCTCAGGTTAAGGGCGTGCGGCAGGTGTTGCACGTGCCAAGTGCGGATCCGGGGACGTGTCTGACGGACCGGTTTGTCAAGAACGTTCGCCTGCTTGGGGAGCTCGGCCTGGTCTTTGAGGGATGTGTGCGTTGCGCCGAGCTGGCCGATTTGGCAACCTTGGCTCGTGAGTGTCCTGACACGACAATAGTGCTCAACCACATGGGGATCGTCGATGCTGACATCATGGCGCACACGCGTCCCACAGCTGACGAAGCGGCCTACCAAAATATCTGGAAGAAAAATATGGCAGAGCTTGGCAAGCTCCCTAACGTAGTGTGCAAGGTCTCGGGTCTCAATCCTATGGAGGCTTGGTCAAGCGATTCGCTGGCACGCTCAGTCGACGTGGCGCTCGACGCCTTTGATTCCAAGATGGTTATGTACGCAAGCAACTTCCCCGTGCTCAATGTCGCGCTTTCGTTTGATGAATGGACAAGAGCGGTTCTAGAGATGACATCGACTTTGGACGGGGAGGATCGGAAGGCCCTCTTTTCCAAGAACGCAAAACGGGTTTATCGACTCTAGGCGCGACAATCCATTTATACGATGTCGAATATCCGCCAGAGCGGAATGAAGGAGAGAAGAAGATGGCTAAAGTTCAGCGGTTCGCTTCTGTTTCTCGTACTAACGGTGATGCTGGCTACGAAAGCTATAAGTCTCATCACGCGTGTCCCTTTGAGGGTGTCAACGAGATGATCAAGGCTTGCAACCTGCAAAACTACTCCATCTACTACTGGGATGGTCTTCTGTTCTCTTACTATGAGTACGTGGGGGACGACTACGAGGCTGATATGGCCAAAATGGCCGCTGATCCAACAACCCAGGAGTGGTGGGCTGCGGTCGTACCGCAAATGAGGCCGTTTGGTGCAGACGGTCCATGGGTGGACATGGAGGAGCTCTACCACCTCGACTAGGCAGTGGGTCCAACTGGGGCAGACGTGCATACGTGCGTCTGCCCCTCCCTTTTATTTAGGAGGAAGTATATGGAAGGTTTGTATGTTGCATCCGTCGTACCATTCGACGATGCGGGTCATATTAATGATGACGCCATTCGTATTCTGGTGGAGAAGAACCTCGAAGAAGGAGCTGCAGGATTCTTCGTGGCGGGCTCCTCGGGAGAGTGCTTCCTTCTCACTCCCGAGGAGCGCCTGCATCTTTACGAGATATTTTCCGAGTACAAAAATCGGTGCACCCTGTTTGCCCATGTTGGGTCATGCGGTACAGACGAATCCATCCGCTACGCTCGTGCGGCGTGTGAAATGGGCTATGAGCGAATCGCTGCAACGCCACCCATATACTTTGGTTACACGAGCAAAGAGGTTGCTGGCTACTATGACGAGCTAGCTGAGTCGGTTGGACATGGCATTTATTACTACAACATCCCGATGAACACCAAGCGATCGCTCGACCTCTGTGACCCAGAAACGCGTGCATTGTTTTCCTCGGGGTCTATCTCGGGCATCAAACATACCAATCTTGATTTATACGAGATGGAACGAATCCGTTCCATCAATCCTGTGCTCAAATGCTTTGGCGGGTTCGAAAACGAAATGGTTGCGTTTATGGCAATGGGCTGCGATGGCTTCATTGGGTCGACATTCAATTTTATGCTACCGCACTTCAAGCGAATTTATGAGGCGTTTCTTTGCGGTAGGCTTGAAGAGGCTCGCGAGCTGCAGGTGCGTGCAAACAACATAATGGAGTCCCTATTGGGAGAGGGTCTCTTCTCATCGATAAAGTTTGCCCTACAAGAGGCAGGGATTGAAGTGGGCGGAATGCGAAAGCCCTTTGTTCCTCTCGACGAGGCTGCCCGCGTGCGCGTTCGCAGCGTTATCACGGCAAACTTGGCCTCCTAGAGCAGTGGAAACTCTTGCATAATTGCTAAAGATGCTGATAAAGCCAGAAGCCTCCGTACCAGTTGGGGACTTCTGGCAACGAGATAGGCGCTATTTTATAGCTTGGTGATTTCGGCAATAGAGTTAGCGAAGAAGCCGTCAATAGCCAGCCTGAGATGATCGGAGTCTTCTTGATTGAAGGCTTTGAGTATTTTCACGCGCCAGAGAGTGGCGCTCTGCCGGGATGAGGGAATGGAGAGTATGCGTAACGAAGAGTCGCGCCTCAGCACCAACATAGTTTGCATGAGCTTTTCGTAGATGCCGTTACCGCAATTATCGCCCACGTAGGTGTCGATTTCATCAATCAAGTTTCTAAATTCTGTACATGAAATCCCATTGATGTCCAAGGCAAGCAACTGTTCGGAATACTCTTGCAGTCTGCCAATGAGCTCTTCGGTGCGGTTGTCGTAACAGGTCAAGTAGACCGCAGTCTCTATGAGTTTACGAGCATCATAGAGATCCTCGTAATTATGTAGCTCACGGTGGTAGGTCCAAAGGATTGCCTCATTGGGAATTTGGGTCTTATGGGTTGACACGAAGGATCCGCCACCGGGGCGAATGTCCACAAGTCCGATTAGCGCCAGTGCACGCAATGCTTCGCGGATATTGCCCCGTGCCACGCCAAACATGTTTGCAAGTGAACGCTCGTCAGGGAGTCGCTCTCCAGGGACTAGTTCCCCCGAGACGATCTGATTTGCCAAATGGTCCATGACCTGTTCGGTCAGGGTTGCTTTTTTCACAGGCTCAACCTGCATGGCTGCCTCCGATCATGGATTTATGTCTCAGCCACAAGGGGACGGACAGATAAATAGCGGGTAATCACTTCAAGTCACATTTAATGTTAGTGCAAAGGTGGAGATGCTGTGCCTGTGAGAAGGCAGGTGGTGTGTTGATTGCTCCTTCGTGCCACGCAGGTTGATCTCCAGGCTCATCCGTGTCCCTCCATCACTTCTCGGACTCAGTCGCACTCGTATGGTTGAGTCCGCGAGTCCCGTCGCATAGCTACCGGGTGGCAGGGCTTGTATGGAAGGCCGTCCAGACAATGGTCTGCTGCTGCAACGTACGGCAGTTCCAGCGGAGGGATGGGTGCGGGAGTAACCACGCGTGGACGCGAGCTCCCGCGTGTCGCGCTTCTGTAGATGCGGGTGCCTCCCTTGTGCGCCTGCCCTGGGTTTGTGTACCATTCGTATGTTTGTTCCAATGTCAGAAGGAGAATCCATGTCCGGACACTCTAAGTGGGCCACCACCAAGCACAAGAAGGCCGCCATCGACGCCAAGCGTTCGGCCCTCTTCTCCAAGCACTCGCGCAACATCACCGTTGCCGCCCGCAACGGGGGGGACCCCAACCCGGACAACAACGCCTCCCTCGCCGCCGCCGTCGCCCGCGCCCGCATGGTCTCGATGCCCAACGCCAAGATCCAGGCGGCCATCGACAAGGCCTTCGGCACCGGCGCCGACGCCGTGGTCTACAAGGAGGTCACCTACGAGGGCTACGGCCCCGCGGGCGTGGCCGTCTACGTCGAGTGCCTGACCGACAACCTCAACCGCACCGCGGCCGACGTGCGCTCCTCCTTCACCCACGCCGGCGGCAACCTGGGCACCACGGGTTCCGTCGCCTTCCAGTTCGAGCGCAAGGGCTCCATCGCCATCGAGAAGGTCATCGTCAGCGACGACAAGAAGGTCGCCGACAAGGAGAACGCCGTCGACGAGGACGAGTTCATGATGGCCGTGGCCGAGGCCGAGGGCGACGACTACGAGGACGCCGGCGACCAGTGGATTGTCTACACCGCCTACGACAAGATGCAGTCCGTCGAGGCCGCCCTCAAGGCGCAGGGCATCGAGGTCAAGGGCTCCGAGCTCACCATGGTTCCCACCACCCCGACCGAGCTCGACCTGAACGACGCCAAGAAGGTCCAGCGCCTCGTCGACCGCCTCGAGGAGCTCGACGACGTCCAGAACGTCTACACCACCATGAGCGTCTCGGACGAGGTCGCCGCCCAGCTGGACGAGGACTAGTCCCGGAAGTGTCCCCCTTGGGGCGCCCATAGCCCGTGGATGCGGCGGCCCCTCGCGGCCGTCGCATTCTTTTGGGGGTCGGGCACGCAGCGAGCGCGAGCAGGGAGTCGCACATGAGGCAGGACATGACGCAGGCACAGGCCGAGGAGGCGCTCGAGCTTCCCGATCGCTACGGCAAGGCGGAGCTGCGCGCCGCCTTCAAGAGGCTCGCCCAGGAGTACCATCCCGACAACGCCGCCAAGAACGGGATCAGCCCGAGGTTCGCACAGCGCAAGATGACCGAGGTCAACAAGGCCTATGCCGTGCTGAAGCCCCTCTTCGAGGGCGACCGCGCCACCGTGCAGCGCGACCTCGTGGGCGGGAGCGTGGGCAGGCACGGCGTGGGCGTCCACTTCGACCCCGCCGGACGGAACTCCACCCGCACGCAGGTGGACGACAGCCTATTCTGGGACGAGGAGGGCAACCCCAGGAG
>NZ_LT635494.1:1176422-1240856 GCF_900120385.1 Olsenella phocaeensis | reverse complement strand
GCCCTAGCGGCGACCGCAGGGCTTGCTGGTTGCGGTGGGGGCTCGGCCTCGACCACCGAGTCCGCCGGCGGTGCCGGAGCCGATGCCGCCAGCTACAAGATCGAGATGGTCACCGACACCGGCGGCGTGTCGGACCAGTCGTTCAACCAGAGCTCCTGGGAGGGTCTGCAGCAGCTCGAGTCCGACAAGGGCTGGGAGGTCAGCTACATCGAGTCGAAGCAGGAGTCCGACTACGCGACCAACCTCGACAAGGCCGTCGACGACGAGGCCAACCTCGTCTGGGGCATCGGCTTCAACATGGCCGACGCCGTCGCCCACTCCGCCCAGACCAACCCCGACGTCCAGTTCGCAATCATCGACAACGCATACGACGAATCCCAGTCCAACCTCACCGGCGTGACCTTCCGTGCGCAGGAGCCCTCCTTCCTGGTTGGCTACATCGCCGCACGTACCACGAAGACCAACAAGATCGGCTTCGTCGGTGGCATCACCGGCGTGGTCATCGACCAGTTCGACTACGGATACCGGGCTGGCGTCGACTACGCGAACAAGGAGGCTGGCACCAGCGTCGAGGTCCAGGGCCAGTACGCTGACAGCTTCTCCGATGCGGCCAAGGGCAAGGCGATCGCTTCCAAGATGTTCTCCGACGGGTGCGACATCGTGTTCCATGCCGCCGGTGGTGCGGGTGCGGGCGTCATCGAGGCGGCCAAGGAGGCAAACCAGTACGCGATCGGCGTTGACCGTGACCAGAACTACCTCGCTCCCGACAACGTCATCACCTCGGCCCTGAAGAGGGTCGACAAGGCCATCATCGAGGTCTCGACCCAGATCGAGGCGGGCACCCTCAAGGGCGGCTCCAACATCGAGCTGGGCTTCAAGGAGGACTGCGTCGGCATCCCCGAGAAGCACGACCTCATTGCCGATGACGTCTATCAGGCCGCGCTCGCGCTCTCCGAGAAGATCAAGGATGGCAGCATCGTACCGCCCATGAACAAGGACTCCTACGACAAGTACGTGGCGAGCCTCTAGTCCGCAAGTCAAGAAGCACGCAGGGATGGGGCGCCCTGGCCTGATGGCGGGGTGCCCCATCCCTTGGATGCGACGCCAGGGGAGCAGAAAACATGGAAGTCAGTCCGGAATACGCCGTGCAGATGCATGGCATAGTCAAGACGTTCGGCTCGTTCCGAGCGCTTGACGGGGTTGACCTCGACGTCAGGAAGCAGTCCATCCACGCCATCCTGGGCGAGAACGGGGCGGGAAAGTCCACGCTCATGAACGTCCTGTACGGTCTGTACCAGGCCGACGGCGGAGAGCTCTTCCTCAACGGCGAGAAGGTAAGCATAAACAGCCCGACCGAGGCCATCAAACATGGGATTGGCATGGTCCACCAGCACTTCATGCTGGTGGAGAACTTCACCGTGACCGAGAACATCGTCTTGGGGGAGGAGGTGTGCGGCACGGCGGGCGTCCTCGACATGGCCAAGGCGCGACAGGAGGTCGTCAAGATTGTCGAGGAGTACGGCCTCGAGGTAGACCCGGACGCGCTCATCGAGGACATCACCGTGGGCATGCAGCAGCGCGTCGAGATACTCAAGGCACTCTACCGCGGGGCAGACACCCTCATCCTAGACGAACCGACCGCAGTCCTCACGCCCCAGGAGATCGGCCAGCTGATCAAGATCATGCGCGACCTCGTCAGCAAGGGCAAGACGATCATCATCATCACGCACAAGCTCAAGGAGATCATGTCGTCCGCCGACGAGTGCACCATCATTCGCCGCGGTCGCTACATGGGAACCGTGGACGTGGCGCAGACTAACGAGGCGGAGCTTGCCTCCAAGATGGTCGGTCGCCACGTCAACCTCCACGTCGAGAAGTCGCCCTCCAGGCCGGGCGAGACCGTGCTCTCGATACGCGACCTGCACGTCAAGGACGACCGTGGGATCGAGGTCGTGAAGGGCCTCTCGCTCGACGTGCATGCGGGCGAGATCGTGGGCATCGCCGGCATCGACGGCAACGGACAGCGCGAGTTCGTGGACGCTATAGACAACCTCGTGCATGCGGAGTCGGGAACGATCGAGGTAAAGGGCAAGCAGATTCAGAACACCACGCCCAGGAACACCATCGAGACTGGCGTGGCCACCGTACCCTCAGACCGCCATCGCTGGGGTCTCGTCCTGCCCTTCAGCGTCGCCGAGAACTCGGTTCTCGAGCGTCACAACGAAGAGCGCTTCGGCAAGGGCATCATGCTCGACCTGGCAAAGGTCGAGGAGTTCGCTCGCGGCCTCATCGAGGAGTATGACATCCGTCCCGAGGGCTGCGAGTCCCAGCCGGCCGCAGGCCTGTCTGGAGGCAACCAGCAGAAGGTCATCATCGCCCGCGAGGTCTCTGGTGAGCCTGACCTGCTCGTGGCCGTCCAGCCCACGCGAGGCCTGGACGTCGGCGCCATCGAGTTCGTGCACAAGTCGTTGATTCGCGAGCGCGACCGCGGCGCCGCCATCCTCCTCGTCTCGCTCGAGCTCGACGAGGTCATGGACGTGTCCGACACAATCGCCGTCATACACGACGGGCAGATCGTTGGCAGCTTCGAGCAGGGAACGGTCACCGAGGAGCAGATCGGCCTCCTGATGGCAGGAGGAGGGAGCAAATGAAAACCATCGTCAAGCTATTGAGGAAGCCCATCGCGGCATCGATACTGGCAATCGCCGTAGGCTTCCTGATCGCAGCCATAGTGCTCGCGATCGCGGGCTATGCGCCCGGACCGTCCTTCGCGGCCCTGTTTAACGGCATGATCGGCAAGCCCAAGTACATCTCCAACGTCGTCATCAAGGCAACCCCCCTGATTCTGACCGGCACGGCCGTGGCCTTCGCCTTCAAGACGGGCCTCTTCAACATCGGTGCCGAAGGCCAGTACGTGACTGGCACCATCTGCGCGGCGATCGTTGGCATCAGCTGCGACTTCCCGCCCGTCTTGCAGGTCCCCCTCGTCATTCTCGCGGGGACGCTCGGCGGGGCCGCATGTGGCGCCCTCGTTGGCTGGCTCAAGGCGAAGTTCGGGATAAACGAGGTCATCACCAGCATCATGCTCAACTGGATTAGCCTCTACGCCTGCAACTTCGTGGTCAACGTGCCCGCCTTCCACCAGCCGGAGTCGACGAGCACCTATGCCGTCAATCCTTCCAGCTACACCATGATCCTCCCCAAGTGGAAGCTCTCGGAGGAGGGGCTCGCCACCCTCAAGGGGACCCCCTGGCTCTACGAGGTGCTCGTGAAGACTGACGTCAACGTGGGCATCCTCATCGCGGTGGCCTGTGCCATCCTCATCGCAGTGCTGCTGAAGCGCACCAAGATGGGCTACGAGATGCGCGCCGTGGGCCTCAACCGCGAGGCGGCCCAGTTCGCCGGCATCAACGTGAACCGCAACATAGTCACCTGCATGCTCATCTCGGGCGCCCTCTGCGGCCTGGCGGGCGCTCTGGCAGTGACCGGCCTGGAGCCGCATAACATATCCACCCTGGCCGCATTCGAGAACAATGGCTTCAACGGCCTCTCGGTGGCCTTCATTGCCGGCTCCTCGCCCATAGGGTGCATCTTCGCCGGGTTCCTGTTCAGCGGACTCATCTATGGCGGGCAGAGCGTCCAGCAGGTCATGGGGGCGCCATCCGACATCATCAACATCATGATTGGCACCATCGTGTTCCTCATGGCCCTCTCGCAGGTCGTTCCCATGGTTGCCGATTGGCTTGAGCGCAGGGAGAAGGGGGTCGCAAATGCCTAGCAGCCTGTTTCTACTCATCGGCATCACCCTCATGTACTCGACGCCGCTCGTGTTCGGCGCCCTCTCGGGCGTCATCTCGGAGCGCTCGGGCGTCGTGAACATCGGCATAGAGGGCATGATGATGGTCGGCGCCTTCACGGCCTCTGCCGTATCGTACTTCACCGGGAACCCTTGGCTGGGCTTTCTGGCCGCAGGCCTCACCGGTGCGATCATTGCCCTCCTCCACGCCTTCGCGTCCATCACCTTCAGGGCTGACCAGACGGTCTCGGGCGTCGCAATCAACCTCCTGGCGCCCGGGCTCGCCCTCTTCTTCTGCCGCCGGCTCTTTGACAACGCTGCAATGACCCCCGTCTACACCACGCTGCCCAAGCTCTTCGGTGACAAGGCCCTTGCCGGCACGCCGTACGCGAGCCTCAACGTGGACGTTACGGTCGCCCTGGGCCTGGTTGCCGCGGTGATCATGTGGTTCGTCCTCTACAAGACCAAGTGGGGCCTGCGCGTCCGCGCCGTGGGCGAGCACCCTGCTGCCGCCGACACCCTGGGCATAAACGTCGAGCGCACGCGCTACGTCTGCGTAATCGTCTCGGGCATGCTGGCGGGCTTCGGCGGCGCTTCGGTCACGCTGGCCATCGTCTCGCAGTTCACCCAGACGGCCATCAGCGGCCAGGGCTTCATCGCGCTCGCCGCCGTCATCTTCGGCAAGTGGAGGCCGCATGGAGCCTACGGTGCCTGCCTGCTGTTTGGCCTGGCCCAGGCCCTCACCGTGATACTGGGCGGTGGTGACATCGCAATCCCCAGCCAGCTCATGGCGATGCTGCCCTACATCCTGACCATCATCGTGCTGGTGCTCTTCGTGGGTCGTTCCGTGGCACCCAAGGCCGATGGCGTGCCCTACAGGAAGGGTGCGCGCTAGCATGTCGTGCGGTACGGGGACCTCTCGGGCTACGGGAGTCCGAAGGAAGACCGTCGGGGCACCTCGCAGCCAGCCGAGCGCCCCGTCAAGGGAGGCATGATGGACGAGGTAGCGCTCGTTCGGGAGGCCATCGCCGCGCGAGAGGAGGCATACGCCCCGTACTCGCACTTCTCCGTGGGTGCCGCCCTTCTCGACTCGAAGGGCAGGGTATGGCGTGGCTGCAACATAGAAAATGCGTCCTACACGCCCACGAACTGCGCGGAGCGTACCGCGTTCTTCAAGGCGGTGAGCGAGGGGGCGAGGGAGTTCGTGGCCATCGCCATCGTCGGTGGGGCCGAGAGGCTTCCCATCAGCAACTGGTGTGCGCCCTGTGGCGTGTGCCGCCAGGTGATGGAGGAGTTCTGCGACCCTCGGAGCTTCAGGGTGGTGCTGGCCGCCTCGCCGCGCCAGATCAGGACCTATCTGTTGGAAGACCTGCTGCCGCTGGGCTTTGGCTCCCATGACCTCGAGGCGGCACAAAGGGAGGCTGATGGCCAATGAGGATGTACGACGTCATCGAGACCAAGCGCAATGGCGGGGAGCTGAGCGACGAGCAGATCAAGTTCTTCGTCGACGGCTATGTCTCGGGCCAGATACCCGACTATCAGGCCTCTGCCCTGTGCATGGCCATCTACTTCAGGGGGATGAGCGCTCGCGAGACTGCGACGCTCACCATGGACATGGTCGCGTCGGGCGACGTGGTGGACCTCTCTCCCATTCCCGGCATCAAGGTAGACAAGCATTCCACCGGTGGCGTGGGCGACAAGACCTCGCTGGTCGTCGCGCCCATCGTTGCCTCGCTTGGAGTGAAGACCGCCAAGATGAGCGGCCGTGGGCTGGGACACACGGGCGGCACCCTTGACAAGCTCGAGTCCATTCCCGGCCTCTCCACCTCGGTTGAGCGCGACCGCTTCGTGAGGATCGTGAGCGAGGTCGGCGTGGCCATCATCGGCCAGACGGGCAACCTCGTCCCGGCTGACAAGAAGCTCTATGCCCTGCGCGACGTCACCGCCACCGTCGACAGCCTGCCGCTCATCGCCTCCAGCATCATGAGCAAGAAGATAGCGGCTGGTTCCGACAAGATCCTCCTCGATGTCAAGTGCGGCAGCGGGGCGTTCATGAAGACCGTCGACGACGCCATAGAGCTGGCTCGGTCTATGGTCGAGATTGGCGAGCACGTCGGCCGTACCACCGTCGCGATGATCACCGACATGGGCAGGCCTCTGGGCAACTGCATAGGCAATGCCCTGGAGGTTGCCGAGGCTGCGGCGACCTTGCAGGGCAGGGGTCCCAAGGACCTGACCGACATCTGCGTCGAGCTGGCGGGCAACATGCTCTTCCTGGCGGGCAAGGGGCAGATGGACGACTGCCGGCACATGGCACGCGAGCAGATCGCCAACGGAGCGGGCTTCGCGAAGCTCAAGGAGATGGTTGCCGCCCAGGGCGGTGACGCCTCCCTGCTCGACGACGCCTTCGACAGTCTCGTGCAGCCGCGCGTGGCCCGTGAGGTGCGTGCGCAGCGCTCTGGCTGGCTCTATGCGATGGACACCGAGCGCTGTGGCATAGCGTCGGTGGCGCTGGGTGCCGGTCGTGCGCGCAAGGAGGACGCGATAGACTACTCCGCGGGCATCGTCCTGGCCAAGAAGAGTGGTGACGCCGTCGCTGAGGGGGACCTGCTCGCAACGCTGTATGCCGCCGACGAGGCGCTGTGCGACGAGGGGGAGCGCATCCTTCTCTCCGCGCTGGACATTCGCACGGAGGAGCCCACGGCTATCCCGCTGTTCCACGCGCGCGTTACGCGCGACGGGGTCGAGCGCTTGGATGCATAGGCGATAGTCCTGCCGGGTTACGACGATTTCTGTGGGCACGGGGGATGCGGGCGGTGCGGGAATGCCGTCGCGTCCCCCGTACGCATGCGGTCCGCTGCACGACGTCGTCGCGCGTCGTCTGCGACATGGACGGGGGAGAGGGATGCTGGCGATTCTGGTGGGTCTTGTGCCCGCGTTCGGCTTTGGCCTCATGGGCTGCGTTTCGCAGTTGGTGGGCGGCAGCGTCGCAAACAAGCAGCTGGGGCTTGCCCTCCCTACGCTGCCTCTCGCCCTTGTCATGTCGCTGGTCCGTCCGGTCGCCTGGTCGTCGGGGCTTGTCGTGGCGGCCGCCATCGATGGCATTGCCTGGAGCGCGTCGGAGGCCCTGCTTCTCTACAGCTTTGGCATCCTGGGTGTGTCGCGCTCGGTGCCCGTGTCCACTGGCGTCCAGCTCCTGGGCACGTCGGCGATTGGCGTGCTGTTCCTTGGTGAGTGGCGGGGGCAGTCCCAGCTGGCCTTGGGCCTACTCGCCCTCGTGCTCGTGGCTGCGGGCGTGGTTCTCTGCTCTCGCGAGGACGCTTCCGCCATCGAATCCGCCGCATCTCGTCCTGGGCACGAGGGCTGGTCGGCGAACGCACGAGGCATGGCCTGCGTCATGCTGTCCGCCGGCCTGAGCGTCGCCTATGCCTCGACGAGCAGCATCTTTGCCGTCGATGCCCTGGACCTTCTGCTGCCACAGTCACTGTTCATGGTCGCAAGCTCGTTCGCGATAGGGCTCGTCTCATCCAAGGGCAGGCTGGTCGGCAGCCCTGAGGCGGTTCTCGGACGCAAGACTTGGGAGAACATGCTCGCGGGAGCGCTTTTCGCCATTGCGAACGCATGCGTTCTGCTGTCCAACCAGATGAACGGCCTCGCCGTGGGTTGGACCCTTGCCCAGATGAACGTCATCGTGTCGACCGTTGGCGGCCTAGTCCTGCTCCACGAGCACAGGTCGGCCCGAGGCCTTGCCTTCGTCGTCACGGGCATGGCTCTGGTCGCCTTTGGCGGCGTTCTTATTGGGCTGACCAAGGCCTGACGCTCGGATTGCCTGTGGGTGAGGGTGGATTGCATGCAAGCATCCTAGATCGGACGAGGTCATCGTCAGCCATGAGGACACGCTAGAGCATGTGAACCCAAAGGACCTGGAAATCAGCCCCTGGCGTGACTAACTAGGGGCTGGCGCACTCTGCAAAAACAATCCACTCGATGGGCCGATAGCCACCTGTACGCAGATGTTGATGGCCCCATTGGTGAGCCGGCACCTAGCTTCGGGCCATTCGTCGGCCGCCATCCTGATGACGCACGCGAATTCGTAGGACTTGCTGTTATTTCTCTGTTGCTGTCTTAACTTATCCATATCAATGGATGGACAAGTTAAATCTATCAGTACCAACTAACAGCTAAAACAATTCCGGTTGGCGGAATATTTGTACCGTTCACACCAACTTGTATAGTCAAGTTTGTGAATGCGTCATACATTCTCACTAGACGGATTTGAAGTCACCCGTACGAATTTTGCATGCATGGCTACTGGAAATCAGGGGGTGTCTGATGGGGAAGCGCCTGCTTCATACCGGTGTGAGCGCAAATGAAGTCGGTCGATATGTCCTGATTCCCGGCAGCGTCGAGCGTGCTGCCTTGATTTCCGAGTATTTTGATAATTCCCACGAAGTGGCCCATCGTGGCGGCTATCTAACCTTCTATGGCACTCTTGAAGGTGTTCCTGTAACCGTCACGTCCACGGGCATTGGTGGGCCTGCTATGGCGCTCGCCGTTGAAGAGCTGAGCGAATGCGGTGCGGACACCTTCATACGAGTGGGCTCCTGTGCCTCGAGCTCGCCCGTCTCAAAGATTGGTGACGTAATAATTCCAAGGGGCGCGGTGCGAATGGAGGGTACCGGAGATTATTTTCTGCCCCGCGATTTTCCCGCCGTTCCGGACTATCAGCTATTTCGATGCCTGGAGCAAGCAGCTAGCCAAAGTGGCTTTCCTTACAACACGGGTGTCACAATCACAAAAGACTCCTTCTACACCGAGGCTGCGCCCGAAACCAAGCCCGTTCATGACGAGCTCTCCTTTCGGTGGGATTCTTATGAGAGAGCTGGGGCAACGAATACGAGCATGGAGTGTGCGCCGCTGTTCCTCCTGGGTTCCGCCAAAGGCCTGCGCTGCGCCTCGATAATGATCTGTGCAACTAACTATCGGACATATTCCAACGACAAGCAGGATTATCCAGCTGCATGGGAGAGGCGTGCAATCGAGGTCGCCATAGCAGGGCTTCGCATGCTTATCCATGCTGACCGATTCAAGATCTAGGGAGGTCGCAGCAATGAGCAAGCAGATGATGCACCTCGCCATCCAGGAAGGTGATGTCGGGGAGTACGTGTTCTTGCCTGCAACGCCGGAGTGCGCCGTCCGTATCGCGGACTCTCTTGACGATGCCGTTGAGGTTGCCTGCAACCGGGAGTTCCGCACTTTCACGGGCCTGCTCGACCAGACAAGGGTTTCCGTCACATCTTCCGGACTGGGTGGACCCGCCTTGGGCATTGCAGTCGAGGAGCTGCATGAATGCGGCGCGCGAACCCTTGTCAAGGTAGACACTTGCGAGGCGCTTGTGCCATCCGTCCATACGGGAGACCTCATTTTTCCCAACGGTGCCGTGCGTATGGAGGGGGTGGGTAGGCAGTATGCGCTCGAAGAGTATCCTGCCGTGCCGGACACAGACGTTCTAGCTGCCCTCTGCGATGTGGGGAGGGGGAGAGATGCCACCAGTCACGTGGGTGTTGTGGTCACGAAGGCGCGATTCTCTTCTCAATTCTTGACTGGGTCCGGTCCTATGGAGCGCCAGCTTAGGGATAGGTGGGACGCCTATGCCCAAGGAGGTGCCCTTGCGGGCGAGATGTCCTGCGCCACGCTTTTTGTCATTGCGGGATCCCTGCGCATGCGGGCGGCGGCAGTTTTGGGCAACGGTTGTGAGGCAGGGTACTATTCCGATGACGAAGCGAATTGGGCGTTGGACCCCCTGAATCTGGCAATCGACGTGGCCGTCGAGGGCATGCGGCTACTGATTGCTCGCGACAAGGCAGAGGCGGGGGTGCGAGCATGATTGAGCATGAGCCTAAGACTCAGGTGGTCGCCCTGCACGACATTCCGATTCCTGACGGCGACAAGAATCCCGGGATGCCTCTCTACGTGCGCATCTACGATACGCTCTATAACCTCATCCGTTCGGATGAGGTGCGGGAGGGCATGCAGCTTCCCAGCGAGAGCCAGCTTGCCGAACACTTTGGCATGAGCCGGGGCACCATCCGCAAGGCCATGCGTTACCTTGTAGAGGACGGCCTGCTGATAAAGGGCCAGGGTCGTTGTGCGGAAATCGCCCCCCAGGGCAAAGTTCAGCTTGAAGGCTTGCAGACCTACACCAATGCTTGTGAGACCTTCTGCACTCTTCCCATCACTCATCATCATGCGAGCTGGCGCTTCACCCTTGCCGGACACTGGCTGAGCGTTCAGTTGGGCATACCCGAGGGTGCCTTGGTGCTCACCTCTGACATCCTCTACTACAGCGACCAGTCTCCGGTCGCCAAGTCCATCTGGCTCATCCCAGCCGGCTACCTTGAGGAGTCCTCCGTTGATCCCAGCGATGAAGCCACCATGGATGAATTCCTCTTCGATACGATTCAGTCTCAGGTTGTGGATACGCATACCGATATCACGATAGCGCAGGGCGCGCCGGATTGGTGTCGTGATGCGGACCTCGTGCTTTGCCTGAGCGAGATTGCCTATGGCAAAGAAGCCCCTATAGGACACTTCAAGAACTACCTCAGGAGCGATTGCTATCGCCTGGAAATGAGGCGAGAGGGCGCACAGCGTCATCTCTGACAATTCTGGTGAGCCTCCGCCTTCCCTCTCACGTTTGTAGGTGCCATCCGTTGAGCTATTCGTTCCGAAAGGAGGGACCTGGCTTGTCCCGCGCTTTTACAGGCGGTCCGTACGGTGTGGTGGGAGTGCGGTCGCATCCCCAGCGTTGCCAGTAAAGGGCTTTGTACTTAGGAGGAATAATGCTGGATCGTCGTTCGTTCGTCACCGTCAGCCTCGGTACCGTTAGTGCTCTCGTTCTTGCTGGTTGCAGTAAGGGCGGATCCGATTCTGATGTCGCCCCTGCCAAGGACGGTTTCTCGTCCGATGGCGCCAAGGGCAAGAAAGTGATCTTCTTGGTGAGCGGCAACCTTGGCGACAAGGGCTTCTACGACTCGACTGCCAAGGGCATCAACACTCTCGCGAGTGATTATGGCTGCGAGACCAAGATTGTCGAAATGGGTCGTGACGAGACTACCTACGAGGCTACGCTGAGGGACGTGTCTGACCAGGATTGGGATCTGATCGTCTGTTCGACCTTCTCGATGCGAGAGGTTCTCGAAGGGGTTGCTCCCGACTATCCCGATAAGAGCTACGTCCTGCTGGACGTCGCCTCGACCGTACCCAACATCCTGGGCGTTTCCTTCCCGGGCAATGAGGCGGGATTCCTGGCCGGCACCGTCGCGGGCAACTACATCCTCGAGAACTTCCCTGACAACAAGGTGGCTGGCTTCATCGGGTCAATGGATGCCCAAGGCATCAACGACTTCCTCGTTGGCTATATCGAGGGCGTCAAGAACGTCGATGAGTCGATTAAGGTTAATACCTCATACGTTGGCTCCTTCGAGGACGTCGCAACCTGCCTCGAGATGACCACCCAGCTCTATAACCAGGGTGCCGAGGTCGTCTATGCTCCCGCATCGCAGAGCATCATGGGCGCCGTCACAGCTTCCAGCAATACCGGTAAGGCTCTCATCGGCTGTGACACCGACATCTACAGCGAGCTCATTGACAGCCAGCCCGATCTGGTTCAGCACGTCCTGACCTCTTCCCTCAAGCGTTTGGATGAGGCCACCATCAAGTCTGCCACAGGTCTTTGGGATGGCAGCCTCAAGGTGGGCACGCCCGTCAATATGGATGTTGCGTACGGCGCCATTGGGCTGGCGGACAACGACAACTATCAGAAGCTTGTGAGCGAGGACACGCGAAAGAAGGTCGACGAGATCACGCAGAAGATAGCGTCCGGTGAAATCAAGCCCAAGAGCGCGTTCGACATGGACACTGAGGAGCTCACCAAGATGCGTGATGGCGCAAAGGCGTAGCTTTCGGTCCGTCGTAGGTCCTCTTGTAGGAAAGAGGGGCGAAAGTCGCCCGAGGATGCCATTGGTGACGGCGCATGCAAGCAGCGGCGCGTGCCAATACGTTTCGCGAACAGATGGATAGCCGTTGAGCACCTGTGCGGTCGGATTATACGACCGCAGTCCGACCGCACGACTTGACGGCTGAGGGAGGGCATCTATGCACGGCGAAGAGGCTTTGCGTATGGAGAACATCACCAAGGTGTATCCAAACGGTGTCATCGCAAATAGTGATATCAATTTCTCAGTTATGAAGGGTGAGATTCATGCCCTGTCGGGCGAAAATGGAGCGGGCAAGTCGACACTCATGAAGATGCTCTTCGGCATCGAGCAGCCCACGCGTGGAGACATATATGTGAACGGCGAGAAGAAGGTCATTTCGTCTTCTGCCGAGGCGATCAGCCTGGGTATCGGCATGGTTCACCAGCACTTCATGTTGGTTCCCTCGCTTTCGGTAGTCGAAAACATGGTGTTGGGCCAGGAGCCACGCCGCGGCGTCATGCTCGATCGAAAGACCGCAAAGGCTCAGGCGAAGGAGGTGTCTGAGAAGTACCATCTTGGAGTTCCGCTGGATGCCCCGGTATACGATCTGTCAGTTGGCCAGAAGCAGAAGGTCGAGATCCTGAAGGCCTTGCTCCATGGTGCAAAGATCCTAATCCTGGACGAGCCTACTGCCGTACTTACCCCACAGGAGACCCAGGAGCTCTTCATAGAACTCAAGAACCTACGTGATGACGGATATACGGTCATTTTCATTTCACATAAGCTAAACGAGGTGCGCGAGCTCTGCGACCGCATCACGATCATCCGTCACGGTCGCACCATGGGCGTCTATGACGTAAGGGACGTGAGCGAACGCGAGATTTCGCGGCTGATGGTTGGTCGTGACGTCGTCCTTCACATGGACAGGACTCCGACAATGCCGGGTGACGTGGTTTTGGACGTCGAGGGGCTTTCGTACTGGAATCATTACGGAAAGCAACGGTTGAACGGCATCTCACTCCGCGCCAGGCGCAATGAGGTTCTGGGCGTGGCCGGCGTTGAGGGCAACGGACAGGCAGAGCTCGTGGACATCATCAGTGGGAATCTCTCGCGTTTCCAAGGATCCGTCAGAGTCTTGGGCAAGGAGGTTTCCGGGATGTCCATCAGGCAAGTGCGCGAACTGGGTGTGAGCTACATTCCCGAAGACCGTATGACCATGGGCATGGCGGGTGACCTTTCAATCACTGACAATCTCATGGCAGACAAGAGCTACCGCGACCGTTTCGTGGGCAAGGTTGGCCTCCTCGACAAGAAAAGCATCCAAGAATATGGCGCTGAAATGGTTGAACGTTACCAGGTCGTCTGTAAGTCACCAGATCAACCCATATCAAGTCTTTCGGGCGGCAATATCCAGAAGGTCGTTCTTGCCCGTGAGCTCTCGAGCAACCCAGAGCTTGTTATTGCCGATCAACCTACGCGCGGCGTAGATGTCGGCGCCTCTGAGTTCATCAGGCAGGAGCTTCGCAACCTGCGAGACCAGGGGAAGTGCGTACTCCTCGTCTCATCCGACCTCAATGAGCTCCTTGGTCTCTCCGATCGCCTAATCGTTCTCTGCGACGGTGGTATAGCGGCGTACTTTGCAGACACCTCCGAAGTGACCGAAGAGGACTTGGGCAGGTTCATGTTGGGAATCGACAGACAGGCTGACGAAGAGATTGCAGGGGTGCGCGCATGAATAACAAGCAAATCAATCTCTTGGTAGATGCCGTAAAACTCCTACTTATCATGGTGATTACGCTCGCTGTGATTGCGGCGATTATCTTCTCGGTGAGCGACGACCCATTGAATGCTCTCTACAACTTCTTTGTGGGACCGTTCCTCTCGATGCGTCGTATCGGCAACATCGTCGAGGGGGCTTGCCCCCTGACATTCACCGCCATGGCGGTCATGCTGATTTTCAAGGCGGGACAATTCTCGATGATTTCGGAGGGCTCATTCTTCATAGGGACCGGAGTGGCAATGTCTATCTCACTCGCCGTCCCCATGCCCACGGGGCTGCATGCCCTCGTTGCGCTCCTTGGTGCTGCACTCGCTGGGGCATTCATTGCGTTTATCCCTGCCATTCTCAAGAAGACCTGGGATGTCAGTGAGGTTGTCACCTCGATCATGCTCAACTACGTGTGCGAGTTCTTCGTCATCTACCTCGTGACGTACCACTTCAAGGAGACCTCGAGTTCCTCGCTCGCCTCATGGGAACTGGCTCCGACGAGTCTCCTTCCCAAGATCGTCCCTGGCACCAACATCCATCTGGGTGTCATCCTGGCCTTGCTCCTCTGCGTGGGCTGCTGGGTCCTTACCAACCGCTCACGCTTTGGGTATCAGCTTAGGTTGACGGGCAGCAACCCTTCCTTTTCGCACTATGCCGGCATCAAGGAAACGGGCGTCATGGTGGGCGCGCAGGTTATTGCTGGAACCATCGCAGGCATGGGTGGCGGCGTCGAGCTTTTGGGCATGTACAACCGCTTCAAATGGACCACATCTCCCGGTTTTGGTTGGACGGGCATCGTCGTTGCTCTGCTGGCAAAGGATAACCCACTCCTGATTCCGCTTAGCGCCTGCTTCTTCTCCTATATCAACACGGGTGCAAACATCATGGCCATGAACAGCGACGTGAGTAACGACGTTGCGCAGATTATCCAAGGCGTCATCATGATGCTCATAGTTTCGGGAGCCCTTCTCCAGCGTTGGCGCCAGAAGCTGGTCGTACGTGCCGCCGAGAAGGAACAGGCCGAGGCCGCTGCCGTTAGCGCCTCTGTCGAGGCTTAGGGGGCAGGACGATGTCTACGGTTCTTGCAAACATCTTCAGCGCCGAGTTCGTGTACATGTGGATTCGCGTCGTCACGCCAATTCTACTTGCCTCGCTTGGCGGTTGCATCTGCAACCAGGCGGGTGTCGTCAACCTTGGTCTCGAGGGCATCATGCTGCTCTCCGCCTTGGCAGGCGTAATAGGCGGTGCCTATGGCGGGGGCCTTCTGGCAGGAGTCGCCTGTGGCCTTGGAGTGGCACTTCTGGTTAGTCTGATTTTTGCCTACTTCCATCTCAACATGGAAGCGGACGCGACCCTCTGTGGTACGGCGATAAACACCTTCGCGGCTGGGGCGACAGTCATGGCCCTCTTCACGCTTACGGGCGAGAAAGGCACGAGCTCCTCTTTGCTCAGCTTCTCTTTTCCTACTATCAACATCCCTTTGATAGATAGAATTCCAATATTGGGCAGCATTGTCTCGGGCCATAACTTCGTGACCTACGTCGCTTTCTTGGCGGTGTTTCTCACCTGGTTCTTGTTTTACCGCACGCCCTTGGGCCTGCGCATACGTTCCATCGGGGAGAACCCTGATGCCGCCGCATCCGTGGGAGTCAACGTCCGCAGGACTCGCTACGTTGCGATTCTTCTGTGCGGGCTCCTTACGGGCATGGGTGGAATGTACATGTCCATGGGCTATCTCAGCATGTTCACTCGGGGTATGGTCGCCGGGCGCGGATTCATAGCCCTTGCGGCTGCCGCCATGGGACAGTCGACTCCCATCGGTGCGCTTCTCTCGTCGATGCTGTTCGCATTCTTCGAGAGCATCTCGAACACCCTGCAATTGTTGGCCCTGCCCTCGCAGTTCATTAGGATGCTGCCTTATGTGGCCACGATTCTTGGTCTCACCATCTATTCGATCCAGAAGAAGAACAAGGCCTATGCCAGGGCACAGGCAGCGGTACAGGAAAAGTAAGGAACAAGGAGAAAAACTCATGGAATTGTTGGACAAGAGTGCAAAGACTCTCGGGGCTCGTCAATACCATATCCACCTTCAACCTGGTGACATTGGCGACTATGTGCTGCTGCCCGGCGATCCTGCCCGCAGCGACCGTGTGGCCAAGTATCTCGATGACGCCGAGCTGGTGGGCAACAATCGCGAGCATCGTTCCTTTACGGGTACCTACAAAGGCGTACGCGTTTCGGTGACTTCGACCGGCATGGGCTGCCCCTCCGCATCAATTGCCGCTGAGGAACTGATTAACATCGGAGCGAAGTGCCTCATTCGTATCGGCAGCACCGGCGCGCTGCAGCCCGAGCTTAAGATTGGTGACCTCATCGTCTCAACCGGCTCGATGAAGAATGAGGGCACCTCCAAGTTCTATCTGCCCGATACCTTCCCGGCAGTGCCTGACTTCGACCTGACCCGCTGTCTCATCGATACGGCGCGTGACATGGCGCCCAGTCTGGGATGTGGCGTGTACTACGGGATTGGTGCGAGTGATGACGCCTTCTATGGAGAGACGCCAGAGTGGATTGAGAAGTTGAGCGGATACGGTTGCCTCAATGTCGAGATGGAGGCATCAGCCATCTACACCGTCTGCCATCGTCGTGGCGTGCGTGGTGCCATGGTGTCGGCAGTCTCTGGCAACCTCGTACGCTCTGATGTCATCTATGAGACGGCCAACGTGGGCCTTGAGAATGGCTGGGACCATGAAATCGAGGTCGTTCTCGAGACCATCGCCAAGTTCGACACGGAACAAAGGGACGGCAGGCATTGATTCGGAAATTCATGCACTATCTAACTCGAATCGCTTAACCCCTCGGGTTCCGAGGTGCCCGAACAATTCGGCATAAAGACCCCCAGGCAACCTTTCCAAGGCTTGGAATCCGTCAATAAGGAAGTTCAATGATCAGGACAATCATCGACTGCGACACGGGCATTGACGACTCTGTCGCGATTCTCTTTGCGCTGAGGCGCCCCGAGATTCACGTGGAAGGAATTACGACGGGATGTGGTAACACCAGCGTTGACCAGGCAACCGATAACGTGCTTCGACTTTTGAAGCTCGCCGAGTTGTCTTACGAAATTCCCGTTGCCAAAGGTGCGGGACAGCCTCTGGAAGGGACCTGGGACGGTCCTGTCGTGCGGGTTCATGGACCAAACGGCATAGGGGGCGTCGAGCTTCCGTCCTCGGAGCAGTGTCCTTTGGATGAGCCTGCGAGCGACTTCATCGTGCGCATGGCACGTGAGAATCCGGGCGAGCTTACCGTTATTACCCTAGGGCGAATGACCAATCTCGCTCTGGCGCTGCAGAAGGAGCCCATGCTTCCCAAGCTGGTGAAGAACGTTGTCTCTATGGGTGGTGTGATTTATGGTGCGGGCAACACCAGCCCTGTCGCGGAGGCAAACATTGCAGGTGATCCTGAAGCGGCCGATCAAGTAATCATGGCAGGATTTGATTTGACCATGGTGGGACTCGACGTCACCATGAAGACTCGCATCACGCGACAGCGCCTCGAGTTCCTACGTGCGCATTGTTCCGCCTCAAATCGCCGTGTTGTTGACTATCTCCATGGGGTACTTGAGTACTACCTGGGCTACTACCGGACTCAAGACTTTGCTTTTGACCACTGTCCTGTCCATGATCCCCTGGCGGTCTTGGTTGCTATCGATCCGGGATTGGTGAGCCTGAAGAAACTGCCAACTCGTATTGAGTGTGGTGGGCAATACTGCCGCGGCAAGGTCGTGGTAGACGAGCGCCCGCATCACTTTGATGCGCCGTTCGTGACGCATTGCCTTGCAGTTGCGGGGGATCGGGCGGCGGAGGAACTGCTTTCGACATTCATGTAGGTCTCTACGGTTGTTGGACCGACGATTTGGCATGCCCTGAGGGGAGAAGTCGTGAGTCGCCTTCTGGTACGTAACATAGAAACTCTCGTGTCCTGCGACGCTCGGGATAGCGTATACGAGCAAGTTAACCTCTATTGCGAAGATGGCCTCATTCGTTCGATTGGTCCCGCTGAACCCGAAGCGGACGAGGTTATTGATGGCACGGATATGCTTTGCTATCCCGGGCTGGTAAATGCCCACCATCACCTGTACCAAATCTTCTCGCGAAACCTTCCCCAGGTACAGAACATGGAGCTTTTCGACTGGCTGCGTACCTTGTACGAGATTTGGAAGAACGTCGACGCGGACGTAATTGGCCTCTCGACCATGGTTGGCTTGGGCGAGCTCATGAAGAACGGCTGCACCACGGTCTTTGACCACAACTACGTCTTTCCTGCCGGCGCAGGCGACCTCATGGGAGCGCAGGTCCAAGCTGCCGAACGTGTGGGTGCGCGTATGCATCTCTCGCGTGGGAGTATGGACCTCTCTAAGAAGGATGGTGGCCTGCCGCCAGATTCCGTGGTACAAGATGTCGACCAGATCCTTGCTGACAGCGTCGAGTGCATCCAGCGCTACCATGACGCATCCTTTCAGTCTATGCATCGCGTTGCCCTGGCGCCCTGCTCACCATTCTCGGTGTCGGCAGAGCTCTTGCGCCAGAGTGCCATTCTGGCTCGTGAGTATGGCGTGCGCCTGCACACCCACCTCTGCGAAACCAAGGACGAAGAGACTTACATGCTGGAATCAAGGGGCATCCGTCCTTTGGCCTACATGGAGGAGCTTGGTTGGATAGGTCCGGACGTGTGGTACGCGCATGGCATTCACTTCAATGCCGATGAACTGCCGCTTTTGGCTCGTACCGGAACGGGTATATGCCATTGCCCCATTTCTAATATGAAGCTCTCATCTGGCGTCGCTCGTATCCCAGAGATGCTCGAGATGGGTATTCCTGTTGGACTGGGGGTGGACGGCTCTGCCTCGAATGATGGATCGAATCTGCTCGAGGAACTGCGCGTCGCCTTCCTCCTACACCGACTGAACTCGAGCGACGTCGCCCCCAGTGCATATCAGATGCTCAAGGTTGCCACCATGGGTGGCGCGCTCGTTCTGGGTCGTGCGGATGAAATAGGATCGCTCGAACCTGGCAAGTGTGCCGATTTCTTTCTTGTGGATAGTCGCAGGCTCGAGCTCGTGGGGGCATGCGTTGACCCCTCGGCTGTCCTGGGGACGGTGGGACTCAAGGGCGCCGTTGACCTCACTGTGGTCAACGGAGAGGTGACCGTGCGCGACGGACGTCTGACTCGCGTCGATGAGCGTGCGCTGGCGGATGAGGCAAATAAAAAAGCGATGTCCTACCTTGAGGGATAGGCGGTTCGTTCCCTGTACTTGGTTACATCCAGAACACCCACCGAAAGAGGCAGATGCGATGCGTATCCTAAATATCGGGTCGCTCAACATTGACAAAACATACGAAGTCGACCATTTCGTACAGCCAGGTGAGACACTCATGGCAAGCTCCATGGCTGTCTGTTGTGGGGGCAAGGGGCTCAACCAGTCAATTGCGGCGGCGCGTGCCGGAGCGCAGCTCTGGCACGCCGGTCTCGTGGGAAATGACGGTCAGGCTCTCGTGGACGCTCTCGTTGCGGCTGGTGTGCATACCGAACTCCTGAGACGAATCGATGGGCAGTCCGGTCACGCCATCATCGAGGTCGACCCCTCTGGGCAGAATCGCATTCTTCTCTTTGGCGGTACGAATCGCATGTTGAACGAGAAGACGATAGATGGAATTCTCGATGCCTTTGGCGAGGGGATGGTCCTGCTCCAGAACGAAGTCAACCTCCTTGCCTACATTGTTGACGCGGCGTATCACCGAGGACTACCCGTCGCGCTCAATGCTGCACCAATGAACGACGATGTGCTCGGCTGCGAACTCAGCCATCTTGGCTGGCTGATCATTAACGAGATCGAAGGACGTCAGGTGGCTCAGTGCGAGCGAGATGAGGACATTCTTCCCGCGCTTTCACGTCGCTATCCCAGTCTCAAGGTGCTGCTGACCCTTGGGGAGCGAGGTGCCGTTGTGCTTGCAAACGGGACGAGCTACACCGTGGGCTCCTGTCACGTTGCAGCGAGGGATACGACTGCGGCAGGTGACACCTTCATAGGCTACTTCCTGCGGGGTATTGACCTTGGCTGGGAGCTTGGGGACTGCCTGCGCTTTGCGACTGGGGCGAGTGCCATCAGCGTTACGCGTGAAGGTGCCTCCACTTCGATTCCCAGCTTTGACGAGGTCAAGAGATTTGTCAGTTCTCACAACGACGAGCTCGCTGTCGAAATACAGGGTTTTCGAGCGTAGGACGAAGGATGAGTCACGCATAGACCTGAACGCATGCGTTGACCATGCCGTCTCCAGCCCATCCCCATGACTTTCTAGTCACGGTGATTGAAGAGCTCTCATGATGCACCAGCTGCGTTGTTACCTGCAATTGGCCCCATTCGGGCACGTAACCCGTTGGCGTTCCGTGGTGGTGTCTACTCCCCTGGCTCCCGCACGGACATGCCCAGGCGCATCCTCATGCTGTGGTCGTTGAGCGAGACGCGCGTGGCTCCGCGGGCGTTGGCGCAGGCCGATGCCGCCACCAGGCCTGCTTGTGCGCTGCGGCGCACGCCCAGGTCCTGCACCCAACCCCAGGCGATGCCTGCGGTCATTGCGTCCGAAAACTCGTTGGACTGGGGGATGGGGCCACCAGCCCAGGGCAGGAAGGCGCGCTCGGACTGACTGGCGCAGTACATTCCGCCCTCGTCTAAAGGGATGAACAGCGCGAGTGGGCCGCGCGAGAGAAGCTCGTCCGCCGCCGTGCGAATCGATGCCCTGTCGCGCAGCTCGCGGTCCAGCACCTCCCCCAGCAGCCTGACGTCCAACTTGACGAGCTCGGGTCGCTGTAGGTCGTCCTCCAGGGGCTGGCGCCTGTCGGTGGCGGAGGGCGCGAAGAAGAGTGGCGCATGCACGTTCTGCCAGAGGAAGGAGCGCGACTCGGGCGGGACGCTGGAGTCCACGATGCAGACGGCCGCTCGGTCAATCACGTCCAGGTGCGCAGCCAGGTAGTCTGCCGTCAGGAGCTCGAAGGCCTTGGCGTCCCTCAAGACGAGTCGGCGGGTTCCGTTGGGACGGGTCATGTAGACGTTGGATGCGGTCTCGAGTCCGCGCGACACGAGGGAGTCGCTGATGTCCACCCCGTCGCGTCGGCAGCCATCCATGAGTCGCTCGGCGTTTGCGTCATCGCCAAAGACGGACACGAGCCTCACCTGGCGGTCCAGGTGGGCCAGGAACTGTGCCACGCTGCGTGCCGATCCGCTGGCGACACTGCGCACCGTGCCTTCGAGCTGCTCCGTGCCATCGGCATCGCGCTCGGGCCAGCCGATGACGTCGATGCACGCGGCTCCCACCACAGCGATGTAGGGACTCTCCTGCAGTATGTAGCGCCTGCCAAGGATAGCGCCCTTGCGTGTGAGGTTCGACACGTGCACGGCCACCGACGAGCGCGAGATGCGCGCCTTCTCGGCAAGCTCCTTCTGGGTGATGGAGGGGTTCTCTCGTATCCATCCCAGGATCTGTCGTTCCCTGTCGGTGATCATGGCGGCTCCAATCCACTAAGCAACAGTTTATCGGCTCAACGTGGTCACGGGCGAGAGGAGCCGCTGGCCTCGGGTTGCGTGCCGTCCGTGCCTGGCTCGCCGCCTCCGCTGGGAGGGCCGCGCTCCTCTCTGCCGTGGTAAAATGCCAGACTGCAAAAGGCGGACGCCGCAGCTAGAGGGGGAGGTTAGACGTGGCCGAGAAGCGTGACCTGCTCGATGACCTCATCGACATACAGCAGGACTGGGCAAGCGTCTCGAACCCCCTGGGTGGCATCGCCGACACCCTTGCTGCCGACCCGTCCAAGGTGAGGCAGTTCGACCCCTCCGAGTTCAAGGAGCGGCCGCGCGTCAACTCGATCTTCTGCCTGCGCGTCTCGTCCGGCAGGGATGACGTCTGCAGCCGCTGCCTGGACGTGTGTCCCGTGGATGCCATCCAGATCAAGGGCGCTGCCATAAAGGTGCTGGACAGCTGCCGCAAATGCGGGCTCTGCACCATGGCCTGCCCCACCGAGGCATTCCTGGTCCAGAGGATCATGGCCAAGCAGCTCTATGACAAGATCGTCCGCGTGGCCAGCGCCTACGAACAATGCTACGTGACCTGCACCCGCGCCATCGGTCGCCTGCCCAAGGACAACGAGGTGGTGCTGCCCTGCGTGGGCGCCATGCCTACCGAGGTCTGGCACGCCCTCCTGAGCGAGTTCGACAACGTGAGCGTCTACCTGCCCCTGGGCATCTGCGACCGCTGCCGCACCACCACGGGCGAAGCGGCGTATGTTGACCAGATCGGGCAGGCCGAGGAGTGGAGCGGCGGCTCGGTGGGCCTTGAGGTCGACGAGGGACAAATGACCCACGAGCAGACGCGCGCCTACAAGCGCGGCCAGTTCGTGAACAGCATGGTCCAGGCGGGCCAGACGGCCCTCCTTGCCGGCAACCCCTCGCTCCTGGGTGCCAAGGCGGTGGCCCAGCGCATCCAAGACCACTCGCGCAAGATCACCAGCATGCAGCGCGAGCTCGAGCGCATGGTGGGCGACAAGACCACGGCCAACCGACGTCGCGTGCTCACGCAGAAGCGCAAGACCCTGCTCACCACCCTCCAGGGCCGGCCCCGCCTCGCGCGGCCCATCGTCCTGGACGTCCCCAGCTGCGATCCAAGCCGTTGCACCATGTGCGGGGACTGCGTCAAGGCCTGTCCCGTGCATGCCTGCGACCTCGACGCGGGAGGGCGCTTCTCCGTCGAGGCAGCCTATTGCCTCAACTGTGGGGCCTGCGCGAAGGTGTGCCCCGAGGGGGCCCTGACCATGGTGGCGGGCGACCCGCAACAGCTCGTGGTGCGCGACGAGGAGGCGGAGCGCCGTGCCAGGGCGGCGGCCAAGCAGCGGGAACAGGTCCAGAAGGCCAAAGAGGAGGGCAAGAGGCAGCTCAAGCGCGGTCTCGACATCCTCGAGCGCCTGGCGGACGACTAGAGACCAGCAAGGGCGAGGGACGCGGGCGTCCCTCGCATGGAATAGGAGTTGAGGACGTGGCACTTTCCATCGGCATCGTGGGCCTTCCCAACGTGGGCAAGTCGACCCTGTTCACCGCGCTCACGCGCAAGGGCGGTCTCGCGGCCAACTACCCCTTCGCGACGATCGACCCCAACGTGGGCATCGTGGACGTGCCGGACGCACGCTTGCAGAGGCTGGCAGACATCGTGCATCCCGCACGCATCGTTCCGGCGACGGTCGAGTTCGTGGACATTGCCGGCCTGGTGAAGGGCGCAAACGAGGGAGAGGGGCTGGGCAACCAGTTCCTGTCCAACATTCGTAACACCGACGCCATCTGCGAGGTCGTGCGCTACTTCTCCGACCCCGACGTGGTGCATGTGGACGGGCGCGTCGACCCTGGCTCCGACGCCGACACCATCCAGACCGAGCTCGTCCTGGCGGACCTCGGCACGCTCGAGCGCGCCATCCCCAAGCTCGAGAAGGAGGCCAAGCGCGACAAGGAGAAGGCCCCCAACCTGGCCATCGCCAAGAGGCTCCAAGACTGGCTCAACGAGGGCAAGCGTGCGGCCGAGCTCGACATGAGCGACGACGAGCGCGCGGCGGCCCACGACCTCTTCCTCCTCACCATGAAGCCCATGCTCTATGTGGCCAACGTCGACGAGGACAAGGTCTCCGAGGTGCCCGCTCCCATCAACGGCCAGACGCCCATTCCCATCTGCGCTGAGGTCGAGGCGGAGCTCGCCGAGCTCGACGCCGAAGAGGCGGCCGAGTACCTCGAGTCCCTGGGCTTGGAGCACAGCGGGCTCGAGACCCTGGCACAGGCCGCCTACCACCTGCTAGGACTGCAGAGCTACTTCACGGCGGGCGAGAAGGAGGTCAAGGCCTGGACGGTCCACATCGGTGCCAAGGCACCCGAGGCCGCCGGCGTGATCCACTCCGACTTCGAGCGCGGCTTCATCAAGGCCAAGACCATCAGCTACGAGGACTACGTCGAGCTGGGTGGCGAGGCCGGCGCGCGTGAGGCTGGCCGCCTGCGCATGGAGGGCAAGGACTACGTCGTCCAGGATGGCGACGTGATGGAGTTCATGTTCAACGTGTAGCGAGCTGGGTTGCTGAGCCTGTGGGCCGTGCGACCCTCACAGCCCCCCTCGCCCTGCAAGTTTGCTCGTCGAGTGCGCAAGCTTAAGCCTTGCTACTTCGCGAGTGCGCAAGCTTAAGCCTTGCTACTTCGCGAGTGCGCAAGCTTAAAGGCCGGAATTGCGCACTCGACAACGAAGACCGCCCCTCTCGCCACGAAGGGCCAGGTGGCCGGAAGCCGAGTGCGCAATTTGAAGCCTTCAGACTGCGCACTCGACGCTTGGGCGGTGGAGAGGGTCCGCGACTGGATCGGTCGCGGATCCTGAAAGAGAAAAACTCCGCAGCTGACCCCAGCCGGCTAACCCCCGGCTCGTCCTAGCTTGCTGCGGAGACCAAGAGACTCCCCGTGTCACAGCGGGTAAGAGAACCGCCATCCCTGGGGGGCACCAGTCCTCCTGACCGCGGCACTAGGACTTGTAGTCGTTTCCCAGCACCACGACCACGTCGACGCTGCTGTTCCAGCTGCCGTCGTTCTCCTCGATGATGGAGTCGTCCAAGCCCAGCGTCCTTGCCGCGCCACGGGCCTTTGCCGACGACGAGGCGTTGTAGATGACGCGCGTGGTGTCCGAGTTGGAGTCCGCGTTGCCCGCCATGGCCGAGAAGCCCGCGCCTACGAGCTTGTTGGCGGCGTTGCCCGCAGCGCCGTTCTTGCCGCTCGCGTTGAGCACGCTCACGTTCCCGGAGTAGACGGGCTCCTCGCTTGCGCTCGAGGCGGTGCCGGAGTCGCCGCCCGAGCTCTTGCCAACCGACCCCGCCACGCCTGCGGTGGTGTCCTGCGAGGCGTCGCTGTAGGGTGGAAGACCCTGGTCGACGCGGTCCATCATCACCTTCCATGCTGCAGTGTCGCAGATCTCGTACCAGAGGTCGTTCATGTACTTGGCGGTCGTGGGACAGAGTCCGGAGTAGATGTCCTCGTCCACGTCCATGCCGATGAGCTGCGAGGCAAGGCCTGCGATGGACGAGACGTCGAGGTCGGTGGTGACGTATCCCGCCATGGTCGAGACCGTGTTGGCCATGGTGATGGGGTCGCTGGAGAGCACCTTCTTGGTGACGGCGCCAATGAGCATGCGCTGGTTGGCGGCGCGGTAGAAGTCGCCGCCCCCGTAGTTGTCGTAGGCGTGGCGGGTGCGTCCCAGGAGGGCGGCCGTCTGGCCGTCCAGGGTGTTCTCGCCCGCGGGGAGATCGAGACCGGTGTAGTCGGGGTCCTTGACGTCCACGGGCAGGTCGACGGTGACGCCTCCCACTTGGTCGACGATGGCCGCGAATCCGTCCATGTCCACCTCGGCATAGTGGGAGATCGAGACTCCGGCGAACTCGGAGACGACCTTCGTCGCGTAGGCCGCGCCGCCATAGGAGTAGGCGGCGTTGATCTTCTGCTTGCCGTTGACCCCCAGGTCGACGTAGGTGTCGCGGGGAATGGAGACCAGCGTCACCTTCTTGTTCTGGGGGTCCACGCGGGCAAGGATGATCGTGTCGGTGCGGTAGTTGCTGCTGTCGGCCCCGTACTGCGAGTCCTGGGTGCGCTCCTCGTCCTTGTCGACGCCCAGGAGCAGCATGTAGAAGGGCTCGTTGTACTTGGTCTCGGTGAGGACGGAGCGAAGCTCGCTGGTCACGCCAGCGCCCAGCTTGCCGTTGATGCTGATGACGTAGCCCCAGACGCTGACGGCGGCAGCCACGAGCAGGACGGCCACACTTGCGAGGACGCCGCGCAGCACCTTGCCCCTGCGGGCTGCGGCGCGCTTCTTGGCGTAGTAGGGCAGGGCGTTGCGCCTGGAGAGGATGTCTGCCGAGGGGCCGCCGGCGAAGCGCCTTCCCCTGCTGGCGCGTCCTCGCGCCTGCTCCTGGTCGCTGTTCCTCAGATGTTGCATGGGCTAGCTCCGCATCGCTGTCTACTCGTAGTCGGCCCCGAGGGTGACCACGACGTCGTAGCCGTCGTACTGGCTGTCGTTGCTCTCCTTGTATGTGACCTTGAGCCCGAGGGTCTGGGCGACCCCCGCCGCCTCGGCCTCGTGGCCCTTCGCGTAGGTGATGGTCGTGGCCTGCGCGCGCGAGCCCGCGTTGCCGGAGCTGGCGTCGAAGCCCGTTGCATCCAGCCTGTCGGCAGTCTTGCCCGCAAGGCCGTCGGTGTGGGTGCCGTTGAGCACGAGCACGTCGCCCGAGTAGCTGGGCTCGACGTCGGAGGATGTAGAGGCGTTCCTCTCGCCTGTCGAACCACCCTGGGTGGTCGCGGCGGTCGAACTTGCGTTGGAGCTGTTGTCGCCGATCCGCGCCGAGGCGTCGCTCGCCAGGTCTTGGTCGCCATCCTCGTAGGGGCTGAGGCCCCTGTTGACGCGGTCCATCATCTTCTTCCAGGCGGCAGTGTCGCAGATTTCGTACCAGGTGTCGTTGACGTACTCCGGCGTCGTGGGTTCCATGCCGCTCATGATGTCGCTGTTGACGTCCATGCCAAGGAACTGGGTCGAGAGGCTGGCGATCGACGACACGTCCATGTCGGTGGTGACGTAGCCGGCGAGGGTCGACACCGTGGACGCGAGCGTCAGGGGGTTGCTCGCCAGCACCTTCTGGACCACGGCGCTGATCACGATGCGCTGGTTGGCGGCACGATAGCGGTCCCCGTCGCCGTAGACGTCGTAGGCGTGGCGGGCGCGACAGAGAAGGGCCGCGGTCCTGCCGTCCAGGGTGTTCTGGCCTGCCTTGAGGTCGAGGCCGGTGTAGTCGGGGTCCTTCACGTCCACGGGCAGATCGACGGTGACGCCACCCACCTGGTCCACGACCGCAGCGAGGCCGTCCATGTCGACCTCGGCGTAGTGCGAGATGGGCACGCCCGCGAAGTCCGATATGACCTGGGTGGCGTAGGCCGCCCCGCCGATGGAGTAGGCGGCGTTAATCTTCTGGGTGCCGTTGGAGCCGAGCTTGACCTGGGTGTCTCGGTGGATGGAGACGAGCGTGACCTTCTTGTTCTGGGGGTCGATGCGCACCAGCATGATGGAGTCGGAGCGATACGCGTTGTCGGAGCTGCCGTACTCGGAGCCTCCGGCACGCGACTCGTCCTTGTCGATGCCCAGGAGCAGCATGTAGAAGGGGTCGCCGGCCTCGTGGTCGCTGAGCACGGACGAGAGGGTCTTGCTCACGCCCTTGTTGAGCTGGGCATTGATGTTGCTGACGTAGGCCCAGGCAGTGGTTCCCAGCGCGACCATGGCGACGAGCAGGGTCACGAGCACGACGCGCACGGCGGCATGGCGGCGACGCGAGCGGCGCATCCGGGAGTAGTGCTCCAGAGACCCCTCGCGCGAGAGCTCCTGGGCTCCGAGCTGTTCTGGCTGCGAACTCCTGCTCTTGGCCAAGGGGGCTCCTTTACCGTTAACCGTGCTCTTTGGGGCAGGGAATCCGGGTATGAATTCCTCCATGTATAACCACCTAATAATAGTCGCAGTGGCCTGCGCGCGCATGAAGCACACAAACGCTCTCAGGCATCCGACTCGGCCTTTGCGCTGGTCTACAATGAACCGGAAAAACAGGTGGCGTTGGTGTCGGGCTCGGGTCTCCGGCGCCGCGGACAAGAGCTTGCGCACAGAACAGGAGCAGCAATGAAGGCTACCAGGCCAGGGCAGTTCGTCGCGGTCTTCGACTTTGGCGCCCAGTACGGCCAGCTGATCGCGCGCAGGGTACGTGACCTGCACGTCTACTCAGAGATCGTTCCCTGCGACATCTCTGCCGACGAGCTGAGGGAGATGGCACCCTCCGCCATCATCCTGTCCGGTGGCCCCGCCTCCGTGTATGCGGACGACGCGCCTGACATGGACGCCGCCGTCTTCGAGCTGGGCATCCCTATCCTGGGCTTTTGCTACGGCCAGCAGATCATGGCCGTCAAGCTGGGCGGCAGGGTCGGTCACACCGAGAAGGGCGAGTATGGTCCCGCGACGCTCGTGCGCAAGGGTGAGGCGCGCATCCTGGACGGCACGCCCGAGGGCGGCCAGACCGTGTGGATGAGTCACCGCGACGCCGTGAGCCAGGTGCCCGAGGGCTTCGTGGTTACCGCCAGCACCGAGACCTGCCCCATCGCCGCCATGGAGTGCCCCGAGCGCAACATCTATGCCACGCAGTTCCATCCCGAGGTGCGCCACACCGAGCACGGCCAGGACATGCTGAGGAACTTCCTCTTCGGCGTCTGCGGGCTCGAGGAGAGCTGGACGATGGACAACATCGTCGAGCAGAAGGTCACCGAGATCCGCGAGGCGGTGGGGGAGCGCAAGGTGATCCTGGCGCTCTCTGGCGGCGTCGACTCCTCGGTGGTCGCGGCTCTCGTGCACCGCGCCATCGGTGACCAGCTCACCTGCGTCTTCGTCAACCACGGCCTGCTGCGCAAGGGCGAGCCCGAGATGGTGGAGCAGGTGTTCCGCGAGCAGTTCAACGTGCCCCTGGTGCACGTGCACGCCGAGGAGCGCTACGCCAGGATGCTGGCCGGCGTCACCGAGCCCGAGCAGAAGAGGCGCCTGATCGGCACCGAGTTCTGGAAGGTCTTCTTCGAGGAGGCCCAGAAGATCGGTGGGGTGGAGATGCTGGCGCAGGGCACCATCTACCCCGACATCATCGAGAGCGGCGCGCGCAAGACGGGCGGCAAGGCGTCGACCATCAAGAGCCACCACAACCTGATTTCCTTCCCCGAGGGCGTGCACTTCGACCTCATCGAGCCCCTGGACCACTTCTTCAAGGACGAGGTGCGCGAGCTGGGCGTGAGCCTGGGCCTGCCTGCGGGCATGGTGTACAGGCAGCCCTTCCCCGGGCCCGGCTTGGCCATCCGCATCATCGGTGACGTCACGCCCGAGAAGCTCGACATCCTGCGCGACGCCGACGCCATCGTGCGCGAGGAGCTGGACGCGTACAACGCGCGGCTCTTCGAGGAGACGGGCGAGAGGAACAGCGAGCACAGCTGCTGGCAGTACTTCGCCGTGCTGCCCGACATCAAGAGCGTCGGCGTCATGGGAGACGAGCGCACGTACGCGCGACCGATCATCGTGCGCGCCGTGGAGTCGAGCGACGCCATGACCGCAGACTGGGCGAAGCTTCCCTACGAGGTGCTGGGCAAGATCAGCAGCCGCATCGTGGGAGAGGTGCCGGGCGTGAACCGGGTCGTCTACGACGTGACGCCCAAACCGCCCGCTACGATAGAGTGGGAGTAAGCCGATAGGGTTCTGACCTGCACTTTTGAGTACCGCACTGTGCCGCTGAGTTTCGTTTCGTACGAGAGTCATGGCAAAGCCGCCAGCGACGGCGGTGAGTAAATACGATAATTGAGCCTCCGTTCCCGTGCTGGGACGGGGGCTTTTTCTTTGCCGTTTTACTCCCTTTCACCTGCGATTTCGCCATTTACTCCCCCGTGTTTCAAGACGGCAAGGCACGGGGCGGCATTCGGAGGAACGGGAGTAAGGATTTATCCCGAGTGAGTGGACGCGCGGTTTTTGTCCCCGAGGGCGAAAATAGGCCGTTTCGGGGCCCGTGAAACTCAAATCGAACTCAATAGGCTTTCCGGCGGTCTCTGCACAGCGTTTCCCCAGGTCGTTAATGGGGAGTAAAGAATCTCACCGTCTCGAGGAAAACGGGAGTAATCAGGGGAAATGCCGCGGCGTACTGCCATGTGCCGCCATGTAAGCCACCGCGTTATTTACTCCCTAGACACGCCGGAAATGCTCCCGCACACAATGGGGAGTAAAAACTCAGCAGACACAGGAACAGGCGGCGATCACCGCCTGTTCTGCCATCCAGATTCGATTGTGCTGGTTGCGAAATGCGGAGAGCCGCTACAGCGAGGCTTTCCAGTCCTCGTATTCGTCGGCGTCGATCTCGCCGTTCTCGAGCTGCGCGCGCTTCTCTGCCCACAGCTCGATCGTCATCGCGGCTTTGGGCGCGTGCGGCGCCTTGGGGTTCAGGGAGAGACCCGTGCCGTCGGCTGCGGGCACGATGCCGAAGGAGTCCTCGAGCCGCACGAGCAGCGACATGAGGTCGCCTGCGGTTTCGACGCCGTAATCCTTGAGGGCGTTGACGGACACGCCGAGCGTATCGGCGATGGACTCGAGCAGCTCGGGCTTCACGGCGCGGATGCCGCTCTCGTAGTGGCGAACGGCCCCCTCGGTCAGGCCGACGGCCTCGGCCAGCTGCGCCTGCGTCATGCCCCGCAACTTGCGGTAACGCCTTATGTTCTCGCCTGCGGACATGCGCCCTCCTCCTGGAAATACGTACCCGCCCATCTTATCAGCGTACGCAAATGTACGCAATTCTATTGACAGTACAGATATGTACGTTTACTCTGAATCTGTAAACCGTACGTATCCGTACGCTATTGATGGGAGGAACCATGGACGAGAAGGTGGCGAAGACGCCGAGGCCGCACATGCTGGACGCCGACGAGGTCGCGGAGCTGCTGAGGATCAAGAAAGGCAGCGCCTACGAGGTGATCAGGAGGATAAACGCCGAGCAGGAGGCGCGCGGGCGCGTGGTCATCCGCGGGCGCGCTCGAAGCGACGTCTTCGACGCCCTGTACTTCCCGGAGGTGGACTGACATGCCCGTGTACAAGGACGACAGCAACGGCACGTTCTACGTGCAGTGCTACTACCGCGACGCCCGCGGCTCGAAGCGCCACAAGACGAAGCGCGGCTTCTCCTCCGAGGTGGAGGCCGCAGTGTGGGAGAGCCAGTTCAAGAGCCTTAACGGCGGGGCCATGGACATGACGTTCTCCGAGTTCGTTGAGGTGTACGCCTCGGAGGTGAGGCCCCGCATACGCGAGCACGCGTGGATCACCAAGGAGTACATCATCAACGACAAGCTCGTGCCGTTCTTCGGGGACATGCGCATGTGCGACGTGAGGCCGATCGACGTCATCAGGTGGCAGAACGAGCTCACCGAGCACCGGGACGCCGACGGGAAGCCCTGGGCGCCGACGTACCTGCGCACGGTGAACAACCAGCTGAACGCCATCTTCAACCACGCCGAGCGCTACTACGGCCTCACCGACAACCCTGTGCGCAGGGTCGACAAGATGGGCTCGAAGAAGGGCGGCGAGATGCAATTCTGGACCAAGGACGAGTACCTGAGGTTCAGCGAGGCAGTCATGGACAAGCCGCTGTCGTTCCACGCCTTCGAGCTGCTGTACTGGACGGGCATACGCTGCGGCGAGCTTCTGGCGCTCACGCCGTCCGACTTCATGCTGGAGAGCTCCCGGCTGCGCATCAACAAGTCGTACCAGAGCCTCCGCGGCGTGAACACCGTGACCGACCCCAAGACGCCCAAGTCGGTGCGCACGATCGTCATGCCCGCCTTCCTGCGCGACGAGATGGCGGACTTCATCGAGATGCGCGACGACGTCGCCCCCGACGAGCGCCTGTTCGCCGTGACCAAGCACTTCCTGGCCCACGAGATGGAGCGCGGCTGCAAGGCGTCGGGCGTGAAGCGCATCCGCGTGCACGACATACGCCACAGCCATGTGAGCCTGCTGATCGAGATGGGCTTCTCCGCGCTGGCCATCGCCGAGCGCATGGGCCACGAGGCGGTGGACATCACCTACCGCTACGCGCACCTGTTCCCCACGAAGCAGGACGAGATGGCCGCCGCGCTCGACGGGGCGAGGGGGTGAGAGGGATGCCGTGCGATAACAGCGCCCGCAAGCGCAGCAAGACGATGGCGTTCCGCTGCACGCCCGAGGAGCACAAGCTCATATGCGAGATGGCGGCCTGGAGCGGCATGAGCAGGCAGGACTACGTCATCGCCAAGCTGACCGATACCCAGGTTGAGGTGAGGCCCTCTGTGAGCGTGCAGAAGGCGTTGAAGGACTCGATGGCGGAGTTGGCCAAGGAAGTGCGCCTGATAGCCTCCTACGGCGAGCTGAGTGAGTCCCTGCAGCAGAGGGTCGAGCTCGTGGTGGGGTTCTTCCTGGCACTCGGCGAGGGGGTTGACGCGCCGACGGCTGAGGCATCGCAGCAAGCTGTGCCTTTGGAGGAGCCGGCAACGTCCATTATGGATGCAGGTTCCAACACCGCAAGTATCTTCGATATGGGACGCGATTAACGCCTAAAGCCCCAGCTCGGCAATTAGCTTCTTCATGGCGAGAGCCCATTCGAGCTGCTCAGATATGAATCTCGGCCAGGCGGCCTCGTTGTTCTTGATCTTGCAGCCGTCTTTGTAGAAGCGAAGCCCCGATGCCTTCTTGGCGTCAAAAGGCGTAGCTGTAAGACCGAGTCGCTCTTCAAACAACTTGGTGTTGTCGATGGCCTTGTGGCCGATTTCCTTGTCGTCGGGCGCGTAGAACTCGATGCCGATTCTGCCGTGCTGCGTGTCTATAAGCAGCGCGATGTGGTAGGCAGACGTGCCGCAGCGCAACGTGGTCCAATGGTCTTTCGAGGGCTTCTGCGGGTTGAACACCTTCAGGAACTCGGGCGATGCCTGTGCTTGCTCGCGGTACTTTGTCCAGTACGAGAGCTTGACGCGCTCGGTCTCGGAGAGGCCCTCGCTGAGCTTGATTGCCTTCGTCCACTCGTTAGGCTGCTCGACTACGTTGAAACGCGGGGCGGGCAAGGAGTCTCCGATGGACCACAGCTCTATCTCCACTAGGAAGAACCCGAAATCGCTGTCGGTGTGCTGGTTGAGCCACTCGATGGCCTGACGGTGCTCGTCGCGTGCGCGTGCCACTACCCACACGACGACCTCGGCGCCCTTGCCGGCGGCGTAAGTGATTACTTTGCCTAGGTGGTCGTGATTGGTGTCCTCGAGCTGGTTCTCGATGATCACCTTGCGTCCGGTGCCGGCTTCCTGCGCATAGATGTCAACGTTGAACGAGCCCACCGATGACTCGGTCTCTATGAGCTCGAGCTCGATGCCGACTGCTGAGCTCAGTATGGCAAGGTTGGGCTCATCGGAGAGCCACTTGGTGAAATCGAGAGCCTCATGGGGCCATACATCGCGCAGCTCTACTTTCTTGAGTTTATCGAGGTTGTATTTCATCGCATTCCTATCAAATCGTTGGCGCGCAGAGCGCTTCGTCCGCATCAATCGAAAGCTGAGCTATACGCTATCGGCGAGCCAGCGCTTTCGCCAATTCTCCATCCGCGCGCTCTTCTCTGATGGATTCATTCCGCCAATCGCCTTAAGGACATCCTGCGGCTCAACATTCCCGTTTCTGTGCTTCAAGGAGTCTTTTGCTATGTCGTAGGCAAGCTGAACGGACGTCGTCGCAGCAAAGGGTTTTCCCTTCCGCGCCAGATTGATTGCTTCGGCGGCTCCGCTTACCGCGTTGATGAACAACTCGATGGCGTCCATCTGCTCGGAAGTGTTTTCGACCAGATAATCAACACCGTCGTTTCCGACGCCGAACTCAACCTCTCCTTGTCTATCCTGCTTGCCGAAAGGCGCTTCTATTCCAAGGCCTAAATATTGTGTCTGGATCATGCCTTGTCGGGCGGCGCTCGTTTCGAACATGCCGTTGTAGCATCTGATAATCGCAGTGTCTCTTACCTCGTCGCCGTAAAGCGGGCAAAACGCAAGCACGATCCAATCAACGTGAGCCGATGCTTTCTTGAGAAGCTCATAGGCTTCGCAACTTATTGGGAACTGACCTGGAGATACCCTGGTCTCCTTAAACCCATCATTAAGGAACCACTGATGCAAATCCGTATGGAGCTCGATCAGGAATCCAAGCTGAATATCGGCATTGGCGTCAATCTGCGCTATATTCTCGCGATACACGTCGAGCTTGAACGCATGCCCGCGACCGTCTTTGCCGAACAGTCCCGCGTCGAGCGAAGTGCTGATGTCGTCAACGCAGGCGTTCGAGTGCTCCCGTATCGCCTGGCTGATCAAATCGCCAAACCCTCGGTAAGCCTCTTCTGTCAGGGCGCCCCTGCGAGCTGCATCCTCGTGTCGCCTTCGAAACCGCTCTGCATCTGAAGAGAACCTTGCGGACTTAGATTCAACCTTCTTGCCCCTCCCGATATGGTGGTCAACTTGGAAGTGCTCTATACCGACTATTCTTTTTCCGCTTTCGGCTGTGATGACAATATCGGGTCTATCGAATGAGCGGATGTCGCCCGACAGTCGGGCGACATTCCGTCTCGCTTCTCCGCCTTTTGCCCTCGCAGCTTTCAGAGACTGCTCATAAATCGAACGCTCTGCGTTTTCCTGGTTTTCCTTATGGTCCATAAGCGTTGCCTAGCTCATCCTGCCCATCACCTCGAGCAGGTCCTCGTACGTTGCCACGTTGTGGTAGCGCACGTCGCTGGTGCTCATCTCGTTGAAGAGCTTCTTGGCGCAGGCGATCTTGGCGTTTTCCACGCCGGAGAGCTCCATCGTGTCCATGGTGCCCTTAGTCTCGGCGACGAAGAACACATGGCGCACGCTGCCTTCCTTGAAGGCGATGGCCCAGTCTGGGGCGTAGTTGCCCACCGGCGTGGGAATCTGGAACGTTCGAGGCAATTTGGCGTAGACCGCCACCTCCGCGGCGGCATCCATATCCTCGGCGAACTTGCGCTCTCCATCCGAGTCGGGGAACACGAAGCGCTGGATGTTCTTCTTCGCCTCATATGCCTTGCTCGCGTTGTCAGGCATGCGCTCAGTGAAGATAGCCTCGTCGTAGACGTCATCGATCTCGTGGTAGCTGATGTGCTCCACCACCATCGTCGCCTTCTCCGATACGATGAGCGCAGCTGCCTTCTTGATGAACTCCTCGGGGTTCACGCGGTAGAGCTCGAACACGTTGGGGTCGATGCCGGCGAGAATCACCGCGGCGCTCCTGCGCGTAATGGCAGCGGCCTGCGCCACCTCGCCCACGAGGTCGTAGGTTACGTTCACGGACGCGGTGCCAGCATCGACGTCGCGGGTCTCGGTCTGCGTGCGGTCGAACGACGAGCCGCCCTGCACCTCGTCGCGCGTTGCCTGTGACTTCTGCCCGCCGACCGTCAGGGTGTACTGCAGCCTGCTCACGCGTAGGTCACTGTTGATGCGCTCTATCGACTTGCGCCTCAGCTCGTCGTCCGAGAAGCTCACCGTGTAGGCGTGCTTGCGGTTGATGCGCGCCCACAGCTCCTTGAACTCGCGCTTGGCGAAGTTATCGGTCAGCGTGTTCTCGGTGATCTTCTCCTGGGCGCGCCCGATCATGCCGTCGAGCGCGTGCGCGTCGTAGATGCTTCTCACCAGCGCTTCGACCGCCTTGGCGTGTGCGGCGTCGGCGATGCCCTCGGGCAGCTTCACGACGAAGTACTCCACGAAGGTGCCGTCCTCGACAGCCTTGCGGAACTCGGCGGTCGGCTTGTCGTCGTCGTCGATGAGGTCGCACTTGTAAAGAGCCTTGTAAATGCGCTTCGACTCCTCCTCGGTGAAGGAGACCGTCTCGCCGTCGAGCACGACGTCGCGCCTGCTGAACAGGTTCATCTCCACCTTCCTCGGGCGCTCGCGCAGGCTCTTGCTTATATCGGTCTGCAAATCCTTCACGAACGTCTCGTAGCTCTCTGACGCGATCACGGTGAGCAAGTTCACGCGGTGTACCTCGTCGGGTCCCAGCAGTATGGCATCCTGACGGTTGCCGTCCTGGTCGACTGCCAGTCGCATGCCGCGACCGACCTCCTGGCGCTTGCTTGTCTCAGAGCCGGACTCCTTGAGCGTGCAGATCTGGAAGATGTTCGGATTGTCCCAGCCCTCGCGCAGCGCCGAGTGGCTGAAGATGAAGCGTACGGGCTCATCGAACGAAAGCAGGCGCTCCTTATCGCGAAGGATCAGGTCGTAGGCGCGCTTCGCGTCGTCGTCGTTGATGCCGATGCCGTCCTCGCGCTCCGCTTTCTTCTCGGCCTTCGATTCGACGGCGTTGCCCTTCTTGTCCACAGAGAAGTAGCCGGAGTGCACCGAGTACGCCTCGAATCGCCCGAGGTACTGCGCGTAGGAGGGGTCGAGGATGTCGTCCTGCGTCGGGTGCTTCAATCTGTCGGAGACGATGGCCTCGTACTCTTCCTCGAAGATCTTGCCGTAGCCCACTGTTTCGCCGTTGCCGGAGAGGTCACGGTACTTCGCCACCTGATCGATGAAGAAAAGACTCAAGCATTTGATTCCGCGACGAAACAGCGCCTCCTCCTTCTGCAGATGGCTCAGGATTGTCTCGCGAATCTGTACGCGCTGCATGTCGTCGGCGGCTGAGTCGCCGTAGACTTCGCCGATATAGATGTGCCCGTCGTCCCCGATTGAGCTGTCCAGAAAGCGCACGTAGCCTGGGCGTCCGTCCTGTGGCGGAACCACGCCGTCGTTGCCGCTCGCTATGGTGTAGCCGCGGTACGCTTCTAGCTTCGTCGAGCCGCTGGCGTCGTAGATGCTGTCGCCCTCGCCGAACCGCGCGGTCTTCTTTCGCACCTTGCCGCCAGACCCCATGCACTTGAACTCGAGAACGGCCTCCGGTGCGCGGTTTTTGGAGACCACGATATCACGCAGGTACAGGTAGCCGTCGGTGCCGCGCATGTTCTTGAGAGCGAAGCCCTTCACCTCGATGCGCTTGACGAGTTTCTGGTTGTAGGCGTCCAGGGCGTCCAAGGCATACACCAGGTCGTGCTTCTCCTTGTGAGTTGCCGAGTAGCTCAGCACGAACAGCGGGTTGAAGCGGGCGATGCCCTTCTGGGTCGCGCCTCCCTTCTTTCCCATCTTCTGGGGCTCATCGCAGATGACAATGGGGCGGTTCGCAGCGATGACGTCGATGGGCCTGCGGCTGCCGAACTCGTCGCGCTCATCGAAGATGATGCGCGCCGCCTTGTTCTTGGCACCCTCCTTCATGGAAGCGTTGAACGCCTGCATGTTGATGACCATGCAGTTGACGTCGCTCGACTGGGAGTACGCATCCAGCTCGGTCAGGTTGTCCGAGTCGTATATGAAGAACCTGATCTTCTTGTGATATTGGGAGAAGAAGTGCTCCTGCGTGTTCTCCAAGCTCTTGGCAACGCCCTCGCGGATGGCGACCGAAGGCACCACCACGATGAACTTGCACCAGCCATACAGGCGGTTGAGTTCGAGCATCGTCTTGGTGTAGACGTAGGTCTTGCCGGTGCCCGTCTCCATCTCGACGTCCAGCTGGCAGGCTCCCATGCCGCAGAAGAGCTCCTCCGACTCGGGGATCTGGTTGCGTCGCTGCACCGCGCGCACGTTTGCCAGTATGTCGGCGCCCGAAAGCGCGACGGGCGCATTGGCGTAGCCCTCGGTGCTCTCGTCGCCGAAGTCAATCTCGCCCTGCGCGCGCTTGGCTTTGCGGCCCAGGTCGCGCAGGTAGACGGAGGCGCCCTGGTTGGGCTGCCCCTCGAAGACCGAGGTCACCGCATCCGCGGCGTCGGTTTGGTACTGCTGTACTTTGAACTTGAACTTCATGTCGGCTCCCCTAGATCACTTGGGGAACGGTGTCGGGGCTGTAGGTGCGGAACAGCTCCTCGTAGTTGGCGTGCGTGGCGTCGCCAGCCATGGACGAGTCGCGGATGACGGCGTACCAGGGCTTGGCCTTCGCCATTTCCTCGATGGTGTCGGAGCCAACGTTCGCATCGAAGCAGGCCGCCAACTTGTCGCCATCAACGAAAAAGACCTTCTTGTCGGCAAGCATGCGCTCCTCAATCTTCGCGGAGTACGGAATGCCGAGCTTTGGCAGCACCTCGAAGAGCAAATCCAGGTCGGAGCGCCCCTCCTTCACATTGTCGATCTGGTCGAACAGGCCCGCCTGCGTCGTCTCGCCTGGCTTGAGATAGGAGTCCTTCATATTGGAGGAGTCGATGCGCAGCACGCGGAACCCAAGGTCGGGATAGGACTTAGGCTCGGCACCGAGCTCGAGCTGCTCGTTTTCCTTGTCGATGCCTGCGGCGATTTTCGCACCTGCGCGACGGATGCGCTCCTCGCCGATTTCGGTCAGCGTGGAGAACTGGCCTGTGGTCTTCTCGGGAATTTGCACAAGCACGAATCGGCGGTTCCCGCCGTCCTCAGCGTTCTTCTCCATAACGGCTTGAGCCATGGAAGCCGAGCCCGAGAAGAAATCGAGCACGGTGCAGTCCTTAGAGGAGGCGATGTCGAGGATGCGCCTCATGAGGCGCACAGGCTTGGGCGTGTCGAAGGGAGCGGAGCCGTCGAAAAGCGCCTTGAGCTCGTTTGTGGCCTCAGTGTTCGTCCCCACATCACTTGCAAGCCATAGGGTTGTTGGGACCTTGCCTCGGGTCATATCAAGGTGCTTTTTAATTCGGAGTCCACCTTGTCCATTGCCAGTGAAGTAGAACTCGGGCCAATTACCAGCGTTTAATCTAGCGCTTGCAATCTCAGCCGCTTGTTGCTTTGGTACTGCGAGTATGACAGCCGGTATCTCGGGCATCACATCCGCTGCAACGCCGCAGATGTCAGCTCGCACTTCAACGTCATCAATTGCCTTAAGCTGATATGGCGCCCACTCATTCATCAATTCCAGAACTTTAGATTGCTCATGTGACCAATGTCTTCCAGCGGGTGGATAAATCAAATCGCCACTAAATGGATGCTGAACAGCGTATACCATCCCTTTGTGCGTTTTTGCACTGGGAGCATGATAAGGACTTGATGTCCACGGCTGGGGGTCTCCATCGGGGCTTTCATAACGGGAATCCATTTCATCAGTTCTAGGCAGATGCAGTGGTTGCCATCCTGGATTTTTTGAGTAAATGAGAACACTGTCGGTAACATACGGAATGCCCTTGGCATCATTTCTCGGAGAAGTATTATTCTGCCAAGTCACGCAGGCAACAAAACAGCCAGCCCCATATGCCTCGTCGCATAGATTTCGCATATTGCGTGATTCGGCATCACTAATGCTGATAAAGATGGCGCCATCGGCCGCGAGCAGGTCGCGCGCAAGAAGCAGTCTCGGATACATCATCGAGCACCAGTCGCTGTGGAAGCGACCGTTGCTCTCGGTGTTGGCGACCAGGCGGCCGCCCTCCTCATTGAAATCGCCGCTCTCGGCGTCATATTCTCCACGCGACTTGGCAAAGTCATCGTCGTACACGAAGTCGTGACCCGTATTGTACGGCGGGTCAATGTAAATGAGCTTCACCTTGCCGGCGTAGGTTTCCTTCAGGATCTTGAGGGCTTCGAGGTTGTCGCCCTCGATATAGAGGTTCTCGGTGGTATCCCAGTCCTTCGACTTCTCCGGCTCAGGAATCATGGTCTTGAAGATTGGACGGCGCGCCTCGGCCTTGGCCTCGCGCTTGCCCGGCCACGTGAACTGATAGCGCTCTCGTCCCTCCTCGGCGACATCGCCCAGAAGATCACGGAGCGCATCGAAATCGACGGCACGCTTAATCTCGTTGTTCTCGTCCTGCACCTCAGTCACAACCTGCGGGAACAGCTCGGCAAGGCGCTCGATGTTCTCCACGGTGCCGTCGGGCGTGCCCAGCTCAATCTTTTCCATCTATTTACCTTCCTCTATGGCGGCAATCTGCCACTTGAGTTCCTTTACCTTATCGAACAGCGCATTCTTGCGCGCAACTTGCCGCTCCTTGCGCCCGCGCGCCTCTACGCGCGCTAGCTCATCTCGAAGCGCCTTGAGCCTTGAATCCGCCTCGAAACGCTCCTCCACGGTTTCGGCGCTGCTGCCATCGTCCCCATAGGCCACCTGCGACGCAAGTGAGTCCCACACCGCGTCGATGCTGCACGCGTTCACATCGAGTGCGAGGTCATCAAAAGAACGCCAGAGCCCCACGACGAGCCTCTTGAGTATCACCGCAAGGCACGCCTCGCCGTCACGGGTGCAGACGAACAGCAGCTTGTGGGGGTTCGCCTGAGCCACAAGGACCAGCACCTCTTCGGGGATGCGACGCGCCTTGAGCGCCACTTGCACCACAAGCACCTCGTGCACGCGCTCGCCGTCCGGTATGCCGGTCGTAGAGGTCTTTATGGAGTTCGCGACCACGAAGCACTCGACGTCGTCGATGAAGGACTGGCGTAGCGTGGCGCTCACCTTCAGGTGGCCGTAGAAGGCCTCCTTGGGTATACGGCGGCCCACCTCAGTCGTGCTCGGAAGCCCTAGCATCTGGGCCTCACCACCAGAAAGCACACCAGCTCGAAGTCGTCGAGGCCCTCGATGTCGTTCTCCAGGAAGCCCGTCGTACCGTCACCGAAGAAGCTGTCGACATCGGACTCCTCCTTGGAGTCCACGATTGATGCCACCGCGTCGCGCAAGAGCCCCGCCTCGCGGCGCATGTCGCGGCCGTTCTTGGTCTCGCGGTTGTAGGCGCGGCAGAGTGCCATGTCGGGCTCGGACTTGCCGCGGCACAAAAGGCGCATGTCGTCGAGCACCGCCTTGGGATCCAGGTGCCCATGAGCCACGGACCCGCCAGACCCCATGCGAATCACGTAGAACGGGTGCAGGTGGTTTGCGCCATCGCGGTCGATCTTGCTGTTGACGTTGCGCAGCACGAAGATGACGCCGGGCTCGTCGCCCTCCACCACGGCGTTGATGCCGCTCGGAAGCCGGTCGATGTCGGGGTTGTCGCGGTAGTAGCCCACCAAGTCCATGCGGAACTCGTTGAGCCCCAGGTCGGTGATGGACACGCCGCCCGAGACGTCCTCCAGGTCCACGACCTCGTCGCGCATCTGCTCGAGCTGCTGGCGGCGATACTCCAGGTCTCCCGTCTCGTCGGCGTTGATGTAGTCGTCGTCGCCGGTGGACGTCATCACGGTGATGCGCATGCGCTCCTCGACGCGCGCCTTGAGCTTGATGTACTCGTCAAGCTCCACGTCGGGCCAGTAGTTCACCAGCTGGATGCGGGCGTTCTTCGAGCCGATGCGGTCCACGCGGCCGAAGCGCTGCACGATGCGCACGGGGTTCCAGTGGATGTCGTAGTTAATCAGGTAGTCGCAGTCCTGGAGGTTCTGGCCCTCCGAGATGCAGTCGGTGGCGACCACGATGTCCACGTCGCAGCCCGTAAGCTGCGGCGCCACCACGTCGCGCTCCTTCGACGCGGGCGAGAAGCAGGCGAGCACCTCCTGCATATGCGGGGGCACGGCCGTTATCGTGCAGGCGCAGCCGTCGCCCGTAACCTTGGCGCACTCGAGGCCGAGCTCTCGTTTCGCGAATGCCGAGACGTTCTCGTAGAGGTAGTCCGCCGTGTCGGAGAACGCGGTGAACACGAGCACCTTGCGGTTGCCCGGGTTGATGGGGCCTTGCGACTTCTCGCGGATCTGCTCGCACAGCTCTATGAGCTTGGCGTCGTAGGCGGGGTCGATGTCGCGCACCATCGAGATCAGGACCTCGATGACGGCGACGTCCGCCTCGATGTCGCGCTCCCAGCTCATCCAGTCCATGTCCTCGACAAGGATCTTCGTGGCGCCGCCCACCTCGAAGCCGCTCTCGTCGTCGGAGTCGAAGTCGAACCCGCCCGGCAGGTCGCCGTCGGCCACGCTGACGCCCGACGCCAAGCCCCTGCGGTAGTCGTCTATGGTCCCGAGGGCGGCGTTCATGGCCGCCAGCACGCGCTCGAGCGTCAGACGGAACGAGCACACCGAGCTCTCCAGGCGCTTGAGCAGGTTCGTCGTCATGAGGCGGCGCACGCCCGTCTCGCGGCCGCCCAGCGTGAGGTTGCCTCCGCCGCCCATCTTCGCGTACTTCTCCATCTTGCTGGGGTGAACGTACGAGCTCGGCATGTACACGGCGAGCACGAGGGAGTCCAGCTCCTCGTATATCTCGCGGTAGTTGATCGCGTTCGCCAGCGTCGAGAGCTTGGGGCGCTTCGATATCGGCGGCAGGCGCTTCGGGAAGGGCCCGATGGCGCTCATGTCGTAGTAGCGCTGGATGTGCTTGCGGCTGCGCGCCACGGTCACCTGGTCGAGCACCTCGAAGAAGTCGTAGTCGAGCATATCGGTGAGGGCCTTGGTGGTGCGCTGTTCTGCGGGGAGCTTCGACCAGCGGGCGTAGACGGTCTGCGCGTTGCGGAACACCGTCTCGATGTCGTTCTCCAGGCGCAGCTTCTCAGACCAGCCGGTGGGGTCGCCCCAGTATGCCAGGGCGAGCTGGTTGCGCAGGTCACGGAAGCGGTTGTTCACGGGCGTGGCGGAGAGCATCAGCACCTTGGTCTTCACGCCCTGCTTGATGACCTTCTCCATGAGCAGCTGGTAGCGGTTCATCCTGTCTTCCGACGCCGAGTCGCCGCCGTTTCGGAAGTTGTGGCTCTCGTCGATGACGACAAGCCCGTACGCGCCCCAGTTCAGGCGGTCGAGCGGCAGGCCCGTCTCCGACGTGCCGCGCGTGCGCGAGAGGTCGGTGTGGTAGAGCACGTCGTACTGCAGGCGGTCGCCTGCGATGGGGTTGTTCACGACGTTCGAGTTGTAGGTGATCCAGTTGTCGCGCAGCTTCTTGGGGCACAGCACGAGCACGTCCTTGTTGCGGCTCTCGTAGTACTTGATCACGGCGAGCGCGGTGAACGTCTTGCCCAGGCCAACGGAATCGGCCAGGATGCAGCCGTTGTAGGTCTCGAGCTTGTTGATGATGGCGAGCGCCGCGTCCTTCTGAAAGTCGTAGAGCTTGTTCCAGATGAGGCTTTCGCGGAAGCCCAGCCCCTCGTTGGGCAGCACGTCCTCGGAGACGTCGTCCAGGAACTCGCTGAATATGCGGTAGAGCGCCATGTAGTAGATGAGCTCGGGCGCGTTCTCCTGGTACATGGCCGTGATGCCGTCGATGACGGCGTCGGTGACGTCGTGGAGCTCGCCCGAGCCCCAGGCGTCGTCGAACTGCTTGAGCAGGGCGCGCGACTGGGAGGCGTCCAGGCGCATGGTCACGTCGGGGACGTCCGTGGAGTTGTCGCATCCGAGCTTGCGCGTGGTGAAGCCGTCGAAGGGCATGTAGGCCACGTTGTCGCCCGTCTTATCGATATCCATGAAACCGCTCATGCGCCCCTCGCCCTCGAAGGAGCGGAAGCGCGCCTTGCGGCGGATCCAGTCGGCGCACTCGGTCGCGACGGCCTTCTGCGTGAGCTCGTTGCGCAGCTTGATCTCGAAGTCGGTGCCGCAAAGGCCCTGCTCGCGGGAAAGGCGCGGGATGTAGAACTCGCGCTTCTCGCGCGCTGGGCGCTGCTTGGTGAACGCCTGCGATGTGAAGATGAAGCGCAGCTCGTCGATGCCTTCAAGCTGGGTGGCGAGTTCCTGATAGGCGTACATGGAGAACACCGACGCGGCTATCGCCACGCGATCGCCGTCGGCTATATTGGCGACAAGGTCGTCCTTGACGATGCGCGCCCTGTTGTCGAAGAAGTCTGGCTGCATGGGTTTTTTTTATGCCCCCTTCTTCGCGAGCTCTTCGATCATGCACGTGCGCACGAAGGCGGAGAAGCTCATGCCCCGCAGGGCCGCCTCCTCTTTCGCAGCGTCGCGCAGGGTGTCAGGGATGCGCAGGGTCACGGAGACCTGGTCGCCGTTCACCAGGAAGCTCCTGATCTCGGTCTCGTTGGGATTGCTCTTGATGAGCTCCTTGTAGCTGCTAGGCATCTGCGCTCCCATCGCTCGAAATGCAATACAAATGCGTTTGCAGCATTATAACGCGGAGGCATAGGGTGGCACCGGGAATAGAGGGACAGCCGATGTCCAGGCCCTGCGCGAGCGTGAGCGGCTGAGGAGGCCTTGCCTGATCTAGGTGGCGGTTTCCCATAGGTGTTTGCAAGGATATATTTGGCGGGCTATCCGAAACGGCAATCGTCGCCAAATACGCGGCCGCCCGGCTTGAGCGCGGCGGCGTATTTGGCGACGATGGCGGGCAGTTCTGCAGCAGGCACGTGAAGCAGGCTGCTGCAGGCCCAGATCCCGTCGTATCCGCCCTTGGGCTCGAAATCGGCGAATGTCGCATGTTCCACTCTAAGGCCGGTGAGCTCGCTTGCGGCCTTGACCATCTCGGCGCTGCCGTCGACTGCGTCGACCGCGAGGCCCGCCTTGAGGAACGCCAGGGAGTCGCGTCCGCTGCCGCAGCCCAGGTCCAGGATGCGGCCGCCCTCGGGCAGCATGTCCGCAAACGTCTTCTGCAGCGCGCCGAACTCGACGTTCGCCGTGTCCGCTATGAACTTCTTCGCGTTGCCATCGTAGTAGCCGATGGTCTCCTCCGTGGCGGTCATGCTCTTCCTTCCTAGAACGCGGGCGCTTCGCGCTCCTCCGTCTTCCAGCGCTCGCCTGGCTCAGGCTCGCATGCGTCTCTTCTCGCCTGTTCGAGGCGTCCCTCGATCGCGGCGTCAGATGTCACCCGTACCGTTCCCTGCGCTCTACCACCCTAAGCTCAATCCACCTCCAGCACATGCGGTCCGCTCGAACACCCCCCGAGACCAGCAAGGATGCTATGATGCCCAAGGTAGGTGGGTGTGCGGTCAGACGGCCGTTCCCCAAACGTAACGTGAGGGCTCGGCCCACAGTCATGGAGGTACGTTTCCCATGAGATTCCATATTGACAAGAGCATGGCGGCGCTTGGGATACAGCACGTTGTGGTTGGGATTGCGCGCAACGTAGATCCACAGACAACGTTATCTGACTCATTTTTGAAGAAACAGAGGAAGATGGAGGACTGGGCGCTGAGGTGCGATGTCGACGAGGTATCGAGCCATCCCGTTATCCAGGGCTACAAGAACCTGCTGCAGCGCGTGGGGCGCAGTGTGAAGAGAAATCCCCCCACTGTTCCGGCGCTTATTCGAAACGTCCAGCATCGCGGCTCCCTACCGCGCATCAACAGCGTTATCGACATCTACAACGTTGAGTCACTGCATTCGCTGCTGGCGATCGGCGGGCACGATCTCGATAAGGTTCACGGACAGATAGAGTTCACCGTCAACAAGGAAGAGGGGACCTTCCTTCCAATTCTGTCCAAGGCAAAGCATGTTGCCAAGACGGATTACGTCTACCGTGACACAGAGGGAATCATGGCATGGCTGGACGTTCGTGACGGAGAGAACTACAAGTTTGCTGATGAGACACAAAATGCAGTCTTTATCATACAGGGGAACGCAAACACCTCCGTCGAGATGCGCCTAGATGCGCTCGGGAGAATTCAGGCTGACCTGTCGGAGTGCATGCCGGCCATGGAGTTCGAGACGCAGGTCATACATGCCGAGGAGTGCTAGGCAAAGCTGATTTCCAAGCGGACTTTGCGAGGAAGCCGCAGGGCTACCGCTGCCCCCGAGTTGCGAGCGTGCGTAATGCCCAAAGGGTCCTTGCAGCTGCCTATGCCCTTGGCGGCGACGCACGACGTGCAATGCCATCATGTGCAGCATAGAGCGCGGCGTGACACTCGACGTTCGCAGACGTTCATGAAAGGCCCCTCGGGATCTCCGAGGGGCAACGTGAATCTCAGGCTCGTCAGGCTCGTAATAGGCGGACAAGGCGACACGGACCAGGTGACTCTCGAAAACCACTTCCAAGGGCGACTCTCTCCCTCTCAGGCGCGACATCGCCTGTGCCAACGATGCTGCCGAGTCCTGCGCGTCTGCGCAGTCGCCTCCTGAGAGGGAGAGGCTCGCCTCTCGCCTCGTGTTACACCGCCAAAGCTCTTACAGCCATCTCTCAGCGCGTGCTAAGGCTAGCAGCCCCAGACCTCCTCGGCAATCTCCTTGACGAGTGCAAGCTTGGCCCACTGCTCGTCTTCGGTGAGCTTGTTGCCTATCTCACAAGAGGCAAACCCACACTGTGGACTCAAGTAGAGCCGATCGAGGGGAACGTACTGCTCCGCCTCGCGGATGCGGCGGATCACGCTGCCTTTGTCCTCAAGGGTGGGGCTTTTGGTGGTGATAAGCCCAAGCACGACCTTCTTGTCCGGCGACACCTGGGTCAGGGGCTCAAATCCGCCTGAGCGCTCGTCGTCGTACTCGAGGTAGAGCGCATCGACATTCTCCTGGGCAAACACGTAGGGCGCCACGGCGTCGTAGGGACCCGTGCACGCGTAGTCAGAGTGGTAGTTTCCGCGGCAGATGTGGGTGTTGATGACCAGGTCATCTGGCTTACCCTCGATGGCGAGGTTGTTGATGCGCAGGTATTTCTGAGCCTTCGGTAGTTCTCGTGGCCTAGGGGTCGTCTAGTTGCCCCTTGCCACCTTCCTCCTCCTCTTCCCGTCGCGTTCCCCGTCCCTCCTCCTTCTCCCGTCCACCTTCCTCCTCTCCTCCCCGCGGTCCTCCCAGGGAAGTGCCGGCTGCCCATCGGAGCGGCGCAGCATGAGAAGCGCGACGAGGTTGCCGGCGTTGCGGAACCCGTGGCCCATGCGCACCGTCACCTTGATCTTGTTGTTGATGCTCTCCACGCGGCCGTTTCCGATGCCCAGCGCCACGGCGGCAACGACGTCCGCGCGCCTGCGCCCCGCCTTCTTCTCGACGGCGACCACGGGCCCGATCTCGCCCCCGGCCGCCCCCTCCCGTGCGGCCCCGCCGACACGACGACCGCGTCGCCCTCGGTCGTCACGCCCTCCACGACGGTCCTCGCAAGCGCGAGGACATACCGTAGAGTCTCCGCCATGCGCCCGCCTCCCGTTGCTCCGGATACTTTTGGCGAAGTGGAATCCTACGGGAAAGGGGCGCCGAGCGGCCCCTTACGGGGCCGCTCCTGCCAATCCTACCTGCTTCCTACACGTGGGCTGGTCAAAGCGGTCGGTGGTCACCCACACAAGCTACCGAAGAGCCAAACTTGTTCAAACGAGTAATGTACCTATACGAAGGAGCGTGTCTGCGAATCTGAGTGACGAGCCTGTCTGTGAGTAGCGGTAGCGAACGATCGTGCAGTGGTCGCGCGACCGTGGTGAGTATCCGTTACAATTGGCCTGTGGGTCTAGGAGAGAAGAGGACGCCATGCGAGCAAGTGGAGTGTTGATGCCAATCTTTGCGCTGCCTGGGAGGTATGGCATCGGCTCGTTCGGGCCGAAGGCCTATGAGTTCGTCGACTTCTTGAGCCGCTGCTCGCAACGCTACTGGCAGATCCTGCCGCTGACCACGACGGGCTACGGTGATTCGCCGTACCAGTCGTTCAGCGCCTACGCGGGCAACCCCAACTTCATCGATCTGGACGAGCTGGTAAAGCTGGGCTACCTGAAGCGCGGCGACCTTGAGGGCGTAAAGTTCGGGGATGACCCGACGCGCATCGACTACGCCACGATCTTCGTCGCGCGCAGGAAGGTGCTCGAGCGTGCGACGGCACGCTTCATGCAGGACCCCCCCTCGGACTTAGACGAGTTCTCACGCAGGCACGCCAGTTGGCTTGACAGCTACTGCGAGTTCATGACCGTCAAGGAGGAGTTCGGCCTTAAGGCCTTCCACGAGTGGCCACAGCAGTATCGCAACCCGGGGAAGGCGTCGCGGGACCTGAGCGCCAAGCGTGAGCACCACTACCAGTACCACCTGATGACGCAGTACTTCTTCTTCAAGCAGTGGGAGAGCCTGAAGGGCTACGCGAACGAGCGCGGAGTGCTTATCGTGGGCGACATGCCCATCTACGTCTCGCGCGATTCCGTCGAGATGTGGGCAATGCCGCAGCTCTTCAGGGTCGGTGAGGACGGGAGTCCCACGAGCGTCGCGGGCACTCCGCCCGATCAGTTCTCCGCAACAGGACAGTACTGGGGTAACCCAATCTACGACTGGGACGCCATGGCCCAGGATCACTACTCCTGGTGGGTCGAGCGCATGCGCATGAGCCTTAAGATGTACGACATTGTGCGCATCGACCACTTCCGGGGCTTCGAGTCCTACTGGGACGTGCCCTTTGGCTCTGCGACGTCTGCGGCTGGCTCTTGGAGCAAGGGTCCTGGCACGGCACTCTTCGACGAGCTGACACGGCAGCTGGGCAAGCTCCCCATCATTGCGGAGGACTTGGGGTTCATGACTCCGGAGGTCATCAAGATGCGCGAGGACACGGGCTTTCCCGGCATGAAGATTTTGCAGTTTGCCTTCGATGGCAACAGCGACTCGTATTATCTGCCCCACCATTACACGCCTAACACCATCGCGTACGTGGGTACCCACGACAACCAGACCGTTCGTGGCTGGTACGAGAACACGGCGACCCCGCGCCAGCGCGAACAGGCGGACCGCTACACCAGGCGGGCCAAGGGCGAGCCCGTGGGGGCTGCGTTCAACCGCGCCATCGCCGCATCCGTCAGTGACACCTGCATCTACACCATGCAGGACCTACTTGACCTAGGAGACGAGGCGCGCATCAATGTGCCAGCCGTCTTAGGTGGAAACTGGGACTGGCGCATGAGGGAGGGTGCCATCACCCGAGCCGTCGAGGAAGCCCTCCTCGACCTCACCCAGACCTACTTTCGCGTCCCCGGAGCACGGCCGCCCGAGCTCCCGGCGTGATGAGGCCATTCGCACAACCAAGCGCCCCGGATCGTCCGGTCGCCGTCCTTACGCACAGCAATAGACTGAAAAGAGGAAGACACATGTTGAGTCTGAACACCTGCGCCCACGACAGCTACGGCCTTGACCTGGAGGCCCTGAGCGACGAGCAGATCTGCGCCATGCTGCAGGGCATCGTGAGGCAGCGCAGCGCCAAGCTGCCTCTCAATGCCGGCAAGCGGCGCCTCTACTACCTGTCCGCGGAGTTTCTTATCGGCAAGTTGCTGATTAGTGATCTCATCAACCTTGGCCTTTACGATGAGGTCAAGGCTCAGCTCGAGGCGGCTGGGCACGACCTTAACAAGGTCGAGGAGCTTGAGGTGGAGCCGTCATTGGGAAACGGTGGCCTGGGCAGGCTCGCCGCGTGCTTCCTGGACTCCATAGCAACCCTGGGTCTTCCCGGTGACGGCGTGGGCCTTAACTACCACTACGGTCTGTTTCGTCAGGAGTTTCGCGACAAGCAGCAGCGGGCGCTTCCCGATGGGTGGCTCGACAGGCAGGCCGTCCTCAACGACGAGGGCGTGAGCTTCAATGTGGTGTTCGGTGACTTCAACGTGAGGTCGCGACTCTATTCCATCGACGTGACGGGCTACGGCCGTCCAACCAAGAATCGCCTGAGGCTCTTCGACCTCGAGGGCGTGGATGACTCGCTGGTCCCCGCCGACTCGATAGAGTTTGACAAGGACGAGGTCAAGAAGAACCTCACGCTCTTCCTCTACCCCGACGACTCGGACGAAAAGGGACGTCTGCTTCGCGTGTACCAGCAGTATTTCATGGTGAGCAACGCGGCCCAGCTCATCCTGCGCGAGGCGCTGGAACGTGGCAGCGACCTGAGTGACCTGCCCGACTATGTCATGGTGCAGATCAATGACACGCATCCCACGATGGTCATCCCCGAGCTCATTCGCCTGCTTACCGAGGAGCATGGCATGGGCTTCGACGAGGCCGTCGCGATGGTCGAGAAGATGGTCGCCTACACCAACCACACGATCTTGGCCGAGGCCCTCGAGAAGTGGCCCATCAAGTTCCTCAAGACCGTTGCTCCTAAGATAGCTGACATTATCGTGAAGCTCGACCTTATCGCCAAGGAGCGTTACGCTGATCCCGCAGTTGCCATCATCCAGGATGACGTGGTCCACATGGCAAACCTGGCGATCCACTTTGGCTGCAGTGTCAATGGGGTAGCGGCGCTCCACACCAAGATCTTGGAGGACACGGAGCTCGCACCCTTCTATAAGATCTATCCCGAGAAGTTCAGCAACAAGACGAACGGCATTACGTTTCGCCGCTGGATCATGGGCTGCAACCCTGAGCTCACCGGACTTTTGGACGATACCATCGGTACGGACTGGCACGAGAGCGCGGACCTCACGCCGCTTAAGGAGCACTTGGACGATAAGGCCGTGATAGAGGGGTTCGAGAGGGCGAAGGACAGCGCCAAGGGGCGCATGCGGCAGTTCATGCTCGAAAACCAGGGCGCGCGCATTCCCGAGGACGCGATCATCGACGTGCAGGTGAAGCGTATCCACGAATATAAGCGACAGCAGATGCTCGCGCTCTACATCATCTGGAAGTACCTGGACATCAAGAACGGCAATCTGCCCGCACGCCCCATCACGATCGTCTTTGGCGGGAAGGCGGCACCCGCCTACGTTATCGCCCAGGACATCATCCACCTCATCCTCACGCTGTCCGATTGGGTGGCCCAGGACCCCGATGTTTCTCCGTACCTGCAGGTCCTCATGGTCCAGAACTACAACGTCACGGCGGCGGAGCATCTCATCCCCGCAGCTGACATCTCCGAGCAGATCTCGCTGGCGAGCAAGGAGGCGAGCGGTACCTCCAACATGAAGTTCATGCTCAACGGCGCCGTGACCCTCTGCACGCTCGACGGCGCCAACGTCGAGATTGCCGAGCTGGTGGGCAAGAATGACATCTACACCTTTGGTGCGTCGAGCCAGGAGGTGGAGCGCCTCTACGCCGAGGGCTCCTACGACGCGTCCGCGCACTATAGCCGGCCTGGTGTCAAGCTGCTCGTGGACTTCATTACGAACCCCCGGTTCATGGCGACGGGTGACGCCGAGCGTCTGCGCCGCCTACACGATGACATTGTCAACAAGGACTGGTTCATGGCCCTCTTGGACCTTGAGGAGTACATCCAGCTGAAGGAGCGGGTGTATGGGGATTACGAGGATCGTCATGCTTGGATCCAGAAGGCGCTCGTGAACGTGGCCATGGCGGGCACGTTCTCCTCCGATCGCACCATCGCGCAGTACGACGAGGACATCTGGCGCCTGTCATAGACCTAGCGTGGCCCGGGGCGGCGTACGTCCCCGCCTCGGGCCAGACCCGCTCTAGGAGTACGCGGCGGAGCGAGGGGCTCAGGCTTGGCGCCTCGAGACCACGCAGTACCTGAACGTGTCGGGATGGCTGCGCACCTGGGTGAACTCGAACATGAGGCCGTCCGAGTTGTATGTCTGGTTCTCGACGACGGCGACACAGTTGAAGGGACCCAGGTTGAGGTACCGTCGGTCCTCCTCGTTGGCGAGGCCGACTGTTATCTGGCGGCGGCTGGTGAGTATCCTCATGCCCAGCTCCTCCTCTAGATACTTGTACACGGAACTCTCGGCGATCGTGGGGGAGAGGTCGGGGATGATGTCGGCGAGGAGGTAGCTGGTGTCTATCTGGCAGGTGAAACCGTCCAGACTACGGGTGCGGACCATGCGATAGAGCTCGGTTCCCTCGTCGAAGCCCGTGTATCCGGCAAGTCCCTTCCCGCAGACGAGCCGCTCGAACTCCCTCACGATGGTGCCCGGCCTCATGTCGTTGTGCGCCGCATACTCCTCGAAGGAGTAGAGCCCATCGAAGGAACCGATGACGTCGCGGTAGTCAGGGTACCAGATGACTCGGACGCCCTTGCCGTGGATGGGTTGCACGAAGCCCTCGTCGGCTAGGATGGCAAGCGCTCGGCGGACGGTGTTCCTCGAGCAGGAGTACACGCCGACAAGCTCGCTCTCAGAGGGTATAAACGATTGGTAGGGATAGGTTCCGTCCTTGATCTTCTCCCTAATACTTAGATATATGTCTTCGAAGAGCGCCTTGGGCATCGCGTGTTCCTCACTGCGTGGTCGTCGTCTTGGCGCAGGCCTCGAGTGTCTCGGGCGCACCTTGTCTAGATCGATTGTGAGCACATAGTTACCTTGTACCGCAACCGTCCTGATGGAACTCCCCCTCCCGCGCATATGGATGAAAAATCCAGGAAGTGGGATGCCCGCCGAGTTCAAAGCAAATCACCCGGCAAGACTGAACAGTGACGCGAATCGCTTGGGATAGGTGCCAAAAAATATGACTTGTTTGAATAACATGTCCAAGAAGCTGCTATACTTGTTCAAACAAGATGACCGAAGAGGTCGGTCACGGGGCAGCATCGAGCTCGCACTCAGAGGAGGGACACGCGCCATGATGCAGAAGATCCAGAAGTTTGGCGGGGCGATGTTCACGCCAGTTCTGCTGTTTGCCTTCGCGGGCATTGTCGTGGGACTGGGAACCCTATTTACCACAGAGGTAATTGTGGGGCCGATAGCGGCCAAGGGTACCACCTGGTACAACGTATGGAGCGTGATCTTGGCCGGAGGTTGGACCGTCTTCAACCAGCTCCCGCTGCTCTTTGCCATCGCCCTGCCCATTGGTCTTGCCCGCAAGCAGAGCGGTCGCTGCTGCATGGAGGTCCTCGTCTCGTACCTCACATTCAACTACTTCGTAAATGCTATCCTAACTGCTTGGGGTCCGGCCTTGGGCGTCGACTTCACCGCCGAGGTCGGAAACGCCTCTGGTTTGGCGACGATAGGCGGCATCAAGACGCTGGACATGGGCATGGTTGGAGCCCTGCTCATCTCTGGGGTGGTCATCAGCCTGCACAACAAGTACTTTGACACCGAGCTTCCTGAGTGGCTGGGCGTGTTCTCGGGCTCCACCTTCGTCTACATGGTCGCCTTCTTTGCTATGCTCCCCTGCGCCATCATCTCTGTGCTGCTGTGGCCCAAGGTGCAGGTTGGCATGCATGTGTTTCAGGGTGTCATCATGAGTGCGGGCACCTGGGGGGTCACGATCTTCGTCTTCCTCGAGCGGCTGCTCATCCCCTTCGGCCTCCACCACCTGCTCTATGCCCCGTTCTACTACGACAACGTGGCCGTCAATGGGGGTATCTACGCGGAGTGGGCCAAGGCCTTGCCCCAGCTCGCTGCCTCTACCGCCTCCCTCAAGGAGCTCGCTCCTTGGGGCGCCATCACTGCGACGGGTTGGTCCAAGATCTTCGGTATGCCCGGCGTCGCCGCAGCGTTCTATGTCACGGCGAAGAAGTCCAATCGTAAGAAGCTCCTTGCCCTTTTGATCCCGATCACCATCACTGCTGTCCTGTGCGGCGTGACCGAGCCCATTGAGTTTACCTTCCTCTTCGTCGCGCCCCCGCTGTTTGCTGTCCACGCCCTGCTCGCGTCTTTGCTCTCGACCTGCATGAACCTAATCGGCATCGTGGGCGTGTTCTCGGGCGGACTCATCGAGATGGCGTCGTTCAACTTCATACCGCTTGCTGCCTCGCATGGCCTCACGTACCTGATGGCCATTCCCGTCGGCCTTGCCTTCACGGCCATCTACTTCTTTATCTTCCGTTTCCTTATTCTGAAGTTTGACTTCAAGACTCCTGGCCGTGAGGAAAACGAGGAGATAAAGTTCGGCTCCAAGAAGGAGTTCCGCAAGGCACATGGGATGGCGCAGTCTGTCGGCTCCGAGGACGCCGACGAGGCCGGCTCTTCCGCACCCGACATCGACACGAGCGACGAGAAGATGGTTCTTGCCGCGAACATCCTTGACCTCTTGGGTGGCGTGGACAATATCGTGGACGTCACCAACTGCGTCACACGCCTGCGCGTGAACGTGAAGGACGAGACCAAGGTAGCCGAGGACAAGGACTTCAAGTCCATCGGCACCATGGGCATCTCCAAGAACGGCAAGGCCATGCAGGTGATCATCGGTCTCAGCGTGACGAAGGTCCGCGAGCGCTTCGACAAGCTCGTCGGCAACGACTAGGGATTTGCTTGTCCCGAGGGTGTAAGCTTCCACCGGGGTCCCGTGCGGCTGTCGTGGGTCCCCGGTGGTTGATCGGTTGCAACGTCCGCCTCGCGTCGGGGCGGCTACTGAGATGGGGAGTGTCATGGCACAACCAGGCAAAGCGACGGTCTTCTTCGACATCGACGGAACCCTTGGGTGGACCGATCCCAACAAGCGCGATGCGCTGCCCGAGTGGGAGAGGGGCCTGTCGCCCACGCCCAGTCCGCGCGTCGCCGCAGCCATCCGCAGCCTGGTCGCCCGTGGCAACCACGCGTTTCTGTGCTCCGGGCGCTCGCCTGTGGGTATCCACCCCGACCTGGCTTCATTGCCGTTCAGTGGCATCATTGCGTTGGCGGGCGCCTACGTGACGATGGGCGATAAGGTGTTGCGCGATCGCCCCCTGTCGGCCGACGTCCTCGCCCACATCGACCGGGTCCTGGCTGCAGGTGGCTACGGCGCGCTGATAGAGTCCGCCCACGGTGCCGTCGAGCTGCGCGGAGGAGCCTTGGGCAGGCGCTCCGGCACGCCAGACACGATGGACGAGGCAATCGGACAGCTCCCGGACGGCTGTGCCTACAAGCTGGTCATCCGCAGTTCCGCCGCAGACGAGCTCGTCGCTGACCCCCAGCTGGGTTCCCAGCTGGTCGCCAGTCGCCTCGAGATGCAGAACTCCGAGGTCGGCCTCGCGTGCAATACCAAGAAGGCTGGCATCAAGGCGGTCCTCTCACATCTTGGTGATGACGTAGGAGTGACCTATGGCTTCGGTGACTCGGAGAACGACCTCACGCTCTTCTCTGAGGTGGACGTGAGCGTGGCCATGGGCAACGCCATCCCCGAGGTCAAGCGCCTCGCGGACTACGTCACCGATTCGGTGTCGGAAGACGGGGTAGCCTCGGGCCTCGAGCACCTGCAGCTCGTGTGAGCCTGGCTGGCAGGGGACCGCAGCGGGTCGCTGAGCTTGCTGCGGTTTGCTGCGCCACCTGTCGAGCGGTCGCGCCAATCCGGCCACAAATCCGGTCATCAATCCGGCCAAATGGGTACGCTAGCCCAAGATTTGACCGGATTTCCTGGAGGTGCGCATGGACGCTACTCGGCTCGCTAGCCTACCGCCTAGCTGCCCACCGACCGCTCGACTGAGGGACGTCCCCTGCTGTTCTTCAAGCTTTGGGGGTTGCCCTTCGGGGGCAGGGAGCGCGGAGCCAGATGCGGTGCCGACCACCGGGCCTGCGGGCTACTCCAGGCCGGTTGTCTCGTCGAGGCCGAGCGCGATGTTCATGTTCTGTACGGCTGCGCCCGCAGCCCCCTTGCCCAGGTTGTCGAAGAGTGCCGTCACGCTGATGCGCTCCGTGTTTCCGTAGACGGTGATGCGCAGCCGATTGGTGCCGACGAGCTCGTTCGCGTGGATCGTGGGAGGCGTGGGGTCAAACGGCATGACGCTCACGAAGTACTGGTCCGCGTAGTATCCTCGTAGCTCCTCGCAGACCTCCCTCGCGCTTGGCGCGCCCTTAAGCAGACGACTGTGCAGCATGATGGTGGTGGCCATGCCCTGACGGTAGTCATCGACGACGGGCACGAGCACGGGGGGCTGGGCAAGGCCGCAGACCCTCTGCACCTCGGGCAGGTGTTTGTGTGCGAGGTCGAGGCCGTAGAGGCCGGGAGCGTCGAGGGCGTCGTCGCGCCCGTCCTCCTCGTAGCGGGCGATCATACGCTTGCCCCCGCCCGAGTAACCCGTGAGGGAGAAGCAGCAGAGGGGATAGTCGGTGGGCAGGATACCCATGCGGACGAGCGGCGCTGCGACAGAGACGAGGCCGGTGGCATGGCAGCCCGGGCTGGCGATGCGCCTGCTCGAGGCGATGGCGCGACGCTGCCCCAGAGAGAGTTCGGGAAAGCCGTAGACCCACCCGTTGGCGGTGCGGTGTGCCGTGGATGCGTCGATGATGCAGACGTCGGGGTTCTCGACGAGCGAGACCGCCTGGCGTGCCCCCTCGTCGGGTAGGCATAAAAAGACGATGTCAGCATCGTTCAGGAATTTGCGGCGCTCCTTAACTTCATGACGCCCCTCATCGCTGATGCGTAGCAGCCTGAGATCCTCGTGCGCCTCGATGCGGCCGTGGATCTGGAGTCCTGTGGTGCCGCTCTGGCCATCGATATACACCTTGGTCCTGCTATGATGGTGGAGGAGCTGCTTGCCGATATATAACATAAGACCAACTACACAATTTCGGGATGATTTTAAGCGCCTGAAAAAGCGTGGCTTTGATATTTCTTTGTTGACCGATTATTAAAAAGCTAGCTGCGGGGAAGCCGTTGCCGGAAACGAACAGGGATCACCAACTTTCCGGGGACTATGTGGGGTATCGTGAGTGCCGCATTACGCCAGATTGGTTGCTAATCTACGAAACGGACAGAGACGAGCTGGTTTTATATCTTACCCGGACGGGATCACATAGCGATTTATTTTAGAGGATCCTCCCGGTTTTTGATGGACATGGGTTCTCGGCGCCAACGCAGTGCAAGAACATAGGATGACAACCCATGGGGCCGGTGATGGCGTCTGCACCGGTGTCTACCGAGAGGGGCGACGGAGACCGGCCTGACAGCATCGCGGCACAGCACCTGCCTGAAGCACACAGGGCATCAGGGCTACGATAGGCGGTAGCAATGGAAGACAACAACTCGCTGGGAAGCACCATTCGTCTGCTCAGAAAGGAGAGGCACCTCACGCAGGAAGAGCTTGCCGAGGGCATATGCTCGCCCGTTACCGTCTCGCGCGTCGAGACCGGAAGGCAGATGCCCACGAAGGCCGTGCTCGATGGCCTGCTCTCTCGTCTTGGGGCCAGCACCTACCAGCTTTGCGACGTCTACTACAAAAACGAGCGCGACAGCGAGTTCGCACGGGCTGCCAAGCGCACCAGGGCCCTGCTGCACCGTGGGAGATCGGACGAGGCGCGCGAGCTGCTTGACTCCATGGACGAGTCGTCTCGCGAGAGGCCAAGCTACCGGCAGCTCTACCTCATGCTGAACGCATCTACGCTCATCACGATAGATGGCAGCGAGCTGGGCCGAGCGCTCGACCTGCTCGACCAAGCCATCAGGCTGACCAAGCCGACACTGAGGCTCGATGACTTCAGGCACACGCTGCTGTCTCCGACGGAAGCCGAGTGCATAGGCCTCATGGTCCCGACACTGTGCTACCTGGGACGGCATGCCGATGCGTCACGTCTTGGCGAGGAGCTCATCGAGTCGATGGACAACCAGGACAATGGCACGCAGGACTGGGCCGACGACAAGATTGGCTGCGAGCTCAACCTTGCGCTGAGCCTCGAGCAGGAGGGGCGCTACGTCGAGTCCCTCCGCTACATCGAGCGCGCCCACAGCGAGGCTCTTGACGAGGGGATTCTCACATACATGCCCGTGATTCTCTACGCGGAGGCGCGCGTCAGGTATCGCGAGGGGCAAAGGGACGAGGCCTTGGGCATCCTTAGGCACATCGCCCCGTACATGGACCTCACAGGGCAGCATGAGCACGCTGCCGCCGTACGGAACTGGGTCCAGGAGAACATGGGCGTGAGGCTCTGACGCGAACGCCCGCACCCCGCCATCGTTGTGACATAGCGTCTCGCGAACGTCCAAATATACATCATTCGATATGGAGTCACGCCGCCATCCCTGCGATGATGCACGTGTCATCGTAAGGAGGCACATCAGTATGCGAGGAATGCGGTACATACGAAAGCACATCGGCACCAGGGGGCTTGCCTGCTTCTGCGTGGTCGATTTTCTCTTCTGCTTGTCATCGATGGGCATAGCGCTCCTGCTCAGCGCCCTGCTTGACGCCGCCACAGCCGCCGTGGCCGTTGGGGACGTCTCTCCGGTGGTGCGCCTAGCCCTCACATCGTGCCTGTACGCACTGGTGCTTGGAGCCCTGAGACTTGCCTCCGACGCCCTGAGGGCGCTCATCGTCAGGGACGCCATGGTCAACATTCGCGAGGGGGCGGCGCGCGGGATAATAGCGGGCGCGTCGTGCGGTCGCGTCTGCGACAGCGCAGAGCAGCTGACCGTCCTCGGCCAGAACATGGACGTGCTCGAGAACGACTGCATCACAGGCTCCCTGGGCATTCTGGAGTCCGTCTTCCAGATCACCATAGGCTGCATCATGCTCGTGCTGATCAACCCGCTCGTCGCGCTGATCTCCCTTGCGGGCATGGCTCTGCCGACGTTGGTCCCACAGCTCTTCGGGAAGCGCCTGTCCTGTCAGCAACAGCAGGTTGTCGAGGATGCTAAAAGCTATAATGGGCGCGTGCGCGACACCGCACAAGGGGGCGAAGTCATACGATCGTTTCATGTGGAGCAACATGTGCTCGACAAGTTGAGTGGGATGATTGGCCGCTACCAGAGGCATAAGGCCGACCTCAACATGACGATGGCGTGCGCTCGAAGCCTCGCAAGCGTCGTTGGCATCGCGATGCAGTTCTGCATCATGGGCATGACGGGCGTGTTCGCGATATGGGGCTACGTGACCATTGGCAGCATCGTTGCCGTCACGCAGCTCTCGGGCAGCGTCATCTCCCCTGCGACGGAGCTGTCAGACAAGATCAGCAAGCTCAAGTCGACCTATCCCATCCTCGACAGGCTCGACAAGCCGAGCGACACGCCGGGTGCCAGGCAAGAGATCGCGGTGTGCGAGCCGAGGCGCTCCATCGAGCTCGACGACGTGAGCTTCTCGTACGGCGATACGGACCCGGCCGAAGGCAGACTCTCCAATGCGCCCACGACCCTGCGCAACTGCTCGAAGCGCTTCGACGCTGGCAAGAAGTATGCCATCGTGGGCAAGAGCGGCTGTGGCAAGTCAACCTTGTTGGAGCTCTTGGGCGGATCCTTACGCCCCAGCTCAGGTCATGTGCTCGTAGATGGCAGGGCAGGCTGTGTCCCCGATGCGGCCTGGGTGCACCAGAACGTCTTTTTATTTGATGACACGCTGCGCGAGAACATAGGGCTTGGAGGGACGTTCACGGACGAACAAATAGGGAGCGCCCTGCGCCTTGCCGGCCTTGACGAGGTGATCGCCGCGCTGCCCGACGGGCTGGACACACCGGTCGGGGAGGGCGGGGGGCGCCTCTCTGGTGGGGAACGCCAGCGCGTGGCCATAGCCCGCGCCCTGCTCTACGGCAAGACGACGCTGCTCGTGGACGAGGCGACCTCGGCCTTAGACAAGGAGACTGCCGCACGGGTTGAGGACACGCTGCTGGCGCTCGACGGGGTGACCCTGATAGCCGTGACGCACCAGCTGGATGCGGAGCATGCCGCGCGCTATGACGAGGTGCTCGAGATGAAAGACGGTCGTCTTGCAGCCATGTAGCTGACCAGCTTTACCCCGACAGGTGACCTGGATCCAATGGTTGCGGCCATCAATATCGTACACTTTTGCCCCATATCGTGGTGGTATAGCTGCATTCATGCAATTTGTGTACACTGTTTTCAAGCATGACTGACGCCGCGCTGTGAACATCACCATCGATGGGCTGGCTGCCCTGCGGCTGATCCGCGCGGTACGAGCACAACGGATCGAGGACCTTGGTCCCGAGGTGCTCTCCCTGCGCACGGGCCTCTCTGCCCCTGTCTTTGCCGAGGGCAAACGCTGGTCTGCCAAGCGTCTCTCAGCGGCCTTGACGCGCTTTGGGGACCTCTGCCCTTTTCCCACAAAACGACCACTCGACATCGCGGTTCCCACCAAGGACAAACGCCTGCGCATCTCTGGGATCAAGAGCCGCGTATACGGACACCCACTTCCCAAGAACGCTTTCGTCGATCTTGGCTGCGGCGTCTCTGCGGCAGGGCCCGAGCTTCTGTTTGTCGAGATGGGCGCCTTTATGCAACCCGCAGTCCAGCTTATGCTGGGCCTCGAGCTCTGCGGTCGCTTCTCTCGCGATCCCATGGACCCGCGCGATGGTGAGGTGAGTTTCAACATTGAACCCGCGACCACGCCAGAGGCCATCCTCTCAAGACCTCATCAGGCGCGACTTCACGGCCCCGGTGCCTACCGTCAAGCTCTGCGGGGACATCACCTGCCTGCGCACGGGCGAGGGCTGGCTTGCTCGCGGCAAAAACCGCTAATTGGTGGGTCCATCACCTGCCTGCGCACGGGCGAGGGCTGGCTCTACCTGGCAACCGTGATCGACCTTGCCACCCGCACGGTCGTGAGCTGGTCGATGTCCGAGCGCATGACGGCCGACATCGTCGCTGCCGCCTTGGGAAACGCCAAGGGGCGCGGATATGTGGCCAAAAACGCCGTATTCCACTCCGACAGGGGTTCCCAGTACACCAGCCGAATGCTTTTGGACTGGGCCGAAGAAAACAACGTAAGGCTCTCATGCTCTAGGACCGGCAACTGCCACGACAACGCGGTGGCAGGATCCTTCTTTGCGACGTTGAAGAACGAGATGTATTACAGACGCAGCTTCAAGACCAGGGCCGATGCTAGGCGGGCGGTTTTCAACTACATCGAGGTTTTCCACAACCGCAGAAGACCCCATTCGACGATGGGCTACCAGGTACCCGGCGAGCTCATGGACACCTTCTTCGCGAGGACCGCCCCGGGCTGGGGGAAGCTGCCCATAGCAGCGTGAAATCCCCCACTTTCCCGTGTCCGAAATCTTGGCACAGGTCATTCCGAACATCCTGACAAGAACTGCCGAGGAGAGCGACCAGGTGCTCCTGTTGAGCGGAAAGAACATCCGCATCGAGTGCCTTGACGGTAGCCTGCAATGCGGGCACGACGGGGGCGACGGGCCAGAGCTACCCATTGACCTGGTCATCCTGCCTCAGCGCGTCAGAATCTTTGCTCTGAGGGGATAGTGCGGGAGTATCTAGACAACAGTGCGGCTGCGCGGTGGTGTGCCACGCAGCCGCAGATGCTAAGCTCATTGCGTTATATTGTCGTCGAACCCTACTTTGCGCTGTTTGCAATCGCCTGATCAATCAGCTTGTCCAGTGCCTCTCGCTGCGCAGCAGACGTGATTGCGCCTGCGATTGGCTCTCCCACGATGTTGCCTTTGCTATCAACAACGTAGGTAGTCGGGAAGGAAAAGAGCCCCGAGACAAGCTTGCCTGCATCGCTATCCGTCTTGAACCAGACGTTTTTGTATGTAATACCCTTCTTCGATAGGACATCCTTAGCGTCCGATATCTCACCCTGGTTGCCGTCGAGCGTAAAAGAGTTAACACCTACTACCTGGCCGCCCTTTTCGGCAAGCTTCTTGTGAAGCGCCTCCAGCTCTCCAAGCTCTTCCACGCACGGCTTGCAGCTGGTAAACCAGAAGTTCATCACAGTCACCTTGCTCTTTGAGAAAAGCTCATCGCTGCTTACGTCGTTGCCATCGAGATCTTTGCCCTTAAAGCTGGGGAACTTGGTGGACTTACTTGTATCGCCTGTCATTCCCGCGCTCGACGCATCAACACTATCGCCTGATTCAGGTGCTTTTACGCAGTCGGGGAACTTCTTTTTGAGCGCCGTAAGTTTATCCTCAATCTTTTTGATCTGCTCGGCCCCTGCCTTAAGCACGTTGAACTCGTCAGTCGAGAACTTATCCTTGGCACTTTCCACAGTAGAAAGCAGGAACTCACCGTAATTTGAGCCGTTCCCTATCATCGAGGAATCCTTGTTTGCCTCAGCAAATACCTTTTCCCACAGCTCCTTGTCGCTTGAGAAAATGTCGTTTTCCTTTTGCATGAGCCTGTTGTACAGATCGGTCGCTTCCTCGGCGTTCTTTGGCTCCTCTGCAATAAAGGCCTCGATGTCCGCATCGCTTCCTGCTGGCTTTCCCTTATCAGCTCCGGGCGTCGAGCAGGCTGCAAGACATAACACCAGCGCAGACATCACCAGTGCGACTGCAATCTTTGGTAGCTTCATAACACTCATAACTTTCCTCCATTTTCTTAAAACCTAAATCTTTGCTTTTACGCGCTGCTTCTCCTCGCGTGGTTGAGAAGACTGCTTGTCCGGCAGGCTTAAGCCGTAGCGAAACTTAACGGCACCAACGGGACAGGCGCTTACGCACTTGCCGCAGCGAATACACTCGGCATGGTCGGGCGACCGCGTGACATCAACGTCCATCTTGCACACCCTTGCGCACCTACCGCACGAGACGCACTTATGCTGGTCAACGCGCATCCCTAGCAGGGATACCTTATTCATGAGCGCGTACCATGCGCCAAGTGGACAGATCCATTTGCAAAAAGGACGATAGAAGAGCACGCTTAGCACAACCACCATCACCAAGATGATGAGCTTCCAAGTAAACAGCCGGCCTAAAGCAGAGCGTATGCCGGCGTTAACGATAGACAGCGGGATTGCGCCCTCAAGCACCCCCTGCGGACAAACGTACTTGCAAAAGAAGGGGTCGCCCATTCCCATATCGTTTACGACCAGCGCGGGAAGCAAAACTACAGCAAGCAGCAGCACGGCGTACTTCACATACCTGAGCGGCTTGAGCTTTTTTGTCGATAGCTTCTTGCCGGGAATCTTATGCAGCAGCTCCTGCAACCAGCCAAACGGACACAAAAACCCACATACGAAGCGTCCCAGCAGCACGCCGATTAAAATCAGCGTTCCCGTCACGTAATAGGAAAAGTTGAACTTTGAGGAACCCACCACCGCCTGAAACGAGCCTATGGGACACGCGCCCGAGGCCGCCGGACACGAATAGCAGTTGAGGCCAGGCACGCAGACCGTTTTGCCCGCACCCTGATAGATGCCGCCCCTGACGAAATTGGGCAGGTGGACATTGGTGAGCAACGTCGCCGCCGCTTGCACCCAAGAGCGAAAACGGCTCAAAAGATGTGAGGCGGAGTTTTTTTTCTTATCCAATTCCGATACACTCCAAGCATAATCTGATAGCCTTAGCCAACACGGCGTCTGCCTCGCCGCGCATAACGCCAAAGCACACCATGGTTATCCCGATGACCAGCAAGGCAAGCTGAGCTATGGGTTTTATTGCTTTGAACAATTTGGTCGCTCCTTTCGTCTTGCGTACCATTGGACCATACTGGCCATAAAATCTTTGTTAAGCGTGAAAAGACCTGCACGAGAAGAGTGTCATGCGTATTTTGGTTGTCGAAGACGAGCGGGTGCTGTGCGACGCGATTGCGCGCAGCCTGCGAAATCTTGCCTATAGCGTTGATTGCAGCTACGACGGGCGCCAGGCCTTAGAAATACTTGCTGTCGAGAGCTTTGACCTTGTCGTGCTCGACCTCAACCTTCCCCATGCCGACGGCATGACCGTGCTCAAAACCCTTAGGAAAGATGACCGAGAGACCAAGGTACTCATCTTGTCAGCCCGCTGCGAGGTCGCCGACAAGGTGGCGGGCCTGGACGCAGGGGCCAACGACTATCTGACCAAGCCGTTTCATCTGGATGAGCTCGCGGCGCGGATTCGCAGCCTGACGCTCAGGCGCTTTACACAAGACGATGTCGTGCTGACTTGCGGAAGTCTTTGCTTCAACACCAAGTTGCGCATGGCGACCGTCGACGATGAGGTCTTGTCTCTGACCCGCAAGGAAATGGGAATCCTAGAGTATCTCATGCTCAACCAGGGGCGCCCGATAAGTCAGGAGGAGCTCATCGAGCATGTGTGGGACGGGAGCGTGAACAGCTTTAGCAATTCGGTGAGGGTACACATCTCGTCGCTCAGGAAAAAGCTGCGCTGCGCCTTGGGGCACGACCCCATCCGCAACCGCATTGGAGAGGGCTATGTAATGGAGGAGGTCTAAGTGAAGCGACTCTCGCTGCAATGGCGCATTACGCTGATGACGGCGCTGGTTTTGTGTCTGACCTGCGTGCTCATGAATTGCCTGATCGGCTACTTAGGCATGCGCTCCATGGAGTCGATTGGCATCGGCCTGACAGCCCGCGACGACATCAACGGGGGCGACCCCACGTCGTTTGACCCGGCGAGTGAGGAGATAGACCACGAGCTCACGATCGTCGTGAGCGATGCGCAGGGGTCCTTTAGCACGGCCAGCTGGTGCATAACGGCAGCAATGACGCTGTTTGGAGGCATCCTGGCGTATTTTGTAAGCGGATGTGCACTCAGGCCGCTGAGGTCCTTTGCGACTCAGGTCGAAAACGTGCGACCCGACAATCTGGCTGACATGAAGATCACCGAGGATGTACCGTCGGAGCTTGGGCGTTGCAGCGCATCATTCAACGACATGATCGACCGCCTTGACGAGGGTTTTGCCGCGCAGCGGCAGTTCACGGGCAACGCCGCGCACGAGCTGCGGACGCCGCTGGCGCTGATGCAGGCCCAAATCGAGCTGTTTTGCTCCGAGCATCCCGATGCGCAGCCCGACACGGCTATCCTGCTCGGCTCGTTGCAGGAGCAGACCGAGCGAATGTCTCAGATGACAAGGACACTGCTCGAGATGAGCGAACTTTGCAGCGTCTCCTGCAACGACATCATCGAACTTGCACCGATGGTCGAGGAGGTTCTTACCGACCTTTCCCCCCTTGCCGAGCAAAGGGGCATCGCCCTCACATGTGATGGAGAAGCCCAGGTGCCTGGCAGCGACACCCTGCTGTATCGCATGCTGTTCAACCTGACCGAAAACGCCATACGATACAGCCGCTCCGATTCCACCGTCAGCGTCTCCGTCTGCGCGAAGGACGACCGCGCTCTCGTGCGAGTGGAAGACAGCGGACCTGGGATACCCAGCCAGTACCAAAAGAGCGTCTTTCAGCCCTTCTTCCGTATCGACACGTCGCGTAGCAGGACATATGGCGGAGTTGGCCTCGGCCTTTCTCTGGTCTGGGAAATCGTCGCCCTTCACGGCGGCACGATAGAGGTGGAAAAGAGCTCCGAGAACGGGACCACCATGCTTGTAACACTTCCACGTAGGTAAGTGCTGCTACATGGCAATCGCACCCGATGGTTGCCGAAGCAGGTAGACGCTTGGCATGTGCCAACAGCGCGCAAATTCCGCTTTGTCAAAATTACGGAAGTATTTTAATATTTACTTCCGTAAAAGAATAGGAATTAGCATTAAATCCTCTGGGAGGGGTGTGCGGACGATTTCCTGGACCGCCTAGACTGTCAGCCCCAGACGCCTCCGACGCTCGTCCGGCGTCTCCCAGACCCAGCGCCCGCCCTCGCGGCAGCGCCTCGACCGCCCCTCCCGATAGTGTCGCAGCCAGCCGTCGGGCCTCCCCACGGGCTCCTCCGCCGTGACCCCGCCCCAGTCC
>NZ_LT635494.1:1158511-1176321 GCF_900120385.1 Olsenella phocaeensis | reverse complement strand
CGCGACCTGGCCGTAGGTGGCCACGCGCCCGCGCGGCACCTGTCGCACCACGTCATAGACGCGCCCGAAGAAGCCCTTGTCCGCCATGTCCGTCCCCCTGCCTCGCGCTGGAGCCGCCATCGTGCCCGTCGTCCCGGCGGTGGAGTCCGCATGGTGTTGGAAAAGCGACAGACATCGCGCGCGCCGGGAAATAGCATGCGTCCCAGTATCGTCTATCGAAGGGAGGGGCGCATGTACAACGTGGCGCTCGTGGAGGCCCAGAGCCTCAAGGACTATCTGAACGGCAAGCTCCAGAACGGCGATGCCGGCTTCGTGGGAGACCCCTTCNGGAGCCGGAGCGCCTCGAGGCCGCGATGGCGCAGGTCGACGCCTCGAACTACGAGGCACTCATGGAGGCGCAGGCGGCGGTGGACGCCGCGCGCGCCGAGCAGTCCTCGCTGGAGGACGAGTGGCTCGAGCTCGGCGAGAGGCTGGGCATCGGGTAGGAGGCAACGGGAGGGAGGTTCCACGTGCTGGAACTCCTCAGGAGGTATCTGGGTCCGTACCGCGGCAAGGCGGCCTTCGGGATGTTCGCCAAGATCGTCGAGGTGGCCTTCGAGCTCCTCGTGCCGGTCATCGTGGCGTCGATGGTGGACGTGGGCGTCGCGGGCCACGACGTGGGCGCAATCGCGCTCAGGGGGGCGCTCCTCATAGGCCTCGCCCTCGTGGGCTTCTGCTTCACGGCGGTCTGCCAGAAGATGGCGGCGCTGGTCTCGCAGGGCATGGGTACGGACCTGCGCGAGGCGAGCTTCGCCAAGGCCGTCGAGCTCTCGGCCGTCGACGTGGACAGGATCGGGCCTGCGTCGCTGGTCACGCGCATCACGAGCGACGTCAACCAGGTCCAGCTCGCCGTCGCGCTGGGGATTCGCCAGCTCATCCGCTGGCCCTTCCTGGGCGTGGGCTCGATCGTGGCCGCCCTGCTCATCGACTGGAGGCTGGGCCTGGTCTTCCTGGTCTGCACCCCGGTCATCGCCCTGGTGTTCTGGCTCGTGCTCTCGCATTGCGTGCCCTACTTCCGCAGCATGCAGGAGAAGCTCGACCACATCTCGCTCCTGGTGAGGGAGGCGCTGGGCGGCGTCCGCGTGGTGCGCGCCTTCCGGCGCGAGGAACACGAGCGCGAGCGCTTCCGCGAGGCGGCTGCCTCGCAGGCTGCGGACGCCATCGCCTCGGGCAGGCTCTCGTCGCTCCTCAACCCCACGACGCTCCTGGTCATGGACCTGGGCGTGGTGGTCATCCTCTGGCTCGGCGGCGTGCGCGTCGACTCCGGCGCCCTCACCCAGGGCAAGGTCATCGCTTTCGTCAACTACATGACCCAGACACTCCTCTCCATCGTCTACATCGCCAACCTCGTGGTGGTCTTCACCCGCGGAGCCGCCTCGGCCCAGAGGCTCGTCGAGGTGCTCGACTGCGAGCCCAGCGTGCGAGACGACGCAGTGGACCCCATCGAGCCCCGGGAGGGCGCCCCTGCCCTCGAGCTCGACGGGGTCTCGTTCGCCTATCCGGGCGTTGCCGTGCCCGCCCTCGACGGCGTGACCCTCTCGCTCGCACGCGGGGGCAGCCTCGGCGTCATCGGCGGCACGGGCTCCGGCAAGTCCACGCTTGCCTCCCTCATCCCCAGGCTGTACGACGCGAGCGCCGGGAGCGTGAGGGTGCTGGGGCGAGACGTGCGCGCCTACCCCGCGGTGCAGCTGCGCTCGCACGTTGGCCTCGTCCCACAGAAGGCCTCGCTCGTCTCGGGCACGGTACGCTCCAACCTCCTCTGGAGGAAGGACGACGCGAGCGACGACGAGCTCTGGGCCGCCCTCGCCACCGCTCAGGCCGAGGACTTCGTCCGTGCGAAGGAGGGCGGGCTCGACGCCGTCGTCGAGGCGGGCGGGAAGAACTTCTCGGGCGGCCAGCTCCAGAGGCTGACCATCGCCCGCGCCCTGGTGGGCGCCCCCGCCCTCGTGGTCCTGGACGACTCCGCGTCCGCCCTCGACCTCGCCACGGACGCGCGCCTGCGCTCCGCCCTCGCCCGCGACCTCTCCGGCAGCGCCCGAGTCATCGTGTCCCAGCGCGTCGCCAGCGTGCGCGGCTGCGACCAGATTCTCGTGCTCGACCACGGGCGCCCTGCCGGCCTGGGCACGCACCGCGAGCTCGTGGGGGGCTGCCCCCTCTACAAGGAGATCTGCCTCTCGCAGCTTTCCGAGAAGGAGGTGCTCGACTGATGGCCAACCCATACCAGGCCGGTGGCTCCGGCGCGAACCTGGTCTCGTCCGTCCGTGGCGGGGGCGCGTCCCTCTCGCCCGAGGGCGCGGAGGCGGCCTCCCTTCCCATGAGAACCGTCCTGCGCAGGCTCGGGCGCTACGTGGCGCCCCACGCCGCGTCACTCGTCCTCTCGTTCGTGGCGTCCCTCTGCTCGGTGGCGCTTCAGCTCTACGTGCCCATCCTCATCGGCCGCGCCATCGACGCGATGGCCTACGGCGCGGGCGTCGCGGCACTCGTCCCCGTGCTGAGGTCGCTCGCCCTGGTCGTGGTCGTCGCCGCGTCCTGTCAGTGGCTCTCGGGCTACTTCGTGAGCCGCCTCGCCTTCGAGACCGTACGTGACCTGCGCGACGACGCCTACGACCACCTCTCGGACCTTCCGCTCGCCACCATCGACGCGCACCCCCACGGAGACCTCCTCGCCCGCGTGGTGGCGGATGCCGACGCGGTGGGCGACGGGCTCCTGCAGGGGCTCAACCAGCTCATGGGCGGCGTCGTCACCATCGCGGGGACCATTGCCTTCATGTGCTCCATCTCGGTTCCCGTGGCTCTGGTCGTGGTCCTTCTCACCCCCGTCCTCGCGCTCGTCGCCTCGCTCATCGCGCGCCGCTCGTCCTCGAGCTTTGCCTCGCAGCAGGGCATCCAGGGCGAGCTGGGCGGGTACGTGGAGGAGGTCATGGGCAACCAGCGCCTGTTCACGGCCTTCGCCCGCACGGGCAGCGCCCGCGAGCGCTTCGCGGGCATCAACGCCAGGCTCTATGACTCGGGGGAAAGGGCCCAGTTCGTCAGCTCGCTCACCAACCCGGCGACACGCGTGGTCAACAACTCGATCTATGCCATCGTCGCAGTCGTGGGCTGCCTCTGCGTCGTCGGGGCCGGCCCCAGCCTGCTCACCGTGGGGCAGGTGCAGAGCTTCCTCTCGTATGCCAACCAGTACATGAAGCCCTTCAACGAGGTGTCAGCCGTCGTCGGCCAGGTCCAGGGCGCCTTCGCCTCCGCGCGCCGGCTCATCGAGCTCATGGACAGCGAGCCTCAGACCCAGGACACGCCCGGCGCGGTCGAGCTGGTCGATCCCAAGGGCGCGCTCGAGCTCGAGGACCTGCACTTCTCGTACGAGCCCGGTCACGAGATCATCCGTGGCTTCAGCCTCTCCGTCCCGGCAGGCGGGCGCTTCGCGCTCGTGGGGCCGACGGGCTGCGGCAAGACCACCCTCATCAGCCTCCTCCTGCGCTTCTTCGACCTCGACTCCGGTCGCATCCTGGTCGACGGACAGGACGTCTCGGGACTCAGCGCCAGCAGCCTGCGCGCTGCCTTCGGCATGGTGCTGCAGGAGACCTGGCTCTTCGAGGGGAGCGTGCGGGACAACATCGCCTACGGCCGGCCCGACGCCACGGACGCCGAGGTGGAGGAGGCCGCCCGCAGGGCCCACGCCCACAAGTTCGTCATGCAGCTTCCCCAGGGATACGACACCCCGGTGGGGGAGGGCGGCGGCAGCCTCTCGCAGGGGCAGCGCCAGCTCCTCTGCATCGCCCGCGTCATGCTAGCCGATCCCCCGGTGCTCCTGCTGGACGAGGCGACGAGCTCCATCGACACCCGCACCGAGCTGCAGGTGCAGGACGCCTTCGATCGCATGATGGTGGGACGCACCTCGCTGGTCGTGGCGCACCGCCTCTCCACCGTCCGCAACGCCGACTGCATCGTGGTCATGGACGCGGGCAAGATCGTGGAGATGGGCACCCACGACGAGCTCCTCGCCCGCGGCGGATTCTACGCCCGCCTCTACCAGAGCCAGTTCGCGCTCTCGTAGGCCTGCGCCCAGCTGCGGACGCGACGGGAGGGGACCCTCTCGCCTGGGGCCGTCCCTCCCACGGCCGCTACCGCTGGCGGCACGCCGCCTCCCCCGCATGCCACCAGCGACATAAGATGTCAACGCATGTGCCGCGTCAGGAGGGGGAAGCATGGAGAAGCGCTGGTATGACGTCGCCGTGGTCGGCGCGGGGGTGAGCGGTTGCGCCACGGCCCGGGAGCTCTCGCGCTACGATGCGAGCGTGCTGGTCCTGGAGGCGCTGGACGACGTGTGCTGCGGCACCTCCAAGGCCAACTCCGCCATCGTGCACGCGGGCTTCGACGCCGCCGAGGGCACGCTCATGGCGCGCCTCAACGTCGAAGGCAACGCGATGTTTCCCCAGCTCTCGCGCGACCTCGACTTCCCCTTCGAGCAGGTCGGGTCTCTGGTGGTCTGCCTGGACGAGGGGGCACGGCCCGACCTCGAGGCGCTCCTCGACCGAGGTGCCGCGAACGGCGTCCCGGGACTGCGGATAGTCGAGCGTGACGAGCTGCGCCAGATGGAGCCCAACGTCTCTGACGAGGCGGTCTGCGCGCTCTGGGCCCCGACGGGCGGCATCTGCGACCCCTGGGGCCTCTGCTGCGCGCTGGCGGAGAACGCCGCCGCGAACGGCGTCGAGTTCCGCTTCGACGCCAGGGTCGCCGCCATCGACCGCGACGAGGAGGGGCTCTGGCGCCTGCGGCTCGAGGATGGCGGGGAGGTCGTTACGCGCACGGTGGTCAACGCCGCGGGCGTGCACGCCGACGAGCTGCACAACATGGTCTCGCCACGGCGCATGACCATCGTGGCGCGCCGCGGCGAGTACGAGCTCCTGGACACCACGGCAGGCGCGCACGTGCACCACACCGTGTTCGCCCTTCCCACCAAGATGGGCAAGGGCGTGCTCGTCACCCCCACCACCCACGGCAACCTCCTGGTGGGGCCTACCGCCGACGACATCGACGACAAGGACGACACGTCCACGACCCCCAGGGGAATGCGCTCGGTGGTCGAGAAGAGCGCCCTCACGGTGAAAGACGTCCCCTTCCGCGAGACCATCACCTCCTTCTCGGGCCTGAGGGCGCACCGTCCCGAGCACGAGTTCGCCATCGGGGAGGTTCATGGCGCCCCCGGCTTCGTCGACTGCGCGGGCATAGAGAGCCCGGGCCTCACGGCGAGCCCCGCCATCGGCGTCATGGTCGCCGGCATCGTCCGGGACATCCTGGGCCTCGAGCCCAAGGAGGGCTTCGTGGCGACGCGCAGGGGCTTCGTCGACCTGGACAAGGTCTCGCCGGACGAGTGGAACGCCCTCGTCGAGGGGGATTCCAGCTACGGGACCATAGTCTGCCGCTGCAGGAGGGTGAGCGAGGGGCAGATCCGCGACGCCTGCCGCCGCGTTCCGGGCGCGCGCTCCGTCGACGGGGTCAAGCGTCGCGTGACGGCCACGATGGGCCGCTGCCAGGGCGGCTTCTGCTCGCCCCGCGTCATGCAGATCATCTGCGAGGAGGTCGAGGGGATGGACATGCTGCACGTGAGCAAGTCCGGTCCCGGCTCGGAGTACGTAGTGGGGCTCGCGAAGCAGCCCGTCGAGGGAGGCGAGGCTCGTGGCTAGCGCGGAGCGCCATGACGTGGTGGTGATCGGAGGTGGCTCCGCCGGCCTCGCCGCGGCGGTCGCGGCGCACGACGCGGGAGCGGGGGACGTCCTCGTGCTCGAGCGCGAGGGGCAGCTCGGCGGCATCCTCAACCAGTGCATCCACAACGGCTTCGGCCTCCACACCTTCAAGGAGGAGCTCACTGGGCCCGAGTACGCGGCGCGCTACGTGGCGCAGGCGACCGAGCGCAAGATCACCCACCTGCTCAGGACCACCGTCCTGGACGTCTCGGCCGACAGGGTGGTGACGGCCGTCAACGCCGAGCGTGGCGTCTTCCGCATCGAGGCCGGCGCCGTCGTGCTCGCCATGGGCTGCCGCGAGAGGCCGCGCGGCGCGCTCGGCATCGCGGGGACGCGCCCTGCCGGCGTCTACACCGCCGGCTGCGCCCAGAGGCTCGTCAACATCGACGGCTACCTGCCCGGGCGCGAGGTCGTGGTGCTGGGCTCGGGCGACATCGGGCTCATCATGGCGCGCCGCCTCACCCTCGAGGGGGCGCACGTCGCCTGCGTGGCGGAGCTCATGCCCTACTCGGGAGGCCTCAAGCGCAACATCGTGCAGTGCCTGGACGACTTCGGGATCCCCCTCTACCTCTCGCACACCGTCGTGGGCGTCGAGGGAAGGGGACGCGTCAAGGCGGTGACCATAGCTCGGGTGGACGAGGCCCTTCGTCCCATCCCAGGGACCGAGAGGCGCTATGAGTGCGACACCCTGCTCCTCTCGGTTGGGCTCCTGCCCGAGAACGAGCTCAGCCGCCAGGCGGGGGTCGAGCTGAGCCCCGTGACCCGCGGGCCTGTGGTGGACGAGTCCCTCCAGACCAGCGTCCCGGGCATCTTCGCCTGCGGCAACGTCCTGCACGTCCACGACCTCGTGGACTACGTGAGCGAGGAGGCTGCCGTCGCGGGGAGGTCCGCCGCGGCGTGGGCTCTGGGAGGGGGACGGGCGGCTGCCTCAGATGCCATGCCGACCGAGCACGAGCTCGTCTGCGGGGAGGGTGTCCGCTACACCGTCCCCGCGCACCTCTCGCCCCAGAGGATGGGGGAGAGGCTCACCTTGCGCTTCCGCGTGTCCGGCGTGTACCAGGACTGCCACCTGAGCGTCTATGCCGGCGAGCGGCGCATCGTGCACCGGCGCAAGCAGGTCGTCGCCCCCGGCGAGATGCAGGAGGTCGTGCTGCGGCGCGACCAACTCCAGGGGCTGCACGGGGGAGAGAAGATCCGTGTCCTGCTCGAGGAGGCATAGGTCCATGGAGACCAGGGAACTTACCTGCATACGTTGCCCGAGGGGCTGCCAGGTTGAGGTGACGCTCGACGGCGACGAGGTCGTGGGGGTCAGGGGCAACGCCTGCCCCCGCGGTGACGAGTACGCGCGCAAGGAGGTCTGCGACCCCACCCGCGTCGTGACCACGACGGTGCCCGTGGAGGGGTCGGCAGTCGCCGCGGTGGTCTCGGTCAAGACGGCGGGCGACGTTCCCAAGGCGCGGGTGTTGGACGTCGTGCGCGCCCTCGCGGACGTGAGGCTCACGTCCCCCGTCCGCATCGGGGACGTGGTGCTGGCAGACGTCTGCGGCACGGGCGTGGACGTCGTGGCCACCAAGGACGTGTAGGCGGCGGGCGGCGGGAGCTCCCGTCACGCCTCCCAGCGGAAATGCGCGAGGTCGACCCTCCCGTCGGGGAGGAAGCCCACGCCCTCTCCCTCGAGGAGGTCCCTCTGCGCGTCCGGACCCCCGAAGGCGAAGCCCGGCGCGAGCCTGCCGTCCGCGAACACGACGCGGTGGCAGGGCACGCCTCCGGCCATACCGGGGCTCTGGTGCATGGCAAAGCCCACGTAGCGAGCGCGACGCGGCTCGCCCGTCATCGCCGCGACCTGGCCGTAGGTGGCCACGCGCCCGCGCGGCACCTGTCGCACCACGTCATAGACGCGCCCGAAGAAGCCCTTGTCCGCCATGTCCGTCCCCCTGCCTCGCGCTGGAGCCGCCATCGTGCCCGTCGTCCCGGCGGTGGAGTCCGCATGGTGTTGGAAAAGCGACAGACATCGCGCGCGCCGGGAAATAGCATGCGTCCCAGTATCGTCTATCGAAGGGAGGGGCGCATGTACAACGTGGCGCTCGTGGAGGCCCAGAGCCTCAAGGACTATCTGAACGGCAAGCTCCAGAACGGCGATGCCGGCTTCGTGGGAGACCCCTTCGCGGGGGAGTTCGTCTCCTTCGTCATCAACCCCCACTCCGGCGAGTACACCGTCGTCTCCAAGGCGTAGCTCCCGCACGGCCCCTTGCCAGCGGCCGCATGCGGCGCCTCGGGCCCGCTGCCATCCCTGCGGTGGCGGCGGGCCCCTTGCGTCGGGGAGCGTCGTCCGTGGAGCATCGTCTTCCGTGCAGACTGCCGGCAGTCTGCACGGAAGGTCGGGGCAGTCTGGCGTCAGTCTGCGGCGAGCCCATTTTGGAACGTGGTCCCTCGTGCCCCTCATGTCGCGGCCCGTCCCCTAGCCTCTTCCCAAGGAGGACGAAGGGAGGGGCGTCTTGGGAGCGCGCGTCAGGAGGGGGAGGAGAAGGGCGAGGGCCCTGAGGCTGCGTGGCGGGGCGGTCTGTCTCGCCTGCGTGCTTGCGTCGTTCTGGCTGGGGAGGTCCCTCTCGCCCGGCGGGGTCCTTTCCGGCGTCGATGCAGTCGCTCTGTTTCGGGCGATCGTCCCTGGCTACGGGTTGAGGCGCCCGCACGCGAGGGTGCGGAGCGAGTGGGACGAACGGGCGAGTCCCGACTACTATCGCGTGGTCGGTCTCGCGCTCGTGGACGTGGAGCTCGCGGACGGGGAGGTCAGCTACGCGGAGCTGGATGACCTCGGGAGGTCCGGGCAAGCTGCCGCGAGGGTGAGTTGGGACATGGTCCGGGAGGGCACCTCTCGTCCAAGGGGGGACATGCAGGCCCTCAGCCCCTCGGGATGGGGGCACAACGAGAAGGTGGACATACCGCTGGCGCGCGGGAAGGCATACCACGGCTACTTCTGGAACCGCTCCCATCTCGTCGCGAAGTCGCTGGGCGGGGCCGAGGTCGTCCAGAACATGGTGTGCGGCACGCGCATGCAGAACGTGGGGTCAAACGACGAGACGGGCGGCATGGCCTTCTGCGAGACGCTCGTGCGCGACTGGCTCGAGGCTCACCAGGAGAGGAGTGTCACCTACGTCGTCACCCCGCTCTACGAGGGCGAGGAGCTCGTTCCCCGCAGCGTGATCGTCGACCTGATGTCCAGTGACGGCTCGCTGGACCTCGAGGTGGAGGTGTACAACGCGGCGCGGGGATACCTGATCGACTACGCCACAGGCGAGTTCGAACGGGTGGGGGAGTAGGGTCCTGGCCCACAAGAGCCTGCGCGGACGCGGTCTCATGGAGGAAGGTAGGTCGTAGGATCGAATTGCTCGGTTATGTCACGCCTGATTGTGGAACACTTTTTTCCTAACGCCTAAAATGGTAAGATGTACCAAATTTATTAATATATTTTGGTATATCTTACCATAGGAGGAAGCTACGAAGAAGGATGAGCTCATATCCCTCATGCAAGGTTGCGCAGGCCGAATCACCACGAAGCAGGCCCGGGAGGCGGGCTTCTCTTCGAGTATGCTCCAGCTGCTCGTCTCGCAGGGGGTCGCGGTGCTCGAGAGTCGTGGGGTGTATGCCCTTACGGAGACGCCGCCGGATGACTTCGCCGTAATCGCGCTGAGGTGGCCGAGGGCGGTGTTTCGCTGCAGCAGCTCGCTCTACCTGCACGGTCTGGTGGACTTCGTCCCCGGTGTGTACGAGGTTGCACTCCCGCGGGGCTACAAGGAGGGACACATAACGGAGGAGTTTCCCAACTGCCTCGTCACGCACGAGAACGAGGCGCTTTACGGCCTTGGGGTGTCCTCCGGGCATTCTCCCACCGGAACTCCGCTCGCCCTCCACGACTGCGAGCGTAGCATCTGCGACCTGGTGCTCTCCCGCAGACGTGATGAGGCCGACGCGCAGCTTCTGGGCCAAGCGATGGGCTCGTACTTCTCCTTGCCAAACAAGGATCTTCCCCGGCTTGCGCGATACGCCAACGCCATGGGCATCTCGCCTGAGCTTCAGACCTACCTGGAGGTGCTCTCGTGACCATCAAGAGCGACGCGAGCCTGCGTGGCAAGGCGAAGGCACTCGCCAAGGAGCATGGACTGTCAGCCCAGGAGCTGATGCAGCGCTACTTCTTCGAGCACTTCCTGATGAGGCTCGAGAGGACTAGGTATCGCGAGCACTTCGTCATAAAGGGTGGTCTTCTGCTTTCTGCCATGTTGGGCGTGGCCCAGCGAACGACCATGGATCTCGATGCAACGGTGCGGGCAATGAAGCTTGACGCGGAGAACCTCTCAATAGCAACAGAGGAAATCTGCGCTGAAGATCTGGACGACGATGTGACCTGCAAGCTCGAGCGCGTAGAGCCCATTCGCGAGGATGACGACTACGGTGGATTGCGAGCCCACCTCATCGCCTCCTTCGGACGCATGAGGACGCCACTCAAAATAGACGTCACGACGGGTGACGTTATTACCCCGCATGAGGTTGAGTATGAGTTCCCGACTCTTTTCGAGGAGGGCACGATTCATGTGATGTCGTATCCCCTCGAGACGTGCATCGCAGAGAAGTTCGAGTCGATTGTCAAGCGTGGTGCCGCGACGACCCGCGCCCGCGATTTGTACGACCTTGCGACCCTCACGAGACTGTACGAACGGGAAATCAGGTGGGACGTCCTCGCAAACGCACTGCGTCGTACGTCCGAGCACCGAGGGACCTGGCACATGATGAGAGACTACGAGCGCGTGAGTCGCGAAATAGAGAATTCGACAGAGATTGCACGAATTTGGAAGGCATACGTGAGGCTTAACCCCTACGCCGCGGTCGTGACGGCGGAGGACTCAATGCGGTGTGTCCGTGAGATCGGCAGGATTCTGGAGCTGTAGGGACAGATTCGACAGCAAGTGGTGTTCCCCGATGCGCTCATGCATGGCGCATAAATCAGTGGACGCTCGCCGATTCGAAAATAGGTGAAAAGGGGCAGCAGATTTTGGCGCACGCCCGACGTAGAGCCACATGCCCCTTGGTACATACAAAAACAGGTCAAAGGCTCTTGACCTCTGACCTGCTATTTTCTGGTCGGGTGGACTGGATTCGAACCAGCGACCCCTTGACCCCCAGTCAAGTGCGCTACCAAGCTGCGCCACCACCCGCTATGTCTGCCACGCGGTGACCCACGCAGCGCTTGTGCATAGTAGCACTATCCCGCGAAGCAGTTCAAGCGAGAATTTCGAATCTCCTCTCGCCTGCGGACCGATGCGGGAAGGGGTGCCTAGATTCCCAGCAGCTCCCGCTTCTTGAGGTCGAACTCCTCCTCGGTCAGGATTCCCAGGTCGAGGAGGTCCTTGTACTTCTTGATGAGCTCGAAGGGGTCGCTCGTGGGCAGCGTNATCTCTTGGTATGGGGTCGTTGCGACTCACATTTTGCGGGGGGGGGGGTAGCTCCTGGGCAGCACTATTCGGCGGGGGCGTCCGTCACGGTCGCAGACGCGCTGCCCGTTTGGGGAGGGGACGGACTCTGACAAATTTTTGCTGACATCCGTCGGGGCATCTGATAAGATGCTAACGCGCTAAGGGCGATTGGCTCAGGGGTAGAGCACTTCCTTCACACGGAAGGGGTCGCTGGTTCGAATCCAGCATCGCCCACCACGAGAAACGTGGCGGCGGCTTCGGTCGCCGCCTTTTTCATAGGGGCCCATGGCGCAACGGTTAGCGCAGGGGACTCATAATCCCTGGGTTGCAGGTTCGAATCCTGCTGGGCCCACCACAAGAGCAGCAGGCCAGCGACGCATTTGCCGTTGGCCTGCTTTTTCGACCCTCCGCCTGCCCATGGATGACGCCAGCGCCTCTCGCGAAGACAGCATTCTGTGCAGAATGCTGTCGATTTTGGCGTTTGGCCTGTTGAGGGGCGAGAAAGACAGCAAATCTCACAGAATGCTGTCTTCGGCGCCGCCTTCCGCGCTGTCACCGCGCTGTCTTCAGCGCCACCCTTCGCGCCCGCCGCCAGGCCCCCGCCCCCATCCGCGTTGCGGCTACAATCGACTTCCAACGCAGGCCTCGCCTGCAAGGCAACAACGACACGGCAACGGGAGGGAGGGACGACATGCCATACGCCTACGCCTCGGTCGCGCTGGACATCCCCACGCGCGCGATAGACGGCTGCTACAGCTACGTCATCCCTCCCGAGCTCTCGACGTCCTGCGCGGTGGGCGCCACCGTCCTCGTGCCCTTCTCACATCGCGACGTGGTGGGCTACGTCATGTCGGTGTCGGACGAGCCTCCCGCGGGCGTCNACGATGTGACCTGCAAGCTCGAGCGCGTAGAGCCCATTCGCGAGGATGACGACTACGGTGGATTGCGAGCCCACCTCATCGCCTCCTTCGGACGCATGAGGACGCCACTCAAAATAGACGTCACGACGGGTGACGTTATTACCCCGCATGAGGTTGAGTATGAGTTCCCGACTCTTTTCGAGGAGGGCACGATTCATGTGATGTCGTATCCCCTCGAGACGTGCATCGCAGAGAAGTTCGAGTCGATTGTCAAGCGTGGTGCCGCGACGACCCGCGCCCGCGATTTGTACGACCTTGCGACCCTCACGAGACTGTACGAACGGGAAATCAGGTGGGACGTCCTCGCAAACGCACTGCGTCGTACGTCCGAGCACCGAGGGACCTGGCACATGATGAGAGACTACGAGCGCGTGAGTCGCGAAATAGAGAATTCGACAGAGATTGCACGAATTTGGAAGGCATACGTGAGGCTTAACCCCTACGCCGCGGTCGTGACGGCGGAGGACTCAATGCGGTGTGTCCGTGAGATCGGCAGGATTCTGGAGCTGTAGGGACAGATTCGACAGCAAGTGGTGTTCCCCGATGCGCTCATGCATGGCGCATAAATCAGTGGACGCTCGCCGATTCGAAAATAGGTGAAAAGGGGCAGCAGATTTTGGCGCACGCCCGACGTAGAGCCACATGCCCCTTGGTACATACAAAAACAGGTCAAAGGCTCTTGACCTCTGACCTGCTATTTTCTGGTCGGGTGGACTGGATTCGAACCAGCGACCCCTTGACCCCCAGTCAAGTGCGCTACCAAGCTGCGCCACCACCCGCTATGTCTGCCACGCGGTGACCCACGCAGCGCTTGTGCATAGTAGCACTATCCCGCGAAGCAGTTCAAGCGAGAATTTCGAATCTCCTCTCGCCTGCGGACCGATGCGGGAAGGGGTGCCTAGATTCCCAGCAGCTCCCGCTTCTTGAGGTCGAACTCCTCCTCGGTCAGGATTCCCAGGTCGAGGAGGTCCTTGTACTTCTTGATGAGCTCGAAGGGGTCGCTCGTGGGCAGCGTGGGCCTCGGAGCGTCGTATGGGGCCTCCCTGTGCGCGGGTTTCTGGGGCAGCGCCGCCCGGAGCGCCTCGAGACCCCTGCCGGCTGCGCCTACCCCCGCGCCGAGCGCATCGCCGGCCATTCGCGCCGCCTGGCCGGCACCGACAACCGCGCTGTCGGCGAGCTGGTGCGAGCCCTCCACGACCTTGTCCACGATTGAGTCCTTGGTCTCCTCCTCGAGCTTCTCAGCGGTGATGCCCGACTGGGGAAGGCGGCGGAGGTGGTCCCTGAGGCGCATGGAACTGGGGCCGAAGCTCAGGAAGGTCATTCCCCCCGCGACTACGCCGCCCGCGACGGGGACTACCTTGGCTGCGACCTGCGCGAACTTTTCCTTGGTGAGCCTCACGCCCAGGACGCGCAGGACCTTCTTGAGGATGGGGTAGAAAGCCGTCTTTGTGAGGGCCTGACGCTGGATCGTCCTCGCGACCCCCTCCTGGGCCACCTTGCTAGCGAACTTGTTGAGGGCGACCCCAGCGGCTCCCACCTGCATCATGACGCCCATGAGGAGGACGAACTCCAGGAGGCTCTGGTCGTCCACCTCGTCGTCCTCGTTGAGGAAGGACTGCCAGCCATACACGTAGGCTAACTTCTGCTCTATGCGCATGACGTGGGCGAAGTACTGGACGAGGTCGGCAGGGACCGCCCCGAAGGCGGCGAGCCCGCCCGGGATGCCCGCCAGGAACGCGAGTCCCGCGCACTTCGCCGTCTCAAGGTCGATTGCCTCGTTGGCCAGGACGTCAAGCTGGTGGATGTCGAGTCCCGCCGCTGCGGGGGTCTCGCGTACCGCGAGCTCGGCGTCCGCGTCCGGCCAGTGCTTGCGGATCTCCGTCCTAAGGAACTCCGCGCGGTCGATCTTCACGCCCTTGAGCTTCGACGCGGCGCGGATGATCCTCTCGGCAAACTCCGCCCTGCGGTCCTGTTCCTCCTCGTCGAGCCCGCTCGTCACGTCCTCGGGCTTGGGGTCGCAGAGCTCCTCGAGCTGGCCCGTCGCCTCGTCCNTGTGCCACAGCGGGGGCAGGAGCTGGCCGGTCGTCGCCTGGCCCAACCCGGCCACGACCTGCCCCAACTGCGGCAGCCGCTACCTGGCGGCCTTCGGGGTGGGCACCCAGCGCGTCGAGGACGAGCTCTCGCTGCTCCTGGGCGGGCGGGCCCAGGTGATTCGCATGGACGCGGACACCACGTGCGGGAAGGGGGACCACCAGCGGCTGCTCGAGGAGTTCGACGCCGCGGAGTGCGCAGTGCTCGTGGGCACCCAGATGATCGCGAAGGGGCTGGACTTCCCCGAGGTCACGCTGGTCGGCGTCATCAACGCGGACACCACGCTCAAGCTGCCCGACTTCCGTGCGGGCGAGCGTACCTACGACCTGCTCGAGCAGGTGAGCGGGCGCGCCGGCAGGGGGGAGGTCCCGGGGGAGGTCATCATCCAGACCTACTGGGCGAGCCATCCCGCCATCCGGGCCGTGGCGGACCACGACAGGTCCCTCTTCCTCGAGCCCGAGCTCAGGGACCGCGAGGAGGGCAACTACCCGCCCTACTCGCGGCTGGCCAACGTCGTCGTCTGGGGGAGAAGCGCCCCCGCCGTGACGGGGGCGATTGCCTCCCTGGCCCACGCCGTCCGCCAGAGGGTGGAGGGGAGGCGGGGATGGGAGGTGCTGGGTCCCACCGACTGCCTCAAGGCCCGCGTGAAGGACCGCACCCGNCACCAGCTCCGCGGGCGCGTGGGCAGGGGTTCCGTGGCGGGCTCCGTCTGGCTGTCCTGCGCTGCCAAGAGGGGCACGCCCGCCCGCAAGCGCCTCGCCGCCCTGGAGTCGACGGACGACGGCTTCGAGCTCGCCGAGCTCGACCTCGAGCTCAGGCACGAGGGAGAGGTGCTGGGATACCGGCAGCATGGCAGCAACGTGTCGTTGCGCGTCGCCGACCTCGCGACCGACGCCACCCTCGCAGAGTGGGCCCACGAGGACGCCCTCGCCCTCCTGGATGCGGACCCCTCGCTCTCGGGCGACGACGACAGGCCCCTCGCCCTCGAGGTCAGGGACCGATTCCCAAGCTACTTCGAGGAGATGGAGCGGGCATGAGCCGCATTCGCATAGTGGGAGGGGACTGGAGGGGCCGCTACATCGAGGCTCCTGACGGCCGGGACGTGACNTTCCGCTCGCGCTTCGGCGATGACGTCGCGATCCTGCACTCGAGGCTCTCTGCCGGGGAGCGCTTCGACCAATGGGACCTGGTGCGCCAGGGCAGCGTGCACGTCGTGGTGGGCGCCCGTTCCGCGCTCTTCGCGCCCGTGTCGGACCTGGGGCTCGTGATCATCGACGAGGAGCACGAGCTGTCCTACAAGCAGGAGTCGGCCCCCCGCTACCATGCCCGCGAGGTCGCGGCCCGCCTCGCCCGCCTGCGCGGCTGCCCGCTCGTCCTGGGGTCGGCCACCCCCTCGCTCGAGAGCCTCCTGCGCTGCCGCCAGGGCTCGCACGCCGGGGTGTCGTGGACGCGCGTCCCGATGCCGGAGCGTCCGGGCTCGGCTGTGCTTCCCCGCGTCCGCGTGGTGGACATGACGCAGCAGTTCGCCGGGGGCAACAAGTCGATCTTCTCGGCACCCCTGAGGGATGCCCTGGAGGGCGTGGTCCAGCGAGGGGAGAAGGCCGTCCTCCTCCTCAACCGCCGAGGCTTCGCCAACTTCCTCATGTGCCGCGACTGCGGCTGCGTGCCCGAGTGCCCGCACTGCTCCACCTCGCTCACCTANGGGAGGTGCTGGGTCCCACCGACTGCCTCAAGGCCCGCGTGAAGGACCGCACCCGCCGGCACCTGCTCGTGAAGGCCCCCCTGGGCTCCGAGCCAGGGGAGCTCCTGCAGTCCTGCGTGCGGGGGCTGGACGTCCCCCGCGGCGTGAGCGTCGCCATCGACGTGGACGCGTACGACCTGATGTAGGGTCCCTGGCCCCATGCGACGGCGGTTTGGGAGGCATGTCGCTGGGGTAGTAACATAGCCTGGACAAAGCGTGGCGCCCCCGGCGCCCCCCACATAGCAAGGAGCCATGCAATGAGTGCACTGGAAGACATCGTCCGCGCCCCCGACGGGCGGCTCAAGACAGAGTGCGCGCCCATCGAGGCCATCGACGAGCGCATCAAGAGGCTCGCGCGCCGCATGCTGGACGACATGTACGCCGCCGACGGCTGCGGCCTGGCGGCACCCCAGGTCGGCGAGCTCGTCCAGATGGTCGTCATAGACGTCGACTACTCCGGCCCCAACGGCAAGAACCCCTACGTGCTCATCAACCCCAAGATCGTCGTCGCAGACGGCGAGGAGCGCGAGACGGGCGAGGGCTGCCTGTCGTTCCCCGGCATCACGGTTCCCGTCAGGCGACCCAGCCACGTGGTGGTCCAGGCCCTCAACCTGGACGGGGACCTCATGCAGTACGAAGCCCGCGACAACCTCATGGCCGTCTGCCTCCAGCACGAGATCGACCACATCCACGGCGTGACCATGGTCGACCACCTGAGCGCCGGCCAGCGCATCGCCGCCATGAGGGCCTATCAGGAGGCCACGGCCGCGGGCGCCCGTCCCGGCGACGTCTCCGTAGACTAGTCGGAAGGGGAGCCGCAGATGCGCCTGGCATTCATGGGCACGCCAGACTTCGCCGTGCCCCCCCTCAGGAAGCTCGCCGCCGTCCATGAGGTCGCGCTCGTCGTGACGCGGCCCGATGCCGTGCGCGGCCGCGGGAGGGCCCTCGTGCCCTCCGCGGTGAAGTCGGCGGCCCTCGAGCTCGGGCTCGAGGTGGCCGAGGCGAGGCGCGTGACGCCGGAGCTCCTCGATCGCCTGCGCGACCTCGACCTGGACGCCGTGGCCGTCGCGGCCTTCGGCTGCATCCTGCCCGACGAGCTCCTGGGCATCGCGCGAATGGGCTGCGTCAACGTGCACGGCTCGCTCCTGCCCCGCTGGCGCGGCGCCGCGCCCATCCAGAGGGCGGTGCTCGAGGGCGACGAGCGCGCGGGCATATCCATCATGCGCATTGTCCACGAGCTCGATGCCGGCGCCTACTGCAGGCAGGCGTCGGTCGAGGTGGGCGAGAAGCCCTGCGCGACGGTCATGTCCGAGCTTGCCGAGCTGGGGGCAGACGAGCTGCTCCTGGCCCTCGCGCAGATGGAGGACGGGACGGCCCGCTGGGTCGACCAGGACGAGTCGCAGGTGAGCTATGCCCGCAAGATCGACAAGCGAGAGATGCTCCTCGACCCTGCGGACGGCCGTCTGGCAAACCGCAGGCGCGTCCAGGCGTCCCTCGACGCCGCGCCGGCCCGCATGGCGCTCCAGGGCAAGGGGGTCCGCGTGCTCGACGCGCGCGTCTCTGGCGAGGCGCTATCCCAGGGCGGCGTGCTGGTCCGCAAGGGCCGCGTGTTCCTGGGCTGCTCCGACGGGGCCATCGAGCTCCTGCGGGTCAAGCCCGACGGCAAGCGCGAGATGGACGTCTCTGCCTGGGCGGCGGGACTCCAGAAGAGGGACCTTGGCTGGGAGCGCGCATAGGCATGGCGAGGGCGACCGCCGCCAGGAGGTCGGCCCTGCGCCTGCTGGGCGAATGCCGGCGTCGCTCTGCCCGCGCA
>NZ_LT635494.1:1154475-1158331 GCF_900120385.1 Olsenella phocaeensis | reverse complement strand
CCCTCGGCGCCTCCCGCGCCGCCGCCGTCGCGCTCGGCTCCCTCGAGCCCTCCACGCCCTGCGTGGCCGGCAACCTCGTAGTGCAGGGCGAGGGCCCCTCTCGCCTGGCCCTCGAGGCGGCAGGACTCGCCCCGGAGCCGCTCCCGTGGCCGGCCGCCTTCAGGCTCGGCCGCCCGTCAGCCCTCGCTGGCTCCGGTCTGGTGCGCACGTCCGACGTCCTTCCCGCCGACCTCGCGGCGCAGGTCGTCGCCTGGCTCGCCTGCCCCCGGGGAGGAAGGTTCCTCGAGGTCGGCCAGGGCAGGGGCACCAAGAGCCTGCTCCTGCAGTCCGCCGCCAGGGCGCTCGACGTGGACCTTCGCATGGCCTGCGTGGAGAGCGACCCGCACAAGAGCGCCTCGTCCGCACGACGCCTGGGGTCCGTGGGGCTTGCCGGGCGTGCGAGCTGCCACGCCCTGGACGGCAGGGCCCTCTCGGGAGCCGACGAGTCGCTTCCCGAAGGGCTCAGGGGAGAGTTCCGCCTTGCCTTCCTGGATGCCCCCTGCTCGGGCAGCGGCACCCTGCGCCGCCATCCCGAGGTCGCCTGGTCGCTGGGGGAGGAGGCGGCCCTGCGCGAGCTCCCGAAGCTCCAGCTCGAACTCCTCGGGGCCGTGGCCCGTCGCGTCGAGGTCGGGGGATGTCTGGTCTATTCGACCTGCTCGGAGCTGAGACAGGAGGATGAGGACGTCGTCGCGGCGTTTCTCGCCTCGGACGTCGGGCGAGAATTCAGCCTCGCTGGTCCGCTGGACGCACCCGCCACGGGCGTCCTCGCCCCCGAGCAGCTCGCCCTGGCGCGCTCCATGCTCACCCCCGAGGGCTTCCTGAGGACCTCGCGCGCAAACCGGCTCGGCTCCCCGCTCTGTGACGGTCACTTCATGGCGCGCCTGTGCAGGTTGGGATAGCGGCTTCGGTTGACGGACGCACGAGAGGAGGCCCGTCCGGACAGCTGCCAGACGGGCCTCCTCCCCGCTCTTGCTATGGTGACGCGACCGCGACTCCGATTCTCCGTGGGAGTCGGGCGGCGACCAGGCGCGCTACTTCTTGCCCCTCTGGTCGGTGTTGTAGAAGCCGGATCCCGAGAAGACGATTCCCGAGCTGGAGAAGACCTTCTGGGCCTTGCTGCCGCACTTGGGGCAGCTGACGCTGGGGTGGGCGCTCATGGGATGCTCCACCTCGAAGCGGGTCCCGCACGAGGGGCACTTGTAGTCATAGCGAGCCATGTGAATCCTCCGGAAGAGTGCGTGCACAAAAAGCGGCCTCACGGCCACGTGGACTACTGTACCCAAGCGTGGCCGGCTCTTGCGCCGGGGCCGCCGCCGAGCGGCTGCTACCATGAATCCTGCAACCAGCGGCTGGGAGGGCTGACGCCATGCGCATAGACGGGGCGATCTTCGACCTGGACGGGACCATCCTCGACTCCGCGCCCATGTGGAGAGAGGCCGTCCTCGAGCTCCTCGAGGACGGGGGAGCGCCAGACCCAGGGCAAGTCTACGCGCAGGTCGAGTCGGTGCCCCTGGTCCAGATGTGTCGCCTTCNGGTCCGCGGCGGCCGTGGGGAGGGGTGCGCGACGCCCCGCGGGCAGCCGCCTGTGACGCACAAGAAAGGAGGCCCCGAGGGGCCTCCGAGGAATCGCCGGTATGTCGCGCGCCGCGCTACGCCCGGGCGACGGAGCGAGCCAGGTTGCCCTTCTTCAGGCAGCGGGTGCAGACGTTCTTCTTCTGCGGACGCCCGTCGACGACGACGGTGACGCGCTGGATGTTGGGCTTGAACTTGCGGGCGACTGTGCGGTGGGAGTGGCTGATGGAGCGACCAGCAACGGCGTGCTTACCGCAGATATCACATACCTTCGACATGTTTACGACCTCCATAGGGTGGCGCAAGGCGCCAGCAATTACCAAAAGCTGTCCAAATATAGCACAGGACCAGCGGCATGCAAGAACAAAGCGCGACAGCTTGTGTGCGTTTTGTAGCCAGACCACAAGACCTTTGGTGGCAGAGCATTCCGGGGGAGTCCGCCCCGTGTCACCGACGAAAGATACTAGCAGACGGGAGACGGGCTGCGGTGGCGTTCGCGTGGACTTTCCACGGCAGCGGCGTCGGGCTGTGGGCCGGGCGTACGGGTTGTCCTCCTGCGCCGCATGCCTTGCGTGCTAGACTTCTATGAATGAATGCGCCGGTCGAACATCGACCAAGCGAGAGGAGAAGCTATGGCAATGGTCGTCCCCGGAACCCTGAAGGTGTCCAACGACTGCATCGCCGACCTCGCGGGCTATGCCGCCCTCGAGTGCTACGGCGTGGTGGGCATGGCGGTCACCGACGAGCAGGAGGGCCCTGCCCACCTCCTTCCGACCTACCGCCTGCGCAAGGGCGTCGGCGTCTCCGCAGAGGGGGAGATCGTCAAGGTGGACCTCCACGTGGTCGTTGAGCAGGGCGTGAACATGGCGTCCGTGTCAGAAAACCTCGTGAGCGCCGTCAAGTTCATCCTCAGGCAGATTGCCGAGCTTGACAACGTCGAGGTACGCGTCCACGTCGAGGGGATGCGCACCGCCCGCTAGGCGTGCCCCACGATACGAGAGGAACCGAGGTTCTCCAGATCATGATTGCCAACACCATTCGCAGCTGCTTCCCCGTCGCCGCCAAGGTCGTCGCCGACAAGGCGGACGAGATCAACAAGCTCAACGTCTTCCCGGTCCCTGACGGCGACACGGGCACCAACATGTCCCTCACCCTGGGCACGGTGGTGAAGGAGGTCGAGTCGCTCCCCGCCAACGCCTCGGTGAACGACATCGCCAAGGCCATCACCCATGGCTCGCTCATGGGCGCCCGTGGCAACTCGGGCGTCATCACCAGCCAGATCCTGCGCGGCGTGGCCGAGGGCCTCACCGGCGCCAAGGGCCCGGACGCCACCACGGCGGACATCGCCTCGGCGCTGCGCAACGGCGTCAAGGTGGCCTTCAAGGCCGTGCGCAAGCCCGTCGAGGGCACCATCCTCACCGTGCTCAAGGACGTCTCGGCCAGGGCGGACCAGATGGAGAGGGCCAAGGCCACGCCCCAGGAGGCCCTCGACGCCATCGTGGTGGAGGCCTACGAGTCCGTCGCCCGCACCCCCGACCTCCTGCCCGTCCTCAAGGAGAACGGCGTCGTCGACTCCGGCGCCTTCGGCCTCGCGACCTTCATCGAGGCCTTCGTCAACGCCTACGAGGGCAAGGCGGGCGAGGTCTCGGACTTCGACACCAGCGTCACCCCCACGAGCGCCAAGGCGCAGGTCGCCAACGTCGTCGACATAGAGATCAACGACGACTGGGAGGGATCCGAGTTCCGCTACTGCACCGAGTTCCTCTTCCATGCCGACAGCCAGGACTTCGACGAGGAGGCCAACCTCAAGTACCTGAGCTCCATGGGCGACTGCGAGCTCCTCGTGGGCACCAACCCCGACTACAAGATCCACGTGCACACCAACAGGCCCGACCGCGTCCTGCGCCACATGCTGCACCGCGGCCAGATCTTCAACGTGTTCGTCCACAACATGGACCTCGAGGCACAGGAGCGCACCGAGGGCATCCGCGAGGACAAGGAGTCCTCGCCGCGTCACGCCGCCCCCAAGAAGGGCCTGGGCTTCGTGGCCGTCGCCGCAGGGTCCGGGCAGGCCGAGATCTTGCGCTCGCTGGGCGTCGACGTCATCGTGTCCGGCGGGCAGACCATGAACCCCTCCACGGCAGACATCCTCGAGGCCATCGAGGCCTGCAACGCCACGAGCGTCATCGTGCTTCCCAACAACGGCAACATCCGCATGGCCGCCGAGGCCGCCGTCAGCGCCTGC
>NZ_LT635494.1:1144631-1153398 GCF_900120385.1 Olsenella phocaeensis | reverse complement strand
GGCGTGCCCTGGGCCCTGGTCACGGGCGCCACCCCGGCAGACGAGCGGGCGCGTGCCGCCGCGCTCCTCTCGTCGGGCGAGCCCTGCGCGCTCTTCGGCACGACTGCGCTCCTCTCGGATGACCTCGAGTTCCGCCGTCTCTCGCTCGCCGTCATCGACGAGCAGCACCGCTTTGGCGTGGACCAGCGCGCCGCCCTCAGGCGCAAGGGCCCGGGCGCAGACCTCCTGGCCATGACGGCGACGCCCATACCTCGCACGCTGGCCCTCTCGCTCTATGGTGACCTCTCGATATCGCGCATCCGTCACAGGCCGGTGCCCGGGGCGGGCGTGACCACAAGGGTCATCCCGCCCGAGAGCATGGACCTCGCATACGCAGGCCTGCGCGAGGCCTGCGAGGCGGGACACCAGGCATACGTGGTCTGCCCGCTCGTGGACGACTCCGACGAGGGCGGCGAGCTCGAGGACGTCCCGGAGTCCGTGCGCTCCAACGCCAAGAGGCTCCATTCGGCCACGTCGACCCAACAGGAGCTCCAGAGGCGCGTGCTACCCGGGCTCAGGGTGGGCCTGCTCACGGGACGCCTTCCCGCGGCGGAGAAGGACCGCGTCATGGAGGAGTTCGCTGCCGGGGGGATTGACGTCCTGGTCTCCACCACGGTCATCGAGGTGGGCGTCGACGTCCCCAATGTCACGGCGATNGTGGCAACTCGGGCGTCATCACCAGCCAGATCCGGCGCGGCGTGGCCGAGGGCCTCACCGGCGCCAAGGGCCCGGACGCCACCACGGCGGACATCGCCTCGGCGCTGCGCAACGGCGTCAAGGTGGCCTTCAAGGCCGTGCGCAAGCCCGTCGAGGGCACCATCCTCACCGTGCTCAAGGACGTCTCGGCCAGGGCGGACCAGATGGAGAGGGCCAAGGCCACGCCCCAGGAGGCCCTCGACGCCATCGTGGTGGAGGCCTACGAGTCCGTCGCCCGCACCCCCGACCTCCTGCCCGTCCTCAAGGAGAACGGCGTCGTCGACTCCGGCGCCTTCGGCCTCGCGACCTTCATCGAGGCCTTCGTCAACGCCTACGAGGGCAAGGCGGGCGAGGTCTCGGACTTCGACACCAGCGTCACCCCCACGAGCGCCAAGGCGCAGGTCGCCAACGTCGTCGACATAGAGATCAACGACGACTGGGAGGGATCCGAGTTCCGCTACTGCACCGAGTTCCTCTTCCATGCCGACAGCCAGGACTTCGACGAGGAGGCCAACCTCAAGTACCTGAGCTCCATGGGCGACTGCGAGCTCCTCGTGGGCACCAACCCCGACTACAAGATCCACGTGCACACCAACAGGCCCGACCGCGTCCTGCGCCACATGCTGCACCGCGGCCAGATCTTCAACGTGTTCGTCCACAACATGGACCTCGAGGCACAGGAGCGCACCGAGGGCATCCGCGAGGACAAGGAGTCCTCGCCGCGTCACGCCGCCCCCAAGAAGGGCCTGGGCTTCGTGGCCGTCGCCGCAGGGTCCGGGCAGGCCGAGATCTTGCGCTCGCTGGGCGTCGACGTCATCGTGTCCGGCGGGCAGACCATGAACCCCTCCACGGCAGACATCCTCGAGGCCATCGAGGCCTGCAACGCCACGAGCGTCATCGTGCTTCCCAACAACGGCAACATCCGCATGGCCGCCGAGGCCGCCGTCAGCGCCTGCACGGACGTCGAGGCGGCGGTTGTCCCGACCAAGACCGTCCTCCAGGCCTTTGCCGCCATGTTCGCGGCGGACGCCGAAGAGGGACTCGAGGCCAACGTCGAGCAGATGGGAGAGGCCATCGGCACCATCCGTGACGGCGAGGTGACCACCGCGGTGCGCGACTCCGCCGCAGCGGACGGCACCCCCATCCACGCGGGCGACGTCATGGGCATCGAGGGGGGCGCCATCGAGGTCGTGGGCAGCGACGTGCGACAGGTCACCCTCGACGTCATCGCCCGCATGCAGGAAGAGGAGGAGGGGGACACCCTCACCATCCTCGCGGGCTCCGACCTCGGCGACGAGGACTTCGAAGAGCTCGTGGCCGCCATCGAGGAGGCCCAGCCTGACCTCGAGGTCGACGCGCACCGCGGCGAGCAGCCCCTCTACCCGGTGGTCTTCTCGATAGAGTAAGCCTTGGCAGGAAGAGCAAGCGTTCCCACCTGTGCAGAGGTGGGCGAGCGCCTCTCGAGGACCTGTTCGCTCACGGACGACGCGTCGCGCCTGAGGTTCGTCTCGGGCGCGCGCTACGAGGCCCTGGCTCGCCTGGGCCTCGTCCGCGTCCGCGACGTCCTCCTACACTTGCCCCACCGCTACCTCGACTTCAGCAGGCTGACCAACATAGCCCTCGCGGACGTGGGGGACGACGCCACGGTCATCGCCACCGTGGACCGCGTTACGCTCAAGCGCCCTCGGCCGCGCATGCAGGTGGTCGAGGTCTACGTGCTCGACCAGACCGGCGTCATGCGGGTCAGCTTCTTCCGCGCGCCTTGGGTGGCGGACCAGCTCAAGCCCGGCATGCAGGTGGCCCTCTCGGGCAAGGTGGGCTTCGCCTACGGATTCAAGCAGATGCGCTCTCCCTTCTTCGAGGTCATCGAGGGCCAGGGGGACGTCTCGTCCTACGCCCGCGTCCTTCCCGTGCATCCGGTGGGGGAGGGCGTCTCCACCTCCTGGATGCGCAGGATCGTCTCGTCCGCGCTCGCCAGCTCGGGCGACGTGGCGGACTTCCTCCCCGTCCGATTCCGGCTCGAGCGATCTCTCATGGGCCTGGGTCGTGCATTGAGGGCCGTCCACTTCCCCCTCAGCCTCGCCGAGGCCGCCGTGGCCAGGGAGCGCCTCGCCTACGACGAGCTCCTCTGCCTGCAGCTCGCCCTCCACTCCAGGCGGCAGATGGAGCTTGGGGGCGTCACTCCCTTCAGGCACGTCACGGACGGACCGAGGCTCTCGCGGCTCGTGGCCTCCCTTCCCTTCGTACTCAGTGACGAGCAGCGCATGGNGCGCCGGTGCTCATCGGCCACGGCGCCACCTCCGCCGACGCCGTGATGAACGGCACCCTGGCCTGCGCGCGGGCCGTGCGGGCAGGGCTTGTGGACAATGTCGCCCGCCTGGTCCAGCAGGGCCAGTAGCAGGGTACAATCGACGGAGAATGCAGCCGGTGGCGATGGCGCCACCTTGGTCGAGGAGGATCCATGGAGCGTTCCGACATACTGGCGAAGGTCGTCTCCCTCACGGCGGACGAGCTCGAGGCGGACGCCGCGGGCCTGGATGAGTCAACCGAGTTCAAGAGCCTGGGGGCGGATTCCTTCGACCTGCTCGAGCTCGTCACCGCCTTCGAGGACGAGTTCGGCTCCACCCTCGACGACGACTCCCTGCAGAAGATCCAGACCCTGGGCGACGCCGTCGACGCCATCGCCAGCGCCCTGGGCGCCTAGGGAGGCACGCTCACTTGAAGTCCCACAAGCAGGTGGCCCGCCTCGAGGAGATAGTGGGCCACCACTTCGCTGACCAGAACCTCGCCACCTCGGCGATCACGCATCCCTCCGCGGTGGAGAACAAGCCCGTGTCGGCCTCGTACGAACGGCTCGAGTTCCTGGGTGACTCCATACTCGGCGCCATCGTCGCCACCGACCTCTTCGAGCGCTTCCCCCGCATGGACGAGGGCGAGCTCACGCGCCTCAAGATCTCGCTCGTGTCGGGCAAGATGCTGAGCGCCGTCGCCGACGAGCTCGGCATAGGGGAGGTCATCGTCTTCGGCGAGTCCGAGCGCGGGACCGGCGCCCGGGGGCTGCACTCCGCCCTCGAGAACGTCTACGAGTCCATAGTCGGGGCCCTCTACCTCGACGCCGGCTACGACGCGACGCACGAGTTCGTCTCCCGCACGCTGGCCCCGCACATGTCGCCGGAGCTTGCGGAGAGGCCCCTCTCGCCCAAGTCGAGGCTCCAGGAGGTGACCCAGCGCGACCTCCGCTGCGCCCCCGAGTACAAGCTCGCCGGAGAGCGCGGTCCCGCGCACAGCCCCACCTTCACCTCGGTCGTCCTCGTGGACGGCGTGCGCATGGGCAGGGGAGAGGGAAGCTCCAAGAAGGAGTCCGAGTCGGCCGCGGCGCTGGATGCCCTCCAGCGCATGGGGCAGCTGCCTGCCTCGGGCGGCGAGAAGAACTAGCGGCCCTGCGCCTGGAAGGGATTCTTTCGACGTGTATCTGAAGTCGCTCACGCTCAAGGGGTTCAAGTCCTTCGCGGACCGCACCAACATGGTCTTCGACCCCGGCCTCACCGTCGTGGTGGGCCCCAACGGCAGCGGCAAGTCAAACATATCCGACGCCATCCTCTGGGTCCTGGGCGAGCAGAGCGCCAAGATGCTCCGCGGCCAGGCCATGGAGGACGTCATCTTCTCGGGCTCCTCGGGCAGGGCCGCGGTGGGCCTCGCCGAGGTGACGCTCGTCCTCGACAACGTGGACCACACCCTTCCGATCGACTTCTCCGAGGTCGCCGTCACGCGCCGCATGTACCGCTCGGGCGAGTCCGAGTACCTCATCAACGGCGCGCCCTCGCGCCTGCGCGACATCACGGACATCCTGCACGACTCCGGCCTGGGCAAGGACACCCACTCCATCATCAGCCAGGGCAAGCTTGACTCGATCCTGGCGAGCCGGCCCGAGGAGCGGCGCGAGCTGGTCGAGGAGGCGGCGGGCATCAGCAAGCATCGCCGCCGCAAGGACCGCTCGGAGCGCAAGCTCCAGGCGATGCAGGACAACCTGACCCGTGCCAAGGACATACAGCGCGAGATCGGCCGCCAGCTCAAGCCCCTCGAGCGACAGGTCGACAAGGNGCAGGCGACCGCGCTGACTCTGTCGCGCGCGTGGTCTGCGGCGACGCGCTCAAGCTGGCCCGTCGCGGCGGCATCTGGGGCTCGCCCTTCTCCATCGTGGTGCTTGACCCACCCTATGCCCTGCCCGCCTCCACGGTCTCGGACATGGTGGTCGATTTGGGCTCCGGGGGCCTGCTTGTCCCGGGCTGCCTCGTGCTCTACGAGCGCTCGACGGACGCCGACGAGCTTGCGCTCCCGGGCGCTCGCCTGGTTCGCAGCAAGTCCCACGGCATCACCACGGTGACCCTCTTCCAGACGCAGGAGGCCTAGGATGGCAGACGACAGGATCCAGCACGTGGTGGTGCCCGGCACCTTCGACCCGGTGACCTACGGGCACCTCGACGTGATCCAGCGCACGTGCAGGCTCTTCCCCCAGGTGACGGTCGCCGTCGCCGCCTCTGTCAACAAGCGCGGCACGGGCCCTGCGTTCTCTCTCGACGAGCGCGTGGACATGCTGCGCTCGTCCCTGCGCGAGGTGGGCATACACGGCGTGGAGGTCAGGCCCTTCTCGGGGCTCCTCATGTCCTTCTGCCGGGAGGTCGGCGCCGGCGGCGTGGTAAAGGGCCTCAGGGCCATGACTGACTTCGAGTACGAACTCCAGCAGGCCGACCTCAACAGCCACATGGCGCCCGACGTCGAGTCGGTCTTCGTCATGTCCAACCCCCAGTACGGCTACGTCTCCTCCTCCATCGTGCGCGAACTTGCCTCCCTGGGCTCGGACGTGAGCTTCCTCGTGCCCCCGGGGGTGGCGGAGCGCCTGAGGCTCCACTACAGGACCTAGGCGAGAGGCGCGCGGCCACCGCATGTCGTCCGCCCATGCCTTCACGCTGCCCGCAAATGGCCTTCCGGCAAACGGGCAGCTCATCCAATCTGCTAACATGTGAGCGATGCGGCCTGAATCCAAACCTAGGGGCGCACGTCAGGTCGCCAGCATGACGAAAGGAGCCCGTATGCAGCCGGGTGAGGAGATCGAGAGCCTGGTCGGCGAACTCGAGCAGATCGTGAGCGAGGGCAAGACGCCCTTCGCCGCGGGCGCCAACAAGAAGATCGTCGACGCCAACGAGGTCTACGAGATACTGGACGAGATCCGCCGCGTCTTCCCGCAGGAGTTCTCTGACGCCCGCCGCATCGTCAAGGAGGAGGCGGAGACCCTGGAGCGTGCCCAGCTGCAGGCCGACTCCATCATCGCCGACGCCCAGCAGCAGGCGATGATCCTCGCGGGCGACCAGGAGGTCGTGCGCCTCGCCCAGCAGCAGGCCGACGACATCCGCGACAAGGCGGCCCAGTACGAGCGCGACACCCGCTACAACGCGGAGGAGTACGCCGACACCGTCCTGGCCCACCTCGAGGACAACCTCAAGTCCCTCACCAACTCCGTCACGCGCGTCCGCCAGACGCTGGACGAGAACTCCGGCCCGCGCAACCAGACCAACGACGTCGCCTGGTAGCGCCATGGCAGAGATCAAGCAAATCCTGGACGAGCGCCTGGCCGAGGCGGGGGACACCCTTCCCCTCTCGGGCCACGTCGACCAGGAGGGCTACAGCCTGGGCGAGCACGAGTTCTCGCTCCCCGAGGGCATGGACTACGACCTCGTCCTCACCAACGTGGGCGAGGGAATCCTCGCCACGGGCATGGTGCGCGCGCACGTGGTGGGCACCTGCGACCGCTGCCTCGACCCCGCCGAGTTCGACGTGGACGGCGAGGTGGACGAATACTACCTCTTCAAGGACCCCGGCACCTTTCCCGAAAGTGACGACGAAGACGAGGTCGACTACTCGCTCGTCCTGCCCGACCACAGCATCGACCTGGGCGAGGCGATCAACTCAGCCCTGCTCATGGAGACGCCCTACGTCGTGCTCTGCCGCGAGGACTGCGCGGGGCTCTGCCCCGTATGCGGGACGAACCTCAACCACGAGGACTGCGGGCATGCCGCCCAGCTGGAGGCCTTGCGCATGGAGTCGAATCCCTTCTCCGTGCTCAAGGGCCTCGACCTTTCGTAGGCGGGGGCCGTGCCACGCTCGTCGCCTTGCCCGGTCGGCTGAGCTGGCCGGGCAGCTTCTTGTTCCCCGTCCAGGATCGGGAGGCCCGACGTGATCCGCATCGACATACCGGGAAGGGAAGAGCTCGGGATTGACCACCTCGTGCTCGACTTCAACGGCACCATCGCCGCAGATGGCAGGCTCGTCGGGGGCGTGGCCGAGCGCATCGCGCTCCTCAGCGACCTCGTCGACGTCATCGTGCTGACGGCCGACACCTACGGGAGCGCCGCCGCTGCCTGCGAGGGCCTGCCGCTCAGACTCCTGACCTTCCCCTCGGATTCCGCCGGCCTCAGCAAGGAGGAGATCGTACGCTCCCTCGGCGGCGGGGTCTGCTGCGTCGGCAACGGCTACAACGACATCGGGATGTTCGACCTAGCCGCGCTCCGAATCGCCGTGGTGGGGGAGGAGGGCACGTGCGCCGCCCTGCTCGGGCATGCGAACGTGCTGGTGCCCGGGCCCTGCGAGGCGCTTGACCTCCTTCTGCGTCCCAGCCGGCTGAGGGCGACGCTCAGGGCATAGCCTGTCGTCCCCCTGATGGGTGTTGGGTGGGGCGCGGTCATCCCCAATGCACTCCGGCTTTTGCTACCATGTCGGACGCACCGTGGCGTCTAGAGGCAATTTGCCGTGGAAATGGTGCGCTCTCCTTCACAAGGGGGCGTCTGGTGCTATATTTATCCTTGTGTGTTTGCAGGTCAGACCGCTCCGGGCAACCGCGCGGGCATGATGTGAGTCTAAGAGAGGTTCAAGATGGCAGTTCCCAAGCAGAAAAAGGGCCGTGGCGCCACGCACACTCGTCGTTCGGCCAACAGCAAGCTCGCCGCTCCGGCACGCTCCGTTTGCCCCCAGTGCGGCGCTCCTAAGCTTCCGCATCACGTGTGCCCCAACTGTGGCTACTACAAGGACCGCGAGGTCGTCGTCACCGAGTAGCCCTCCTGACAGACGAGGCCTGGGGAGGCCGGCCCCAACCGGGGTCGGCCTCCCTCTTTAGACGTACACGCCGCGCAGCGGCACGGGGGAGGCAGGACATGACCACCATCTGCGTTGACGCCATGGGGGGAGACGAGGAGCCCAGGGTCGTCCTCGAGGGCATAGGGAAGGCGCTTGAGGCCGACGGGGACCTGAGCGTCCTCGTCGTGGGCGACGAGGACGTGGTGGTTCCCTTCGCCGCGTCCCACGAGCGGGTGCGCGCGCTCGTCTCGACCGAGGTCATAGGCATGGACGAGCATCCCGCGGACGCGGTGCGCGCCAAGAGGGACTCGAGCATCGTGCGGGGCTGCGCCAGCGTGAGGGCAGGGGAGGCGGACGGCTTCTTCTCCGCCGGGTCCACCGGTGCCATCTTCGCCGCGGCGACGCTCCACATCGGACGCGTTAAGGGCATCAAGCGGCCGTCTATCGCCAGCTCGCTTCCAGGCATGACGGGACGCGAGACCGTCCTCACCGACATGGGCGCCAACGCCGACGCGCGCCCCGACATGCTGGTGCAGTTCGCCCAGATGGGGCGCGCCTACGCGCGCGTCGCGCTGGGCGTGGCGGAGCCCACGGTCGCGCTCCTCTCCAACGGCTCCGAGGACACCAAGGGGTCCGAGGCGGTCCTGGCGGCGCACAAGGCCCTCGCCGAGGCCGGCCCGGACTGGTTCCGTGGCAACTGCGAGGGTACCGACGTGCTCGCCGGCCGCTACGACGTGATCGTCACCGACGGCTTCACCGGCAACGTGGCACTCAAGAGCCTCGAGGGCACCGCCAAGTTCATACTCTCGGAGGTCAAGCGCTCGGTGGCGAGCTCGGGCCGCTCCAAGCTCGGGGCGCTCCTGCTCAAGCCCGCGCTGAAGGCCGTGGCGGCGAGCCTCTCGGG